>OZ241867.1:4800000-6579469 GCA_965203175.1 Candidatus Latescibacterota bacterium | reverse complement strand
GGAGGCTACCGCTTCGTCGCCGACTAAGCGGTTGACCTCGGCACAGTCAGCCAGTGCAAAGGGACGCAGCAGCAGTCTCGCCGACTTCAGCACGGGGTACTCGGCGGAGACTTTTCTCATTCAGCCTCGAGGATCGACCCTTCGCGTTGTGCGCGTTCGTAGAGGCGAGCGAATTCTTCTGAGCCGTCGTCTTGGCGTAGTTCGAAGCGATGGCCGCGAATCGTTCCCTCTTGGTACCCCATTAGGGATTCTAGGTTCGGGAAGCCTATTGAGTACAGGGTGCCGCCTCCGGGCAGAGTCGTGACTCCGAGGACTCTCGGCGTTTCTCTCGGCGGCCTATTGGCCAAGCGCTCGAGCTCTTCCTCTCGCACATCCACGCCCAGACCCGGCCCTTCTGGCACCGGAGAACACCCTTCGATGACGGGAATGCGAGTCGCCGCCAGATCCTCGACGTAGTTGTCGTCGAGCGTGATGGTATGGGCAACCTTTGGCAGGACTGCTCCCAAGTGCAGGGCGAAGGCGGTGACCAAAGTTCCGCCCGTGAGTTGAATGACCGAGGGAATGTTTGCCTTTGAGTAGGCAAAGCCGCGATGCAGGGCGTCGCCGAAACCGCCGCAGTACTCACCGATGATATAACCGTCGGCGAGCCCGTGCAGCATCTCCTGCATACCGCCGAGCGGCGGCACGTGCATGTAGAGCGGGAGGTCCGTCTTCTCCCGCAGTCGCCGCCAACCGTCGATGTCGGATAGGACCAAGGGGTCTTCCACGCAGCCCACCACCCACGACTTCTCTAGCCGCTTGAGGATCGGCAGGACCACGCCGAGGGAGCGGTTGTGGTTGAAGTCGTACTGAATGCGAAAGCGATCGGGGGCGGTTTGCTCCACGGCCTCGTTTTGCTCAAATACATCGTAGTGGTGGCAGGTGTGCATTTTGAACAGCATGTAGCCTTGGTCAACGGCGCGCCGTACCTCCCGGCTCAGCACGTCCGGGGGTGAGGGTCGCGTCCACGCAGCGACTGCCACTCGGTCCCGCACTTTCGTCCCCATTAGCTTGTAGGCGGGGATTTCGAGGTACTTGCCCATGGCGTCGTAGAGCGCTGCCGACAGTCCCAGGCACCACTGGCTGAGGCCGATGTTGAGATCGTGGTTGATGAAATCAAAGGGATTGCGTCCGATCAGCGGCTCGACAGCCGACTTGTCGGGCGCGTAGCAGCGGTACTCGCCGTAGCCGACGATCCCGTTGTCGAGGCTGACTTTGAAAACTACGCGCTGGTGTAGTGCCGACAGGAATGGTGGGTAGTCGGGTACCTCTGGCAAAATTTCTGGTTCGATACAATAGACGTCGATATCGTCGATTTTCATCCTTGGCTTCTCCTCATTCGTAGGCCAGATTTTGCGCCTGCATCATGCCGATCATGTAGCCGAAGGCGAAGATTTTCCCCAGCATGCCGTAGCCACGGGTCGTCTCCGCATCCTCAGACCCCATCGTCGGCGCGTGGTCGGGGCGGATGGGTCCGACGAAGCCAGCGCGGGAGTAGATCTCTAGCATCCGCGCCATATCCGTCGGGCCATCGTCGTGAAAAGTTTCCGTAAACCGCGTTCCCGCCGTGCCTTCGACGTCGCGGTAGTGGATAAAGTGAACCTTGCCTTGCTCGGTGAATTCCCGCGCCACCGAGTAGATATCCTCGCCCATGGCCTTGAAGTTGCCCTGGCAGAACGTGACGCCGTTGCTGGGACTCGGCGCGATGTTGATCAGGCGGCGGTACGCGTCGGCGCTGACCATGATTTGGGCGGACCTCCGATAGGGCGAAATCGGCGGATCGTTGGGGTGATAGCCCATGCGGACATTGGCCTTTTCGGCGACGGGAATAATGCGTTCGAGCAGCCAAGTCAGGTTGTCCCAGAGTTCTTCCTCGGTTTGGGGCTCCGCCAAAGGGGGTTCTTGGTGCGACTCTGCATAGTCGAATTGCGAGGAAATGGCACCGCCGCGCGTGGGCACCCAATCGGTGCGGGAGCCGCCTGCGCCGAGGTTGTAGCACAGCACGGGAATGCCGACTTGGCCCATGGCCTCTACTGCGGCGATAAAGTCCAACAGTTCTTCATCGCGGCCCGGGGTGCCTCGACGGATGTGTTGGGAGCGGGTGGGCGTCATGGTCTCGTACACGGGGATCGAAAACCCAACCTCGGCCCATTCTTCCTGCTGTTGGCGCATGGCCGCGGCGTACTGATCGCGGCCTATTTCTTCGAGGGGAGGCGATGTTACGCAGCCGGTGACGCCCATTTCCCGGCAGATCTTCACTCGCTCGGGTTGCTCGCGCGGGCTCCGGCCTAGGGTCATTGACAGCTTGAATATTCCTTGGCGCATGGGGGTTCCTTTCGCTGGGTGGTGATACGGGTGTTGCGCACGGGCTTCTTTGGTAGGAGATGCTTCGCTTCGCTCAGCATGACAGGTGCTGGCTCTGACGGTACCTAACGTTAGTTAAATTAGCGAGCCGGTTTCACTATCGTCTATAGCCTCTCACAGCATTTCCTCGACCAAGGCTTGGCTAGCCGGATCTAGACGCCGGTAATCGGGAATCTCGTAGCGGTTGCCGTCGGCGTCTTGCACCAGGATCCGTCCGTCGCCCAAAAGGCGCACGTCGCGGCGGCTGGAATAGATTTCAAAGGCGCGGGGTCCCCGATCGGTCTCTACCTCCCAGCGCGGCACTCGGTTGGCCGTTGTCACCTTGGCGATGCGCTGGATGCGCGGGGTAAAATAGGCCCGCTCCAATTCGTCTTCCACGGCTTGGCGGCTGTCCCGATCTAGCGCGTCGAGTCGGGCCAGCGAGCCGATCTCCTTGCCTTTGCGGTCTTGGACGACGATAAAGCAGTCGTCGCGAGTGAGGGGAAAAGCCCGTTTGACCCGGACTCTGGAATAGGTCTGATCCCCGGCCAACTCTAGGTTCAAATCCTCGAAAGCATCGATGAAAAACCGCGCTTTATCCGGGTCGAGATAGGTCACTTCAGCGGCTAACTTATGACGCTGCTGCATGGCGTTACCAAGCTCTTAGTTTGGACATTTCGGTTTGCATGCGGCACAGGTTGGCGTAGATGCCGTCTTGCGCGATCAATTCGTCGTGGGTGCCGATCTCGGCGAGTTTGCCCTTGTCGAGGATGAGCAGGCGGTGGGCGTTTTTGAGGGTCGATAAGCGATGGGCAATGGCAAAGGTAGTGCGCCCTTGGACCAGCCGCTCCAACGCCTCCTGAATCTGCGCTTCGGTTTGGGTATCGACGTTGGAGGTAGCTTCGTCGAGGATGAGGATGCGCGGGTCGCGCAAAATGGCCCGCGCAATGGACAGCCGCTGCCGCTCGCCCCCGGATACGCGGATGCCGCGCTCGCCGACCATGGTGTCGTACCCGTCGGGCATGTTCATGATGAAGTCGTGCGCATTGGCGGCCTTGGCCGCGGCCACGATTTGTTCGAGGGAAGATTCGGGATGGCCGTAGGCAATGTTGTCGGCCACTGTGCCGTTGAAGAGGAAGGGATCTTGCAAGACCACGCCGATTTGCTCGCGCAGCGATTGGAGGTTCACTTGGCGGGTGTCGTGGCCGTCGATGAGGATGGCTCCTTCCTGGGGCTCGTAGAAGCGGCAGATGAGGTTGATCAAGGTGCTCTTGCCCGCGCCGCTGTGCCCGGCCAAGCCGATCATCTCGCCCGGCTCGACGGTGAAGTTCAAATCCTCAATGACTGGTTTGTCTTCCTCATAGCCGAAGTGGACGCCGCGGAATTCGACCCGACCCTCAATGGGCGGCATGATCATTGCCTCGGGCTGGTCGATTACCTCTGGGTGCGTATCGAGCACGTCAAAAACGCGCTCGGCCGAGGTGGCGGCGCGCTGGAAGCGGTGGTTGAGGCGGCATAGGCTCTCCACTGGTCCGTAGAAGCGATACATGTAACTGGTGAAGGCGACAAAAGCTCCCAACGTCAACTCTCCGGCCAAAATATCGCGGCCGCCGACCCACCAGATGACAATGGTGCCGATGGAGGTTATAAAGGCCATGACCGGGCCGAATAGACTGCGCATCCACGCCACCCGCAATTCGCCCTGCAGCAGGTCTAGGCTGCGGCCCTTGAATTTGCCCACTTCCCGCCGTTCTTGGGCAAATGCCTTGACTACGCGCACTCCTGGGATGGTATCGGCGAGCAGGGCGCTAAGAGCCGCCCAGCGACGCCATAGCGGCCGGTAGATGGCGTGTAGCTTGCGACCAAAGCGCATCGTCGCCCACACCAACAGAGGCGTCGGCAGCAGCACGAGGGCTGCCAGCTCGGGATTGAGCCCGAAGAGGATGATGCAAATGATGACCAAGGTGAGCACGTCGCGGATGGCTTCTTGCAGGCCGTCGCTGATAAAATCCTGCAAGCGGCCCACGTCTTGGGTAACGCTGGCCATAATGCGCCCAGTCTCGTTTTTGGTGTAATAACTAAGCGACAGCGCGTGGAGGTGGGTGTACACCTCGTTGCGCAGACCGTAGGTGACGCGCTGGCCAATGCGGGCCATGATATAGCTGCGCAGACCCGACAAGCCGCTGACGACTACGTTCATCAAGATCAACAAGCCCACCAGATAGGTCAGCGCCGCGACGGGATCGTCCTTGGACACCGGCAAAAGAGCCAGCAGATCAAAGCGCCCCTCAACGTCCGTAGAAGAAGGGGCACCGACATTCAAGACATCGTCGATGAGAACGATCATCAGCAGCGGCTGGCCTAGGCCAATGGTCGTGGCCGCCACCATGAGCAACAGGCTCAGGGTAATGAGCCGCCAATGCGGCTTGGCATAGCTCAACAGCCGGAACAGCAGCTTGCCCTTTTCCAGACAGGCCGGGCATACGCCGTAGTGGCGCGGGATGACCTGGCCGCAGCGGTCGCAGCGCTTGCGCCCGGCCCGCGCTCCGGCCAACCGTCCGTGGAGTAATTGACCATTGGATTCTGTCGAGCGGGCTTGGCGGACTAGGCGCTCGACTTGATTGGGCAGTTCAGACAGGGCTGGCACCAAGCTCTTGGAAAATACGGCCATGGTCGCGCCCTGCTCCTCGGTGCGGACTTTGAGGGCCGCGGTCCCCCAATCCTCGCGCACTTCCACCCCGCTTATCTCGGCCAAGGGCAAACAGACCATGTCGGGCGGTCCACCGCTGTCGGGGCTGAAGGCCACCAGCAGGTCGTCGGTGGCCATGAGCCACGCCTCGCCGTACTGGCCGTCGAGCTTAATGTCCGTGGTTACCGCCAGGCGGAACTCTTCGTCGGGACCTACTACCTCGGCTAGTTCGCGCCGAATCTGCGCTGGCACGGTGGCGCGAAAAGGCGGCGCTGCGTGTTCTGCCGAGCTGCGTTCAAGCTCCGTCATGCTTGCCCCTTATTGCGCGACACTAGTTGCGTCGGTCGCGTTGACCGTGCTATGCGACGCGCGCATTACCCGCTTGCACCACAGCGCCAGATCGTCCAAGAGCGAATAGAGCGTCGGGGCTAGCATTAGGGTCAGCACCGTCGAGGTGGCCAAGCCGCTGGCGACGACCAACCCCACTGGCCCCCAGCGGCGGGCAAAGCCCTCGGACGTGCCATAGACCATCGGCAGCACGATCGGCATCAGGTTGAGGATGGTGGTAAAGGCAGTCATCAGGATGGGCCGGAGCCGGTGCTGGCCGCCGAGGCAGATTGCCTCGCGCCGCGACAGCCCGCTCGCCCGCAGATGATTTATATGGGCGATCAGCACGATGCCGTTGTTGACGACGATGCCGAAGAGGATCAAAAGCCCCAAGGCGACGTTGCTGTCAAAAGGCACGTCGAGGACATATATCCCCAAGACCGCGCCGATCACGGAGAAGGGAATGGCGAAGATGATGGTGAAGGGATGGATCAAGGACTCGAAGAGCGAGGCCATGATGAGGTAGATCAGCAGGATGGCAAAAATGATAGTGAAGTTGTTGTCGCTGGTCTCTTCCCGCTCCCAGCGCGCCGCCCGGCCTAAATCCCAAGTGTAGCCAAGGGGTAGCTGCATCCCTTCCATCATCTGGGTGATCGGTCCCATTAGCGCTCGAGCCGCGTTGCGGTCTTCGGTGTTGGCGAAGACGGTGACGTTGAGCATCCGATTCTCGCGCCTGAGATCGCGCGGGCCGCGGCCAAGCTGGAAGTCGGCCAACGACGCGAGTTGGACCGAGTTGCCGTCGCGGGTCTCGTAGCGGCTGTTTTTGAGTTGTTCGAGGGTGGCGCGGTCGCCCTCGTTGAGTTGCATGACGATGTCGATTTCGCGGTCGTCGCTTTTGAAGCCGCTGGTGCGGCGGGTGCCCAAGGCTGAAGAGATGCCCTGGGCGACCTCGCGCGGCGACAGCCCATAGCCGAGCGCCTGAGCGCGGTTGATCTCGACGCGGACTTCATCTTCGCCGTCTTCGAGGCTGCTATCGACGTCTTGGACTCCAGGTAGTTGTTCGAGACCGGCTTTGACGTCCTCCATCAGCACGGCTAGGACTTCTGGGTCGCGGCCGTGGAGCTGGACTTCGACGCCGAGTTGGTTGCCGGTCCAACTGCGCGAGCGGCCCATTTTGTACGTGTACCCGACCTTTTCTGGCAGTAGCTGCTTGATTGCGTTGCCAGCCTCCATGGTCGAGAGCCGGCCCTCGTCGGCATCGACGAGATAGGCGCGAATGCTGCCTCGGCGCTGGCTGAACCTCGTCATGAGCGATTGCATGTCGAGCGAATCCTTTTTCGCTAGCAGGATCTCTTCGATCTGATAGAAGTGCTCGCGGATCTCTTCGAGGCTGTAGCTGCGATCAATGACCACCGACATATCCACCCGGCGCTCCGGGGTCCAAGGGGTGCCGCGCTGCTCGATCTGGTCGTATAGGTAATAGGCGGTATAGGTCAGTGCTGCCGTGGCCAACAGGGCGACCCAGCGGTGGTCGAGCGTCCAGTTGAGCAAGCGACCGTACGAGGAGCGCAGGCCGTGGCGGGAGCAGTACCAGCCGAGCGCGGCCCCGGCCAGCGCAGCGAGCGCGCAGCCGAGAATGGTCTGCCACTGCATCCCGCCGATGGAGGTAGCAATCAGCCCGGACCAGCGGACCCACCAAGCCTGCAAGCCGCTCCAGCCAAGGTCGCTGACTTGCCAGTAGGCAATGCCGACCACGATTGCGACGACCAGCAGCTTGAGCCAGCGATCGAAGCGCTCGACTCCGGCGCGCAAAAGCCGCGAGGACACCAGCGGGATCAGCGACAACGAGACGATCATCGACACCATCACGGCGAGGCAGATCGCAATTCCGGCGTCCTTCATCCACATGGCCGCTCGGCCATCGGAGAGGAAGAAGAAGGGCACGAAGACGCAGATCGTCGTCAGTGCCGAGGCTAGCACCGCCATGCCGACCTCGCGGCTACCGACGTGGGCGGCCTCGTCGGCGTCGAGGCCATCTTCTTGGCGGCGGCGGAAGATGCTCTCCAGTACCACCACCGCTGGATCGACCAACATCCCCACCGCCAGCATCAGCCCCATCATCGAGACCATGTTGAGGGTGATGGTCGATGCAAAGACCTCGCGGGCGACGTACATGCCGATAAAGACGCACAGCGCCGAGGTGGGGATGGCAAGGGCGATGACGATGGTCGAGCGGATGTTGCGCAGGAAGACGAAGATGATAATCATCGCCAAAAACGCGCCGAGCAGCGCTGAGTTGACAAGCGTACCGGCTTCTTTGAGCACGGACTCGGCGCGATTGCGGTCGATGAAGACTCCGAGTTCGCCATCGTATTCGTCCTCAATTTCCTGCAACTCAGCGACGACGGCCTCGCCGACATCGATGACATTGGCGGTGGAGGCTTTGAAAATTTCTAGCTCCAGCGCATCGGTGCCGTTGAGCCGCTCGTAGCGGCGCTTTTCGGGGTAGCCGTAGTTGATCTCGCCGATGTCGCTGAGGCGGAACTGACCGCCCATGAGCGGCATGGAGGCAATGTCCTCGGCGCGGGTGAACTCGCCGATGGCGCGGGCCATGTAGCGCTGGCCGCCGTCCATGACCCGGCCCAGCGAGATATTGGTGTTGTTCTCATTGAGCTGCCAGCCGAGCGAACCCAGCGAGATGTTGTGGGTCTGCAAGCGCTCTTGGTCCAGCTCGACGATGAGCTGTTTTTCCTCAAAGTCGTCGATGACCACGTTGACGACGCCGTTGAGCCGCAACAGCCGTGGCTCAATGACTTTCTGGATTAGGTCGAGTAGGCGGTCGCCGTCGCCGCGCCAAGCCAGATTGGCGTCTATAATGGCGCGCTGGTCGGACTGCCAGCGGCGCAGGCTGACGCGATCGACATCCGGGGGCAGGAGGGCGCGGGCTTGGTCGAGTTTTTCGCGCATCTCCATGTTGGCCAAGTCCATGTCAGTGCCGGATTTGAAGTCAACGCGCACATCGCCTCGATTGCGTCCCGAACTCGAACTAATGCGGTCGATGTTGTTGAGCGTACCCAGCGTCTGCTCCAGCGGCAGGATCACCAGGCGCTCAATTTCTTCGGGGGAGGAGTTGTTGTATTGGACGCTGGCGGTGATCCCGGAAGAGGAAATGTGCGGTATCTGCTCTATGGGCAAGCGATCTAAGGCGACCACACCTACCACTAAGGCGCAGATGGTAAGCATCAGGGTGGTCACGGGCCGTTTGAGCGAAAATTCCGACAGGTTCATAACCAATCTCCTAAGCGCTGCGATCCATCAGGGTATAAACCACGGGAATGAGCACCAGAGTCAGCAGGGTGGATACCAAAAGCCCGCCGATGACGGTAATGGCCATGGGCGTGCGGATCTCGGCTCCTTCACCTAGCCCCAAGGCCATGGGCAATAGCCCGAGAGCGGTGGTCGAGGTCGTCATCAAAATGGGCCGAAAGCGCACCTCGCCAGCGCGCAGCACTGCGGCGAATTTTTCCATCCCCTCATCGCGGCGCAGACGGTTGATATAATCGACGAGGACTATGGCATTGTTGACGACAATGCCGGCGAGCATGATCAGGCCAATGAGCACCACTACGCTGATGGTGGTGCCCGTCGCGAGCAGGCCGAGGGCGCTGCCGATTAGCCCCAAGGGAATGGTGAACATGATGACCAGCGGGTGCAAAAGCGATTCAAATTGCGAGGCCATCACCAAATAGACCAAGAATACGGCCAACAGCAGGGCGAATTTCATGCTGTCGAAGGAGCGGACCATTTCCTCGTTCTGGCCGCCGATAGACACGGTGAAGCCCTCGGGTAGGGGCAAGTCGGCGAGGGTGGTTTCGATCTCCTCTGCTACGCCGCCCAGATCGCGCCCGTCGAGGTTGGCCGAGATAACGGCGACGCGCTCTTGGTCGAGGCGGCGGATCTCGGCGGGGCCATCCACGGCCCGCACATCGGCGACCGATTCGAGTGCGACCGGCACGGGATAGGAGGCCGGGCTGACGACCATCTGCCTGAGGTCGGCGACGGTCTGGCGTTCCTCGTCGAGCGCGCGGACTCGGATATCGACCTTGCGGTCGCGGCGCGCTAGTTCGGTGGCGACATCGCCTTGCAGCTTGTTGCGCAACAGTTCGCCGATATTCTGCACGGTGGTGCCTAGCTCGGCGACGCGCCGGCGGTCGAAGAAGATCTGGACTTCGGGTTGGCCGCCGGCCGTACTCGAGCGGATATCGGTCAGTCCGGGAATGGTGTGCATGCGCTCAACCGCTTCGTCGGCCAACAGATCGAGGGTGCTCAGGCTGTAGCCGCGGATTTCCACCTCTACCGGAGTGCGGAAGGAAAAGTACGCAGGCCGCGAGAATTTGAATTTTAGTTCGGGGATATTCCCGAGAAGATCGCGCACTGCTTCGATGGCCGCCTCTTCGCTGACCTCCGGCGCGAGCCGCACGTGGAGGTGGGCGGTGTGCTCCTTTTTGTCCGCGGCCGTGCCACCGGCTTGGGCGCTGCTGCCGACGAGGGAAAAGACCGAGGCGATGCCATTGAGACCGCGCACCTGCCGGTCAATGGCGGCAACTTGGGTGGCGGTCTGCTCCAGCGGAGTGCCAGCGCGCCATTCCAAATCGACGAGGAATTCGCCTTGGCTCATCTCCGGGATCAGCTCCAGTCCTAGGCCGCGCGCCCGTTCGAGGACTAAGGCCCCTATCGCAATAAAGATGGCGATGACGATCAGACGCCGACGCAGCGCCCAACTCAAAAGGAGCGGATACGCTTTGTTGAGCGCGTTGAAGACGAGGTCGAAGAGCCAGTACAGCGGGAAGAGCAGGGTGGAGAAGACGCGACCGGCACCGCGAGCTACAGTGCGGATCAGACGAATGAGGAGCGCGGGGCCTTGGAGGCCGCGTTTGGGACCGATCTCTTCCCGCTCGGCAATCATGCTTTCGAGGCTCAACGACGAGAGCATGGGGATTAGCATCAAGGCGACCACTAGCGAGGCGACCAGCGAATAGGTGACGGTCAGGGCTTGATCGCGGAAGAGCTGGCCGGCGACGCCCTCGACGAAGACGATGGGCAAAAACACGCAGATGGTGGTGGTGGTGGCGGCGATGACGGCGCGGCCGACCTCGCTGGCACCGCGCACGGCCGCGGCTAAGACGTTGAGCCCTTGGTCGCGGTAGCGCTGCACGCTTTCCAAGACCACAATGGAGTTGTCAACCAGCATCCCGACTCCCAAAGCCAGCCCGCCTAGCGACATGATATTGAGGCTTACGTCCGAGCCGAACATCAGGAAAAAGGTCGCCACCACTGAGAGGGGGATCGAGAGACTGATGATGGCGGTGCTTTTGAGGTCGCGGAGGAAAAGGAAGAGCACGATGACGGCGAGGATGCCGCCGATGATGGCGGTGTTGAGTACCTCGTCCACGGACTGCTGGATAAAGATTGCTTGGTTGAAGACCACTTCCATGCCGCTGTCTTGGAGCAGCGTGGCATTCTCGGCGAGAAATTCGTCCAAGCGCTCCTGGACCGCGGCGCTGACTTGGACGGTGTTGGCGTCGCCTTCCTTGAAGACCGAGACTTCGACGCCCTCGCGGCCGTTGATGCGAGTGACGAGGTCGCGCTCGCGGTGGCCGCGGAAGACGCGACCTACGTCCTTGAGCTTGATCGGCGCGCGCTCGATCTGACCGACGACGATTTCGCCGATCTCGTCGATGCCTTGGAACTCGTTGAGGGTGCGGACGAGGAACTCGGCTTCGCCGTCCTTGAGCATCCCGCCGGTCAGGTTGACGTTTTCTGCGGCGAGGCGGCTGGTGACTTGGTTGATGGAGATGCCGAGGTAGGCGAGGCGCTGGGCTTCGACCTCGACTTGGATTTCTTCTTCGAGGCCGCCGTTGATTCGGACGGCGGCTACGCCTTCGAGACTTTCGAGATCGGGGCGCAGCCGCTCTTCGGCGATGCGCCGCATCTCCATCAGGCTCAAATTGCCGTAAAAAGCCAAGCGCATTATGGGGTCGAGTGAGGGGTCGAAGCGCAAGAGGATGGGCTTGTCGGCGTCGCGCGGCAGGTTGGCCATATCGAGCTTTTCGCGGATGTCGAGCGAGGCAAAGTCCATGTTGGTGCCCCAGCCGAATTCGACGACTACATCGGAGATGCCCGGCCGCGAAATCGACGAGACGCGGACCACGTTGCTGACCACGCCGACCAAGCCCTCGACCGGCTCGGAGATCAGGCGCTCGATTTCGAGGGGGGCCACGCCCTCGTATTCGGTGCGGACGGTGATGGTGGGATAGGTGATGTCGGGGAGGAGGTTGACGGCTAGGCGCGAAAAGCCCACGCCGCCGAAGGCGATGATCGCCACCATCAGCATCGCCACTGTGACGCGACGGCGAGTGGAAAATTCGACGAGTTTCACTGGCCTCTACCCCTACCTTCGCCCCTACCCCTACCTTCGCCTCTACCCTGCCAGCCGCCCTGTTCGCGCATTGAGCGCAGAACTTGGCGCAAGCTGTCGGGCAGAGGCTTGCCTTGGCGGCGGTACTCGGCGATGATTTGGCGCAAGCTGTCGGGCAGGCCGCCTCCCTGCCAGCCGCCCCTACCCCCGGGCGGACCGAAGCCTCCGCCTCGGGGTTCAGCGGACTCTGAGGCGGCCAATTCTTCTGGGGTCGGTAGGCCCTCGCCGGCCAGCCGCACGGCCGCACCGTCTTTCAGGCCCTCGTGGCCAACGGTTACTACTTGGTCGCCTTCTTTGAGGCCAGAGACGATCTCGATTTGATCGTCCTCGACAAAGCCCAACTCGACGGCGACCCGGCGCACCTTGCTGTCCTCGATGAGGAAGACGTCGTCCTCGTCGGTTTCGAGGATCAGGGCCTTCTTGGGGACGATCAAGGTCTGGGGCCGCTGCTCGGTAATAATGCGCACTGTGGTGAACATCCCCGGTTTGAGGATGCCGCCGCTGTCGACTTCGAGGGTGACCTTGACGGTGCCGCTGGCGGGATCGACCTCTGGACTAATCATGCGGATGCGGCCGCGGAAGCTCGTGTCGGGCAGGGCCTCGACCGCGATGGTCGCCTCTTGGCCGGGGTGCAACTGGTACATGCGCTGCTCGGGCGCGAAGATGCGCACCAACAGCGGGTCGCGGTCGGCGATGACAAAGACTTCTTGATTGCCGCGCACTAGGTCGCCCACTTCGACCAACCGCTGGGTGACGACGCCGGCAATCGGCGCGGTAACGTCCGCGTACGCGAGATTGAGCTGGGCTTCTTCGAGGGAAATCTTGGCATTGTCCAATCGGAGGTGGGCCGCATCGTATTCGGATTGGCTGACCATATTGCGCTCGTACAGCGTCTTGATGCGGTCGTAGTTGGTGCTGGCGTCGGCAAAATTCTGTTCGGCTTGGCGCAAGTTTAGGCGCAGTTCGTCCTTGTTGAGGCGGACCATCACTTGGCCTTGGCGCACTTGATCTCCCTCTTCGGCTGCTAGCTCTTCAAGCAAGCCGGTCGTGCGCGCCAATACGCTGACTCGGCGCTCGGCTTCGAGGCGGGAGTACGTCTCAATGTAGGCACTCATGTCGCCGCGAGTGACCTTCTCGCCTTTGACCGGAATGGCTGCCGCTTCGCGTCCGCCCCAACCGCCGCGCCGGGTACCCTGTGCTGCTTCCTCCTCCTCGCCACAGCCTAGCGCGAGGAGCAAGACGCTGCCGATGTATAGTGCATATTGGCGAGCTATCATCTGGAGCAGATCCTCGTTGTGTGTGCTTTGTCCACGGGATTCCTTTCTTTGGCGTGTGTCGTCCAAACAAGTATAGACGAGGCTTCGGCCCTTGTCAACAGAACTGACTGGTCAGTTCTGGTTAGCTATATTGCTTAATTAGACAGTCGACTGATTCTATTCATTCCCGTGCGTTTTCATTTTTTTGTGCCGCTGCCGTCCCGTTCACTTTTGCAGGCCGTGGCCACAGCCCCTATAATTGGCCGTGTGCAAAAGACTCAAACCGAAAAGGAGCAATATAATGAAACGGCTCCTCGTGGCCTTGGCGGCCCTTGCAATGGCAGCCTGTGGCCGAGAACCCCCTGCTGACCTCATTCCCGCCAAAATTGTCGATGTGCGCGACTTTGGTGCTGATGGGGTAGCTGTCGTGCTCAAAGGCGACGATGTGCCGCCGTTGCCCATCATCATCGGCCACTGCGAGGCGCGGGCGTTGGTCGGGGCCATGCGGGAAGAGGATTTCCCGCGCCCGCTGGCGTACGATCTGTTGGAAGCGATGCTGGAGAAGCTGCAAGGCGAGGTGCAGCACCTCGTCGTCCACAGCATCAAGGACAACACCTTTCACGCCAACTTGTACATTGAGACCGAGGCTGGCGAGTGGGTGCTCGATTGCCGGCCCAGCGACGGCATGGTGTTGGTGACGCGCCTCGGAGCGCCCATTTACTTGCGGCCGCGGCTGTTTGAGCCCAAAGACCTAAGTCCACAGGTATAACTAACCACCAACCGCGAGGAGGATACCGTGGCCTATCGCGTCGGCCTCGTGGGCACGGGGGGCATCGCCCGCGCTCACGGCAAGGCCTGCCAACGGATCGCCGAAGCCGAACTCGTCGCCATCTGCGACGTGTCCGCCGAGCAACTAGCGCGCTACGGCGAGGAGTTTGGCGTTGCAGCGCGCTATACTGAGCTCGACGCCATGCTCCACGAGGCCGAGCTCGACATTGCCATCATCTGCACTTGGGGCGCTTTTCACGCGGAGACTGGGATTCAGATCTGCGATTCGGGGCGGGTAAAAGCCGTACTCTGCGAAAAGCCCTTCACCCAAAACGCCGCCGAAGCAGCAGCCTTTGCTGAAGCCGGAAAGAAAAATCGCGTCCTCGTAGCCGAGGCGTTTAAATTTCGTCATCACCCCATGCACTTGCGGGCCAAGGCCATGCTCGATGCCGGTGAGGTCGGCGACTTGGTCGGCGTGCGGAGCACGTTTTGCACCAGTTCAGGGGCCTCGCTCCAAGAGCGCACGCCCGAGTCGAATTGGCGTTTCAACAAGGCCAAAGGCGGCGGCAGTATCTACGACTTGGCCTGCTACAACGTTCACCACGCGCGGTTCATATTTGGCGAGGAGCCGGAGCGGGTGTTTGCCGCACAGCAGTTGGGCTTGGAGACCGATGATGCCGCGTCGATTGTGCTCGTCTTTTCCGGGGGGCGCACCGCGCAGATTTCCGTGGGTTTTAATACGTTTAGTTCGCAGTACGCGGAAATTTCTGGACACCGCGGGATGTTGCGGCTAGATCAGGTGTGGAATAACGAGAATCGGGCCGTGACCATAGAACATCGCACGCCGAGTGGGGTGGAGGTCGCCGAAATCCCGCCTTGCTTTCAGTTTGCATTTCAGTTGCAGCACCTGTGCGAGTGCTTGGCCGAGGGACGGGAGCATCGGATCACGCCGGAGCACAGCGTCGCGCAGATGCGGGTACTGGACGCGGTGAAGGAGTCTATGGAGACTGGACGAGCAGTGGAATTGTCCAAAAGCTAAGCGAAGAGGAGGTAGCGCGTGAAAATTGGAATAATTGGGCACACGGGCCGCGGCAACTACGGCCACTATCTCGACATGGCGTTTGTCGGGGTAGAAGGCGCGGAGATTGTGGCGCTGGCTGACCCCGATGAGGAGGGACGCCAGGCCGCTGTCGCCAAGACCGGGGCACCTAAGGGATATGCCGATTATGTGGAGATGTTAGAGGAGGAGCAGCCGGATATTGCGGTGGTGGCGTCGCGGGAGATCGGCGATCACTTGGCGTTGGTGCTCAATTGTGTGGAGCGCGGTGCGCACGTGTACCTCGAAAAGCCGGTGGCGGCTTCGGTTGCCCAAGTTGACCAGATGATCGCAGCGCGCAATAAGGCTGGAGTGATGGTGGTGGTGGCGCATCCGTGGCGGGGGCATCCGCCGATCCAGCGGGTGGCGATTCCGGAGATTAAGGCGGGGAAGATCGGCGAGCCGCGGCTGTGTCGGATCTATGGGATGGGCGGCGCGCACGGTGGAGATCAACTGTTTTTGGACTTGTATCCGCATTTCTTTGACTTTCTCTGGCAGTTATTTGGCGCGCCGCTGTGGTGCCATGCGCATCTGACTCAGGATGGACGCAGCGCGACGCCGGCGGATGTAAAGGAAGGCGTCGAAGGGATGGGCTTGGTGGCCGGGGACGGGATCAAGGCGTACTACGAGTTTCCGGGCGGCGTGGCTGCTGATTTTGAGTCGTACCGGGGGGATGGGAAGGAGAATCCCTATCGCATTGACATTCACGGTACGGAAGGAACTTTGTCGCTGCCTGGGCCGATGGTCAACCTGCCGGACATTTACTACCACCCGCTAGTTAACCCCGGGCTGATTGACGACCCGCGCTGGGAGGTCGTGCCCTCGTCGCCGCCGCCGGACGAGCACAAATGGCTCAACGCGCACCGCCGCATGGCGCGGTCTATGATCGACATGATCGAGGGCAAGGAGCCAGAGTGGGAGTTGGTAGAACTGGAGAATGCGCGGCTCTATCTGGAAATGGCGATGATGGCTCACGCCTCGCATATGGCTGGCGCGCGGGTCGAGCTGCCGCTGGCGAATACGGCGAACCCGTTCGACGAGTGGAAATGAGCAATTCGGGTCCGAACATATTGGCGGAGCGCACAGATAGACGAAAGCTGCCCATCGGCATTCAGACCTTTCGTGAGATTCGCGAGGAGAACTACTACTACGTGGATAAGACCGCTTACATTCGTCGGATGCTGGACGAGGGTAAGCATTATTTTTTGTCGCGTCCGCGGCGCTTTGGCAAAAGCCTGTTTCTGGACACATTGAAAGAACTGTTCGAGGGCAACGAACCGCTGTTTGAGGGACTGCACATCCACGACCGCTGGGACTGGTCGGTTCGCCATCCAGTGGTGCGCTTGAGCTTTGGCAGCGGCAATTTCAAAGAGCCGGGCTACCTGCAAGCGAACCTTCCAGAGCAATTGGCCGCCATCGAACGCCGGGCCGGGGTGGTCGTCAAGTCCGCGACGGCGTCGGGGCGTTTCGCCCATCTGCTGGAGTCACTGTACGACCAAGCCGGACAGCCGGTGGCGGTACTGATTGACGAGTACGATAAGCCGATTCTGGACGCGCTCGATGTACCGGAGGTCGCACGCGCCAACCGCGACTTTCTGCGCGGCCTGTACGCGACGATCAAGGATAGCGACGCGCACATCAAGTTCACGTTTCTCACCGGGGTGAGCAAATTTTCCAAGGTGAGCCTCTTTTCCGGCCTCAATAATCTCAAGGACATTACGCTAGATCCTCGCTACTCAGCCATCTGCGGCTACACTGATGCGGATTTGGACACGGTATTCGCGCCGGAACTTCCCGGCTTGGACCGGGACGAGATACGCCGCTGGTACAACGGCTATAGCTGGCTGGGAGAGGAAAAGGTTTACAACCCGTTCGACATTCTCCTGCTCTTCGACAGGCGTCGTTTCGGCGCGTGGTGGTTCGAGACGGGTACGCCGACGTTCTTGGTTGAGACGCTGATCTCGCGCGGAGTCGGTGCGTTGAGCTTGGACAACATGCTGGGCAGCGACGACTTGCTGTCAGCCTTCGACGTTGACCACATCGCCACCGAGGCCCTGCTGTTCCAGACCGGCTACCTCACCATTAGCCGCACCGAGCCACGCGGTGGGGAGCTGTACTATCGGCTGTCCTACCCCAACCAAGAGGTGCGCCAGAGCCTGAACCGGAGCCTACTGAACCACCTGACCGACAACCCATCCCAGCACACAGCGCACCGTGCCCGATTGTACGACCTGTTGCTGGTCAACGACTTCGTCGGCCTAGAGAGTCTATTCAAGGCGTTCTTCGCCAGCATTCCCTATCAGTGGCATACCAACAATGACATAGCCAACTACGAAGGCTATTGCGCCAGCGTGTTCTGCTCCTACTTCGAGTCGGTGGGATTGGACATCGTCGTGGAGGACAGCAGCAGCCACGGTCGTCTGGACATGGCGGTGTTATTCAATGGCAACGTGTACCTATTCGAATTCAAAGTGGTGGAGTTGGTACCCGAAGGCGCGGCGATGGAGCAATTGAAAGAGCGGCGGTACGCCGACAAATACCGCGCTCGGGGCGAGCCGATTCACTTGATTGCAGTGGAGTTCAGCCGGGAGAGCCGTAACGTCGCGGCGTTTGAGGTGGAGAGTGTGCCTGAGTACCGGGAGGAGCCGTAGGTCAGTAAGATCGAAACAGGTAATATGGTTGCTATCGCAACTAGGGTTTGTCTTCTGGCCTAGAGACCAACCACTCGATAGCAGCGATTTGTCCTTGGCGGGCGTAATCGGCCGCTTCGCCGAGGATGCGGGCGGCCTCCTGCGGAGCGTGAAAACCCATGGAATTTTCCGCAGCCACGAAATCGAGCCGCCACTGCGCTTTGCGCTGCAAGGCTAGGGCCGTTGCTAGGTCGTCTTCTTCGGCACCAGCCGCGCGGGCTGCGGCCATGGCATCGAGTTGGTCCATGAGCGCGGCACCGGCTCGTTGCAGGAGGTCGAAATTGCGCTGCTGGATCGCGTCGGCTCGGGCGGCTAGTTCGGCCTCGGAGAAAGAGTGGCAGACCTGACAGGCGCGGTTGATGTTCAGCAGAGGGCTGCGCACCCAGTGATCGGAGATTTTGGCGGCTCCGTCGCGCATATAGGGCATGTGGCAGTCGGCACAGGAGACGCCGCTGCGCGCGTGGATGCCTTGGCTCCAGAGTTCAAATTCGGGGTGTTGCGCCTTGAGGACTTTCGCGCCTGTCTCTTTGTGGACGTAGTCGTAAAACTCGCTGCCATCGTCTAGGGTCATGGCGTCCCAAAACGCTTCCATTTCCTCTACCTTAAGCCCGTTGCCCCAGGGAAAAGTCAGTTTCGCCCCGCTGCCGCAGTAGTATTCGACGTGGCACTGGCCGCAGGTGAACGAGCGCATTTCGTTGCGGCTCGCGCTCGCGTTGGGGTCGTAGGGGCGCTCGCGGTTTCCACGCCGCCAGCGTTCCAGCGACGGCAGGTGCGGGACCGGGGCGTCGGACGCGGCCAGCATTTGGATCCCTTGGATAAACCCGGGCCGGGTGATGCGCAACTGCATGGTCGCCGGGTCGTGGCAATCGACGCACGATACGGGATGGGCGTGTCCGGCGTCGTGCAGCATCTGGTTTAGCTCGCCATAGGAATAGGCGTAGGAGCGCTCAAAGCCCGCGGTGGCGTCGCCATCGCCAAGCTGCCGGTAGAGGGGCATGATGGAGGCGTGGCAGTGCAGGCAGGAGCCGGATTGGGGCTTGGATTGTCGCTCGGTTTGCTCTTGGTCGTAGAGCATGTAGGCGTGGCCGCGGCGGTCGCGGTAGTCGAGCGAGAATGCGTACCCGAGGAACATTCGCCGGAGCCAGGGGTCGCGTTCGATTTTCTGCGCGGGCAGGGCCTCGCTGCCGCCGTGTCCGCCGAAGCGCGTGCGAGTCGCCTCGGCCGTGCGCTTATAGCTATCGTATTGCCGCGGCCAGTTGATGCCCCAATGGGCTGGGTCGGTATCGTCCTCTCCGACTTCGACGAGGCGCACCGGGCCGTGCCGCGCTTCGGCCTTGCGTTCGTATATGTTGACTAATAGCCCGGTGACGAGTGCGCTGGTTAGGGCGACTAAGGCCAAAAGGACGATGGCTTTATAGGGAATTTTACGAGACATAAGCTACTCGTCGTTATAGGTGGTCTCTGGGCCGCCCAAGCCCACCCACTCTCCGTGACCAACTGTGCGATGGCAATGGACGCAGCGCACGGCTTCGGTATCGACGATTTGGTGGACGAAGGCGCTGTGACACGCGAGGCAGTTTTGCTGTAAGATTCGGCTGTTCTTTTCGTTAATAAAGATCGGCTCAGGGAAGTTTTGGAATGTAAAAGCCGTAGAGTGATTCCAGCCGTTTTCGGCCTTGGCCAAATACTTGCTCAAGAAACTGCGCGGCAGATGGCAATCGACGCAAGTGGCCACGGCGTGGTGGCTGGATTTGCGATAGGAATCTAACTGGGGCCGCATGATGTGGCAGTTGGCACAGGCGTCCGGGTTCGCGCTGAAATAGGACAGGCCCTCTCCGTAGTGGAAGGTAAAGACCCCCACTCCGATTAGGGCGACCAGCCACAACAGGCCGAGCCACAGATAGGGACTTGTTGGACGCATGGATGATTTTTCTGCCGCCTTGTAGGTCGCTTGCCGAGCCGGTATCTTGGGTTACAAAAAAATAACACATGGATGGACATGATGGACAGATGTGCTGGGTTTTTGCGCTGCTGATTGGCCTGTGGACGGGGGGTGCGGCTGCCCAGCCTCGGTACGTGGATGTGGCCGCGGCGGCTGGCATTGAATTCGAACACCGTAATGGGGCTGAGGGGCAGAAGCAATTGCCCGAGACGATGGGGTCGGGCGTGGCCTTTTTTGACTATGACGACGACGGCTGGCTCGACCTGTATTGGGTCAATGTCGCGGGCCCGGCCGCGCTCTATCGCAACGAAGGGAATGGCCGTTTTGCCGAGCGGACGCAAGCTGCTGGCGTGGGGAATTCGGGGTGTGGCATGGGCGTGGTGGCCGCTGACTACGACAACGACGGTGACGCAGATATGTACATCACCTGTTACGGCGCGAATATCCTCTATCGCAACCTCGGCGATGATCGTTTTGTCGATGCCACGGCCACAGCCAGCGTGGGCGACGAGGGCTTTGGCACGGGCGCGGCCTTTGGCGACTGGGATCTCGACGGCGACTTGGACCTGTATGTGGCCAATTACCTGGACTTCCGCGCCGACCCGGATCGCGCTTGTTTTCGCCAGGATAGCATCCGGGTCTATTGCGCGCCGTGGACCTATGCGCCCGAAGGGGATGCTTTCTATCGCAACGACGGCGGCCGCTTCGCCGAGGTCGGCGCGGAAATGGGCTTTGCTGTGGGTCGGGCGCGGGAGCTGGGCGCGGTTTTTTCCGATTGGGATCTCGACGGCGATTTGGACCTGTTCGCCGCAGGCGACGGCACGCCCAATTTGCTCTACCAAAACGAGGGTGGACACTTCGCGGAAGTGGGTTTGATCGCCGGGGTTTCCTACAATAGTCAGGGCCAATCCGAAGCCGGCATGGGCGTGGCTGCGGGCGATTGGGATAACGACGGGGCTTTTGATTTTTTTGTGACGAATTTCTACTTGGAGACCAATACCTTGTACCACAACGAAGGCGAGGGGTTTTTCCGCGACCGGACGACGGACGCCAAATTGGGCAAACCCTCGCTGGCGTACCTGGCCTGGGGCACGGCTTTCTTCGACTGGGATCTCGACGGCGATGAGGATCTCTTCGTGGCTAATGGCCACATTGACGACAATGTAGAACTTTTCGCCGAGACCACGTACGCACAGCCCGATCAGTTGTTCAGAAACGACGGCGCTGCTGGATTTGCCGAGGTCAGCGCCGCGGCCGGGCTTGGTGCTGTGCGGTCGAGCCGAGGGATGGCCTTGGGCGATTGCGACAACGACGGCGACCTCGATATTGCGGTGTCCCACATCAATGCGCGCCCCTCGCTTTTGCGCAACGACATGGGCGGCGAGCGCAACTACTTGGCCGTCCGCACGGTAGGCGTGGAGAGCAATCGCGACGGCGTCGGCGCTCGCATCCGCGTGCGTACCGGACCTCGGGTGCAAATGCGGGAGGTGCGGCGCGGCGGCAGCTATCTGTCGAGCCATGACCCGCGCGTCTTTTTTGGTCTCGGCACCAGCGCGCAGGCCGACGAAGTGGAGATTCGCTGGCCCAGCGGTAAGGTGCAGCGATTTGAGGGAGTGCTAGCTGGACAGGTGTTGATCGCGGAGGAGCCGCGATGATTAAGGCCTCGTGCCTAGCGCTGCTGCTCATCGGCTGCCAAGAGCCAGAGCCGCCCTCGGCGACAGGACGCGCGTATTTCCAGCAGGGGCTTGAACACGCCCAAGGCGGGCGTTTCCACGCAGCCATTGCCGCGTACAAGCAAGCGGCCGCGCAGATGCCCGACGCGCCCCAAGTCCACTACAATCTGGCCAATGCCTATTTTTTGACCGATGCCCTCGACCAAGCCGAGGTTGCGTACCAAAAAGCCATAGCACTTAAGCCCGACTATGCGGATGCGTACTACCAGCTCGGCGCTGTGTACATTCGGCAAAAAAAGTACGAGGCGGCCTACGCGCCTCTCCGCCAAGCATTGGAAAGCGACCCCGGGTACATTTCCGCGTACAATGCTTTGGGCCTGCTGCACATCCGACAGGGAGGATACCAAGAGGCCGCTGACCTGTACGAGCGCGCCTTGCAGGTGGATTCGACGCACTATGAACTGTGGTACCATCTCGGCCAAGTCCACGTCAAGCGCGGCGAGCGCGCGGCAGCGAAAACGGCGTTTGCCCAGGCGATTCGCACGGATACGACCCAAGCGGGTGCGTACGCGGGCTTGGGTGCTCTGTATGTGGAGGAGCGGAGCTACGAAGAGGCCGAGGATCTTTTGTTGCGAGCTGTTGTGCTGCGCCCGTTTTGGGCGCGTCCTCACTATGATTTAGGACAGGTCTATATTCGCTTAGGCGAGCGGGAAAAAGGCCGCGAGGTGTTGGAGCGATTTGCGCGCCTCGAAGGAGAGGAAAAGATGATCAAGAGCTTGGAATTTACGCTGTTGAGCGAGGCCGAGGACGCGCGCCGCCACTACGATTTGGGCGTGCTCTACGGCCAGCGTCGCCAATTCGCCAAGGCCGCGGCGAGATACCATCGCGCTATTGAGCTCGACTCGACCTTTGCCGCGGCCTATGTGAACTTGGGCAACATCTATTTGCGCGAGGAGCGATTCGACGCGGCCCAGCAGCTTTTTGCCCAAGCACTCGCCGCGGATTCGACCCACGCCAACGCGTACAACAGCCTCGGCAACCTGCACCTGATGCGCCGGGACTTTGCGACCGCTGCAGCGGCGTTTGCCAGCGCGGTGTGCTTGGCTCCGGATGATCCGGGATTTAGGGAAAATTTGGACATCGCTCGGGGGTTGGAGGCGGACGATGCGCGTGGACCGTAGCGCGAGGTAGTGGGATTAGGTGACGGCTAGTTCTTTCATTGCTGCGACGAACAAATCTAGCTCATAGGGTATTGTGTATATGTTCGGACAAATGCGCACCGCCCCGGGATAACCCGGCGGCACGGTGAATATCTTGTATTTGTCGTACAGGGCGTTGGTAACGTCCGCGGGATCTTGCCCTTTGATGCCAACGGTGGAAATGGCGCACGAGCGGTGGGCCTCGCGGGGCGTGTGGACGACGATGTTCGGCACGTCGATCAAGCGATCGACCCAGTAGTTTTTGATGTAGCGCAAGCGCGCTTCTTTGCGCTCCAAGCCGATGGTTTGGTTAAAGCGGATGGCCTCGGCCAAGGCCAGTTGCAAGTAAGCCGGATACGTGCCGATGTGGGCGAACTTGTGAATCGAGTCCGAGGCGTACCCACCGTCGCCGAACAGCGGCCACACCTTCTCGATGTTTTCCTTTTTAATATACAGTATGCCCGTGCCCAGCGGTGCCAACATCCACTTGTGCAAACTCGCTCCGTAGTAATCGCAGTGTAGGTCGGGGATTTTAGTGGCCAGATGGGCAAAGGCGTGGGCACCATCGACGATAACTTCCACTCCCTGCTCGTGGGCCATGTCGCAGATTTCGCGCACGGGCAGCACTTGGCCGGTTAAATAGACGATATGGGAGACGAGGATCACTTTGGTGCGCGGTGTAATGGCCTTTTTGTAGGCCGCGACGATCTCGTCGTTGTCCATGGAGGTGATGGGCAGGTCGAGCACCTTGTTGACTATGCCTTCGCGGGCGGCGCGCTGCTCAAAAGCGACCTTCATGCTGCCGTATTCATAGGTTCCCCAAAGGGCCTCGTCCCCGAGTTGCAGCTTCAGTCCCATGATGACGATGTTGAGCGATTCGGTCGTGTTGCGCGTCAGGAGGATTTCTTCGTCCGAGCACCCGGCAAAGCTCGCTAGCAATTGATGCATCTCGCGGGTGTCATCCACTAGCTTGCGCCGCATGTAAAAGGAGGGGATCTCGTTGATGGCGCGGGCATTTTTGCACACCTCATCGACCCCGGCTTCTGGTTGCGGACTGAAATATCCGTTCTCGAAGTTGATAAAATGGGGCGACAAATTGAAAGCCCCGCGCACGCTGTACCAGAATTGTTCGTCCAATGCACTGGCTTCTGGAGAGGCTTGGCCGAGGCGTTCAGTGGCGGCGTGGACTTTTTGCAGGCTGTCGGAGGCCCATATAGACGCCGCGGCTGCGCCGAGCGTGAGGTTGCCCGCCCTTCTAAAAAAGTCCCTTCTCGAATCTGCCATTTTCGTGCTCTGCGTGTTGTGATTAGTCGTGGGTAGAAGCTAAGGGGCCAAGAGCCGCGTGGCGGCGTCTTCAGGGCTGAGGTGGGGGATGGAGCGGTTGAGGAAGGTTTCGAGGAGTTGGGCCGGCGTTAGGTCGGTGGTGTCGATGGCGAACTTGCGACTGATCCAAGAAGCCCGCACTTCTTGCTGGAAGCGATCTAGTATTTCTGGAACGTCTTCGGCAGGGACCAATGAGTGTGGGTGTGGGGATGCGGCCATGCGGGCGCGGATTGTTTCGGGCCCCGCGTACAGATGGACGAGTATGGTGTCGTCGGGCATGTCCGGCTCGTATTCGCGGATGTCGATGTCGATGTCCGGGTAGTAGTATTTGGGGCCGTACACCTTTTCCTCAATGTGGAAGCCGCCCAACAAGATGTCTCGGTAGCGGTGCAACAAGCGCACGTGATAGACGATTTGGAAGCGCTGGAAGCGCTCCTTGATGGCCGGCAGCATGGCCAGCATGGCTAGCTGCTCCTCGTCGCTGAGGTGATAGGCGTCGGGTATGGTAAAATGATCGTCGAGATGGTGGCTAATTCCGCGACTTTGTCCCCATTGATGCACCTGATCGATGAGGGTGCTGACGCCCGAGTATTCGCAGCCGACGGCAATGACGCGCATGAGCATATCCTTTGGAATGTCGTGAACCGAGATGAAACACTATACTGGCCCCACAATTCCCTGTCAAATTTGTCGACGAAGAACGAGCATAGGAAGACTCAGCACTGTATATTGACGATTGTTTTTGGCTTTGGACTCAACCTCTTTGGAAAGGAAATCCCATGGCAGATTTGAAAGTAGCAGTCATCGGCTGCGGTGGCCACGCCCAGTCGCACTTCCGCATGATTGCCGACGAGCCACGCCTGCGCTTGGTGGGCATTGCCGAGCTGGACGAGGAGCGGCTGCACAAAAATGAGGCCGAATGGGGGCCGGAACGCGCCTTTGCCGACTATCGGGAGATGCTCGATGTCTGCCAGCCGGACGTGGTACACGTGGTCACCATGCCCGGCCACTTGCTGCCCATTGTGCTCGATTGCTTGGAGCGCGGGCTGCACACCTCGGTGGAGAAAGCACCGGGCATGACCGCGGCCGAGACCGCGCAGATGGCGCAGGCGGCTCAGCAGAGCCAGGGCAAGGCACTGGTGTCTTTTAATCGGCGTTACTTTCCCCAAGTGCTAGCCGTGCGGCAGCGCATCCAGGCGGCTGGCGGCGCGGTGCATTGCGCTGCCACGTACAATAAGCCGGTGACTCTATTGGGACCGGCGGCACCCGATCCGGTGATATGCGACGCCATTCACCACGTCGATCTGCTGCGCTGGCTGGCTGGCCGCAGCGCCGAGGAGGCGGCCATTCCGATGGAGGTGCAGGGAATGGTGCAAGACGGCGAGCGGCCTGGGTGCCACCGGCACAATGCCGTGGTGCGTTTTGACACGGGCACCTTCGGGACCATGATGAGTCACTACGGCGTTGGTTACCGCATTCAGCGGGCCGAAGTACACGGCGAGGATTTGTCGATCTATCTGGATATGACTCGAGGGCCGAAGGTGGAGGGCTATGAAGAGAGGGAGCCTTTTACCGTAGAGGACGAGGAGATCGAAGCAATGGGCGGGGTCGGCTTCAATGAGGTGGTCCACTTTGTCGATTGCATTCTGGAGGACCGGACGCCGTGGTCGAACTTGGACGACGCCGTGCATACCATGCGTTTGTGCGAGGCCGTTCGCAGAGGGCATCAGGGGGTGTTGTAGGGGTATTTAAAGAAAGATATCTCGCACCGGCAGGGTCCAGTTCGGCACTACTTCGCCGCCGTCGAGTACGTCATCAGTGGTCAGTACGCGGATGTCGCTCCGCGAGTAATACAAAGTGACCGTTTGGGTGCTTGGATTGACAACCACGACCAAGCGGGTGCCAGCGTCGAGCCAATCGGCGATCTTGTCTTGGACCTCGGCGTGGGTATCGCCCGGTGAGACGACTTCGGCCGCTAGGTCGGGGGCACCGGGCCAGAAGCCCTCGGTTTGGCCTACCTCTTCGACCCGCTCGCGCCGGATGAAGGCCGCGTCTGGTGCCCGCACTACATCGGGATCTTCGGCCAGTTTGAAGCCGGTTTCGGCCGCATAGACGGCACCTAGGTTATGCGTCTTTACGTGTTGGAAAAGCGGCCCTGTCAAATTGAGCGCGATTCTGCCGTGTTGGTGGCCGGCTGGACTCATTTTTACCAATTCTCCTCGGACCAGTTCATAGCGGAAGCCATCGTCCTTCATCTGCAACAACTCGTCGGCGGTGATCAAATCGGTGGTCGTCATGGGAATCTCCACAAGGGTAGGTAGGGCAAGGATGATGTTACACGGCGGGCCTACTCGTCGGCGTCTAAGTGTTGAGTGCCTTGACGAGTCTTGCGCCGGTATCGACAAGAGGATTTTGCGGGTGTAGGGATAGAGCGTTAGGTCGGGGGTGTCTGGTGGAGGGTTGGGCCTGTTCACGGCAGGTATTTGACCAGCGCCGCCACTGCCACAACGGCTCCTATGGTGATGTAGAGGTTGCGGTTCAGTCCCTTGTGCAATTCGGTTTTGAGTTCGGCCATCGCGGCCTTGACTTCGCCTTCGAGCCGGGTGATGTCGGCTTTGAGTCGGGTGCCCTCGGCCTTGATTTCGCCTTCGAGCCGGGTGATGTCGGCTTTTGTGGCGAGATGCTCATAGACGCCTTCGAGCCGCGACAGGCGCTCTTCCGGGGTCAGAGGTGGGTTGGTCATAGTCTTGTCCTTGGGTTGTAACGAAACTACTGGATAGGATAGAGGGGTGTCAATTCCTGACTGACGTTACGCAACCTGTCGAAGGAGCCGACGATACAAGGCTGCGTAACATCATGATTGCAATATCCATGCCAAGGCGGAGCACAGCGGGGAGGACGGAGACGTGTGTGGATCGATTGTATCGGATACAACCCATGAATGAGACCTTTAGGAAATAGACCGACCCGGAAGGACAAAACGTGAGTCGAGTGCAGACAACGGACACTTCGATCCACTTGAAACCGACCATGCGGCATCGGCAGATTGGGCACCGAAGTGGACACGGCGACAGCGAAGAGACATACTTAAACGCAGTTAAAAGCTGAAATTAAATAATCCTACACCCTCAAGATGTCCCTACTCTGCTACCTATCGCTTCTAGCCCTAGTCGCCTGTCAGGAACCTCCCAACGACCGCCAACCGCGCCCAACCGATGCGGCATTCGCAAGCCGCCTGCACCAGGGCCCCTATGCGGCCGCCATAGAAGCCGCGAAACGCGCTGTAGAACGCGATCCGAACTCTGCGGTAGCCCATCGCAACCTAGCCGACGCCTATGCACGCGACAGTAAGATGACCGAGGCCCTAGAAGCCTACCAACAGGCCATCGCGCTGCAACCTGATTACGCCAAGGCTCGGACTGAACTAGCCATTGTGCTAACCCGCCTCAATCGCCACGCCGAGGCTCTCGCCCTGTTAGAGGAGGTCACGCGCTCGACCCCGGATTACGCTTGGGCGCAGATGGCGCTCGGGCTGCTGTACTTTCGCCAAGCCCAGTACGAGCAGGCCGTTGCTGCGTATGGCCGCGCCGTTGCCCTGCAAGACGACTACAGCGAGGCGTGGTACAACCTCGGCGAGGCCCATCTCAAGCTCAACGACTACGCTGCGGCTGAAGCGGCGTACGCCCGCGCCCTAGCCGCTGATTCGACTGTGGCCAAGTACCACCACGGCCTCGGCACGGCCTTGTACAAGCGCCGCGACTACGCCGCGGCCATCGTTGAATTGCAGCGCGCTGTGGCGCTCGATTCGCTCTTTGCGCGGGCCCGCTTCAGCCTCGGCAATGCCCTGTTGCGCAGTGGCCAGCAGGAAGAGGGCCGCCGCCAGTTGGCCCTGTACAACGAACTGGAAAAGCAGGAAAAACTCCTCATCGGTCTGCGTACTACCTTGGCCCGGACGCCCGACAAGGCCGAGCTGTACCACAAGATAGGCGCGCTATACGGCCAGCGCGGACAGTACGAAGAAGCGCGTCTGTACTATTTACAGGCCCTGGATCGCAATCCCAATTTCGCGCCCTCGTACCACAACTTGGGCAACCTGTACTTGCGCCGCCGTCAGGTGGCCGAGGCCATGTCCCTGTTCCGTCAAGCCCTGCGCGCCGACTCCACGTATGTGCTCGCGCATCTCTCGCTCGGCAATGCCCTGATGATGCAAGAAGCATTTGCCAAAGCGCTGGCAAGCTATGAGCGGGGTTTGCACTTTGAGCCGGACAATGCCCGCTTACAGCGCGCCGTGGCCTTGGCCCGCAAGTTCGATGCGGTAAGCCAAACGCAGGACTAACCGTGGTCTTGCTACTCATCGCATTGGTGGCAGTTGGTGTCAGCGCCCAGTCCGCCCCCCACTTCGTCGAGGTGAGCCGCGCCGCCGGAATTGACTTCCGCTATGTAAACGGCGCGAGCGGCCGGAAGTACATGCCCGAGGCCATCGGCTCGGGCGCGGCGTTCTTTGACGCCGATGCCGATGGCTTCCTCGACCTGTACATCGTCAATGGCACAGCCCTGCCGGGCTATGACGGTCCACCTGGTAGCAATGCCCACTACCGCAACGAGGGCGACGGCACCTTCGCGGATGTTACGGAGGCGACGCGCACCGGCGATGCGGGGTACGGTATGGGAGCTGCGGTCGGCGACGTGGATAACGATGGCAATCCCGACCTGTACGTGACGAACTACGGCTCCAACGTCTTCTATCACAACGAGGGTCATGGCGGTACCTTTGCCGATATGACGGCCCGGACCGGCCTCGGCGACTCGGGTTGGGGATCGCATGCGGCCTTTGCCGACTACGACCGCGATGGTGACTTGGATCTCTACGTGGCCAATTACATGGAATTCGACTTGGACGCGAACAAGGAGTGCTTTACGGGTGCAGTGCGTTCCATCTGCGGCCCCCTCGCGTACCCCGGCCAGTCTGGAGTGCTCTATCGCAACGACGGCGACCTCGCGTTTGTCAATGCGACGCGCGCGGCGGGCTTGTTCAGTAATGAGGGGCGACAACTGGCCGCGGTGTTTGGCGATTACGACGACGATGGCGACCCGGACCTATTCATTGCCAACGACCGGCAGCCCAATTTCCTCTTTCTCAATAATAGCGACGGCACCTTCGTAGAGCATGGCATCATCGCCGGGGTGGCGTACAATGAGGAGGGATACGCTGAGTCGGCTATGGGCGCAGACTTCGGCGACTACGACAACGACGGCCGGCTCGACATCATCCTAGCCACCTTCCAGTGGCTGCCCAATACGCTATACCACAACGATGGCGGGGGTTTTTTCAGCGACCTGACGTTTGCCGCTCATCTCGGCGCGCCGAGCGTGCCTTACTTGGGGATGGCCGCGGTCTTTTTCGACAGCGACAACGATGGTTTCCTCGACGTCTTTGTCACCAACGGTCATCTCGATGAAAACGTGCGCGAGTTCGACCCGGACACGACCTATCCGCAGCAAAATCAGCTATTCCGCAATCAGGGCGATGACACCTTTGCCGACGTGAGCAATGCTAGCGGCCCAGGGATGCTCGTCGAGCGCGTCAGCCATGGTGCCGCTTTGGGCGATTACGACAACGACGGCGATGTCGATATCTTCGTGTCGGATTCGGACGCGCCCCACTGCACCTTGTTGCGCAACGACCACAGCGGTCATAACTATCTGACAGTCAAAGCCGTAGGTACCCAAAGCAATCGCGACGGGCTCGGCACCAAAATCCGGGCCGTGGCGGGCGATCTCGTGCAAAAGCGCGAAATTCGCCGCAGCTACGGATACATGGGCAGCAGCGACGTGCGCCTAACGCTGGGTTTGGGCCGCCATGCCCAAGTAGATTCACTACAAGTGTTTTGGCCCAGCGGCGCGGTACAGACCCTCTTAAATGTGGCGGCCAATCAACACATTGTCGTTGAGGAAACTATTGAAGAATAACGGAGAAATTCGTCGTATGAAGTTGAGAACAATCGTTCTGCTCGCGCTCGTGGCCTGTGGGACCGAACCTGAGCCTACTTACGTCGCCCGCATTGGCGAAACCTCCCTATCAAAGGAAGATTTTAAGGAGCGAGCGCAAGAGCTGATGCAAACGGGCTACAAGCACATTGAGGAAGTGAATGCGGACGCCAAGCTGGCGCTACTCAACGGCGTGATCGCCCGCGAACTGTTGGTGCGCGAAGGGCTGCGTCGCGGCCTCGACCGCGAGCCGAGCATTGCCCGCGAAGTTGAGCGCACCGAGCAAAGGGCTGTGATGAACAAACTGTACGAGGAAGAGGCCCTGCACGGCGATTACACGTCAACCGAAGAGGAACTGCGGGCTTTTGCCAAAGAGCGCGAATACGATGTCGAGGTCTTGAGCCAGCAGATCGTCTGCGCCACCGAAGAAGAGGCGCTGGAAGTACTAACGGCGCTGCAAGAGGGCTCTCCGTTTGAGTCGCTGGTGCCCATCTATTCAACGGAGACCATCCAGCGGCGCTTTGGCCCGGCTGGCCAGTTGGGGTGGTTCAAGATGGGCCACATGCTGCCCGAGTTGATGGAACCACTGCGGACCATGGACGAGGGTCAACTTTATCCGCATCCGGTGAAGACCCAAATAGGCTATCACGTCTTCCGGCTCGACAAAAGGCGGCATGTGGATTTTGCGGCCCAGCGCGAGTGGCTGCAAGAAAAAGCGCGCGTGCAAAAGCGGGCCGACGACATGGAACAATACGTCCATCGCCTGCGCCGCGAATACGGGCTAGAGGCCCACGACGAGGGTTTAAAAGCCTTGACCACGCCCGATGGCGAAGAGCAAGTACTCTTTAGCTGGCGCAGCGGCCAACTGACCACGGTCGCGTACTGGGCCAACCTAGCAGCGAGTCACACCCGGCTCGATAGTTCTGCCCGCTACAAGGCGGCCGAGAACTTGGCGGGGGTGCAGATTATGATGGCGGAGGGCCGCAAGCTGCAATACGACCGCGACCCCGAGGTGCGCGAGCCGGTGGAGCAAAAGCGCGATGCGCTCATCGTCGAGTGGCTCTATCGCACCGAGGGCAGGGAAGTGGCGCGCCAACAGCCCATCACCGAAGAGGACATTCGCGCGTACTACGATGCCAACGTCGAGATGTTTACCCGCAGTGATGGCAAAGTTGCGGATCTATCTTTGGTCTATAACAGCATCAAAACCCTGCTGAGGCAGCAGGCGGCAACTAAGGCCATGGACTCCTTTATCGCGCGGCTCCGAGAACAATACAGCGAAGATATCGAAATAAATACGGAAGCGCTCGCCGAAGTTAGCTTACAGGTCCTTGCCGAGCCCGGCGAAGACGCTGATAAAGGTGAATAGCTTGGCCGATGCAGGAGCTGAGTCGAGGTCTTCGCGAGTCCAGCGCAGCCCGACGTTGGTCGTCAGCGCATACCCCTGATAGGCCGATTGGTTGGCGATCTGGCCGGCCAGCACTAGCGTAGTGCCGTCTTCTAGAAACCCCTCGGGTTGCTCGCCCAGATTGTTGGCGATCTCGTATTCGACGCCCGCGGTAAAGCTCATGTTGCGGTTGATCTCGCGGCCGGCCAGCAGCGAGAAAATTTCCGTTAGATCGGACGTTTGCAACGCGCCCTTGTCCGCAGGTACCCGATTGCTGTATAGCTGTTTCCAGTTCAGGGTCAAATCCCAAGAGCGCAGGTGGAGCGGGTACTGGGCCTTGTTGATCACGCCGAGGAAGCGCTGGTTGTTCAACTCTTCAGCAGCCGACCCTAATTGCGTGTATTGTTCGTGCTTGACCTTGGTGGTAAACGAGATATAGCGGTCGTAGCGCACGTCTAAATACGTGGTGTTGACGAACGCATCGCGCGCCACGAGTTGGTCGCGGATAAAGCGCGATTCTCCGAATGTGCCGGGCGTATCGACCCACAAAAAGACGTCCTCGGGAATGTCGTCTGCGACCTTGCGCGGATTGACGATCAGTCGCAATTGCAGGTTGTAGCGCGGGAATTTTTCGCTCGCAGTCAAGAGCAGGTACGTGGTCGCGTTTTCGCGGGCGGTTTTCAGCAGGCGCTCGTCGAGTCGGCCGGCCATGAGGTTTATGTCCGGCGCGATTTCAACGCCTACATATGTGTTGTATCCCCGGTGCCCACGCTTGTAGGGATAGTCCGCTTCGGAGTCGTCTTCAAAGCGGTCAATGACCCCGTTGTTGTTCATGTCCATGCCAAAGAGAAAGTCGGGGGGATCGACCTCGAAGCGCAGGAAAGGCTCGGCGTAGTCGGGTATGCGGTTGAAGTTGCGGTTAAAATCCGAGAGATCGTCGTTGTTTTCGTCGATCCCGGGGAAGACCGCGCTGTCGGTCAGCAGGCCGATCCCTTGGCGAGTGTTGACGCGCGGGCCGTGATAGCGCCGGGTCCAGTCGGGTAATTCGTCTTGATCGTCGTTGTCATCGACGAATTCGTACACACTTTGTTGCTCGTTGCCGTAGTACACTTCGCCCTCGGAGTTAGGGATAAAGGCTTGGGTCGAGTATTCCGCGTCCATGCTAAAGGCCTCGGCGAAAACCGTCCACGGGTAATGCCGCTTCTGGGCTGTCAAGTAAAAGGCTTCGGCGGTGTTGGTAGCGAGAGCTTGTTCGCGGATGAAGTTTTCGTTGGGGAAGCGGCGGTACTGGAAATTCCGCACGTATTCTCCCCGCAGGTCAAAACCGGCGACATCGTTGATCGACAGGTCAAAGCCGAGCAGCCGGTTGCCAGTGGGCAGGCCGTAGCGAAAGGTGTGAAAGGCTTGGTTGGCGCCGTCCTTGACGTTGCCCGGTGCGCGCAACACGGTCAGGAACACAGGTGCGCCGAGTTGGTTGGTCTGTTTGTTGGAAGCGACCTCCACTTTGTAGTCGTTGGCCAGTACTAGGCCGATCTCCACGTGCTCAATTTCGCGGAAGTCGTCGATTTCGTCGTCAACGGTGGGCGCGAAGTCCTCGATGTTGAACGTGAGGGTTATTACGTCGGTGCCACTCGCTTCAATCACGCCGCGGCGGCGGAAGCCACCTTCTACCACGGGCGCGATATCGTCGGTGTGCTCGACGCCATTGGCAAAGATGCGCCAGCGCGACAGCAGGGCACCGCCTTCGCCGTCTTCGGGCGAGTCGTCGGAAATGCGCACGATGATCGAGCGCACGAAGTCGTTGTTCATCGGCCCGCTGAGCTGGCCTTTGAGCGAATTGTCACCAAAGGGAATGTTGGAGTTCATGTGGGCAGCGTTGACAAACGTTAGGCCGACATTGGAAAAGTCGCCGATGCTGACTTGGCCTTTGGCGGCCCACATATTGGTGAAGGTGCTGAACTTCACGCCAGCCTCGCCGGCGACACCGGCGACGACGCCGGTGTTGTTGATGCGCGAGGTGAGTAGAGTTAGGACGTATTTGTCCGACATCATGTCCCACTGCACGCCGTCGAAACGCGGCTTGGAAAAGGTGAGCGGCGTCAGGGTCGTGCGGATGCCGTCGCCTACCATCAGCGAGGAGTGGAACTGTCCGGAGTGGCTGGAGGAGATGAGGACGTTGCTAAACCACGAGCTGAAGCGCGGGCTTTTGAAGATGCTGCTGCCGCTGGCCGTGGGATAGTCCTCGGTCCAGTTGTACACCCGCCAACCTTGGCTGATATAAGAGCCGTAGATGTCGTAAAAGGGCGATCCCTCCAAGAAGACGTCGTTGTAGCGTTGGTAGGGGTTGCGCGCGTAGTTGGAGTATTGGTCTTGTCGCCAGTCGTAGAGTTCGTACAGGCGCTGCGGCTGGTACCACTTGCGCACTGAAGGGACGAGGGTTGAGGGCGCGACTTCAGTGGCTGAAGTGTAATAGGGATTGTCAAATCCGGTGGCGCGCTGGGCTGCAGACGGCTGCGGCGTCCCGAGGAGCAAACCACAATACAGCAATAGTATCGTCAGACGTGTCACGTCCTCCTCCTGTTTAGTGTTTAGTGGCCACTGACCACTAAACACTGTCATCACTCGGTTGCTTTTCTTGACGCTCAAAGGTGAAATCTAAGATGTTGGCACTCGTTTTGGCGTGCTCAATTTTCATGGAGACGAGGTTCCCTTGCTTGTCGAGGTCTATGTAGATGTTTTCGCACAACTCGCGAGTCTCGGCGACAGGTTGCGAAGTGAACTCGATAAATGCGGTGTCCGTATCTTCAAAGTAGTTGATCTTCATGTTCTTCTATTCGTTTGTTGTTTCCGATGTGTCGCGTTTAACACGATCTAATATACGACGTGAACGTAGTGCTGGACGATCTCGTCTTTAGGATCGGTTTGCAACTCGACATGCACTATGTAGATACCCGCCGGCACGATCTGGCCGTTGCGCTGGCCGTCCCAAGCGTACGTCGCCCGGGCACCGCGCGGAGTGGCGTTATTCAATTCGGCGATTAGGCGGCCATCGAGAGAAAAGACGCGCACGTGCGGCTGCTTGTCGGTTTTGACGACGGTAAAACTCAGTTCGTATAGGTCGTTGACTGCGTCGCCATTGGGCGTGAACAGTTTGGAGTGGCGCAAGTTGCGGATTAGGGATGCGCCCTGCACCACCGCGGGCACAAACACTTGATCGGCTCCCAACTCCGCCGGCACGACGCCCTGTCCGTTGTCTTCTTGATTGGAGTTAAAGACAAAGGTTTCAAAGACTGTCGGGCTGGCGAAAACCCGCGTTGCAAACGCTATGTTGACGGAGTCGCGTTTTACCACCGGCGGCGGCAACTGCACCCACAGCGAATCGCCGCGCAACGAGCTGTGCGCCTCTACCTGCTGGCCTCCCACCCAGGCTGCGAGCAATTCGGCGTCCGCGCTGCCCGGAGGCAGTGCGATCAGCACTTGGTCGAATCCGGGGTCGCGGCTGTTGAATGCCTGCGGCTTGATGGTATAGCGAAATTCAGTCAGCGAATCGAGGGCGGCTTCGCGCGGCCACACCGAGCCGCTCAGGCCTGCAACAATGACCGGATCATTGGCCATAACCTGCAGCGAGCGCAGCACCGGCGACGCGTTGAGGTCGTCGCTGTACAGGCGAATGCGCGTGCGCAAGTAGCGCCGCGGCGAAGGCGACTGAAAGCTCTGCCCGGAAAAGCGGTGTGGCTGGCTCCAAGTGCTCCAAGTTGCATCGCGCACCTTTTCTTGCACGATGTCGCCGCGATAGCGCTTGCGCGCCGCTTCATAGGCTTCCTTGGTGACTTCATCGCCATTTTTGAGAAAGTAGCGCGTAACTTCGGTAAAGCCGTTGCCCGTTTGGGTCTGCACTTCTAAGCGCGTGCCCGGCGGCAAGTCGGCGTCCCACTCGATGCGCCGGATGCTGCGCGCCGCACCCAAATCGAGGTCGGAGGACTCTAACTCGACGCGCTTGGGATAGCCCTCGCGGTGAAAGGCAAAAAGCTGCAAGGCGTTGGCGTCGCGCCCGTAGAAGCCGATCACGCGCCAGAGGATGAGGCGCGTGTCGCGGGTGGGAAATTGGAAATCGTTGAAGGGATAGCTGGTGCGCACTTCGGACAGCAACTCGTAGTCAAACGGCCCTTCGGCCGTCGGGTCGGCCGTATTGCTCGGACTGCCGTCGGATGTGAGGATATCGAACATGGGAAAGCCGCCCACCGCGCCCTGCTGGTAGCCGTAGAGCCACGGGCTGCGGCCGCCGATGAGCGGCACGAAGATGATCCGGTCGATGCGGAACACGTTGCCAAAGTCGATCACGGACCAGACGCCATCGTCGCGCCAATCGCGATCCCCAGAAGAGGCTTGGATGCTCCACAGCCGTCGGCCCAAGTCCGCATCCACGAGAAATTCCGCGCCGCTGGCCTTGCCGCAGCCGTCGCAATCGCGTGCTCTTGAGGTCCACGTTCTGCCGCCCCATGACTTCTCGCCCTTTTCCGCGCGTACTTCGGTAAACACCCGGGTCGAGAGGTTGAAGCCAATGCCATCTACCTCGATTTCGGCGAGAGCTGCGCCGGGGGTTTGGCCGGCCGCTTCAAAGCGCACAAAGCGGAGGATAGAAAAATCCAAGCTGTCGCTCTTTGCCAAGTACTGCCCCTTGGGCGTTCCACTGAGAGGAGGCTTGTTGATGGTTCTGAGATCGAACTCTACCACCTGCTTGGTGTTGTTGTTGACCGGGCGACCGACGCGCTCGAACGCGATTTGCTTACCCGGTGCGCCCGCGACTTGGATGCCTGGGCTGATGTGGAGCGAAAAGAACTCAAAGGGACGGGCGTCCTCGGTTTGGGGAAAGATTACGCGGATCTTGCGGGCGACGACCGCGCGATCCAAATCGATCTCTAGCCACCACTTCTGGAGCGGATCGTCTAAGTCGGGCTGCCAATAGGTGTTGTGGTCTTGGTCGGCCACTAGTCCGGCTTGGGCCTGATTGGAGGGCGCGCGCACTGGCAAGCGGCCGTAGTCGCCAATGGTAACGGATGAAAATTCGTTGGCATTGGCGACTGCGTTAAACGTCGTGCCAAAACGCTTAACAGTGATTCCCGTAGAGCCGATTTGGACGAGCCCGGCCGGATGATTCCACGCCGCAAAGTCCGTCCCTGAAAAGACGATGTCTTGGGCGTATAGAGCGGAGTGAACGACGAGCAAGAGCAGCAGGGATAGTTTTTTAGCTGCGATCGCACTCCACTGCTGTCGGGATGGCGCGCTTTCGAGATTGATATGGATGAGATCGCGTCTAAGTCTAAGCATCGGCTTTTCTCCGCAGGGTGCGCCGGTCAATAGGCGACGGCGACCGCGTACGTCTGCGTCTCCACGCCCAAGTCAATCTCGACCTCTATCTGCACCAAGTAGAGGCCGGGAGGCACCAACTCCCCATCTGTGTCCGTGCCGTCCCAAGTCGGCGCGTAGGAGCCGGCTTGGGACGTGGCGCTGAGCAGGGTGGCGACGCGGCGTCCGGCGAGGTCTCGCACTTCCATGGTGGTCGGCGCTCCGTTGACGCCAAATAAATCAAAGGCCGCGACGACGATGTCGTTGGCTCCGTCGCCGTTGGGCGTTACGACTGGTGAAGACAGCCGCAGCGCGCCCAAGACGCTCAGCTCTTCCTCGCTGGCTACTACTTGGATGCTGTTGCTGGCGACGTCCGCGCGCGCATCGCCCGCTTCAATCGACTGGGGCAGGAGGGTGGCCTGTGGGTCTCGGTTGATCAATTGCCCCTCTAAAAAGAGCGATGCTTGGTAGATCGCACTGCGGTAGCGCACGCGGAACGACGCGTCCTCGACAAAAACTCGCGGAAAAGTGAAGCTGAATTTGTTGGGTGTGGCGACGAAGGAAAAATCCGCGCCTTCCTGCGCAGGCACTTCGTCAATCTCTAAGCCGAGAAAGTGTGCGCCCGGAGGCACGTCTAATTCGATCGCGTCAAACCCCACGCGGCCGCTGGTGGCGAAAACTGTGCGAATGTCATAGACAAACGTAGTATCCACGCCTAGTGGGACTTTGGGGTCGGGCAGTGGTCCGGCGAGCGAGACCTCGGCCAGCACGCTGTCGGCCAACAGAGGCGACACCTCAAAGGCCACGCTGTCCAGCACGCCAAAGGCAAAGGGCTGCTCCGTGGCGATCTCAAAGCGAAACTGGAAGAATGCCCCGCCATCGGCCGAGCGCACCTCGTCGCCCGACTCCACGTAGGCAATGGACCAAGGCGTCCAATTCTCCGTATCCTCTCCTCGACTCGCTTGGAATCCAGGCGCGCGCGCGTAGGCGGCGTGCACGACTCTCGGCGCGTCTTGGTAGGTAGGGCGATCCACTTTGAGGAGGCGACTGAGTTCGTCAAAAATAAAGTGGTCGATTGGATCGTCGTCCGTGCCGGAGCGCGTCTGGATGATGAGCTGGACCGGGGCCGCGGGATCTTCGACGATGCGGCCGGAACTCGTCTGCTGGTAGCGTGTGAAGTGCCAAGTAAGCCGACCGAGACTCACTGGCTCGCCAAAGGACTTAACTTGCGACAAGTAACGCGCCACTTGGGGATAGCCGCGGCCAAAGGCCTGTATCTCGGCGAGAATGCCCAGCGATGTGACGCCGCCGAACTTGAAGCGCAAAAAGCGCGTAAAGCGCAGAGGCGGCCGCAACGATACGATGCTCTGGTTGTTGGAAAAGGTGCTGCCGACTAGCTCGTCGAGCGGGTGGTAGCCGGGCGACCCGAACGCGACGGCTTCATCCTCGAAAATGAGCCAGTCTGTGGGCGTGTTGGTGCGCGTTACTTCGTAGCCCACGGGGAAGACGTTGCGCTGGCGTCTATTGTCGTCGGTAAAGCCGCTTTGGGGCGGGAAGAAGACGAGGCTGTCGAGGGCGATGGGCACGCCCAAGTCGAGCGTATAGAACACCGCAGCATTGGGCCGCCCGTCGACGAGCGGCGGGTGAACGAAAGAGGCGGTCAGCTCGTCGCCATCTATGAGGCCGCGCATTACCGCTCCGTTGCCGCCCCACATGCGCGGATGCCAACCCACAAATTGGTTCTCGGTCTCCAGCCGGTCCGGGTCTTTGGTAAAGGCCCATGGGTAGTCGAAGATGTTGACTTGAGCGGCAACACCCGTTGCGCGCACCAACCCGCGCAGCACGTTGTGTCCTGGGGGCACGGAGCGAGGCTGGACGGCTCCAAGGCGCACAGAGTCGTCGAGGGCGATCCAGCGCTCGGCCACATCGGCCCAGGGTTCGCCACTTGAGCCGACGACCCATGACGACGCCTGCCCCCAAGCCGCCCCAGCGAGCAACAGCAGCGGCACTAGCAAGAAAGCGGTCAATACGCCACTCCTATGAGTTGTGTCGCGGTGGTCGAGGCAATATCCGAGCTTACCCCGATCCGACATAGGTACAGACCGGGCGCGACCCTTGCGCCGGTCCCATCCCGGCCGTCCCAGGTTTCGCGATAGACTCCCGCGGCCCGGGGCGCGGCAATCAGCTCCCGCACCCGGAGACCAGAAAGGTCAAAGATTTCGATAGCCAGCGGCACCTCGCCGGCAAATTGCGTCAGCACCGCGGAGACTTCGACCTCGTCGTTGACCCCATCGCCGTTGGGCGTGAGTACGGCGGTCGAGAGGAGGGTTTCGACCGAGGGCGTGGCGCTTGCGGCAAAAATATGAATGGATCCCGTTCCCACCTCGGCACTGGCATTGCCGGCCACAATCGGATGCGGCGGCACATTGCCGTCGCCGAGCAAGAAAGCGTTCAGTGGCGTATGGTACTCCAGCAGCCGCAGCCTAAAGGTCAGCCGCATGGGCTGGTTGTTTTGGCGCGTCACCGGCGGGAAAAAGACGTGAAAACCCTCGGCGATAGGCTCGACCTCGACGTCCGCGACCTCGACGAGGGGATCGCCCATTTGCAGCCGCTCAAACACGGGCGGTGGAAAAGCGGTGAGCTTGAGGCCGCGAAAGCCCGCTAGATCGTCTTCGTCGAATTGGGTGAGGATGTCGCAGACAAAGGAAGTATCGACCCCGCTCGGAACGGCCAAGACGCCGTCGCCGGGATTGGGATCAGTGGCCAATGCGACTTCGCCGACGGCTGTGCTGACCAGTCCGGGAGAAAACTCCACTACCAAGCTATCGAGGCGCATGGTGCTCGCGGCATGTCCGTTGAAAAAGATGCGGAACTGCAAGAATTCGCGCGGACTTGGCAGACCCAACGGCATGACGACCGTAGCCGACGAATCGAGTTGCAGTGGTGGGGTCCAAGAACTCCAATTCTCCACATCCTCGCGGATGTCGGCCTGCACAAAGTCGCGCGCTGGCCCAACCTCGGCCAACGGCAGTGAGAGATACTCGGTCCTCGTTACTTCTCCTAGCACAGCTCCCGTGTCGGGATCGCGGCGGTACAGGGCGCGTCTGGGCAGATTGTTGTACTCGGACAGGGATACTTCTTCGCGGACGCCGGTGTCGCGGTCGCGGCGAAAATAGGCTAGGGGCGTGTCGTCCATGCCGCTGCGTAGCTGCAAGCGCACGATCGCGGTGTCGCCTGCTGCGCCGCGGTTCAACCGCTCGGCCCGCACTACGAGCCGCCCGAAATTCACGGGTCGCCCAAAGGAATGGAGCTGCGAGACATAGCTGGACACCGGCACGAATCCCTCGCCGTACACCTCGAATTCCGCGAGGTTGAAGGGATTGCGCGAGAGCACCTTGAGCCGGAGAAAGCGCCCCTGCACTCCGTTGAAGGAAAGCTCGACCACGGGGTCCTTGTTGTCCTCGACGCGGCTCAGCAGGTGATAGACGGGTCGCCGGACCTCGTCGAACTGCTCGCCGTCGCTCACCCGCAGTTCAAATGCCTTGATGAACCAATCTAGCTCGCCGGGTGCTGGCGCAAAACGCACGCGTTCTATGGGAAAAGGAGCGCCGAGGTCCCAAAAAAACGTGGCCCCCGCTTGGTTGCGCGCCGTTCGGAACGCGCCTTCTGACGAACTGGAAGGGTCGCCGTCGACGAGTTGCAGGGGGCCGTTTACCTGATTGAAGGGGCCGTCGTTGGACCAAGTGCGCGGCTGTCCGGGCTTGATAAAATCGCTGGGGCTGCCGTTGAGCCAAGTCTGACCTGCGGCTCGCAGCAACTCCATTAGGTTCTGGCCGCGGCGCAACTCCAGCGGCTGTAGCGCGCCCTCAACCCCTACGGTTCCGTTTTGGATATCCGCCTGAGAAGACCATGACAAGCCGCCGCGGCCTAGGTGGTATGTTTCCACCTCGGCCAGCCCCAGCCGTGCTCCCAGCCCTATCATCATGCAGACAGCGGCGACACGGCCAAGCGGAAGGGAGCAAGGGGGCCACATGATTCTCAGTTCAATGGAACCGCGCTGTGGGGCGCGTTCCCCTTGAGTACCTCGCGCTCGAAAGAAACGCTGAGGTCAATGGTCTCCACGGGTTTGTCCTCGAAATTGAAGCGGATGGCGATGTCGGCGATTTCCACTTGGATGCGCTGTATTTCGTCGTCCAAACGGGGAAAGACGATGTACCCTTCCTCGTCGCGGCCACTGAAGATGAAGGCATTGGTGAACATGGTTTGCTTGAGAATGTCGGTGCGGGCCCTGAATTCGATTCGGCCTTGGCCGGAGTTGGCCTGCCAGTACGATCGGTAGTATTCGTACAGCTCGGCGTAGCTCAAGGCGCGGTAGATTTGATTGTTGGCCGCTTTGATCGTGGCTTTGAGAGGGTCGATGACGACCTTGGGGAACTGGTAATTGGCGACGCCTAGTTTCATCACCAAAAAGCGGGAAGGCGTCCAGTCGTCGCCGGGTGGGGCCCAATCGCCAAAGGTATAGGGATTGACTGCGGCAGCACCGCCGGTCGAGGCTTGGGGAAATTGCCGGTTGAGTTCGGCGTCGGTCATTGGCCTTAGGGTGATGGCCAGCCGCTCGCGTGCGTAGGTGACGGAGCCGTCGTCGTTGACGGTTATGCCCTCGGCCTGTTGGGGCGTGGGCCGCAGCGGTTGGGGGAAATAGCGCCCACAACCGCTGACGAGGAAGATGAGCACCGCGATCCATAAGCATCCGCGCATTGTACGTTCTCTCTACCTACCAAGGCGACGCCAGTGAAGATGCAAAAGTGGGCGGGCACCTGATAACGCGCACCCGCCCTGAAGAGAATTCTCGATGTGAGGTGGAGCGGCTCCACGACGGCATTCGGCCGCGAAGCCGCTCCGAGGGGTTTAGCGGCCGAAAGAATCCTTGATCTGTGCCCAAGTTGACTCTTCCACGGACGTTGCGGCGGCGTACTCGCCGATGCGGAGCAGCAGGGCATGAGCGTAATACTGCCGCGCCGAGGCTTCGGGGCCGCGCGTGGTCATGTCGTTGACCACTGAAGAGGCGCGGTCGCCGTCGTCTCCTGTTGGCTCGCTGTCCTCAGCCCACAGGTTGAAGGCTAGGCCCGCGCCGTCTTCCCCGGCAACGGCATCCAACTGGAAGGTCTCGCTGACCGACGGCCCGCCGTCTTCCATGAATCTCTTGACCTCGTAGTTCCACTCGTAATACGTGGTCCCACCGGCGTCCCACACTTCAGCGGCCCAAGCTTCGGGCGGATCGACGCGGACGGCGAACTCGATGACCTCGTTGTTTTCCTTCCACGCTGGGGGCTTATCGTCCTGAGTCCAGCGATAGCGCACGTTCTGCGGCGGCACCATGTCGCCCGGGCGGGCGATGTATTCCATGACCCAACCGGTGCCGAATTCGCGACCGTGATCCGTCGGGTCGAGGGAAAATTCGATCATGTCGGCGTGCCATTGCTCGACGTTAGTGCCCCAGTGGCAGAGGACGTCGTCGACAATTTCCATATGCACGTACCAGCGGTTGACATCGCCGCCTTTCCAGCCCATGAGGGTGGTGACGTTGTAGTCATCGCGCTCGGGCAGGGGACGATCGGCTTCGTCGCGCCACTCATCCATGGTGAGGGTGTACTCGGGATCGAACCAGCCCCAGTCGCTGGCGTCGCCATCGGCCGTCATGGAACTGGGATCGGGGACTTCGAGCATGTAAAACTCAAAGCCGAGCCGGCCGTTGCGATTTTCGAGGGCCGGCGGATCGTTGAACTGGGCGTTTGCGGCTCCGATTAAGGCTAGGCTAAAGCCGCACGCAATCAATAACTTCATTCTTGCTCTCCTTGTGGTGGTTTGAGCGAACTTGCAACCTTTGCAAGCTTTATTGAAGAGGCTAAATATACAATCGCCAGCTATGCGACACAAACCAAAAAGTCGGGACAAAGTGGACATGGAGATGGCCAAGAGGCATACTTAAACGGCAGTCAGAATCCGAAAATTTGGCAAGGAAATTTGGCAGATGAAAGCTATTCGCTTGGGTTTGATCGGGTCGGGCGGCATGGCCCAACGCCGGGCCGCTGCTTTTGCGGCCATGGAGGGTTGTCAGCTAACGGCACTAGCTGCCCGCAACGAGCGCACCGGGGTCGAACTGGCCCAGCAGCACGAGGTGGAGTTGTTGAGCCATTGGCAGGCCCTGATCGAGCGAGTCGATATAGACGCGGTGGCGATTTGCACCAACAACGACAGCCACGCTCCCATTGCCGCAGCCGCCCTAAAAGCGGGCAAACACGTATTCTTGGAATACCCCTTGGCGCGCCGACTCGACGAAGGAGAATCCTTGGTGGACTTGGCGCGGGCGACCGGCAAGGTGCTGCGCGTAGCCCATCCCGAAGTGGTATCGGTCGAGCACCGACAGTTCAAAGAGGCGGCGGCTTCCCTCGGCGGCTTATTGGTCGCCCTGTTTACGCGCCTGACCCCGGGGCGAGGAGCGCGGCCCGAGGTGTTGTTTAACCTGCGCGTTTCCGGGCCGCCTAGCTTGTTTTTTGTCTATCACGTCTATCCGCTAGTCGATTTGTTCGGCCCGGCCGCTTGGGTCGAGGGCTATGCCCATTACGACGGTCTGAATGCCGACGGCGCGTACGAGCGCTTTGTCAACCGCGCGGTGGTGGGATTTGCAGGAGGTGGTACGGCGCAGTGGACTTGGGCTGGGGGCATTGCCATCAACCGTGCCGAGCAGTACGAGCACTTGGTGCTGGAGGGGGGGACGCTGGCGTACGAAGCCGACAGTTGGTGCTGCTCGACGGCGGCTGGCGCGGAATCGCTGCCTCCGCCTGGAGACGACGAGCACTCGCTGGAGAGCTTGTTTGTAAAAGAAGTGCGCGGTGGGGACGGTTGGCGCGCCGACTTGGATGTGGCCCTTGAAGCCATCCGCATCGGCTTGGGTGCTGAGGTGGCTGCGGCAGAGGGGCGGCGGGTCGCGCTAAGTTGAGCGAACCACGCGCTATGGACGATTCGAGGAAATCCGCGCACCGCGCCGGAATCAGCGTGCGCGCCATGCTCGTGGGGGCCGTGCTGTGTGGCGCGATTGCCGTGGGCCTGCCGTACGGGGAATTCGTCCTCAACGGCACCCAGCTCGGGCTGAATTCCTCGACGCCGGCCGCCTTTTTCTTGCTCTTTTTGCTCGTGGCGCTCGTGCAGCCGCTGCTCGGCTTGGTGCGGCGAGACTGGCTTTTTAGCCGCGCCGAGTTGTTGAGTATTGCGGTGATGATGATGATTACCACTGCCATTGCCGCGCGGGGTTTCATCAGCATTGCGGTGCCGATTCTGACCGGCATCTTCTACTTCGCTAGCCCGGAAAACAACTGGGAGGAGCTGCTCCTCCCGCACGTCCCCACTTGGCTCATTCCCTACGATGCCCAAGCCATTCAAGGTTTTTACGAGGGCCTGCCGGAAGGTGCGGCGATCCCGTGGGGCGCTTGGCTGGAGCCGCTTTTGTGGTGGCTGTTGTTTATGGCTGCGTTCTACGTGGTCGTCGTGTGTTCGATGGTCATCTTGCGGCGGCAGTGGATGGACCACGAGCGGCTGCTCTACCCGCTGACGCAGGTACCGCTGGGCATGGTCGAGGATGAGGCGACGCCCTCGCGAGTCAAACCCTTCCTGAAGAATCCCGCGATGTGGCTGGGGCTGGCCGTGCCGTTTGTGCTGCACGGGGTCAATGCCTTGAGCCACTACTACGAGTTCATCGGTCGCATCAACTTTGCTTATTCGATGCCGCTGGCCCATGACGCGGTGCGGTTTTACTTGCGCTTCGACTGCATGTGGATGGGACTAGCCTATCTAGTCAACGCCAACATCACCTTTAGCTTGTGGTTCTTCTATTTGTTGGTCAAAGCCGAGGAGGTACTCTTTACCCGCATCGGCATCTTGAGCACCGAGAATCTAGACATTTTCAGCCACACCTTTGAGGGGCCGACCATGGGCCTGCTGAGCCATCAGACCATGGGCGCGATGATCGTCATGGTGATTTTGGGACTGTGGACGGCGCGCGTCCATATATGGCACGTTGTGCAGCACCTCTGGCGGCGGGAGGGGCGGTCCGATGGCGAGGAACTGATGTCGTACCGCACGGCGACCCTCGGGGTTGCGCTGGGCCTCGCGGTTATGTCGCTGTGGCTATGGCGTTCTGGCCTGCCGCTGTGGGCGGTCTTCGTCTATCTGTTCGGGGCGTTTGTCATTTTTTTGGCCCTGACGCGGATGATCGTCGAAGCTGGTTTGGCCGCGGCCGTCCAGGGCATGTCGGGCTGCGGCTTTCTCATCTCCAGCGTCGGCTCCTCGTCCCTTGGGGTGGCTGGGGTGCTGGCCACGGGCATGACGCTCGCTTGGGCTGGCGACCTGCTGGTGTTTATGATGGCTCCCTGCGCCAACGGCATTCGCATGTTGCACGGCCTGAGCCGCTACAAACGCCGCATCCTCGCGATGATCGGGATGGCCATGGCCATTGGCCTCGTGGGCGGGGTTTGCACGATCCTCGTGCTGAGCTACCACTACGGCGCGAACAACTACCACGGTTCGTGGGCGTGGTTTGCCAAGGAGCCGTTTCGCGTGGCGCAAAACTTTGCGCTCAATCCGACTGGCCCCAATTGGGATGGCTGGCTGTGGAACGGAGTCGGCGCGGCGATTATGGCGCTGTTGATCTGGGCGCGGCACCACCTTTTGTGGTGGCCCTTCCATCCGCTGGGTTATTTGGCTAGCGGCACCTGGATCCTCAACAGCGTCTGGTTTAGCATTTTCCTCGCGTGGCTGGTCAAGGCTCTCGTGTTGAAGTATACTGGGCCGAATGGGTACAAGGCGACGCGGTGGTTTTTTCTTGGCATGGTATTGGGGCAGTTCGTCGCTGGAGGCTTCTGGATGGTCGTCGATGGGTTTACAGGTATGACCGGGAATAGGATTCGGATGTTTTGAAAACTACGCGTTGGCCCGTCGCACTGTTGTTTGTAGGACTTTCCCAAGTTCTTGCGGAACCTTTTGATGATCAGCATGTGGCCGTCTTGATTTTTACTAAAGCCGCTGGTTTCCGCCACGACTCCATTCCCGACGGCATTGCCGCCGTCCAGGCCTTGGGGCGGGAAAACGGTTTTGCCGTCGAGGCCACTGAGGACGCGGGGCGTTTTACCGACGAGGGATTGGCACCGTATCGGGCGGTGATTTTTCTCAATACGACCGGCGACGTCCTAGCCGCTGAGCAAGAGCGAGCTTTCGAGCGCTACATTCGCAGTGGCGGTGGTTTTGTGGGTATCCACTCTGCGGCCGATACCGAGTACGACTGGGCCTGGTACGGCGATTTGGTGGGAGCCTACTTCGACAGCCATCCGGCCATCCAGCAGGGCCAGATCCACGTGGCCGACCGAGTTCATCCGGCCACTAGCCATTTGTCTGCGCGCTGGGAGCGGCGCGACGAGTGGTACAATTACCGCCGCAATCCCCGTGGGCGAGTCCACATCTTGGCCACTTTGGACGAGGGCAGTTACGACGGCGGCAATCACGGTTTTGACCACCCCATTGCTTGGTGCCACGACTACGACGGTGGCCGCTCTTGGTACACCGGCGGTGGCCACACCCGCGAAAGCTACGGCGAGCCTCTGTTCATGCAGCATATCCTTGGCGGGATCGAGTACGCCACAGGAGTAACTGCGGCCGATTGCGGGGTTACGTTGGATACCAATTTTGCAAAGGTCGTCCTCGACAGCGAGGCTGAAAATCCCATCGATTTGGCCGTGGCTCCCGACGGGCGCGTGTTCTTCATCGAGCGCAAGGGAGAGTTGAACGTATATCGGCCCGATCTAGGATTGACCCGCTTGGCCGGACAGTTAGCGGTATCGACCGACTTTGAGGACGGCCTGCTGGGCATTGCCTTAGATCCGGATTTTGTCCGCAATAATTGGCTCTACTTGTTTTACTCGCCACACGGCGAAGAGGCCAAGCAGCATGTATCCCGTTTTGAATTAGATGGCGATGAACTGGTTTTGGATTCCGAAGTCGTATTGCTGGAAATTCCCACCCAGCGGCGCGCGTGCTGCCACTCGGGCGGGGCACTGGCGTTTGGCCCGGACGGGAATCTGTATATCGGCGTCGGCGATAATACCAATCCCTTTGATTCGGACGGGTTCAGTCCGTTGGACGAGCGGCCGGACCGGCGCGATTGGGACGCTCAGCGCACGGCGGCCAACAGTGCCGACCTGCGTGGCAAGATCCTGCGCATCAAGCCTCAAGATGATGGTAGCTACAGTATTCCCCCGGGGAATTTGTTCGCCGAGGCCGAGGAAGGCCGCCCCGAGATTTACGTCATGGGCGTGCGCAATCCTTTCCGGTTGTCGATCGACCGCAAGAGCGGCTGGCTCTACTGGGGCGATGTGGGTCCCGACGCCCGCCAAGCCGACCCCCAGCGGGGGCCGATCGGCCTAGACGAGTGGAATCAGGCACGGGCGGCGGGCAATTTTGGCTGGCCCTACTGCATTGGCGACAACCAGCCCTACGTGGCCTACGATTTTGCCACTGAAAGCTCCGGTATGCCCTTCGATTGCGGGGCACTGAGGAACCTGTCGCCCAATAATACGGGCCTGCAATCGTTGCCCCCGGCGCAGGCGGCGTGGGTTTGGTATCCGTATGGCACTTCGTCCGCGTTTCCCGAAATCATTGCTGACAGCGGTCGCACGGCGCTGGCTGGCCCGGTGTATTACTACGATGCTGCAGCAGGCGACAAGAAGCTGCCGGAGTACTACGACGGCACGCTCTTTATGTACGAGTGGGCTAGCAATTGGATTAAAGAGGTCAAGTTGGACGAGGACGGGAACATCCTCAAGATAAATCCCTTTTTGGATAGTATGGAATTCATCCGGCCCATCTCCATGCAGTTTGGCCCCGATGGCTCGCTGTACGTGTTGGAATGGGGTAGCGGCTTTTGGGGCGACAACGACGATGCCCGCGTGGTGCGGATTGACTACGTGCGGGGTACGCGGGCACCGGTGCCCCGCATTGAGGCTGTGCCGACCAATGGTGCTGCGCCGTTGGAAGTGCATTTCTCGGGCCGCAATTCCTTTGATCCCGATCCGGGGTCGATGCTAGACTACGCTTGGGATTTTACCGGCGATGGCGAGATTGACGCGACGGGGTTAGAGGTCGTCTTCACCTACGAGGTAAGCGGCGACTACATTGCCCAGCTAATGGTCTCCGACGCCGAGGGCAACCAGGGCGTGGCGCAAGTGCCGATCTCGGTCGGCAATACCGTCCCCGAGGTGGAGATCGTGCGGCCCCCGGACGGCGGGTTTTTTAGCTGGGGAGAAGTCGTCGATTTTGAAGTCAGGGCCTTTGACGAGGAGGACGGGACCGCCGACTGCGCTCGGGTGGTATTGCAAGCGTTTATCGGCCACGACGAGCACAGCCATCCCCTTGAGGAATACGGCGCTTGCAGCGGTAGTTTCCAGACCGAGGCAGGGCACGGCGGCGACGGCGACGATTTGTTTTATACGATCGAGGCGCGCTATACAGACCGAGGTACGGAGTCGGTGGCTCCTTTGACTGGTAGGGCGGGCCACATTCTGCAACCCAAGCGCAAGCAAGCCGAGCACTATACGCGCCAGAGCGGAGTACTGTTAGAAACGACTGGAGACGAGGCTGGCGGCGGGCAGAATATCGGCTTTATTGCCCACGGCGACTGGATTTCCTTTGCGCCCATGAATCTGGAGGGCATTGAGTCGCTCAACTATCGGGTGGCTTCGGCTGGGCTGGGAGGGCGCATCGAAGTTCGCGTTGATTCGCTGAAGGGGCCGCCGATTAGCGCGGTGCGCGTGGGCAGTACGGGCGCTTGGCAGGTCTATACCGACTTGGCGGCACCTATTGCTGACCCGGGCGGAACCCACGAGTTGTTTTTTATTTTTCTGCGCAATCCGGGTGACGACGGCTTGTTCAACATCAATTGGATTGATTTCCAAGGACCGGGGGTGTCCCGTCCCTCAGCCACCGCAGTGGAGGCTGAGTCGAGTTCACAAGGGTCGTTGCCCGGTCAGCCCGTCCTGTATCCGCCCTATCCGAATCCCTTTAACCCGACGGCCCAGATCCGCTTTGTGCTCCCCGAACGCATGGCAGTGCGGTTGGAGGTTTTTGATATCTTAGGGCAGCGGGTCGATGTCGTGATCAACGAAGCGCTGGACGCCGGAAGCCACGCAGTGCGGTTTGGTAGAGCCGATCTGGCGAGTGGAGTCTATATCGTGCGCTTGGCGACGTTGGGTGGGGACTTGGTGCGGCGGATGGTGTTGTTGCGCTAGCTGCGAGTTAGGCTCAACGGATGCCGATGGTTTCGACGCCGTTTTCCTTGAGCAGATCGAGTACGTTGATCACATCCCGGTACGGGACTTCTCCCGATCCCGTAAACACGACCCGACGCTCCACATCGGCTTCAGGCGGAAAGAGTTCCTTTAGCCTAGCTGGCAATTCTTCCTCGCTCACCTTTTTGTCGTTGATCAGGATTTCGCCCTCTGCTGTGAGAACGACCCTCGGATCTTGGCGAACTTGCCCCGAAGCGACTCCGCCTGCCTGGGGCAATTGGGTCGCCAAGGTTTGCAGAATAATCGGGGTGATCACCAAGAAGCCCAATAGCAGAGAAAGGGATACGTCCGCCAGTGGGGTCGCGTTCATGGACGATTCTACCCGGGCGAATTTCCTTCTGTGCCGTCGCGCCATGTTACGGTTTTTTGACCATTAAATCCACCCCCGGTGCCCCGATCTCCTGACAGATTTCCATCAAGTCGAGTATTTCGCGATAGGGTAGATTCTTGGAGCCCTTGACGATGATGGGCTCGCCTTCTTTGCCGTGATAGGCCCTGGCCAGTTCGCGTTTGAGGTCGGCCCGCGCCACTTGGTGCAAATTGATGTACAGGGAACCGTCTTCCTGAATGGAGAGAATCAAACTCTCTGCGCCGAGTTGCTCGACGATCTCCTGGGCATTGCGGGCTTCGGGCGTCTCTACCAAGATGCCCTCTTGAATGAGCGGCATGACCACCATGAAGACGATCAACAGCACCAGCGCCACATTGACGATGGGCGTGATGTCGGGCATGGGGCTGCGCCGCACTTCGGCGTGGCGAGTTCGGCGCTTGCTGCGTCTGGCCATGATACTTGCTAGGGGACGCGATTGGCCTTGAGCGCGCGGCGCACCACGTGGCCGACGATGCGGGCTGCGTTGTTTTCCAGCCCGAGAGACATGGCCTCAATGCGGTTGGTAAAAAAATTGTACGCCCACAGGGCGGGCATGGCGACAAACAGGCCGATGACCGTGGTGACTAGGGCTTCGGAGATCCCGCCCGATACCTCGGCTAGGCCCCCGCCGCCTGTGGTGGCAATGCCGCGAAAAGCGGCAATCAACCCAGTCACGGTGCCAAAAAGCCCCAAGAAGGGCGCGACCCCGACAATGGTGCCCATGCCGGAGAGCCGGACCCGCAGATTGGCGACCACGCTGTCCAGCGAGCGGCCGAGCGCATCGTCCACGGCCTCCAGCACTACCACATCGGACTGTCCTTCCTCCGCCAATAGCTCGTATTCCGCCAGAGCGGCTGAAGTCACCACAGCCAGAGCGCAATGTCCGTCTTGCTCGGCTCGATGGGCGCATTCCTGCACTGCTTTGACTTCTCCCAGCATCAGGCCGCCCTCTTCAATTTCACGGGCAAAAGCGGCCGAACGCTGCCGGGTCCAGCGCAAAGTCAGGCCGCGGTCCACCATGACCGCATAGGAATAAATGGACAGGCCGGCCAAGATCACCACCACGGCCTTGCCAGTGAAGGCCATGGAGTACCAGAGTTCGCTTACGAGATCCACGAATTTAAATTATCTCTCCAGATACAATCTGCGAATTCGCATGGCTCCATATATATCGTTGCGCACCGATGTTGCTTTGCGGATGACGAAGCGGCTGTCGGCCTCAATGGTCAGATAAAAGAAAGCACTCTGCTGCAAAAAGGCGGGCAGCGCCGCTTCGAACCGATAGGGCCCGACCCCATTGAGCGCCCAGATTTCGCTAGGTTGCTCATTGAATTTAACTTCGATCTGGGTCGGATTGTCAGCCCCTCCCATAGGATCAATGGTCAGCTCGACGACCACCCGTTGCCCAACGGGCTGGCTGGGCAGGAGAAAAGTCGCCCGCCGATCAAACCAGACCCCGGCCGAATCTCGCTGGCCCACCCTGTCGCTGTACCCACCGATGACTTGGCCCCAGGTGACTTGGCCGCGAAAGAAATCGATCGCATGGGAAAACCTGCCCAGATCCTCCTCGTCCCCAAAGGGGCCGAATTTTTCTAGGCGGACCGGCTTCATGGGGAAAAATTCCTGCGCCGGCCTTTGCAACCCGGCGCGCCCTGTAATGTAACCCAAGGCTCGCAACTCCTGCAATTTTTGCTCTGTCAACTGCATTTGCGACTGTTGTTGCTGCTCAAAGAGCTGCAAGTTGTCGTTGTAGTACTGGCGGATTTTGCCGTAGAGTTGGGCGGCGATTTCTGGCTGTTCGGCAAAACGGTCGCGAAGTTCGCCCGGATCTTCTTTTAGATGGTAGAGTTCCTTGGTATCCCGCAGGCGATCGAGCAGCAGCTTCCACTCCCCTTCCCGATAGGTTTGGATCAAGGTGCTGAAAGGCCGGTTGGCCATGAAGGTTCCCTCTGTATAAATGCTCTCAGAGTACTCGTCTGGCGCGTCGGACGCGAGCAAAGACCAGCGCTCCTGCCCCTGTACGGCTGGAGCAATTTGCCAATTGAGCCGGGCCAGCAGGGTGGGCAGGATATCGACGGCATTGACTAGGTTGTCAACTCGCAGACCGGCGATGTTGGGGTGCAGTGGATCGCTGATAATAAAGGGGATGTGTAGGCCAATCTGATAGCCTGAATTGCCGTGCCCGAAATAGCCGTGTTCGAGAAACTGCTCCCCGTGATCCGAGGTCACCACGATGATCGTCCGCTCATCGATCCCTTGGACGGCGAGCAGGTCGAGCAAGGCCCCCAACTGCTCGTCCCAGTAGGAAATGGATGCATCGTAGAGCTGGACGTAGTCGGCAAAATATGTTGCGACTTGGTCGGATCCTACAGTCTGATCCCGCCATCCCTGCGCCGCCTCCCACCAGGCCTGCATGACAAAATTGTCGAGCTGGAGGGTGTCTTGCATATCGTAGGCAAAATCCGTCGGATCGGCGAAGCGGCCGTGGTATTCTTGGGGAATCCGGTGGGGATCGTGGACATCGAGGAAATGCAGGTACGCGAAAAAGGGTTTGTCGGCCTGTTGTTCAATGAAGGCGGATGCCGCGGCAACCAATTCTGCGGCCGAGGCCCTGTTCTTTTCAAAGTAGTGGTCAAAGCCCTGGTCCATCTGGTACTTCTCGCCGGCCAAGCCATTGGCGATAAATCCCGCGGTGGTATATCCTTGCCGCTGGAATATCTCGGCTATGGTGGTGTGGGTCTCGGCGAGGACGTAGTGCGAGTTGAGATACCCATGCGCTAGAGGGTACTGCCCCGTGAACAAAGAGGCCGTGGAAGCCGGAGTATAGTCCGAGGGAGCGTAACACTGGGTGAAGACCGCGCCGCGGCGGGCCAGTCCTTCGAGGAATGGGGCTGTGTCCCGGTGGTACCCGTAGCACTTGAGGTGGTCGGCGCGCAAGGTGTCAACCAGCAATACTACGACATTGGGCTTTTGCCCCAGTTCGCCGCACCCCGTGTGGAGACTGGCGCTGGCCAGTAGGCCAATGCAGGCGATGAAAAACCCCTTTGACTGGTTGCTCATAGTTGGCCGAAACTGAAGTGCGCCCCTGCATTTGTCAACCTTGACGCAGCCTGCCAACGCGCCTATTGTTGCACCGATTCGGCGATAAGGCATTGAGCAACACAGAGAACAATCCCCTATGAAATGGTCTGGTTTTTGTCCGTTGGCCACGGTTCTGCTCCTCGGCCTAGCCTGCTCCCCGGAAGGACCCCTAGACGCCCACGCCCTGTTGGCCAGCACTCCCTCGGCGGTGCAGGCGCGTTTGGGGGAACCTAAGCAGTACAGAGAGGAAACCGAAAAGCACGTGGGTTTTATGCGCTGGGAGGACGTTGGGGGAGTGAAACTTTTCGCGGCCATCAAGCAGGGCAAAATTGTCTATGTCACGTATAATTTCGCCGCCATGGAGCCCTTTGACGAAGTCGAGGCTTTTCGCATCATTGGCCTTGACCCTCCGCAGAACGAGCCGGAAAAAATAGACAACACTCCGGCCAAACGCTGGCGTCCCTTTGGGCAATACGCTCGGTTGACTGTGAACCCGGCGACCAAGCTGATTTCAGTTGGTGCCCATCCCTTTGTCGATTTCCCCGAGGATCGGGAGTATGCGGCTGGATCTCTGCCAGCGCAGTGATAGGCCGCAATCTGCTCCTTGGATTTATCGGCTCTTTCTCGCGCTACCGATCATCTCGCTCAGCGGTTGCGCCGACGAGCAATACGAGCCGACATCCGCGCGCCAGGATCAGTTGCGCGCTCGCTATGGCTCTGGTCCCCGGTCGGCCCTGCCGCTCGGTGCTATAGAGGCGGCCATACGGGAAGGTCGAGCCGATCTCGAGATGTACTGCGATCTGGCCGCAGCCCTAGTCCAGCAGGACGAATACGCTCGCGCTGTGGCGCTCTACCAAGCCGCCTTGGGAAAGCACCCCGCCAGTGTGCGCGCCCACTTTGGCTTGGGACAAGTGTACGCGCGGATTGGCAAGTACAACGACGCCATCCAGCACTGGCGGCAAAGCGCGGCCTTGGCTCCGGAATTCGCCGAGGCCCACTTCCACCTCGGGGTGGCCTATGCGCGGCGCGCACCCACGGCCACGGATAAACCGATCAATCTCAGCTACACCGATCTCGACACGGCTATTGCCTCCCTGAGCAGGGCTGTGAATCTCGAGCCGACCAATGCCCATTTCCACTACAACCTGGGCCGCACCTATGAATTGCGGAATCTATCCGTCCAGGCCGCAGCCGCGTACAGACATTCCCTAGAACTCGACATAGGTCTAGCGACAGCGCATCGCCGCTTGGGTGCCATCTATCTGGAAAAAGGCGACTTGGACAGCGCGGCCGTCTCATTGCGGGCGGCCGTCGGGCTCGACTCCACGGATGCCGAAGCGTTCTACAACTTGGGGAGAGTGCTGGATCGACGGGGATCGCCCGCCAAAGCTGTGGAGGCGTACGAGCGGGCCATCGCTCTCGAACCGCGCTACCGACAGGCGTACTACAATTTGGCCAGATCCTACCAACTCTTGGGCCGCACCGCCGCCAGCCAGCGCGCGCAGGAGCGCTTTGTCGCCCTCGAAGAAGGCGAACAAGACTCGCTCTATATGGCCCAATTGCGGGTCCAGCGCCAACCCGAAAAAGCCCTAGAGCGCCGCGCCTTGGCCGTGGCCTATGCCGAAGCTAGCCAGTACGATCGGGCTATTGAAGAGTTCAAAAAAGCCTTGGCCCTCGAGCCGGGCATGGTTGGGATTCACGCCGATCTAGGTTTGGTCTATGACCGGCAGGGGCGGACGGACAAAGCCATTGCCGCCCTAGAACAGGCCGTGGCCCTAGCCCCGGATTCGGCGCGCTTCCACCTGCGCTTGGGTCAGGCCCATGCCAAAGCTGGAGGCGACGAGCGGGCCACCGCGGCCTTTGCGAGGGCTCTGGTCCTCGAGCCCGGGTGGACTAAGGCGCAGTTCGAACTGGGCATGCTCCACGTGCGCGGGCTGCGTCCTGCCCAAGCCGTGCCGCTCTTTGAGCAAGTCCTAGCAACCGACCCCGGGCACGTCCACGCCCGTTTTGGCCTCGGTTTGGCCTGGATTGATCTACAGCGCTACCCAGAAGCCGAGGCCGCTTTTGAACAGGTACTCGCATCGCAACCCGATTATCCGCGCATCCGGTCTTTTCTCGAATTGGTCCGTTCCAAGCAGATCCAATAGACTAACTGCGCCAACAGGGATCTTTCAGGGGCTGAGTTTTTACTTTGACATATCTCTTTAATTTCTATATAGTGGACGGGATAGCTGTGCGCTGATGTTATCTATTTTGATGAATTTCAACATTTCGTCCATTTCGCAGACACTAATCACCTAGGGGAGGCAGTTTCATGAAGATGTTATCTGTGCTCTTTTCTCTGGTCTTTGTCGGCTCTGCCCTAGCCCAGTCGGGCACGGCCGGCAATCCGAATTTCGATCGCGCCAACGATTGGCGTAGCGGCATGCCCAATGTCCTCACTATCGACTCCGAGGATGTCGCCTTTGACGGCGGTTCGGTCGAGGTGCCCTTCACGCTCAATGGGGGTCCGGCCGAAGTGCACTTGGCAGTGTACTCCCGGGACGCCAATCCCCAGTACGATGGCGCGGCTTTTGGCGAAGGTGGCGTGGGCAATGCCATGTTGCGCGCCGCCGGGCTCGACACCTTGATCAGCATCTCTGGTGGCCAGACTTTCAGCGAAGGGGCCAACTCCATCACTTGGGACGGCCGGGACTTCAACGGCAACGAGGTCGGGGCCGGTACTTATACGTACTACCTCTTCGCCTTGGACAATATTTCCAATCCCACTTGGATCGGCCCGGGCAGTTCGCATTCGTACTGGATGACCAACCGGGTCGATTTCAATGTCGATCCGCCCGTGGTCTGGACCTCCAACCAAGGGACGGAGTGGGAGATCCGCCGCGGCGAGCTCGGTCTCGACTACTTCCAAAACCCCGAGGCGTATGAAAGCTTTCTGATCCCCTGGATGAACGAGCGCCACGGCCAGGAAATTCAGTACTGGGACGTCAGTTCCTACCAGCCCGACCCGGCCGACCCCAACGTCGCCTATATCACCAACAACGCCCAGTTTGACGTGGCGCGGGGCAGCGGTGTGTGGCGGGTCAAATTCGACCCAGACAACGGCACGATCCTGCCGGACGAGGATTGGGCCGCAGCCGACCGGGGTTATGTCCATATCAACGCCCGCGTCGCCAGTTCGGCCGTGTCGCAGGCCTCGCATCACTCTTGGGTCGCCGACGACGGCATGATCTATCTGGCCAATCGCGATGTCGAAGAGCCACTGGTGCCGGCGGTTGTTTCGGTTGACCGCGCCACCGGCGAGATCGCCAATATTCTCGATCTGAGCGAGATTTATCTCCACGAGACGGGCAGCCAAGGTCCTTGGGGAGTCGATGTGGACGACCGCGGGATCTACGTCTCTGGTTTGTGGTACAATCCGATTTCGCTTCCAGCTCATGTCACGTTAGACGGCGACCTCATCTGGCTCAACCGCAATGGCGACGGCTTTCTCGACCGCTATTTCGGCGAGGAGGCCACGGCTCGCGGCTTTGCCGAAGATGGCCTTGACCACCAGATGGCCGTTACCCACGCCAATGTCGGCCGGCACCACATCGCCTTTTTCTCTGGTTTCAACCAGCCCTTCTGGGGCACGGTCCTCGGGCCGGATGGGCACGGTCTGTTCAACGTCAATTTGCCCAAGATGCCCACCGGGCTGGCTTCCGACCTGTACTGGGTCTCTGATGGGGGGTCTTACGACGGTCTGTACGCGCCGACTGGCCAGCAGGAACTGGTCCACTTCCCCTTTGACGTGAGTACTGGCGTCATCGGCGGCGATGCAGCTACTGCGATAGCGGAGTTGACTGGCGCGTCCCTGCCGTCTGATTATGCCTTAGGCGACAACTATCCCAATCCCTTCAATGCCGAAACTGCGATCCGCTTTGCCATTCCAGCGGCCGGAGTTGTCGTCCTCGACATCTACAATATCTCCGGTCAGTTGGTAGCCCGCCTGATGGACGGCGAGTTACAGGCTGGGTCGTATGAAATCAAGTGGGATGGCCGGGATGCCCAAGGCGAGTCCGTGGGCAGTGGGGTGTACCTGTACGAACTGCGGGCTGGCTCGTTTGTGGATAGCAAGCAAATGCTGTTGCTGAAGTAGCTCGCAGATCTGTCTTTTTTAGGGGATCGGGTTTTGGCCGGGGCAACCCGCCATTGCACTCGATCCCTTTTTTTTGGGCACTCAAGGATATAAGTTCCTTTCACAACCTTCCGAAAGGAGGCACGTTATGAACTATCGGTCGATACTAATCGTCTGCTTGGCAACGCTGGGGCTGGCCGGCGCTGGCTGGGGGCAAACGGTGACGAGCAGTGATGGGGAGGCTTGGGTCGCCGGAGACATACGCCGCCTAACCGATGCCAGCGGCGATGACTGGTCTCCTTCTTGGTCTCCGGATGGTCGGCACATCGCCTTCGAGTCCAACCGCGACGGCAACTATGAGATTTACGTGATGGATGCAAATGGGGACAACCTGCGAAACCTAACCAATGACAGTAGCACGGACGGGGATCCTTCGTGGTCTCCAGACGGTCACTCTATCACCTTTTTCTCCGAGCGCGTGGGAGGCGGCAACAGTGAGATTTACGTGATGGATGCAAATGGAGACAATGTACGCCGCCTGACCGACCACGTTCAGACTGACTGGATGCCTTCGTGGTCCCCAGATGGGCAATCTATCGCGTTCACTTCCCACCGCGTTACGCCCGCCAGAAAGATTTACGTGATAGATTTGTCTGGGGAAAACCTGCGGAATCTGAGCGGCGACTGGGGCCAAGACCTAGATCCTTCGTGGTCTCCGGATGGTCGGCATATCGCCTTTCACCTTCACTCTCACCATGCCCGTGATATTATGGTGATGGATGCGAATGGAGAAAATCGGCGCAACCTGACCGATGCCAGTGGCTATGACGGGTCTCCTTCGTGGTCTCCGGATGGCCGGCACATCGCCTTCACCTCCGACCGCGACGGTAACTATGAGATATACGTGATGGGTTCGGATGGGAGCAACCCTCGTCGCCTGACAGACCACCCGGCCGAAGACCACTCTCCTTCGTGGTCTCCGGATGGCCGGCACATCGCCTTCGTGTCCAATCGCGACGGCAACGATGAGATTTACGTGATGGACATCGCGTCTTATACCGGCGGGGAGCCGACGGCCGTGGCCGAGACTTCGTGGGGACGGATCAAGAGACATAAGCGAGTCAAGCAGGACGATTCCGATCCTAATTGAACCTCAGAGGGGATGGCTGCCAAGAATCCCAACTCCTTTAGGATTGGGAGTAGTCAATTTTCTGCGTTTCGCCGCCTTTTCCGTCCATCTGGCAACAATCCGCAACGCGATGGTCCGAGCCCACATCAGATCCGGGTTGGTAGCCTGCCTCCTGCTAATGCTTTCGGGTGGGAGCCGCGCCGAGGTCTGGACCCAGGACACCTATCGCAATACCCTGTACTACCGCACTAGCTTTGCGGCCGATAGCGGTGCCTCAGGGCTGCTCCACATTGCCGCGGTGGACAGTTTTGCGGTCTATTTCAATGGCGTTGCCATCGGGGCCAGTGCGTTTTGGAACCAGGTGCACACCTACCCAGTTGACGTGCTCGGCGGCGATAACGCCTTGGCCGTCGAGGTGGTCAATCGCGGTTTGGGCGTAGGGCATGGCCTGCTGGCTGTGGTCGCGGTCGATTCCCTGCGCTACGGCGAGACCGATCCCAAAGCCCAGACCTGGTACTGGACCGCTCGCCCGGCCGACACGGACTGGCAAGTGGCCGAGATCGCGGAGCAGCCGGGTTGGCAGGTGGTCCAGGCCGGTAGCGTCAATCGCGGCCTGATCGAGGGCTTGCCCGATCCGGCCCCGGACCTAGTCGCTGGTTTTCCCGGCGGCACGGATATCGGCGGCGTGGCTGGTGGCGTGGTTCTCAAGCAAATACGCGGTGAGAACTTGGCTTTAGGGCGGCCCTCCAATCGCATAGAAGCCGTGGATGGCGATTTGCGCACTGCTTGGGAACCGCCCGTATCCTCGGTCAATTTTGCCGCCTCCATCGACTTGCAACAGCGCCGACTGATCCGGGCCGTGCGGGTGCTCACCGAGGGGCCCGACTTCGCCCAGAATTCCCTACAGGGCTATTCCGTGCAAGTCAGCGACAATGAAATCCGCTGGTCCGAGGTGGGGGTTTTGCACGATATCCTCCAGTTCGAGCGCACCGAAGTGGTCTTCAATCCGACTTGGACCCGGTTCGTGCGCATTGTCATCATCGACGTCAATGGCGTGAGCCAGCCCAAGGTCGCCGAGATTCAGGTCTTTGGCGAGGGTTTTGCCGAGGAGGGCGTTTTTCTTTCCGAACCGCTGGATCTGGGAGCACCGGACAAGCGCAAGAATTTCGGCCGCATCGCTTGGAATGCAGACATTCCCCTGCGCACGGATCTAGCGGTCCAGTTTCGCAGCGGTGCCACCTTGGACGCTTTTGCCGATCCCCAGGGGGGCTGGAGCACTCCGCTGGTCGCTGGAGGAATCCTTTTTCCCGGCCCCGAACCCGGGCGGTTTTTGCAGTATCGCGTCAATATGGAGAGCCGGGACCCGGAGAAAAGTCCTCTTTTTCGCGATCTGAGCATCGAGTACTCCACCGAGGATATAGCTGCGTCCACGGCCCGTGGTCGCGTCGAGCCCAACCGGGTGCCGATGGGCGTGGATACCAACTTTGTCTATACCCTCGACGTGGAGATCGGCGCTGGCGATCAGGGGGTCAAAAGCTTGCAAATAGCTGTGCCTGGACAGGCTCAGCTCGGCCCGGGTATTGACTTGGGGAGTACTGTGCTGGCCGAGTGGTTTTCCACCCAGCACTTGCTCACCTTGATTTTCGCCGAGCCCCTGCGGCAAAGCACTCAGTTGCAGATTCCCTTCCGCACTCGCTCCTATGCCCATCTGCACCGTTTTCGCGCGTTCCTGTTTAGCCCAGATTCGGAAAATCCGCTCAATGCCGCGCCCAATCAAGACGAAGACCCGCGCACTCAAAGGCCCCATTCGTGGACGTTGGTTACGACCACGGTTACCGGCCAAGTCCTCGAACAGGTGCGGGCCAATCCGCCGGTATTTTCGCCCAACGGCGATGGTGTCAACGACGCCACGGTGATCGAATTGGTTCTCTCCAGAGTGGATGTGGCGCGCCCAGTATCCATGCGCATCTTCGACTTAAGCGGCCGCACTGTGGCCCGGCTCCGGCCCCCGGCCCTGAGCGCGGGAACCTATTTGCGCTTGCCCGGCCGGGAGAGGGAAAGCCCCGGCTATTGGGATGGACGCGATGACCGCGGCAACCTAGTGCCCCCGGGTCTCTACCTCTTTCAGGTCGAGGTCGAGGTCGATGCAGGGGAGGCGGTCCACAGCGGCCACGTGGCTGTGGTTTACTGACTAACTGATGTTACGCACCCGGGTAGGGGGCGGTTTCAAACCGCCCCCTACGGCGCAATATTTAAAATAGGTATACTGAATTATGAAGGGCCTCCCGATCATTGGGCTGGCTGCGTTGCTCTGCGTCATCGCTTGGGAGCGGGCGGAAGGCCAACTTACCACCACCGAGTACCTGCCTTGGAGCCAGGCCCAGTCCCGCTTCCTCAACCGCGAGTACTACCCTTGGTGGCACGAGCGCTACGAAAACTACAGCCTGCTCAGTTACCGCGACTACACGGCCCGTCCCGAGAACCCGACCTACGACCCCTTTGGGGCCTATTTGCTCGACGGGGTGGAGTTGTTGCGCGTGGAGGAATACCGCACGCTAGCACCCCAGCGCAGCAGCCGAATTTTCCGCAGCGGCAATATTGCGGCCACCTTTCGCAACTTGGTCATCATGCGCGATCACTACCGCGACTGGTCGGCCCGGGTCATGGTCGGCGACGCCCTCGAGGCCCGCTTCACGCCGCTAACTCTCGACAAGGCGCGCCTGCAGGGGCTGCGCTGGGATGGGGCTTCGTACAAGAATCGCTTTACCGTACTGGGTGCTCGGGTTTCTTCGCCGCTAGTCGGCGGTGCCAACAATCTCCCGTTTGCCACCTATCTGTTCGGCGGCCGCTGGGAAAGCCGTCTGGGCAATGTGCTCACCGTCGGTGGTTCGTACGTCAATCTGCATCTGCGCGATAGCATGCAGCGCCGGGGGTCGACGCGCGGCACCTTTCCGACGGATTTGGCTAAGACTACGGCCTACTACGTGGTTTTCAGCGACGATTCTCCCGAGGATGACAGCGGCGTGCAAGTGCTGGCCGTGGAAATTTTTGTCGATGGTGCTCCGCTCCCAATCGAGCCGGATATTCGGCGCATCCCGCGCCTTGCCGACCCGGACCACGTCCCCCATCTGCGCCGCCACGGTCCCTGGGCCCCGCAGAGCGTACCGCGCGACCGAGTCTTCGATCCCCGGCTCAACAACCGACGGAGGGAACGCGGCCTCTTTTTTCAGCAGGGTCTGCCCGTTGCAGCAGCGGAGTTTCCCCTCGAAGTGGGCGGCACCGACCTGCTGGTCTACCGCTGGGAAATTCCAGCTACGGCCGAGCGCCTGAGCTTTCGCGCCCAAGTGGCCGGCGACTATAGTATTGACGTGGCGGCGGCCTACGGCTGGGCCGGCGTGCCCAATCGCATCTGGACTGACTGGCACAATGTCGCGCGTGCGCCGCGCAATGTCCGGGATGGGTCCAACTTGCGCTGGGTGAGTTTTGAATACGGCTTTCCCACTGCGCAAATCCAGTACGGCAGCGACTTTCTTTGGGAATGGGAGGGGACGACCCTTGCGGGCGAGTTGGTCGAAAACGTTGGGTACCGCCGCTTCCCTGGTGCCAGCCAGCATCAGCGCCGCGCCAGCCGGGCCTTTTTCCTCAAGGGGCTGCACCAGATGGATAGCCTCGCAGTCGGCCTTGAGATGTTTGGCCTGCCGGCGGCGTACGCCACTACTTTGCCCATGTGGTCGGAACGCGCCGACAAGGTTCTGGACTACGCGCTGGTGGACGACAACGACGACGGCGACTACTGGGAGGACCGCTGGGAGCACTGGGATCCGCTTGATCCACTCTACATCAGTCTGAAGGATGCCGCTGGCGTGGACCCGGAGAGCCAGCCGACTCAGGCCGCCATTGATTACCTGCCCGGCAACCTCGGCAACGGCGTTGGGTACGGGGTTTTTCCCGGGCTGGACCAAGATGGAGATGGGGTTTTGGCGATCAATGTGAACCAGAACCAGATACCCGACTACGCCGAGCCGTTCCTCATGTACGCCGTTGAACCAGATGATTTTGTGTACGGCGACGATTTCAACAACAACGGCGTAGTGGACCGGCGCGAGAACGACAATCTGCCGGACTATCCCTATCCGCTCGATAGCCGTGGGTATCATTCATTCGCCCTTCTCCACCCCCGCTCATCCTGGCAATTCCGCCTCGGGCAGTACCGCATTGAACAGCGCGCTGGTGCCGGCCGCAACCAAGTCGCGTACGGGGAGGCGCAATACCAGAGAGGGCATGTACAGTTCAATATGCGGAGCAAGCGGGTGCGCGATACTATCGCCGATCCAGTGTACCAGCACGTCGTCGATCCGCTGACCGCGACCAATACCGCGATCAAGATCAAACCCGATCCACTGCTGGCGCGAAATAGCTGGCTCCACACCCTGTACGGCACCGCGGGATACGCGCCTATACCCGGGATGCAAGTCAAAGCTACCACCAAGCTCGAAATCAACCGCATGCTGGAGACGCTAGACCAGCGACGCCATATTATCGACTGGACTTGGACCAGCAAGGCGGATTACACCTTTGTGCGCCAGGGCCTAAAAATCCGCCCCAGCGCCAAACTGAGGCTTCAGCGCCGCACCGCTCCCGAGGATCTGCTGTTGCCTCTCCGCACGTATGAACTTTTTCCCATTCTGCAGGCGGACTACACACTGGGCCAAGCCACGGTGCTGCGCTTTGGCGTTCAGGGCTTGCCGGGCTGGCCTCATACCTTCCGCAACCCGGAGTACCCGGCCGGAGATTTCACGGCCCGCCACTACCTTTTTGCCATTGAGAACCGCAGCCACAACCGGGGCTTCGATCTCAGTCTCAATTTGGGTTTCCGCGCCAGCCACACCCGCTTTGTGCACACGCCCGGCCGCAGGGTGCGCAACTTCAAAGAATTTTTCGTCCAGGCGCGCGTGCTGTGATGTTATCCGCAGATGGACGCAGATGGAACGCAGATGGGGCGATTGATTTTTATCGAGAGGTGCGTGCTGTGATGGTCCTAGTACTCATCGTCTTGGCTTGGTCCGCGCCCGCCTTTGGGCAACTGCTCTACGATGCTGAGGAGCGCTACGAAAGCTATGCCCGCCAGGGGTACCGCGCGTACAACTCGGGGATATTTGGCCAAGTCACGCGCAATGTGTACGACGATTTGGGCAACTTCGTCCTCGACGGGGTCGGCGTTTTTGAATTGGAGGAAGGGCGGACCAATCCGCCCGAGTCGGGTAGTTTTATCGACAAAAGCCGCTTTTACCAGCAGTACCTCAATCGCCTGCTGGTGGCCCAAGACAGCTATGGCAATTGGAGCAGCCGGCTGATCGTCGGCGACCGCATCCGCACCAAGTTCACCGCCCTCACTCTCGACCTAGTTGCGCTCAACGGCGCCCGCTGGGACGCCGATGTCGATGGCAGCCAATTTTCCTTTGTCACGTCGCGCCTCGACTGGCCCATCTTTCCGGGGGATAATCTCGAATTGCACGGAGCCCGGGATTGGGCTACCTACCTGCTCGGCGGCCACGTCCAGCGCAAGTTCGGGGTGCTGGACGTGAGCTTCTCCTATGTCAACTTGCACCGCACCAACAGCTTGACCTCTTGGGGCGACAACAGCATCAAGGGCGTGGTGCCGCGCAAGAACACGCCGCCGGCCTACATAGTGGTCAAGTTCGACGATGGTTCGCCTAAGGATGGCGGCGGAGCCCGGATCTACGACCTGCACATCGAAGGGACGCTCGGAACCGTCCAGCCACTCGTCACCCGCCACGATAGCGAGCAAATCGATAGAACCTATCCCAACCGCGACCGCTTCTTTCCGCTGGGCAAGACCATACCGCCGTACATCGAGTTTCTCCGGGGAGACTTGGCTGTGGAGCCGGCCGAGCAAGGGGAATTTCTCGAAGCCAATGGCTCGGAGTTTTTGCTCTACTGGTTCAAAATACCCCAGGAGATGCGAGGGCAGGTCGAGCGCTTGCGCTTTCGCGGGATGGTGGCCAATGACTACCGCATTGAAATGGCCGAAGTTTTTCTGCCGGCTGCGGTCGAGTCATCGACCAACGTCGATATAACTGGCGAACGCGCCACTTTTTTCTATCCGGTGATCGCGGCCGAGGGCCAAGTGCGCGATGGCTCCAACCGGCGCTGGGTGAACTTTGAGTACGGCCGCCACACGGGCCGCACCAATGCCAGCCTGCGCCTCGAAGTGCAGCGCCGGGATTTTTCTCTGCGCACGGAGTTCGCCCGCACCTTTGAATTTCGCCAGTATCCCTCCCACGCCGGAGACGGCAAGTGGCAGCGTCGCACGGCCGACGCCTTTTTTGTCAATACTACTCGGGATTGGCACCGCGCCAGCTTAGGCTTTGAGGTCTTCCGCATCGCGCCCCAGTACAGCACTAGCATTTCCGTCGAGGACCGGAATTACCGCACGTACACCGAGGATCTGCGCAGCCCCTTCAGCGTCTTTCCCAGCTTTGACGAGCGCTACAACAACACCCTCGAATTGTCCACGGTAGATGACAACGACGATCGCGACCGCTTTCCCGACATGCACTTCATACCGAATTTTGCCGATAACGACGGCATCTTCCCCGGCCTCGACCTCGATCAGGACGGCCAGCCCGATCCCAACGAAAACGGCAACACCGCTCCCGACTACCTCGAGCCCTTTGTACTCTATAACGTCGATCCTCCCGAATACGACTACGGCGACGACTTCGACAACAACGGCATCATCGACCATCGGGAAGACGACTTTGAGCCCGATTATCCCTACGATGTGGATACCCAGGGACATCACCTGTTCGCCGGCCTACGTCCCCGCACCGGACTTGAATTTACCGTGGGACGCTACCGCACGCGCCAGATCTGGGGAGCGGGGAAAAACCGCGTCTCCTATTTCAAGACGGCCTATCAGCGCTCCCTTTTCCCGTACGGCCGCGTGGAATTTTTCAATGTGTTCAAGCAGGTGCAAGACGACATTGAGGACGACACTCCGCAATTTTTGCCGCGCATCTCCAATGCCCTACCCTTTGAGGTGCGGGGTACTTTTGACGCCAATGTGGCTAATTTTGAGCTAGTCGAGGACGAGTTGGCCATGCGCAATAGCTTGGTCAACACCGCCTATCTCAAGGCCACCTTCTTCCGCATCGACAACCTCAACATCGACCAGCGCCTCAAGTACGACGTCAATTTCCAGCGCCCCACATCCCTACAACCCGCCAATCGAATCGGCGCTTGGTCCTGGGTGTTGAGAGCGGCGTATAACTGGAATGTGGGTAGCTTGACGGTGACACCCCGCATTAAGTACATGGGCTTTGTGCGGCGCGATCGCAGCGATCGGGTGCGGCCCATTTCAGAGCGCTTTTTCTATCCGATCCTGACCGCGACGTACAATCTGACGCCCATGACCCGCTTCAGCGCTGGTGCCCAGGGCTTGCCCTGGCTCAAAAGCAGGTACCGCGATCGCGTCAACGGTGCTGTCAACTATGGGGCCGAGGACTATGTGGTCATGGTGACCAATAGGACGACCTACAAGGGCTACCACCTCAGTCTGAGCACGGGTTACCAACGCAAACAACTGCAATTCGACGACCGCTCGCGCCAGATCGAAGACATTGACCAAGTTTTGTTTTTCATGCGCCTAGTCATGGGATTGGAGCCGTTCAAAGGATGAGAGCGGCAATTAGCACAGGATGCTTGCTCTTCTTGTCGGCCCTCCCAGTTCCGGGGCTCGAAGCCGAGGAGTCCAAGCCCCGGCCTGGGGTGCCGACCTTTCTCCCGGCCCACCTCTTCGTCCACCGGCCCGGCCGCCCCTATGTCAATCGCGCGAAAACGGACTACGAGATCCCGGATCAGACCTTGCTACCGCCCTTTGACCGGCGCAATTACTACGGCCCGCTCGGCCATCACCTGATCTACGGGTACGATGTGTTTTCGTGGCGGGAGACGCGCGCCGACTTCCCCATTGGCCAAGCGCCCAACAGCGAGCTCTTCAAGCAGAACGCGCGCTATGGGCTGCTCGACCGCAATATCGTCGGCTTCGACAGTTACAACGACTGGTCCGCCCGGCTGATCATCGGCGACGAGATCCGCACCTTTTTCACGCCCCTGACCCTCGATATGACTGGCGTCAACGGGATCCGCCTCGACGTGGACAAAGGGCCGACCCAATTCTCGCTGTTGGCCTCGCGCTTCCGCGACCCCATCTGGGTGGCCGGCACCCCGCGATCAGAAGCGCGCAACGCATCCCTGCTCACGGGCGGACGCGGCGAGTTGCACTTAGGTGCGCTCACCTTGGGAGCGAGTGGCGTCCACTTCAATCTCTTCGACAGTGCGCAGGGCGATTTTTCCCTCCGAGGCGATCTGCGCGGAGACCAAGTTTTGCCCAGTTTTATCATTGCGCGCTTTGCCGACGATTCCCCCGGCGACGAGCGCGCTGGCGCTGCTGTTTCCGCGGTGCGCCTGCTGATCAACGGCGAGTACCGGCCGGATATTGCGCCCGAGTTGGTGCGCATTGACGCCCGCAATCCCACGGCCGTGGGCCTCAACAATCGACTCACCGGCCAGTTTCAGCGACGTCCGTACACCGATCAAGGCACGCGCTATGCCGATTTTTTCTACCTGCGCCGCCACTTGCAGGGCGAGGACGTCTCCCGCAACGTCAACTTAGGCGAACTGGTGAACTTTATTGTGCCCATTGAGGCGGACGCTGAATTGCGCGCCGATGGCTACGATGTCATTCTCGCCTTTTTCGATCTGACCGAGGAGTATGTTGTCGAGCAGGTCGAAGTGGAAGCCGTGGTAGGCAACGACTATCTGGTGGAGCTGGTCGGCTTGTACGAAGCCGAACCTAGGGCCACCCAGGAACAGGCGCGCTGGCAGTTGGCCAACCTCGAATCGCTGCGCCGCGCCTCGGGCAATGTCCAAGACCTGTCCAATGCAACGCAGATTCGCCTCGACGCCGGAGCTTGGACCGGCCGCACCGTAGTCGGCGTTGACGGCTATTTTGAAAGAGGTCGCACCCGCATCCGCGGAGAATTCGCCCGCAGCATTGAGTACTTGCGCTATCCAGACGGCCGGCCCGGACATCGCCTCCCGAGAGAATTTGAGGGCGTGCGCCGGTGGAACGGAGCGCACAGCACCACCCGGGATGCCTCGTACTATCTGACTGCGGAGTGGGCCAGTTCCCATCTCGAATTGGGGGGCGAATTGTTCTCCGTGGGGCCGAATTTTACTCGCCAGTTGATCGGCGACCACGTAGCCGCGGTGCCGGGGGCTGAGATCTCAGACGGCTTTGTCGAGGACAACGACGACGACGATCGTTGGCCCGACCGAGGTCCCGGAGCGCGGGGCGGCCACCACGGCGCGACCGACTACGACCCAGACGGGGTCTTTCCCGGCAACGACGAGGACAACGACGGCATTCCCGATACCAATCGCAATGGCAATGCCCTCCCCGATTACGTCGAGCCGTTTTTGCTCTTTGCGGTGGAACCGGACGCGTACTTCTACGGCCGCGACTGGAACCACAACGGCATCGCCGATGTGCGCGAGGACGACCTAGAACCCGATCTACCCTACCAGCAGGACCAGCGAGGCGGCCACGTCTTTGGCCGGCTGCGCCTGCCCGGCGGCTTGTCTGTCGGGGTGGGGCGGCTCAAGGCCAAAGGCATTCTTAGCGAGCGGCGCAACGAGATCGACTACGCCAGCCTTGCCCTGTCGCGCCGCGATTGGCAGCAGGGTTATTTCGCCGGCGAGATTTTCTTGCAGCGCGTCCACGACGACTTCGCCAACCCGTACCAGACCTTTGAAGAAACCCTGTCGGAACCCGCTCCCGATGCCCCGTACCACAGCCCTGGTTCCCTAGTGTACGACCGCACCACGGTGGGGGATCTGCTCGAATGGCGCGACAGCATCGACCGCCAGCACTACCTCGAAGGAGCGTGGTGGCCGCTGACCGGACTGCGTTTGGACGGCAATATGCGCTATGCCATCAATCTCCAGCAGGCCGCAGTGCTGTCCGATGGTTCGGATCAGGGTGCCGACGAAATCCGCCTGCTGACCTTGGTAGCACGCGCCGCGTACGACTGGGAAGCTACGGACAACTGGCTGGTAGTATTTCAGGGCAAGGGACTGTACCTGCGCCGCAACCGCGACAGTCTGCCGGTTGCGCTGGAGGACGAGTGGACGTTGGTCCCCATCCTCAAGGCTCAGTATAGGCTGACGCCGCGCACTGAATTTTCCTGTGGGATGCAGGGGCTGCCCTTTTTGCCGCTGAGTAAAAAGGATCGCACTGATAACCGCAATAGTTTTACCGAGGCCGTGCGGGTCGTGCAACTGACCAATCACTCGAACTATTTCGGCTATGCGCTCTCGACCAATGTGGGCCTGCGCCTCACTCGCCGGATTTTTGACGATCCCACCCGCGCTGGAGACGACCTCGACGTCACCTCCTTGTTCATGCGGGTATTTTTAGGGTTCGAGTGAGCCGATGTTGACGAATAAAAAAATAGGTTTTTGTGCGGCCGGACTCTGGCTCTTGGCCTGTGGCTGCCATTTGCTCTACCCTCAGCAAATCGTCCAGGTCTCCCGGCTGCTGCCTATGTCTGCGGCCTCGGCCCAGTACGCTTTAGAGAGCGACGGGGCCGTCTCCTATACCATAGAAGGCCTGCGGCTTTTGGTTCGCCACCTGAGCGACTCGGAACTCAACGCCATGTTCCCCACAGAGTCGAGCCAGGGAGAGTACTCGATCAATCCCTACACTTTTGGCGACTATGTCGATCCGACGGTTGGCTATGTTCGCAATCGCTTTACCGTCTTTGAAATCGAGGTGCACAACCGCGCCTTTGCCAAAGTGGAACTCAACCCCCTCAAGGCCGTGCTGCTGACGGATCGGGGCGGCGAATTCCTCCAGCCCTACGGCATTTTGGCGGGTTCGTCGCCTAGGAACTTTGAGTCGTACTACCGCGCCCGCAGGAGCCCCAGCGGCAATGATTTTTACCGCTTCAACATGCGCATGGGCATTGTGCGCAGCAACAACTACAACATCGACCGCAAAATTTTCAAAGGCGAGTCGTACCGAGGTTTGATCGTCTTTGATCCGCTCGCCGACGAGGTGGCGCAAGTCGCCTTGGTGCTGCGCGACTTCGTCCTCAAATTCAATCCCCACGACGCGCCGTTGGAAACTACTACTCTGCGCTTTGAGTTCCAGCGCGAGGTGCAGCGGGAACTCGTCGAGCGAGAGCGGGATGAGTCCCTGAGTGGGCTTGTTACTTATACCCGGCTAGGTGGCCCGCTACAGCTAGATCGCGGCGCAGCCGGGAATCCGACGCGGGCGGCTAGCGCGCTCGAGGGCGAACTGCAAGATCGCCTGACGGATATCAACGCCTGTTTCGCCCGCGAATTTGCCGCTGGTCGCGCGGCTGCAGGACGGATGAAAGTCCGCTTTACCATCGACCCGACCGGTGCTGTGGCAGCGGTGGAAATCGTCGATTCGGGGGTAGTGAGCGCGGCGGTGGATGCCTGTGTCCGCTCTGAGATAGAGCGGTGGACGTTTGCACCTGCAGAGGGCCGCACAGTCGCCGAGTGCGACTTGGAATTTATCGACGGACGCGACTGATGATTGGAAAGCGAAATTTGTACTGCGCGCTGGGCGGCGCGGGCCTGCTGTTGCTCGGGTGCGGTGAAGAGGCTACACCGCCGCGGGTGGTCTTTGTCGATGTGGCCCAACAAGCCGGCCTGCATGGGCGCAATGTCTCGGGCAAGCCGCAGAAGACCTATATCATTGAGTCCAAGGGCGGCGGCGCGGGTCTGTTCGACTACGACAACGACGGCTACCTAGATGCATACCTAATCAATGGCTCCTCCTTCGAGCCGCTGCCCGATCCCCCGCCCGGCAACCGGCTCTACCGCAACCGGGGCGATGGCACGTTCGCCGATGTCACTCGCACGGCTGGCGTGGGCGACACGGCTTGGAGCATGGGTTGTGGGGCCGCGGATTACGACAACGACGGCGACACCGACCTTTTGGCAACCAACTATGGACCCAACCGGCTCTACCGCAATCAGGGCGATGGGACCTTTGACGAGGTGGCCCACGCTGCGGGGGTGGCGGATCCGCGCTGGAGCACGGGCGTTGCTTGGGGCGACTACGATGTGGACGGGGATGTGGATCTGTACGTGGCCAATTTTGTCCGCTTTAATCCAGACGAACTCGACGAAGCCGATCTCTATCAGTTGTGGAAGGGGATCAAGATATTCCAAGGACCCAACGCCTATGAGGGAGAACAGGACGTGCTCTACCGCAATCGAGGCGATGGTACCTTTGAGGATGTTACCGCTCAGATCGGCGTTGGTCCGGTGGCGTACAACGGGTTCCAACCCGTATTTGTCGATAGCGACAGCGATGGGGACCTGGATCTGTACGTGGCCAACGACACCGATCCCAATCTGCTCTTGCGCAACTTGGGCAATGGGCGCTTCAAAGATGTCTCCTTGGCCACGGGTGCCAGCCACAGCGCCGATGGCGAGGAACAAGCCGGCATGGGCGTGGCCACGGGCGACTACGACAACGATGGCGATTGCGACTTTTTCGTCACCCATTTCTCCGAGGATTACTACACCTTGTACCGCAGTGAAGGAGGACGCCTTTTTACCGATGTGAGCCACGCGGTGGGCGTGGGCGAGGTGAGCATGCCCTTCGTGGGTTGGGGCACGGGCTTCTTCGATCGCGACAACGACGGCGATTTGGATCTATTCGCCGCCAATGGCCATGTCTATCCGGTCTTGGACGACTACGATGTGGGCACGCGGTACGCCCAACGCAATTTTCTCTTTGACAACGACGGCAGCGGCTCCTTCGTTGAAATTGGTACCCAGGCCGGCAGCGGCTTGGCCGTGGAAAAGGTGAGCCGGGGGGCGGCCTTTGGCGACTACGACAACGACGGCGACATCGACATCCTCATCCTCAATATCGACGATACGCCCACCCTGTTGCGCAACGACGGCGGCAACCGCAATCACTGGCTCCAGGTCTCCCTCATTGGCACCGCGAGCAATCGGGACGGCATTGGGGCTCGCATTGAGGCCGTGGTCGCCGCCGGCGTCCAGATTCGCCAAATTGTCGCGGGGACCAGCTTCCTGTCGCACAGCGACATCCGCGCTCACTTCGGGTTGCAACGGGCCACCAAAGTCGAGCGGCTAGTGGTGCGCTGGCCCGGCGGCCGGGTCGAGGAATTTCGCGATCTCGACGCCGACCAGTGGCTGGTGATCACCGAGGGACAGGGGCTTGCGGTGCGCCGGACGCAGGGCAATGTTGCCGGGTTGTAACTATGTACGCGTCCAGACTTTATAAAATCCTATTGCTCGCCCTCATCGCCTGGGGATGCGAGCCGGAAACAGCGGCGGATCGACCCGTACTGGTCGCCGAACTACCGGATGGGGCCGAGATGGCCTTTGTCTGGATTGATCCAGGCACCTTTGTCATGGGTTCGCCTCCCACTGAACCAGGACGGGACGACGACGAGGCACCGCAACGCGAGGTGCAAATTACCCGGGGTTTCTATCTGGCGCAGACAGAAATCACCCAGCAACAGTGGACTGCGGTCATGGATACGCAGCCGTGGGCCGGCCTAGATTTCGTCCTCCAAGGACCGGACTACCCGGCCGCAGGGCTGTCGTGGCTCGACGTCGAGCAATTCGCCGCGGCCCTCAACGCCAGTGCTGGCGCCCGACTCTACCGCCTGCCCACGGAAGCCGAGTGGGAGTACGCCTGCCGGGCTGGTACCTCTACCCGCTGGTCCTTTGGCGACGACGAGGTGCTGCTGGACGACTTTGCCTGGCACACCGGCAATACTTGGGACGTCGGTCTGCGACACAGCCAGTCAGTGGCGACGAAAAAACCCAATCCTTGGGGCCTGTACGATATGCACGGCAATCTGTGGGAGTGGGTCCACGATTGGTACAGTCCCGAGTACTACGGCAGCGCTCTCAAAGTGGATCCTCCCGGCCCTACAACCGGGATACAGCGCGTTCTCCGGGGCGGTTATTTCCACAACAACGGAGCCCGCCGCCTGCGCTCGGCCAACCGCCTCAGCCAAGTGCCGCACGGGCGCTATGCCTCGGTGGGAGCGCGATTGCTGAGGGAGGGGCCGCCATGACCAGCCGCCAACGAGTCTGGTTCCTCCGCTTCGCTGGGCTGGGACTGGGATTGGTCCTCGTCGTGGTCGCGGAACTGCTGTTGCACCTAGTCTCAGCCTTAGCCCCCGAGCCTTTTCTCGTCACCTTGGCCGAGCGCGATGAGCGGCGTCTGCGCAGTGTCAATCCTCTCTACGCTAGGCGCTTTTTCTTCCAGCGTTACCAAGGCAAACTCATCGGCAGCGGTCGCATGGGATCCCAGCCCTTTTTCGAGCCGGCTCCCCGCAAGCGCTTTCGCGTGGTCTTTGCCGGTGCCTCCACGGTCCAGGGCTACCCCTATGTCCAATCCCTTGCGGCTTCGTCCTTTTTGGCGGCCATGCTGCAGGACATCTGGCCCGATAAAGAGGTCCAGGTGTTCAACTTGGGGATTACGTCAATCGCCAGTTTTGCCGTTGCCAAAGTGGTCGAAGACGCCCTGCAACTGGAGCCGGATCTAGTGGTGGTGTACACCGGCCACAACGAATTCAATGGGATCTACGGGGTTGACGAACGCCATTCGCCCTGGCGCAACCGGCTGCACTACTTCCTTATGCAGAGACGGCTCACCGCCTTGGTGCGGACGGGACTGGATTATTTTCGCGGCAGCGAGGTCTCCTCCACGGCCTTGGCGCGGATTATGGCCGAGCGCGGCCAAGTCGCGCTGGACAGCCCGCGGCGTCGGGCCGCTCCCGAGCACCTGCGCGCCAATCTGCTAAGTGTGGCCGCTGCCTGTAGCAAAGCCGAGGTTCCGTTGATCTTGTGTACTTTGGCGGCTAATGAGTCTGGTTTCGCGCCCGGCGCTGGGGCCGCGCCTCCTCTGGAGGAGCATCTGGCCCGGCAGTGGCAGCAGCAGGTGGCTAAGGCCGCCGAGATTCTGGTGCTGGAGCCCCCGCCTCCGGAGGCTGTCCACGGGGCGTTGGAGAATTTGACCACGGCGGCTCAGGTATGGGAAAAACACGCCTATCTGTGGTATCTCAGGGGCCGGGCCTTAGTCCACTTGCAGCGCCCTGCGGCGGCCCGCCAAGCCTTTGCCAAGGCCCGCCAACTCGACACCATGCCCTGGCGGGCCCCGCGCTCTTTCAGCGCGGTGATCGACAGCGTGGCGCGCCAGAGTGGGGTTGGGTTAGCCGACGTGCAAGCGGCCTTTGATCGGGCTGCTCCTTCCGAGGGCGTGGGCTGGGAGTTGATGGCCGATCACCTGCATCCTTCGGTGGCGGGACAGGCTCTGTTGGCGCGCACGGTCGTCGAAGCTGTGCCGCAAGTCGTGGATGAACCCGTCGAGTTGGCGCGCCTGCGCAGCGATGCTCAATATCGAGACCTGCTGGGCGATTTGCCCGTCGGTCGTCTGCGGGTTTACCAAGCCATGGCCGAATTGTTCAGTCGGCCGCCCATGGACCGGTACAACGCCCACAATGCCACGCGCTACCGGCGATTGGCCAAGCAGCTATGGGAAGAACTCTCCGCGGCTGAGCAGCGCGGCGCTGAACAGTGGATGCGCCACCGGGACCAGGGGCTGTTGGCCCTGCAAGTGGCCGAGCAACTTTTTGCTGTGCGCGATTTTTCAACGGCCCGCTCGTACTATAGAGCGGCCCGCTGGGAAGCGCCCTTTACTCTGCGGGGCGATCTGTGGGCCGCGGTTCAGTGGGGGCGGACCTTTGCCCTGAGCGGCGAGGCCATCTCCGGCGACCGGGCCGCGGTCCTGCAACGCGCCCTACAGCGCTTTCCATTCGTCGTCGGCTCTGACTCGGCCGATCCGGGATTCGCAGCGCTGATCAAAGGCCAGCTTCACTTTCTGCTGGGGCAGTACCAGCAGGCTCTGCCGCCTCTTTTGCAGGCCCTTGAAGCGCCCCAGATCCAGCGCGAATACATCTTTGTGCTCTTCCCGGCTCTGGCGGAGACCTTGATCCACAACGACCGCTTGGAGGACGCTCGCCGCCTCGCGCGCCAGTTTGCCGACGAAGGGCCGCATACTCAGTATTTTATTCCCCTAGTGGAGACGCTGGCGCAACCAGAGTTAGGGGATAGCGCCAAAAGAGGGGCCTTGTGAAACGCGTAGTAGCTCTATTGCTCAGTGTCGGTCTGAGCGCCTGCGATAAGGTCTCGGGGCCGACGGACTCCGAGGACCCGCCGGGCATGGTGAAAATTCCGGCCGGTCCCTTCATCATGGGCTCCGACTCCGGTGCCAGTGATGAGCGCCCTGCACATTCCGTGCATCTCAATGGCTTCTGGATTGACCGCCACGAAGTGAGTACGGCCGAGTGGAATGCCTATGCCCAAGCCATGAACCTGCCCGTTCGGTCAGCCCCGGACGACCATCCGATCATCTCGGTGGGCTGGCCCGATGCATTGGCTTATTGCCAGTGGGTCGGCAAGCGCCTGCCCACGGAGGCAGAGTGGGAAAAAGCCGCTCGGGGGACCGATGGGCGCACCTACCCCTGGGGTGAAGGCATCGATCGCACTAGGGCCAACTACGGAACGGACTTTTGCTGTGACGTCGACGCCAGCGATGGGTTCTCCTTTACTTCGCCGGTGGGTCATTACCCACAAGGAGAATCGCCCTATGGGGTCCGCGATATGGCCGGCAATGTCTGGGAGTGGGTGGCAGACTGGTATCACAGCGAATATTATACCGGCGAACACGAGCGCAATCCCCTTGGACCGGCGGATGGAACGCTGAAAGTGGTGCGCGGGGGCTCGTGGTCCAATGATCCCAATCTGTTGCGCACCTCGTACCGACGGGCCTGCAGCCCGTTCAGTGCCGATGGCAATGTCGGCTTTCGCTGCGCGGTGGACGAATGATCCCCACAGTTTTGAAAGAACGGATCCTGCTCGCCGTTGTCGGCCTAGCCGCAGTGTGCTCCGCCGTCCAGACCGAGGGGAGCACCTGGGAGCAGACCGCATGGCGCAGCGCGCTCTACTACCGCGCCACCTTTGAGGCCCCCGAAGCCGGCGAGGGCTTGCTGCACATGGCCGCAGCCGACAGCTTTGCCGCGTACTTCAACGGAGAGCTAGTCGGCAGCGATTCCAGCGCTGTGCAGCCGCGAGTTTTTGCGGTGCCAGTGGTGCGCGGCGATAACCACATCGCCGCGCTGGTGGTCAACCACGGTCGCGGGCGGGGCAATGGTTTGGCCGCGACCGTGGCCGTGGAATTTGCTGCGGGGGACACCTCGACAGTGCAAACGACGACCGATCGCACCCGCCAGCCTTGGTACTGGAGTGACCAGTTGCAGGATGACGATGGGTGGACGACTGCCGAGGTGGCGCGGGACGAGGCTTGGCATCTGGTACAAGAAGGCACCTTGGAGCCGTCTTTGTCCTTCGGCCAGCCTATCGCCGGCTTTTTAGGTGGGACGGATATTGGCTCTCTAGCCGGCGGCATTATCCTCAAACAAGTGCGCGGCCAAAATTTGGCCAAGGACCGGATCTCCAATCGCCCGGAAGTGCTCGACGGCGATTTGAATACCTCGTGGAATCCGCCGATCAACGCCTTGAATTTCAATGCCGATATCGACTTGGGAACGCGGCGCAAAATCCACGCTGTGCGGGTTCTAACCCGGGGCCGCAACCAAGAGCAGTACTTCGACCGCTCCCTGCGCGGGTACTCGATTCAGGTCAGCGACGACCAAATTCGCTGGACCGAAGTGGCCATCCTGCGCGACATCGTCGATTTCATCCGCAGCGAGGTCCGCTTCCCGCCGCTGTGGACGCGCCACTTGCGCTTGGTCATCGTCGATATCAACGCCATCACTCAGCCCAACGTAGCCGAAATAGAGGTGTACGGCAGCCTGCACGCAGAGCGGGGAACGTTCATTTCGGCACCGCTCGACTTAGGCGCTCCAGACGTGGTCAAGAACGTAGGTCGAGTGCGCTGGCGGGCCACAGTTCCCGATGGCACGGAACTCACCGTGCAGTTCCGCAGCGCCGACCAAGCTGCCGCGCTAGCCGATTCGGCAGGGGGGTGGAGCTCGCCCCTCACCACCGGGGACATCTGGTTTCCAGCCGAGGAACCGCGGGCGCTTTTGCAATATCGGGTCAACATGGCGACTCGTTCTCCCGAGAAAACCCCTGTTTTCAAGCACCTAGAGATCGATTTTGATCTCGACCAAGTGCCCGTCTCCAAAGCGTGGGGCCGCATTGTCCCCAACCGCGTCCCCATGGGCCGGGATACCTCCTTTACCTACACGCTCGATGTGGAATTCGCCGACGCCGACGCGGGCCTAGCCCAGATCCGCATCGACGTGCCCGCGCCGGCTATGCTCGAAGAAATCACCGGCTTGGAAGGTAGTGCGCTTGAGGCTTGGGACTCGACGCGCGACAAGCTAACCATCTCCTTGGCCGAGCCGCTGCGGCAGGACGCCCAGTTGCAAATTCGCTTTAGGACGCGAACGCACGCGGCGATCCATGCGTTTCGCGCCCGCCTCTTTGCTCCCAATTCTGACAATCCGCTCAACGTGGCCGAGAACGCGGCCATTGACCCGCAGAGCAATGCACCTTATTCGTGGGTGTTGTCGGCCGCGACCTCGGAGAAGCGGGCGCTCTCCCAAGTGCGCGTCCACCCGCCGGTCTTCAGCCCCAACGCTGATGGGATCAACGATTTTGCCGCTATTGAATTCGCCCTCTCCAAGGTTGAGGCTCCGCGACAGGTAGGCATTCGTATCTTCGATTTGAGCGGACGCTTGGTGCGCGACCTCAGTCCGCCGCCGCTGTTGGCCGGGGCCTATGTGCGGCTGCCAACCGACAGTCGGCCCCCAGGTTTGTGGGATGGGCGCAATGCCACGGGTTTGTTAGTGGCTCCAGGCCTGTACCTCTATCGGGTGGAAGTTGAGGTGGACACGGGCGCAGAACGCGTCGCCGGGGTCGTCGGAGTAGTCTACTAGGTGTCGAGGAACGATCTATGCTGCCGTTAGCCATCCTATCTCTACTGACTCTCGCCGCGGCTGCGACTCGCTTTGTGCCCACGGCCGAGGAGATGCAGGCCCGCTTTGAGCACGGCCAGAATTTCTACGCCTCTGGGGCCTACGATCAGGCCATTGAAAACTATCGCCACATCATGCGCAGTCGGCACAAATTGCTCGCGATGGAGGCCATTCGAGTTTCCGTCGGCCAAATAGACGCGCCCCTGCAAGAAGTGGCCGCGTACCAAATTGGCAATGCCTATTTCAAAATGGGCGAAGAAGAACTCAAAAGGGCGGCGCAGGCCCGCAGCGACGAAACGCGCGTCCAGCACCAGAGTCGGGCCGACGACTTATTGGGACAGGCCGTGGAGGCGTTTGTCGCCACCGAGACCCTCTCCGCTACTCCGGTGCTCCAGGCCCTCGCCCGCAGCCGCGCTGTGGCCTGCGCGTACCGCATGGGAGAGTATCGCCGCACCATCGACGAAGCGCGGCAGCTAGTCGCCAGATATCCCACTAGTCCCTATGTAGCTCATGCGCTGTACGATATTGGCTGGTCGCACTATCAACTGGGCGAGTACGTCCAAAGCATTGCGGTTTTTGAGGATTTGGTCGGGCGTTTCCCCTTGGGGTATCGCACCAGCAGGGCGCTGTTTCAAATTGGCGAATGCTACTTTGCGTTGGAGCGCTTTGCCGAAGCCATCCCCAACTACCAGCGGCTAGTCGACTCGCAGCGCCTCGACCGCATGTCCGTGCGCGAGATTTTGCGCATGCAGCGCAACAAACTCGCCGGCCTAGTCGACGAGACCGAGCTGGAGATTGCGGCCAAAGCCCTACTGCGCATTGGCGAGTGCCGCGAGCGCACTGGGGATCACGCGCTGGCCGTGGAGGCCTATGCCGTGGTGGCCGCGCGCTTTGCCGACGAGCGTCGCCTGTCCGAGGAAGCCTATTTGCGCCAGGCTCAGTTGCACTACCAGCGCGGCGATGTCGCCGCGAGTATCGCGGTGTACCAGCGCGCCCTAGAAGCGCAACAGGACGACTTTGGCCGGGCGCGGCTGCAATTGCTGCTGGCCAACCGCTACTTTGAAACTGGGAACTACCTAGAGGCCGTGCGCGAATACAGCGCGTACCGCGACGACTATGCCGCTTTTGCGGCTCAAGCCGGCCTACCCCTCGAAGGGGTGGGACTGCAAATTGCCCAGGCTTGGTTCGGCCGCGCCGAAGCGGGAGAAGTCGCGCCCGAGGAGCGGGCCGATCTTTTCCGCCGCGCCGAAGCGGAATTGCGCCGCACCTTAGAAGCCTTTCCCAACTCGACCTACGAAATGGACCTGCGCTTCAATTTGGGGCTGGCTTTGCAGCGCCAGAACGAGGCGGCTACTACCGATCAGGCCCTCGACATTTTCCAGGCGTTGGCGACCTCGTCGCAGGCTGGTGGGTACCGAAACAGCGCCCTTTTCCAGTGCGCCCGCATCCTCCACGGCCGCGGCGAGTACGCGGATGCCGTCCAGATCTACCAGAGCTTAGAGGAAGAGTTGGGCGACAAACCCGAAGCGGATATCGCCCGCTTTGAAGCGGCCATAGCCCAGCGCGATGCCGGCGCTTGGGAGGAGGCGGTCGCCTCCTTTCTCCAGGTCCGTGGCGAGGCAGAAATTTTCTCGCGCTCCCGACTCGAAGCGGGTCGCCTCCTGCAGCAGCAGGGGCGCTTCCAACGGGCGTTGGCCGTCCTGCGGGAAGGTACTCAAACCGAGACTGCTAGGGATTCTCAAACGCTGTTTAATTATCTCATCGCCACGGCTCTGTCTCGCGTCGGCGACCTCGATGCGGCCCTACCCTACTTTGACCAAACCCTAGCCGCTGCGGATTCGGCCTTTGTCCACCAAGCCTTTTACGGCCGGGGCATGGCCTATTTCAGGCTCGGTCAGCACGCCCAAGCCATCGCCGATCTAGAGCGCGCCGCTGCAGATTCGTCCCTGACAGCGGCTTCCCGTCTGTTGGCTGCGGCCTATATCGCCGGTGGGCGCATTGAACAAGGATTGCAGCTATATCGACGTTTACTGCAGACGGCTTCCTCTCCGTTCCAACGCGGCGAGTACTTGCTGGCCTTGGCCGAAATCGCCTACCGCCAAGAGCGCTACGGCCGATCCATTGCCACCTGCCGGGAACTGCTCGCCCTCGACTTTGCCGAAGAAGAGCGGCCCTTAGAGCGCACCTACTATCTGCGCGAAAAGTGCTACTGGCTCATGGCCGACGCCGCCTTGCGCTTGGAAGATTACCAAGCCGTGGCCGACGCCGCGGCTGCGGGTCTGGCGGCGTACCCGAGTGGATTTTACGCGCCCGATTTTCTCTTCTTGGGCGGACTGGCCGCCCTGCAACTGGACCGCTACGAAGAGGCGGTCGGCCGCTTGCAGGATTCGATCACTCGCTACCCGGAACACCCCAACGCCGCGGAAGCCCACTACTACTTGGGATACGCGTACTTCAATCAGACTCTTTTTGCCCAGGCCGTGGCTGCCTTTGAGTTCGTCGTGGCCCAGGCCCCGGACCACAACATTGCCCCAGATGCTCTCTTTCGACTAGCCGAATGCCGCTATAATCTGCAGCAGTACGATCAGGCTCAGGGCCAGTACCAGCAGCTCATTGACCGCTATCCCCATAGCCCCTTGGCCGAGGAAGCTCTCTACAACATTGGCTGGTGTCTGATGAATTCCCTTTCTGGGGATGCGGACCAGAAAAATAAAGAGGTGCAACGGGCCTTTGCGGCGTACCTCGAAAGCTTTCCCGAGGGCCGCTATGCGGCCATTGCCCGCTATACTCTCGGCGAGCTGTTGTACAATCAAGGCGACCACCAAGCGGCGTACGACCTCTTTCGCCAAATCGAAGAACAATACCCCGGCACTCCGGCTGCCGCTCAGGCCGCCACCGCGTTGCCCGAGTTGCGCGAGGCTGTGGCCTACGGAGATTACGCGGCGTTGACCGACAGCCTCAAAGCCGCGTCCGAACTCAGCGACGCCGAGGCGATTCGCGCCCTAATTCCCCGCTTTGAACAAGTGTGGCGTCAATTCCCGCATACCTCCAGCGGTATAGCCGCCCGGGCCAATATCGGGGTCTGCCATCAAAAGTTAGGGGAATGGCAACGGGCTGTGGACGTGTTTGACGCCATTCTGAGCGCGGCCCGGGAAGACAGCAGCCTGCTCGCCCCCAACATCCGCGCCTTTGTCGAACGTCGACGCGCCACCATTGCGAGGAAACACTTGTGAAAGCCTTGCGCTCCTCGGATCCGCTCGCCGTTCTTGCGGCCAATCGGCGCTTGCTCTACTGGGGCCTGCTGATCTCCCTAGTGTTGCACTTGGTTTTTGTCGCCTTGTACTTTCGGCCCGTTGAACAGGCCGAGGAAGAGGTCGCCATCCGCCTCGAATGGCAGGAATTGGACACGCCGCTGCTGATTCCTCCCCCTCAGTTGAGCCGGGAATTCGCCTTTAAAAAGCAGGTCATTCCCGAGGGTACCCCTATTATCTCCGTGCAGCGGGATCAGACGGCCACTGTGGTGGGTGGCTTCAGTGGTTTGGGTGCTCAGCTAGATCAGGCTGTCGCGGGTCGGCGTTGGAGTCGCACCCGCAGCGGCCACGACTTTATCGCCGACATGGGTGTCCAAGGCATGGGTCTTGGGGTGGTGGGCGTCCCCCAGTTCGAAGCCGTTGAAATGACCAGTCTGAAGGAGCCGGAAAAGCGCATTGACATGCAGGCGGAATTCCTCGACTTGGACGCCATTGACACCGGCAAGTACCGGGGCATGGTCATTCAGGATCCGGCCGACAAGCGCAACATCCAGGGCTTTGTGTACTTGGGGCTGGCTTGGGGCAGCATCCTCCAGCCTTCGCGCCAGCGCTCGATTTCCCAGTTGGTGCGGGCCATCAACCAGTACACTCGCATTGAGGCCCGGGTCATCGACCAGATGTTTATCGACTCCCAGGATCTGTTCAAGGCCCCCTTTGTGTACATCACTACCCGCAGCGCGTTTGAACTGACCGAGCACGAAATTGACAATCTGGGCAAGTACCTGCGCAACGGCGGGTTCCTGGTAGCCGACAATGACCGGCCCGAGCTGGAGTACGGCCCGGCCGAAGCCTCGCTGCGGGACATGTTTAAGCAGGCCCTAGGCCGCGACGCCCGCTTTGTTCCCATTCCCAACGAGCATCCGCTCTACCACGTATTTTTCGACTTTGACGATGGCCCGCCCCCTGGAGGCGAGGAATTGTCCGGGGGCAATTTCCGCAGTTCGGTGTACTACTTGGAGGGCATTTTCCTCGGCGACCGACTGGTGGCGGTGTATTCCGACAAGGGGTACGGTGCCTTCTGGGAACGCGAAAGCGAAAACGAACCGCACCTGAAACTGGGAGTCAATATGGTGGTCTTTGCCCTGACGCAGAAGGGCTCCATCGCCCAGCAGCAAATCGATTTTTACAACCAGGCGCGCTGAGTACATGCGCATTTCGTTTGCTGTCCACGCGGTATGGAGTGTCTTGTTGTTTGCCGGCTGCACCATCCTCTATCCGCCGCGCTACGAGCGCGTATCGCTGCTGATGCCTCGCTCCGATCTAGGGCCGGACTATACTCTGGGAGAGGATGGGACTGTCGTCTATGCCGTGGAGGGACTGCGGGTCGAGGTTCGCTACATGACCGACCGCGCCCTAAATGCTTTGTGGCCGCAGGAGTCCTCTCAGGGGCCGCATTCGTACAATGCCTATACGTATGGCGACTACGTCGATCCCCAGACGGGGTACGTGCGCAATCGCTTTACGGTTTTTGCGGTCTCCGTGTACAATCTGGGTTTTCCCAAGGTGGAGCTACAACCGCTGCAGAGCCGGCTCACGACCAACCGCCGGGGAGAGGAACTGACTCCCTACGGCATAGCGACCGGCTCGGCGGCTCATAGTTTTGAATCTTACTACCGCGCTCGGAAGGGCGTCACTGGCAATGAGGACTATCGCTTTGACATGCGCATGGGGCAGGTGCGCACCAGCAATTACGGCGTTGGGGAGAAAATCTACAAAGGCGAAAACTACAGCGGCTTTATCGTCTTTGAGCCGCTGGCCGACGGGGTGGAAGAGGTGCGCTTACACATCCGGGATTTCATTCTCAAATTCAATGCCTTTGACCAGCCCTTGCAGACCTTTGACATGGACTTTCGCTTTGTCCGCCAGATCGAGCAAGCGGCATTGGTTGATCGGACCCGAGCAGAAGCTGTACTCGCTACCACGCAGGCGCGCTTGCAGGCACCTAGCGAGGTGAGTGGCTATGCTCCAGACGATTTGGCGCGCGCGCCGGAGACCATTGATGCGTTTGTCCGCTCCCGACTCGACGCGTTCAACCGCTGCTTTGCCGGTGAATTCCAAGCCGGTCGGGCGTTGCCGGGCAGTGCAACCATCCGCTTTGTCATCTTGGCTAGTGGTCTAGTCGAAAGTGTCCAGCTTCTCGCTTCGACCGTGGACAGTGACTCCGTGGGCGATTGTCTGGTCGAGCAGGTCAAACGCTGGCGCTTGCGGCCCTCGGCTAGCCTTGACCTGCGTGCGGTTGCGGATTCGGTTGCTGGAGTTCAGACTCCTACCCCTGGGCGCGACAAGGTTGTGGCGACCTGTTTTGTCGAATTCGCGGAGGCGGAGCCCGACTGAGATTACTCTAAGATTTCCACCCCGGTGTTCATCCTCCTCAGTACATAGGTCCGTCCTTCGGTGGGTGCCTCCAGTTCTATCACGAGCCTAGGCCAGGCTTCTATCTCTAAACGGGCCGCGCCTTCCCCTTGGCTGAACAGCCGCACTACGGCCCGCTCCTTCAAGCGCAAACCCGACCACAGCACCCCCTCGTCCTGTACGGCCGGCTCTGCTAGATTCATCACTTGGCCGGCGTCGAGAAAGTCGCGGTAGCTGAGCATTTCGTCGTACACGGCGACTGCATCGAGCACTTCAAACAGCGCGATTTCCTCGTACCCCTCGCGCCAAGCATTGAAAAGCTGCATGCCGTCGATGCCGCGCAGCCACATGTGCCGCAGGGCCTCGCGGTACGCCTCTCGGCTCATGTATGGGGCTGTATCGTCCTCCCGGTGGTTTACAATAGGGCACCAGCGTGCTACCCAAGGGAAACTGGCCACTTCCGGCCCATAGACCAGGCGATTGGCCGCATCGCCGGAAACTTGCCGCAGCAGATTGTGCATGTGGAATTGGTTGACGTGGCGCTGGTCTAGGGGATAGTCGTCTTGCCACTCTGTTCGCCAGAATTTGTCGTTGCCGTACGCCACGGGATTGGTGGCTGTAAACAGCGGGGGGATGCCCGGCGGCAAGGCCCGGTTATTGACAAAGTAGAGCAAGGGCCTGGTCTGAGTGGAATACACGGTGTGCCAGTTGGTGATGGAGCACAAGGGGAAAATTTCGCGCACTGGCCCGGCCAGGTACGCTCCGTAGAGCTGTTGGTAGTGCCGCCAGTAATAGGCCCAGTAATGGTCTTCGTCCGCCAGCACTTCCGGTGGCAACTGTACCCGGCAGCGCTTGCAGTGCGCGAGTTGTTTGAATAGGTGGCTCCAGGGATAGGGATCCCCTTCCCAATCCATCCACACCGCATCGACAGTAACCCCGGCCGCCCGAAAGGCACCTAGCGTATCGCGCACTTGGTCGGCCATGAGCTCCCAGCCCTCGATCATTTTGGGGCAGGCCCCGTGCCACGATCCCAAGGCTCCTCGTCCCGCCATTTTATAGTGGTAGCCGGCGTCGAATTGGTGTGCCCAGGCACTGGAATCAGCGGCTAGAGAATAGGGCCAGGCCCCGGCATTGCCCTGCATGAAAATCACCGGCGATCCGGCCTCCTGCAGAGCTTTGGCCGCGTCGATCATGCCTTGGTCCAACCGCAGGTGCTGCGTCAATCCGCGAGCCAACAGCATCTGGATCTGGTCCGCGGCCAGCGGCGCAAAACCCACGCCGTGCCACATGATCATGGGCCAGCGGTCCGCCCGTGAATGTTGGAGAGGCGGCACCTCTTTTTCGACTACTTCCAGCCAGGGCGTCGAAGTCAGATACGCGACTCTGTCTGGGGTGGTGGGCTCTACGAACTCTAGGGCATCGGCACCTAGGGCGAGCACACAAACGGCCATCAGGGCCGACAGGATTCCTCGGTTGATTTTTTTCATGGCGTTTTCTCCCCTGGGGAAAGTATAGCGAGAGCCAAAGCATATTGTTGTATATTAGCAAAAGCCACAAAGAGATACCCTGATATTGGTCTTCCGTTGTGAGTAAATTTAATTCGAGTCCAGCACAAAATAAATTCCCCCGACTCGTCTCCGCATGGCTCCTCTTCCTCGTCTGGAACGGCACTTGCCTCGTTGTCCAACGGGCCGACGCCTATGTCGGCCCCGGCGCTGGCTTTGTTCTAGCTAGCGGTTTTTGGACCCTCGCTGCCCTCGTTCTCGCCGCGCTTGCCATCCTAGTACTGCCCGTCCGCTTGCTGCTTAGCTGGCGTCGCGGCAAAAAAATTGCAGCTCAAGCAAGCGCTGAGCGCGTGGTGGTCATCGGCCTCGATGGCCTCGATCCTCAGCTAGTGGCCCGCTGGATGGAGGAAGGCCGGCTGCCGGCGTTTAAAAAGCTGGCCGAGCAGGGAACCTTTCGTCCTTTGCAGACTACCTTGCCCGCCATTACGCCAGCGGCGTGGTCGGCTTTTGCCACGGGAGTGGATGCTTCTAGGCACCGCATCTACGACTTTATCACCCGCGATCCACACACGTACCAGCCTGTACTGTCTTCGGCGCGGATCAGCGCCTCGCGCCGAAGCCTGAGGCTCGGTCCGTACCGCCTGCCCTTGGGCAAAGCGCAGGTGCGCAATTTGCGGCGGAGCCAGCCTTTTTGGAAGGTCCTGGGCGACAACCACGTCTCCAGTTCCATTGTCCGGGTGCCCATCAGTTTTCCCCCAGAAAAATTCGCGGGGCTCCTGCTCGCGGGCATGAGCGCGCCAGATCTGCGCGGCACTCAGGGCGAGTGCACTTATTTTTTTAGCGGACCCGGACCTCAAGACACCTCTGTGGGCCGCTGCATCCGCCTCGAACTTGAGCGCGGCAGGGTCCGCACCAGTATCCCCGGTCCCGCCAACTCGCTGCGCCCGGACGGCAAAAGACTAACAGCCGCCATGGATCTGACCGTAGATCCGGTCGCCGAGTCGGCTACGCTGGTGATCGGAGGCCAAAGAATAGCTCTGCAAAAGCGAATTTACTCCCCTTGGATAACGCTCGCCTTTGCCGCTGGACCAGGGATCCAGGTGCACGGCATTTGCCGCTTCTACCTGATTGAAGCCGAACCACTCAAACTCTATGTCACCCCCATTCAAATTGACCCTGCTCATCCCCACTTGCCCCTTTCTCACCCTCCGTCCTATGCCCCCTACCTCGCCCGACGCCTGGGCAAGTTCGCCACCGTGGGCTTGGCGGAAGACACTGATGCACTCAATGCCGATTTAATTGACGAGCAGGCCTTTCTCGACCAGACCTACTTACTCGATGACGAGCGCCAAGCCATGTTTTTCCACGCGCTCGACAAAACCCCAAAGGGCCTCGCGGCCTGCGTCTTTGACAGCCCCGACCGCATCCAGCACATGTTTTTCCGCACCCTAGATCCCGACCATCCGGCTAACCGGGGCCGGGAAGTCAACGGCTTGGCCGATACCATCCCCGATATGTACGCGCGCATGGACGACCTAGTGGGACGCACGCTAAAAAAAATCGACTGCGCCAAAACCGTACTCATGGTCATTTCCGACCACGGCTTTTGCGCCTTTAAACGCGGCGTCAACCTCAATACGTGGCTGTGGCAAAATGGGTACTTGTGTTTGCACGAGGGCTGCACGCACAGCGACGAGTGGCTGGCTCAAGTCGATTGGAGCCGCACCTGGGCTTTTGCTCTGGGCCTCACTGGCCTATTCATCAATCTCAGGGGCCGCGAAGCTGGCGGGATTGTCGCCCCTGGGACGGAATTGCGCCAACTCAAGGCCGAACTGTGCTCCCGCCTCACCGGTCTGGTGGACCAGGAGACGGGCGAGACGGCCATCAACAAGGCTTGGGATACGGCGGCTTCTTTCAGCGGTCCTTATACGGACGATGGCCCGGATCTACTCATTGGGTACAACGCCGGATACCGCGCTTCTTGGAGCGGGGCTAGCGGCCAAGTGACCGAGGCTGTCTTTGAGACCAATACCCGGCCTTGGAGCGGCGACCACTGCGTGGACCCGCGGCTGGTGCCCGGCGTGTTTTTCTGCAACCGCAAAATAGACATTCGCAATCCCCACTTGCTCGATATTCCTCCTTCTATTCTGGGCCTCTTTGGGATTGAGCCGCCGTCTTATATGCAGGGCCGAAATGTATTCGCCTCGGACGCTGGGTCCGATGCCTAACGCCGCTCTTGCCATCGTTCTGATCGGCCTCCTGTCCTGGACTTGGAGCTGCCGCTCTGGTCCTCTGCCGGACCGCCTGCTGGTGCTGGGCATCGACGGCATGGACCCGCAAATTCTGCGGACGTTGATGACCGAGGGCCGGATGCCTCACTTTGAGGCTCTGGCCCGGCGCGGGGGTTTTGCGCCTTTGCAAACTAGTGCGCCGCCGCAGAGTCCGGTGGCATGGGCGAGCTTTATTACTGGCTTGGATCCACAGGATCACGGCATTTTCGACTTTGTCCACCGCGACCCGGCCTCCCTGACTCCCTTTCTGTCTATCGCGCGCCGAGGGGAATCCGGCGAGCTGGCGTTGCAGCGCCGGGGTCGGCCCTTTTGGGAAATCCTCGCTGAACGAGGTGTTCCCACGACTATTTTCAAAGTGCCGGCCAATTTTCCTCCCTCTCAGCCAGCGGGGAGTTTTGCAGACCTGCCGTTTTTTCGTCCCTGCGATGTGCGCGCTTTCTCGGGCATGGGCACGCCGGATATGTTGGGGACCTATGGAACTTTTACCTATTACACCGAGGGGCCGTACACTGTACCGGCGTACCTCGAAGGCGGGGGCACCAGTCTAGTGGCCGGGGGGGAATTGGTAGTTCCCGGTGGCAAAATAATCAGCGTCCAGTTGGAAAAGGGTTGGGCGCAACTGCCCATCCACGGTCCGACGCTCGACGAAGGGCCGGTGCAAACCCATTTTGCGATTTACCTAGATCGGCAGCACCGGACCGCCGAAATTGTCCTCGACCAACAGCGCTTGGTCCTCCAGTCCGGCGAGTGGAGTCCGTGGATTACCATAGATTACGGGCGCAGACCCTACAGCTTGGAACGCCTGCAGGGCATTGCTCGCTTTTACTTGCGGGCCGCGGCTCCCTCTCTGCAACTCTACCTGACACCGGTCAATATCCACCCCGGCAATCCGGCCATGCCCATTTCTACTCCTCCAGAGGCCAGCGAAGAATTGCACCAGGCTATTGGCCCACACTATACCCAGGGCATGCCCGACGATACCAAAGCCCTCGAAGCAGACGTTTTTGACTACGGAGAATTCTTGCGCCAGGACGCCTTGGCCCTCGAAGAACGCCGACGCCAATTGCGCTATGAGTTGGGACGCTTTGCGGCCGGCGTGCTCTTTTTTTACGTCCACAGTCTCGATCAAGTCTGCCACATGCTCTGGCGCGCTTGGGCACCCGATCACCCGGGCCACCGAGCGGAATTCGCCCCGTACCAACAGGCCATTGCCGATCAGTACGTCGCCATGGACGATTTGCTGGGCGAGGCCGTCGCCATGCTGGGGGCAGACGTGGATATCATCGTCCTTTCGGACCACGGCTTTGCCGCGTACGAGCGCTCTTTCAATCTCAATTCTTGGCTGGCGCGGGAGGGCTATCTCGCCTTGGCTCCCCAAGTGTCGCTCGATCAGGCCCATATTCTCAACGAGAGCCACATGCGTTGGGAACAGACTCGGGCCTATGGCTTGGGGCTCAATGCCCTGTACCTCAATCTCAAGGGCCGCGAACATCATGGGACGGTGCGGCCCGAGGCTCGGGAAAGCCTGCTCAGCGAACTGAGCCAGAAGCTGCTCGCCTTGCGGGACTCGGTCGATGGTCGGCAGGTGATAAAAAAAGTCTATCGTCTGGACTCTGGGGCCGATTCGGGTCTAGCGCCCGACTTGATCATCGGCTATGCGAGGGGGTATCGCGCTTCGGGTGCCACGGCCATTGGCCAACTGGAGAGTGCGGTTTTGCAGGATAATCTCTCTCCTTGGAGTGGGGATCACTGCATGGCGGCCGAAGAGGTGCCTGGCGTTCTCCTGAGCAATAAACCGCTGAAGCCCATCCCACACCATCTGCGGGACATTCCGGTTAGTATCCTTGCACACTACGGTGTGGCCCCGCCGGCCGCTATGTCGGGACATTCGATCTGGGAGGATTAAATGGCGCTTTTTAAACGAAAAATCGCCTTGGACGACCAGCTTTGGCAGCGCGCTCAAGCCCACGTCGAAAAGGTAGGGTACAGCAGTGTGGAAGAGTTTGTCATCCACTGCATTGAGAAAGAACTCGACGCTCCGTCGGCTGCGGACCAAGCACAAATCGAAGAACGTCTCAGGGGTTTGGGCTATCTGGAGTAGGACATGCAGGCCCTTGTTCTCTACTACAACCGCTTGGCCAACTATGCGTTCGACGCCTGTATGGCACCCTTGGCAGCGCTGGGGAGGTGGGCGGAGATCCTTGGTGTGGCGGCTGTCTTGGGGATAGTGGTTTCGCTGATATTCGCCGCGCTGGTCCGCAGAGAACGCCTGCGCCAGGCCCGCGACGAGTTGTGGGCTGCCCTTTTCGAAATCTGGCTCTACCGGCGCGAGCCTTTGTTGGTATGGCAGGCGCAACTAGCATTGCTCAAGGCCAATTTGCGCTATAGCGGCATTCTTTTGGTTCCGCTCGTCCTTTCTTTGCTGGCGAGCGCTCCCTTGTTGATACAGGCCCACTACCGCTTTGCCCTTGCGCCCATTCCGAGCGGTGCTGAAACGCTGCTGACCGCAGTACTGGCCCGGCCTACTGCCGATATGGCCCACATGGACTGCAAACTCGAATGGGTCCAAGGAACGGGCGCGCTGAGTCCTTCAGTGCGGGAGCCGGTCCTACACCGTCTGGTCTGGCGTCTCCGACCGGAGGGATCCGGCGAACACGTACTCCGCGTCACGGGCTGTGGGCAGACTGTGGAATTTCCTCTGTACGTCGGTGGCTTTGCGGGGAGTATCGCCCCGGCGCGTCAGGCGGGCGTCTTGGCTCATCTTCTCGCCCCGCGTGCGTTGCCTCTAAAAGACGATTCTGATTGGGGTCGTATTTACGTCGAGTATCCCCGCGCTGGAATCGAACGGCTGGTCTGGCTGACGATATGTTCCCTGCTCTGCGCCTTTGTCGTCAGCCGGTTAGTGAGCAGGTATCGGGCTAGTCGCAGTCTGTGACTTTGACAACAAAGAGATTTTGTGCATTTTATGACCATAGTCATAACTGTGGTCATAATACATCAAAAAGGAAAGAAAATGCCTTCTATTTCAAAGAGTAAATTGAAAGCCAATATGCTTCGCATCTTTCGCGAGATTGAAGAAACCGGCGAAGAATGGGTGGTGACAGATCACAATCGCCCTGTTTTGCGCATTCAGCCGATTGCGCAAAAAAAGACCGTGGAAGAGGTGTTCGGAGCGATTCAGGGCAAAGTCGTCTATCGCGAAGACATCAATACGCCGACCACTGACGAATGGGGAGCGCTGGCGTGATCGTCTTGGATACTTCGGCCCTCGTATTCTGGACGCTAAATCGAGACCGGCTATCTCGAACCGCAGCACAAGCGATCTCGGACGCCGACCGCATTGCTCTTAGTTCGATCTCTATCTGGGAAATTGGCATTAAAGTAAAAAAAGAACAGCTCTCCATACCGATTTCCATCCAAGAATTCACCGATAAACTAGAACAAATCGACCGTCTCGATATTCTCCCGGTAGACGTCCGGACTTGGATCAAAAATCTCGAACTCGACTGGGATCATCGCGACCCTGCTGACCGCACCATTGTTGCTACGGCTAGTTTGCATGCCTGCCCGCTCGTCACTTCGGATTCCGCTATCCGCGCATTTTATTCACAAGCTATTTGGTAATTCAACTTTTGACTTTGGCATATGCAGTAATTCGCCAAGTTTTTTACCGAGAATTTCCATGAAATACGCTGCTACCCTGTCGTCGGTCCTGTGCTGTCTCGCCATTCCGGTCTCAGCCCAAATAGTCCACGTGTGGGATCTAGCCGATACTGCCCAGACAGGCCAGCTCACAGTGTACAACCCCGACGTCAATGATGCCGAATTCGGCACTCCTATTACCGCCGGCGATATCGATGGCGATGGGCGCGACGATCTGGTGATTTCGGCCATGGCTGGCGATGGTCCCGCCAATGATCGCTCCAATGCCGGAGAAGTGGCCATTTGCTTCGACACCATACCCTCGGGGGGCGGCCTGGACTTGGCCGCTGACTCCGGCGATGTGGTCACTCTATATGGCGAGGCCCGGCGCGATCTTTTCGGTATTAAGACCCATGTGGCCGACCTCATGGGCGACGGGCGCGCCGATCTTTTGGTGGGCGCTTTTTACGCCGATGCTCCCGATCGTTCCAACGCCGGCAAGCTCTATATTTTCTCGGCCGAACTTATCGCTCGGTTGCGGGCCGCAGGGAGGCGCTTGGATTTGGCGCAACGACCTTGGCCAGAGGGGTTGATTACCGTTATCGGCGCTGAACGCGACAACCGCTTGGGGGTGTGGATGACTGCCGGGGATTTCGACGGCGATGGCTACCGGGATGCGGTGGTGGGGGCTGACCGAGCCTCGGGGGCGGCAGGGGCTGTTGAGGCGGGACGGGTGTACGTCCTCTACGGCCCGCTAGATTCGGGCGCTACTATCGATCTGGCGGCTGCGGAACAACCCTTGAGTATCATCTACGGCATCGATGCCCTAGACCACGCTGGTTCGACCGTGGTCGCTGGCGACTTTGACGGCGACGGGTACGACGACATCGCCATTGGCGCGGCGGCTTTTGGCACCTTGCGCAATGCGTACCATCGCACCGGCGGCGCTGGGGATGGCCCTGAAAACCAGCGCGAAAACGCCGGGGAAATGTACGTGGTGTACGGCGGTCCCCAGCGTCCCGCGGCCATTGATTTAGCCGGGGATCCGCCCGCCGATCTGACCGTCATTTTCGGTGCCGATGGCGGCGGGAATTCGCCCGACCGGCTGGGCGAGGAAATCGTCTTGGCCGATATCGACGGCAATGGTATCCAAGACCTATTCATTGGTGCGTACCGGGCCGACGGTCCGGGCAATAGCCGCACCGACGCTGGCGAGGTGTACGTGGTGTATGGCGGTCCGCAGCGGCGCGGACAGCGGCTGGATATGGCCGCGCCGCCGAGCGACATTACTGTTATCTATGGTGCCCGTCCCGATGCCATTACTGGCGACGCCGTAGCTGCCGGCGATATCCACGGAGACGGGTACGACGACCTTTTTATCGGCGTGCCCGGCGACGAGGGGCCTCTCAAGCGGCGCTTCGCCGGCGGTTTCGCGGTGTTGGCTGGCGGCCCTGATTTGCCGCACGAGATTGACTTGGCCGACCCCGCAGTACCTGTCGTGTGGATTCAAGCACCCGACCCGATCGATTTTTCAGCCTATTGGGGAGCTAGCGGCGATATGGATGGCGATGGGCGGGTGGACGCCATCCCCAACGGCATGGCCGGCGACGGACCCGACAATCGACGCGAAAACGCGGGGGAAGCCCACATTATCAGCGGTGCCGCACTGGCCCGATATTTGCCCGGCGCGGTCCCCACGGCTGTGGAGGAGGTGGAACAAACCACCCCCGACAAGGCCGCTCTGCTGGCCAATTATCCCAATCCGTTCAACAGCTTCACGAGAATTCCCTTCGTGCTGCCGCTTGAGGCGGATTATGCCTTGGCCATTTATGGGGTCGATGGCCAATTGGTGCGCCAACTGACCGGCGGCCGAGGGGTGGGGCGCTACCTAGCTGGGTGGGATGCCCGCAACGATGAGGGGCGTCCGGTGGCCTCTGGGGTCTATTGGGCGCGTCTGCGCGTGGGCTCCCAACTGTACCGGCAGCCGCTGGTGTACATCAAATAACCCCTTCCCTCGACGGATCGGCACTCTGAAGCATTAGGTACGTCATTGGAGCGCATCATGGTGCGATAGAGGTCAGTATTAGTCCTACTGTTGACAGATTACCGGCAAGAGTATAATTTAAGCAGTATGAAATCTACTGCTCAATCAAATTCTCCGTGGATTCAGTTGTCGGAACTCGTCCACATTCAGCCTGGCTATCTGAGCCGCGGTCGCGTTCACTCCGTTCCCGATGGGACTCACCGCTTGCTCCAAGCTAGGGATTTCTCCGCAGATGGCGGTGTGAGCCTAGAGAACTCCGTCTGGTTCCACCCTGAGCGAAATCCTGAGCTTTATCAGGTCTTACATGGAGATGTGCTCGTCGTAGCCAGAGGCCAAGAGCATCGAGCGTACTGTATCGACACAGATCTTCCGAACACTCTCGTCTCTGCCACTTTTTATATACTGCGCCCAGACCCCAGCTACATTCTGCCCGGCTACCTCGCGTGGTGGCTAAACCTGCCCTCAGTTCAGGCTCAGATCGATACGGAGTCGCGTGGTACGGGCATTAGCTACATCAGCCGTCAGGCCCTCGAAAAACTGAGCGTCCAGGTTCCAACGCTCGCTGTGCAGCATGATATTGATCAAACTTTGGAGCTCTGGCATAAGATAAAGTCCATTCGGCGGCAGCTTGATGAACAGCGCGAGCAGTATATCCAACTGATATGCCAACATGCAGTCCAGCAGGCGAAGAATAAGGAGTAGGGAGTATGACGACAGGCATCGCCCAGCAGGAGATCAACGAAATCGTCTGGCAGGCGTGTGACACGTTTCGTGGGACGCTCGATCCCACCCAGTACAAGGACTATATCTTGGTGATGCTCTTCATCAAGTACTTGTCTGATCTCTGGAAAGACAGGCAAGAACAGTACCGCAAGCGCTACCAGGGAGACGAACGGCGCGTCGAGCGAGCGCTCAGCCGGGAGCGCTTCGTCATGCCCGAGGTCGAGTTAAAGGACCAGGACGGCAATGTTGAGGAATCCTTTCCGGCCAGCTTCGACAGCCTCTACGAGCGGCGCACGCGCTCTAATATCGGCGAGTTGATCAACATCACCTTGGAAAAGATTGAGGATGCCAATAAGGCTAAACTAGAAAACGTCTTCCGCAATATAGACTTCAACTCCGAGCCGAACCTTGGCCAGACTAGGGATCGCAATCGCCGACTCAGCCACCTTCTTGAGGACTTCGCCAAGTCGCAGCTTGACCTCCGCCCGAGCCGCATCGGGGACGAGGACATCATTGGCAACGCCTATGAGTATCTGATTGGTCGGTTTGCTGCGGATGCGGGCAAGAAGGGAGGGGAGTTCTATACGCCCAGAGAGGTTGCAATGCTCTTGGCGAAGCTGTTGAACGCCCAGCATGGCGATACGATCTGCGACCCTGCCTGTGGATCGGGCTCGCTGCTGATTCGTGTTGCCAAAAACGTAGGTTCGGACGACTTCGCGCTTTACGGCCAAGAATCGAATGGCAGCACTTGGGCGCTGTGCCGGATGAATATGTTTCTGCACGAGATGGACAACGCTCGTATCGAGTGGTGCAATACGATCACCAGCACCCGCCTAGTCGAGGGCGACCGGCTGATGAAGTTCAATGTCGTCGTCGCCAATCCGCCTTTCAGTCTCGATAAGTGGGGGCAGGATCACGCCGAGAATGATCCCTACAATCGCTTTTGGCGCGGCATTCCCCCCAAGAGCAAGGGGGATTATGCCTTTATCAGCCACATGATTGAGACGGCTCTCGAAGATGAGGGGCGCGTTGGCGTCATTGTTCCTCACGGGGTGCTGTTCCGTGGGGGTGCCGAGGGCAAGATTCGGCAGAAGCTCATAGAGGATAACATGCTTGAATCGGTCGTTGGGTTGCCTGTCAATCTCTTCTTCGGCACTGGTATCCCGGCGGCCATTGTGATCTTCAATAAGGCGAGGAAGCCGTGGAGCGAAGCTGGCACCGACCGCGAGAGGCACGTGCTCTTCATCGACGCCAGTCGGGAATTCCAGGACGACAAGAATCAGAATCGGCTCCGTGCCCAAGACATCGACAAGATCGTCGAGGTGTTCGGTGCCTTCCGGGCGGTGGATAAGTACTCCTATACGGCTACGTTCGACGAGATCGTGGAGAACGATTTCAACCTCAACATCCCCCGCTATGTGGATACTTACGAGCCTGAGCCGGAGGTAGATATCGCGGCTGTGCGACAGGAAATCGCGGACCTTGAGACCGAGCTTGCTGAAGCCGAGGCCGAGTTGGAAGGGTATCTGAAGGAGTTGGAGCTATGAAGGACATACTGAATGCGCTTTCTGCGCTCGAAGCCGACGCCGGAGTCAAAGAGCGAATGGCCCGCTGGATCGCTGAATCCCACTCGCTAGGTATCGACATCCCAAACCTCACCGATGATCACGTTCGCCTCTTTGAACGCTTGGCGGATTTGGAGGCGGCGATTGCGGAATGGCACGAGCGGCGCGAAGGCATGAAGAGCGCTGACGACGAACGACTCTGGAGGAAACTCAGACTCGAATGGAATTACAACAGCAACCATATCGAGGGTAATACGCTGACCTACCACGAGACCGAACTGCTGCTCATCCACGGCCGCACGGCTGGCGGGCATCCGATGCGGGACTACGAGGAGATGAAGGCGCACGATGTTGCGATCGACTATACGCGATCTCTCGCAGGCGAGGAACAGATTATTGGGGAGAGCGATATAAGACAGCTAAACAAAATTCTCCTCAAGGAGCCATTCTGGAGCTACGCAGAGACGCCGGATGGCCAGCCGACGCAGAAGCGCATTGTTCCGGGCCAATACAAGACACTGCCAAATCACGTGCGGACGGCGACAGGAGAACTTCATCGGTTTGCCGAACCCGAGGAAACGCCCCCATTAATGGAGGGATGGACCCGTGATTTTCGGCGTGACCTAGAGCGGAGCGCCTATCCTCTGCCGTTGTTCCTAGCTGAATCGCACTGGAGTTTTATCCATATCCATCCATTCGACGACGGGAATGGGCGCACCGCACGGCTACTCACCAACTACGCTTTGCTGAGGAACAACCTGCTGCCTATCGTGATCAAGAGCGAAGACCGAGACCGTTATATCGGAGGGCTCCAGAACGCCGATGTAGGGCGCATGTTGCCACTTGCCGAGTTCATGTTGGAGAACGTCTCATGGTCGATTGAATTGGCGATTCGGGCTGCGAAGGGGGAATCGATTCGCGAATCCGATGATATGGATAAAGAAATGGAACTCTTCGTGCGAAGCAGGAGGGGACCGGAACCGAATAAAACTGACGTTGAAGTGCTGGATCAGGTATTCTTTCGGCATGTTAGTCCAATGCTTGAGAAGCTGGATGGGCTATGCGAACGGCAAGGCTCCGAGCTGTTTGATCGTTACTCGCCGAACAAGTACGCACGACTTGGTAGTAGTGGAGGCGTATCCGGTGACGTATTCGGAACCGATCAATGGGGAAGGACAAAGGAAAAATACTTAGTGAAGTCGGGTTTTGAACTCAGCGACGAGCAACAAGTCGAGCTAGGAGCGAAGTACAACTTCCACAGATACATAGGGACAGGGAACCGGGGTTTTGACTTAAAGCTGTCAGTTGTCTGGAAACTCGGTGGCGAAAGATTCTCGTTTGAGGCAGCGATCGACGGAATCCCTATGACGGCCATAGGCTATCACGTCTCTTATTCGGAACTCGACGGTCGAGATGCTGAAGTGGACCACACGGTCGAGTCAATATGTCGTTGCATGATGAATGAAATCGACAGTCGGTCACAGGGGCCGGAATAGGAGCGATGACAATATGGGTACGAATTCTCTCATAAACTTGGGCAATCTGTCGAAACCGGCTGATACTCTGATCAAGAAGGTATCGGACGCAGTCGGCGGATTCTTTGCGCCGTACCAAGTCAAGAGAATGGCCAAAGCGGAAGCCGAGGCTGCAATGATAAAGGCGCAATCTGAAACTGAGATCACCGACCTGCATCGACGAGCCGTACATCGGTGGATTGAGGAGGAAGCGCAACGTCAGAAGAACATGGAAGACATCACTGCCAAAGCACTGCCTCAGTTAGATGAAAAGGCTACCCCCGATTCCGTGGAAAACGACTGGCTCGTCAACTTCTTCGATAAATCCCGAATCGTATCGGACAATGAGATGCAGGAGCTATGGTCGCGTGTTCTAGCTGGAGAGGCCAATACCCCTGGCACCTACTCGAAGAGGACCGTCAATTTTCTATCAGACCTCGATAAGGCTGACGCGGAGTTGTTTGCCAAGCTTTGCGGATTCGGCTGGATGATTGGAAATGTTGTGCCGTTGGTGTTCGACGTTAAGGCGGAAATATACAACAAAAACGGGATCAACTTTAATAGCCTGAGTCACCTTGAAAGTATCGGTCTTGTTCAATTCAATAGTATTACTGGACTCGAACGGCGCAACTTTCCCAAGAAATTCGTCGTACTTTACTACGGTAAGCGGCTTACGTTAGAGATGCCTGGTGAGACTGATAACGCGCTTGAGATAGGAATGGTTCTTCTTACAAAGGTCGGGCAGGAACTCGCACCGATATGCGGAAGTAGGCCGGTAGAGGGATTTCGGGACTATGTGATGGACAAATGGAAGCAGTACTTGCCGAAGCCGGAGAGCGAATAGGGAGTGCCGCTATTCTACTATGGCAGTGATTATGGAAATGACGTATACGAAACCAAATACTGAATGGTCTGTACGACCAATCGGCGAGCTTCTGAGACGAGTTCGCCAGCCCGTGGGTGTCCTGCTTGGCCAGACCTATCAAGAGATTGGGATCCGAAGCCACTGCAAGGGGATTTTTCATAAGACTCCAACCACTGGTGAGGAAATCGGCAACAAGCGGGTCTTCTGGGTTGAGCCGGGTTGCCTGATCTTCAACATCATATTCGCATGGGAGCAGGCGGTTGCAATGACCAGCGAGAACGAAGCTGGCATGATTGCATCTCATCGTTTTCCCATGTATACATCGCGCAACGGCAAGCTATTGCCCGAGTACGCTTGGCGGTACTTCTCGTCGTCTCGGGGTAAATACGATCTTGGAATCGCGTCTCCAGGCGGTGCAGGGCGGAACAAGACCTTGGGGCAAGCGGAGTTCAATCAACTCAAGATTTCCGTTCCGCCTCTAGCGCATCAACGCATGGTCGTAGATACGCTCGCAGCAGCCGACCGAGCAATTGCGCGAACTGAAGACCTCATAGATGCGAAACGAAGGCTCAAGGAGGGACTCGCTGAGTTATTGCTCTCGGGCAAGATCAGGTTATCTGATTTCGAGTCACAATGGTGCGAGCGAAGTATAAGTGACTTGGCGGAAGTAAATCCTAGAACGGCGAAACCACCATCTTTGGATACCCATGTTTCGTTCGTGCCTATGGCGAACATCAGCGAAGGAGGTGGGTTAATTTCTCCTCCAGTTCGTCCTTATGGTGACGTGGCTTCAGGTTTCACTGCGTTTCAGGATGGCGATGTTCTTGTATCCAAGATAACGCCGTGCTTTGAGAATCAGAAGGGAGCTTTGGCCCAAGACCTGGCTAACGGATACGGCTTCGGTACCACCGAGTTGCATGTTCTTCGGGCCAAAGCATCCTGTAGTGCCAGATTTTTATTTTATGTGTCGATGTCCGAGGGATTTAGGGCTCGCGGAGTAGCGAACATGACAGGCTCAGCAGGGCAGCGTCGCATTCCGGCCGGTTTCATACAAAACTACCGGCTACGAGTGCCTAGTTTACCAGAGCAGGAGCGTATCGCAAATGTCCTTTCGATGGCCGATCGCCGCGTCAAGTTGCTCCAAACGAAACTTACCGCTCTTCGGGAGATCAAGAGGGGGTTGATGCAAAGGCTCTTTACCGATAGCACAAGTGAAGTCAGATTAGCAAGAGGGGAGGATCGTGATGAATCTTGAGGATCTAATTCAACGAATAGATCAACTCATCAAAAGTGCCGACGAGGTTATTCAGACCGAAGCGATGGAGGAATACGTCACCTATGTCGATGAAGAGTTGTTTCACGCTTTTCGGTCGGCCTCTCTTTCGTTCCTTTCCATGACTTTCGGCAAGGATCACACTTACTATGATGAATTCAATTCACGGGCCAATCATTCGGATCCAAGCTGCGCCCAAGTAGGACGAGGTATCCTATCTGCTGCGCGGGAGGAATTGTCAGGTGGTTGGCTTACTACAACCAAGGGACTGATTTCTGCTGAGATATTCTCTGATTTCATAGAAATGGCGCAGCATTTGCTTGAAGAAGGATATAAGGACCCCGCTGCGGTTATGGCCGGCAGCGTTCTGGAAGAGCATTTGCGGCAGCTTTGCCAGAAACACGGCATCCCAGCGGAAGCGACCAAAAAGGATCGCCCGCAACCCAAGAAAGCAGATGCACTCAATACAGAACTCGTTAAAAAAAAGGTTTACAACCAGCTTGACCAGAAGCAGGTGACAACATGGCTGGATCTTCGGAATAAAGCCGCCCATGGGAAATATCCAGAGTACACAAAGGAGCATGTCTCACAGATGCTCCAAGGTCTCTCAAATTTCATGGTTCGCATACCTCTTTAGTTGTAAGGAAATCTCTTTCGCGTCCTATAAAATGGATTCTGAACTCATTCAATCCGACCCCGCAGTTATGATGGGTAAACCCGTCGTCGCAGGAACGCGCATTACCGTTGAGTTAATTCTGGAGAAACTCTCCACAGGTGAGACAATCGACCAGATCCTTGAGGCGCATCCCCGTTTGACCAGAGAAGGCGTTCTGGCAGCCTTGGATTTCGCCGCTCAAACCCTGCGCCGATAGGTAGAGATAAGGAGCGCCGTATGCTACACGACGTTGTTTCTGCTATCTATCAGGGTGGCTATCTGATCGAGTTAGGATTCGATAACGGCCAGTGCGGAACCATTGATTTCACAAAGTATTTGGAGCGTCGAGGTGTCTTTGAGCGATTCAGGAATCTCGAGTTCTTTCAGAGCTTCGCTATCAACAAGGAGCTTGGCGTTCTGACCTGGGGCAACGAGATCGACATAGCACCGGCGACCTTGTATGCGGAAGCTACAGGAACCCCTCTTCCCGCATGGATGAATCCAGAGAAAGAGCCTCAGAAGAACGAGGATTTGCATACGGATTCGCCGCTAAGTAGCCGAACCTAATCGAGGTGCCTGATGGTCCTACCCTCCTTCCAAGAAAAGCTCATCTCCCAGCTTCCTGCGGTGGCGCTTCTGCAGAATCTCGGCTACGAGTACCTCAGCCCGGAAAAAGCGAACGAAGCTCGCGGTGATCGACTGGGCAGCGTACTCCTCGACAAGATACTGACGGATCAACTGCGCAATCAGAACGCCATCCTCTTCAGAGGCCGCACGTATCCCTTCAGCGAGGGCAATATCCTCGCGGCAGTTCAGGCACTGAAGGACATAGTAGATGACGGCCTGCTGCCAACCAATGAGAAAGCGTATGACTTGCTGTGCATGGGGAAGAGCCTGCAACAATCGGTCGAGGGAGACACCAAGAGCTTTCAGCTCAATTACATCGACTGGGAGCATCCTGAAAACAACGCCTACCACGTGACCGAGGAGTTCGTAGTCGAGCGCAGTGGTAGCGAGGAGACCCGCCGACCCGACATCGTGCTCTTCGTCAACGGGATTCCGCTAGTGGTCATCGAGTGCAAGCGGCCCGACATGAAGGACCCGATCGGCCAAGCGATTAGCCAGCATATCCGCAACCAGCAACAAGACCAAATCCCCCGTCTTTTCTTTTACGCGCAACTCCTCCTCGCCATCTCGAAGAACGAAGCCAAGTACGCCACGGTGGGTACGCCCGCCAAGTTCTGGTCGGTGTGGAAGGAGAATTTCAGCGAGAGCGATGAGGCTGACCTAAAGAAGAGGGTGAGCCTTCCGCTGAGCGAGGGCCAAATCGACAGAATTCTTGCTACGAAGGAGTTTTGGGGCCGAGAGCGGGAGAGCTATGGAAGCATAGAACGGCAGGTAACGCCACAGGACGAAGCGCTCTATTCCCTGTGTCGCAAGGAGCGACTCCTCGAATTGATCTTCCGTTTCATGCTCTTCGACGGAGGCGAGAAAAAAATTGCCCGCCATCAGCAGTACTTCTGCGTCAACAAGATCCTCGACCGAGTGCGGGAAACCCAGAGCGACGGAACGCGCCAAGGCGGCGTAGTCTGGCATACCCAAGGCAGTGGCAAGAGCCTGACCATGGTGATGCTCGCCGAGGCCCTCGCCCTTGAACGAAGCCTCACTGACTTCAAAATCATCCTAGTGACGGATCGCGTTGATCTCGACGATCAGATCTACAAGACCTTCCACCACTGCGGCACACAGCCTATTCAGGCGAAAACCGGCAGGCACTTGGAGCAACTGCTCAAGGACGACAAGGCGCGGATTATCACTACGGTCATCGACAAGTTTGAACTCGCGGTCAGTAGAGTCGGCGTGCGCAATGAGCATCCAGATATTTTCGTCCTCGTTGACGAGAGCCACCGAGGCCAGTTCGGCGAGTTGCACGCCAAAATGAGACAGGCGCTCCCCAACGCCTGCTTCATAGGATTCACCGGCACGCCCGTAATGAAGAAGGACAAGAGTACCATTGACCGCTTCGGAGGCCTAATCGACGCCTATACCCTAGAGCAGGCCGTACAGGACAAGGCCGTGGTACCGCTGCTCTACGAAGGGAGGCATGTCGATCAGAAAGTTGATTCCGAGGCACTGGACGACTGGTTCGAGCGGATTACGGCCCGCTTGTCCGACGAGCAGAAAAGCGACTTGAAGAAGAAATTCTCATCGAGCGACCAGTTGAACAAAGCCGAGCAAAAAGTGATGCGAATCGCTTGGGATGTGAGCGAACACTTCCGCGATAACTGGCACCACACTCCCTACAAAGCGCAACTCGTGGCCCAAGACAAAGCCTCGGCCCTGCTCTACAAGCGCTTCTTCGACGAATTCGACATGGTCAGCAGCGAGGTGCTGATCTCGGGACCCGACGACCGCGAGGGTGAGGAAGACGTCCACGAGGAATCCAAGGACGTGGTCAAAGTTTTCTGGAAGAAGATGATGGCGAAATACGGTAGTGAGAAAGAATACAATCGCCAGATCATCAGCGCGTTCAAACAGGCTGAGGAGCCCGAGATCATCATTGTCGTTGACAAGTTGCTCACTGGCTTCGACGCGCCGCGTAACACCGTGCTCTACCTCACGCGGCAGCTAAAGAGCCATTCCCTACTGCAAGCGATCGCCCGGGTCAATCGCCTCTTTGACGGCAAAGATTTCGGCTACATCATCGACTACCGGGGTGTCTTGCAGAACCTCGACGAAGCGTTCGACCTCTACGGCCAACTCGCCGAATTCGAAGAAGAGGGGATCGAAGATTTGGCCAGAGCGATAACGGATGTGAGTGCTGAATCCCACAAGCTGCGGCAGCGCTATTCGGACCTGTGGGATCTGTTCAAGACTATCCAAAACAGACAAGACGAGGAAGAATACGAGCAACTCTTGGCGGACGAGGGGCTGCGTGACCGCTTCTACGAACGCTTGAGCGCCTTCTCACGAACGCTGGGGGTCGCGCTCTCCAGTGCGGGTTTTCTCGATGCGACACCGGAAAAGAAAATCGCTGCGTACAAGGCCGATCTTCGCTTCTTCATGCGCCTGCGCAGTTCGGTAAGCCGACGCTACGCCGAAGTAGTCGATTTCAAAGAGTACGAGCCGCGCATTCAAAAGCTGGTCAATCAGTACGTGGGGACGGGCGAGGTGGAGCGGATCACGGACTTGGTGGACATCTTCAACGCCGACGCTTTCGCTAAGGAAGTTGACAGGCTCTCTAGCGCGTCGTCCAAGGCCGACACCATCGCCTTTCGCACGAGGCGCACGATTCAGGATCTCATGCGGAAGGATCCGGCCTTCTATCGCCAATTCTCAGAGTTGCTTGAAGACGCGATCCGGGCCTTTCGGGAACAGCGGCTTTCCGACGCGGAATACCTGCAAGAAGTGAAGCAAATTGCCGAGCGCGTGCGCAACCGCACGGGGGACGACATTCCTGCGGCCCTCGCTCACCGAGACGTGGCCAAGGCATTCTTTGGCGTGCTTCAAGAAGTGTTCTCGGACCACGCCAACCAAACGGCCAATGTCCGGGATATTGGTGCCACGATTAGTCTGGCCATCGACGACATCGTCCAAGAGCATCGCATCGTCCACTGGACCCGCAACACCGATGTCCAAAACCGGATGAAATTGGCGATTGAAGACTACTTGTTCGAACTCATGGAGCGAGAAAATCTCGAACTAAGCTTCAAGGAGATTGACCGCATTTTGGACTCGGTGCTGGATATTGCGAGAGTGCGATATGCCTGACGAGCATATCCAGCATGTCGTCGTAGAGTATTCGAGTGAACAAATTCCGGTCGCGCTCAAATTCAAAAAGAGCCGATACCTGTCAATCTCAGTTCATCCCGACTGCTCGGTGACAGCGTCGGCACCTGTGGGTTGTCCCCTAGAGGAAGTGCTAGCATATCTTGAGAGCCGACGGGCGTGGATTGCCAAGCAGCGTCGCCATTTCGAGACTTTTCATCCACTGCCAGAAGTCAAACGGTTCGTCTCTGGGGAGACCCACCTCTATCTCGGGCGTCAGTATCGGCTGAAAGTTCGCCGCGCCTGCGACGTTGAGGTCAAGCTAGCCGGTCGTTTCTTGAATGTTTCTGTCCCAGAGCCGGAAGAGCCTCGGTGTGTTCGCACAGCGCTTGACGATTGGTATCGCGCGCACGCTGAGCCCATCTTCCGGGAGCGAATGGCTCACTGCTTGGAGTCGGCACCGTCCTTACAGAAGGTGACACCCACCTTGAGAATCCGACGAATGACTAGACGTTGGGGTAGCTGCACTAGGAGAGGAACCATCACCCTCAGTACCGAACTCATTAAAACGCCCTTGCACTGCATCGAATACGTCATCATGCACGAACTTTGTCACCTGCACATCTACGACCACAGCCCGGCGTTCTTCCGCCTGCTCGACCGCTGTATGCCCGATTGGGAGGCCAGAAAATCACAGCTTGATTCGGTGGTGTTGCAATAATCGGGGTCAAGGCTGCGTCGGTTCCAATCCCAGCAGCACGATCAAGATGAAGATAGACCCGGACGCGAAGGATCGCGTGTTGCAATCAGAGAGGAAGATGAAAAATGAGACTAGGTTTCCAGACGGTTGGAACGAGGAACGTGTCCAACGTCTCCTCCAGCATTACGAATCACAAACGGAGGAAGAGGCCGTGGCGGAAGATGAGGCCGTTTGGGAGGACACAACGCAAACGGATTCGCCGCTAAGTCGAACCTAATCGAGGTGCCTGATGACCTCTGCGCCAACGGCATCCGCAACTTCATAACTGACGTTACGCAGTGCCCTACTCGGCTTTGTCTAACAGGTGCCTAAAGGCTTCGAGGCTGGGCACCTGTATGGCCGCGCGAAACAACTGCTTGAGGCGCTGCACATCGTCAATGGCCCCAAGGCGCACGGCCAACGGATCCGACGCGGCCAGCCCAAAGCGAATCTCCAGCACGTCGAGCAAATCTTCAATAGCGCGTTCTCGGCTTCCTTGCTCAATGCCTTGCTCAATGCCTTCTTCTCGACCCTGCTTGATGGCCTTTTCCGTGAAATACTGCACTACCGACGATTCGTACATGGTCGCCTCCGAGATGATGGTCATTATTGTTTCATATTCATACACTAATCCACCCAAAATGGCAAGATCGGCCAAGTAATTGACCTTGCGAGTCTCGTCCATCGGCACCTGCTGTGCCCGGTGGACACACTGGCGCAACCATGCCTCGGCATCCACACCCGCCGGCTGCTGCATCAACGGCGCAAACGGAATCAAACCCGAATGCCCCGCGTCGAGCATGCGTTGGCCGTCTAGTTCACTCAGCCGAATCACCTTGTATTGCACCAACACGCGGAAGCCGTGCCGCTCTTGGAGATAGTGCCCCGGATCATTCCGGCCGGCGTCCGGACGAAGATAGATGACGGTGGAGTAGGTGGGTACGCCGTGCTGCTCGATGGCACGCCCGATATAACCGGCCATGCGCTGCGGCATGGGCGGACTACTATCCGTAGTTTGAAACTCGTGATGGACCAACGCCTCCTCGTCTCCGACTTGTACGCGGATGAGGCTATCGGTGCGGTGGGCTTCGACGGTGGGTTGCTCGGTGTCAATGACATCGAGCACTTCAAGGTCGTCTTGGTGGAGGGCGAAGCGGGCGAAGTCGTGGGGATAGGTGTGGATGAGATGTTTGGCGATGGTATCGAATTCGGCCATGAGCCCTGCCTTGAGTTGCGGGTGAAGTGGTACCCGCAACCCAAGGCAAGAATCGTGCCACAGCGGCGGCTCAGCGGAGAGAAGGGGATATGAGGCGCTGGGGTGTAGCGGAAAGGATACAGGAATGGGAAGTTGGGAACAAAGACTGCGTAATGTCAGTTCATAACTCAATCTCAAGGCTGCGTCGGCTCCAATCCCAACAGCACGATCAAGAACGAACGCACCCAATAGGCGCTGTTCATGTAGGGGTTTTCGGCCGAGGGCCAGTTTTTCCAATAGGTTTGGTTGTGGGGAATGCGGTGGAACCACTGGAGCAGAGGAATGGCCGGTAATTCGGTCAGCCAGATCTCGAGGGCTTGGCGGAACAGCGGCACGAGCGCTGGGTCGTCGGGCGCGGTCTGGCCCATCTGATCGACCAAGTGATCGAAATCCGCGTTGCGCCAGCGCCAGAAATACGGAGTGGCTGTGCCAGTGGGCTGGACGTAGCGGCTGTGGTAGAGCCGCAGAGTGAAGTACGGGTCGCGCACTGAGCCGCCGTTGCCCATGACAAAGGCGTGGGCCGTACCTTGGGTCATGCGGGTATAGGCGTCGGAGAACATGCGGAAGGAGGCGTCGAAACCCGCGCGGCGCAGTTGCTCGACCAGCACGGGCGTGAAGTCTTGGAAGAGGGAGGGAAAGACGACGACCGGGATTCTTAGGCGCTCGCCGTCCCGCTGCCACATACCTTCCGCATCTCTGCTCCACCCCTTGCGCTCCATGATGGCTGCGGTCTGGGCTAGGTCGTGTTTTCCCACGGGATACTTTGCTAGTAGATCCTGCACTTGGTTGATGTAGTGCATAAGCGGCGGGAAGTGGGGGAACGGCAAAAGGGTGTACTCGCCGGCGCCCTGCCAGCCGATAGCCACGAGTTGTTCGCGGTCGATGGCGTGGTTTACGGCCCAGCGAATGTCCGGGTCGTCGAAGGGCGGCTCTAGGTTGTTGAAGCCGAGGGCCGGCGGCCACCAGTCCCGATAGCCGTAGGGCAGTTGGCGGCCCGACCACGTGGTGACGTTGGGGTTTTGGTCGAGGAGGGTCTTGATGTTGGAGGGCCGCAAGTCGATGCACTGATCCATCTGGTTGGCGAGGATGAGTTGGACCCACTTGTTCTCGTCGCCTTGGGGCAGGTAGATGATGCGCTCGACCCTCGGCAGACGCTGAAAGCCGATTTGGGCGGCCCACCAGTCCTCGCGCAGATCCCAGAGCCGCTGCTGGGGACCGGAGCGCGCCAAGCGATAGGGGCCGCTGACGACCGGCAGGCCGCGCGCCAAGTCGAGGTTTTTGAACGAGGTCGGATCCTCGCCCTCCCAGATGTGCTTGGGCACGATGTGGATGCCGTTGCCGAAGTTGTAGGTAAAATAGGAGAATACAAAGCGGGGGTTGGGCGCTTTGAGCACGAACCGCGCCGTCAGCGAATCCGGGACTTCGACCTCGGCGACCCAAGTGTCCATGTCGGTGGAAAAGGCCAGCTCTGGGGCGTGGTCCTTGAGCATGTCAACGGTGAACTTGAGATCGTGGGCGGTCCAGGGCCGTCCGTCGCTCCACTTCACCCCCTTGCGAATGTGGATCGTCACTTCCGTGTAGTCTGCGTTGTACTCGTGGCTTGTGGCGATCCAGGGTATGACGTGGTCTTTTTCTACGTACGCGTTGTAGAAGTAGAGCGGCTCAAACAGGTAGTCGAAGCCCGGGGATTGGGTGCCGACGATAAAGGGATTGAACGAGTCGTAGTCCCGCATCTGCGGCAGGCCGAGGATGAGGGTGCGGTTGCGGGGGACGTGCTTTATGCCTCCCTCGTCGGAGCCACAGGCGGCGAGTGCTAGGCCGCCGAGTAAGCCCCAGGCGGCGAGTTTTGTCTTTTGGAGGAATTTTCTCATACTTTCTCGATCATGTGGGCGCTTGCAAAAGGTGCGCAACATCCGAATAATAGAGGGACGACTTATATGGCGATGGTGAGGATATTTTTGCTTATGGCAGCACTGTACAGCGCGAATGTAGCCCGAGCAGAGGCCGAGGTCAAAGGCCAGCCAGCCCTAGTGCTCGACGGCGAGGCGGCCCGAGTCGTCGTCGATTTGCTGGGTGGCTCAATTGCGGATTTCCACTTGCGGGACCAGGGTGTCAACCCGCTTTCATGGGGCCGCGAAAGAGCGGGGGAAGGGCCGCAGTCCATGGGGCATTTTCTCTGCTTAGATCGCTGGGCCTCGGTCTCGGAGGCCGAGGCCGAAAACGGGGGAGCTATTGAACGCACGAATGCAGACCTAGAGATGGCAGTCAATGCGCTATTTATCGAGTAAGTTTTGCGGTGTGCTGGCCCTGTTGTTAATGGGGTGCGGCGAGGACGAGACCATCGTCGCTCGGGTCGGCGAGGTGGAGATTGAGCAGGCGGAGTTTGCGGCTTTTGTCGAGCGTCTGCCACCGGGGTTGCGCAGTCCCAAGGAAGGGCGCGAAGCCGACCGGGAGCACTTGCAGTCGATGATCGACGAGGAACTGATGTTCGCCGAGGCGCGCTCGCTTGGGATCGACACCAGCTTGGCGGTTGAGCACCAGCTCCGCGAAATGGTGCGGCAGCGCCTCGTGGAGCGCTACCGCGCCCAAGTTATTGTGCCGCAGGTGGAGATCACAGCCGCAGATGTCGAGCGCGCCTTCGCAGAGATGGGGTTTGACCGCGAGCGGCTCTTCAGTCGCATCTTGGTGCGCACCCGGGAGGAGCTAGAGGCAGTCGGGAGCGACCTGCGCGAAGGCCAGCCCTTTGAGGAAGTGGCCGCGCGCTTTGCCGCCAACGACCTCTTCGCCGCACAGGGCGACGGCCTGGTCGGCTGGATCGGACGCACGCAAGCTGCGCGGCGGTTCTCCATCTCGCCCGCCGTCTTTGTGGGTTTACCCGTTGGGGAGATAGCTGAGCCGGTCGGGTTAGCCGGTGGCTATCAAATCTTCCGCTTTGTCGAGGATCGCCCGGCCTCGCTCGCCAACTACAGCGAGGAAGTGGCCGAGCGGCTGCGCAAGGAACGGACGCGGGAGAAGGAGGAAGAGGAATTCGAACGCCTCCGCTTTCGCTACGACGCGCGCTTAGATCCAGCAGGCGAGGCCATCTTGCTCCAGAGTTTGGACCGGCCCCTGACGACGGACGAGTTGAATCACCCCTTCTACGCGTACGAAGGCGGCACAATCAGCGTGGCCGAGGGTTTGGGCAGCCTGCAGGCGGTTGGAGCACAGGGCGTATTGCAGGACAAGGCCCAGGCCGCCGAGCGGATTGGGCGCTTGCTGCTGCCGGTGCGGCTCTTCGAGGCCGAGGCGCGCAAGCGCGGCTGGATCAAGGAAGCGGCCTTTGAGGAGTGGCGCGAGCACCAGCGCCGAGCACTGATTCTCAATCAGCTCTTCCAACAGGCCACGGCCGGGGCCGCGCCCAGCGAGGACGAGATCAGAGCGCATTACGAGGCTCACAAGGACCGCTACCGCACCCAAGAGGCCGTGATCGTCCACGAGCTGTGGACCGCGGAGGAAGAGGACGCTGCGGCTTTGCGCGCCGAGTGGGAGGCTGGCGCGCCCATTGCCGACCTGCTCGACCGGCCCGGCGTGCGCTCGCACGCTGGCGTCGAGGGGCACGGGGTGCGCGAGCACGGCTGGGAGATGCGCCTAGTGCGCCTGTACGAGCCGCGCTATCCCGAGCTGGTAAAAGCGGCCTTTGCCGCTGAGATCGGCGCGCTCGTCGGCCCGCTAGAGAGCATGGACGGGTACGCGGTGTTCCGGGTGCTGCGGCGGGAGGGTGGCCAGATCCAGCCCTTTGCCGAGGCGCGCCGCCGGGCGGCTGCGAGCTTGCGCCGCCAGCGAGAAAACGAGCGGATTGGCGCGTTTATCCGCCAGTTGCAGGATAAGTACAAAGACCAAGTCGCCGTCTTGGTGGATTGGTAGCGGCTATCTTGACAGCCCTGAGTTTTAACCATACCTAATAGTTTTTCAGCAAGCGCCGCGGCAAGGGCGGGCCGCTGGCGAGTGAGGGAGAAAGTGGAACTATGAAGAGCCACTTCGCCGTGCAGATCCTCGTCGGCCTAGCGCTGAGTTGGGTATTGGCCGAGGCCCAGTCGGGCTATCAGATCGCCGGTGACGAAGTCGTAGTTGAGCGGGCCAGCCACTGGCAGCAGTGGTCCATTCCCACTCATCTGGCGCGCATCCACGAGGACGGTTCGGTGCGGGCGCATTCGCTGCGGACGGTCTTCAACGTCCTAGATGATCCCGGATTCAAGCGTCCGATCGTCATCAGCAAGCCCGAGCCGCGCATCGGCACCATCGACAGCACCATGCAGTTCGACGTGTTTGGCGAGCCGATACGGAATACGCTCAACGAGCTGGTCTTTGACTATTGGGTGCGGCCGGGTATCAGCCGAGTGGGGTCCAATCCGCGGCTCGCGGCCAATATTCTCGACGGCGATCCGACCACGTTCTGGGAGCCGGACCCGCGCGATCCCATCGAGCAGTGGTGGATCGAGGTGGACTTGGGAAGAGTGGTGCCGGTGGAGCGGCTCAAGTTCCAGTTTGTCGATGAGGCACTCGGAGATCCCTTCCTGCGCTTCATCATGCTGCTGTCGGACCGGCAGAGTGCGCTGCTGCACGAGCCGAACAGCCGCATTGGCTTCCAGCTCTTCATCCCGCAAGACGCGCCCAATACCACGCAGCGCGAATACATCTTTGAAAGCGAGCACACCAGCCCCGAACTGCCCCCGGCCACTGGCGTGGTCAGCGACAAGAAGCTCGCGGAGAGCTTGCACCGCTCGCCCGAGTGGACTGGGCGCAAGATCGAGACGATCCGCATCGTCATCACGGATACGCGCGGCGGGCGGGCCGGACAGATAGATCAAGAGGCGTGGGAAGCACTGCCGGAAGCAGAGCGCGGGGATATCGTCTATTTCGCGCGCGACGTGGCCGGCCGCGAAGAGCCGGTGGACGAAGCCACCTATCAGGCTCTAGAAGAGCAGCGCCAGGGGCGACGGGATTACTACCGCCGCGAGTTGCCGCGCCTAGCTGAAGTCAAAGCGCACGGCTGGGGCGACAACTTGGGCATCAACCTGATTGAAAACGGCGGCTCGTACGTGCTGACGACCGATGGGACCAATACGCTGCTTGCGTTCGACGGCGACGCCGGCACTGGATTCTCACACCAAATCCGCAACCCGAAAAACCCCACCGCCAACGTGCTGACCATAGATATGGGAGGCATTGTGCGCTTGGCTCAGACCCGCTTAGTGGGCAGCAGCCGGGGCTACATCATGCGCGCCTCCACGGGCGAGCGCGACGCTCAAGGCAATCTCAAGTGGCAGCGCATCAACCCGGAGGAACGCGAGCGCAATGTGTTCACCGGCAACTTTCGCGATATCGCCGACATTCAAAACCCGCCAGTTTTGACTCGCTTCCTCGACTTGGTCACCCTCGGTCACGTACCCCCAGGATTTAGGGCCACCGGCCCGGGCGGCACCGGCCACATGAATCAGTTCTGGTCGTATCATCACGAGTTCATGCTGCTCGCCGAGGGGGCACCGGCCGAGGTGGTGCTGGAGTCGGATCTGATCGAGCTGCCGGGGTTGGTGGGCTTGGGTGAGGTGCACTGGGAGGCGAACACGCCCCAGGGCACGGATGTGGAGATCCGCACCCGCACCGGCGACCAGCTTTTGCAGCAAATCCGCTATTTCGACAAAACTGGCAACCAGAAGACCGCGGACGAGTACAGGACGCTGGCCGGCTTTCTGAAGGGGCCTTCGGACACGACCGTGGTGGTGGGGCCGGGTTGGAGTCCGTGGAGCCAGCGCTATTTGCAGCCCGGGGACTTAGCTACTTCGCCGGGCTTGCGGCGCTTCATGCAGATCCAAGCGCGCCTCAAAAGCAGCGGTGAAAACGCGGCGGCCCTGCACCGCATTGCGGTCGCGTTCCACCAGCCGGTGGCTCAGCACCTGCGGGCCGAGGTGTGGCCGACTACTGCTGAGGCCGGGGTACTCGACACCTTTGCGCTCTACGTACAGCCCAACTTTTTGCAGCAGCCGGCCAATGTGCGCAGCCCGGGCTTCGACCAATTGCTCTTGCACGCGGAGCCGTCGTTTGCGCTGAAGTTCGTCGATGCGGCTATGGGTTCCGAGGCCGAGTTGTTGGCCGGAGCGCCGCTCCAGTGGGACGACGAGCTGAGGGTACACTCCGAGGGCGACTCGCTGTGGTTGGAATTCCCGCAGATTGTGCAGGGGGCGCCGGACGATGTGCTCACGCCCGTGTACTACCGGTCGGTCCTTCCCGGCGACGAGGTGCCCACCGGATTGGATCGCAATCTGTTGACCTTTACCTCGCACAGCCTCTTGCCGGATGCCGAGCAGGGCGCAGTGCGCTACTTTCAGCGGGGGGCAGACGGTAGTTTGGCCGAAGTGGACGCCGCGAACTACGAAGCACTCAGCGCGGACGAACAGGGGCCGGTGCGCTACTTCCGCAAGGTGGTCGGGTTAGGCGATCAGGTGCCCTTTGACGCGGCTGGCGACAGCCTCGACGAGCGGACCTATGGTCGGCTGGGCAGTCAGCGGGGTTGGATAGTGGGCCGCGGCCGGCTGTTGCGCGTGCGCTTTGCAGGGCGGGTGTACCTGCAAGGGACGCGGATGCAGGTCGCCGTGCGGCAGAGCCAGCCCGCGACGCCTTGGCAGGTGGCCGACGGGGGCGACGCGACCGCCCTGAGCCCTTCTAAGAGCCTGTCGATTGGCGCGCAGGGGGCGCAGGCCACCATCGACGATATTGCCATCGCGCCCAATCCGTTTACCCCCAATGGCGACGGGATCAACGAGACTGCGGAGATCGGTTTTTCCCTGTTCCGCGTGCAGGCTGCGCGGCCGTTGATCATCCACCTGTACACGCTGGCTGGACGACAGGTGCGGCAGCTAACGGGATTAGTGACCGGCGGGCCGCAGCAGTTTAGGTGGGATGGGAAGGACGAGGCCGGGCAGGTGGTGCCGCCGGGGTTGTACTTATGTCAGATCACAGTAGAGGCGGATGCAGAAGGAGTCGGAGGGACGACCCGCACCCACCTCATAGCCGTTGCATATTAAGAGTCCCTACCCAACCGCTCTGCTGGCGTCGCGCGGCTGCGCCGACCGTGGCCGGCGTTACCCTCGGTCGGCATATTGTTTAATATGCCTTCGTCGGGTGCCTTGGCCACGGCCTTGCTCGCACGCGCTTGGGCCGACGCCGAACGGTTGGGTAGGGACTCTAAGGCATTGCAAAGGGAGGTTATCTTGAGACCAAAGACCGGTATTTATTGCGGTCTCCTAATGTTGTGGAGCGCGGTCGATGCGCCGGCTGTCGCTCAAGGCCAGTACGGAACGCGCTTGGGCTTACAGCTCGGCGATCAGACTAGCCTCGCGCCCCAAGGCCCCGGAGTGGCCCTGAACGCGCTCGACCCGGCCGTGCGCCGCTGGTACGTGCCGCAGGAGCTGTACAGCGAGTACCATTGGCGGCAGTGGGAATACACCAACTATGCGCGCAACCCTTATGAGCGCTACGTGGAAACGACCTTGGAGGGCGATTACTTCTACGATCTGTACGGCAATTTCCTCACGCGCGGCTGGCTGATTTTCAACAACTCGCAAAGCAAGCCCCAGCAGTTTGGCAACGTGCTGTTTAAGTCCTCCCGCTTCCAAAGCTGGTTTTCCGAAGTCGTGGTGGCGCAAGACAACAAGGGCCAGTACTTCTACACCTTGACGGCGAGCAGCCGCCTGCGCTCGGTGCTGTCGCCGATGGTGTTTGCCAAGGCCCGCATGGACGGCGTGCAGTTCGATCTGGCTACCGACCGCTACGAAGCGACCTTTTTGTTTTCGCGGCTGAGCAACCCCGGCGGCGGCTCGACTGGGGACCGCGAGGTGCTGCGGACGAACAACACCATCTTGGCAGGTGGACGGTTGGGAGCTCAGATTGGCGACTTTGCCGAAGTCGCGCTGCACACGGCCAACGCCCACCAGTCGCACACCTTGCTCGACAAGCAGGCCGGCAACCCATTCGCTGGCTCGCTGACCATCGGGCAGAACAAAACCATCTCGCTCGTCAAGCTCGTGTTGCGCGACGACTCGCCCGAAGACGGCGTGGGCGGCGCGGCGTTTTTTCCCGATGCGTCGGACGTGCAGATCACCTATCGCGACGGCTCGGAGGAATCAGGCAAGGCCATTGGCTTTGAGCCGATCATCGAGGGTGGCTTCTTGCAGCAGGGCTTTGTCGCCGCCAACGGGCCGGAGGAGATGCGGCTCGTGTACGATTTCGACAGCCCGGATTTTGTCGATCGCGCCCGTTTTGCCAAGGACGAAATCGCCAAGGTCGAATTCCTGCTGACGCTGGGCAACGACTATCAGGTCTGGATGACCTCGGACCGCCAGATCAACCTCGACGGCCAGGAGGTTTTGCTGCTCGTCGCGCAGGCCGAGGGCAATGTCCAGGACATCACCAACTTGCAGACCATTCGCTTTGAGTACGGCCTGCCGACGGCGACCCACATCTTTGGCGGCAGCGTCGAGTTGCAAGACCTACAGGGCTTCGACTTGTACGGTGAGTACGACCTGAGTTGGAGCTATCGGAAGTACCCCAACGTGCTCACGGAAACCCACGAGGCATTCTCGGGGATCGGCGGCCGGCGCTCGGCTCCCGCTTGGATGGTCAACGTGTCCAAGAAGGCCGCTCCCTACTTTGCCTTTGGCGAGTTTTACAGCATGGATCCGCGCTACAATACTCAGACCTTTATCACCTCGGGCACTGGGGACTTCGACTACGACAACGAGCGCGGCTTGGTCGATTTGGTCGATGACAACGACGATCAGGACAAATTCCCGGACAACGTGCGCTTCGACTTTCTCAGCGGCGATCAACAGGTTTTTCCGGGCTGGGATCAGAACAACGACTTCGTGCCCGACTTCAACCAAAATGACACGTTTGTGCGCTCGAATACCGAGCCGGACTATGAGGAGGCGTTTCTGCGGTTTTACGTCGATCGGCCCGAGTTTCTCTTTGGCGTCGATATGAACAACAATTTTTGGGTCGATCAATACGAAAACGACGAGGAGCCGGATTATCCGTATCGCCGGGATCACCGGGGATTCAACATCCACCTCGGGGCCGACATCACGCCGCGGGCGCGCTTGGTGGTGGGTGCGCTGCGCGAGGGGCTGATTTCCTCGGCGCGCAAAAACGAGAGCAACTACCTGATGTTCACCTATGAACGCGATGCGCCGCGGCTGGGCCGCTTCCGAGTCTTTGAGATGAGTAAGTTGGTCAAAGACGACATTCCCAACCCGTTGTTGCAGTGGGCACCGGACAATACACTGCGCGGCGGCGAGTTGACCAAGGTCGAGGACCCGCTGTTGGCGCGCGACACTTGGGCCAACCAGCTCTTTGTCGGCCACAATCTACAGGTGGCGGCACTCTTTCTGACCACCAAGATGCACTGGCTCCACTTTCACCAGCAAATGGAAAAGGCCCAGCGGGAGAAATACGGCCTGGCGCCTTCTGATTTCTTTTTCGGCCTGATCAACAAAGCGAGCTATCGCTTACAGCTCGGGGCGTGGTCGCTGGAGCCGCGCTGGAAGAGCGAGTTCCGCAAGCAGAGCCGCAGCTTGCTGTCGCTCAACAGCCACACCAGCCTGATGGAGCTGTTTTCGGGCTTGGTGGAGACGCAGGTCTTGCAGGTGACCAAGCTCCAGGCCGGGGTGGAGTACGCGATCTTCAACGACTTAGACGCCGACGCCAACGACTTCGACGCGGTGACCGTAGCCGTTCAATTCAGCAATGAATCCAACTACCTCGGCTACAAGCTCCGCGCCCTGACCGGCATGAAGGTGGAGCGCAAGCAGTTCACCGGGCAGAAGGCGCGGACGACCAACGAATCCTTTGTGACGATTTACGCAGGGCTGAACTAGATGCGCCAGCTAGCCACATTGGTCCGGCGACCGTGGGTGGTCCTGGTCGCGCTCACTATTGGACTCCATGCGTGCGATAGTAGATCAAAAGGGGAGCAGCACTACTGGGCGGGCCACGCATACCAAGAGCAGGGCATGACGGCCAACGCCCTGCGCGAGTACCGGAGTGCGGTCGCGGCAGGAGTCGATTCTCCCGCTGCCTATTACGCGCTCGGCGCGCTCTACGGCGAAAAGGACGAACACGACAAGGCCATTGCCGCGTACCGCGAACTGTTAGAGCGTTGGCCCGAAGAAAGCCGAGCGCAGGAGTTGCTGGCGGCTCGCTATGTAGCTTCGGGGCAACCGGTCGCCGCCGCTAGCCTCTACCGGACCTTGCTCGATCAAGGGGGTGATCCCGCTGCGTTGCTCGGTCGTCTAGGCGACGCGCAGAGCCTGAGCGGCGACTTGCAGAGTGCGGCCCAGTCCTACGGCGACTTGCTGGTGCTGCGCCCCGACAGCAGCCGGGCCCGGTACCAGCTAGCGCGCATTTACGCGGCCGAAGGCCGGGCCGAACCAGCGATTGCGGCCTACGTCGAACTGTTGGCGCAAAAGACCTATGCGCGGCAAGCGGCCTTGAGGCTGGCGGATCTCCTCATTGAGCTGGACCACCGCAGCGGCGAGCTGGGCAGCGCTAGGGCGGAGGGCTGGTGGCGGGAACAAGGGCTGGTCGGGGAGGAAGCCATGCAAAAGGCGGAGGAGCAGCTCGAGGCCGCGCTAGTGGAAAGACCCGGTTCAAGCGCCGATTTGTGGGGGCTGGGCAAGCTGCTGTTCTGGCAGGGGCGCTACCAAGAGGCCCTCACTTGCGTCGCTAAGTTGGCTGAGGCTACCCCGGACGACTACCGGGTGCATTTCTTTCTGAGCAAGCTCTACGGGCTGCTGGGCGAGGAAGAGGCCGCACGGGAGGCGTTTGCCCAGTACCAGCGCCAAGAGCAGCGCGCCAAAGTCGCCGCGCGCGTGCAGACCGAGCGGGACGTGTTGTTGAAACAATTGTCGGGAGAAATACCATGAGAGCCGCGTTGCTGATTGGGGTTCTAAGTGCGTGCTTGGTGCAGCCGCTAGCGGCCCGACAAGTCCTGCTGATTGGACAGGACGGGCAAATCTCGTGGACCGGGCGGGTCGAAGGGGCTGAGGACATTTCGACGATCCAGCCCGAGCACCGCTCCTTTCTCGACCCCAATGTCACCGAAATAGGCTATGCACCGGCCGATTTGATCGAGTTTAAAAGTGCGGATTTTCCGGGCAGTATCCTGCCGCGGCGAGTGGGTGCCGAGCAGAATTTGGCCGCAGAGGTGCTGGATCGGGGTGGCTCGTTGCGCGCACCGACCGTCTTCGACCTGACCGCTTTGCAACTCCAGGTGATTTTCGAGGACATGCTCGCGGCCGACCCGACCGGGCAGGCATTCGAGCGCAAAGAAGACGACATCTTGGGGACCCAGCTCATTCTCGACTTGGGCGCGCGCTTTGGGGTCAACCGGCTGCGCTTTTTTCCGCGCAACACGATCTTTCCCTCGCCCGGCACCCCCTTTCAAAACGACTTTTTGAAAAACTTTGAAGTAGAGATCAACGACGGCTTGGTGCTGACCAGCTCGGGCAACCCGATCTGGGAGACCTATGTCGTGCGCAACGACAACAGCGACCGGATCACCGAAGTGCTCATCGACCCGCCGCGCTACATTCGCTTCATCCGCCTGCGGGCCACGTCGGCCATTCCCTTTGAGATCGAGAAGCTCCAGGTCTTTGGCGAGGGGTTCTTTCCGACGGCGCGCTATATCTCGCCGATCATCGACATGGGCAGCCCGGCCAATTGGGGCCTCATCCGCACCTTGCAGCAGCAAGTAGGGGCTGCGGACCTGGCCGACATGCAGTTGCGCACCCGCAGCGGTCACGATCCCAGTCCCTTGGCGTACACCCGTAAGCAGGTGGCCCTGCAAGACGCCCCTGAGATCCCGTCGTCCGTGGATAATCCGGACGAGCCGCTGTTGCGCAAGGAGTACTTAAAGCTGCCCGAGCGCGGGCGTCAGGGCGACGATTGGGAGCGCGGCTCGGTGCGCGACGACTTGGCAAACTGGAGTCCGTGGACTTCGCCTTATGCGCTGGAAGAGTTGGCCGCGGGTACGCAGATTCTCTCGCCCGGTCCCAGCCGCTATTTCCAATTCCGCGTAGAATTCCAGAGCCAGCACTTGGAGGCGAGCCACATTCTCCAGCAGATCGCGCTTGAGTTTTCCGCTCCGCCGCTAGCGGACGCCCTCGTCGGCGAGATTTTCCCCCGCGAGGTCCCGGCTGCTGCCGACGTGCCCTTTGTGTACGCGGTGCGGGCCGAGATGGAGAGCGATTACGTGCAGGGTTTCAACAGCTTTGAGGTGTTTACGCCGAGTCGCGTGGGCCGCGTCGAGCGGATCGAGATCATTGACGCCAGCGGCCAGCAGGTGATCGACCACGCCTTTGCGGTCACCGATGGAGTCACAACCGAAGGCGAGGTCGCCATCACCGCCATTGACGACCAGCGCTTTGCGGTAAGTTTCCCGGCCATCAACCAGCACGACGCGGTGTTGAAAATTCACTTCGCCAGCCGGGTGCTGGCCTTTAGCACCCGCTTTGGCGGCCGTGCCCTGCTGCTAGAAGAGGATGCCTTTCAGGGCATTTCTCCGGGCAACGCGGCCTTTTTGGCGGAAGGCGACGTGGCGACCGAATCGGGGACGACTGTGTTGAGCCGCGCGGTGAATGAGGGCAGCTTGATCGGCAATTTCGCCGTCGGCAGCGATGTCTTGACGCCCAATGGGGACGGCGTGAACGATGTCCTCGACGTGAACTTCGAGGTGCTGGCGGTCATCGGCAAAGCGCGGATTGTGATCGATTTGTGGGATTTAGGGGGCCGGCGGGTGCGCCGCCTCTTTGACGCCGAAGGGCAAAACGGCGTGTACGACGCCGTGCATTGGGACGGCACCGACGAGCGGGGCCAGCGCGTTGCCCCCGGCATCTACTTGGTGCGGATTGAGGTGCAAGGGGATGCGCGCAGCGGGCAGACGATGCGGCCCTTGGGCGTGGCGTACTGAACGAAAGGAGACGTGGTGCTGAATCGGATAGAGCGGATGGGCTGGTTAAGCGCGGTGCTGGCCGTGGCTTGGACCGCCAGCGCGTGGGGCCGCGGTGAGTTTCGCCTCGGCGGCGCGGATGGCAATTCTTGGCAGGCTCTGGTCTCCGAGCAGACGGCTGCGTACGTGCTGCTCGACGCCGAGGGCGGCATCGTCGAGGAGGTGACCATTGGCGCGGTGGACGAAGAGGTCAGTGTGCGTTTCAACACCGCGGGCGTCGATACGTTGATCGACTTTGCCGACGGCGGCTTGCGCCCAGTGTACATCGACCCGAGCGACAATCTGGCGCTGTCGATCAAGGAGCGCCAAGGGCACTTTTACACGGCCAGCATTTACGGCCATACGCACTTGGTAACCGACTCCCAGCCCTTGCAGTTTCTCATCGATGGCGATCCGACGACCGCCATGCTAGTGCGGGTGCCCGAGCCGCCGCGCTTGGCCGGCCGCAACAACCCCGGAGTGGTCAAAAACAACGTCATGCACTTGGGGGCCGAGTTGCCCCTCAACCGCATCCGCTTCTTTCCCCGGCCTGGGTTTGAGGACAACTACTTGGCGTGGTACGAAATCGGCGTGGCCGACCACACCGGGCCGTTTTGGGACAGCAACTTCGACCGCAGCCAGCGCGGCAAGCGTTGGTACATGGTTATCGACGCGGCCTTGGGCGCGCCCAACGATCCGGCCTTTGACATTTTGGCGCGCAATCGCGAGAGCCTCGATGTGGTGGTGGATTTGCGCTTTCCGACCCGTGACCTCAAGTGGATTGCCATCCGCCCGCTCGACCCGGAACGCGACTGGGAAATCGCCGAGTTCGAAATCTATGGCGAGGGCTTTGTGACTCGGACGACTTACCGCACCCCGATTATGGATTTTGGCCGCGAGGTCGCGTGGAGTAAAATTCGCTGGCAAGGCGAAGTGCCCGAGGGAACCCAGCTTTTGCTCCGCACTCGCACGGGCAACACGCCACAGCCCAACATCTACCGCGTCATCGGCCCGACCGGCACCCTCGAAGCATCGACTCTCGACGACTACCTGACTCAGCTCGGCCGCCGGCGGTGGGACGACGTGGAATTGGGCTACGATCTAGAAAATTGGAGCCCGTGGTCCGCGCCCTATGAGTTCGCAACTGGGCTACGGCAGGTCGAGTTGCCAGCGGATTTGTGGCAGGACGGCACGCCCGTGCTCTCGCCGAGTCCGGCGCGTTACTTCCAGCTAGAGGCCATCCTGTTCGCCAGCGGCGATGCGGCTCCGCGCATCGACAACATGTCGCTGCTGTTCTCCGAGGATCCAGTGGCCCAAGAGGTGATTGGGGAGATCTGGCCGATTGCCACGCAGAGCTTCGCGGCTGAAACCTTCACCTATGTGGTGCGCCCGGTCTTGCGCGCGAGCGACTTGGGCTTTGACCGGCTGGAAATTTTTACCCAGATCCCGGTCGAGCGGGTGCATTCGGTGCTCATCGACGGCGAGGAGATCAGCGACCGCTTCCCGCCCGAGATCCAGGATGACCGACTAATCGTCTCGTTCGATCGCTTGGTAGGGCCGCGCGACAATGAGAAGCGGATTGAGGTGGTTTTCGACGCCAAGGTCTTGCGCTTTGGCGCGGATTTCAGAAGCTGGGTGTACGACAGCGCCGAACCCGAGCTCAAACAGCAGGTCGCCCCGGGCAACGCGACGTTCCGCTTTAGCGGCGACATAGTATCGGTGCGCACGCCCATGGGCGGCGGCCTCATCAGCAGCGTGCAGGCCACGCCAGCGGCCTTTACGCCCAACGGCGACGGCGTCAACGACCACGTCGCGATCGCATACGAATTGCGCGATTTGGAAAGCCTGCGGCAGATCCGCTTACGGATATACGACCTGTCCGGCCGACTAGTGCGCCAAATCGCGGCTAGTACTGGCAGCGGCAGCTTTGCCCAAACTTGGAATGGGCGCGACGAAGAGGGCGCACTCGTGCCGCCCGGCATGTACCTCTATCAGCTCGATTGGGACACCGACAAGGGCCGCGAAGTGGCCAACGGCGTGGTGGGTGTGGCGTACTAGGCTGGAGAAATGGATTTGACTAGGGCTATTCACTGTAAGAGGCTGTCTGCAAACTTCTGGCGGACGTTTGCCTGCTGCGCCGCATTGCTCGTCCTTGCCGACGGAGCCTACGGTAGCCGCTTGGGATGGCGACAAGACGTAGCACAAAGCCCGGAGGTGTACCTCGACGCGCTGGACCCGGCCCTGCGGCGCTGGTACGTGCCGCAGGTGATGTTCGCCGAATACCCGTGGCGGCAGTGGGAATACACCAACCGCGCGCGGCTGCCGTATCAACGCTATGTGAACATCGACTTGGAGGGCGATTACTTCTACGATCTGTACGGGAACTACCTAACCCAGGGGTGGCTGATCTTCAATACGGCGCAGAGGCGGCCCGAGGAAGCTGGTAGCTCCTTGTTCAAGACCGAGCGGTTTGCGCGGTGGTTCAACGAGTTGGTCATCGCCGGCGATCACAAGGGCCAATATCACTACGCGCTGACGGCGAGCAACAACCTGCGGACGACCTTGACGCCGCTGTCGTTTTCCAAGCCGCGCCTGAACGGCATGCAGATCGACCTCGCCACCGACAAATACCAGTTGACCTTTCTCCACTCGCTGATCACTGGCCCGCGCGGCTTGCAGGTGGAGGAGAGCCGCTTTACAGACGCGACTTCCCTCGTGGGAGGGCGGTTCACGGCCCAGCTAGGGGATTTCGTGGAGTTGGGCCTGCACGCGGTCAACGCCCACCAGACCAATAGCGAGTCGGATCAACTAATAGAAACCCTGTACAAAGGCGGGCTGAACAAGCAGCAGAACGCAACCATCTCGCAGATCGCGATTGCCTTGCGCGACGACTCGCCGGAAGACGGTGCCGGCGGTGCCGCGTTCTTCCCCGATGCCTCGGACGTGATTATCACCTACCGCGACGGCACGGTGGAGTCGGGCCGCGACATCCGCTTTGGCCCGGTGATTAGCGGCGGCTTAGAGCGGCAGGGATTTCTCACCGCGGATGGCGACGGGCAAATCAGCCTGCTCTACGACTTTGACAGCGCGTCGTTTGTCAACCGCGCCTCGGCCGATAAATCCGAAATCGCAGCGGTGGAATTTCGCCTCGTGCTGGCCAACGATTACCAGATCTGGATGAGTTCGGACCAGCAGTTGGGAGAAGGCGGCGGTTTTGTAACGGTCGGTCGGCCATCGAGCTCGTTTACTTGGACGGGCGAGCGCTCTATCAGCTTGGGCGACGTATTCGGCGCGGATGTGGATGATCCAGTCTTCTTGTTGGTGGCGCAGGCCGAGGGCAATGTGCAGGACATCTCCAACCTGCGCACGGTCCGCTTTGCCTACGGGCTGCCGACGGCTACGACAGTCGCCGGAGCTACGTTCAAGGTGGAAGACGTGCTCGGCTTCGACCTGTATGGCGAATACGACCTGAGTTGGAGCTTCCGCAAGTATCCCAATGTTGCCTCGGAAACGCACACTTCCTCGGCGGGGATTGGCGACCGGCCCAGCGCGCCGGCGTGGATGGCAAACCTGAGTAAGCACATGGGACGGCTGTCGCTGTTTGGGGAAGTGTATTCGATTGATCCGCGCTACAACACCCAATCTTTTGTCACCACGACCTCGGGCCTCGATTACGCCCGGCAGGGCAATCGCTTTGACTTAGTGGAAGACAACGACGATCAAGACCGCTTCCCCGATGGGTTCCGCGCGGATTTTTTGGTAAACGATCGGTTGGTCTTCCCCGGCTGGGATCTCAACAATGACTTAGTGCCCGATTTCAACCAAAACGACAACCGCGTCAAGGCCAACTCCGTTCCGGATTACGAGGAGCCGTTTCTCCGCTTCTTGGTCGATCGGCCAGAGTTCCTCTTCGGCGTGGATATGAACCACAACTTCTGGGTTGATCTATACGAAAACGACACCGAGCCGGACTACCCCTATCGCCGCGATCAACAAGGCTTCAACGTCTATGGGGGCATCGACCTGAGCCAGCACTGGCAGCTCAAGGTGGGGGCCTTGCGCGAGGAACAGATTTCAGCGGATCGCAAAAACCACAGCACGTATTTGCAGCTAGGGTACGAGCGGGTTTGGCCACGGGTGGGTCGGGTGAGGCTGTTCGAGATGAGTCAGTTGGTGCAAGACGACATTCCCGATCCAATTTTGCAGTGGCAGCCGGACAACACGCTGCGCGGCGGCAAGCTCATGCACATCGCCGATCCGCTGTTGGCGCGCGATGCTTGGGTCCACCAGCTATTCGTCGGCCACAGCCTGGCGAGCGACGCGCTGCTGGTGATGAGCAAGCTGAACGGGGTGTTCTTCGCGCAACGGCAGCGCGATGCGTCGGATTTCTTCTTTGGCTTGATCAACAAGGCCAGTTATAGCCGCACTTGGCATGGGTTGACCCTGTTGCCACGCTGGAAGAGCGAATTCCGCAAACAGAGCCGGTCGCTGTTTGACCAGGAGGAGCGCACGACGCTGATGGAGCTTTTTTCGCTGCTTTTGGAAACGCAGCTATTGCAGGCCACGCGGCTTCAGGCCGGGGTCGAGTACGCGCTGTTCAACGACTTCGACCGCGATGCAGAGGATTTCGACTCCCTGAGCTGGGCCTTGCAATTGGCGACCGAGTCGGCCTATTTGGGCTACCGGATCCAGGCGTTGGCCGGCTTTGTGGTGGAGCGCAAGGCGTTTGCGGAGGCCAAGGCCGAGACGACGACCGAGACCTTTGTCACGCTATACGCCGGTTTGCAATAGTAGTTGTATTTGACGGGTCATTTGACTAAATTAAGCAGTTCAGTCGTTCATTTACGATTTAGTCGTTTATCGTCCACCTACCCTTAAGGAGGTAGCTATGAAGCGTCTTTTTACCTGTGGCCTGACCGCAATCGCCCTATTGGCTTTTGCGCTAGCCGCCGGGGCCCACGAGCCCCCGGGCGAGGTCTTCCTCGCCGTGCAGTTCCCCGATACGCATGTGCCTAACATCGACGGATTTGACGATGATTGGTCGGCTGTGCCGCTCGAGGTGTACGCCATTCCCAGTTCAAAGCTCTTTTCGGTGCACGGCTTTGCTGGCGACGACGTGCCGCGCGGTGGCATGGATCCGGCTTCGATGCAGATCCGCCACATCTTGGGTTGGAACGATTCGCGCAACGAGCTGTACGTGACGACGAAAGTGTTTGACAACAAGCACACGATCACCCGCCAGGACTTAGGTTCCTATTGGTGGGACGACAGCATTGAGATCGAGTTCAACCCGCGGCACGACTACTTGCCCAAGCCCGAAGACGTGGTGACGCACCACAAGTACTCATTCGCGTTCCCGCCGCTCAATGGCAATTTCGGCCCGGCCCTGCAAACGGCTGCGGTCAGTAGCGCCGACGTCGAGAATCCGACGCTGTTGTCCAACGGCAGCCGTTGGTACTACTGCACCTATAGCTTTGAGGGCGAGGAGTACGGCGAGAGCACGTACATCTACGAGTTCCGCACGATCGCCATTGATTCGTATCCCAAGCCCACCGAGGAGAACATCACGGACGATCAGGTGATTGAGCACGACCTGACCGCGGGCGAGGTGATCGGCTTTTCGATTTTCGTCAGCGATGTGGACGACAGCGCCGGCGATGCCGACAATCGCGTCGGCATGTGGGCGACGACCCCGACGCACTGTTGTCACTCTTCGCAGGACCTGCTCATCTCCCCCATGGACGACACCATTGATTGGGGCGAGCCGACTGGGACGGCGGTCGAGGCGCAGAGTTGGGGCCGGATTAAGTACCAGTATCAGCAGTAATACCCGGTTCCACACCCTTTGCAAAGAAAGCCCGCTTGCCCTTGTGGCAGGCGGGCTTTTTGCGTCTTACAGTCCGAGTAGGCCCCGGGCGTTCTCGCCGAGGACGAGGCGCTTGGCGTCGTCGTCAATGGCCGCGGTGATGATCTTGCCGAGCTGGGGGCGGGGATCCATCAAGGGCATATCCGAGCCGAAGAGCACGCGGTCGGCCCCGGCCTTGGCCACCAGCTCTTCGATGACGCCTGGGGTGCGGAAGGTCGAACAGGTTTCGAGGAAGTAGTTGGGCAAGCGCTGAGCCGCGTCAATGGCTTGGCTGCGATACGGCTCGATGTTGCCGGAGTGGCCGGCGACGAAGCGGGCGTTGGGGAAGCGCTCGGCTGCGCGGCCAAACTGAGCGGGAGCGGCCGTTGGCTCGCCGCCTGTGTGTGCTATGATTGCGAGGCCGCGCTCAGCGGCAAAGCCGTAGATTGGATCCCAAGCCGAGTCGTCGAGCGGAAAGGGCGTATAGGGGGGGTAGATTTTGATCGCCCGGAACCCGAGTTCGTCGATGGCCCTTTCCAACTCGGGCCGCACGGTGTCGGGGCAGGTAGGGCACACATAGGCAAAGCCAATGAAGCGGTCGGGGTGACGGGCGACAAAAGCCGCGGTCTGGTCGTTGCCGGGTTTGCCCTCGGGATGGAAGATGTTGAAGACGCAGCTTTTGTCGATCCCCACCGCATCCATGGCGCGCAGCATCTCGACCGGGTCATCGACCATGTCGAGGGAGTCCCAGCGGCCCACGTGGCCGTGAAAGTCGATAATCATGCGGTTCCTCCGAGAATGCGCTCTAGATTGCCCGCGGTCAAAGCCGCAAGTGCGGCGTCGTCAATGGCCAAGTGGTGCAGGTAAAAGAGCATCGGCCCCATGGCGTAGCGCGGGTAGTACGACCCATAGAGGAAGCGCTCCACGCCAAATTCGCCGATCAGGGATTCGATGCCGCCTATATTCTCAAAGCGGCTCAGCTCCATCGCCGCTTGGGGCAGTACCCTGAGCAGAGGGCGCAAGGCGAGGGAATGCACGTAGTGTGCGCCGAGGAGTACTGCTTGTAAATCTGGGAAGCGGCGCAAGGTCTCCATGACTTCGGCGACCGGGGTATCGGCCAGCGAGACCCACAGGGGGATGCGCTCGGCCGCCAGCCAGGCGAGCAACTCGCCGTAGATCCAGTCGGCAAAGGGGACGCGGCTCGCCTCGGTGTTGTGCAGGCGGACGCTGCGGACCTCGCCCGCGGCGTGGAGCGCGCGCAGTTGCGCCAAAGAGTCCGCACTCGGTCCGGCGACCCATTGGGGGACGAATCCGTCGCCAAGCCAAGCGCGCAGGGCCTCGTTGCCCTCAATCGCGCTGAGGGTTTCGCCTTGGAGGTGGTAGATCAAACCGCGCTCTACGCCGTGGCGCTGCATTTCCGCCCGCAAGCCGGTCACATCGGCAAACGGCGAGGGCCGGTCGTGGCAGTGGCCGACGCCGATGTTGGCGTCGAAGACGGGGACGCGGGCGCGGAAGCTCAGCTGCCCGCTGTTTTGTTGTGATGCCATGGGATTTAGTCGATGTTTTCGCGCTTTTTGACGAGGTCTTTGTATTCGAAGTACGGAGCCAATTCGATCAGGTCAATCGTCTCAGGGTCGAGCCGCTGGCGAATGGCGTCTGGAAAAGGGCGGCGCTGGCCGGTGAGCATGTGCTGGACGTTGTAGCGCAGGATCAAGAAGCGGCGGTCGCGGTCGCGAGGCTTCCAAGTGAGCGCGCCGTGCATGAGGTGCTCGGGCATGATAACCACATCGCCAGCGCGGGCACAGACATTGTGGACGCCCGGGGGCACGGTGTCGGCGACGTAGTCCCTGTCCTCGTCGTCTTCGGCTCCTGGATAAAACATCGCTCGGGGCCGGGCAAAGTGGGCCTTGTGCGAGCCGGGCAAGATGATGAGGCCGCCATCGCCGGGGAAGACATCGCTTAAATAAAAAAAGAAGATAAAGTCCGTGCAGCGCACCTGACCGTCTTCGAGGTAATAGCGCCGCACATCGGGCTGTTTGGACGGCTGCCATCCGGCGTGCAGGTAGTGGAAGCCGTGGCCGTGGCGGTTATAGCCGAGGGTGCCTCCGTTGAGGCGCGGCCGACGGTTGGTGAGTTCCATGAGGATCGGCCAAGTAGTAGGATGCCGGGTGAGCACTTCGAGGCTTTTGTCAAAGGCAAAGCCGTGCTGATAGCCGGTGATGTCGCGGCGCTCGAGATCCGCGCCGAATTCGGGCGGCCACTCCTCGGGCGGCATGTTGATGTAGCGGTCGGCTGCCGCCTGGGCGGGCGCGAGTTCCTCCGGGCTGAGCACGTTGCGCAAATGGAGGTAGCCGGTCAAATCGAAGAAGTAGCGTTGGTCGGGTGTCATCATGGGGTTGGATCTTTGTTTGGGTGGATAAGATAGCCGTTTCGACAGCGCCGTTCAAGCGCACCTCATTGGAACACAATCCCGCCCAGATAATTGTTCTGCATGCCGATTACATAGTCGATGAGTATCCAAGTTCCGGCTGCTACGGCCTCGCCCAAGACCAACCCTAGAAAGAAGGGCTTGAGGCGGTTCAACAGCGTCAGCCCGCCGTATTTGAGTACCGTACTCTTGATGAGCCAAGCGACAAATACGCTGAACCACATCGAGCCAAACACGCAGCTAATCGGGAATCCGAGCGAGTGGAAAGGCCACCACAGGAACCGGTGCTGGGCTGCCATCAGCCCGCCCATAATCGCCGCGCCAACGCTGATGTGCATCCACGTACTTGGCCGCGGCTCGAATGGATTGAGGATGCTCTTCTCCATGAACCGATAGGGATATTGCGCGACGTTATCAAAGTAAAACCGCGACAAATTAATGGCTCCGTACTGATAGCCTAGATAGAGGGTTAAGGAGACGACGCAGGTCAGCGTCAGGACGATTACCGCAACGGTGGCCCCGAATAGGCGGCGGCGCTGGGGTAGGCTGATTTCGGTGACGAGCTTCAGGCCATTGGCGCATGCGCTCATCATTAGTATCAAGGTGTCCACGCTCCAGGCATAACTCAGGGCCATGCCGGCCATGCCCTTAGTGCCCAACACGGTGCCCCCGACATTGGCGACGACGAAGTCCGGTCCGTTGGTCGGCGGAAACATGGACGCGACTCCGCCTTGAGCGACGACGCGGGCAATGGTCATAAACCCGACGAATGCGCCGAACAGCAGCAGGGGAACAAAGGGCAGCTGAATGCCGGATTGCCACAGCCAGATACCCATCACTAGGAAGCTGGCCACGGCTCCCCACACGGCCACGCCATAGGAGGTAATTTCATCGGCGTCTTTTACCTCTGGCGCGCGGCCCAAAGCTTTGCGCAGCACGTTCCCGAGGTGGCGCCGACCCACCCACAAGGACCCCAAGACCAAGACAATCATGCCGCCCATGGCTTGGTGGATGATGATCGGGTCGGTGTACTGGCTGTACGCGCCCATGGTCTCGTCCTTGCCCCCCCAAGCCAGCATTCCCAACAACCCGCGCTGCACTACATTCACGATGTAAAAAAAGACCAAGCCCAAGGCGATGTTCTGGGGGATGAAATAGGAGAAGCCGACCATCGACAGATTTAGATTCAAGCCCAGCGACACCGCGCCGCGGAACATCGACAAGCCGCCAAGCGAAGTGCTGACGGTGGGAATGATCACGAAGTAGTTGTGCAAGGCGTTGATCGAGGCTAGCACAAAGGGGACGGCAAATCCTATCCACATCAACCCGCTGCGGAACAGGGGTTTGATGATCCGTCCGCGTTCGTCGTCGGCGATCATGGCCAGGGGAAGCTGGACCATGGGATAGGCTAGGCGCTCGTGCTCTACCCATTGTCGGCGCACGATCACCATCAGGCATACCATGGCCAGAAAGAGGGCTAGGCCAAACACGGCCCAGTACAGCAAAGGAGCCGCCCAAATTGCCCACGGTACGGCCCCAGTTGGGTCGCCCTCGTAAAAGCCCCAGATGGCGTTGCGGCTTTGGGGCACCGGCCAATCGGGCATGTAGGGCTGGACGATCTCGGCCCAACCGTTTTCCGGCGTGGCGTAGTAATAGGCCCCAGTGATTACCGGCAGGAGTTGCGCGGGCAGGCCGCGGCCCGACAAGGTGTTGGCCAGCAGGATCAGGAAGAAGGCTACGGCCAATTCGCCGCGTTGCAAGGGCAGGCGCGGATGCAGCAATCGCAAGAGCGGGTTTAAGAGGAGGACTAGCACAAAAAAGAGAAAAGTCGCCCCAGGGGTCAGGTTCCACACGGCTAGCCCAGAGCCTTTGATGATCATATCGTTGTAGGTCGAGCCGAGGCCCATGCAAAGGGCACCGAGCAGCCCGACGATCAGCGCCTTGGGCGTGCATCCCTTTATGATCGGTGGAGAACGTTTTAGCAAAGTATTCCTCTCGCGTTTTGCCTTCCCCTTGACAATGCCCGTAGCCGCGCACGAGTTTCCGCATACACAACAGGAGACCCTATTATGGAAAAAGTACCGCTTTGCGTCGTCGGCTGCGGCGGCATGGGCCATCGCCACATCTTGGCCTACAAGGTGTTAGAAGACAGCGGCATTGGCAATGTCGAATTGGTGGCTGTCTGCGATGTGAACCGGGCGAACGCCGAGTTCGCCGCCCGCGAAGTGCAGCGGCTGTTCGGACGCGAGCCGCTGATCTTTACGGATATGGATTCGATGCTCAAGCGCGATGATATCCTAGCTGTCGATGTGGTTACCGACGGCTCAACGCACCACCAGGTGGCCGTACCGGCCCTGTTGGCCGGTAAGCACGCGCTGGTGGAAAAGCCCCTCGGCATTACCATGCGCGCCTGCCAAGCCATGATCGACGCGGCCCGCACCGGCAATGCCGTGCTGGCCACAGCCGAAAACTACCGCCGCGACCCGCCCAATCGCTTGGCGCGGGCCATCGTCGAGTCCGGCCTACTCGGGGATCCCTTTTTGATGATACAGGCGTCGGCCGGTGGCAGCGACCGCATAACCATTACGCCTTGGCGCCATCTCAAGGAAAAGGGGGCCATTGGCTTGGACATGGGCGTCCACTACGGCGACATCATCCAATACTACATGGGGGACTACGCGCACGTCTTCGGCGGTGGCTTCATCGTCGAGCCGGTGCGGCGCCGGCCAGAAGGGTACGACGATCACCCCCTCGAATCCTACCGCGAGCGGGCCAAGACCTATCCCGAAAGTGTAGAGGCCACGGGCGAGGATTCTGTCGTCGCGCTATACAGGATGCGGTCCGGTGCGCTGGCGCAGCTCGTGTTGGTGGCGGGTCGCGGCGGTCGGGGAAGGGAGCGCAGCGTCCACGGCCGTTGGGGCGCGCTCTATTCTCCCGGCGACCGCAATGGTCGGCCCGTGGTGCTGCGCTTAGAAGGCAAGGAGCTAAAAGGCTGTGAGATCCTCAAACTCCTGCCGGATTTCCACCTCGACGAGATCACCGAGCGCCTCTTTGGTGCCGACGGCGTAGAATACGATCCTTCCGCAACATCCTTCTACGAAATCGACTCCCGGCACTTAGCCATTGAGTACCACGACTTTGCCCAAGCCATCCTTACCGGCGGCCAACCCGAAGTGGATGGTTTCGGCGGGATGCAGGCCGTGGCGGCGATTGTGGGAGCCTATGAGTCGGCGCACGCCGGGCGTTCGCTGTCCATGGAAGAGATTATGGGCGGAGCCGTGCGGGCCTATCAGCAGGACATCGACGAAGCGCTTGGGTTGGACTAAAGGATCGTCACCATGACCCAAAACGGCTGACTGCCCACTTCGTAATCCGCAATGGGCTGTAGTGCGCCGCTGGTTGCATCGATTTGGTAACAGGTCATGCGGTCGGCGGCTTCTCCAGCGCCGTACAGGTACGTGCCGGTCGGGTCGATGTTGAACGAGCGCGGGCTGGCCGGCACCGGATAGTGTCCAAACGGGCTGAGCGCGCCGTCGGCATCGATGTTATAGCCGACGATGCTGTCGTGGCCGCGATTGGATGCGTAGCACCACTGGCCGTTGGGATGGACTTCGACGTGAGCGGTGTGCCCGCCTTCAGTATAGTCCGCGGGCAGGGTCGAGATGTCCTGGAAAATGGAGAGGGTGCCGCGCTCGGGGTCGAAGCGGTGGGCGGTGACCGTGTTGCCCTGTTCGTTGACGATGTACGCGACATCGCCGAGCGGACGGAAGCAGATGTGCCGGGGGCCAGGTTCTCCTTCCGGTGGAGCCAGCACGGGCGGGTCGTTGGGCGAGAGTTGGCCGGTGCTGGCGTCGAAGCGGAACTGGCTGGTCTTGTTGTTGGGATAGACGTGGGGCACAAAGACAGAGCGCTCGTCCTCGGTCAGCAGGATGGCGTGTGCCTTGGGGCCCGTATCGATGCGCTGGACGAGGTCGCCGATGGCTCCGTCGTCGTCTAAGCGGTGTACTGTGACGCCGCCGCCGGTGTAATAAGCGGTGAGGAGAAAGCGACCGGCGGGATCGGTAATGAGGTGAGCGGGGGTGTCGAGGCTGGTATCCACCTTGTTGATCAGGGTCAACTCACCCGATGCGGTGTCGAGGTGGAAGCTGGCGAGGGTTGAGTCCCCGACGTGGCCGTCGTAGAGCACAGGGCGCGACGGGTGCAAAAAGAGCGCGCCCGACGGACCGTGCGCCGGACTGGTGGCGCGCAGTTCCAGCGCGCCCGATTGGGGGTCGAGGTCGTAGATCTTGATGGCTTCGTCGCCGGTGAGCGAGACGAAGACGACGGGTTGGGCTTGTGAGGTCATTGAGGTTTACTCCTTTGAGGTTTTGCGCCGAAACATAGTTCCTTGTCCCAAGTGCGACAAGGGCTATACTACTTTTCATGGCTGCTGCGAATCGCCAGACGACGATCATCGTGCTCTTCAGTGCGTTGACGGTCCTCGCCAGCATGGGGATCCGTCAGTCGTTTGGCCTCTTTCTACAGCCGATTAGCGACAGCTTGAGCTTGGGGCGCGAAGTGTTCAGCCTAGCCATAGCGCTGCAAAACGTGGTCTTCGGTCTGCCCTTGTTCGGGATAATCGCCGACCGCTATGGGGCGCGGTGGGTCGTGCTGGGGGGCGCGCTGCTCTACGCGGCCGGTTGCCTGCTGGTGCCGGCTAGCAACGGCCCGCTCGATTTGTACCTGACGCTGGGGCTGATCATCGGACTGGGGCTCGGCAGCACGACGTATGTGGTAGTGCTGGGGGCCGTTGCCCGCGTCGTCCATCCGGCAAACCGAAGTACGGTGTTTGGCATCGTCACCGCGGCCGGTTCTTTTGGGACTTTCGCCTTGGTGCCTGGGTTGCAGTGGGTGATCGTCCACGCGGGTTGGCAAGCGTCCTTTGTAGTCAGCGCGGCCTTGATTGGCTGGGTTGTGCTGTTGGCCTTTGGCTTTCCGCGCCAGCCCAGCACGCACGCGGCTCGGCCGCACGGCGAGGGCACGCTGCTGCAGGCGCTGGTCAGAGCGCGGGGCCATTCGGGCTATTGGCTGCTCAACGCGGGGTTCTTTGTCTGCGGCTTCCACGTCGCCTTTATTGCCACGCACTTGCCTTCGTTCCTCACCGACGGTGGCCTGTCGCGCATGATCGGGGCCACGGCGTTGTCGCTGATTGGCCTGTGCAACATCTTCGGCTCGTCTTTGTTTGGCTGGCTGGGCGACCGCTACCGCAAGAAATATTTGTTGAGCGCGCTCTACTTCAGCCGCGCCGTGGTCATCGGCTTGTTTCTCTTCGTCCCCCTGACCAGCTTTTCCGCCCTGCTCTTCGGCGGCCTGATTGGCTTCTTGTGGCTGGCGACTGTGCCGTTGACCAGCGGGACTGTGGCGCAGATATTCGGGGCGCGCTACTTGTCAACGCTGTACGGGATTGTCTTTTTCAGTCATCAGGCCGGCAGTTTCTTGGGCGTCTGGCTGGCTGGCCTGCTCTACGATGCGACGGGGTCGTACGATCCCGTCTGGTGGTTGGCGATTGCCCTCGGCGTGGTGGCAGCGCTGCTCCACCTGCCGATTGCCGACCGCCCGCTTCAATCCTCAAACGCATAGGACGACGCTATGGCTGCTAGTTTTAAAGAAATGACTGGATTTTTTAGGGAAATTGGCGCTGCCGATGTGGGGCACACCAACAAGACGTACTTGGCTCACTGCATCGGCGTGCATGGCGATATGAGGAAATGGGGGGGTGACGATGTGATGTGCCACGCGGCGCTCTTTCACTCCATATACGGCACCGAGATTTTCCAGGATTTTACCCTGCCCGTCGAGCGTCGCGCTGAAGTGCGGGAACTCATCGGCGAACAAGCCGAATACTTGGCGTACGTCAATTGCGCCATGGTGCGCGGCACGTTCGACGCCGCCGTGGAGCAGCACGGTGCTCCCTACGTGCTCCAAGATCGTCTGACTGGCGGTTCCATCGAGATGAACGAGCAGGATTTCAACGACCTAGTGACGATCCACCTGTGCGACTGGCTGGAGCAGGTGGCGCGGTGGGGCCAATGGGACTATCGCCGCGACGCATTTGAGCGCATGGCGCAGCGCTTGGGCGGCATCGCCGAGGAGCGGTTCGCCGAGGTATTTGCGGGCCGCCTCAAATAGATACTGAAAACAGCTTGGCTTTGTACAGGTGAAAGCGGAGGCCGACGTTTTCGCCTGAGAGGGCGGATAAGTCGGTTTGGCCCCGCCAGCGCACGGCCTCGGAAATGGAATCGCCCGCGAGGGGTTCGGCCTCGGCGAGCGAAAAGCCGGGGTGGGCTTCTACGGGCTGGGGTGGGGTGTGAATGGTCTGGACGATTTCGGTCTTGATCCAGCCGTCCGCAGCCGTGCGAAAGTTGAGCAGCAGCTCGCGGCCGGAGCACGGCCGCTCGATGAGCGTGACTCGCCCCTCGCCTTTGGCTTCTATTCCCGCGAGCCGATCCGGCTCCCAACAGGCCCAGCGAAATTCTCCATCCTCGGGGTACGACTCAGCGCCACGGCGGAGAAAGTCGTGGCGGCGTTGGTAGCCTCTAAAAGGCAGCCGCCAAGTGCCGTTGGCGGCGATGAGATTCGGGCTGGCGTAGAGCTGGCCGTACGTTCCCCCCTCATAGGTGCGGTCGATGATGGGCTGGCGAAAGGGCCGGATCCATTGGTGGTTATCGCGGCTGACCGCGAGCTGGACATCGACCGTAGAGGCGATTCGATGGTATATCGACGGGAACATCAGGTAGCGCGGCTGCGTACCCGGATACGGCGTGTAGCAAGGGTTGTAGATGTCGTCGTCGAGCGCGTCCAAGGGGTCGGGCAGGAGGCAGGGGTGCGGATCGGCCAGGGATGTGAACTGCGGGCCCGAGGCGCGGCGCACCAAGCGCCGGCGATCGATATGGCCGCGCAGATACGCTATGTATTGCTCTTGGTGGGGGTCGTACACGCAGAGGTTGTGGGTGTCTAGCTGGGTCGCGCCGGCGTCGAAGACGGGCGCGCAGAGGTTCTGCCAGTGGATGCCGTCGGCAGAGGTCGCGCCGTGGAGTTGCTGCCGAATCTCAATCCCCTGGGCCTTTTCCCCGGCCGACACATCGCCCAAGTCGCGGGCTGCGAGCAGGGCCTTGAAGCGCGCGGAGTCCATTTCCGGGTCGGGCTTGCCGTCGCGGAAGTAGTTCGCTCCCGGGCCGACGGCTTTGTAGCGCTCGGCCGCTGGGGCACTGGGGTCGATGAACACCCAGCCGAGGGGATGGTCGCGGTCCGCGCAGATGATGTTGTTGCGGGTAGAGCCTTCGTACTCGCACAAGCCCAACTCCGGCCGCTGCCAGGTAAAGCCGTCGTCGCTTTCGGCGTAGCAGACATACGAGCGCGTGATGTCTTCCAAGCGTTGCACGCCGTACCAGAGGCGGTAGCGCCCTCCGTCGTGCAGCATGGCGTTGGTGTGGAGATTGGCTCCTTGTTCCCAAGGGCGCTCCTTGTGGAAAAAGACCTCGGATTTGCGCGCCAGTTCGGGCACGAGTTCAATGCCTTGGGGCGGATCTTGGGACCAAACGGTGCCGTCGTCTTCGAGTTTGCGATGGGAGGGCCAGATGCCGTACCAGTCGAGAAAGGGCGTGAGTTGGGGTTGCATGGAGATCTATCCTTGGGTGGCTGCGCCGATTAGGTCGCTGAGGAGGACCAACTCGCCGCCGCTTTCGGCCGAGGCATTGGCCCCCAAAACGGCGGCTAGGCTGTTGAGGGAAGGGACGTAGGGGCTGCGTGTCATGGAAGGGTCGCCGGCTTGGACCGCGGCGATAAAGGCGCGGGCTTGGGTGAAGAAAGCCCCGCGAGATTGCGGTTCTTCTTTGGCCTCCCACACTACCTCGCCGTTTTCCGTCACTTTTTGTGGCTTCCATTCAATGATCGAGTCGTCGCTGATGACGAGGATTTCGCGCTTGGAGTAATCGACGTTGCTCATTACCCGCGAGACGCTGGCGTTGGCCGTCAAGCGCCCTTCGAAGCGGTAGTTGACGTTGTACACGTGGGGCAGGTTCATCGGCTCGATGCGCTCGTCGGGCAGGGATTCGACGTAGAAGGCCGAGACCGCCTCAATGTCGCCGAGCAAGTAGCGCAACAGATCGACGCTGTGGATGGTGTTTTCGACGAAGGAGCCGCCGCAGAGTTCGTAGCGGCTGGTCCAATAGCGGATGGGCTGGCCGCTGTAGAAGCTTTGGATTTGGGCGTGGCGCGGCGTGCGCTGCTGCAATAGCTCCACGGTCGGCGCGGAAGAAGGCTCGTAGCGAGAGACGAAGCCGACCTGGGATACGATGCCGGCTTTTTCGATTGCGGCGTTGAATTCGACGACTTGCGCTAAGTCGAGGGTCTGCGGCTTTTCGACGAACAGGGCGACGCCTTGGTCCGCGGCGATGAGCACTTCGTCGGTGTGTGCAGTCGGCGGAATGGATAGGTACACGGCGTCGAGTTCCTGCTCTGCGAACATCTGGTGGTGGTCCGTATAGGTCGAAAGAGGCTTGTACACGGCCGCTTGTTCTTGGAGGGTTTCCTCGCTTTTGTCGCAGAATGCTTGGAAGACGACTTGGCCTTCCTCGGCGAGGGCAGCTAACGCCGGAAGGTGCGCCCTTTGGGTGATCCAGCCGAGGCCGATGCAGCCGACGCGGACAGGTTTCATGTGCTATTCCTTCTCAAGGGGTGAGTGCTTCGATGCGGGTGATGAGTTCGGGTGATAGGTAGCGACCGTCAGAAACGGCCACGGAGACTTTGAGTTCGTCTATTGTTGCAGCGCCGGTGAGCAGCACGGAGACTTGGGGGTCCGACAGCAAGTAGCGCAGCCCGTGGTCGGGCATGTCGCCGGGTTCGTCGGCGAGCAGGGCTGCAACTTTTTCGAGTTTGGGATAGAGTTCGGCAAAGCGGCCGATCTCCTTCCAGGCGTCGCGCTTGGAGCCGAGCAGGCCGGCGTGCAGTGGCGAGGCGAGGATGATGGCGACGTCGCGGGCAGCCGCGGTGGGCAGGAGGATTTCCTTGGCTGTCTGCACCAGCAGGTCGTATTTGAGAAAGGTGATCACCGAGACGAAATCGTCGCACTCGGCGAGGACATCGCGCATCAATTCTAGGTCCGAGCCGGTGAGGCCGATGTGTTGTGCGAGTCCTTGGTCGTGGATTTCGAGCATGGCCTCTAGGGCGCGCCCCCGACCGAAGATGCCCTCCCAGCCCGCCTGCTCGGCCTCGTGGAGTTGCAACAGATCGACCGAGTCGCGTTGCAAGCGCAGGAGGCTGGCCTCAAACCCCCGCCACACGGTGTCGCGGGTGTAGTCGAAGGGTGCGGGAAAATAGCCTACCTTGGTCGCCAGATAATAGGGCGCGTCAACGCCTTTGAGGGCGTGGCCGAGGACCTTTTCGCTGCGGCCTTGGCCGTAGAGCGGGGCGGTGTCGAAGTAGTTGATGCCCAATTCGAGGGCGCGCTCGACCATGGCGACTCCGTGCGCCACCGGCAGGAGGCCGTATTCTGGGCGTCCGTAGAACCAAGACCCACCCATGGCGATTTCGCTGACTTGCCAGTTCGTTTTGCCGAATCGTCGGTATCGCACGTGCGCTCCGCTGTTGGGGCTAAATGGAATGGAGTAACTTAGACACGGCGGCGGTTGGCCGCCACTTTTCCACTCACTTGGAGACAGCGATGCGCTACAGCTATATGGTAATCGACTTTGCGGATCTCGGGGGCGATTTCGCCGCTGGGTTGGACTTCATTCGGGACTGTGGGTACGAGGGCGTCGAGTTGAACTTGACGCCTGCGGTGCTTGGTCAATTAGACGCGATTGAGCGCTCGGTGGAGGCGTGCGGCTTGGTGGTGCCGTCGCTTTTGACCGGGGCTGCCTATACCGAGGGGCTGTGCTTGAGTGTGGCCGATCCGCATCGGCGCGCCGGTGCCGTCGCTAGGCTGCGGGAGTACCTGCCGATTGCCCAGCGTTTCAGTGCCATTCTCGTCGTCGGACTTTTGCAGGGCTTGCGCGAGGACGAGCCCGACGCTGAGGTGGCCAACGAGCGCATTGCTGCTGGCCTGTGCGAAGTGGGTTTGGCCGCGCAAGACGCGGGCGTGGACTTGGTCGTCGAGCCGATCAATCACCTGCAAGTGGGGTTTAACAATTCCGTCGGCGAGGTGCGCGCCCTGATTGAGCGCATTGGCGTGCCGACTTTTAGGCCGATGGTCGATACGATTCACATGAACATTGAAGAAAAGTCGTTGACCCAGCCCATTTTCGACTGCGGCGACGCGCTGCGGCACGTCCATTTGTGCGAGAGCAACGGCGGCGTGCTGGGCAGCGGCCACCTCGACTTCAAGGCCGTGCTCGCGGCTTTGGACGCCATTGGCTACGCGGGTTTTGCCTCGGTCAAGGTCTATCGTCAGGCCAGTTTGCGCGAAGCCGCGCCCGCGAGCTTGGCGTATTTGCGCGGGCTAGGCGACTAGCGGGCTGCCCAATACCCGACGAATACAGCGGGAATACCCAGCAGCAGTTGTAGGCCAATGTGGACTAAGGCGGCTGGCACCTGACCTGCGCGCAGTATTTGTGCGGTCTCGTAGGCCACGGATGAAAAGGTGGTGAAGCCGCCGAGGATGCCGACGAAGAGGAATAGGCGGAGCTGGGGGCTGAGGTATTGACGCTCTTCGGCCAAGCCGCCCAAAAAGCCAATGACGAGGCAGCCGACTACGTTGACGACGAGGGTGGCGTAGAGTGGGGTGCCCAACAGGCGCTGGGTTCCCAAGGAGACTAAATAGCGCAACACGGCTCCGATAAAGCCGCCACAGCCTACCAGTAGAATGCGATCCATGGCTTGCTAACAACGGTATCGTCGTTTGCGCGGGCAAGCTGCGCTGGAAGTTAGCCCACGATGTGCGCCGAAAGCCCAGCTTTACTACGACCGCTGGAGTGCCTTGCAAAAGGCTAGTACACAGCCTCGCACACCACAGCTATTTCCAGCTTTTCGACGACGAGCTGCGGCGCGTCAAGTCCCCGTCCCTGTGCGCTGATGCCGACCAGATTCGCGCCGGTTGCTAAGAGCAACCCCTCAACCGGCCAGATCAACCACCCATCGTCCACGGTCGGCTGCTCCAGCACCGCATTGTTCAGCCGTATCTGCACGGCTTGTTCCACACCTTGCGCCGCCGGGATATTGACGAGTTCCCCGTCGGGATGACCGATGGTCGCCACTTGCACCTGCGATAGGCGTTGAGCCTCGGGTAAGTCCGCTGCGCCTGGGTCGGACAGCAGGAGGCGCAATTCGGCTGCGGCGATTCGCTCGGCGGCTAGGTCGAGGCCCACGTGTATTTGCAGCAAGAGATCGGTGTGCTCGTCGTTGGGTACGGCCGCGGGTAGTTGGGCCAGCATGTTGGTGTTGGCGTAGTTGTGCCTAGGGGTTGCCCAATCCTCGGGGTTGGGTATCACGGTGGGGCCGTGCCCGCCTCCGCGACGCTGGACGACGAAGCGCTTGTCCTTGGCGTTGAGCGTTGTGACTGCGCCTAACTCTTGGTAGGCGCGGCGATGGCTGGCCCAATCCTGGCCGGCGTACGGGGCGTCGGTCGCGTAGTTGAAGTTAAAGGTGTGGATGCCGTCCGCGCCTTGATGCCACCAATTGGCCGCCACTCCGCGCAGCACTTCGATGCCGGGGTTTTGGTAGCCGTCCGTAGCGTGGTGATCGTCTATGGACGGATAGAGCTTGGCTGGGGTGCCCGCGACCACGTGCCGGAAATCTGCCAAATCCACCTCAAAAGAGCGCACGCCGAGAGCCAGTAAGTCGATCAATTGCTCGCCGACCCAGCGCTCGACATCGATCCCGTCGAAGCAGCAGCCCACGAGCGTCTCGGGTATGCGGGCGGCGAGGAGAAAGGGCCGCCCGCGCCGCTCGCCCACGGCCAATGATAATTCTCGCAACTGGGCGATGAATTCAGTCAGCCTCTCGCGGTTGAACCAGCCTTGTCCGGCGGGGAAGACGACCCCGCGGGCAAAGTCCAATTCCATCCCGTCAAAAGGCCAGCGCTCGATTACCTCGCGCAAGTTGCGCAGGACGTAGTCGTGTACTTGGGGCAGGGCGAAATTCCAATAGCCGTTGTCCTCGTGCGTACACCAAGGCGTGCGAAAGAGCCAGTCGGGATGCGCGACTTTCGCGGGGATGCGTGCAAACGGGCCGAGGTCGTTGTCCGAGCCGTTCATGCGATGTGAAAAGAAGCACTCTAGCCCTCGGCGCTGGGTCGCTTCAAGAACTTGGCCGACGATGTCCGTCCCTTCGTCTGCCCACTTTTGATAGAGCGGATGGTCGTATAGCGGCAAGTGTCCGCTCGGATAGGGCGCTTGATTCCCCTCGCCCCAATTCCACCAAATGCTGTCGATCTGCGATCCGGGCGCGTCGGCAAACTCGAACAGATGCTCCACGAGGTCGGGCCGGTCCGGGTTGCGGCGATGCTGCACATTGATCGCAAAGGTCACGTCGAAATTGACTATGAGGCGACGGCGGCGGTCGATGGCGGCGAGGTGGGTGGGGGAGAGGGTGGGCATGGGGTTATAGATCGTCTGGCGAGGCGTCGGGGATTTGGGATTTATGCGCTAGGGCGTGTTCGTACTGTTGGGTGCAGGAGACGAGGGGGAGGTTTTCCGTTTGCGCGTGGCGCAAGAGGAGGTCGAGTTGCCGTGCGCGGCGGTCGATGCGATAGACGGACCAAGGGTGGAAGATGGGCAAGTAGTAGGGCAGGTCTGCTTGTTGCACGTAGTCGATGCCCGGGGCGTAGGCTGCGTACACGCCTTGGGCGTCTTCGGGCATGTGCGCCGGATAGGGCCAGGGGAATTGCGGCGGCCACAGTACTTTGCCTGGCTGCCCAGTGAGGATGTTGTCGTGCCAGGCGTGCGAGGGCATTTCGAGGAGGCCGGGAAAGCCCTCGCGGGCGTACCAGAAGGGCCGGTTGAGTGGCGCGGGCATGGTTCCGTCTGGCCCAGCTCCCACTGTGCGCATGTAGCGGTAGCCGGTCTCCCACATCACGTGCAGGATGCGCTCTTGGCCGATGAAGCCTCGGGTGTAGCCACCAGGTGCGGTCAAGCCGATCACTGGGCGGGAGAAGGTGTCTTCGATCAGTTTTTTGGAATCGACTAACTCATACTGTAAGGCGGCTTGGTCATCGGCTAAACTGATTAGGTCTTTGTGGGTGAACGAGTGGCATTGGATGTCAAAAAGGGGCTCGTCGAGGATGGCGCGAAATTCGGATGCGGCATGCTGCAACAACTCGGCGACGATAAAAAAAGAGGCGGGCGCTTGCCGCTCTAGATGCACTTGGGCCACGGCCCGGACGCCGGCAATGCACTCGGCCAGCCGCTCTCCCTCGTAGCTGATCCGGCCTTGGTAGCCCGGCCCGAGCGGCGCGTCCCACCAAGCGTACACGGCTTCGGTGTCGTAAGCAGATATGTAAGAAGGCATGGGTTGGACCGTCTTTGGCGACTCAAATAAGCCGTAAACGGCGGAGGTCGTCTTCGGTCCATCGAGTTCCTTTTAGCATGCTCCGTAGAGTGCCAACTGGGAATGTATCACCCGACGTATGGTAGTGAAGTATAACGCGGCGACCATCTTCGCTACGATAGACTCTGCCGGATCCTTTCCTTCTCCTATACGTAAAGCCATCCTTTTCCAGTGCTCGTACCAAGCTGCGCGCGGTGACAGTCCTGAGTTGCCGAAACAGGTCAGGACGCAGATTCATCGCGTGACGACGACGAGAGGAGAATCTACCACTTCGATGCCACGTTCCTGAACCTGTTCATCCGTTTCTTCCATATCTTCGATGTACGCATCGGCGGCGTCCTGCAGTGCCAGTAGGGCTTCCTCGCGGGTGTGGCCCCAAGCGGCACATCCCGGCAGCGCGTCAATCCAAGCACTCCACCGACCGTCCTCATCTTGCTCGATCTCTGCAGTAATTACGTATGTCGCCAAGCTGCACCTCTACTTTCACAGTTGTCGGTACTGTACTCTTTCTATCCCACGATCTGTCAAAAAGTATAGGTAAAATGACCGTCTTTGGCGATGGGGGTGGGATGGGGTAAGTTAAGGCCGACGGCGATGGATCGTCAATTTTTCTACCAACGCAATCTCACTTATGCGCCGAGGAGAACAACCGTGAAAATCACCGATGTTGACATCATTCCTGCGCACGTGCCGCTCGCCGCCCGCAATGACGAGCACGCCGTGCGCTTCCGCTCCATTGACCAGCGCACCTTCTTCAAGGTGCAAACCGACAACGGCTTGGTGGGTTGGGGCGAGTATCGCTGCACGCCGCCGCCCGCGCAGAGCGTGGAGGGCCTCATCGGGCGCAGTCCCTTCGACTTTTTGGGCAGCGAGGTCCACCTCGGCTTGGCCGGGGCCTTGTACGACGTGATGGGCCAGTACCTCGAAGTGCCGGCCTACAAGCTGATGGGTCCAAAAGTGCGCGACCGCGTGCCCGTGGCGGCGTGGACTCGGCCCGCTGATCCCGAGGAGCTGAGCCGCGAAATCGTCCGCGCTGCCGATCAAGGCTATCGGCTGTTCAAGATGCACACTTGTCAGCACCACGATGTGTTCGAGCAAAACCGCGCGGTAGAGGATGTGGCGCCTCCCGGCTTCAAGATGCAGTACGACTTCAACTCCAACCGCACCTTGGCCACGGTGTTGCCCATCGTCAAACAGCTCGAAAAATCGCCCGTAGTGGGCTATATCGAGGATCCCTTGGTGCTGAGCGATGTAGAAGGCTGGCGGCGGCTCCGCGCCCAATGCGGTGTGCCATTGGTTATGCACGTGCCACCGCTGGGTGGGTTGCAGGAAGTCGTACAGGGGATGGCCGATGCGTATATCGTGGCCGAGTACTGCGGCGGGTTTGGCGATGCGTTGGTGCGCGGTTTGGCCTATGGCAAAGCCAATATGCAGGTGGTGGTGCAGCTAACCGGGGGCACCTTGGCCAAGGCGTTGGCGCTGCACTTGGCGGCTGTATTGCCCACAGCGGCCCACTCGATCAATCTCGACGACCAGTACGAGGAAGACGCGGCCCGGCAGCGCATTGAGATCGTCGAAGGCTGTTCGCCCGTGCCGGAGGGGCCGGGCCTCGGAGTGGAGGTGGACGAAGCGGTCATTGCGCGCTTGGCGCAGCGCGGCCCCGCGGAAATCCCCCGGCACTTGGGCAAGCTGCGCCTGCCGGACGGACACGTGCTCTACACGGCTAGCATCCCGCCGATAGATGCTTTGACTGGCTTTGCCGAGGGAACCATCCGGGGTTTGTCTTTTGAGGTGTGGCACGACGATGGGTCCGAGGAATTCGCGCGCATGTACGGGCGGGTGGAAAAGGAGGGGTCGGTGTTGGAGTGAGGGACTGGAGTAAGCGATTTTACTTCTCCTGTTTCGCCGTCTCCCAAAGCCGGACGGTCATGCTGCTGTTCATTGTTTTACCAGCCCTGATGGCCCCTCCGGCCGTCCTAGCCCAGGCCCCGTACGGCCTGCAAGAAAGGGTGCCGAACCATTCTTTGCTCATCGCTCCGGTCGAGGGACGAGTGCCCCAGACCGTCTCCGAGTCGGGCCTGTTTAGCAATGTGGCGGCCCAGACCCCGGCTTCGGGACTCATTCCCTACGAGGTCAATTCAGTACTGTGGTCCGACGGGACGGCCAAGACTCGCTTTATCGCTCTACCTGGGCAGAGCCAGATTGAGTTTTCCGCCTCGGGCATCTGGAAATTTCCCCCCAACGCGGTGGTGGTGAAAAATTTCTACATAGAGTTGGAAAAGGGTAATTTGGACAGTCGGCATATTGTCGAGACGCGCTTTTTGGTCAAGCGCAGCCAAGCTGATGCATGGGACGGCTTTAGCTATATGTGGGATCTGGAGGGCAAGGACGCGATATTGCTCGAAGAGGAGGCGACCCAGTCCTATCTCATCGCCGACCCGGAAGCCGAAGACGGCTTCCGCGAATACGTGCATTTCTACCCCGGACCCGAAGATTGCGCCTTGTGTCATACCGGACCGGCTGGCTATGTCTTGGGGCTCAATACGGCCCAGATGAATCGCTCGTACGACTACGGCGGCATTGTAGATAACCAATTGCGCACCTTAAACCACATTGGTTTGTTCACTGAGGATATAGGCGAGAATTACGACGGCTTCCCCCAGTGGGCCGACCCCACCGATGAAAGCCTGCCGCTGGCGGACCGCAGTCGCGCCTATCTGGCGGCCAACTGCGCTCACTGCCATCGTCCCAATGTAGTCAGCCGCTCGACCATCGACCTGCGGTACGACACCCTCTTAGAGGAGACCAATACCTTAAACTGGGTGCCTTCCTTGGGTGCTTTGGGTACTGAAGAAGGGTTTATCATCGACCCAGGCAACCCAGATAACTCCACCCTGTACTTGCGCCTGCTCACCTTTTCCTCCAACCGCATGCCGCCGGTGGCCTCCACCTTGGTTGATTGGGAAGGCAGCGATATCATCCGCCGCTGGATCGCCAGTATGGACCAGCCTACTGCCGTACAAGGACTGGCGACTGTATCAGAAGAGGCTGGCTTAGAGCAGAACTTCCCCAATCCCTTCAATGCCTATACCACCATCGTCTATAAAGTTGGGGAAACCGGTCCAGTGGAATTGGCCCTATACGATGCGGTGGGCCAGAAAGTGCGCACCTTAGTACAGGCCGAGCAGGCACCGGGGTCTTATACTGTGCGCTGGGATGGCCGGACAGAAGACGGCGGCTTGGCCGCCAGCGGCACGTACCTCTATCGTCTGCGAATAGGGGACTACTCGGCAGCCCGGCAGTTGATACTGGTGCGCTAGAATCCAATTTATCTCATCTGCGAGGAGCGTTCACATTGCGAAAGATTATCGTAATAGTCCTAATCGGCTGGACTTTAAGCGCTGCCGGTGCCGATCCCCGGCCCCTGCGCGACGATGTTCAAGTCCGCCACGTGCTCGATGTGAGCCGGCGGACCATGCGCATTGCCAAGGACCCGCGCGACAACAGTCTGTACACTCTCACGGCTACGGGGGCTATTTACCGCATTCGGATCAAGGGTGAGGACGAGCGCATCGGCGAGACCATCGCCCGAGGGGTGCGCAACGCCGAGGGAGCGTGGACTTGGACTCAGTTCCGTCCCACAGAGGGGGTGCCCGAAGGAGTACCCATCGACGAAATCCGCGCCGCGGCTGCGGCGGCTGCAACTCGGGCGACCGATCCGATCGAAGATAAAATCCACGTCCTCGATACGCGCAACAACCGCATCATCACCCCACCGAACAAAGAAGTGGCCAATCTAGCCGACTATGGCATCGCCTTCCCACGAGCTATCTACTTCGACGCCGAAGGTGCCCTGTACGTGGTGCTCGACGTGGAGGCGGCCAATGCTTCGGGAGAAGAGCGAATTGCTACTTCCGCGGACCACAAGCTCAACGATACCCAGGGCTTTGATATTGCGGGGGACGGCACGTTCTATATTGGCGGCAACAGCGGCAACAAGGTCATAAATGTAGTGCGTGGGGTGCGCAACGGAGAGAACATTGAGTGGACTACGGTGGCCCGCACTGAGCGCATTCCTCCCGGCACCAAGAACCATCCCCATCCGGCCATTGTCCTCAGCCCGGACGATCGCTTTGTGTACGTCAATTCGGGATCTCGCACTGACCACGGCGAGCTGTCCGAGGATGGGGCTTTTGCCGGGGCGCGCGAGTTGCCCTTGTCGTCGGCCATTTTGCGGGTGCCGGCGGATGGCGAGGATCTTTTGATTCCGGCCGCTGAGGAGGCTCTACAGGCTTCGGGCTACTTGTACGCCGATGGATTTCGCAATGCCTTTGACATGGCCTTTGCCGCCAACGGCGATCTGTTCGCCGCGGACAATGGCCCGGACAGCGATATGGCCGACGAGGTCTGCTGGGTGCGGCAGGGGCTGCACTATGGCTTCCCTTGGCGCATGGGGGCAATGGACACAGCCCAGCGCTTCCCCGACTACGACCCGGCCGCGGACTTGCTCCTGCTGACCCGCTCGGACGCTAGGGATCGCGGCCTATTTTACAACGATCCGACCTACCCGCCCCCGCCAGTAGACCGTTTTGCCGATCCGGTCCTCAATTTAGGGCCCGACGCCGACCGCTACCGCGACCCGAGCACGGGCGAGGTGCGCGACGCCAGCGACGAGGGCGGAGCAGCTTATACTTTTACGCCGCATAGTTCGCCGTTGGGACTGGTCTTTGACGTAGAAAAGGTTTTAGCACCCGAGTTTCGCGGCGACGGCTTTGTGTTGCGCATCGGCGGGGACTGCTGCAACCTGATCAACCCCTTCAACGATCCGGACGAGGACCTCATCCACATGGACTTGGAGAAGGTGGGAGATAACTATCAGGCGCGCATGACTCGGATTGTAGAGGGTTTCAGTGGCCCTATTGACGCCGAGATCATCGACAACAAGATCTACGTGATCGAGTGGAGTGGCGGTCGCGGTTTGTGGGAGATTACCCTGCCCAGTTCGGTCACCGCTGTGGAGGAAGAAAGTAGCAGTGTGCCCGACGGGTACGCGCTGGCGCAGAATTATCCCAACCCTTTCAACTCTAACACGACCATCGCCTACGAGGTGGGTGGCGAAGGGCTAGTGGAACTGGCCATTTACAATGCCGCCGGACAGAGGATCCGCGATTTGATGCAGGACTGGTTGGCAGCGGGACGCTACGAGGTGCAGTGGGACGGGCGCGATGACCGTGGCCGAGCCGTGGCCAGCGGCACCTATGTATACCAGCTTACCGCAGGCAATTACCAAGAGAGTCGGTCGCTGACGTTGTTAAAGTAATTTCTGCGGATTTTGTACCTGTGCAGCGTCTAACGAGGTAGGCTACTGTCCCGGACCTAGGAGCCGTTCCATGTTGCCGCCGAGGATCGCCGCCATTTCGGATTCGCCCATGAACGGGCAGTAGTGCCGCACGTAGTCGAGGCTCTGGCGGTAGGTCCAGTGCAGCAGGACGATGGGGATGTCCGTTCCCCACAGGATGCGATCGGCACCGATGCGTTCGACCATTTTCTCCAAGACGGGCCGCATTTGTGGCATGGGGTAGTCCCAGCGCGATTGCAGGAACACGGCGAAGAGGATTTGGATGTGGAAGCGCGGGTGGCCGATGGGCGCTGCCTCGTACACCTCGTCGGGCACGTGGAGCCGGTCTTCGTCGGCGAACATCCGCCAGGAGAAGCCGTGGGTCATGACTACATCGATGTCGGGGAAGCGGTCCATCCAGGTGCGCAGCGCGCGCAACTCGTCGAGATAGGCGGCGGGTGAGTTGGCTCCGCCGAGGGTGAAGAACATGGGGATGCCCAGTTCGGCCACGGCTGCCCACAAAGGATCGAAGTCAGGCCCGGTCCACTCGGGGGAGAGGTCGTAGAGGGGCCGGTGAAAGGGCATGAACTGGAGGCCCGACAGGCCGTGGTCGCGAATTGCCCGTTGCAGCTTGGCGACGGCGTCGTCCGTCCGGCTGGGGAACCACCATTCGGGCACGTGGGCTAGGCCCTGTATCCGCCCTGGATGGCGCTGGCAGCAGTCGGCGATGTACTCGTCGTTGAGACCCATGTACGGGGTGCGGTGCAGGAGCGCCCGATCGATGCCGGCGTAGTTCATTTCCGCCACTAGGCTGTCGGCGGAGAAGGCAAAGTCCACCGTCCACGGAGGCAGAGCCTGCTTTACGTAGTCCTCGCCGTCCACCGTCCATTCGACGAGGCCGTGGTCCCCGGTGCGGAAGGCGGCGTCCCGCAGGCCATCGAAGCGCCAGGGGCGATCGGGGTCGTAGAGGCCCGTGGCGTCGGCCGAGGCGCGGTCGGCGCGCCGCCAGCAGGGCTGCTGCCGGGCGTGGGCCATGAACAGTTGCAAGTGCTGCCAGAACTCGGCGGGGTTGGCGAAGCCCCCGTTGCGGCTCGGCGGTGGGAAGCAATAGGCGTGTCCGTCGTAGATCATGGTGTTGTCCTTAGTGTTGGAGAGAAAGAGTACGAATTGGGCCAACCATTGACCAAGGAAAAATAGATAATGAGCCAACGTAGCGCACTTTCGCGGTTTATCGGCATTCCGTTGCACTGGCAGATCGCCATTGCCCTGGTCCTCGCCGCATTAGTAGGGTGGCTGGCCGACGAGCGTACGACGCTGTTTGGCGCGTCGCTGATGGAAATTCTCGATTTCTTCGGCAGCTTGTTTCTCAATGCGCTGAAGATGATCGTGGTGCCGTTGATTCTGTCTTCGATCATTGTTGGCGTCCGCAACATGGCGAGCCAGAACGCCTTTGGGCGCATCGGCGGGAAGACGGTGGCCTTTTACGTGGCGACGGGATTGCTGTCGGTTTGCACCGGTCTTGTTTGCGTGAATGTCATAGCGCCCGGTGAGACTGAATCGGCGCGGGCGCTGGGCACGGCACTGCCAGATCCGTCGCAGGTCATGGACAAGGTAGAGGGGCGCGGCATGCGCGATCTGGTCGAGGTCCTCAAGCGCGCGATACCGTCCAACATTTTCGCGGCGGTGCTAGAGGTGCAACTGCTGGCGCTGGTATTCGTCGGGGTTGTGTTCGGGTATTTCATGTCGCGGCTAAACGGGCCGGCGGGCGACATTCTTCAGCAGTTCTGGGTCGGTCTGCACGACCTTATGATCCTGATTACGATGTGGATCATGCGGTTTGCACCCATCGGCGCGTTTGCGCTAGTGGGCAAGACGTTGCTCGTCTCCGGTTTTGCCGCGTTTGAAGCGTTGGGTCTGTTCTTCTTGACCGTATTGCTGGCGCTGGCAGTGCATTTTGCCGTCTGGTTGCCGCTGCTGCTGCGCTTGGTCGCTGGGATCAGTCCATACGAGTACTACGCCAAGATCGCGCCTGCGCAATTAACTGCGTTTTCGACTGCGTCGTCTTCGGCGACTTTGCCGGTGACTATTAACAGCGCTGAAAAAGCCGGCATCTCCAACCGCGTGACCAGCTTTGTCCTGCCGTTGGGGGCGACGGTGAACATGGACGGCACGGCACTGTACGAGTGCGTGGTGGTGGTGTTCATCGCCCAAGTGTACGCGTTCGCGTCTGGCATAGATTTTGGCATTGCAGAGCAGATGATCGTCGTATTGCTCGCCTTGCTCACGTCGATCGGCGTGGCGGGTATTCCCGCGGCCAGCTTGGTGGCTATCGCGCTGATCCTGCCCGCAGTCGGCTTGCCAGTGGAAGCCATCGCCATTGTCTTGGCCGTTGATCGCCTGCTCGACATGTGCCGCACGGCCGTTAACGTGACCAGCGATCTGGTAGTCACGGCACTGGTGGCGCGCACGGAAGGCGAAGATTTGCTCCAGGATTGATGAGCTATAAGATGCCTACGCGGGGGCTGCTGGCGTCTTCCAACATGCCTTCGGCTGCCACGAGATTGAGCTGGCCCACTTCCTCGGGCGTTAGATCTGGCAACCGGTCCACTAGTCCTAGAAAGCGATCGACCTCGGCTGGCGCTACGAGTCCCTCGGTTAATACGGCTAGCTTGTCGATGTAGTCTGGCCGGGCAAAGGGGCGGGCACCGAGGTAGTGGGCGTTGGGGTTGTCGAGGCGTTCGGCGATCTGGGTGCCGTCTGTAAGGCGGACGACGACTTGGGCACCGAACTGCTTGTGGTCGGGGTCTGGGTGGTGATAGGCTTGAGTCCACTCGGCGACTTCTTCGGTGCGGATCTTGTGCCACAACGCGACGGTCGAAGGGCGGTGGGCGCGCTCCGAGGTATAGGAATGCACGTGGTGCCAAGCGCCGTCCTCCCAGGCGACGGCGAGGATGTACATGGCGCTGTGGTCGAGGGTCTCGCGCGAGGCGTCCGGGTCCATTTTCTGCGGGTCGTTGGCACCCGTGCCGATCACGTAGTGCGTGTGGTGGCTGGTGCGGATTACTACGTCTTCTACTTGGTTTAAGTCTATACGATGGGCGTGGAGCCGGAAGCCGAGGTCGATCAGGGCTTGGGCTTGGTACTCGGCGGAGTGTTCCTTGGTGTAGGAGCGCAGGATGGCGCGCATGTTCTCGCCGGGATCGGGTAGGGGGATGCGGTATTCGGCGTCTGGCCCGGACAGCATCCAGGCGATGACGGCGTCGCGGCCCTCGTAGATGGGCGACGGTGCCCGTTCGCCGAGGCGCACCCGGCCCACGGCCTCGATGGCGATCTTGTTGGCTTGGGCTGGGGCGTAGGCCTTCCACGAGGTGATGTCCCCTTTGCGCGACTGGCGGGTGGCGCAGGCTAGGTGCAGGCTCTGATTGATGGCTTGGTAGATTTGCTCGGCTGGCATCTGCAGCATGGTTCCGAGTCCGGCGGCCACGGCCGGGGCGAGGTGGGCGACGTGGTCGATCTTATGCTCGTGCAGACAGATACCCGTTACCAGCGCCATCTGCACTTCGTAGGCCGTGAGTATGCCCAAGGTCAGCGCATGACCGTCGGCCCCCGTTTGCTGGGCGGCGGCGAGCAAGCCGGGGATGTTGTCGCCGGGATGCGAGTAGTCGGCCGCGAGGTAAGTGTCGTGCATGTCGAGTTCGCGCACAGCCACGCCGTTGGCGAGGGCAGCCCATTCGCAGTGGAAGCTGCGGTCGTTGGCCACGCCAAAGAGGCGAGCGCCGCTGTTGTGGGGATGGGGATAGCCGAGGGCGAGGAGGCGGGCGTTGCGCACTGGTGGCCGGTTGATAGCGGCTAGGGCGACTGCGGCATTGTCGATGACGCGATTGCCGATCATCTCGACGACTTCTGCGTCGGCCGTTTGGTTGTGGGCGGCGAGCTGGGCTAGCTTCCAAGCCAATTGCTCTTCGCGCGGGAGGACAGTACCGTCTGGGTGGGTCTTGACGATGTGATTTTGCATGACCTGCTTCCGTGGTTGATGGAATTGGAAAAACAAATAATAGGGTCTACCACCGAGGACAGACAATCGCAAGGGAAGGAGAGGAATATGAAAGTCTTGATGCAGATGGATTTAGCTGAGGAGTTGATAGAGGAGATTCGGCAGGTAGCCGAAGAAGTGGAAGTGGTGTGCGTAGATTCGGATGCGGCGGCCTTGGAAGTTATGCCGGAGATCGAGGTCGTCTGCGGGCACATCAGCCGGGAGATGTTCGCGCGGCGGCAAAAGCTCAAGTGGATGCAGAGTTGGGGAGCGGGGGTAGATGGAGTGCTGCATCCCGAACTGGTCGAGAGCGATGTGGTGTTGTGCAGCGCCAAGGGATGGGTGGGAGTGCATCTGGCCGAACATGCGATGGCGTTGTTGCTCGGGCTGACGCGGGGGATTCACACGGCCGTGCGCTATCCGGACTGGGAGCGGCGCTGGCCGATTCGCGCTGCGTCGTGGGAATTGGTTGAGCAGACGATGGGCATTGTGGGATTGGGGGGGACGGGGAGGGAGTTGGCGCAGCGGGCGAGCGCGTTTGGGATGCGAATTATCGCAGTGGATCCAGAAGAGGTTGAAGTGCCGGAAGCAGTAGAAGCCTGCTGGGGGATGGATCAGTTTCACGCGCTGTTGGAACAATCCGACGTGGTGGCGGTCTGCGCGCCGCTGACTGCGGAGACTGAGGGGTTGTTCGACCAAGAGGCGTTTGCGCGGATGCGGAGCCACGCGCTGTTGATCAATGTCACGCGGGGACGGATCGTCGATGAGCAGGCCCTGCTAGCGGCGCTTGCCGAAGGGCAGATCGGCGGGGCGGGATTGGATGTGGTGCCGCAGGAACCCCTGCCCGAGGATCACCCGCTGTGGCGGATGGACAATGTGCTGATTACGCCGCATACGGCTGGGGGATCGCCCAACCGCGATAGTCGTTGCGTGGCGTTGTTTTGCGATAATTTGCGGCGCTACTTGGCGGGGGAGGCGTTGGTGAGCGTGATCGACAAGCGCAAGGGGTATTGAGGCTGTAATGCGCTGAGAACAGTGATAGCGGTGAGATTGAGAAAATCACCTCTATGGACGATCGTATTTGGGGTCCAGCGCATCGCGCAGACCGTCGCCTAGAAATGAAAAGCCCAGCATGGTCAGGGCGATGGCGATGGTCGGGAATAGCGCTAGGTGCCAGTAGATGCGGACATAGGCGTTGGAAACGCCGACCATCTTGCCCCAACTGGCCATCGGGTCGTTGATCCCCAGACCGATAAAGCTCAAACCCGCTTCGGCGAAGATGGTGCTTGGAATGCCGAAACTGACGGCGACCAAGATCGGGGTCAGCGCGTTGAGCAGTAAGTCGCGGAAGATGATTTTGCGCGTCGGCACACCCAGCGCCCTTGCCGCTAGGGCGTATTCTTGCTCGCGCAGGGCCAAAAATTGTGCCCGCGTCAGCCGGGCGATGCCGATCCAGCCGGTGATGCTCAAGGCGATGATAATGGTCGTCAAGCCGCCTTCGAGGACCGAGATGATGAGGATGGCAAAAAGCAAGCTGGGAAAGGCGGTCATCACGTCGATAATGCGGGTGACGACAAAATCGACCCGCCCGCCGAAATAGCCAGCGAGGGCACCGACCGGCACCCCGATCAACACGGCGAGGGCCTGAACTAGCAGACTAACGATTAGCGAGGTGCGGGCACCGTAGATTAGGCGGCTGAGATAGTCGCGTCCAACCTCGTCGGTGCCCAGCAGGTGATCCGGGTGTTGCAAAGGCGCGAGCAAAACCTTGTCGAAATAGGCGTGGTCGTAGGGGAAGGGCGCGAGAAAATCGGCGAAGATCGCCAAAAAAGAAATTCCAGAGACAATGGCCAGTCCGGTGACGGCGAGGCGGTTGCGCACAAAACGCCGTCGGGCGTCGGCCCAAAAGGAGCGGTGGACGCTGCCGATTTCACCGGCGAGGGATTCGGTCATCAGGCCTCTTTTTTGTCGCCGAGTTTGACGCGCGGGTCGATGAGGGTATAGGCGATATCAGTCAGCATATAGGTGATGCCCCACAATAGCGCCACCAGCAAGAAGGTAGCCATGATCATCGGGTAGTCGCGGTTGAGGGTGCTGGTGACGAAGAACTTACCGAGGCCATTGATGCGGAAGATGCTCTCGATGAAGATGCTGCCGGTGATGAGATTGGGTATTTCGGTGCCCAGCGCAGTGACCATCGGGATCTGCGCGTTGCGCAGCACGTGGCGCCGCATGACCTTGGCTTCACTCAGGCCCTTGGCCCGAGCGGTGCGCACGTAGTCCTCGCCAATGACATCGACGATGCTGGCACGGGTGTAGCGAGCAATGATCGCCATCGGTGCCATTGCGTAGGCCAAAACCGGCAGAATCCAGTCCGAGCACAGCATGTTGCCATAGAGGCAGGCGCCGGAATTGCTCCAGCCGCCGGTGGGCAGCCACTGCCGTGCCACCCCGAAAAACAAGATAAACCACATCGCCACTACGAAATTGGGCACGGTGACGCCGAGCATGGCGCCAAAGGTCACAATATTGTCAAGCCAACTGTTCTGGTGGTAGGCAGCCAACATGCCGGCGGCTATCCCACAGCTAAAGGCCACGAGGATTGTCATCACGCCGACTTGCACAGTGACAATCCAGGTCTTGCCTATTAGTGCGGCGACTGTGGTCTGTGGCTGCTGATAGGGGATGCCGAAGTCGAAGCGAACCGCGTGGCTCATGTAGTTGAGGTATTGCTGCCAGACGGGTTTGTCGAGGCCATATTTGCGCTCAATATTCTCGCGTGCAGCCTTGGGCAGCTTAGCCTGTTGGGTGTCGAAGGGGCCGCCTGGCACCGAGTGCATCAAGGCGAAAACGATCATCGACACTGCCAGCAGCACAAAGGCTAGGGCGATCAGGCGGCGGGCCAGATAGAAAAGCATCGCCTACGGCCTGGGGTGCGCTCTTTGGCAGTGGTCGCCGGTCATTATTGCGCTGCGCCAATGTATAGATCGCCCCACAGCCAGTCGTTGCCGGAGTGTTTGCCGTAGGTGCCCTCAGGCCCCGGCTCGCGGATGCTGGCACCGCGCACCGTGGGCCGGAACAGGTCGCCGGCCCAGCGGTGGGCGATAAAGGCTCCGCCGACATCGTCGACGAGGATCCGCTCGGCGTCGCGGAAGAGCTGGTCGCGGCGCTGGGGGTCGCCCATTAAGTTGCTGGCCTCATCTAGGATGGCATCGAAGCGTTGGTTGCGCCAAGAGTGGCGACCGCTGCTGACCCAGATGCCAAGCAGGTTGATGGGGTCGGCAAAGTCGATGCTATAGGCGACAGCCCCCAGTGCAATGCCAGTGGGTCGCTCGTGTAGGGCGTCCATAAAGACTTTGTTGTCTTTATTCGAGACTTGGATCGAGACGCCCAAACACTGCGAGATCGAGGCAGCGGCCGCTTGATAGACTGAGGCAATACCGGGATTTTCGTTGCGCAACCACATCACCTGCGGTGGGAAGCTGGCTCCGTTGGGAAAGCCGGCTTGGGCTAGGTGTTCCTTCGCTAGGCCACAGTCGAAGCGCTGGTAGTGGGCAAGTTGACCCTCGACATCAGCGGAGGGAAAGCCAGGCATGAGCATGGAATGGGCAGGCGTGGCCTTGATCTCGCCGTAGACGCCCTTGACGATGGCCTCGCGATCGATGGCGTGGGCGAAGGCCTTGCGCACATGGATGTCGTCGAAGGGAGGGCTATGCGCGTCGAAGAAGACATAGTCGGTGCCGATCAAACCGGGGCGCAGGTAGTTGGCCTGCAGCTCGGGGTCGCGCTGGATGGTGGCGAAATCAGCTGGCGACAAGGCGTTGAAGTTTAAGGTGTCAATTTCGTTGTTGAGATAGGCGATAAAATAGGTCGCTGGCGACAGATAGATTCCCTCTATCCGCGCCAACCTCGGCGGCCGGTAGCCTCTGTAGTGTGGATTGGCCTTGAAAACCACTTTGAAACCGTGATCGAAAGACTCCAGCATAAAGGGGCCGGACGAGACCGAGGTGGCCGGGTCGTTGTTGTAGTAGGGGCCGTGCGTCTCTAGGGCCTTCTTCTGTAGCGTAAAGGCGTATTTCATGATCTTGGGCAGCGGCGGAAACACGCCCTTGGTCACAATCTCAAGGGTGCGGTCGTCCACGGCGCGGACCCCCAATGCTTCGACGGGTAGATTTCCGGCGATGACCTCGTCCCAGTTTTTGATCCCACCCTTGTCGACGAAGGTGTAGTACCAGGCGAAATCCCAAGCGTGATCGGGGCTGGCGCTGAGGCGGAAGGTGGCGACGTAGTCGTGGGCGGTGACAGGGGTGCCGTCGCTCCACATTAGGCCCTCGCGTAAAACAAAGGTCCACGTTACTCCGTCGGCGGCGACCGACCAACTTTCGGCGGCACCGGGTTGGGGATTTTGTGCCTTGTCGAAAGTGATCAACGGATCGTTGAAGAGATCGGCCCCGCAATAGGGCTGATAGACGCTGACAGAAAAGTCGAAGGTGATCGAATTGGCGGTATTGCTGCAGGGGATGCGGTACACCTGCTGGTCATAGGGTAGCGCGTCGGGCGGCAAGTCGAAGCCAAGGATGGTCTTTTCTTGGGCGCTGCCGGAGCGAATGAAAAGCGCGAGAATAGCGATCAATAGCGGAATGGAGGTTTTAATGTTGTTTTTCCTTTGCTGGTGGATTGGCGGTCGGCACTGGAGCACTAGGCTGGCGCAGCAAACAGGCGACTTGGCGTCCAGCGCCGATAGTGGTTAGTTGCGGAGTGGTCGTTTCGCATTGTGCTTGGCGCTCGGCGCAACGGGGGTGAAACGGACAGCCAGTGGGGGTCGCGGTCGGATCGGGCGCGTCACTGTCGAGGAGGACTCTCGCCCGCTGCTTTTGGGGATTGGGGACGGGCACCGCCGCAAGCAGGGCTTGGGTATAGGGATGTAAGGGCGCGTCGTAGAGCGCTTCTTTGGGGGCCAATTCGACGATCTTGCCCAGATACATTACGGCGACCCGGTCGGCAATGTGGCGCACGACGCTGAGATCGTGGGCGATAAACATATAGGTCAACCCCATGTCGGCTTGGATGTCCTGCAGCAGGTTGACGATCTGGGCTTGGACCGAGACGTCGAGAGCAGAGACTGGTTCGTCGGCGACGATAAAGCGCGGCTCGACCGCTAGGGCGCGAGCGATGCCGATGCGCTGGCGCTGACCACCGGAGAATTCGTGCGGGTATCGACGGGCAGCCCCAGCGGGCAAGCCGACCATCTCCAGCAATTGCGCCACTCGGGCAGCGACCTCTTTACCGCGTGCGAGATGATGGGTCGTGATGCCTTGGGCGATGATCTTGTGTACTGTCAGTCGTGGGTTTAGCGAGCTGTAGGGATCTTGGAAGATTACCTGCATTTGGCGGCGAATAGCGCGCATGGGCGCACCGGAGAGGCGACTGATGTCGACACCGGCGAAATGCACTTGGCCGGCGGTGGGTTCGATCAAGCGCAGGATCAAGCGTCCGAGGGTGGTTTTACCACACCCGCTTTCGCCGACGATGCCGAGGGTTTCGCCCTTGTGGACGGCTAGCGACACGTCGTCGACGGCCCGCACTTGGCCGGTGGTTCGCCCCCAGCGGCTTTTGCGGATGGCGAAGTGTTTGGTCAGGCCGACGGTGGCCAACAGCGGGGTAGTGTCGGTGGCTAAAGCTGGCGGCATGTGTAGTAGCGGTTGGTCGTAGGAAGGATCCTGCACGCGAAGCTGGACCGCCCGCACACAGTGTAGCTTTATTGGGCCGGCGCGACGGTCGCCGTGCGCGGTCGCGGTGAAATATAATAGGACATACAGCCGCGATGCAAAAATCTGCCATGAATGTTTAACACTGGGAGCAGCCCTTGTCCGATTCAAAAAAAGCTTGGCCGACCACCAATAAAGAAGAAGCCTACTGGCGGGATATTGCCGCTGGATTTATGCAGGCGTCTGACGAGTCCTATCTCAACACTGGTTCTTGGGGCGTGTTGCACCGCTCGGTTTTCGACGCTTTAGTCAGGGGCTTGGAAGAGTTGGAGGGCAATCCGACGCGCAACCGCGCCCGACTGTTTAAGCGCATGAACCAAGCGCGACGCGACCTAGGGACCTTTCTCAACGCCGCACCTGCCGACTTGGCTTTCACGACCAATGTCACCATCGCCATCAACCAAGTCGTCCTCGGCCTCGATTGGCAGCCCGGCGACGAGATTCTGGCTTCCGACCAAGAATACGGTGCCATCGACAACTGCCTGTACCACGCCGAGCGCCGCTATGGCGTTGTGGTGCGGCGAGCACCGATCGCTATTCCGCCCGCAGAGCCCGAGCAAATCGCGGAGTCTTTCCGCCGGGGACTGACCGCGCGGACGCGGCTGTTATTGGTCAGTCACGTGACGTCGCCCTCTGGGCTCATTACTCCGATCAAAGAGCTGGCCGAGTTGGCACACGCCCACGGCGCGATGATCGCCGTAGACGGGGCACATGCCCCTGGACAGATCCCGCTGGATTTGACCTACTACGGCTGCGATTTTTACGGCGGCAATTGTCACAAGTGGCTCTGCGCGCCCAAGGGCACGGGATTTTTATACGCCCAGCCGCAAGTACAGGACAAGCTGCACCACATCGCCGTTAGTCATGGCTATGATAAAGGCGGGCCCAAGCGCAATGATACAGGGGCGCTCTGTATTAATGGACAGCCTTTTATGTGGCAGCTAACGAATATCGGCACGCGCGATCTGTCCTGTTTCGGCGCAGTGGCCGAAGCGGTGGCCCTGCAAAATGAGATCGGCAAGGAGCGAATCGCCGCCCGTGGGCGGCAGTTAGCCGGCTATCTGCGCCAGCGCATGGCTGAAACCGGCTGGGTCGAACCGCTTTCCTCGCCGCATCCGGATCTCGCCAATTCGATTTCCACGTTTCGGCTCAAAGGCTTTGGTGCCGACAATCCCGGACAGCTCCTCTATGATAGATACCGGATCACGACCCCGGTTTGGGGCGAGGCCGAGCCGGGCTACACCCAGCGGGTTTCCACCCATATCTACAATAACTTTGGCGAAATCGACCGCATGGTCGCGGCACTGGACGAGATCAGAACGGGGTAGGGATTAGCGGTTCGACAAATAGGACAACTTGGGTCGACGGCGAACGGTTGTTAGAACCTCTACGACAGTACCGTTTCCAAGCGATGTTTTCGTTTCATCCAGTCGGGAAGAAATTGCTCAAGCAAGTTGTAAAACTCCGGGCCGTGATTGAGATGGAATAAGTGGCATAGCTCGTGGATAACGACGTATTCAATACATTCTCTGGGTGCTTTTATAAGTTCCAGATTCAATGTTATGCCGCGTTTGACGCTGAAACTTCCCCAGAGCGTTTTCATCTTGCGGATTTTAAGTGCAGGCTTGTCCACGCCCTTTTTTTTAAAGAGCTGCCAGCATTCTGCAAATACTTGAGCAAAATAAACTTCCGCCTCGCTCCAGTACCATGCTTCAAGCAACATCGCTATGTGCTCTGGCTTGTCGTCAACCGCTTGTATGTGGAAGAAGTCGCGCTTTAACAAAACCTCGTCTGTGTCAGACGGCCTTATCTTCAGCCGATACTGTTTGCCGAGGTAAAGATGGCTTTCGCCGCCGACAAACTGCCGCTCGGGGGTGCGCGGTCCAAGCTGTGCGAAATAGCGAATCTGGCGTTTTATCCAGCGCGCACGCTTGTTAATGAAATCTTCGACAAAGGTTTCATCTTCTCCCAGTGGGGCTTTTACAACTACCGAGCCGTCGGGGTGAACGGCGATCTCAAGCGTCTTTCTTTTCGAGTAGCTCAGGTGAAAGGGAATGGACTCGCCGGCATAGGTGAGGGTGCGGTTCGCCTCTGGCATTAAGAGCGTCTCCAGGATTTAGCGATCTTCATTGTTTGGCTGATCATTTCGTCCATCTGTGCCGACGATAAATCAATGCCATGCACGTCTTTTACCACGTCGTAAAAGAAATCATCCATCTCGTTTTTTGCGGCGTTTTGTGCGTCGCTATCGTTCCAAAAGTCCACCTTCCAATTTTTTTCTAGCGCGCCTTTGACGGCAAGCGCCGTTTCTGCGGCGACGTAGTCAACTTGGTTTTCACCCACCTCAGTCAGACAAGGTTTGATCGCCCCAAAATACGCGCTGGCCTCCTCGTTATCGCGGATGGAGTCGGGGACATCGTCGCGTTGGGTGTTGGCGACCTCATCGCGGATGGCACTCACTTTTTGCAAATACTCAAGGTCTGATATCCGCTGATTCTTGAAACCGTCAATGGCGTCTTGAATGAGCTTTGAGAATTTCTCGTAGAAAGCTGGGTCTTTGCCCATGTTTTCAGTGATTGTGCGCTTGGCCGAATGGGCGATAATATCGGCTCTTGCCGCCGTAGTCTTGGCTTGATAGACGCCGCGCTGCTCTTTGATCATAGAGAAGGTCTTATCGTCAAACATATTCACGGGATCGTTTAAGCGAGTGACCTCGTTGGCCTGAATATGCGTGCTCAGCAGTTTTTTAATCCGGGGTTCGTAGTCGCGGTAATCAATGGTTTCGGCGTAGCGCAGTTGGACTGCTGATCTCAGTTTCTGGAAACGCTTGAGATCGTTTTTGTAGCGATTTAGTTGCGCCTCGTCGCTTTGCATGATGAACTGCTCGGCTGAAAGGGCGATGGCAAGGGTCTTGCTGTATTCAGTGAGGCGTTCGTAAAACTCATTCCGCACTGCGTCGTCAGATAGTAGCACTTCGTAGCGTTCTTCATCGCGAGAGTTTTTGATTTCCTTAAAGATGCCCCACAGGTCTGAGTAGCGCTGCGGCAGCTTGGACACTTCTTCGTGGATGGAGGTCAGGAAATCCGCGAGGTCGTCGCCGTCAAAGCCCGAGAGCGCGTCATACGTGTGTAGCGCCTTGTCCAGTTCACCCAACACATTGGCATAGTCGATGATATAGCCGAATTCCTTGCCCTCGTGCAGGCGGTTTACGCGGGCAATCGCCTGGAGCAGCGTGTGTTCGCGCAATTTGCGGCACAGATAGAGCACGGTATTGCGAGGCGCATCAAAACCCGTGATGAGTTTGTCCACGACGATTAGAACTTCCGGTTTGTCCGAGTTCTTAAACTGGGCGATGATTTGCTTGGTGTATTGATCTTCAGAGCCGTAACGGGCCATCATTTTTTCCCAGAACTTGTTCACCTCATTTGTCGTCTCCGCGCCTACTTCCTCATGTCCCTCCCGCGTATCCGGCGGGGAGATGACGACCTCTGATGAGACTGCGCCTATTTCATTGAGCGATTCGCGATACTTGAGCGCGGTCGCCTTGCTGTCCGCTACAAGCTGGGCCTTAAATCCCGTATTCTGCCAAGAGGTCTGGAAGTGTCTGCTAATATCAAACGCGCACATATAGACGACTTGATCGGTCTTACTCAACTCTCGGGCGCGTGCGTATTTTCGCTTTAGGTCTGCTTTTTGTTCGTCTGCCAAGTCTTCGGTGTGGCGAGCGAACCAGAGGTCAATGGCGGCCTGATTCTGTTCCATCTCCACGTGCCGTCCTTCGTACAGCAAGGGGACTACCGCCTTGTCCGCGATTGCTCGCCGGACGGAATAATGGGGTTCAATCAAACTACCGAATCGGGCAAAGCTGTTCTTTTCTTGTTTGAGCAGCGGCGTTCCCGTGAAGCCGATAAAGCAGGCATTGGGCAGCATTTGTCTCATGCGTGCTGCTAGGGAGCCGAAGTTGGTGCGGTGGCTTTCGTCAACGAGGACGATAATATCGGCGGAATCATCTACATATTTCTCAGCGGAAAGCGCCTTGTCGAACTTATTGATCAGCGTGGTGATGATGCCGACTCTGTTTTTGATGTGTCTGATTAGATTGCGCCCGGATGTTGCCCGCTCCTTGTCCAGATTGCAGGCCGCGAAGGTATTGCCCAGTTGTTTGTCCAAGTCTTTGCGGTCTGTAACCAGAATCATGCGCGGACTGGCCAGCCCTGGGTCTAAAGACAAGGCGCGGACCAGCATGACCATAGTGATGGACTTCCCGGAACCCTGCGTGTGCCAGACGATACCGCCCATGCGGCGACCTTCGTTGTCTTTTTGCTTGATGCGCTTTATGGCGGTACGAACCAGAAAGAACTGCTGGTAGCGGGCAATTTTTTTGCTGCCAGATTCAAAGACTATAAAACCGAAGATTAGCTCCAACAGGCGGTCGGGTCGGCACAAGCTGTAAAGACAGCGATCCTGTTCCGTGACCAGTCGGTCGCCGCTGCGCTCAAGTGCATCAAAGTGCGACCGCGCCGAGGCGAATTCACCGGAGAATAGGGCATCTTTGTCGTCATTGGAAAGCGCTTTATTGATGCAGGCGTTTACGTCGCGCTCAGCATCCTCCAACTCGTCCCAAACGCTCCAGAACTCTTTTGAAGTGCCCACTGTTGCGTATTTGGCCTCGTTTTTGTTCACGGCCAGTAGAAATTGTGCGTATATGAAAAGTCGTGGGATGTATTCGTCTCCTTGGTTGCGGATCATTTGAGAGACCGCTTGTTCTACGTCTGTATCGGGGGACTTGCACTCGATCACGACAAGGGGGATGCCGTTTACGAACAGGACGATGTCGGGTCTTGCGGTCTCTGTGCTGCGGGCGCGTTCAACGGAGAATTCTGCTACGGCGTGGAATGCGTTGTTGGCGGGGTTTTTCCAGTCGATGTAGTTCAGGGTGAAACTTTTGGAATCGCCTTCGATGGTTTGTTCAAGTGCCGTGCCAAGAGTTATTAGGTCGTAGATTGCTTCGTTTGTTTTTTGCAGGCCGTCGTATTGGACGGTTTTGAGTTTCTGGATGGCGGACTGGATGTTCTCCTCGCTGAATAGGTATTCGTCGCCTTTGTAGCGGATGCGGTTTGTTTTTTTGAGTTGGTCGCGCAGGATGTTTTCTAGTAGGACGTTGGAGGCGCGACTGCCGCGCTCAGTCATTGCTTGGGTGGGGGGGAGATATTGGTAGCCTAGGTTGATTAGTTGTTGTAGAGCGGGGATCTGGGAGAGGTGTTTTTCGCTGAAGAGGAAGGTGGGCATGGTTTTGTTCCTATTTTATCCGCAGATGGACGCAGATGGGACAGATGGGTTATTGGTCTGACTGATCTATCCAATATCCTACGGGCTTTGAGAGAAATCGTTCGAGAGAGATTCCGCCGGTGCCGACTATTAGCAGGCGGTCTGGTTTGAAGGAGTTGGCGAACGCTTCCATGCCGGGAAGTGAAATGGTGGTGCGTCCGCTTTTTACTTCTATGGCCAGCAGTTTCCTTCCTCTTTTCACGACAAAATCCACTTCGCGGTTGCGCTCCCGCCAATAAAAGAGTTCACACTCTCCGCCGACGGATGCGTTGAGCAGGTGTGCGCCTACTGCGGATTCGGTTAAGCGGCCCCAAAACTCGCGGTCGGCAAATGCCTCCGCCTGAGTCATGCCGGACTGAGCGGTTAGCAGCGCAGTGTTGAAGACTTGAAACTTGGGACTTGATCTCTGCCGCCGCGCGGTGTCGCCGGCGTATTTAGGCAAGCCGGTGAGCACGCCAGCACCCGCGAGCAGGTCGAGGTAGTGGGCAAGCGTCGTCGTATTTCCTGCATCCTGAAGCTGGCCCGTCATTTTTGTGTAGGAAAGGATTTGCCCCGAATAGGCGCAGCCTAGTTCAAACAGCCGCCGGAGCAATGCCGGTTTGTCAACGCGGGAGAGCAGGAGCACGTCGCGGGCTACGGTCGTTTCGATGAGCGAGTCTAGGATATAGCGCGACCAGCGGAACGGCTGTTTTATCAAAGGCGCGGCACCCGGATAGGCACCGTAAAAGAGATATTGTTGCAGATCCCATCCGAAGGCCGTCCGCATCTCGGGAAAGCTCCAGTGCGGCATGTGCAGGATTTCAAAGCGGCCGGCAAGGCTTTCAGTCAGTCCCCTGCCGATTAGGAGCGGGGCGGAGCCGAGCAATACGGTTTTTACCAATGTTTTCTTGCGGGTGTCTTCATCCCAGAGATGCTTGACCGTTTCAGCCCAATGCGGAACTTTGTGTACCTCATCCAATACGAGCAAGGCCCCTTTTCTTTTGGCGCTGTCGGCCAGTAGCCGGGCCTCTTCCCATTGCGATTCAATCCACCCGGCACCGCGCAGGGTTGGCTCGTCGGCACTGGCAACGTGATAGGGTAGTTTGCTCCGCTCGGCAACTTGCAGGGCAAGGGTTGTTTTGCCGACCTGCCTTGCTCCCGAGACGACTTGAATGAACCGTCGGGGTTCTTTTAAGCGCCGGGCTAGCTCGGACGCTTGGGGTCTGATGAAGGCCATTTTGCTCAATTCTTTGAGTAATTTTACTCAGTATATTGAGTAAATTGTAAAGCTCTTCTGTATTGAGAATTTATTCGCAGGTGGACAGAGATTATTCTAATTCCCATTGTCTTTCCATAATATATCGCATAATCTGTTCAACAATCAAAAAGGCAACAACCGATGTTTCTTCTGTCCAGTTCCCCGCATACCCATGTGCAGTAGAATTTCTTGCAGGTCTAGCGTTTTCATTTCTGATATTAGTTTGAGAAAAATAAACTTTCTTCAAATACTCTTTGAATCTGTCTGGTAATAATAAGCCGCTTACGTCGTCAATAGTCGTCACAAACTTCCTCAATTTATCCGTATTCGGAGATTCAATTTCTTCTTCTTGTAAGATGGTTTCACGATACTTTGAAGTCATGTAGTCAGAACGCATGATGCCTTCGATTTTTATATATAAATTTCGCCCACACCTTCTATGATCATCTCTCATAAAATCTTCAACTGCATCTTTCAAGTCTTCTGAATGATATTCAGCTATTCCCTCATATTCTTCCCAGCTTTCAAGCAGTTTTGGCAATCTCCTTTTCAAATCTTTGGCTACATCGGATACAATGTCGTCTGTTTCCCATTCTTGCTGCCAAAAATTTTTAAGTTTTTTCAAATGATCTTCATTTAATCCAAAAAAGGGAAACCATCCGTTTTTAAACATCAGATCCCACTCGTGATCTGTATGATAAAGACGTTCGCGAAAGAAAACTGATCGGTAACATCTGCCCAGTATTTCAGGGATGTGGTAACTTCTCACACGTATAGATTCAGGTAGTTTACTTTTTTCCAAAACAATATCAGGAATGCTTGTACTAAAATCGTAATAACAACAGCGCATCCATCCAACATGAAAAATAAAAAAGAATCCACAATCGTCAGGGATTACAATGTTTGTACTCAATTCTTTTATATCTGCAATATCAGATTTTCTAACTCCTTGACCTTTCTTTATTGAATTAGCCGCCCGCATTTTCATTGTGATTTCAATATCTTCATTTATATAAACAGTTGCACTTCCATCTCTTCTAACAACTCCAATCATAGTTTCAATACATCCAGGTGACATACCGTCTGGTAAATAACTACTTCCTAAACTTTCAAGTGTTTCATAAAACAGAGGTCGATTCAACGGAGTTATAAAATCCCTATAAATCATTTTAACCTTGCTACCTGCTCTTGCAGATTCAGCAGCAAAACCACACGTCGGCATACCATCTTTATCTTTATCAATCTCATAAACCATGTTTCAATCTCCTTATGAAAAATAAGTCAGTCATATTTGGATCTTCCATTTCCCCGTCAGCAACTTCTGCATCAATCCGCGTTTTTGAGTGTGGTATTGCTCGGATAGGGCTTTGGTTTTCTCAATCGCCGTGTTCCAAGTGGCCAAAATTTTGACGATTTTGCGTTGTTCATGTAGAGGAGGAAGAGACACCTCAACCTGAAAAAGCTCCGGGACATGAATATGGACGACAGATTGACCTTTGCCGAGACGGGCCTTTTGCCTTGCTGCATCTGAGGAATTGAGCACGTATGCCAAATAGGCTGGTTCCTGCCCGTGATCACGAAAAATTACGGTATCACCGCCAGCAACAGCCGGGTAGTGGCCAACGAAGGCGATGGTCTTCCCGATTTCGGCAGTCGTTTCCCCGGAAGCAGCGAAGATGATGTCGCCAGACTGAATCGGAGCAGCCTTAGTAGCTGCATCTGGACTGACGGAGGAGGTCAACTCATTAACTATACCATCGTATTTCGTGTAGATTTCGGCGTAACGTAGGCACGGGATGCCGTCCTCAACCAAGTCGGCTTTTGTGATTCCTTTCCCTTTGTAGAAGGTTCCAAACTCACCCAACTTCACTTTTCGCCATTCAGGATTATCTTGCTGATCGCTGATAAGAGTTTTCAGCAACCACTTAAATTGCTTCTCCTTCGCCGCGATCAGTGCTTCGGTTTTCTCAATCGCCGTGTCCCATGTTTCCAATAGGGAGGCGATGGCTTTTTGCTGATAGAGCGGTGGTAGGGGGATTTCAATATCAAGGAGTCGTTTTTTTGTTATCCCCTGAATAGTAGAACCTGGTCGTAACGTGAGATTATCTCAGACCAGTTAGGTCTAGTGCTGGCCTTGTGCTCTTTATTTATCTCTCCAAACCGCCAAGCAAGGAGGGATAAAGATGCAAGAGCCAAGACCAGCGTTGGAGAATTTGTGCTGTCTCAATACCCAATGCAAGACCTACGGCCAACGCGGCCAAGCCAACCTGCGGGTGCGCAAGATCTATGGGGCGGATCGGATTCGCTATCTGCGCTGTCGGTGCTGCGGCGAGGAATTTAGCGAGCGCAAAGGCACGGCGTTGTTTAACTGCAAGATCAGCGAGGCGCAAGCCGTGTCGGTGATGGAGCATCTGGATAGTGCCTGTGGCTTGAATGCCACGGCGCGCTTGGTGGGGGTATCCAAGGATGCGGTTGGTCGTCTGCTGCGCGTGGGGGGCCGGATCAGCTATCAACTGCATGATCGGCTGGTTCGTAACGTGCATCCAGCGGCCCTCCAGTTTGATGAGAAATGGTCGTATGTGGCCAAAAAACAACGGCACATGACGCCGATGGACGATCCGAGTGAACGGGGGGATTATTGGGATGCCAACAGCTTGGATCCGCAGAGCAAACTGCTGGTATCGCTGGTGCCTGGACGCCGTACGACCCGCACGATTCACCAAGTGGTGGCCGACGCGGCCGAGCGGCTGGCTGCCAAGGCGGGGCTGCCGGCGCTGTTTACCGATGGCGAACCGACCTATCGCGAAGCGATTGTAGCTACCTTTGGTCGGGCCTATCCCGTGCCGCGTCGAGGCCCCCGCGGCCGACCCCCGGCCCCGGTGGTGCGGATCCCCCAAGCGCTGGTGTATGCCCAGATTGTCAAACATCGGCAAGGGGGGCGGATCCAACAGATGGAAGTCCGACCGATCTTTGGCAAGGGCAAATTGGCCCAAGTCGTAGCCGATTTGGGCTGGACGAAAGCCAACACCAGCGCCATTGAGCGGTTCAACCTGACCGATCGGATGCGCAACGCACGAAAGGGGCGCAAAACCCTGCACTTTTCGCGTCGGACGGATCGGCATGATGCCCTCAGTTGGATTGGTGCGGTGCGCTACAATTTTCATCATCCGCATCGGTCCTTGCGACAGCCGACGCAAGAAGGCCGATGGCAACACAGGAGTCCGGCGATGGCCGCCGGCATCGCCGATCATCTCTATTCCTCTCTGGAACTCATGCGACTTTGTCCGGTTGGACTGAGATAATCACAAGCTACGACCTAGAACCTTGGCTTGTCAATTTGAAAACTTTTATTTTTTCAATTAGTGAATGAATCAAAAAGTCTGGTATGACAGATTGCTTCAATATTAAACCCTGAGAATCTTGGCTGATACAAATATCCATTTCATTTTTGACGGCCTTACCTAGTCCAACTCGCGTTACGACTATAATATTATTTTTTGGAATCAGATTTGTAGCTGAATTAGCCATCGCCTTATCAGTAATATATTTTCTCGGTTTTATAGTTTTTGCATTCACAATATCAGCACTAGTCATCCATGGAATATGGCCTTTCCAATAGTCAGTATTTGCAGTTGAAGGAGTGCCTCCTCCCAAGGTTTTTTCACACAATTCCCCCAATTTCACTCTTCGCCACCCTTTCGGCAACGTCTCATTTTTCGCCGTTTTGCTACTCAAAGTCACTCTACGACCTTCCCTTTGAACACTTCGGAATTTCCGAATCGCTGCTCTCGCAATCCTCCTCTGACAGTCTTGCTATTACTCTAGTAATCTGCGTCTCATTCTTGCTCAACAAGGCATCCGAAACGGCCTGTGGATCGCTGTGGGTTCTCAGCGCGAATTCTTGAACGCCGCCCTGTGCTTCAACAGCCTGATTCAATGCGAGATAAAGAGCTATACTGTGCCCGTCTATTCGGTATTCTTCCAATGCCGTTTGAAGGTAGGAGATGGCCTTCTCACGGTCAGATAGTTCTTCCATCAGGTAATCGTGGTATTTTCTCATTTTTCTCATCACTGGGAATCCTTGTATGCCTGCCAATAGGTTTTTGCGTATTCGCGTTGGGCGCGTCACACCGGCTCTCCGTCCTCGGAGGAGTAAATGTCTTCCTCTTCCTCTTTCTAGAAGCCAAATGCGCCACTTTGTTCCACCAAGCGCATAATATCCCATATTGGCACATCATCTTCCTGTCTTCGCACGATAATCTCTTCATATTGCTGTGCCAGTTCCACCAGTCGTTCGAATTCTCTCTGTGGGAGCAGCACTTTCTCTCCAATATATTGGATGTGAATAACGGAGCGATCCACGGGAAATAGCTCAGCCACCAGCAAAATCAGAAACCGAACAGAATGAGAAGAACCAACGATAGGGTCGTGAAAATCATCAAGAAGATGGTCCACTTAAACATGCGGGACATCTTGGTTTCGATCCGGTCGAGTCCTTCTGACATACTTTTTCCAAATTCGTCAAAGGACTGCTTCATTTTGTCGAAGGACTGCTCTATATCCTCAAATTGCTCTAACAATTCATCCAGATCGGTCCCCTCCTGTCCCGTCAGCAAGCGATAGGCATGAGCACCCTCCTTAAATGCCTCTTCGGCAACCGGGTTGTCCGGATTGCGATCGGGGTGGTGCTTGAGGGCATAGCGGCGAAACGCTGACTTTATCGTTTCTGTGGTAGCGTCCTCACCCACACCCAAAATGAGGCGGGCTTCTCGTCGTCTCATGTTTTTATGCGACCTTGGCTTCGTTCGAGGAAGTGTTACGGGCCGTCTTCCCGTGGCCTGCTTTACGGCCTCATCCAGCAATGTCGAACCATATCTCTGCCTGAACGAAACGAGATAGATGCCTTACGTTCGTCGTCGCCACAACCACATCCGTCCAGTTCAGCGTTGCCGCTTGCGCCGCCAATATTACATCGCCGTCAAGGGCCGGATCGGCTGCCGTTGGCCGACCCTGCTGACGAGCATCGGCCCAGTAGGCTGCGGCTCGGCGCATGGCATTGGTCGTAATAGGCAAGTAATTGACCTGAGCGATAAGTGCGTCAAGCCGCTCAATGCCTCTAATTTTGCCCGCCCGAAGCAACTCGCGCCGAACCTCGTAGTCGGCGATCTCTGGCACCATTACCATCGAGTCTCCAGCTTCCACTTGCTGAAACCAGTCCCTACATTCCGCAGCCTCTCCCGAGCCGCTTGGACTGGTTACCAGACCGAGGGGGCCGCTATCGAGCAGTACGATCTGGCTCACCAACTCTTCCCCTTCTGTTCCTTTGGAAAGAGCTTGCGGTCGGCCGGCCGGTTTTCATCCAGCGCCTTAATGAGATGCTCAAGCGTCTCCCGCTGTTCGTCTGCATCGCCCTCATCCGTCCAAGATTGGAATAACCGATCAAGCCCACCCTCGCGGTCGATCCCCTTCAACAACTTCCCCATCGCTCCACGCACCACACTCAATTCCTTTTCCAATTGATCGATCTCCCTACCCACCGCGTCAATATCAATCTCCTCTTCTTCCTCAAAGGTGTCCACATAGCGCGGAATATTCAGGTTGAAGTCGTTTTCCACGATTTCTTCAAAGGTGGCGAGGTGGGCGTATTTATCCACATCTTCACGTTTTTCATAAGCAGCGGTGATCTTTTCGAGGTGCTCGTCCAGCAAGGTGTTTTGATTCTTGCCCGCTTGATATTCGCGGCTTGCATCGACAAACAGAACGTCTTTGCGGTGCCCATTCACGCCCCCTTGCTCACGCGAGCGGTCAAAGACCAAAATGGCCACCGGTATTGAGGTCGTAGGGAACAGATTGCCGGGCAAGCCGATGACGGCGTCGAGCAGGTTTTCTTCAATCAATTGTTTGCGAATGCGCCCTTCAGCAGCGCCCCGAAACAAAACGCCGTGCGGAGCCACCACCGCGACCCTCCCCTCTTTTTCCAAAGCCGCTTCTATCATGTGACTGATGAAAGCGTAATCGCCCTTGGATTTGGGCGGCACCCCGCGCCAAAAGCGGTTGTACGGGTCCGCGTCGGCATCTTCTGCACCCCACTTGTCGAGCGAAAACGGCGGATTGGCGACCACGTTATTGAACTTTATCAGTTGGTTGTTTTCCACCAGTGTCGGGGAGGTAAGGGTATTGCACCATTCGATGCGGGCGGAGTCGGCACCGTGCAAAAACATGTTCATCCGCGCCAGTGCCCAGGTGCTGCCGTTCACCTCCATGCCGTACAGGGAGTAGTCCTTACCGCCCACTAGCCGGGCCGCCTCAATCAGCAGTCCGGCGGAACCGCAGGCGGGGTCGCAGATGCGGGCACCTGGCTTGGGAGAGCACAGTTTCGCCACCAGTTCGGACACTTTGTGCGGCGTGTAGAATTCGCCGGCTTTTTTTCCGGCGTCAGAGGCGAAACGCTCGATCAGATATATATAGGTATTGCCGATGACGTCTTCCGAAACTCGGCTGGGGCTCATGTTCAATTCGGGCTTGTTGAAATCTTCCAGCAGCATTTTCAGGCGGCGATTGCGATCTCTGGTTTTGCCGAGATTGGCCTCGCTGTTGAAGTCTATATTGCGGAAAACATCTTCCAGCTTCTCTTTGTTCTCCGTTTCAATCGCCTCCAGCGCGATATTGATGAGCTCACCAACATTGGCTTCCGAGCGCCGTTCATAGAGGTCGTAAAAGCTGCTGCCCTCTGGCAGGACAAAGCGCTCGTTTTTCAGCCTGCGCCGGATGCGCTCATCGTTGTCGCCGTATCTTTCTTGATATTCCTCGTAGTGGTCTTTCCAGACATCGGAGATGTATTTGAGGAATAGCATCACGAGGATATAGTCTTTGTATCCCGCCGCATCCATCACCCCGCGAAAGGTGTCGCAGGCTGCCCAAGCGGCGCTGTTGATATCTTTCTGTTGGATCTGATCGCTCATATCTCGCTGCTCCTATTTGGTTGCCAATCGCATCTGAATCCCGTTGACTAGTTTTTCCTTCTTCGCCGCCAGCTCCCTCATCAGCTTCTGCTCCTTATTCGATAAATCGGCCAAGGCGACGATTTGCTTCTGAGTTTCGAGAGGAGGTAGGGGCACTTGCAAATCATCGAGAGCGGATTTGCCGATCACCGTCATCGCCGTTCCAGTAGCTCTACTGTGCAAAAACGCTTGGGCTGACGGCTGGTTGACGAACCAGCACAGGTACTCCGGGAGAACATGCTTGCTCGTAACCCGGATTCTCAACAGCGGAGCCGCGACAACCGCCGGACCAATTTTCGTATCAATGATTGCCGCCGTAGTGGTCTGCCTTCTAGAGCGAAAAATCAAATCTCTGCGTTTTACCAAATGGCGGTCGCTAAGGCTATCCATTTTAATAGTGATCAGATTGCGATGGCTCAGTTTATTATCCTCGGTCAGGTCGCGCATCTGAATGACTGCAACAGTCCCATCCACTTCCGGCTCAATGCGGGAACGAAAGGCGAGGCCCATCTGGACATGGGCGATCTCTTTAAGCGTCTTCATCTTGAAATCGACAGGTTTCAAATGATGTGGCGGCTATCCGCCAAATAATCTCAGTCCGACGATGGTAGCCCACGTAGCCAACTGAAGGCCGATGAGCCAGCGAAAGTCTCGGCGGTGGTTGATTTCTAGGCTGTCGAGGCGACGGGTTATGCCGTTGAGACGCTCGTTAATTTGTTCGATGATACCTTCGAGGCGGCCGATGCGCTCGCCGTGGTCGAGGGAGGTCGATTCAGTCATAATTGAAATCCCCTTGATAGGGGTGATAACGGTGAAATTCTGTGCAGCACCAAAAATAAGCGCAGATTATCCCTTTGTCAATAAAAATACAGTAACAGCGTTATTTCAACAAAATAAAAAGAACACTGGCCCGCATCGGCGACCCAGCGCCGGTTGTCGCCGTAGGGCCTTTTGAGCTTATTAACAGGCTTCAACTCGAACCAGGAGATACCTTATGAAAAGCTGTATCCGCACCGCGCTCGCGTGTGCGCTCGCCGTTTCGCCAGCCTTTGCCCAAGAGGCCGTACCGCTCAAGACCCTGCCTTTTAGCCCGGCCCGCCAAGCCGGCGGTCTCCTCTTCATCAGTGGCCAGATCGCCCGCACGGCCGACGGTGCCGACGTCAAGGAGTCAGTCGCGGCCGAGACTCATCAGACCATGAAAAACATCGGGCGGATACTTGAAGAGCACGGGTATGCGTACGACGATCTCGTCAACGTCACTGTCTGGCTCTCGGACATTGAAGATTATCACGAGATGAACAAGGCGTACGCCTCGTACTTTAAAGAGCAGTTTCCAGCGCGGGCTTGCACTGGTGGAGCGCAGATCGTCTTTGACTTTCGCGTCGAGATCGCCGCCATTGCCTATAAGGACACGGATGACGATGGCGAACATAAGGACACGGATGACGGTGGCGAACATCACAATGGCGACGAGGATTAAGCCATGCCGCTGAGTCGTCGACGCTTCATGCGCGAGACCGCGTTCGCCGCTGGCGGTCTCGCCCTCGCCGGGACGGCGCGCGCAGAAAAGGATATCCCCATGAGCACGGATCGCCCTCTCTTCGTCTCCACTTGGGCCTTTGGCAAAGCCGCCAACGAACAATCGCTGCGGATCGCCGAACAGGGTGGCTCGGTCCTCGACGCCGTCGAGCGCGGCATCCACGTTGCCGAGGCCGACGCCTCCAATGCATCCGTGGGGTTGGGGGGCATACCCAACGCCCAAGGCGTGGTGCAGCTCGACGCTTGTATCATGGACGGCGAGGGCCAGCGCGCTGGCAGCGTCGCCGCTATCGAGGGAATCCTGCACCCGATCTCGGTGGCGCGCCGGGTGATGGACGAGACCAAGCACGTCATGCTCGTCGGCGAAGGCGCGCGGCAGTTCGCCCTGGAGCAGGGTTTTGCCAGCGTCGATTTGCTTACGGAAGAAAGGCACAAGGCGTGGGAGGAATGGCGGGAAAAGCAGGACGCGGCTGACAATCACGATACTATCGCTCTGCTTGGACTCGACGGTGAGGGGCGGATCGCTGGCGGCTGCTCTACCAGCGGCTGGGGCTACAAACTGCCGGGCCGCGTCGGGGATTCGCCGATCATTGGCAGCGGCCTATACGTTGATGGGGGCGTGGGTGCGGCTGGGGCTACTGGTCTGGGCGAGAATGTCATGCGCTACTGCGCGACCTTCCTCGTCGTCGAGTACATGCGCCAAGGGCTACACCCGGAGGAAGCCTGCGTCGAGACCATCCGCCGCATCGTCGCGCTCGACCCGCGTCCGGTCGAGGAATTGCACCTCAATTTCGTGGCGCTCGACAAGCAGGGCCGCTTTGGCGCAGCGGGTACCAACGAGGGATTCCAATACGCCGTTACCTATCCCGGCTACAGCGAAGTGCTCACGGGCGTTGGGGTGGGTACGGGCGAGATCGGACCCGAAGGAGGCAATCGGCGCTGAGGCGTAGCAGCCGTCTGAAGATTCCCGGTGACTGCCGCGTTGGCTCGCTAGGAATTTCCAGACGACTGCCCGTTTTCGCGCACGAGCAAATAGACGATCAAGGCTATCATATTGCCCAAGAGGCCGAAGATGCCCCAAACTGCGGTTTTTTCTCGTCTTTTGTGGGCGTCCAAGGCCATCCACGCAGGGATGAAGAGCCAGAAGAGGATGAAGCCGGCTAGGGCCGCAATTCCGGTCGTATTGCGCAAAAGACTGAGCTTTTCGCTTTCCTCGCTTCTCTCCTGAAGCGGGGGGTTATACTGCTGCCGCGAGACCGTCGCGGCGATTAAGCCATCCTTGACGCGGTTCATTTCTACAGGCTCACCGCCGTATATTGTAAAGGGTTCTTCCGTTGAAATGATTAGGTGCTTTGGGATTTTGTCGATGCCGACAGTTAAAGAGGAAAATGTAGGCGAGACCCTAGACCAATGCCCCCCGATTATCGTAGGCAATAGGATGGCGGTCCGCTGTATGGGTGAAATCACATCTTCGGGGACCATGTTCAATATCTTAGCCAGGGACCCAAGGGGAAAATCTGCGACATTGCGCACCGGGGGGATATGCCGGCCGTAATACACAATGAGGCCCTGGGCATTGGTCACCCACACCTCGCCGATGACTTCTTCTTGGGCCACTGCTTTACTCAGAGTCTCTTGGGTTTGCTTGTTGCCGTCGAGCGTATCTATGAGGCCCACGATCCGCTCTAAGGCGGCTTTAAGCGCGACTGCCTTTGCCTCCTTTTTATCCTTGTATTCCTGAAGGTGCTGGTGCCGTTTGTCGAGATCTTCTTTTGCAGCGGCGTCGTATCTTGGATCCACGTAGTATTCGTTGATCAGAGAAGATGTGAGAAGAACCAGCACGCTCAAGATGGTCAGCTTGGGTAGCCATTGGTGCAGAGTGTCTTTCAGGCGTTCATTCATGGGATAGCTCCCTTCTTTGGCGGTGCAAGAGAATGATCGGGCTCGTCAATAGCGCGGCTATGTTCAAGCCGACTAAGCCGATGACGGAGGCCTGTATGATCTGGTCGATGTCGAGCCTTGGGCCTACGGCGTAGAGCAGGGCGCACAATTCCAAGGCGACTAGTCCCAGGGCGATTTTACCGTAAAGGGGGATGTGGAGATGCTTTTTCTCGGCCTGCCTTTTTTGGGCCCAACTCACGGCTTTAGACCGCACTTCTTCGTCCAGCCTAGGCGGCACCTGCACTTCGGGTGCAGAGCCCAACAGCGCTTGAATCTCTTGGATGGTGCGGTGGTCTTGGTTCATGGGTTCGGTGCCATTTGGCGCAGTTGTTTTAGGGCATGGTGTAAGCGGCTTTTGACGGTTCCGACGGGTACCCCGACAATTTTTGCGGTCTCTTCCTGCGAGTAATCGTGCAGGACGCGGAGGACGACGACGGCGCGCAAGTGGGGTTGCAGGGCCGCGAGCAGTTGGTGGGCGGCGGCTTCGTCTTCCCGCTTGAGCAAATGGTCTTGGGGGTCGCGAACTGGCGGCTCGACCATTTGCTCGACTGGAATGTTTGTGCTTTGGCGGCGCAGTTCGTCCATGCACAGGTTGTGGGCTATGGTATAGAGATAGGTTGAAAATTTGCCCCGAGGATTGAAGCGGTCGGCGTTTTCCAATACGCGCATGTACGTCTCCTGAAACACATCTTCTGCCAAGGCCGCGTCCTGCAAGAGCCGCAAGATAAAATTGAAAAGGGGCTGGCGATGGCGCGTGTAGAGTTCGTCAAACGCCTGCATATCTCCACGGCGGAGATTTCCCATCAATGCTTCGTCGCTCCATCCCATAGGAGAATCCAGACGAGTTTTAGCCTGCGGCCCTGAGACTGTTTACACCTATTTATACGGATGAGGCCGCGATTTCGTTCACGGTGGCGAGAACGACCCCTACGGGAATCGCGGGCGTCTCGTACTAGCCGAGAACTTGCTGCAACGCCTCGATGGCGCGGTCGATGTCGGTCTCGTCGTTGAAGATGTGCGTGGAGATGCGGATGGCGTTGTAGTTTTCCTTTGGCACGCCAGCGTCCTCTACATAGGCGTACGTGCCCTGCGCTGGTTTGAGGAAGATGTCGCGCTTTTGCAGTGCGGAGACGACTTCGCTGTGGCTGCCGTTGGTGAGCGAGAAGCTGACGATGCCCGAGGAGAGCTCGCGCTGGGACGGGGTGATCGGTGTGAGTTGGGGGATTTCTGCCAAGCGTTGGCGCGCGTAGCTGCAGAGCTGGCGGCAGCGCGCTTCGATGCGTGGGCGGCCGATGGTGTTGTGGAATTCCATCGCCACTCCGTGCGCGACGATTTGTGGCACGTTGCGGGTGCCGGATGAGGCGGAGTAGACGTTGTAACCGGAATATGTGAACACGGGCCGGACGCGATCTTGTACGTCCTTGCGGATGTAGAGCAGTCCCGTGCCCTTGGGAGCAAGCATCCACTTGTGGCTGCTGGAGGCATAGGTGTCTACGCCGAGTGCTTTGACGTCGACGTTGAGCATGCCCGGGGCCTGTGCTCCGTCGCAGACCAGCAGGATGTCGCGAGGGCGGGTGAGGGCGGCGATGGCAGTTAGTGGCATTTGCAGCCCGGTGATGGTGTCGATGTGGCAGAAGCTGCACACGCGGGTGCGCGGCGTCAGGTGATCTTCTACTAGTTGCAGGATCTGGGCGGCATCGCGCACGGGATTGGGCATTTTGATGCAGCGAACTACCACGCCGCGAGTGCGCGCCAAGTGCTGCCAGCAGACCATGCCGCCGCCGTGCTCGTGATTGGTCGTCAGCACTTCGTCGCCCGGCTGGAGGTCGAGGCCGCTGGCTACGTGGTTCATGCCCTCGGTCGTGTTGCGCGTCAGCGCGATTTCGTCTAGTTCGGCTCCGATGAACTCTGCTCCCTTGGCTCGAACTGTTTCCATTTCGTTGCCGAGGCCGCCCCAGGTATTGGCCAGCGGATTGCCCTCCAACTCGGCGAGGTACGCGGTCAGGGCGTCGGTTACCACGCGGGGCGTCGCACCAATACTGCCGCAGTTGAGATGCACTAGGCCAGGGTGTAGGCGAAATTCTCGGCGCACCCGCTGCCATAGCGCACGCTCGTTGCTGGCGGAGGCTACATCTTGGCCGAGGGTACCGAGCCGCTCGGCAAGCCCTGCGGCTACATCGGGAAGGAGCGGGGCTGCGGCTGCGGCTGCGGCGATTCCCTTGAAGAAGGCTCTTCGTTCCATGGATGGTCCTGTGAGTTTGTCGGTAGTACTAGCTCGGTCTATACTTTTTAATATGTCTTGGTACAGACCCCCTCTGCTCCTGCTGGCGATTGTCGGCTGTGCGGAAGCACCCGACCCGGCACACGAAGTACAGGGCGACCGCTCGATGCGCGCTGGCCACTACGGAGAAGCCGCCGCCCACTACGAGCGCGCCGTTGACCAGAACGCAAAATCGGCAGTGCTCTACCGCAAGTTGGCCGAGGCCCAGGCGAAAAACGAGGCCCTGCCCGCCGCCGTCCGCGCGTACGAGCAGGCCATTGCCCTAGCGCCGAGCCACGCCAAGACGCGGACCGAGTTGGCGATCCTGCTGACGCGCCTCGACCGCTACGACGATGCCTTGGCCTTGCTCGAACAGACGGTGCGGGAGCAGCCCGACCGCGCCCAAGCGCACATGGTGCTGGGGTTGCTGCACGCCCGCGAGGGGCGCTACCCAGCCGCGATTGCCGCGTATCAGCGCGCCATTGCCGCCGTGCCCAAGTACGGGGAGGCGTGGTTCAACCTCGGCGAAGCTCATATCAAGCAAAACGACTACGCGGCTGCTGAGCAAGCCTTTAGCCGTGCCGTAGCCGCAGATACGACCTCGGCTCAATTCCGCAATGGCTTGGGGCGCAGCCATTATCTCCGGCGCGACTACGAGGCGGCGGTGGCCGAATTTAGCCGCGCCGTGTGGCTGGATTCGCTGTTTGCCCAGGCCCGCTTCAACCTCGGCAATGCCTTGCTGCGCTCCGGGCAGAAGGAAGAGGGGCGACGCCAGCTCGCGCTGTACAAGCGGCTCGACGACGACGAAGAGCGGATCGCCATACTGAAAAACACCTTGGCGACGCACCCCGACGACGCTGGCGCGTACCACGACTTGGCTGTTGTGTACGGGCAGCGCGGCCAATACCGAGAAGCGCGCATCCGCTACCTCCAGGCACTCGACCGCGATCCTGCGTTTGCACCCGCGCACCACAATCTCGGCAACATCCACTTCCGCTGGGGGGAAATGGCCGCAGCCGAGCAGCGGTTTCGCCGTGCATTGCGGGCCGATTCCACGTACGCCCTCGCGCACTTGGGATTGGGCAATGTCCAGATGTTGCGCAAAGAGTACGAGCGCGCCATTGCCTCCTTCCGCCGCGGCCTGCGCTATCAGCCCAACCACCCCAAGCTCCGCCGCAACCTCGTGGCCGCCGAGCAAATCGCCGCGCAGATGGGCCGATGATGCTGAGGATCTTACCGCTGTGGGTGAGCGTTGTGTTCGCCGCGTTAGCCACAGCCGAGCCGGTTTCGCCGCTTTCCGGCCTCAGTATTGGGGCCGCATTTGTGGAGATTACCGAGGAAGCGGGCCTGGATTTTCGCTATGTCAACGGGGCCAGCGGTCACAAGTTCATGGTGGAAGCTGTCGGCTCGGGTGCGGCCTTTTTCGACGACGACGGCGATGGGTGGCTCGACCTGTACATTGTCAATGGTGCGCCCATGCCCGGTTATCGCGGCCCGACCAGCCCCAACGCGCACTATCGCAATCAACGAGACGGAACCTTTGCCGACGTCACGGCCGCGGCTGGCACGGGCGACGCTGGCTTTGGCATGGGCGCGGCCGTCGGCGACTACGACAACGACGGCGATGCGGATTTGTACGTGACCAATTACGGGCCGAATGTATTGTACCGGAACGAAAGTGGCGGCGTTTTCGCCGACGTCACGGTTGCAACTGCGGTCGGGGATTTAGGGTGGGGCACGCACGCGGCTTTTGTCGATTACGACCGCGATGGCGATTTGGATTTGTACGCGGCCAATTACATGGAGTTCGACCCGGATCACAACGAGGAGTGCTTCGCCGGCACAGTGCGCATTTACTGCGGCCCCAATACGTACCCTGGGCAGGCAGGCGTGCTCTACCGCAACGACGAGGGTAGCCGCTTTGCCGATGTGACCACAGAAGTTGGTCTCGCCGACGATTCGGGTCGCCAACTCGCCGCGGTGTTCGGCGATTTCGACAACGATGGGGACGCCGATTTGTTCGTCGCCAACGACAAGCGGCCCAATTTTCTCTTCCTCAACAATGGGGACGGAACGTTTAGCGAAAATGGCGCTGAGGCCGGGGTGGCGTACAACGAGGAAGGGTTGGCCGAGTCGGCTATGGGGGCCGATTGGGGCGACTACAACAACGACGGGTTCCTCGACATTATTGTGGCGACCTTCCAGTGGCTGCCCAACACGCTCTACCACAACGACGGCGATGGGTTCTTCACGGATGTCACGTTTGCGGCCAACTTAGGTGTGCCGAGTGTGCCGTATCTCGGCATGACGTCCGCCTTTTTCGATTTCGACAACGACGGGTTCCTCGATGTGTTCGTCAGCAATGGACACCTCGACGAGAACGTGGAAGAATACGACCCAGCCACCACGTATCCGCAGCGCAACCAACTCTTCCGCAACCGGGGCGACGGTTCATTCGCCGAGGTAACCGAGCACAGCGGGCCGGGGATGCTGGTCGAGCGCGTCAGTCACGGCGCGGTGTTTGGCGACTGCGACAACGACGGGGACGTGGATATATTCGTCTCGGATTCGGCCGCTCCGCATTGCACCTTGCTGCGCAACGATGGCGGCAATGCAAATCACTATCTAATGATTGAGGCCGTTGGAACCGCGAGCAATCGGGATGGCTTGGGCGCGCGCGTCCGCGCCGTGGCCGGCGACTTGGTGCAGACGCGGGAGATCCGCCGGAGCTACGGCTATATGGGTTCCAACGATGTGCGTTTGATACTTGGCTTGGGCAACCACGCGCAGGTAGATACGCTGCAAGTTCATTGGCCTAGCGGCGTGGTGCAGACGCTACTGGATGTGGAGGCCGATCAGAGCATTGTGATTCGGGAAACAAGCGAAGAAAGGGAATAGTTGAAATACTCGCTAGTTAGCACTTTCGCGCTCCTCGTCTTGGGCAGCGCGGCTTGGTGCGCGGAAGAGACGGTTCTGCGCATCGGCGAAAAGAGCATGTCAGTAGAGGAGTTCGAGAAAACAGCGCAAAAGCTGCGGGAGACCGGCTATAGCCACGTTGAGGAGCTGGATCAGCAGGGTAAGCAGGAACTGCTCGACGGCGTCATCGCGCGGGAGTTGCTCATTGCCGAGGCCCTGCGGCGCGGGTACGACCGCGATTCGGCTATCGCTCAGGCCGTGGCCAAGAGCGAGCGCAGGGCGCTGATGAACAAGCTCTACGAGCAGGAAGCTGTGCAGGCGTCGTATTCGTTTTCGGACGCGGATCTGCGGGCGTTTTTTGCCCAACAGCAGTACGACGTGGAAGTGCTCAGCCAGCACATCGTCTGCGCGACCGAGGAAGAGGCTCGTCTGGTCCTCGAACTGCTTGAAGAAGGGGTGCCTTTTGAGTCGCTGATCAGACCTTATTCGCTCCAGAATATTCAGCAGCGCTTTGGCCCCGGCGGTTGGGTCGGCTGGTTTAAGATCGGCGAGGTGTACGAGGGGCTGAAGGTGCCGCTTAGCACCATGCCCATCGGCAGCGTGTATCCCGATCCCGTGCAGACTGTGAGCGGCTACCACGTCTTCAGGCTTGGAGAGCGGCGCCCCGTCGATTTTGCTACGGCTCGCGAGTGGGTGGAGAAACAGGCCCTCGTGCAGAGCCGGGCCGATGATATGGAGCGCTACGTCGGCACCCTGCGCCAGCGGTATCAGTTGGCGCTGGACGCGGGGGTTTTTGCCGAGTTGCTCGCCCTTCCGCGGCAATCGACGCAGTGGGGTGGAGGGGACGCGCCGCTGCTTACTTGGCGCGGCGGCCAGTTCATAGCGCAGGAGTACCTCGCCTTAGTCGAACAGGGTCGTGCGCCGCATCCGGCCGAACTCGACAGTGCGCGCCTGTACAAGGCCGTGGATAACCTCGCTGGCAAGCAGATCATGGTGGCGGAAGCCCGAAAGCTGGGAATCGCCGACGATGCGGATATCCGCGCCAGCGTCGAACGGGAACGAGACGCCCTGTTGGTCAAGCGGCTCTACCAAGCCGAGGCCGAACGGGTCGGGGAAATTGACGACGCAGCCGTGCGGGCCTTTTACGACCAGCACCTCGACCAGTTTACCCGCACCGATGGCCAGGTGGTGGATTTTGCTTTTGTGCGGGAGAGCATTCGCGCGGCCCTGCGGCAACGGGCTGAAACCGAGGCCATGGATGCGCTATTGGCCGAGTTGCGCGAAGCGTATGCAGGTCAAATACAGGTGTTTCCAGCGGCGTTGGAGAAAGCGTTTGAATAGGCTAGCGGTCCGTGCCCAAGCCCGCGTACACCGTGATGAAGGACAACAGTTCGGACGAAGCCGGCGACCCGTCGAGGTTGTTGCGAATCCAACGCACGCCGACGTTTGTCGTCAGGGCGTAGCCTAGGTACGCGGAGTCGTTGGCGACTTGGCTGGCGAGCACCCACGTCGTGCCGTCGAGGAGGTAACCCGAGGGCAGGGGGTCTGGTTCGGGGCGGAGGTTGTTGAACAGCTCGTACTCGGCTCCGACGATGAAGCGCATGTTGCGGTTGATGCTGCGCACGGCTTGTAGCGAGAAAATTTCCGTTAGCTCGCGGATTTTGAGCGCACTGCGCTGCGCCGGCACCCGGCTGTTGTAAAGCTGTTTCCACTTGGGCACCAAGATCCAGTTGCGAATGTGGGTAGAGTATTCGCCTTTGGTGACGATGCCCAAGAAGCGCTGGTCGCGCAACTCGTCTTCCTGATCGCCTAATTGCTGATAGAATTCGTGTTTGATCTTGGCCGTCAAGGGCAGAAAGCGGTCGTAGTGTACTTCGAGGTACGTGGTGTTGACGAAGGCGTTGCGCGCGGGCAGGAGGTCGCGGGTAAAGACCGAGCGGCCGCGCGTGCCGGGCAGGTCGCGCCACAACAGCACGTCGTCGGGAATGTCGTCTTTGACCCGGCGCGGATTGGCAATCAGCCACGCGCTGAAGTCCTTTTCGGGAAATTCCTTTTTAGCGGTCAGCAGTAGGTAAGCGGCTTGGTTTTCTCGGGCTGTGTCTAGCAGTTGCTGGTCGAGATAGCCGACCATGACGGTCGTACGAGGCAGGATTTCGACGGCGGCATAGGTGTTGAATCCCTGGCGGCCCAGCTTGTAGGGGTAATCGGCTTCCCCGTCGTCTTCGAAGCGGTCGATGACGCCGTTGCTGTTCATGTCCATGCCGAACAAAAACTCCGGCGGGTCCACATCAAAACGCAAGAATGGCTCCTCGTAGTCGGGCTGGGTGTTGAAGTTGCGGTTGAAATCCGAGATGTCGTCGTTGTCCTCGTCAATGCCTGGGAAGACTGCGGCGTCGGTCAGCAACTGTTGCCCCTGCCGAGTGTTGACGCGGCTGCCGAACGTGCGCCGCGTCCAGTCCGGCAACTCGTCCTGATCGTCGTTGTCATCGACGAATTCGTACAGGTGCCGCTGCTCGTTATCGTAATACACGTTTCCCTCGGCGTTGGGCATAAAGGCGCGGGTGGAGTAATCCGCGTCGATGCTGAAAACCTCGGCGAAAAACGTATAGGGATAGTTGCGTTTCTGCGCGGTTGCGTACAGGGCTTGGGCTTTGTTGGTGGCCAGTGTCTGGTCCTTGGCCACGTTCTCGTTGGGAAAGCGGCGGTACTGAAAGTTGCGGACGAACTCGCCCCGGAAGTCAAAGCCCTGCAGATCGGCAACGGCGAGGTCGAAGCCCAACATGCGGGTCCCGGTCGGCAGGCCGTAGCTGAACCGGTGAAATGCCTGATTCGAGCCGTCCTTGACGTTGCCGGCCGCGCGCAGCACCGGCAGGAATACGGGCGTGCCGAGGTTGTTGGTCTGCTTGTTAGAGGTCACTTCGACCTTGTAGTCGTTGGCCAGCACAAGGCCGATCTCAATGCGCTCGATCTCGCGAAAATCGTCGATGGCGTCTTCTGTACTCGGGGAAAAGTCTTCGATGTTGTAGGTCAGGGTGATGACATCCGTGCCGCTGGCCACAATCGCGCCGCCGCGGCGAATGCCGCCCTCGACCACGGGGACGATGTCTCCAGTGTGCTCGACTCCATCGATGAAGATGCGCCAGCGCGACAGCAGCGCGCCGCCCTCGCCGTCTTCGGGCGAATCGTCGGAGATGCGCACGACGATGGAGCGGACAAAGTCCGCGTTCATCGGGCCGCTGAGCAGGCCACTGAGCGAGTTGTCGCCAAACGGCAGGTTGGAGTTGCGATGAGCCGCATTGACAAAGGTCGCGCCGAGGGCGGCAAAATCACCGACCTGTACCCGCCCTCTGGCCGCCATCAGAGCGGTGAAGGTATTGGCTTGGACGCCACCGCCGACTTCGCTAGAGGAAATTTCTCCGGTGTTGCTGACCCTCGACGTCAGCATGGTCAGGGCGTACTTGTCGGTTGTAAGATCCCACTGAATGCCGTCGAAGCGCGGCTTGGAAAATGTCAGAGGGGTCAGGGTCGTGCGGATGCCGTCGCCCACCATCAGGGCCGAGTAGAACTGCCCGGACTGGCTCGACGACACGAGCAGGTTGTTGAACCACGAACGAAAGCGCGGATTTTTGGTGATGATGCTGCCGTTGTCTTCTGGGTAGTCTTCGGTCCAGTCGTACACTAGCCAGCCCTGCGTGATGTAATTGCCGTACACGTCGTAGAACGGCGAGCCTTCCAAGAAGACCTCGGTGTAGCGCTCGTAGTGGTCGCGGGCGTAGTTGGAGTACTGCTCTTGCCGCCAGTCGTACAGCGAGTACAGCCGCTGCGGCAGATACCACTTGCGCACCGAGGGCACGAGGGTCGCCGGAGAGACTTCTGTCCCCGTAGTGTAATAGGGGTTGTCGTACCCGGTGGCGCGTTGGGCGCTTGCCTCTTGCGGCACCATCCATGCGAATGGACAAATTAACAATGTGAAGATTTGACGTCTCACAGTGTGCTCCCTCTTAATAAACGACATGTACAAGCCTGTAAACGCGGTCGGCGCGGGCATCTGCTTCTATGGCAATGCGCAGGACGTAGATACCGGGCGGCACCGCGCGGTCGGCGCTCCGTCCGTCCCAGACATAGTGGACGCGCCGCCCCGGTGCACCTTGACTTGCGAGCTCGACTATGGGCCGGCCGTCTAGGGTAAAAACCTGTACTCGCGGTGCTTGTTCGGTCTTGACGACGGTGAAATTCAGTTCGCATTGGTCGTTGGTGCCATCGCCGTTGGGGGATATCGAGCGGGTGTACTCGACGTTGCGGATCAACGAGCCGCCGGCGACTGCCTCGGGCACGAAGACTATATCGGCGCCGAACTCGGCGGGCACGACGCCTTGGAGATTATCTTCTGCGGCCGAGTTGGAGACGAACGCGTTGAAGACCGTGGGGCTGTGGGACAGGCGCGCGGAAAAGGCGATGGCGACCGAATCCCGCCGGACCAGCGGCGGTGGCAGTTCCACTAAGAGCGAATCCCCCTGCAATAGGCCGGTGGCTGCAACCTCGTCTCTCCCCACGGAGGCGCTGATGAATGCGGCATCGCGGCCGCTGCCGGGCGGGAGTAGGATGAGCGCGCGGTCGAACCCAGCGTCTCGGCTGCTGAAGCCCACCGGCGCGATGGTGTAGCGAAACGCCTGCAGGGAATCCATGACGGCTTCGCGGGGAAAGACGCGGCCCGTCAGCCCGGCTGTGATGACCGGCGCATTGGCCACAAACGTGAGCGATCGCAGGGTGGGAAAGACCGTTGGATCGTCGCTGATGAGCCGCACCCGCGCCCGCAGCCACTTTCGCGGCGACGGCGAGAGGAAAGCCTGCCCTGAGAACCGGTGGGGTTGGCTATACGAGCTCCAGGTATCATCGCGCACATGTTCCTCGACGATGTCGCCGCGGTTGCGGGACTTGGCAGACTCGTAGGCTTGTTTGGTTACTTCTTTGCCGTTGACGAGGAAGTAGCGCTTGAGGGTCTGGAAGCCATTGCCGGTTTGGGTTTCCACTTCGATGCGCGTTCCGGGCGGCAGGTCGGAGTCCCATTCGACGAAGCGCATGCTGCGAGCGCCGCCGAGGGAAATATCCTCGGACTCCAGTTCGACTTGCACGGGATAGCCCTCGCTGTGGAAGACGAAGAGTTGGGAGGCGCGGTTGTGCTGCGGCGGTCGCGTTATGCGCCACAACAGCAGCCGCAGCGCGCGCGGCTCGAACTGGAAATCGAATAAATAGCGACCGGAGTTGGACACGGACGACAGCAACTCGTAGTGGAAGGGGCCTTCGACGACTGGATCGGCACTGTTGCTGGGGGTGCCGTCGGAGACTAAGAATTCGAAACGGGGCCAACTGCCTTGCTTGTCGCGCTGGAAACCGTAGAGGAACGGGCCGCGGCCCGACACAATCGGCAGCCAAATGAGGCGATCGACGCGAAAGACGTTGCCGAAATCGATGACGGACCAGGCACCTGAATCGCGCCAGTTGCCCTTGTCTGAGGCTTCGATATTCCACCCGCGAAATCCCAAGTCTTGGTCGATGAGGGCCTCGGCCCCGCTACCCTTGCCGCACCCTGGGCAGTCGCGGTGCTTGGACGTCCACGTCCGGCCTCCCCAGTGCTCGGTGCGGTCCTCGACCTGTACCATGGAGGCGAGGTTGAAGCCAATGCCGTCCACCTCTATTTCGGCGAGCGCGGCATCGGGCGTTGCACCGGCTGCTTCAAAGCGCACGAAGCGTATGATGTCGAAGTCGAGGACCTCGTCCGCGCTCAGGTGCTCGCCCGTGGCCGAGGCGAGGCCAGTTGTCTTGAGGTCGAACTCGACTAGGGATTCGGTGTTGTTGTTGATCGGCCTACCCAACCGGCGATAGACGATGCGTTTGGCCCGGCCGCCGAAAACCGGAATGCCCGGGCTGACGTACACCGAAAAAAAGTTGAAGGGCTTGGCCCCTTCGCGGTTGGGAAAGCGGACGCGCACCTTGTCAGCGACCACGGAGCGCCCCAAGTCAAGCTCTAGCCACCACAACTGCACTGGGGTATCCGGGTCGGGCTTCCACCACGTGTTGGGGTCTTGGTCGCCGGCTAGGTCGGCCTGCTGCTGGTTGGACGGCGTGCGCGCAAAGCGCTTTCCGTATTCGCCGATGGGCTTGCCGGAAAATTCGCGGGCGTTGGCTACTGCGTTGAACCGCTGCGCAAAGCGCTTCACTTTAATGCCCTGCGGTAGAACCTCCACTAGCCCCTGCGGATGGGCCCAAGAAGCGAAGTCGGACCCGGTAAAGCTCAGGTTTTGGCCGCTCGCCGCGCCTGCGAGCAAGAGGGAAGCAATCGCTAGTTGTAGAGTTTTCATAGTGCCTCCATCAGTACGCGACCCCGACCGCTGCCACGCGGGCGAACGTGCCGCGATCGACCTCGACTGTGACGCGGATTAGATACAGCCCTGGGGGCACGAGTTTCCCTTGCTCGTCCCGCGCATCCCACTGTAGCGCGTACGGCCCGGCTGCGGCCTGAGCGTCCAGGATCGCGGCGTAGCGACGGCCACTCAGGTCGCGCGCCTCCACCTGCAACGCGCCTCCAGCGACGCCGAATAAATCGAAGCCAATGGCGACTTGCTCGTTGGTCCCATCGCCGTTGGGCGTGACCACGGGTGAAGACAGTCCAATTGCTCCGAGAATGCCCAAGGCTTCGTCGCTGGAGACGACTTGGATGCTGTTGCTGGCCACGTCGGCGTGGGCGTCCCCAGCCTCAATGGACTGCGGCAAGCTAGCCGCCGAGGTGTTAAATAGGCGGCTGGCCAAAAAGACCGATGGCTGGAAGACCGCGCTTTGGAAGCGCACGCGAAACGCCTTGTCTTCTTGGAACGGGGTGGGGAAGGTCAAGCGCAACCGCCTGTCGTCGGTAGCTAGGGAAAAATCCTCGCCCTCGGTTGCTGGTTGGTCGTCGATGGTCAGATCGAGGAAGCGAGTGCCCGGAGGAACTTCTAACTCGATACCGTCGAACCCCGCGCGGTCGGTTGCGCCAGTCTCCGTGCGAATGTGATAGGCAAAGCGCTGAGCCACGCCGAGTGGGACCTCGACGGCACCGTCCACACCAGCGCGTCCGTCGAGGGCAATTTCCGCCAGCGCGCGGTCGGCCAACAGCGGCGAGACCTCAAAAGCCAAGCTGTCGAGCACGCCAAAGGCCAGCGGGTCTTCGGTGGTGATGGTAAAGCGAAACTGGAGGAACTCGGCCCCGTCCGAGGAGCGGATTTCGTCCCCCGACGCTTGGTAATTGACCGACCAGTTGTTCCAGTTTTCTATGTCGTCGCCTCGCTTGGCGCGGAAGCCGGCGATGCCCTCGGAAAACCGTTCTACCACTCGCGGCGAGTCGAAATACGTCTTCTCATCTACTTCCACCAGCCGGCCAAGGTCGTCGAAGATGAAAAACGTCTTAGGATTGTCGTCAAAGCCAGCGCGGGTTTGCAAGTTCAGCTGTACCGGTGCGGTGGGGTCGGCTGTGATCGCGCCCGAAGGCAATAGGCGATAGCGGGTGAATTTCCAGGTGACCCGTCCCAAGCTCACGGCTTGGCCGAAGGAATGGGGCGCGGAGATGTAGCGGGCCTCTTGGGGGTAGCCGCGGCCAAAGATTTCGATTTCGGCCAGCAAGGTCGTGGTGGAAACCTCGCCAAACTTGAAGCGGAGAAAGCGGGTAAAGCGCAGGTCTGTTGCGAGGGAGACGACGCTAATGTTGTTGGCAAAGGTGCTGGCGAGAATCTCGTCGAGGGGGTGGTACCCCGACGATCCGGTTGACGTGGTCTCGTCCTCAAAGATCAGCCATTCGACCGGCACATTCGTCCGGCTGACTTCATAGGCGCGGGCGAACAGTTCGCGCTGGCGCTGGTTGTCGCTGGTCAGCCCGGTTTGCGGCGGAAAGAACACGATGCTATCAACGGGCACGGGTACGCCCAAGTCGAGCGTGATGAACTGCACGCTGTTGGGGCGGCCATCGGCTCGCGCCCGGTGGGCAAAGGCCGCGGTTAGTTCGTCGCCATCGACGAGCCCGCGCATGACCTCTGGGGCGGAGGCATTGGTCCCGCCCCAGAGCCACAGGCGCGGGTGCCATCCAACCTCCAAGGTGTCGGCCTCGATTTGGCGCGGTCCCTTGTGCAAGCTCCAGCGATAGCCAAAGAGGTTGCGCTGGGTCGTGGCAATGCCCGTGCGCACTAGTTGGCGCGTAACTGTGTGGCCTCGGGGAATGGCCCTTGGCTGAATCGCCCCAACGCGCGCGGAGTCGTCGAGGGCAATCCAGCGCTCTGCGGCTGCAGCCCAAGGCTCGCCGCTCGTGCCCCCTACGACCCAAGCCGAGGGCATCTGCGCTGCCAGTGGGCCGCTGATGGCGAGAAGCAGCACCAGCCATCGCATGTTGCTCGCAGCGGTCAATAGGCCACCCCTATCGGCTCTACGGCGGCAAATACGTCGAAGTCGGCCTCCACGCCGACGCGGCACAGGTACAGGCCCGGTGGCACTAGGCTGCCCTGTTCGTCGCGGCCGTCCCAGCTTTCGGAGTAAAAGCCAGCCGATCGCGGTTGGGAGACTAGCTGGCGCACGCGGCGTCCGCTGAGGTCGAATACCTCGACCGCTACTGAGGTGTCTGCGACGAATTGGGACAACACGAGGTCAATGGCGACGGCATCGTTGAGTCCGTCCCCATTGGGCGAGATGATGGCCGTTGAAAGCGCTACTTGTAACTCGGGCTGTGCTTGAATTACAAAGGCGTTGGTCGCGTTTGTGCCGACTAATTCGCTGGCATTGCCCGGGGCGATGGGATGCGGCGGGACGCTTCCCGCGCCGAGGAGAAAGGCGTTGATCGGCGTGTTGTGCGCCAGCAGCCGCAGACGGAAGGTGATCCGCAGGGGCTGGTTGTTGTCGGCGGCGACGGGCGCGAAGAACAGGTCGAAGCCGCTGTCGGTTGCCTCCCATTCAAAATCTGCTACGGCCGCGAGGGGATCGCCCATTTGCAGGCTCTCGAATACCGGCGGCGGAAACGCCTTGATGCGGATGCCGTGATACCCGGCTACGCCCTCTGCGAACTCAGTGCGGATGTCGTAGGTAAAGGTCGTGTCGATGCCCCCTGCGACTTCGAGCAGGCCGCTGGCGGGAAAGGGATCAGTGGCGAGAGCCACCTCGCCGACGGCCTCGCTGACCAGTCCGGGCGAAAACTCGACCTGAAAGGTGTCGATGCGCACGGCGTTTTCCGCGTCGCCGTCGAAGAAGATGCGGAACTGCATGAATTCCCTCGGGCTGGGCAGCCCTATGGGTACTTCGATTGTGCCGGTGCCGGTGATGTTCGTGCTCGGCGACCACGCACTCCAGTTGTTCACGTCGTCGCGGATGTCGCCCTTGACGAAATCGCGCACCGGCCCTTGCTCCTCGATCGGCAGGTTGAGATAGTCGGCCCGGTCCAGCTCTTCTAACAGTTCGCCGGTGTCTGGGTCTTGGCGGTACAGGGTGCGCCGCGGCAAGTTGGTGTTGTACTCGGCAGCGCTTACTTCCTCTTGGCGACCGGTGTCGCGATTGCGGCGAAAGTACGCCAGCGGGCTGTCGTCGGCTCCGGTCCGCATTTGGATGGCTGCGGTCGCATCTCCGGTCGTTCCGAGTTGCGTAGTATGCACGCGCAAGCGGCCGTAGTTGACCGGACCGCCAAAGGAGTGCAGCGCCGACTCGTAGCTGGCGACTGGTACAAAGCCCTGCCCGTAGATTTCAAACTCCGCGATGTTGAACACTGTTTTCGACAGTACGAGTAGCTGGAGGAAGCGACCCTGCAAGGGCGCAAATTCAATGTCTACGGTGGATTCGCGGTTGACTTCTATCCGCCGCAAGGTCTCGTATTGCGGCCGGTTGATGTTGTTGAAGTTTTCGCCGTCGTTGATCAGTAGTTCAAAGGCTTTGACAAAGGCGTCATCGCCGGGAGTGGGAAAGAAACGAATGCGGTTGACTGGGAAGGGCGCGCCCAAGTCCCAGAAGAACTTTGCCCCGGCTTGGCTTTGTGCGGTCTTGAACACGCCCGACGATGAGGTCGCGGGATCGCCGTCAATCAGGTCGAGGGGGCCGGAGACTTGGTTGAAGAAGCCGTCGTTGGACCACGCTCGTGGCTGGCCGCCGAGGGTGAAGTCGCGGGGTTGGCCGTTGAGAAAGCGTTGGCCCGAAGCGCGAAGCAACTCGATGAGGTTTTCCCCGGCTTGAAGCTCTAAGGGTTGCAGGGCACCGCCGACGTCTAGTGCGCCGATTTGCGTCTCGGCCTGCGAGACCCACGTAAGCCCTCCCTTACCGATACGCCATACCTCGACTTGCGCATCGCTCGGCGCTAGCCCCCCGAGGACTACTAGGACGGCGCCGATGAGGAATCTGGGCGCGCGGGCAGTCATCAGTTGATCCGCGCTGCGGTCGAGGGATCATGCCCTTGCAGGGTGTCGCGCTGGAAGGAGAAGCTCAGGTCAATCGCCTCTATGGGGGAATCGGCATAGTCGAAGCGCAAGACGATGTTTTCGATGTGCACCTGGATCGTGCGGACATCGTCGTCGAGGACGGGAAAAACCAAAAATCCCTGTTCTTCGCTGCCACTGAAGACCATGGCCCCGCTGTACAGCGTCCGCTTGAGCGCGTCGGTGCGGGCTTGGAAGGTCTTGCGCCCTTGGCCGGTGCGGCCCATCCAATACGAGCGAAAATACTGGTATAACTGGGCGTAGCTCAGCGCCGCGTACTGCCGGGTATTGGCCGTGGTAATATGCGCGTTAAGCGGGTCGAGCTTGACCTTGGGAAATTGATAGTTGTTGACCCTGAGCCGAAAGACGGTAAATCGCGGCGGTGTCCACTCGTCGCCCGGAGCGGTCCACTCGCCAAAGGTATAGGGGTTGTTGGCCAGATCTGGTCCCGGGGCGAGGCGGTTTAATTCCGCGTCCGTCATGGGCTTGAGCTCAATCGACAGGCGGTCGAGGGCGTAGGTGATGGACCCGTCGTCGTTGACGGTCATGCCCTCGGCTTGGAGGTTAGCGGGCTGGAGCGGCGTGTGAAAGTAGCGGCCGCAAGCCCCCGCCAGCAGGATCAACAATAAGGACCAAGCCCAGAGTTTGTGCACAGTGCAACCCCTAAAAATGACGTAGGGGCGACCGGTCGGTCGCCCCTACGATTAACGACCGGTTGGTCGCCTTGTGTTTAGAACGAGTCCTTGATCTTGCCCCAAGTCGATGACTCGACTGCAGTGGGGCTGGAGTACTCGCCGATGCGCAACAGCTTGGCAATGGAGTAGTACTGCCGAGACGAGGCCTCGGGGCCGCGGGTGGTCCAGTCGTTGCGGCCGCCCGGGGTGCCGTCTTCGTTGGGCGAGAAGCTCGAATCCGGGCCTTCGCCGTCTTCGTACCACATGGCGAAAGGCAGGCCCGAGCCGTCTTCGCCGGCCACTGCGTCTAGCTGCCACACCTCGCTCGCCGACGGACCAGCGTCCTCTTGGAAGGCGAGGACCTTGACGCTCCACTCGTAGTACGTGGTGCCGCCCTCGGCCCACAGGTCGGCCGCCCAGGCTTCGGGTGGATCAACGCGCACGACCATTTCGATCCACGGCGATTCGCCGTACTCGGCCCACGCCTCTTGCTCGGTGTAGCGGAAAGCGACGTTGGTCGGCGGGCTGAGGTCACCCGGTGCCATCAGCCACTCCATGGTGTAGCCCGAGGCCGGGCTGCGCTCGCGCCCGTGATCCTGCGGATCGAGGCCGACCTGCAGCATGTCGCCATCCCAGCGTGCGACGTTCGTGCCGGCGTGCGCCAGCACATCGTCAACCGCTTCCAAGAAGCAGTACCAGCGGTTGTCGTCGCCGCCTTTCCAACCCATGAAGGTGGTGATGAACAGGTCATCGCGGTCGGGAGCCGGTCGGTCGGCTTCGTCGCGCCACTCGTCCATGGTCAAAGTGTACTCAGGGTCGAACCAAGCCCAGTCGTCACTATGTCCGTCAATGGTGATAGCACCGGGATCGGGGACTTCGAGCATGTAAAACCAAAACCCCTGACTGCCGTTGCGATCCGCTAGGGCGGGGGGATCGAAAAATTGGGCATTCGCCATCCCCACGAGGGCGAGGCTAAAAACGCCTGCGATTGTGAATCGCCGCATACTTGATACTCCTTGCGTTTGAAGTGAACGCCTAGGTGGAAATCCTTGGCGCGTTAGGCGATGTTCATAATTATAAACAAACAAAGATGAGAAAATCAACACGTCTGTTATGGGCGCTAGCGGGGCGAATAGACGGTGGATTGATTGTACGGAATAATTATCGGCTCGACTTCGACGAGCGTAGCTGCCCATTCTTGGGGATCGTAGTTGCGGGCGACAAAGCAGGCGTAATGGGCCGGTACGGCGGCCTTGAGGCCGAGCGCCGAGGCCATCTTGGCCGAGCCGGCAAAGAAGGGGAATTCTCCTTCGCTGGGGTGATTGGTCAGCAGCCCGATGTCGGGCGCGAGGTCGCGGATGGGCGCGAGCAATGCTTCGTGCTCGGCGAACGTGTTGACCGGGTCGCCAGAGATGTACACGCGCACGCCGCCGGCCTCCACCACGTAGCCGAGGTGGGTTACATCGGGCGGGGCGATGTCGTCGCTGGGCAGGCCCTCTGGGGGCTTGGCGTACACCGCGTGGGCCGTCATGATGCCTAGGCTGGCTGCGTCACCAGCGGCAACCGTCGTTGCTGCGGCCGTAATGCCCGCGTCGCGGACGCGCTGGATGCTTTCTGCCGGGCCGACAATTTGTACTTCTGGATAGGCCGCGGCAATGCGCGCAATGGACTCTGTGCAGGTGTGGTCGCCGTGGTCGTGGGTCAGGAGTACGAAATCCGTGTGCAGCGATGCTTCGTGTAGCGGGGGGCGGGCGTGGATGAAGCGGTCGGCCGGCCGCTCGTGGGGGTAGTAGGGATCGACTTGGACGATGGTTCCCTGCGCGTCCTTGAGGCCAAACGTGCTTTGGCCAAACCAGTGGATGCCGACTGCGTCTTCGCAGACTACTAGCGATTCAAATGGGTGCATGGTTTCTCCCGTAAGAGTGAAGCCGGGTTGCAACCCGGCGCGTGTTCTGTAAGTTTCGGTAAAAGTTATAAGGAGGCAGAATGGGGAGCAAACGATGAACAATTCCACGCTTTTTGACACTTCGTATCAGCGCCGCAAGTGGGCATTGCTAGAGCGGCTGCTGAAGCGGTTGGTGCCAATCTACACCGCAGAGGAGGTCGCCGCGCTGCGCATCGACGCGGTTGATCGGGACATTCTCTCGCAGCGTTCTGGGCGCGGGTTTGTCAATCGCGACCTGCTGGAGACGGTGTTGGGCAACTTGCTCGAATGCGTCGCTCCTGGCTCGCACAATGCCCTGGGGCCGGGGCACCAAAACCCGTCGCTCGACGAGGCCATCGGCGAGATCGCCGACCAGCTCTACGCGATGATCGCGCAGTCGCTCCTAGCGGCCGGCGAGAGCGAAGGCGTTGAAGAGAAGGCCCTGATGAACACCATCTGCTTGCTGTGGGAATTGCCCGACTACAAGGTCCGCGCTCACTGGAACCGCTTTGCCGCGCTTAGGGATCCGGCCGTTTGGGACGCCTATTTGCTCGACAATTGTGGGTTGACGCACGACCAGCTACTCAAGATCGACTTCCGGGCCGCCTTGGACGAGACCATTCGCCGCCGCGACTTCGACCACTATCGCCGTTTCCTCAGTGAGCTGGAGTGCGACTTCATTTTCGACTATCAGATGCAGCTCGTGATGAGCACCTATCCAGGGTGGCGGGTGCTGTTCTACCACGACATTGCCCACGCCCTAACGCGCTCCGGCTCGGTGGCCGGCGAATCCGAACTGACGCGGCGACCGGTGCCCTTGCTGCCACGGGCCATTTCCGAGTTGGGGGGACGCTACTATCAGGCGGATATCCATCCCGAAACGCAGATCGGCGATGCCAACTTCCTCGACCATCCCCATCGCGGCATAACTACTGGACAGACGGGTATTATCGGCAGCGGGTGCCACATTTACCCGTGTACTTTGGGCGGCCTCAGCGGCAAGGTGCAGCAACGCCATCCCATCATTGGCGATTACGTGTTTATTGGCACGGATGCCGGGATTTTCGGTCCCGTGCAGGCGGGCGACCGCACGGCGATTGGAGCCAACACCGAAATCAACGGCATCGTCGCGATTGGCCCAGATTGCCGGATCGGCGTGTCGGTATCTATCGGTACGATTATAGCGCGGACTGCGCGGCCCGGAGCGATTAAATTGGGGGCTGGGGTGCGCGTGGGGGCTGGCACTGTCATTGAGAATGATTCGCCGCTCGAATTAGTCATTCCCGACCAAGCGGCGATTCCAGTGCGCAGCCACGTGGTCAACGACGGCTGCGGCGGGCCGAAGTTCGTGTAGGTGTTACTTCGCCAGCACGAGCCGCCGGATGCGGCTTTCTGAGCCGGCGCGCAGCCGGTAAAAATAGACGCCGGAGGCCACCTTGCTGCCGGCGTCGTTCGTTCCGTTCCAGGCCACTTGGTGCCGTCCCGGAGGCAAGCTTGCCTGGGCTAACAGATCCCGCACCCGACGCCCGCGCAGGTCGAAGATGGACAGATGGCAGGCGGCGGACTCCGGTAGGCTAAAGCCAATGGTGGTCCGGGCGTTGAAGGGGTTGGGAGCGTTTTGCGCTAGGTCGAACTCTGCGGAGACCGCGGCGATCTCTCCTATGGCGGTGGCGAATTCCACCGCGAAGATCGACGACTCGACCCCGAGGTGACTGCGCAACTGGAAATGGGTCGGGAACTCGCCGGGGTCCGCCTCCATGACCTCGGCGAAGGACTGCCACTTCCCCCACTGGCCGGATGCGGCGCGGAAGCGCACCGCCTCGGGTCGGCCCCGCACCTCGTGGAAGCGCAGGACCAGGCGACCGTCGGTGCCTTTCTCGATCTCGAGCCGAGCCCGCGACAGGCCAGCTTGGATGCGGAAGAAGTGGACCTGAGAGAGGTCGCGGCCCTCCGTCACCCGGAAGTCGGTGAAGGTGCCGACGATCGCGCCGTCGGCGGTCAGCTCGCGGGACCCGCCGATGGAGTAGGGATTGAAGCTCTCCTCGGACAGAGCGTAGTCGTACCAGGTCTCGCCGTTGTCATCGCTGGCTAGGCATCCCAAGCGTCCCCCGGCACTCGACACGTAGTAGAGGGGGGCCTCCGGCAGATCGGCGCGGCTGGCGAAGAAGCCATCCAGGCTGGCGAGGCGGACCTCCTCCCCCTCGAAAATGGGGTTCAGGTCGATGTCCCGCGCCGCTGTGGTTAGGTCGTAGCGCACGTAGTGTTGCCGCCAAGTGGGGGTCAGGGCCGCATAGGCGAAGTGCGCTTTGCCGTCCTTCACCAGCAGGTTCGACAGCCAGGAATGCACCTCGAACTCGTCGTCGAGGGTGATGCGGTCGCTGGGGCCGCTGTCGTCAGTCGGCAGCGGTATCGGCAGCGGCGTGCCGTCCATGCGCCGCCAGCTTAGCGCTCCGTCGTCGGAGGCCATGTAGTGGATGTCCCAGTACAGATAGACTCCGTGCTTTTGCGTGGTCCAGGCGAAGTGCAGCACGCCGGAAGGGTCGAGGAAGGACAGGGGGTACTGGGGCACCGCGTTGGCCCCGTCCACCGTCAGCTCCTGGCGTTCGAGGACGGCACCATCGAGACCGAGGACGAAGAGGGAACGGCCCCAGGTGAAGTAGTAGAGCCGGCTCCGCGCCTCGTCGAGGTTCATGCAGTACTTGCCGGCGCTGCCCCCCGGGATGCGGGCCACGGCAGGGTGCGCGTAGCCGTCGCTGGCTTGAAAGCGATAGAGGCTGGCGCTGCCGTCGCTGAAGTCGGAGCGCACTAGGTAGAGGTTGCCATCGCCGTCGGTCTCCATCGCCGGGGCGTTGGTGGCATCCACTGACTCGTACAGGGTCTCGAAGGTGGCCCCGCCGTCGCGGCTGCGGGACAGGTGCCACTGCTGGGCTGTGAAGGCTTCGTTGCGCGATCGGATGTGGGTGGTGAAGATACCGTGGGCGTTGGCGACCACCTTCTGGTTGTGGGACTGGAAGGTGGCGTACCCCGTGGCCTCGGCATCGAGCAGGGTCAGCCGCACGTCGGTCAGCCCGCCGGCCTGAGCCGACGCAGTGGCGACGAGGCCGCTGACCAAGATGAGTAGGGAGCGCTGCATCGCCGTTCTCCTTTCGACCTAGCTCTCCGCGAGAGTCTATCAGCTCTACTGTTGGCACCTAGCGGTAGAAGTAGAGACTGGGTCTGATGGATATAGAGAATTTTTATATAATTGACAATCCATAAGTATGGAAAAAGACTTCGTACAACTTCCCGCAAAACAGGTGATGCTGACGATGTTGGGCGTGATGCTGGCGATGTTTATGGCTGCGCTGGGTCAGACCGTCGTCGCCACTGCGCTGCCGGTCATCATCGCAGACCTCGGCGGCTTTGACCGCTATACGTGGGCTGCGACCGCATACCTAGTCGCGGCCACGGTGTCGATCCCGATTGTGGGGCGGCTAACCGATTTGTACGGGCGCAAGGTTTTCTTAGTCCTAGGCATAGTGGTCTTCATCGGCGGCTCTATACTGGCAGGCATGAGTCAGACCATGAATCAGCTCATCGCCTTTCGCGCTATACAGGGGATTGGCGGTGGGACTATTATGGCGTACGGATTTTTGGTAACTGCCGATCTGTTTCCGCCTGAAGTTCGGGGCAGGTATCAAGGATTAATAAGTCTCGTGTACGGGGTAGCTTCGGTTATCGGACCGACTCTGGGAGGTATCATTACGGATGTGCTTTCATGGAACTGGATATTCTTCATCAATATTCCAATCGGGATTCCGATTCTACTGTTGATCATGCGGACTTTTCCGCCGATCAGGCCCGAGGTCCAGAACCGAAGTTTAGACTATCTTGGCATGGTAACTCTGATACTCTCCGTAGTACCCATACTGCTCGCATTGTCCATAGTAGGCGTTTACTATGCGTGGGATACGCCGCAGGTTATCGGCTTCTTGGCATTCGGCTTGGTTATGACGGCGATATTCGCAATCGTAGAGTCGAAAGCGGTTTCTCCTATTATGCCTTTCGAGATATACAAGTTCAGAGTGGTTGCCGTATCGACGACAGTTGCGTTTCTCGCTGGCTTTGGACTGTATGGAACTATTGTTTTTCTACCGCTCTTCTTCCAGGGAGTCTTGGGTGCCTCGCCTACTAGCAGTGGCGGTTTCCTTACCCCTTTGATACTTGGTATCGTCTTTGGCGCGATAGTGTCGGGGCAAATGCTCGCCAGAAGGGACGGACGCTTCCGACGACAGGCGCTGATTAGTACGGGATTGATGGCACTAGGCATGTACCTCATCTCTACCATGAACGCGAATACCAGTTCCTCCATGGCCGTGGGATGCGTTGTGATCATGGCGCTTGGGCTTGGCGGCGTACTGGCCACATTCAACCTCGCCATTCAGAACGCGGTGCCGTTCCGGCTCGTGGGCACTGCTACTGCGGCGCTTCAGTTCTACAGGCTGATGGGCGGTACGCTGGGACTGGCCGTGCTGGGCGTTGTGATGACGCATAGATTCTCTGCGCGAGTGGAAGAGGCTGTTTCCGATACAGTCAGGGCTGCACTTGGCCCGGGTCGGTTGGACGCCATCAAGGACAACCCGAGGGTACTTATCGATCCGGCCGCCTTGGACGTGCTGAGAGCTGAATTCGCGGAGACTCAGATGGCGGACGCACTGCTGAACACGCTCCACTCTGCGCTGGCCGAGGCCGTGGGAGATGTGTTCACGATCGGTGTGGTGGTTGTAGCGCTGTCGATGGTTTTGTCGCTGTTTCTGAGGGTGGCGAAAGGCGATTCGCAGTCGAGATTGACTACGAGTTCTCCAGGCGCTTGAACGTCGAAAGCCGGTGGTTCCCCGAAGCTCAATAATGGTAGCGCGCCTGCAAGAAATCTATACGTCCTTCGCTTACCATGTACACTAGGCGATGCTCTTCTGTAAGGCGTCGCGACCAAGTCCCGGATGGAAGGTATTTGAGGGGTTCTGGTTTGCCGATACCTGAGAATGGGTCGCGGAGCACGGCCTGTATCAGATCAAAGGCGCGCAGCGCTATTTTGCGGTTGGTCTGTACCCAGTAACGCAAATCTTCAACAAATTCAGGATGGAATACTCCTACCCATTCGCGAGCGGTGGGGGCGTCCTTTCTTTTACTTTTCTTCTTCGACAAGACCGAGTTCCCGGCGCAACTCTTCTACGGAAGAAGGAGACAACTCCCGGCTCTGTGCGCGGTTGATCGCTGTGAGAAGGCGTTGGGCGTTTTGGGGCGATCTGAGGAGATGAGCGGTCTCGAGGAGGCTGGCTAATTCGTCGGCTGAAACCAGCGCAACGTCTTCGGCATTGCGCCGCCGTATGATCACGGGCTCGCGGGTGGAGGCGACTTCGTCGCAGAGCGATGCGAGTGCGGCTCTGGCTTGGGTATAGGTCGTAATGGTGGTCATTTGATTCTCCTGTGATATGTACCTATTTACTGTACATGTTGTGAAAATCCTGTCAAGTTTGTCCCGACGGTTCCTTTTTGCGGATACCTTTGTCGCCTAGGAAGCAACTATAAGGTAATCATGGAACGGAATGGAGAAAGCTGCGTGCAGAAGGCTGCTGCTGGCGACTCTGCGGCGTTTGGTTTGCTCGTTGAGGAACACACGCCGTGGCTGCTGGTGCGGCTCACTCGCAGGCTGGGTGCGCAAGAGGCGGCAGAGGATGTGCTGCAGGAGGCGTTCATTGCCGCGTACCAGCATTTAGCGAAGTTGCGCGCTCCCGAGCGGTTCGGTGCCTGGCTGTGCTCGATCGCGGACAACAAAGCGCGCATGTGGCAGCGGCGTCGTATCACGCAACTCAATCTGCTGGATCAGCTCGACTTGGCGGCACCGCCCGAGCAGGAGAAGCAGGAGATCAGGGCGCTGGTGCGGAAGGCGATCGGACGATTGAGTGACTCCCACCGAGACGTGATTGTCCACCACTACCTCAAGGGCTATTCATATCAGCAGACAGCAACCTTGCTGCACCTCCAAACCGGAGTGGTAAAAAGCCGTCTGCAAAAGGCCCGGAAACGCCTGCAAAAGGAGATCATGGCGATGGCGGAATCCAGCACTGCACAGACATTTGAACTCGGCGCGGACGATCTAGCCGGACTGCGGCACGTAGCTCGCTTCACAAGCGACGATCCCAAGCGGCCCATTATGCACTGCGTCTGTCTCGACGCTGGTGGCAGAGTCGTCGCAACAGACGGCTCGCGGCTACTCAACTGGTCGAGTAAGGGGCTCGCGTCGCTGCCGGCTCCGATGATTCTCGATTCATTGCACCCTGAAATGATCCCGGATACCGACGCGGCGACGCTGATTCTCGAAGAGGAATCGGCCACGTTGCAGACTGCGGACGGCCGTAGGGTGACATTCCCGGCAACTCCTGGACCGTACCTCAAGTACCAAGAGGCCGTCGGCATCCCCGGTCCGATCTTGGCGGTCGTGCACAGCGAGAGTCTGATGGCCTGCGTGGAGGAGATTGAGCCGTTTCTCAGAGAGCGCCACGAACTGGTGAAGAGTGGCTGGGAGTACATGTCCCGCGTACAGATGCGGGTGTCGAGTACAGAGGGGAGACTAGCGCTGCGAACGACGCGGGATCAGGGGTTCAGTCGGACCGAGGAAAATGCGGACGACCTGTACGGTGACGACTTCCCAGACTGGGAACATTCCGTGAGTTGCCCTGCTGATGTGACGAATATCGAGGATGGAGGGTCATTCCGCGTCGACCTGAATCACGACTTCCTCAAGACGATTGTGGAGGCTCTGAAAGACTCGGCAGAGGAGATACGGATATATCTTGACCACAGTGAGGCACCCCTGCACTTTGAGGTGGGGGAGGAACACCACGCTGCCGTGCTCATGCCGCTGCGGATGGCTTCCTGACTTCCTTCTTGAATATCTTGCCGAACTTGCTTTACCATTTTGTCCAACCAAGCATGAGATCTTTTTGATCCCACTAGGGCGTCCCATTCGGCTTCGTCCTTATCGTCCTCTGGCCCCCAAGTATCATCTACTACCGCTAGGAGAGCTTCCGCGATAGCGTCCTGCTCTTTTTCGCTCAGAGTTGAGATTTTGTCGAAAGCATTTTTGAGTTTGTTGGTCATATCAGTCCTCGTTAAGAATCATTCTGTAAACCAGTGATTTCAAATGGGTTGCCCTTTTCGAGAGGTGTGTTATAATACCGACGCATGACTACTAGTAGGGTATCTTCCAACAGCGAAATCGCGTACTAAGCATACCTGAATAGTTTTTCTTGGTCAATTTCGACACCCAAGTTGGGCCATTCGGAGAGACCCAGTACATGACGAGTAAATACGGCTATTCGGAAGAGGGTTTGAAGCACTATACCAGCTATCGGGCGAAGAGTCCGATTGTGGTGGACGGGCACCTCGACGAGGAATCGTGGCAATTGGTGCCCAAATCGCCGCGTTTCGAGGATCTGGAGGAACCGGGCCGACCGGCCCTTTTCGACACTCGGGCCGCGGTGATGTGGGATGACGAGTACCTCTACGTGGGCTTTTGGGTGGAAGACCCGGATGTGCGGGCGACCTATACCACGCGCGATTCCATGATCTGCGAGGAAAACGACGTGGAGGTCTTCATAGCCGGTGAGGATAGCTATTACGAATTCGAGCTGAATGCCTTGGGCACCATCATGGAGCGGTTTTACGTGTGGCAGGACGCCTACATCGAGGCTGGGTACGCCAAGCTGCCCGAATTCGATCTGCTGGGTACCCGGCTGGTGGATACCCTCGGAGGGCCGCCGTCGGGACATCGGCATCCGCGCGGGCGGCGCTGGGCCTTTCGCGAATGGGACATGCCGGGGTTGCAATGGGCGGTACAGGTGGACGGCACCATCAATGATTCCAGCGACACCGACCGGGGTTGGACCGCTGAAATCGCCTTTCCGTGGCAGGGGTTGAAGCACTTGGCGGACGGGCGCTCGCTGCCGGCTCGGGAAGGGGATATATGGCGGATGGATTTTTCGCGCTTCCAGTGGATTGAGGAGGGCGGCACGCGGGTGTGTCCTGGGTGGGCTTGGACCAGCCACGGGACTTATGATTCGCACATCCCGGATCGCTTCAGTGTGATACATTTTTCCGAAAAGGTGGTGGGTGCGGAATGAGTGACAAGACCGTGCGCTACGTTTGTCATAGGACCGAAGACGCCATTGATGTGGACGGCCACCTGCAGGAAGAAGCTTGGGTTCGGGCACCGCGCTCTCCGCGCTTTGGGGATCACAGCGGACGGCGATCGCTTTTCGATACCCGAGCGGCCATGCTGTGGGACGACCAGAATTTTTACGTGGGCTTTTGGATGGAAGATCGCGATGTGTGCGGTGCGGAGGAAGAGGATCCGCTGGTAGTCCGGCAGGACAACAACGTCGGGGTGCTCCTCGTCGGTCGGGGAGCGTATTACGAACTGGCCGTCAATCCGCTGGGCGCGACTTCAGAGATGTTCCACATCTGGAAGGAGGCCTATCAGCGCGGTGGCCGCTACGACGTGCCGGAGTTTGATCTGGCGGTGCATCGGCCCGAAGTCTTGGGCGGAGGGTCGAATTCCGACTATCGCGCCATGCGCTGGGCTTTTTCGCACTGGCGCTTTCCCGGATTACAGGTCGGAGTGCAGGTTGCGGGTACCCTGAATAAACGGGATGATATCGACCAAGGCTGGAGCGTGGAACTGGCCTTCCCTTGGGAGGGGTTGAAAAGGTTGGCGGACGCGCAGAGCCTGCCTCCGGCCGCTGGCGATGTATGGCGGGTTGGGCTGGTGCGGCGTCAGATTATCGACCAGCGCGCCAGTCGGTGGCAGGTTTTGTGGGCTTGGCAGTCTCTGATCGAAAGCAATCTGCACGTGCCTGAGACGCATCTCGAGGTGGAGTTTTCCCTCTTGCCGCCGGGCGAATCTTCTGCGAATTCGGCGTAAGTTTTTATTCGGGCGCGGGCCAGGGATGCCCCTTGTCTGTGGCGTCGATCATTTGCTGCAACTTGTCGGCGATGAATTGGGTGTGGATGGAGATGAGTGCTTCTCCTTTTTCTACGCTGGCAAGTAACGCGTTTTCTTGACGGGCGCGGTCGCGCGGGTTTTCTGGGTTCGGTCCGCCCTGCGGCCAGCCTTCCTTGGAAAAGGGTTCGAGATACGCCTCGACTTCAGGTGATAGGTTGTGGGCGTAGTCCAAGCCAGCGGCGTCATACTCTTCCATTGTGAAAGCGCGGACTCGTTGTGGGCAGGCCGCCAACATTACGGATGTCTCGTCCTCTGAGGCGTGGTTTAGCGCGGTTTGGCGCGCCACCGTGTCCAGCTTGCCCGCTTTAAGATCTCGATAGCCTTGGAGAATGGTTTCCCGGTCCTCGTCTGTAAGCCCCATCCAGTACGAATCCTCATCCAGCGTGATACCTAGGTCTCGTCGCCACGCTGGCAGCACACCTTGCAACAAGCCGTGATTGCCGCCATGACCGTTTACGACGAGGATAGTGCGAATGCCGTGAGTTTTCAGGCTCTCCACTACGTCGAAGATATAGGCTCGCAGCGTTTCCTTGCGCAATGTCAGCGTTCCCTTGCGCGCCATGTGATACGGGGAATAGCCCACCGGACAAGGCGGCGCAACTGTGACCTGTGGGTAGAGTTGCAAGGCGGCCTGCTGGGAGATAAACGTGGACAGGACAATATCCAGATCCAAGCTCAGGTGTTCGTTGTGCTGTTCGGTTGCGCCGATGGGGATGATGGCGGCTTGCAGGTTGCCGCTTTGTAGCGCTTGGCGAATTTCCTTGCGGGTGCACTCTCCTAGCATGACTCTGGAGGGGTTGACGTATCGGCTTTTTGCGTTTGCCATAGTATTCCTTCGGAATCGAGGTTTTAGGTTGTCTTTCAAGAGAAAGTACAGATCGGCCAGCCCTTCTTGCGGGCCAGACGCGCTAGCCAGCGGTCTGGGTTGACAACGACGGGATGGGCGACCTCCGCTAGCAAGAAGCGGTCGCCAAAGGCGTTTCCGTAGGCCGTGGATTCGCGCAGGTCGAATTCGTATGCTCGCGCTACTTCTTCCGACTGGCGGACCTTCTCAGAGCCGGATACGCGCGGGCCGTCCAAGTCGCCCGTCAAGCGTCCCTGCTTGCAGGCTAGCGTGGTTCCAACGACAAAATCCAGATCGAGAAGATCCTTCAGGGGTGCGATCAGGACCTCCGGCGCTCCCGACACAATGCCGAGATAATCTCCAGCAGCGCGATGGGCGGCAATCAGGCGCTGGGCCTGATCTGGGATGCGGTGAGTTAGTTGCTGTTGACAGAAGGTTTCTGCCGTTTCTGCGAGTAGATCCATCTCGACGCCGCCGAAGTGGGTCTTGTTGGACTGGACGCCGCGGGTAGGGATGCGGACGGCCCAAGACAGGAATGTGCGAACCGCCTCTGGAGTGGTCTGCTTGCCGGTCTTCAGCGCGAAGCGGATGAACTCCCTTTCGGCGCTGGTGCCGGGCAGCAGCGTGCCGTCTAGATCGAATAGCGCGGCTTTCACGGGACTGGCTAATCTCGTAGCAGGCCGGGAAACATTTTGCGAAACAGAACATCCTGGCTGTCCCATATTACCGGGACGCCTCGCACCAGGCACATCACCACTGTCAGCCAGACGATTGCTTGGCCGATCAGCAGCAGCAATTCTGTGGACACTCCGATTGACCAGCCGTACTCGGCTTGGCCGGACTGAATCAGCAGTACAGCGCCCAGATAGACAAACACGACCGCCTTGGTAAAGCCGTAGAGCGCCCGACTGAAGCGAGAGCTCACGAGTGCCTTTGCCCAGCGGCTGCGCATGCCGAAGGCAGTTTGGCCTGCATCTATAAAGGCGAGCGTCCGCAGCCAGTCGATGAGAAAACTGCGGGCGACGACGATGGCCGCAGCCCAGACGCTGGCCATGCCGATCGACGCAAAATAGACCCAGAAGACGTTCTCGACGATGCGATCCCCAGCGATGTCGAACATTGCGCCTAGATCGGATTCGATGCCGAGGCGGCGGGCGATGATGCCGTCGAGCGCGTCCATGTAGAGGGTGGCGATGGTCAGCAAAACCGCTATACCGCAGGCGATGGTGTTGACTTTGTACAACCCAATTACTAGGAACACTAGGAATATTCGGATCAACGTCACGAGATTCGCTTGCATGTTCACCTCCCTCGAAATGCAAGAATATCGGCTGGCGATAGGATCTGATTATAATATGAAAAAAAGGTAGCAGGTGCCGATGAAAAACTACAGTGTCAGAATGATTCGCGAGCATATGGAAGATATTCCGCAATTTCCAATCCCCCAAGGGTTTGCCATGCGGAATTACCGGCCGCATGAAGGGGCTATCTGGACGCGGATTCAGCGAGCGGCAGAACCGTACTTCGACGTTGACGACCAGCTTTTTGCGCGCGAATTCAAACGCGATTTTGGGGCGCTGGAGGAGCGAAGTTTTTATTTGACCACCGACGCTGGCGAAGAGATCGGGACCATTACGGCGTGGTGGCAGCCCGATTTAAACGGCCAGGATTGGGGCCAGATTCACTGGGTCGCGATTTACCCGGACTATCAGGGACGCGGGCTTGCCAAGCCGATGATGTCCGTGGCGATGGCATACCTCAAGCGATTCCACGAGCGCAGTTTTCTCGGCACTTCAAGCGGGCGGATTCCCGCCATCAAAGTGTATCTCGATTTCGGATTTTACCCAGACCTTGAGCGAGAGAATAGCCAACAGGCTTGGACGGAAGTCGCGTCCGTTTTGGAACATCCGGTTTTAAGGGCCTGCGGTTTTTAGCAGAGTCAGGTGGAGACCGCCGGTCCCGTCAATTCAACCCTAGATCCGCGGCGATCACCTGCCACGCATTGTAACCCGGCAGCCCAGTGATGTTCCCCGACGGGTGGCAGCACGAACCGCACAGGTATAGACCTGTTAGATAGCCCCGGTAGTGGCCAGCGCCTGGGAAGGGCCGGTTGTAGCCGACCTGGCCGTGGCCGAGGGAGCCTACTAGTAGGTCGCCGTTGCGCATGTTCGGCAGCCGCTTGGGAATGTGGTGGGCCGGGCGGATCATGTGCTCGCGCACGACATCCCGCAGGTTCGGTGCGAAATCGGCCCAAGCGTCGAGCATGCGGTGGCCGTGGGCTGCGGCCTCTGCGTCCCAATGATCGGCGCGGCCGCGCAGGCGGAAGGGCACCTTTTCCCACATGAAAGCGGTATGGGCATTGTCGGGTGCTTGGGTGGCGTCGAAGCGGCTGGGACAGGATCCCCACATTACCGTCGGCGGCAACTGGCCCTGCTCGTGCGCCCGTACTATGTCGTCGAAGTCGGTCACTGACTGCAAGCCGAGGAGGACCATGAAGGCGTCGTCCAACTCGGGGTTGGCCTCGGCCGCCGAGTAGAGCGGGGCTTCGTCGAGGTTGAGGTAGAGGCCGAACAGGGGTGCCAGCAGGTTGTAGCGAAACGCGGCGGCTTGGTCGCGCCAGGAAGCTGGCAAGTGCGCAGGATCAATCAGATCGAGGAAGGTCTGCTGCGGGTTGAGGCCCGAGGCGATGAAATGGCGGGCGTCGATTCGCTCGCCTGCGGTCGTGACGACTCCGGCGGCCCGGCTTGGCTCGTTGGCGACAGGTTGCACCGCGATCTGCGTCAACTCGACGTTGGTGCGCACTTCGCCCCCGGCTTCGGCGACGGCGGAGACGAGGGCTTTGGCCAGCCGTGACGACCCGCCGATGCACATTTGCGCCTTGCCGCGGGCGGCCAACAGCGCTGGGATGTGGTGGCCGAAGCCGGGCGTGCGCGGATCGACTTCGCGCAGGCCATTGAAGAACAGGAGGCCGGCCTGCACCGCTGGGTTCTCGAACTCGCGCAGCACAAACTCGCGTGGGGAGTAGGCGCTTGTTTCTAGTAGCAGGCGACCCTCGGTCGTGGCTTCCAAGCGGCGCTGGCGCTCTGGGGCTGGTAGTGGGGGTGCCTGCGCCTCGGGTTCCAGAATCTTCGTCACGATGGGCAGGAACGCTTCGCGCCAGCGGCGCAAGGTAGCGGCGTCTCGGCGGCTGAACTGAGCGAAGGAGTCGGCGGTGCGCTCGAAGTCCGTCCACCAAGTCAGGGAGCGTCCTTCCGGGAGTAGCATGGCCACGTTCAGATCGGGCTCGAGATAGTGGGCACCGTGCCGCTCGAGTTCGAGTTCGGCGTACCACGGCATCCGGGTCACGCCTCGGTGGTAGAACGAGTGAGTGTTGTGCAGGAATCCGGAGCCGACTGGCCACTCTTCGGTGCGCAGTCCGCCGCCGGGCACGGCGTTTCGCTCTAGGCTGACGACGCGTAGGCCGGCTCGGCACAGGTAGGCCTGCAGGATCAGGCTGTTGTGGCCGGTTCCAAGGATGATGCCGTCGTACGTAGAGTCCGCCATGACGAGCAATCTAACGTCCGGTAATTTAAAAGGGCAATTGCCATATTTATGTATATATCATATGCTTTTATGTATGAGAACGACGATTCAGTTGGATGACCAGTTGCTGTTAGAGGCCAAGCAACACGCTGCGCAGACGGGTCGCACACTCAAGGCGGTGATCGAGGATGCGCTGCGCGAAGCCTTGGCGCGCACGGAGGCTACTCGGCCACAGACTCGCGTCCCTTTGAAAACCTTCAAAGGGCGAGGCGTGCAGCCCGGCGTCGATTTGGACGATACTTCGTCCCTCCTCGACCTGATGGAGCGGGATAGTGGTCCTGCTTGACGTCAATGTCCTGCTCTACGCCCACCGCGAGGAAATCCCCGATCACCCAGCTTATCGGGCTTGGTTGGAAGAACTGATCCACGGCCCCCAAGCCTATGGCCTGACCGACCTCGTGTTGTCTAGCTTTCTCCGCATCGCTACTCACAGCCGCATCTTCGATCCGCCCAGCCCGCTGGACACAGCGCTGACTTTCGCAGACCAAATCCGCGATCGTCCCAATCGCGTAGCCATCGCGCCCGGCGCACGCCATTGGGAGATATTTACCCGGCTTTGTCGGCAGGTGCAGTGCAAGGGGAATCTGGTACAGGATGCGTATTTGGCCGCCCTAGCCATTGAGTCAGGCAGCGAATGGATCACTACCGACCGCGACTTCAGCCGCTTTCCCGACCTGCGCTGGCGCCATCCACTCGCTTAGCGCGTCGTTTGATGCTGTATTACGAGGCCGCGAAAGAGCTGAGACGGACCTCGGGCCAGCGGAAATGACCAGCGTATGAATCTAGTCGTTGACACAGAGCTACCCCGCGCCGCCCGCTGGGCGTTGGAAGAGTTGACTCGCGCCCTCGGCACGCGCGGGGAATCCGTTGAGGTCACAGCCGCGCCCGGACCAGATCCCGATTTCATCATCGGCCTAGCTGGTCAGTCGTCGGTCGTGGAGGATGCCCTTGCTCGCGCTGGCGCGCGCTGTCCCGACGCACCCGAATCTTTGGTTCTCCACCATCTTGCTGCTGGCGGATTCCTCATTTGCGGCAGGGATGAACGCGGCCTGATGTACGCATTGTTCGAAGCGGCGCGCGCCGTCGAACTGGCCCCGCCAGGAGTTGACGTTTGCGCGGCAATCGCTCCTGCGATCCAATCGCCGCACTTGGCTTGGCGCAGCATGCAACTGTTCCTCTGCAACCGTCGGCTCGAAGAGGCTTGGTTCTACGACGAGGAGTTTTGGGACGAGTACTTGGAGCGGCTGGCGCGCTGCCGCTACAACAATCTGAGTCTCACTTTCGGCCACCAGATTGCTTACTTGTCTCCACCGTACCCCTTTCTGTTGGAAGTCCCCGAATTTCCCCAGGTCCGTCCCATCGGTTTTACCGCAGAACAGTGTGCCCGGCGTCTGGACATGCTGATTCGCATCGCCGAGTGGACTCGTCAGCGCGGTCTGCACTTCACCTTTGGAGTCTGGTCTCAGCACGCTCAGGACTACGGGGATTCTATGGTGGAGGGGCTTACGCCTGAGATCCGAGCGCAATACAATGCGGCTGGACTCGCGCGCTTGCTCGCCTCATGTCCAGAGATTGACGGGGTTCAGTTTCGCATGAACTACGAGTCCGGCGTTGCCGAGGATCGCCAAGCCGAGTACTACGAGCCGCAGTTTCGCGCCATTGCCGAATGCGGTCGTCCCATTCGCTTAGACCTGCGCGCCAAGGGGCTTGCCGACGACACTATCGAACTCGCCCAGAAGCTCGTTCCGGACATGGTGATTTCTACCAAGCACTGGTGCGAACATTTGGGCATGCCCTATCCCATGCCGGCCATTCAGCAGTTCGACCAGAAAAACTACCGCCGCTACGGCACTTGGGATTTGCTGCGCAAGCCGCGCTCCTTTGCGCTGATCCACCGTCTGTGGAGCGCGGGAAGCCAGCGCGTGCTGCTGTGGGCCGATCCCGAATGGGTGCGGCGGTTCGCTGGCTCCTGCACCTTTGGCGGCGATGGTTTTGAGGTGATGGCACCGCTGACGAACAAAGGGGTCCGCGGCGAGCAGCCGCCGTGGTCAGCTAACACCGATCCTGCCTTTCGGTCTCACGCTGAGGAGCATCGGCGGCACTGGATGTTTTACTTGTTGTTTGGTCATTTGGGCTACGACCCGGACGCTTCTTCTGAAGTCTGGCAGCGGGAGTTGAGTCATCGCTTTGGTACTGCCGCCGCTTCCGTGGAAGACCTCTATAGCATCGGCGGTCAGATTTTGCCTCTGCTCACCGTGGTGTTGCAGCATTCGGCTAGCCTTTGGACCTTCTGGCCCGAGCGCTTCGCCGGTCGTAGCTTGGCGGAGGACGCGCAGGTCGAGCCCAGCGACCCGACTCGGTTTTACGGCATCGACGAGTACGTGGAAGACGCGTTGGGCAATCGGCTCTGCGGCAAATGGACGCCGCCCCATGTCGCCCATTACCTGCGCCAGCTAGCCGCTCAGGTGCGCGGCTTGCTAACCGGCCTCGGTGGAGATTCGACGGAGCCGGAGCTGCGCCATACGCTGCTCGACTTCACCTTGTTCGCCCATTTGGCTGAGTACCATGCCTACCGCCAACTGGCAGCCGTCCATCTCGCTTTTCACCGTCAGGCTGGTGAGGTCCGTCGCCTGTCCTCCGTCCAACAACACTTGCTCCAGGCACAAGACCATTGGGCGGCCTTGTTTGCGGCGGCTGAGGATGCTTACTGCGACGATTTGGTTTTTGGGTTTCGCGAGAAGGGCCACGTAGGTCAGTGGCGGGACGATTTGGTTGTGATCGAGCGCGACTTGGCGGCTATTGACGCGCTCATTGCGGAACAGCCGGAGATTTCGTCCGCCGACTTTGGACCTTTCCCCGGCGGTGACGTCCATCTCGATCCGCTGACGGTGACCTTCGCTCCTCCGGACTGCGCTACGGCGGGGCGCGACCTAGAGCTTCGCATCCGGTGCGAATCTCCAACCCCATCCACCGTCCGCTGCTATCACCGAATCGCCCATCAAGCCTTGGACTTCGACCGCGTCGATATGCACTCCGACGGCGATGGGCATCGAGCGGTGATTCCCGGTGATTCCATTGATCCCGCTTGGGATCTGATGGTGTTCTTTGAGTTCCTCTTCGGCGATGAGCAGGCCACCCGCTGGCCGGACTGGCGCATCCAGACGCCCTATTTCGTCATTCCGACCCGATGAAGCCCTATGCGAGTATTGGCGTATCTCCGGTCAACGCTGATCGCCGCAATCTCCGCGATTCTGCCGTTACAGGCGCAAACCGTCGTCCAGCCGTCGCCCGGCGAGGAGATAGCTGCCTATCTCCCGGGCGGTGAGCGCATCATCCTCCGCTGGATTCCATCTGGTAGTGACGCGATCGGCACGACGCCGGAGAGAGCGAAGCGGCTGCTCGTCCTTGGTGCCCACAAAACAGAGGTCGAAGGAGAGCAACCCGCGCATCTCTTCCAGACGAGCGGCTTCTATATGGGTCAGTACGAGATAACTCAGAAACAGTGGGTCTCGGTGATGGGCACCACACCTTGGGGCCATTCCCTTCCGTACGATCCAGATGCGCCGGCGGTTTGCATCTCATGGGACCGGGCGGTCGGGTTTGTCGCGACACTAAATCGGGCCCTTGATGCCGATCTGTACCGGCTCCCTACGGAGGAGGAGTGGGAGTATGCCTGTCGCGCAGGTACGGATACGATCTGGTACTTCGGTGACTCGGACGACGAGCTTGGAGAGCACGCCTGGGTCTTCGCGAATTCGGCCGCTGACGGAATGGCCCCCCCACATCCGGTTGGCCAGAAGAAACCGAACCCTTGGGGGTTGTTCGACATGTATGGGAACGCCCGGGAGTGGTGCTTGAACAGACCAAGCGAATATGTGCACAACGGTTTCGTCGGTCCTGCCCGGCCTTGGCGGGGCGATCTCCGAGCCGTCCGGGGAGGAAGCAGGAACAGTTCATCCCTGTTCGCCCGTTCCGCAGCGAGGTCGGCCTCTGTACCGAGTACGGGATACAACATTCTCCAGGGATTCAGGATCGTGAGAGACGCCATCGTCCAAAGTGGGGCTAGGGAGCCCGTCCGGTAACTCTACGGTGCTTGACACGACATGGGTGATTCGGCGCTCGTGTTCCCACCGCTGCGATAGCTGACGTGGATCTCCACGTTCTGCACCACGACCGGCGGTCGCAGATGCGGGTCGCGTTCGCGCAGGTCGATGCTGACGAGGTGGACGCCCTTGCCGACCTGTGCCGGGACCAGCGGCCAGACGAGCCACGTGTTCTCGGACACGTCCGCCGGATTCGCCGAATCCTCGGCCGCCGGACTGCGGCGCACCGGGTCCCCCAGCCGCTGCCCATTGAGCTCCACGGCGATCTGGTCCCGGGGCGACAGGTGGTCGAGATCGACCTGCAGTTCCAGCATCGCGTCCTCCGACACATCTTCGTACACGCCGATGTGGACCTGCGGACCGCCCCCCACCAGCGTGCGCAGCAGATCGACGGGTACCTCGCCGCGCAGTCGGTCGTCCCGCTCGGCGCCATAGCGCAGCTCGCTCCGGTCGCGGATGTGGCGCTTGACCGCGGCGTACACTTTGGTCGTGCGCCGCAGGCTGTCGGGTGCGCCGAGGCTCTGCAGCAGCGGCCGGACCGCGTGCACGTGGTTGTGCCAGTTGAACAGATGCACGCCAGTGGCACCGCGCTCGTAGAAGCCGGTGGCCAGGCCGCGGAACCAAGCCTCCCGCCACCGCTCGGTGGGCAGCAGGTGCCCGCGCCCCCACTCGCCGTGGCTGTCGAACCCGGGATACAGTCGCACCTGGCTGCCTTGCATCATCTCCACGTAGGCCTCCACCTCCACGCCCGGATCGGTCCCCGAGTTCGCTCCCGTGACGACGATGTCGCACAGATTCTCCTCGATCCAGGCCTCTAGGTCGTAGCCGACGCGCCGGTTCGTCTCCCGGGAGGCACCGACGCGCACGATCACGTGGAAGGGCCGTCCGCGCCGCTGGGCGATCGCGTCGGTGAGGCGGCGCACGGCGCGCTGCAGATCGGTGAGGGTATAGCGCAGGCGGTAGGCGTCCTCTTCGGGCAGGTGGAAGGCATGGCGCTGCCAGTCGAGCTCGACGCCGTCCCAGTCCGCCAGCTCGCAGACCTCGGCGATGCGTTGCAGGGTGTACTCGCGGATCTCTGGCACCGCCATGTTCCACGACGTGGCCGCCCAAGCCGGTGCCCCCTCGCCGAGCACCCACTCCGGGTGGCGCTTGCGGAACGCCGTGAGATGGGGTCGCTCCGTCGCTGCCATCTCCTCGGGCCTCAGCGGCTTGACTCGGCGCTCAGCATCGGACCAGAAGTGGTTGTCGTTCATGCGCACCGAGGCGTACACGCCGAGCCCCATCTGGTGGCCGCGGCGTACGAGTTGGCCGTACAGGTCGACGCCGGCATCGAACATCGCCCGCAGGCTTTCCGCCCGGCGCATGTCGCGGACGGATAAGTACCGGCGGCCCTCTGCCTCGCCGATCATCGGCAGCCGGTCCGAGGGCCAGTGTGCCTCCTCGACCCCCACACACCACGCCAGGGCACCGACTTGGGTCCCCGTTAGGGCCCCGTAGATCCGCTCCAGCAGATCCTCGACGGACATCGGGAACTCGGCGTGCTTCAGATAGCCGCCGTCGTTGTTGAAGATGATCCCGTAGTTGGGCGCTGGTGGGCGCGGGCTCACGCTAGGGGCTCATCGCTTTCGGTGCTCATCGCACCGGTTCCGTGCCGATGGTCCCTAGGGGCACTTCGAGCAGGTCCTGACTGAGGATCACCTGCCCGTCGAACACCTCTCCCACTTCGTGCAGCACGCGCTCCTGCACACCGGGTGTCTCTAGCTGCTCCGTCAGATGAACGAGGACCAGCGTCTTCACGCCGGCGTCCCGCGCCGTGGCCGCTGCATCAAGGTGGCCGGAGCAGCTGTTGGTCAGGCGTCCGTCGGTGACTACGCCGTTGATGAAGTGGCACATGTGCAGCAGCACGTCCGCGCCTCTCGCCAGCTCGGTGAGGCGGTCCACTGGTGCCGTGTCGCCGCCGAACACGATGGTACCGTCGGGTGTGGTCAGGCGGTAGGCTAGGCAGGTGAGCTGCGGCTGCACGTGTACCACCTCGGCCACATCGACCTGCCAGCCGTCAGTCTCGATCCGGTCTCCGTGCCCGACCTCGCGCACTTGGGGGTTGGGTCTTTCCCTGGGCATCACGCCGCCGCGCGCCTCGTACACGAAGTGGCTGCCCGGGTGCTCGGTCCGGGCTGCCAAGTCCGGGCCGAAGGCGCCATCGGCGGAGAACAACTGGTGCGACATGTGTGCCGTCGGTGCTGGGCCGTACACCCGCAGTTCCGGGATCTGGCCGACGCCTTGGTCCCAACGCGTCAGCACTAGGTAGGCGAAATCAACGCAGTGGTCGTAGTGCAGGTGGGTCAGGAACAGGTGGTCGATTGAGGGCAAGGCGAGGCCGGCTTCGAGCATGCGTCGCACCGATCCTGAGCCGCAGTCGAAGATTAGGGTCTCGTCCCCCGTCTGGACTAGATAGCTGGAGCCGCCGCGATGGGCTAGCGGGGCGGGCGTGCCGGTGCAGAGGAGTTGGAGTCGCGTCATGTTTCCTCAGTCGCCTGTCTTCGGCGGCCAGGTGACGAAGTATTCGGGTGCCCAGCGTCTGGCGAGGTGGTAGTTGCGTTTGTGATAGGACCCGGCGGGTGGTGCCTTCTCGGCTTCGATCCAAGCTTCAGCACCGGCTAGCTGGGGAAACTCTAAGATCCCGAGGAATTCGCCTTCGGTGTTGGTCCCGAGGAGGCGGAAGACTTCCCCGTGGATGAGGTCGTGCTCTCGGGCCACCTCCTGCAGTCGTTGCTGGCGATTCTCGTCGCCGCGCGTCTGCGGATCAACTTGGTCGGAGCCGCGACGCCAGCCGCCGAAGGCGAGTACGACGATTGAGGAGGGATCGACGGTCAGGGGTGGGATTACGTGTGGGTCCGCGTCGGGGGCTATGGAGGGCTCGGGCTTGCGGGGTAGCCAAGCTAGGCTCTCTGGTTGCCAGCGGCGGGCGAGGGAGTAGTCGTAGAAGCCGTAGTGTCCGTACGGAGGCTCCACCTCCGCCGACATCCAGGCCTCGGCACCGGCTAGGTTCGGAAATTCAATGGTCCAGAAGCGCTCCCAACTGTTGCGGGATGTCAGCAGGCGGTACCCGTGTATGCCGATCAGGCTGTGGTGCTCGGAGACGGACAGCATTAGGTCCACGTGCTGGCGCTCGTAGGCGAGCCGCTGCTCGTCGTCGAGTTGATGCCACTGAGGTAAGCGTCCACCTCGGAATAGAATGACGACGCTGTCGCCCTGTGCTGAGCTAGTCATGGATGTTCTCCTGTTGAGCAGTAGAAGCTACGCCACCTCACCAATCAGCCTGCGGATGTTGGCGTAGTTCGTCTGCATGGCTTCGAGCCGTGAGCCGCTTGCCGGTAGGAAGTGAGTGGCGATCGACAGGACGACGTCGCAGTGGTTGTCGCGCAGGTTGCGCAGGATCGTCGGGTAATCGACGTGGCCCTCGCCGATGGGCGTGTATTCGAATTCGAGCTTTGAACCGTTTATGGTGCGCAGGTCCTTGGCGTGGACGCCGTACAGGTAGGGGCGCAGGTTTTCGAAGCCAGCGGTGGCGTTATCGACTTCGCCGCAATTGTAGTTGTCGGCTGGACACCAGAGCGCCTTGAAGCGCCGCGAGCCTACGGCTTCGACGATGCGGCGGAAGTTGCGGCTGGTGTTGCCGTAGTTCCACTGCATCATCAGGAAGGCGATATCGACGTTGTGTTTCTCGGCGATGTCGGCGAACATGGAGAACGCCTCGACGAGCTTTTCCATGTCGCCATCGGAGATGATGCCGCCGCGCGTCGCCCAGCGCATCGGCCAAGTGGGCTTGCCGCCGGTGTACTCGGCTGGCCAGGCGAAGCTACTGCAGCCGACTGCACCGATCCCCAAGCGGGCTGAAACCTCCATCGCTCGTTCCAGCTTGGTGAAGTGCTCCTTGAACTGGGCGTGTTCGAGCATCTTGCCCGGCTCAAGCTCGGCGAGGTGCACTGTCTTGAACAACCCCGCGCCGTCGAGCAGGAAAAACTTGAGACCGTGTGCGGCGACCTGTTCAGCGGCTTGGTCTATCTCGTCGTCGGCAAGCTCGTAGAGGCTGCGATTGTTGGAGTGGGTGCCGCACCAGACGTAGTGCGCGCCGAGGTCGCGCGCCGTGGCCAGCGATTGCTCGAAGGGCTGCTGCAGCTCGCCGAGGTACATCCCCATCTTGAATTCGTAGTGGTCGCTCATGATTTTCCTATCCCCGCGATGGCTCGGGCATCTCGGCCCGCGCCTTCGCCGCTAGTTCTTTGAGGTGGCCGTCATTGGCCATGCGCTGTTCGAGGTGGACCATGCGGCGTTTGCTCGCCGTGGCGAGCATGGTCTCGCCGTACGCGCGCTCGGCCCAGAAGCGGGCCAGTCCGGCGATGTCCTGTTTGACAAGATCGATCTGATCGTCGGGCACGCGCACCATGCAGTTGATGGTGAACATGCGGCGACGTCCACTGCCGCCGAAGGCTGCGTGTTTGAGGTTGTGCTGGAAGACGACGACGTCTCCTGGGATGATCTCCAGGGCGACGGCTGGGACTTGGTCGCCGGAGATGCCCCATTGCTCCTGCGATTGCTTGACGTTCGCTTCAAGCGTCTCGGCGTACTGGTCGCCGCGGCGGTGGCTGCCCGGGATCACGCGCAGGCAGCCGGTGTCGCGGGTCAGGTGGTCGAGGTAGAAGGCGATCTTGACGTGGCGGATTTCCTTCTGGTAGCCGTCGGAGTGCCACCGGGTGTCGCCGGCGTAGTAGTTGCCGTCGGAACCGCTGTAGTTGAAGTCGTCGCCGAGCAGGCTGGCGAGCAACCCCTCGATGCGCGGATCGTCGAGCAGCGCGCACAGGCGCTCGTGTTGATCGATGAAGGGCACAATGCAGGAGCGCCGTTCGCCGTCGTGCGGTTGGCCGTAGTGGCCCCCGCCGCGCTCGGCCCAGACTTGCTCGAAGGCGTCGATGATTTCGTCGATACAGTCGGCCATCAAGCCCGGCAGCGCGAGGTAGCCGAAGGTGTCGAAAAAGTTGAGTTGCTGTTGGTTGAGGCGGATCATGTGGTTTCTCCCGGCAGAAAGTGTAGAAAAGGTCACTCCATTTTGCTGGCGAGTCGGGCGATCAGTTGCTCGAGCGCAGTTCCATCCAGGGTCTCGGGATCGGCTCCGTCAATGGCTCGATACAGGTCGGCGGCTCCGCGAAAAATGTGCTGCGTCATGCCGACCTCGCCAAAGGTCGCGGCGATTTCCTCCATTTCGGCGATCCAGCGGCCCGCCTTTAAAGGAATGCCTGGAACCATTTTCTCAATGTCGGCGTAGGTCGCTGCCTGACTCGACTTCAGCTCTGCGACGAGCAGATCGTAAAAGCCCAAGCGCTGGGCCGCCACTAGAGACTCGATGAAGATCGCATAGCGCCCCTTGGTCTGCGATGCGTAACACATCTTGAAGCCGGAAGCCTGGCCGATCTCGCTGCCGACTACCCGAATGTCGAGGCCGTACTGCGACAGGGCCGCGAATTCATCGGCCTGCTCGCCAGAGGCGTAGAATCGGGTGATGCCCGCTTTCAGAGGCGGGGGACCGATGATACCGGCGTCGACGAAGGTGAGGCCTGCGGCTGCGGCTAGGTCGCCGATGGCGACGGCGGTGTTCGGAGAGATGGCGTTGCAGTCGACGTAGGTGAGGGACTCACCGGTGGCGGCGATCTGACGCGCCATTGCACTGGCGTGCTCCGGCGGCAGGATCGACAGAAAGAGGTCGGCCCGCTGCGCGACCTCAGCGAGGGTGGGAACCGCCTCGATACCGGCTGCATTGGCGCGTTGGCGCGAGCGTTCGCCGCGGCCCGCGAGGCAGGCGATTACCGGCATGCCGCGATCTACTAGAACCTTGGCGACGGCGTGGCCCATCTCACCTGGGCTTGAGATGCCTACGGTTTTGATCACTCGGTACCCCTTATTGTCGTCGATTTCCCCTACCAACGGCTGTTTCCCGGCGAGGCTCTGCGGGAGGCCGTCGCCGCTGGCGACGCGGCTTGACGGAGGGTGGGGAAGGCGATACATTGGCGGCGCTTTGGACGCCGTGTTCAATCTAATAAGGTGCCTGTCTTCATTCAATATTTGTATATCGACAGGCGTAGAGGATAGCGATGAAGATTGTTGACGTGGGTGCTGTGCTGCTGCAACCCATGCCGTGGGTGCTGGTGAAGGTGCGCACCGACGAGGGGATTACCGGCATTGGCGAGGCCTATCACGGGGCTGGCGTCCACCACATCGCCGTGGACGAGCGCCTCACCCAACGCGCGCTCATCGGCCAAGACCCGCGCAATGTTGACAAGCTCTTCCGCGACATGAAAAGCTCGATGTCGGCGTCGGGGTACTACCAAGGGGCGGTGATGAGCGCGATTAGCGGCATTGAGATGGCGCTGTGGGATATCACCGGGCAGGCGATTGGCGTGCCGATCTGGCAATTGCTGGGCGGCGCGTACCGCGACTCGATTCGCGTGTACAACGACTGCCACGCCGGCGACGAGGACGACAATCCCGAATCTTGGGTAGCCAAGGCCAAGGAAGTGGAAGCCCGAGGCTTCGACGCCATCAAGTTTGACATTGATCCGCGTCCCGACCGACGCGATCACTACAACCGCACCATGAGCAATAGCGACATCGCCTTCCACATCGAAGTGGTCACGGCGCTCCGCGAGGCGCTGCATCCCAATACGGATTTGCTCATCGACGCCCACTGGGCGTACGCTCCGCACGACATCCTCAAGGTTGCCTACGCCTTGGAATCGCTGAATTTGATGTGGTTGGAGGATCCGATTCCGGCTGAAAACGTCGCCGCGCTCAAGGAAGTGAAGAACGCGACGCGCACGCCGATTTGCACCGGCGAAAACCTGTACACGCGCCACGGGTTCCGCGAGTTGGTCGAGATGCAGGCGACGGACATTATCTCGCCCGATCTGGCCAAGGCCGGCGGTCTGTCCGAGGGACGGCGCATCGCCGATCTGGCCGACATCTATTACATCCCGATTTCACCGCACAACATCTGTAGCCCGATTGGCACTGTGGCCATGTGCCACACGTGCGCTGCTGCGCCGAACTTTCAGGTGTTGGAGTTCCACCATCTCGACAACGAGTTGTGGAACAGCCTCACGGTGGAGCGCGACCTGATCGTCAACGGGCGGATTCCCTTGCCGCAGGCTCCCGGTCTTGGAGTTGCGCTCGACGAGGAAGTGGCGCGCAGCGCGGCGCGCGAAGACCTCGGTTTCTTCGACGTGGAGTAAAGCTGACTTGTCGCTTAATTACGTATTCCGCCGCTTTGGAGTGTTCCTACTGATCGTGTGGGCAGGGGCTACCATCAACTTTTTGATGCCCCGGATGGCCCCGGTGAACCCCATCCGCGAGCGCCTGTTGCAGGCGGTCTCCTTTGGCGGCGCGGGCAAGACGGACATGGAGGCCGTGGTAGCCACGTACGAGGCTCGCTTCGGTCTCGACCAACCTTTGTGGAAGCAGTATCTGCGCTATCTCGGCGATGTGGCGCGCCTCGACTTTGGGGTCTCCATCGCCAACTTTCCGAGCCGCGCTTCCGACATTATCATGCGCGCCCTGCCGTGGACGCTCGGGCTGCTGACGACGGCGACGTTGATCGCCTTTGCCCTCGGTACGGTGCTCGGCGCGCTGCTGGCTTGGCCGCGATCACCCGGTGCCCTGCACTACTTTGCCGCGCCTTTCTTGGCGCTGTCGGCGATTCCCTACTACTTGCTCGGACTAGTTCTCGTTTTTCTTCTAGGTTTCACCTTGCGCGCCTTTCCTCTCGGCGGGGGCTTTACCTTGGGAACGCTGCCTGGGCCGACCTTGGCCTTTGCCATTGACGTGATCTATCACTCCATCGTCCCCGCTCTGTCGATCGTGCTGTCGTCGGTAGGGTTTTGGGCTTTGTCGATGCGCGGCATGATGGTCACTGTCCAGGGCGAGGACTACGTCAACTACGCCGAGGCGCGGGGCTTGAAGAGCCGCGAGATTTTCTTCCGCTACGCCTTGCGCAACGCGCTGTTGCCGCAGACAACGGCTTTGGCGCTGGCCATGGGTTATGTCGTGTCTGGGGCTGTGCTGGTGGAGGTGGTGTTTGCGTACCCGGGTGTGGGCACGGTGCTGTACCGAGCTGTGCAGACTTTTGACTACTTTGTCATTTACGGCGTCGTGCTCATGGTTATCTTGGCCATCGCTGTGGTGACGTTGATCCTCGACTTGGTTTACCCGCTTCTCGACCCGCGCATTGCCTACCGCCGATGACGCTCTCGCCGATCTTCGCGGCGGCGCGCCGCCATCCCCAGCTTGCGGCCGGCTTAATCGTCGTCTTTGTCGTGTTAGCCTTCGGTCCTGTGGGAACCCTGTTCGTCGATACGGATTTGTCCCGCGTTGGTGCTGCTGAACCGAATCTGTCGCCGTCGCTGGAGCACCTTCTCGGTACTGACGCGGCGGGGCGGGATTTGCTCGCGGTGATGGTGGCGGGTACGCCGCTAACACTTAGGGTCGGCTTTCTCGCTGGTGCCGTGGGACTTGGTATCGGTATTATCCTTGGCTTTCTCGCTGGGTACTTCGGTGGCTTAGTGGATACCTTGATTCGGGGTGCTGCCGATGTGCTGCTGACTGTGCCAGGTCTGTTGTTCCTCGTGGTGCTGGCCACTTCGCTGCGCACAGCCGTCACGGTCGATATGATGGCCCTCGTGGTGGCCTCGCTGGCGTGGATGCTGCCGACGCGCACGATCCGCTCACAGGTGCTGTCGATGCGCGAGCGCGCGTACGTGCAGGTGGCGCGGCTCTCCGGCATGAGGGACTTGGAGATCATCGCCCGCGAGCTGCTGCCGAATCTGTTGCCCTATCTAGCGGCTAGCTTTGTTAGTGCCGTAGGGGCTGCGGTGTTGGCTTCGATTGGTTTAGAGGCGCTGGGTTTGGGGCCGCAGAATGAACCTACGCTTGGGATGACCATTTACTGGGCTTTGTTCTACACTTCGCTGCTGCGGGGAATGTGGTGGTGGTGGGCACCGCCGATTGCGATGATCGTGCTGATTTTTCTCGGCTTGTTTCTCGTCTCCATGGGATTGGACCGCATTGCCAATCCGCGCATATGGAAGGTCTCGTCGTGAACGCCAAGCGCAAAAGCCGCGTCGTGCTGCGGGTGCAGGATCTGCGCGTCCACTACCACACTCCGAGGGGGCCGGTGCGCGCCGTGGAGGGCGTTGGCTTTGAGTTGCAGTCGGGAGAGCGGCTGGGCTTGGTGGGGGAATCCGGCTCGGGCAAATCGACGACGGCCATGGCTCTAATGCAACTGATTCGGCCGCCTGGGCGGATTGAGGGGGGCCGAGTCGATCTCGACGGACTGAAGTTGTTGTCGCTGTCTGAGGAGGAGATGCGGGGCGTGCGCTTTTCGCGGATCTCTTTGATTCCCCAAGGCGTGATGAACTCGCTCAATCCGGTGATGCGGGTGGGTGCGCAGATCGCCGACACGATTGAGGCGCACGAGGAGTGGCCGGACCGCGAGGCCCTGCAGGAGCGAGTAAGAAGTCTGCTGGCACTGGTCGAATTGGACCCGGCGACGGCGCGCATGTACCCCCACGAACTCAGCGGCGGCATGAAGCAGCGCGTGGGCATGGCCATTGCCGTGGCCTTGAGGCCCCAAGTGATTATCGCCGACGAGCCGACTAGCGCCTTGGACGTGGTCGTGCAGAAGCGGGTAATGGACACCTTGTTCCGCGTGCAGCAGGAACTCGACGCCGCGGTGATTTTGGTGGGTCACGACATGGGGCTGATGGCTCAATGCGTGGACCGCATCGGCGTGATGTACGCCGGCCGGCTGGCCGAGCTTGGGCCGGTGCAAAGTCTGCTTGAAGAGCCGTTGCATCCGTACACGCGGATGTTAGTAGAAAGTCTGCCGTCGCTGGAGCGCAAGGGCGTGTTTCGCGGCATTCCCGGACTGCCGCCTTCGCTGCTGGAGCCGCCACCGGGATGTCCCTTCCATCCGCGCTGTCCGCAGGTGATGGATAGCTGCTCGGATCGCGTGCCGGAGTTGGAGGTGGTGGCTGCCGAGCGCTGGGCAGCTTGTCACCTGCATACTGAGGTCTCGTGAATACGCCACTATTAGAAGCGCGGGGTGCGAGCCGAGCCTTTGGCGGCGGTGTGTTTGACCGGCAGCGGATCGTCGCGGTTGCCGATGCCTCGCTGGTAATCCCGGAGGACGATCCGGTGGTGGTGGCCATTGCTGGGGAAAGTGGGAGTGGCAAGACTACCCTAGCGCGTCTGCTGTTGGGGATCCTACCTCCGACTGACGGATCGGTGCGCTATCAGGGCACGGAATTGCGCGATCTCGACGCCAAGGCGCGCCAGACGTTTCGCCGGCAAGTGCAAGCTGTGTTTCAGGATCCCTTTGAGGTATTTAACCCGTTTTACCGGGTGGATCATTCCCTGACGGTACCGATCGCCAAGTTCTTTCCGGAACTGTCGCGTGCCGAGCGGCGGCAGCGGATTGAGGAGGGGCTGCAAGCGGTCGGCCTGCGTCCGGAGGAAACCCTCGGGCGTTATCCCCATCAGCTAAGCGGCGGTCAGCGCCAGCGCATCATGGTGGCGCGGGCCTTGTTGCTCGACCCGCGCGTGATTGTGGCCGACGAGCCGGTGTCGATGGTGGACGCCTCGTTGCGCGCTACCATCTTGGAGACCTTGTCTCGCATTCACCGGGAGCGCGGCATTAGTCTCGTGTACATCACGCATGATCTGACTACGGCGTACCAACTGAGCCACACCATTCTCGTTATGTACCAAGGTGCAGTGGTCGAGGTGGGTGACGTGGAGCAGGTTATTAAGGCACCGACGCACCCTTACACGCAGCTACTGGTGAGTTCCATTCCGCTGCCGGATGCAAAGCGCCGCTGGGGAGAAGGCTCGGTTGAGGTCACGCATAGCGGGCCGACAGTGGAGGAGGGCGCAGAGGTTGCGAACGCTACCGGCAACTGCGCCTTTGCCGAGCGCTGTCCCCACGTCATGCCGCGCTGCCGGCAGCAACGTCCGCCGCTGGTGCAGACCGATGCTGGCCGCGCTGCGGCTTGCTATCTCTACGAGGACGCCGCAGTGCTGTCGGAAGAGCAGGTCGCCGGCCTGTCCTACGGAGGTGGATGAGCGATGTGGAGAATGGGCTGGACTTGTCGCTGGCTCCTGCTTGCGGCGTGGGCAATTTTGGCTAGCTGCGGGCCGGCTGTGGTGCTAGACGATGTCCCTCGGGACCGCACCATGATCTTGATGAACGGTGGGCCGAATCAGTATGCCCTGTTCGACAATCAGAACCCCTACATCCCCGGCTCCGATCAGGGATTCCACATGGGCACGCTGCCGGCGGTGTTCGAGCCGCTGATTATGTACAACGTGCTCACCGGGGAATACGAGAACTGGCTGGCTGAGAGTTGGGAGTACAACGACAGTTTTACCGCGCTCACCGTGAAGATTCGCGAGGGCATCGAATGGGCGGATGGCGTCCCCTTCACCGCGCGCGACGTGGCTTTTACCTTCGACATGCTGCGCGATCACGCCGAGTCCATGGTGCATCTGGCCGACCTGCCTGAGTTCTTCGACTCCACTGAAGTTGTTGATGACCACACTGTGCGGCTGGTGCTGCAAAAGGTGGGGCCGGCGTTTTGGGCGACTACGCTGAGTAGTAACCACGGTATCTTCGTCTTGCCCGAGCATATCTGGAAGGATCAGGATCCTTTAGAGTTTACCTTCCACGACATCGAGGGCGGCTTGCCCTTGGGCACGGGTCCCTACCGTCTAGTCTACGCTTCGCCGCACCAGAAGATCTACGATTTGCGCCAGGACTGGTGGGGGGCTAAGGCGGGGTTTAAACGGCTGCCGAGAATCCAGCGAATCATCTATGTGCCGCAGCAAGAGGAGAGCCAAGCCGCGCAACTGCTGCTGACTGATCAGCTCGACATGGCGCCCATCATGCAGGTGCTCACCCTCGAAAGCGTGTTAGAGCGCAATGCACGGGTCGTGACCTTTTCCGATCGGCAGCCGCCCTATGGCTACTTGGACTGGTGTCCCATCGACCTCAACATGAATTGCTCGGAGCCGCCGTTTGACGATCCGCAGATTCGCCGGGCGATTAGCATGGCCATCGACCGAGAAAAACTCGTCCAGCTAGCCGAGTCGGGGGCGGGCGTGGTTGCGCTGCATCCCTTCACGCCCTACGAATGGTTCGCGCCTTTTGACGAAGCTCTGCAGGAGATCCTCGCGCGGCACGGGTACGACACCAAGCCGCACTTGGAAGAGGTGGATCGGATCATGGAGGGGAAAGGCTATCGCAAGGACGAGGAGGATTTGTGGGTCAACGCGGAGGGCGAGCACGTCGAGATCGCCATGTACGTGCCGCAGTGGCTGCGGGCCTACGGTCCGCCGCTGACGCAACAACTGCGCGACGCTGGTTTTGATGCGAATTTTGACACCTCGCCCGGTTTGACCTCGCTTGTGCAGACGGGGGAGCAGAAGGTTTCCCTCGGCTGTAAGGGGCCGAGTGGGGTGCGCGGCATGGACCCCTACCTAATGTTGTCTTACTACACCTCGCAGTACTTTCGGCCTACGGGGCAGCCGGCACCGCTGTGGTCGACCACCTCGCGCTGGCGCAACGAGGAGTTCGACCGCATTGTCGAGCGCATCGCGCCCCTGCAGGTCGGCGACGAGGAACTGTTGGAGTTGTTCGTCGAGGCGATGGAAATCTGGGTGGGGGAGTTGCCCGACATCTTCTTGGCGCAGCTAATTATTCGCTATCCTTGTAACACTACCCGCTGGACTGGCTGGCCGAGCCAGCAAGACCCCTACGGGTTCCCGCACTCTTGGCAGTGGGAATTGTTGAAGACCTTTATCCGGTTGGAGCCGACCGGTGGACAAGGGCCATCCGCGCCCCTGTCGATCAGTCCATGACTCCATCGAGGTGAAGCGACTCCGCCTCGCTTCGCTCGGGGCAGGCGTCCGCGGAAGCGGGCAGTTCGTTTGTGAACTGCCCGCTTCTTCCGCGTTGCTTACAGGCTGGATCACGTGGCATTAAATAGAAACATAACCGGCGCATCATTAGGCGCGAAGGCTTCTACAAGACGCCATGTGTCCTGCACTCGGCTCCAGACGAGTCGCACGAAGAATGGGTAGCACCTCGGCTCCTCAGAGCCGGCGAACTCTTCAGGCTCTTCGGCGATGAACATGAACTCGGCCGCTGTCCACTGCCCTCCTGCCTTTAGCCCTTCCTCAATCTCGCCTCTCAGCTTGGGAGACCACTCCGCAGGCCTCATGGGGATCAGACCGTGGGTCTGGGCGTAGCCCCGATAGCTCTCATAATAGTTGCCTTGCAGCTCAAACACTCTATAGGCGCTGTCGAAAAAAGAAGCGTTGCCAAAGAAGTAATCGCGTCTGTTTATGTGGCGATCGTCCCTCTTTATGCTGATGCCGAATCGGTGCATGGCTTTGAAGAGGTCAAAGGGGGTTGCGTCGACGGGTAACTCGGGGATCTGTATCCCCATTGCCTGTAGCTGCTGGGCGGTTAAGGGGCCACCTAGTTTAATGGCTTCAAATTGCCTTTTTATATCCGCTATTCCTTCGGGATTGATACTCCCACGCAGATAAAATTCGGAGGCGAGGCTGTCACTGCCCGAGACGGAAAAGGCGACCAAGAAGTCGTAGAGCCAAGCGCGCAGGTCGGCTTCTTGCTGAGGAGTGATGGCAATGTCTGCCTCGACGGGGATGGCTTCAACGGCCTGCTGCAATTGGTCGCCAGACTCAACCTTGATCATCTCTAGGCCGTTGAGGTAGTCGAGGCGGGCTTGGTGGCCGGCATCGGGCGGAAAGTCGCGGTACTGACTATGGGGAATGGCAGCGACCGTGCTGGCGGTGAACCAAGCGGCGATCAGGACGAAAATGGCTAAGGGTTGCATGATGCCCTCCTTTGTGGAAGAGTGCGAGTTGTTGCTTCGGTACGCACTATTGCAACTATCGTGCCAATGGAGGGAGTTAGCAGTCGTCAATCGCGTTGTTTTTTCTTTTTGTACCTATAACTTACTGTTAAATAATACGTTACAAAACTAAGTCGATTTTTTGTTCGTCTCTCAAACTCTTTTTATCGGCCCTTTTGCAGCTCTAATGTCAGTTGATACGGAATGCTCGGAGGGTGTGTGCTGTGCGCTATCGGACAGCGAGTGTTCACTATTGGACAGTAGGGGTTATTGATGTTATGCAGGTATGGGATGCTGTTCACGCCAGCTTCTCCTTATCCAAGGGGTCGATGCGTGCCGTCAGTAATTGACCAACCAACTAATGCCCCGTAGCTTTTGCCGTCGATTCACTAACATTTTGGCATATCCTTAGCCCATACATCCACTCAAGAGAAGAAGAGAGGGATATAGCATGTTCTGCCAATCGCCGCTGGGGATGAACGGCGATGTTCGCCTGCTGCTGAACGGCGAGTGGGAGTTTGCCGAGGGACCCGATGGCGATCCGCCGACCGATGGCTGGGAGCGCGTGCGCGTGCCGCATCGCTCGCGCGAGTTTGAAGACGAGCCGCCTGAGTCCGGTTGGTACCGCGCGGAACTGCGCCTGCCCGACGGCTGGGATGCAGACGGGCGCATCGTTCTCGACTTGGGGAGGGTCCGTCACTTTGGGCGCGCTTATCTCGATGGCGAGGTGCTCGGCGAGCACTACGGCATGCGCTTGCCTTGGCGCATTGATCTGACTGATAGCATCCGTCCGGCGCGCGATCACCGGCTGGACGTGTTCACTCACAACTGCAGCGGCCGCTATGCGCATCCCGACGCCCCACGGCTGAGCGAAGAAGCGGAAAAAGCCCTCGACACTCGCTTCTGGTACACGAGCGCCGCCACCATTGGCATGGAGTCGGATGTGTGGCTGAGCTGGGAGTCGCGGGTGCGGGTCGAAGATGTGCAGATCGTCACGTCGGTGCGGGAGCGCGAAATCCGCGTTGGGTTGACGGTCTGCAACGATGCTGAGGAAGCGTTCCACGGCGACATTCGCCTGCGGGTGCGCTGCGCGGGTGAGACTGAGTTGGAACTCGAAGGTTGTAATTTTGATCTGGCACCAGGGGAGAGTCGTCGTCTAGAGACCGCAGCGCCTTGGGGAGACGCCGTGCTTTGGGGCCGTCCGCCGTACGGCGAGCCGGTTCTGTACTTCCTCGAAAGTTCACTGCACTCGGCAGGTTGCGCCGTGCATACTGTCGTGACTCGCTTTGGTTTTCGCGAGGTCTGGGCCGAGGAGGATCGGCTGCTGCTCAACGGCATTCAGCTAATGCCTTGGGGCGACCACACGGTGCCGTACGTGTACGAGCGCCAATGGTTGACGCGGAAGTTCGTCGATTTGGCCGACGCCAATGTCAGCATTGTCGAGCACCACCGCTACGACCCGCCGCCGGTGTTTTACGACGTGGCCGACGAGCTTGGCGTGTTCGTGGTGGGGGCCAATTTCTGCGTCGGCACGGGACAGGTGTACACGCCGGAGATAGACGTGCGGGAGAAGGCACTGGTAAGGGCGTATCAGCTAGCAGTGGCCGACTACTGGATCCGCTCGGTCCGCAACCATCCGTCGATCTTGTTCTGGGACATCACGGACGCGCGAGATCCCGAATACTGCGTGCCCCTGCTGCGCAAGGTGAAGGAACTCGACGACAGCCGCATCGCCGAAGTTACTTTTGACCCGTCTGTGGCCACGGACGAGTTGATTGGACTGATTGATTGCTACCGGCTGTTCAGCAGCTTGGAGAGCATCGAGGCGAGCATTGAGGCGATTCGCAGCGGCCTCCCGGTGAAGCCGATTCGGGTCGGTGAGGCGGGCATCTTCGACGGGGGCTCTTGGGGAGAGCAGGAAGAGCCGCCGCTGGCGGAAGGCTGGTGGGAATTTTTGACCTCAATGCCGGAGCGCAATGTACACGGGCTACAGACGTTTTTCCTCGCCGACATGGATTACCGAGGCTTTACCGACCACGTGCCGGGGATGTTGGTTGGACCGCTCGACGTGAAAGTTACGTGGCCGTCGCAGTCGGGAGCGGACGCCCGCATTGATCCTTTCGGTGTGGGGACGTCGGCGGCGTGGGGCAAGCACCGGCTGTGTCTCAACTGGTGCGATCCGCAGCAGCCGGTCTCGCGCCCAACGGCGACGACTACTTGGTCGCAGGAGTTGTTCCGCCGGCTCGCCGAGCGGAATGTGGGACCGCTGGCGCACGAGCGATTGCCGGAGGTGCTGGTGCGGGTGGTGCGCGACGGGCAACCGGTCGCCCGCGCCTGTGTTGTGGTGACTCCGCTGGATGGACAGGCGGTTCTGCCCTATGCCGTGCGGGCCGATCTGGCGGGTACGTCGTGGTTTGTGTTGCCCGAAGTGGGTGCGTACCGCTTTACTTGTCAGGACGCAAGCGTGGACGTCGAAAGCCAGCGGCAGCCGATCCGCGCGCCGGGGGGATACGACCACGTCCAAGCGGTGACACTGCATTTGCCCCAAGTCTCTTAATCGGAGAATGATATGGCGACCCCAATACTGAGGTCGGACTGCTCAGACACTCGTCCCAATATCCTGCTCATCATGACCGACCAGCAGCGCGGCGACTGCATGGGGCTCGATCCCCACAGTCCCTCGTGTCTGCAAACGCCCAACTTAGATTGGCTTGCCCGCACGGGCACGCACTTTCACCACGGCTACTCCGAATGTCCCAGTTGCATCCCTGCGCGCCGCAGCTTGATGACCGGTACGGCACCGGCGGCCAATGGGGCCGTTGGCTTCAAGAGCGCTCCGTGGCAGCCGCCGCACACCTTAGCCGGCGAGCTATCCAAGGCTGGTTATCAAACGGAGATGATTGGCAAACTCCACTTAACCCCCCATCGCAAGCGCTACGGCTTTGACCACATGCAACTGGCCGATGCCACTCGGGGCGCGGACAACGACTACGTCGAATGGCTGCGGCAATACCACGGCCGCAATGAAGTAGATCCCGGCATGGCCCACGGCATTTCCTCCAACGGCTGGATCGGCCGCCCGCACCATTTGCCCGAAGAACAGATGCATACCTTTTGGTGCGTTGACCGGGCCATGGATTTTTTGCGCAAACGCGATCCTTCGTCACCGTTTTTTCTCAATGTTTCCTTTATCGATCCCCATCCTCCGCTCACGCCACCCGCTCCTTATTACGATCGCTATATCGACCGCAGTCTGCCCGATCCCTTCGTCGGCGATTGGGCTCCCGAATTCGATGGTGCCGAAAAAGGTCTCAATCCCAATGGGTGGGAAATTCGCCTCAACGAACACGACCTGCGCTGTTGTCGCGCGGCTTATTACGGCATGATCAATTTTATAGACGACCAGATCGGCCGCCTCATCCAGTTTACTGGTGGTCTCAACAACTGCTTAGTTATCTTCACCTCCGACCACGGCGAAATGCTGGGCGACCACAACCTCTTTCGCAAAACCTGGCCCTATGAAGCGTCGGCGCGAGTTCCGTTTTTCATGCGTGCGCCAAAGAATTGGAACTATCCCGAAGAAGTCGTTTGTCAAAGTCCCGTCGGCATCCAGGACATCATGCCCACCATTCTCGCTGCGGCTGACATCGACATTCCCGATACCTGCACGGGCAAAAGCCTCCTGCCCGTCATGCAGGGCGATGCCGACGGCGTCAGGGAATTTCTCCACGGAGAACACGCCGGCTGTTACGCCCGCGCCCACGGCAATCACTATGTCACTGATGGGCGCTGCAAATACATCTGGTATTCGCAGACGGGCCAAGAACACCTTTTCGACTTGGATGAAGATCCCCAGGAAATGCGCGACTTGTCTCGTGAATCCGACGCTGAGACTAGAATGCAACCTTGGCGAGATCGCCTCAGCGAATTCCTCAAGGGTAGACCGGAAGGTTTTGTGGATGGCGCGCGCTTAATTCCCGGCCAACCCCATGACGCGCTGCTGCCGGACTACGATCCAGAAGCGACTTATCCCTATCTATGAGCTAAGTACGCGATAGTAAAATCTCACTTCTAGACAAATTGTCCCAGGACGGTAATCTTTTGCGTTTATGGACGCTGTCAGACATGCATCTCTCCCATCCGGAAAATCGCGAAGTGCTGGAGAGTTTTCCGGCCTTTTCCGAGGACTGGCTGATCCTAGCGGGAGACGTTACCGACGGTCCGCGGCGGCTTGACTGGTGCTTTCGGCAACTGACTCCGAAGTTCCGCCGGATCGTCTGGGTTCCCGGAAACCACGAACTCTGGACAGTTCCCAGCGCGACTCACGGACTTCGCGGCGTCGCGCTCTACGAGCAGCTCGTCCAGATTGCTCGCTCCCACGGTGTTATCACCCCGGAGGATCCCTACCCGGTGGTTGAACATCGGGCCGGGCCGGTTCTGATCGCGCCGCTGTTCCTGCTCTACGACTACAGCTTCCGGCCCCGGCACGTCCGGCGTGACGAGGTAGTTGGATGGGCCCGGGAAACCGGCGCCGCCTGTGCCGACGAAGTGATGCTGCATCCCGACCCGTTTCCGGATCGGGAATCGTGGTGCGCTGCACGCTGCAAGGATACCGCCACTCGGCTCGCGTCGTATCCTGCGGATCTTCCCAAGGTCCTGATCAATCACTTTCCGCTCGAAGAACAACACGCCGTGCTGCCACGGGTTCCCCGATTCACTCCGTGGTGTGGGACCCGCCGGACCCGAGGTTGGCACCGCCGCTTCAATGCGTGTGCAGTGGTGTACGGCCACCTCCACATTCGGGACACCCATTGGCTTGACGGCGTGCCTTTCCGAGAGGTGTCCCTGGGGTACCCGCAGCAGTGGGACCGCCAGCGGGGTATCGGTGCCTATCTGCGGGAAGTGACCCTAGCGCCCCGGGGTATGAGCTAAGTACGCGATAGTAAAATCCCACTTCTATCAAACACTGGAGGAGACCATGACTACGTATCGCGCCGCCGTTATCGGCTTGGGCCGCATGGGCAGCACGTTCGACGATGAAATGAGCGAGGGAGGATCCATTTTTCTGCCCTATTGCCACGCTCCCTCGTACTGCGCTTCGCCCCATACGGAACTGGTGGCTGGAGCCGATCCGCACGACGAACAACGCGCCATTTTCGGCGACCGCTGGGGTCTGGAGCAAGACCATCTCTACGGCGACTACCGCCAAATGCTGGAGCGGGAAAACCTCGACTTGGTCAGCGTCTGTACCACGGCCCGCATTCGCTCGCAGATCGTCGAGGACTGTGCCCGTGCTGGCGTCAAGGCCGTATGGGCCGAAAAGCCTATCGCTCTGACCTTGGCGGAAGCCGATGCCATGGTCGAAGCCTGCCGCCAACACGGCACGGCCTTGGCCATCAACTGCGCCCGCCGCTGGAATCCGTTCTTCAGTCAGGCCCGCGACCTCATCGACAAAGGCGAGCTAGGGCAAATCCTCCAAGTGACCGGCTATGCCCAGTGCGGCTTGTCGCACAATGGCAGCCACCTCCTCGACGTTGTGCGCTACATGGCCGGTGGACAGGTCGAGTGGGTTTTTGGCGAAATGGAATCGGACGCTGCGGCCGAGGGCGAGACCGACCCGCAGGGCAACGGCTACCTCGTCTTTGACAATGGGGTGCGCGCTTTTATCCGCGCTACTCCTACTGGGGTTGCAGCTTGGGAAATCGACGTCATTGGCACTGAGGGCCGCATCCGATCCATAGCCAATTGTACGCAAATGGAGTACATCCGCACGGCTTCGGGTGGCAATAGGGGACGCGGCGTGCCCGCGTACGTGCCCTTTCCCTATCCAACGCACATCCAGGGCATGGGTCTGACCATTGTAGAGGATCTGATCCAGGCCATTGAGACGGGATCGGATCCGCGCTGCTCGGGCGACGATGGCCGGGCCGCTCTCGAAATAGCCATTGCCCTACGCCAATCGCACCGCGACGGTTTTGTCCGCGTGGATTTGCCGCTAGCGGACCGTTCGTTGGGCATTCTCTCTTCGGAGATTGCCCAGGACCACACTCCGGCGCGGGTGCGGCGGCTGCAGGCTTCCTAGGGAGCTTACTCTTCGGACACGGGTAGCACGAGCCGCGAAGGATGCGCTGCCGAGTGATGCACGGCATTGGTCGCCACGACTAGCTCAGTGTCGGCTAGGTCGTTCTTGCCCGTGTTGTGATTGCGGTCGTGGTTGGGGAAGTCGCTAGACGTGATTTCTAGGCGGATGCGGTGACCCGGCTCAAAGCGGCAGGCCGTTGGTCCCATGCGGATGCGGAGCTCCACCACGTCTCCGGGCGTCAGCAGCTCTTCAACGTCGAGGGAGTTGCGGTGGCGGGCGCGCACCATGCCGTAGCACATCTCCGGCGCTGGCCCGCTCGCCGTCTCGCCTGCGGGCGGATGCTCGTCCACCAATCGCGCGAAGAAGTCCGTGTCCGGTACCGACGAACTGACGAAGAGCACGGCTTCTGGATAACCGGCGATCTCCACAGCGTCAGCCAGCGGCTCCGAGCGATAGCAGAGGATGTCGTCGCGCCCCTCCAGTCGTCGTCGGTCCGCTGGTCCTGTGAACCACTCCCGCGTCCACAGCGTCGGCACGGGATTGTGGGGATCGTAGTCGAAGTGGTCTGCCTCAGCGTTGGTGTACTCGCCGTTGATCGACAGTCGGCCGGAACCGCCAAACTTGGCGTCGCCATTGCTGCTCAACAGGTACTCACAGGGCGTTGTGTCCGCTGGCGGCCAAGTGTCGGCCGAGCGCCATTGACCTTGCCGTCCGGCCATTGAGAAGTAGCGCACTGCTGGCTCGCGATCGACGCCGTTGTCGATCCCCTTGAGCCAGTGGTCGAACCAGCGGATCATTAGGTCTGGCAGGTTGAGATCGGCCTGCGGCCCGAAGTCGAACCCGGCTACGATGCGGCTACCGAGGCTCGGGTGATTCCACGGGCCGGCGATGAGCTTCGTCTGCGACCGTGCGCTCTCGGTGCGACCGTGGCGCTGCATGAGTTGTAGGTGCTGCATCGAGCCGTTGCAATGATCGTACCAGCCGCTGAAGTCGAGGTTTGGCACGGCTACTTCCTTGTGTACCTCGTCGAATTTCCAGGCCCGCCGGTTCGGGTGCTCGAGCCAATCCTTTGCGTACTCCGCCAGTCCCGGCGGTAGGTGGCGGGTGAAGTCGAGCCACGGCAGGTAGCCGATCCAGTGCCCCTCGCCGGCGAGCTTGTCCCACTCCTGCCGCGCTTGCTCTGGCGTGTGCGGCGGCGGCAGTCCGTGGCGACGGCGCAGGTCCGGTGCCATGGAGGTGAGCCACCACTTGATGCGCCGCCCCGGCCGGAATCCGCCCGGCCAATCGACTTCGGTCAATTCCAGTGGGATGGTGTACGCGCACATGGCGACCAGATGCGGAGGGCGCAGCTTGGCTAGCTGCCACTGCATCCAGGCGTTATACGAGGCCCCGAGGGTGCCGACCTTGCCGTCGCACCAGGGCTGTGCCGCCAGCCACTCCACGGAGTCGTAGCCGTCCTCGGCGTCGCCCGTGTGCTCTGCGGTGAACGGCACCCAGTCGCCTTCGGAGCCGTAGCGGCCGCGCGAGTCCATGGAGACTACGGCGTACCCGGCGCGCACGTATCGCTCGAATCCAGACTTTGGCCGGTCGTACGGCGTGCGCAGCAGGATTCCGGGAAATCGGCCATCGGCGTCGGGGCGGAACACGTGCGCTGCCATGTGGACGCCGTCGCGCATGGGCACTTGAACATTGGGTTCGGTGAGAATTCCTAGGGCACCGCTCATTGCATTGGCTCCGTATCGATGGTCCCGAGCAGGTCTTCGCCGGAAATCATCTTACTGTTGAACATTTTTTTAGGCCGCAAAAAGGGAGCTACCGATCGAATCGGGCCCCCTTTCGTTGTAATTACCATAAATAAAATACTGATTGTCTTTGCTTTTGTCAAGGGATGTATGTATGTAAGTTGTTTATAAATAAATACTTATTGATAATTCATCAAGTCTCCTTATTTTATCCCATTCGGATACCTTCATCGCCTAGAAGCAACTATAGGGGTGATCTTGGAACGGAATGGAGAAAACTGTGTTCAGGCTGATCCAAAAGGGAGATGCTTGCCATTGTTAACCACCATTTCTTCCGTTGTAAGTCTGGGAAGGCACAAATCCCTATCGCATGGTCTGGCGGCAGATGGATTCTGCAATTTGCCTGCTAGGAACAGACAGCCCCTCGGCAACCTTGGCCCAATTGAAAGGAGATACATGAGCACGGCATATCCGACTCGGCGCATTCGTACACACCTATGGCTACTCTTGATGATAGGGGCTGCACTCGTCGTCGCGCCGTCTGCCCCGGCCCACGAAAAGCCCAGCGAAAAGGAAGTGTCGGCCTTCAGGACTAACCTCCGGCCCACCATAGACGGCATCCTAGATGATGAAGACTGGAAGCGGGCTACGCCGGCGACGGGGTTCATATTGATTGAACCTGAAGAAGGCGTCGCTGCGACTAATCAAACCTTTATACACGTGCTCTACGACGCCGATTATCTGTACATCGGCCTCAATATGATGGATGCAGAGCCCGGCAACATAAAGAGTCGCATCATGCAGCGAGACGGCCGGTTTGCCCCACTGGATCTCGTCGGTCTCGTCTTAGACACCTATCACGACCACCAAAATGCCTACGGATTCTATATAAACGCCTACGGCGTCCAGAACGATTTTCGCGTTGAAAACGACGGGTCCGGGGGCTGGGGCGGAATCGATCAGAGTTGGGACGGCATTTGGCAGGCTGAAACCCATATCCACGACCAAGGCTGGAGTGCCGAGATCGCCATCCCATTCAAGACGCTGCGGTTCCCCGAATTGGACCAGCATACGTGGGGAATAAACGTCCAGCGCATTGAGCGGACCTATACGGAGAACAGCAACTGGGCGTTTATATCGAGAGACGACCGGTACCTCCTAAAAGTGTCCAAAGCTGGCCACCTACATGGACTTGAAGAAATCGAACCGGGACTTCACCTAGAGGTATTGCCTTATGCAACCGGAGGCTACGGCAATGTGGGGAGTCGGTCCACAGAGGGCTGGTCCAGCGATTTCGGGCTCGATCTGAAATACAGCATCGCCTCCAATCTCACCTTAGACACTACCTTCAACCCGGATTTCGCCCATATAGAAGCCGACGAGAACCAGATAAATCTGACGAGATTCGAACTCTTCTTGGAGGAGAAAAGGCCCTTCTTTCTCGAAGGCCAACAGCTCTTTACGGCGATGGATCTCTTCTACAGTCGTCGCATTAGCGATCCGGATGCCGGCGCTAAAATAACGGGGAAGATCGGCAAGAACAGCATCGGCATGATCGCAGCGCGGAACCGCCCATCGGACGAGAACGGGAACCCTCCGCATTTCGGCGTCCTGCGCCTCAAGCGCGATGTAGGAGTCAATTCTTCTATTGGTGCTTTGGCGGTCGGGAAAAATGGTCCGCTAGGGCAACAGGCGGTGGGCAGCGATCTCGTCTTGAGCTTGGACGATAACGATAAGCTCTTCCTCAATTCGGCCATGAGTTTTGGTGAAGACACGGACCACCGCAACAAAATGTACAGCGGTAGCTTTAGGCACAATTCTGACCGCTTCTCTTACGGAGTTGGGGGCTCTTGGATCGAGCCTAAGTTCAACGTGGATCAAATCGGCTTCATTCCGCACGACGCCGATGTCGGCGAGCGAGAATTTGGCCTCTATGGAAGCTACGGTTGGCGCCCCGATTTCCTCGGTATTAGAAATATCTATTTGGGACAGAATCTTATTGCTAAGCGGCGGACCAATGAAGAGGGATGGGAATGGCAATGGAGCAACGTCAATGTGAACGTACGGCGGCTGGACGACTCGCGGGCGTTTTTCAGCCACAATAATTGGCAATTGCGATGGCAACAAAAAAAGTACAACGGCGACTCCTTCAGTGCCGGTTTTGACACCGGCAACGGACGCAAGTACCGGCTCAGCCTTATTGGTCAATTTCGGGACCAGTACGACTTTGCGGACGACTACTTCGGCGACATACGCCGCGTATCTGGGTCGCTGCGGTTCGACCTGTGGGAAGGGTTCTTTTTGGACTCTAGCACGGAGTCTGTCTGGGAGTACTTTCCCTCCGGCGCGCTGGACGAGGTGAAGCGCACCATGCTGGTGAGGACGACGTACTTTTTGCATCGGGATCTGTTCATCCGCTGCTTTTTTCAACGCAGCTTCCACCGGGACACCGTCGATCTCAATCTGCTTTTTAGCTACACCTTCGGCCCGAATAACAGCCGGTTATATCTCGCCTATAACGAACATCGGGCCGACACCACAGAGCCAGAGCGGATACTACTGACGAAATTGAGCTATAGGTTTAATTTCTGAGCCTGGCTAGGCTTCTCACCCCTTCTCTTTTTCTATGAGCGCTTTGATGTCGAAGCCGTCGATGGTTAGACCCTCGATAGAACAGTTCTCCAACGTAACATTGTTCAGATTGACGTGCTGAAAGTGGGAACCCGATAGATCGACATGGGCAAAATGGCTTTCCTGCATGGTGCAGTGTTCGAAGGTGATGTTTTTAGCCGGGGTGTGATCCCCTCCACCGGTATTCCGGAAGCGGGTGCGGTCGATGTTGACATATTCGAAATCAGCACCCGATAGATCGATGTTGCGGAATACGGCTTCGCTCATGTCCACGTATTCGAGGACCGCCCCTGGGATTTTCTTATCTTTGATTTCCATGACAATCTCCTTTTCTAAGTGGATGTCAAAGTTGGAGGAAAGGGGAAGTAGGTGTTGCTTTAGTTGTTTGCGGGCGTCGTGTAATCGTCGTTTTACTGTGCCCGTGGGAATATCCAGCCACGCCGCAGTGTCTTCTACGGAAAACGCAAAGAAGTAGTGGAGCAGTACAGGTTCGCGGAAGAGCGGTGAAAGGCTGGCTAGGGCCTGCCACAGATTTTCACCGGCCTCTTGGCTTTCGAGACGATCTTGGGGATTGAGGCTGGCGTCTAGAGCCTGTTCAGGGAGGGCCGTTTCGCGGCTTCTCTTTTTTAACGTCTTTAAACAGCAGTTGTAGAGGATGGTCCTGAGCCAGGCACCGAATCGCTCCTTGCGGTTGAGAGTGTGGAGGGACAGATACGCATTGACAAAGGCGTCGTGGACGCTTTCTCGGGCCTGACGATGATCCCGCAGCCGGGAAAGGGCCATTGCCCATAAGACCTGTTGGTAGCGCTGGATAAGCAGGGCATACTGTTCCACATCTCCGTTCAAGACGGCGCGGACGAGATCCTCGTCTCGTTTCTCGCTGCGGGCACGTTGAGTCATGGGATTCATAAGTTAGATCGCGGAGAGCACGAAAGGTTCGGTAACAAAAAAGCACCATGCCCCCTCCACGCTCAGGTTACACTTTCAGGGCCTTCTTCTTGGGCGCGCTCTGCGCCGCTGTGCTCGCCGCAGGTGCTCCCTATTGCAACATGGTCCTGCGCGGCTCGTATATGACCCAGGATTTTTCCACTCCTGGGGCGCTTTTTCTGTTTTTCTTCTTAGTTGGTGTATTCAACGCGCTGTACAAATGCGCCTTCCCCAGCGGCGGCCTCGCCCGCGCCGAGCTGCTACTGATCTACAGCATGATGCTCATCGCCTCGGCGATTACCACTTGCGGCCTTTCTGAATACCTCTTGCCGGTTATGGGGTCCTGGCTCTACTTCGCCACGCCGGAAAACCGCTGGGACGACCTGTTTCACCCCTACATCCGCGACTTCTTGGTCCCCGACGACGCGCGCGCTATCAAACACTTCTACGAGGGCCTACCCACGGGCGCGCCCATCCCCTGGGACGCTTGGCTGCTCCCCTTGCTCGGGTGGAGCGTTCTCATTGTCGCCGTTTACTTCGCCATGATCTGCGTGGCCGTGGTACTCCGCCGCCAGTGGATAGAGCGCGAAAAGCTCATCTATCCGCTCGCGCAACTGCCGCTCGACATGGTGCGCCAAAGTGACGAGAGCCGGCTACCGCCGTTTTTCAAAAGCGCGAGCTTGTGGATTGGCTTTGCCATTCCCTGCCTCATCTCTTCGACTAACGCCTTTCACAATTACTTCCACGTCTTTCCGCAGATCCAGCTCTCTGCGAGCATTGGCCTTTTCCGCGACACCGTACATCTGCCTGTGGTGCTCAGCTTCCCGGTCCTCGGCTTTGCCTACCTGATCAACCTCGACATCGCCTTCAGCCTGTGGTTTTGCAATGTGCTGGTCAATGTGCAAAAGGGACTCTACGGCGTGCTCGGTGTCACCTCTGGCGAGGCGTTAGACACTTTTAGCGTCAGTCCACCGGCGATTGCCCACCAGGAAATGGGAGCGCTGATCGCGCTAGTCGCTCTTACGCTGTGGGTGGGGCGCGGGCACCTCAAGGACGTGTGCCGCAAGGCGTTTTTCAATGTTGTGGATGTCGATGACTCCGACGAGATTCTTTCCTACCGCGTCGCGGTCTGGGGCGCGCTGGCGAGCTTGAGTTTTGCCGGGGTTTGGCTCTATCTGAGCGGCATGCCGCCGCTGGTCGCCCTGCTTTTTCTGCTCAGCGCCTTTGCCATCTTCGTGGCGCTGACCCGCATTGTCGCCGAAAGTGGAGTGCCCGAGGCGCGCACGCCGATGATGCCGCAGAGCTTCGTCGCCACGGGGATTGGCACGACCGCAGTCGGCGAAACCGGCATTACCGCTCTTGGTTTCTCTTTTACTTGGGCCACTGAACTGCGCGTCGTGGTAATGGCCTCGGCCGCCCACGCCCTCAAGCTGCTCGACGGCCAGCAGGGACGCCACCGTCTCTTCTTCTGGGCGCTGATGCTCGCGGTGCTGGTCAGTATGGTTAGTTCGATGTGGGCGATTCTCGATTTGTCCTACCGCTACGGTGGTATCAATCTCAACCGCTGGTTTTTTGGCGGCGGTGCCCGCGCCCCTTTTGAGAGTTTCGTCGCCCGCCTCTTGCTCAACCCCACTGGGCCTAGTTGGGAGGGGTGGTTTTCCACGGGGGTCGGCGCTGCGATTATGGGCGGCCTGATGCTGGCCCGGCACTATCTGACGTGGTGGCCCCTACATCCCATTGGCTTTCCCATCGCCGGCCTCTGGCTGATGAGTCACTCTTGGTTTTCGATCTTTTTGGCGTGGCTCTGCAAGGCCATCGTCCTCAAGTACTGGGGGCCGCGCGGTTTCCGCGCCGTTCGCCCGTTCTTCATGGGGGCGATCCTCGGTCAGTTTGCCAGCGCCGGGGTCTGGCTGGTCATCGACGCCTGTACTGGCATGACCGACAACCGCATCTTTAGCTGGTGATTGTCAGGGGCGTTCCCAGCGATTTCCCAGCCTACTTGTAGCGCTTCATCTCGCCGCTTTTCAGCCGGCCCCAGTACTCTTGCAAGCACGCCTTGATCTGCGGGCTGAGAATGACGCCGCCGATGATGTTGGGGAAGGCCATGCTCAAGATGAGCATATCGGTGAAGTCGAGCACGTTTTTGAGCGTGACGACCGAGCCGAAGACGACGAAGACGACGAAAATGACCCGGTAGATTAGGTTGAAGCGACTGCCAAATAGGTATTCCCATGCCCGTTCCCCATAGTACGACCACGAAATCATGGTTGAGTAGGCAAAGAGCATGACGCCAATGGCGAGGACGTAGCGGGCACCGGGCAGGAACGAATCAAAGGCCGCCGAAGTCATTTTGGCTCCGACGATAAAGCCTTCACTTGCTTGGAACTGAGGATCGGTGTACACCCCGGTGATCATGCAGACCAAAGCGGTCATCAAGCAGATGACGATCGTGTCTATGAAGGGGCCGATCATCGCGACCATGCCTTCGCGCGCTGGCTCGTTGGTGCGGGCTGCGGCATGGGCAAAAGCCGCCGAGCCGAGGCCGGCCTCATTGGAAAAGGCCGCCCGCTTGATGCCGACGACTAGGACGCCCAAAAAGCCGCCGTACAGGGCCTGCGGCGAGAAGGCTTCGCGGAAAATGGTCGCGATCATGGCGGGCACATCGCCGATGTGCGACAGAATGATGATGAGGGAGGCGGTCACGTAGAGCAGGCACATAAAGGGCACGATCCGCGAAGTGACGCGGCCGATCCGCTTGATGCCGCCGATGATGACCAAGGAGATCAACAAGGCGAAGAGGATGCCTAAGGCCCAGTTGTATTCCCCTACAGCCGGGGATACAGTGGTGAGGATCTCGACCGTTTGGTTAACTTGGAACATATTGCCACCGCCGAGGGAGCCACCGATAGTGAAAATGGCGAACAAAATGGCGAAGACGCGACCCAACGACTTGAGTCCTTTACCGGCAAGCCCGTGCTCTAGGTAGTACATCGGCCCGCCGGAGATGCGGCCGTCGGGGTGAATTTTGCGGTACATGACGGCTAGGGTGCAGGAAGCCAGCTTGGAGGACATGCCGAATAAGGCAGTCAGGAGCATCCAGAAGACCGCGCCCGGCCCGCCCAAGCTGACGGCAATGGCGACGCCGGCGATGTTACCGAGGCCGATGGTAGCCGACAGGGCACTGGTGAGGGCTTGGAAATGGGAGATCTCGCCCGGATCGTTAGGATCGTCGTAGCGACCGCGGATGACGTCGATGGAGTGTCGGAAGCCGCGCAGGGAGATCCAGCCGAAATAGAACGAATAGTAGATGCCGCCTAGGACGAGCACCCAGATGATGAGGGGAACTTCCATGCCTAATTTGGCGAAGAGGACGGTGCTCATCGCCGAGACGATGGAGCTAAACGCGGCGTCCACGTTGGCAATGCTCTCTTGGATCCAGCTTTGTTCGGCGTCTTGGGCTAAGGAGGGAGCGGTCGTCCACAAAATCAGAGCGGCGGCGTAGAGTAAGCGCATGGGCAGTTTTCCTCTCGAAGGATTAGTGATCCTATCCGTTATTGTTGAGTAATTGGTCCAGTTGAGCGCGTTTTGCGGGGGCCATGTGCGCTGCATTTTCGGCTGTGGGGAAGTGGCCTTCGGAGACTTCTCGACAGTACGTTTTGAACATTTCGAGCCAATCCTGGCGCGTTTGGCCGTAGGCTTTGGTCAGGATTAGGTCTTCTTCGTTGAGGCCGACGAGATCGTGGATGATCAGCACTTGGCCGTCGCAATAGCGGCCAGCGCCGATGCCGATGACCGGAATTTTGAGCCGCTCGGTGACGGCTTGGGCGGCTTCTTCAGTGACCATCTCCAAAACTAGGGAGAATACGCCGGCGTCCTCCAAGCGCAGGGCTTGCTCGACGAGGGCCTTGGCCCCCTTCGGCCCCTTGCCGTGAAACTTGGGCACGGTGCCGCGCCGGTCGCTGAACAGGTAGAATTCGCGGGCCTGGGACTGCGGGGTAAACCCGAGGTGGCCGACGACCGGTATGCCGGCGTCAACGATGGCTTTTAGCTGAGGCAAGACTGGCAGGCCGCCCTCTAATTTGACGCCTTCGGCCCCTCCCTCTTGTACCAAGTGCCCGGCGTTTTTGACCGCGGTCTCGACCGACGGCTGAAAGGACATGAAGGGCAGGTCGGCGAGGAGAAAGGCTCGGCGCACGGCCCGGCGCACGGCCCGCAAGTGGTGGAGGATGTCGTCCATGGTCACCTGCTGCGGGCCGCGATAGCCCAAGACGTTGGTGCCCACGGAGTCTCCGACCAAGATCACGTCGAGGCCAGCTTCGTCTTGCAGCGCGGCCGTGGGGTAGTCGTAGGCCGTCAACATGCAGATCTTTTGGCCGCGCTCCTTTTGGGACTGGAGCGAAGAAACGGTGATTTTATTGGTCGTCGCCATGGCAGCGGAGGGGCAAGTTTACAGGCGATAGTATAGAGCGGCGCACCTCATGCGGCAAGCCTATAGGCTGCTTGCCTTGCCTAGGCGGACCATTTGGCGCAGCTTCACCTTTATGCGGGCGAAATTCGATTTTATTCACGCCGAATTGGCGCGGCGGCAACAGGCTGGGCAGATGCGATCGTTGCGGACTTGGGAGCCGTGTGGCGGCGCGCGCGTTCGCGCCCACGGCCGCGAATTGGTCAATTTTAGCTCCAACGACTATCTCGGCTTAGCGTCACACCCACTTTTGCAGGCGCGGGCCATTGAATTCGTCGAGCGCTACGGGGCCGGTGCTACGGCCGCGCGCTTGATCTGTGGCTCGCAGCCGGGCTTTGCCCAAGTGGAGCAGACCTTGGCTAGGCTCAAGCAGACCGAGCGGGCGCTGGTGCTCAATTCTGGCTATCAGGCCAACGTTTCGCTGCTGCCGACGCTGGTCGATCGGCGCGCGCTCATATTGCTCGATCGACTCTGCCACAACAGCTTGGTCCAAGGGGCGGTCCTGGGGCGCTGTCGGATGCGGCGCTACCGCCACGGCGACTTGGATCACCTGCGCGCGCTGCTGGCGGAAAGCGCGAGGGTGGACCACTCGCGCCGGGTGATTGTCACCGAATCGGTGTTTAGCATGGACGGCGACGTCAGCGATATCGACGCGCTCGTCGAGTTGGCCGGAGAATTCGACGCGCTGCTGGTTATCGACGAAGCGCACGCCACGGGCGTTTTGGGCGAGCGGGGGATGGGGCTGACGTGCGGTAAGGACGTGGACGTATGCATCGGCACGTTTGGCAAGGCGCTCGGGTCTTTTGGGGCGTACGTGGCTTGCGGCGAGAAGCTGTGGGAGTACTTGGTCAACTGCTGCCCGGGGTTCATCTATACGACGGCGCTGCCGCCGGGTGTCTTGGGGGCAGTGGATGCGGCGCTAGAGTTGGTGCCGCAAATGGATGCTCAGCGACGAGCATTGCTTGGCCACGCCAACTACTTGCGCGATGCGCTCGGCACCCAAGGCTGGGACACGGGCGCGGCGACCGCGCAAATCGCGCCGGTGATGGTGGGTGCGGAGGACGAAGCGCTGGCTCTGAACGCCTATCTAGAAGAAAAGGGAGTCCTAGCTGTGGCCATACGCCCTCCTACGGTCGAGCCGGGCCGGGCGCGGATTCGCTTGGCGCTCAGCGCCCTGCACCAGCAGAGCGACCTCGATATGCTAATTGAATTGCTACAGAAGTGGCGCGATGGTCGGCGTTGACGTGGTCGCCCAGCACGGGTGGGGCTTTGGCGCTTGGTTCTGGGATCGCTGGCGAGATGTCTTGCCCGCTGGCTTTGCGCTGCACTGCCCAGACCGAGGGTACTTTGGCCCAGCCGTAGCGGTTGCGGCCCGGCCGCGCATCGTCGTGGCGCACTCCCTCGGCTTGCATCTGTTGCCACCGCAGCTATGGGCGACGGCGGCGTTGATCGTGGTCATCAGCGGCTTTCGCAGCTTTCACTCGCCGTGCGACCGTCAGGCCCGACGCTCGCGCCGCACAGTAGAGCAGATGCTCGCGCGCTTGGAGCGCGAACCAGCGGCCTTGTTGGCCGATTTTTACACTCGTTGTGGCACGCCGCCAGACAGCCGCTGGCCCGAGTCTATTGATGCCGACGGTTTGTGCCGCGATTTGCAATTGTTGCAGGAGAGCGTGCTGGAACTAAGCGCGATACCGGCCGCAGCACAGGTGCTCATTTTGCACGGCAGTCGCGACCGCGTGGTGCCGGTGGAGCGAGCCGAGGAGTTGCGCGAGCTGCTGCCCAATAGCGCGCTTGCTATCGTCGCGGAGGCAGGCCACGCGCTGCCCCTGACGCATGCCCGCGCGTGTTGGGAACGAGTTGAATGGGCTTGGCGCGGGATGCATTCTGTATGATGGAAGCGAGTTTCAAAGCGCGCGTCGTGGAGAATTTCTCTCGCAGCGCCTCGACGTACGACTGCCACGCCGAGGAGCAGCGCGCTGGGGCTGCTACTTTGGCTAAATGTGCTGCCGAGTGCGCCGAAAACTTAGTGCAAGGCCCAGTGCTCGAAATCGGTTGCGGCACGGGCTTTTTGAGCGCATCCTTGGCCGCGCTCTTCCCTAGGCGTCGCTTGGAGTTGACCGACCTTGCGCCAGCCATGGTCGCGCATTGTCGGCAGAAAATGGCCGCCGAGGCCGCCCATCCAGACATCTGCTACCGGGTCTTAGATGGGGAGCAGTTAGGAAGCGAGGGACGCTACGCCTTGATCTGCGCCAGCTTTGTAGTGCACTGGTTCGCCGATTTGCGCGCCGGACTACAGCAGCTACTGGCCGCGCTCAAACCCGGCGGGCGATTGCTCTGCTCCTATCCAGGGGCTGGTTCATACGCCGAATGGCACCACCAATGTGCACGCCAAGGCATCCCCTGTAGCGCCAACGCCTTGCCCGGCTCAGCGTCCGTTGCTCGCGTATTTGCCGCTGAGTCGGTCGCGGTGCGCCAATGGCAGCAAGTGATTGCACTGCGCTTTCCGAGCGCGCGCGCTTTCTTGCGCCACTTCAAGCGCACGGGTGCCCACACGCCAGCGCGGCTGAGTGCCCTTGGCCCAGTGCAATTGCGCCGACTCTTGCGCGGCTGGGATCGCGACTGTCCCAACGGCGTGGAGATTACATGCGCTATCCATTATTTAGTTGTCGAGAAAGCGAGGGATTGTGACGGCTGAATTTCCCCCGCGCTTGTTCGTCACTGGCACGGACACGGGCGTTGGCAAGTCCTATGTGGCGGCTCTGCTGGCCGTGGGTCTAGAAGCCGCCTATTGGAAGCCCGTGCAAAGCGGAGCCGATGCGGACGCCGATTGGGTGCGGCGCGTCACGGGCCTATCAGCTAAGCGCGTTCTGCCGGAGACCTATCGCTTGCGCGCTCCTCTGTCGCCGCACGAGGCGGCCCGGCGCGAGGGCGTGCAGATCGAGATGAGCCGCTTTGCGCTGCCCGTGCAAAAGCGCTTGATCGTCGAAGGGGCTGGCGGGGTTATGGTACCGCTCGACGATCGGCATTTAATGATTGATCTGATGGTCGATCTGGGGCTGCCGGTGCTGGTGGTGGCGCGCAGCGAATTGGGCACCATCAATCACACGCTATTGACGCTAGACCAGTTGCGCCGCCGCGGTTGCCCGCTCTTGGGCGTGGTGGTCAACGGTCCCCCAAACCCAGCGAATTGCCAAGCTATCGCACACTACGGAGAGGTACCCGTGCTGGCTGAAATCGATCGCCGGGTAGAGCTGTCGCCCACCAAAGTACGGGCGCTTTTTGCCCGCTATTTTGGCTGCCATGACTGAACGCGCGGTTTCCCACGTGTGGTCGCCTTTTACCCAGATGAAGGCGGCGCTGCCGATACAGCAAGTGCGGGCTGGTCGCGGGGCGATGCTAGAACTAGAGGATGGGCGGCAGATCCTCGACTGCATTTCGAGCTGGTGGGTGACCTTGCACGGCCACGGCCAGCCCGAGATCGCCGCGGCAGTGGCTGAGCAGGCCAAAGAGTTAGAACAGGTAATAGCGGCCGGATTTACCCATCGCCCCGCCGAAGAGCTGGCCCAGCGGCTGGTGGATGCCTTGCCCGCGCCGCTGAAGTGGGTCTTCTACTCGGACGACGGCTCGACGGCCGTGGAGGTCGCGCTCAAGCTGGCCTATCAGTTTTGGCGCAACCAAGGCGAGCGAGACCGCACGCGCTTTCTGCGTTTCGAGGGGGCTTATCACGGCGACACGCTCGGGGCGATGTCGGTGGGGGAACGCTCGCTTTTTACGCGTCCTTTTGCCGACTTGCTCTTTCCGACGGATGCCGTGCCCTTTCCGGCCACTTGGGAAGGCGATGGGGAGGTAGAGGCCAAAGAGGCGGAGGCACTCGCGCGGCTGGAGGAGTTGTTGACACGCCATCCTGACCAGTACGCGGCTATGATACTCGAACCGCTGGTGCAGGGTGCTGGAGGTATGCGGATGTGCCGCCCGCACTTTCTCGCGGCCGTGCAGGCGCTTTTGCGTCAATGCGACGTATTGGCCATCTACGACGAGGTGCTGACCGGATTTGGGCGCACCGGGGTGCTCTTTGCCTGTGAGAAAGCCGAGACCCAACCGGATATCATCTGCTTGGCCAAGGGGCTGACCGGCGGCTTTTTGCCCATGGCGGCCACCGTTTGCAGCGAGCGGGTTTTCGCGGCTTTCTATGACGACGATCCCGCTAAAGCCTTTTATCACGGGCACTCCTATACGGCCAATCCCTTGGGGTGCGCGGCTGCGCTGGCTTCGCTGGATCTGCTCGCTAGCGAGCCTTTCCGCCGCCTAGCGGCTTGGCAGTGCGAGGAAGTGGTGCGCCTGCGCGACCACCAGTGGCTCAAGCGGGTGCGGGTGTGCGGTACGATTGTGGCGGCGGACGTGATTGTCGAAGGTGAGGAAGGATATCTGCACGAGGTAGGGCCGCTACTGAGGGAGCAATTTTTGGCGCGGGGATTTCTGCTGCGCCCGCTGGGTAATAGCGTGTACGTGCTGCCGCCCTACTGCATTGAGCAGCTTCAGCTAGCTTCGATCTACGACTGCTTCTGCGAGCTGATCGACGCGCTCTGAAGCGCCTTGCGGCGGCCGCGCTTCTAGGTCGAGCAGGTCGAAGAGGGCTTGATCGGCGTCAGTGCCAGGGTGGGGAGTAGTCAACAGGCGGTCGCCCGAGAAAATGGAATTGGCTCCAGCTAGAAAGCACAGGGCTTGTTCGGCTGTCGAGAGTTGGTCGCGGCCAGCCGAGAGGCGCACCATGGCCGTGGGAAAGAGGATGCGGGCGCAGGCGATCATGCGGACGAGTTCCCACGCGGTCACTTTTTCGCGGTCCCCGAGCGGCGTGCCGGCGATGGGTACTAGGGCGTTGACCGGTATGGATTCCGGCGGCGTTGGTAGTTGCAATAGCGCGCAGAGCAGGTCGATGCGGTCTTCGTCGCTTTCGCCCATGCCCAAGATGCCGCCGCAGCAGACTGAAATCCCGGCGCGGCCGACGTGGCCTAGGGTTTCGAGACGGTCGCGATAGGTGCGGGTGGAGACGATTTCGGGATAGTAGTCTTCCCCGGTGTCTAGGTTGTGGTTGTACGCATGGAGGCCGGCTTCCCGCAACTGGCGGGCTTGGTCGGCGGTGAGCATGCCCAACGTGCAGCAGACTTCCATGCCGGTGGCCGCGACTGTGCGCACCATGTCCAACACGCGGTCGAATTCCGCGCCGTCGCGTACTTGGCGCCAGGCCGCGCCCATGCAGAAGCGCGTGCTTCCGGCCGCTGCGGCGCGCTCGGCGGCTTCGCGCACGGCCTCTAGCGACAGCAGGTCTTGGCGTTCGAGGCTCGTGTCGAAGTGGGCCGACTGCGAGCAATAGCTGCAATTTTCAGGACAGCCGCCGGTCTTGATCGAAAGCAGGGTGCAGACTTGTACTTGCCGCGGATCGTGGTGCTCGCGATGAACGGTTGCGGCGCGGTACACGAGGTCGAGTACGGGGCTTTTGTAGAGGGCGACGATTTCCTCGCGCGTTGCGGGCGCATTCAAGCTCATAATTCCTCGATCAGTTTGGTGGATGAGCGTCTAAAATCCGAGGTTTCACCCAGTTTCGCAAGGTCTAGCCCGTGTCCACTGCGCAAATGTCTTGCTCCATCGCGTTTCTTGGCTTTTATTTTTAGGCTGTTTGCGGAGGTAAACAGGCTGGACAGCGCGCCCGCGCTTTGATATCTGGCCGATTATGAGACATAAAGACTCTTCGGTGGCGAATCAGTGTCCTATTTTCCTTGACAGGTGTGGCTGGCTGGCTTAAACTGGCCAGTTTAGTGATATTTAACTTTTGAAGGGGGATCGCGCAGCACGCATAATGGCCAGTAATAAAATTGCAATAAAAAAAGGATTGGACCTGCCCATTACTGGTGCGCCGGAGCAAGTGATCGACGATGGCCCAGCGATTGGGAAGGTGGCCGTTTTGGGACCGGACGTCATTGACCTGCGGCCGACGATGGCCGTAAACGAGGGCGATTCGGTCAAAAAAGGGCAGTTGCTTTTCGAAAACAAGAGGCTCTCAGGTGTGCGCTATACGTCGCCGGCGAGCGGCAAAGTGATAGGCGTCCACCGCGGGGCCAAACGCGCCTTGCTCTCGGTCGTCATTGAGGTTGCCGGAGACGAGGAAGAGCGCTTTGAGCAGCACACGCGCACGGCACCCGACCAGCTAAGCCGCGAGCAAGTGCGCGAAACCTTAGTGGCGTCCGGCCTTTGGACCGCGTTGCGCACGCGGCCCTACAGCAAAGTGCCCGTGCCCGATAGCGCACCGCACTCGATTTTCGTCACCGCGATGGACACCAATCCCCTCGCGGCCGATCCCCGAGTCGTGCTTCGCGAGTACGAAGACGATTTCGCTCGGGGTCTGACCATACTGGGCAAGCTCACCGATGGGCCGGTCTATGTGTGCAAAGCACCGGGTGTGAGCATCTCAGCCGATGGTGCCCAGGTCGTCGAATTTGCCGGTCCGCATCCCGCGGGGTTGCCCGGCACCCACATCCATTTTCTCGATCCGGTCGGCGCGGCCAAGACGGTCTGGTACATTGGCTACCAAGACGTGATAGCCTGCGGTAAGCTCTTTGCCACCGGCTCGTTGTGGACCGAGCGCATCGTGGCTTTGGGCGGTCCCCAAGTGGAGCAGCCGCGCCTGTTGCGCACCCGCCAAGGGGCCTGCCTGAGCGAGCTAACGGCGGGTCAGCTCAAGCCGGGCGAGAATCGGATCATTGCCGGGTCGGTGCTGGCGGGTCGGGTCGCGTCTGGCCCGTTGGACTTCCTTGGACGCTATCACACACAGGTCTCCGTGCTCGCCGAGGGTCGCGAACGCGAGTTCTTAGGGTGGCAGAAACCGGGCGTCGATAAGTTTTCCATCAAGAATGTCTTTGCCTCCAAGCTGCTGCCCAACCGACTTTTCGATTTTACTACTTCGACCGAGGGCAGTGATCGGGCCATGGTGCCAATCGGCTCGTACGAGCAGGTGATGCCGCTGGACATCCTCGCGACCTTTCTCCTCCGCGCCCTCATCGTCGAGGATACGGACCGCGCCCAAGCCCTCGGCTGTCTAGAGCTGGACGAGGAGGACTTGGGGCTGTGTACTTTTGCGTGCCCCGGCAAGTACGAATACGGACCCATGCTGCGGCGAAATTTGGCGCGAATTGAAAGAGAAGGATAGACGCATTCAATGAAGGTTTTGCGAGATCTGCTCGACCAAGCCGAGCCCCTTTTCCACAAGGGGGGACGGCTGGAAAAGTTCTACGCTCTATACGAAGCAGCCGATACATTTTTATATACGCCCGGTCGCGTCACTGAGGGGCCGACGCATGTGCGCGACGGCATTGACCTCAAGCGCACCATGATTACGGTCGTCGTCGCGCTCGTTCCCTGCATCTTCATGGCCATGTGGAACACTGGCTATCAGATCAACTCGGCTATGCAGCAGATGGGGGAGACCACGACGGGCGAATGGCGCGGGATAATCATCGACATCCTCGGCATCGGCTACAATCCCAGTAACCCATTGGCTAACGTATTCCACGGTTTCCTCTATTTCTTCCCCGTCTTTTTGGTGTGCAATATGGTGGGTGGCTTGTGGGAAGGGCTTTTCGCGATGGTTCGCAAGCACGAGATCAACGAGGGCTTCTTGGTCACGGGCATGCTCTTTCCCCTGACCCTGCCGCCGACGATCCCCCTGTGGCAGGTGGCTATCGGCATCAGTTTCGGCGTGGTGATAGGCAAAGAGGTCTTCGGTGGCACCGGCAAGAATTTCCTCAATCCAGCGCTGACTGGGAGGGCTTTCCTCTATTTTGCGTATCCCGTCGAGATCACCGGTGATGCGGTCTGGGTCGCGGTCGATGGCTTTACGTACGCTACCCCGCTGGGAGCTGCTGCTGCCGACGGCATGACGGCCGTTACCGATACGGTGACTTGGATGCAGGCTTTCTTGGGCACGATCCCCGGGTCCATGGGCGAAACATCGACTCTAGCCTGCCTGATCGGCGCGGCCATTCTCATCGCGACTAGGGTCGGCTCTTGGCAAATCATCGTCAGCATGACGGTGGCGACGGTAGTCTGTGCCGAATTGCTGTACGCGATTGGCAGCGATACCAACCCGATGTTCCAGATGAACGCGGCTTGGCATTTGGTGCTGGGCGGATATGCCTTTGGCTGCGTCTATATGGCGACGGATCCGGTGTCGGCAACCATGACCCCGGCCGGTCGTTGGGCGTACGGGGCGCTCATAGGCTTTATGACCGTGCTGATCCGCGTGATCAATCCGGCCTTTCCCGAAGGCGTAATGCTGGCCATTCTCTTTGGCAATGTCTTCGCGCCCGCGATCGACTATGTGGCAATACAAGCCAACATCAAGCGCAGGCTGGCCCGCACCGCCGTCAGCTCTTAGGAGAGATAGACAAAGTGGCTAACGATTCAGTAGGTAGAACATTCGGCGTGGCGCTCGGCGTTTGCCTCGTCTGCTCGGTGTTGGTATCGGCGGCGGCGGTGTCGCTGAGGCCGACCCAAGCGGTCAACAAGACGCTCGACAAGAAGCGCAATATTCTGATGGCCGCGGGTCTGCTGAAATCCGGCGAGGTCGCCAGCGGCGAGCGCATCGATGCGTTGTACCAAAACATAAATACCCGCGTCGTCGATTTGGCGACCGGAGAATACGTCGATGGCGTGGACCCGATCGCCTATGACCAGCGGCGGGCGGCCAAGGATCCGGCGCAAAGTGAGTTGGTTCCGGCCGATGTGGACATCGCCAATGTCAAGCGCCGCGCACTTCACGCCTCGGTGTACATGGTCTCGCAAAAGGGCAAGGTCAAAAAGGTCATCCTGCCCGTCCACGGCTTAGGGCTATGGTCAACGCTCTATGGATTTGTGGCCCTTGATGCCAAGGATCTCAATACCATCCGCGGGCTGGTCTATTACGAGCACGCCGAGACTCCGGGCTTGGGCGGCGAGGTCGATAACCCGAGTTGGAAGGCCCTGTGGGACGGCAAAAAGGCCTTTGACGAAAGCGGTGCAGTGCGCATCGAGGTGATCAGGGGCAAGGTCGTCCAGGGACGGCCCGAAACCCAGTATCAGGTCGATGGGCTGTCTGGTGCCACCATTACCTCGCGCGGCGTCAGGGACATGCTGCGCTACTGGCTGGGTACGGAAGCCTTTGGGCCGTATCTGGCCAAGCTCAAAGAACGAGGAGTTAGTTAAATGGCTGACAAACCAAGAGACGTCCTCTTCAGGCCGCTCTTTGACGAAAATCCCATTGCCTTGCTGAGCCTCGGCATATGCTCGGCGCTGGCGGTGACGACCAAGTTGGAGACCACCGTCACCATGTGCTTGGCGGTCATTTTCGTGCTCTGTTGTTCCAACATGGCCGTCAGCGTGATCCGCAACTTTATCCCGGCCAATATCCGCATTATCGTGCAGATGACGATCATCGCCTCGTTGGTGATTATCGTCGATCAATTCCTGCGCGCCTATGCCTTTGATATTAGCAAACAGCTCTCGGTCTTCGTCGGCCTGATTATCACTAATTGCATTATTATGGGACGGGCCGAGGCTTTCGCCTCGCAGAATGGTCCTGGGCTGAGCTTTCTCGACGGTTTGGGCAATGCCTTGGGCTACAGCGTCATTCTGCTGGTAGTAGGCATATTGCGCGAGCTATTTGGATCGGGTTCGCTGTTTGGGGTACCAATGTTTGCATTGGCCGCCGAGGGGGGTTGGTACGCGCCCAACGGCCTGATGCTCTTGCCGCCGAGCGCGTTTTTCATCATTGGCTTTTTTATATGGGCGGTCAGGACTTGGAAGCCCAAGCAGGTCGAGAAGGAGTAACCGAACATGGTCGAAGCCTATCTAAGCATATTTATGAAGTCCGTGTTCGTCGAGAACATGGCGCTGGCCTTCTTTTTGGGGATGTGCACTTTTCTAGCCGTCTCCAAGGAGGTGCAGACGGCGTTCGGGCTTGGGATTGCCGTAATCGTAGTACAGACGGTTACCGTTCCAGCTAACAACCTAATCTACCAGTACCTGCTCAAGGAAGACGCCTTGGCGTGGGCGGGCTTGAGTGGGGTAGATCTGACCTTTGTGGGATTGATTAGCTACATCGGCATCATCGCCGCCATGGTGCAGATCCTCGAGATGTTTCTCGACAAGTTCGTGCCGGCCCTCTACAATGCGCTGGGCATTTTCTTGCCCTTGATTACCGTCAATTGCGCGATTTTAGGTGGTTCGCTGTTCATGGTCGAGCGCGACTACAACCTCGGCGAGAGCGTGGTCTTTGGCTTTGGCTCGGGCTTTGGCTGGGCGCTGGCTATCGTCGCGCTGGCGGGCATCCGCGAGAAGATGAAGTACAGCGACGTGCCCCCAGGGCTGCGCGGCCTCGGCATCACTTTCATTACGGTGGGTCTGATGTCTTTGGCTTTTATGTCCTTTTCCGGTATTCAGCTCTAAAAGAAAAGAGCACCTTATGACTGAAATTATTTCCGGCGTCGGCATGTTCACCGGCGTAGTGCTGGCCTTAGTGACTATAATCTTGGTAGCCCGCTCCCGGTTGGTGCCCAGCGGCAACGTGCGAATCCTCATCAACGACGACGAGAGCAAGGCTCTTTCTGTTCCAGCAGGGGGCAAGCTGCTCAACGTGCTGGCTGACAACAAGGTCTTCGTGTCTTCGGCCTGCGGCGGCGGCGGCACCTGCGCCCAGTGCAAGGTGAACATCTACGAGGGTGGTGGCGATATCTTGCAGACCGAGACCGGCCACATTACCAAGCGCGAAGCGAGCGAGGGCGTGCGGCTTTCTTGCCAAGTCAACGTCAAGCAAGACATGAAGATTGAAGTGCCGCCCGAAGTGTTCTCGGTCAAAAAGTGGGAGTGCGAAGTTGTCTCCAACGACAACGTGGCGACCTTTATCAAGGAATTTGTCGTCAAGCTCCCCGAGGGCGAGACGCTGGATTTCCAGCCCGGCGGCTTTATCCAGATCGAAGTGCCGCCCTTCGAGTGCGAGTTCAAGGACTTTGAGGGGATTGACGAGCGCTTCCACCCCGATTGGGATCGCTTCAACGTCTGGGACTTCAAGTTGGTCAATACCGAACCCGTCTTCCGCGCCTATTCAATGGCCAATCACCCGGCCGAGGGCGACATCATCATGCTCAACATCCGCATCGCCACCCCGCCGCCCGACCGCGAAAAGGGTGGCTGGGAGGATGTGCCACCCGGCATTGCCTCTTCCTATGTGTTCAGCCGCAAGCCGGGAGACAAGGTGACGGTCTCGGGGCCTTTCGGCGAATTTTTTATTCAGGAAACCGACCGCGAGATGGTCTATATCGGCGGTGGCGCGGGCATGGCGCCTTTGCGTTCGCATCTATATCACCTCTTCCACACGCTCAAGACGGGACGCAAGGTGTCCTATTGGTACGGGGCGCGCAATCCCAACGAGGTCTTCTACGAGGACCACTTCCGCAAAATAGAAGAGGAGTTCCCCAATTTCACCTTCCACATCGCCATGTCCGAGCCGCGGCCAGAGGACAATTGGGACGGCTATGTGGGCTTTATTCACCAAGTGGTGTACGATCATTACCTCAGGGATCATTCCGCCCCTGAAGACGTTGAATATTATCTGTGCGGCCCGCCGCTGATGCTCGGAGCCGCGCTCGGGATGCTCGACGATCTAGGCATTGAAGAGGAAATGATCCGCTTCGACGAGTTTTAAGTCGGGAGGAATGCAGGATGACTATGAGCATGCTTATTGCCGCGTTTGCCGTGTTTGGGCTGGTCATGGCCGCCATGGCCGTCGGCGTGATCTTCAGCAATCGCCGCCTCCAAGGTTCGTGTGGAGGGCTGGGCACTATGCGCGATACGTTGGGCGAGCCTATGTGCGAGTGTGGTCAGGCTCCCGGCTCGTGCGGGGATGCCGAGTCGAAGACGAGTTGAGCACTGTCGGCAGCTTTGATATAGCGGCGGACGGTGGTCCGCCGCTTTTCTTCGCTCGTAGAGAATATGGTCGCCAAAAAAAAGACCGGGGCATACGCGGAAATCGGCCCTTACGTCAGTCTGGGGATTCAATTCGCGGCGACGATCCTGATCTTTGTGTTTCTCGGTTGGTGGCTCGACGACAAATTTGCAACTACGCCACTCTTTCTCGTATTGGGCACCCTGCTCGGCGCGGGGGGTGGGTTTTACAAACTCTATCGGACGCTGATGGATTTAGATGAGCGGCGCAAGCGGGAGGACGGACCGTGAATTGGGACAGTATCGCCGCTGGATTGATGGTCGCCGGAGTCAACGGCGCGCTCGCGCTGGCGGCGATTCGCTGGGGCTGGGGCAAGGGCATGCAAACCTTTGTGATCGCCTTCTTCGGGGGGATGATCGCGAGGTTGATCGCGGTGGCCGTCCTGTCGGTAGTGGTGCTCAGATGGGCTAAGATCCATGCCGAAAGTTACTTCGTCGCGCTAGTGGCTGCGTACTTGCTTTTTCTCGCGTTTGAAATCTTTTACGTACTCAAGTTACAAGGCCGTTCAAAGCCCTAGAAGCGCCCGTGAGGTGTTGACAGGAATTTACGGTCTAATTAATTTATTCGGTTGGTTACTGCGACAGATTCCCTCCTATTTTTGGATATTTCACAAGGCAGTAAATGGCTGGCGAAACGCAGGCGGCAGATGCCGCAAATGCGCAAGTGGACATCATAGGGCACATTCTAGATAGCCCCTATATTGAATTACCCTTTGTCGACTTTGTCGATTTTCATCACCTGCTCGCAGGCAAAGTTTCTCTTCCTTCGCTAGAGCTTTTCGGCATCGACCTCTCCATCACTCGGCACGTAGTGATTATGTGGGTGGCGAGCCTCCTGCTCATAGTGCTCATGCTCAGGGCCTTCCGCAAGCCGCGCACTGTGCCTTCGGGTCTGGCCAACTTCTTCGAAGCTATCGTCCTCTTCCTGCGCGACGAAGTCGTATTGCCCATCATGGGCGAGGACGGCAAAAAGTATCTGCCTTTTTTGCTGACGCTCTTCTTTTTTATTCTATTTTGCAACCTGCTGGGACTAGTTCCCTACAGTGCTACAGCCACTGGTAACATCAGCGTCACGGCAGGTCTGGCTCTGTGCTCTTTTTTGGTCATGCTAGGGGCCGGCATCGCCAACAACGGATTGTTCGGCTACTTCAAAAGCCTGATCCCTTCTGGGGTGCCGCCGGTACTGCTCATCATTCTGATTCCCGTAGAATTAATTGGTTTGTTGGTCAAGCCCTTCGCTTTGTGCGTGCGTCTTTTCGCCAATATGACCGGCGGCCACGTGGCGATTTTGGTCTTTTTGGGCTTGATCTCCATTCTGCAAAGTGAGTGGATCGCCATTGGCTCTGTGCCTTTTGCAGTGGCGATTTACATGCTCGAAATTTTCGTGGGATTCGTCCAAGCTTTTGTCTTTACCCTGCTATCGACGGTCTTTATTAGCATGGCTGCTCATCCAGACCATTAGCAGGGGTTCACACCGTTCACAAGAGGGAGTATTTGGCTATGGAATTTGCGTACATGGGTGCCGGAATTGGCATGGGGCTTTGCGCTATTGGCGCAGGTTTGGGCATCGGCCTGCTGGCAGGCAAAGCATTGGAGGGCGTCGCCCGCCAGCCCGAAGCCGTAGGTGATATCCGCACCAATATGATCCTGACGGCCGCTCTGGTCGAAGGCGTGGCCCTGATCGGCGAGGTGTTTTGCCTGCTGATCGTGCTGACCAAGTAGCGCAAGCGCTATGTTACTCGATCCCCATGTGGGGCTCATAATATGGACGATCATCACCTTTTTGGTGGTGCTGCTCGTCCTCAAAAAATTCGCTTGGCCCCACCTTTTGGCGGCTCTCGACGAGCGCGAGCAACGCATCAGCGACGCGATCGCCACGGCTGAGCAGGCGCGCCAAGAGGCCGAAGAGGTCTTGCGCGAGCACCGGCAGAAGCTCGCCGCGGCCGATGAAGAGGCGCGGCAGATCGTCGCCGAAGCCCGCGAGGCTGGGGCGAACGTGCGGCAGACAATCGTCTCCCAAGCGCGGGAAGAGGCAGAGCGGATGCTCGACCAAGCGCGGACCAGTATCGAAAGCGAGAAGCGCGCTGCCATTGCCGAGCTGCGCCGCGAGACGGCCAATCTCGCGGTTCAAGCTGCTGGTGCGCTGATCGACGCCAATTTGGACGACGAGAAAAACCGCGGCCTCGTCGACGACTTTATAGCCAGAATTCCCGAATCCAATTGAACGCCATCGCGCGAGCAGGACAATGAACGCACCCGAAGTAGTGCGACGCTACGCGGCTACGCTGCTGGAGGCCGCCGATGAAACAGGCGCGACTGCGGCGGTGCAGCGCGATGTCGAGCGGCTTTTGGAGACCGTGCGCCAGTCCGGCGAGTTGGCCGAGTTTTTGGCCAATCCTCTAGCCGATAGCCAAGCGCAAGGCAATGTCCTGCGGGAGCTCTTCAGCGGCAAGGTCGAGGTGCTGACCCTGAATTTTCTCCGGCTCATGGCTGTCAGGGGCCGCGCTTCTATTATCGGCGCAGCACTCGAAAGTTTTCTCGATCAGGTTGCCGAGCGCGAGGGCATAATCACTGCTGAGGTGCGCTCGGCCGTGGCGTTGAGTGGGGAGCAGTGCCAGCGTCTGCGGGAGCGCTTAGAACACCGCAGCGGTCGCACCGTGCGCTTGGATGTCCAAGTCGATGCCAGTTTGCGGGGCGGCGCGATCGTCCGCGTCGGCGACACCGTATTCGACGGCAGCGTGAACACCTATCTAGAGCGCCTACAAGCGCGTCTGGCCGGTTAGTCACAGGAGGATCTATGGCCACCGAAACGATGGTTCAGCCCGATGAGATTTCCCAAATTCTCAAACAACAGCTACTGGGCTTTGAAAAAGAAATAGACGTATTCGAGGCAGGTACCGTGCTCTATGTCGGCGATGGCACGGCCCGCGTCCACGGTCTGAGCAACGTGCGGGCCACCGAATTGGTGGAATTCCCCCACGGCATTATGGGCATGGCCCTCAACCTCGAAGAAGACAACGTCGGCTGTGTGCTCTTCGGCGAGGACACCCTGATCAACGAAGGCGACCAAGTAAAGCGCACCGACCGCATCGTCGAAGTGCCAGTGGGCGAGGCTCTCTTGGGGCGGGTCATCAATCCCTTGGGCATGCCCATTGACGGCAAGGGCGACATCCAAGCTGACGAGAGCGTGCCGGTCGAGCGCAAAGCTCCAGGCGTCATCGACCGCCAGCCGGTTAGCGAGGCCCTGCAGACGGGCATTAAAATCATCGACTCGACCGTTCCCATCGGCCGCGGTCAGCGCGAGTTGATCATCGGCGACCGCCAGACGGGCAAGACGGCCATTGCCGTTGACACCATCATCAACCAGCGCGACCAAGACGTCAAGTGCATCTACGTGGCTATCGGCCAGAAGGCCTCAACCGTGGCCAAGTTGGTGGCCGAACTGGAGGCCAATGGTGCCATGGAATACACTATCGTGGTCTCGGCCACGGCGTCCGATCCGGCACCTTTGCAGTTTTTGGCACCCTATGCCGGTGCTTCGATGGGCGAGTACTTCCGCGACAATGGTCAGCACGCCCTGATTATCTACGACGATCTGTCCAAACAAGCCTGGGCCTACCGCGAGATGTCGCTGATCTTGCGCCGGCCCCCGGGTCGCGAAGCCTATCCGGGCGACGTGTTCTACTTGCACTCGCGCCTGTTGGAGCGCGCGGCCAAGATGAGCGATGAGCAGGGCGGCGGATCGCTGACGGCCCTGCCGATTATCGAGATTCTCGAAGGCGACGTATCGACTTTTATACCCACCAACGTCATCTCGATTACCGATGGCCAGATCCTGCTCAAGCCCGAGTTGTTCTACTCGGGGAACAGGCCGGCCATGGACGTGGGAGCCTCGGTATCGCGCGTGGGCAGCGATGCCCAGACCAAGGCGATGAAAGCAGTGGCCAAGACCATCAAGGGCGATATTTCGCGCTATAACGAAGTTAAGGCGTTCGCTCAATTCGGCACTTCGGGTTTGGACCAAGCCACGCGCAATCTGCTCAACCGCGGCGAGAAGCTGATGGAAATCCTCAAGCAGGATCAGTTCTCTCCGCAGTCGCTGGCCGAACTGACGGTTGCGCTGTCGATCATCGACCACGTACTCGATCTGCCCACGGCCGACATAGGCCGCTTTGAGGCCGAGTTGCTGGCCCACATGCGGGATCACCAGTCCGAGCTTATGCAGGAGATCTACGAGAGTCGCGATTTGAGTGACGAAACTAGGGAAAAGCTCGACGCGGCGATCGAAGAGTTCAAGGGTGGCTTCCGTCCCTCTGCGGGAGCTGACTAAGCGGTGGCTACCCTTCGCGAACTCAGGACGCGCGTCGCTAGCATCACCAATATCCAGCGCGTCACCAACGCCATGCAGATGGTGGCCGCGGCCAAGATGCGCCGCGCTCAGGCGGCGATTTTAGCTGCCCGGCCGTACGCCCAGCGACTGGACCAAGTACTGAAAGCGCTGCACCAGAGCGTCGATGTCTACGAGCAGCCGCTCTTTGCGGTTCGCCCGGTCCAGCGCGTTGCGCTGGTGGTCATAACCTCCGATCGCGGCCTCTGCGGTGCCTTTAACACCAACATGTGCCGTCGGGTTCAGGACGAGTTGGACGAGTATGGGGACGCCCAACCTGAGTTGATCACCATCGGGAACAAGGGCTGGGACTTCTTCAGCCATCGCGGCTACTCAATCTCCCGCCATCACGCCGATGTGTTCAACCAGCTCGAGTTAGTTCGCGCCGCGGATATAGCTCAGGATCTAACGAGTCGCTTTGTCGCTGGCCAGACCGACCGGGTGTTGCTCTGCTATAGCGAATACTCCTCTGTTACTTCCCAAGTGCCGACCGTCCGCCAGCTCCTGCCCATCGCGCCCGAGGAGGAAACAGGTGAGAGTGCCAAGTACGCTTTCGAGCCATCGCCCGAGGTCCTGTTGGGCACTTTGGTTGAGCGTCAGATCAACTTCCAGGTATGGCGCGCTCTGCTGGAGTCAAATGTGGGCTTTTTCGCCGCCCAGATGATGGCGATGGACAACGCCACTAAGAACGCCAGAGACATGATTGAGGATCTGACCCGCGAAATGAACAAGGAGCGGCAGGCCTCGATAACCCTCGAATTGATGGACATTATCGGCGGTGCCAATGCTGTGGCTCAATAGCGCTGTTTACTACGCGAGGTAAAAATGAAAGAAGGAACAATCAAAGAAATCATCGGCGTCGTCATTGATGTCGATTTCGCCGGGCAGGAACTGCCGCCCATCTACAACTCCTTGGAGGTGGTCGCAGAAGACCGCCCAAGCCAAGAGCGTCTAGTCCTCGAAGTACAGCAGCACTTGGGCGAGCACGCGGTGCGCTGTGTCGCGATGGATTCTACCGACGGCCTGCGGCGCGGCGCGCGGGTAGTTGATAGCGGCGGTCCGATCCAAGTTCCAGTGGGCGAGGAAGTGCTCGGCCGCCTCTTCAACGTCATCGGCGAGCCAATCGACGGCAAGGGTGCGCTCAGCAGCGAAGTGCCCCAGATGCCCTTGCACCGTCCAGCCCCGGCCCACGAAGACCAAGTCACCGCAGATGAAATGCTGGAGACCGGTCTGAAGGTTCTCGATTTGATCTGCCCGTTTGCCCGCGGCGGCAAGCTGGGGCTTTTTGGGGGTGCTGGGGTCGGCAAGACGGTCATTCTCACCGAGCTGATCAACAATGTGGCCTCTGGGCACGGCGGTTATTCGGTCTTCGCTGGCGTAGGCGAGCGCACGCGCGAGGGCAATGACTTGCTGGGCGAATTGGAAGAGTCGGGCGTCATCGACAAGACGGCCATGGTCTTTGGGCAGATGAACGAGCCGCCCGGTGCGCGCCAGCGCATCGCCCTCACCGGACTGACCATTGCCGAGCACTTCCGCGACGAGGCCGGCCAAGACGTGCTGTTCTTTGTCGATAATATCTTTCGCTTCATCCTCGCCGGTGCCGAGGTCTCGGCTCTCCTAGGCCGCATGCCCTCGGCCGTAGGGTATCAGCCGACGCTGGCGACCGAGATGGGTGCCCTGCAGGAGCGGATTACCACCACTAAGAACGGTTCGATCACGTCAGTGCAAGCCATTTACGTGCCAGCCGACGACTATACAGACCCGGGCGTGGTCTCGGCCTTTGCCCACCTCGACGGTCGTATCGTGCTGGAGCGTTCCTTGGCCGATCAAGGGCTATACCCAGCGGTCGATCCCCTCGCCTCCTCGTCGCGCCTCCTCGATCCGCGCGCCGTCGGCGAAGAGCACTATCAGGTCGCCCAGCGCGTCCAAGAGGTCTTACAGCGCTACCGCGACCTGCGCGAGATCATCGCCATTTTAGGCATTGATGAACTGTCGGACGAGGATAAGCTGATTGTATCGAGAGCGCGCAAAATTCAGTTCTTCCTCACCCAGCCCATGCACGTGGCCGAGGCATTCACCGGCAAGCCGGGTGAGTACGTCAAAATCGAAGACACGATCCGCGGCTTCAAGGGGCTGGTCGATGGCGAGTACGACGATGTGCCCGAGCTCGCCTTCTTTCTCGTCGGCAATATCGAACAGGCCCTCGAAGCGGCCAAAGACCTTTAGTCCATGCCCGCCTTCGCCTTAGAGGTTGTCACACCAGAGCGGGTGGCCTACTCGGGTCAGGTAGCCAGTCTGCAAGCGCCCGGTAGCGAGGGGAGTTTCGGCGTCCTCGCTGGACACGTACCGCTTTTAACCTCGTTGCAGATAGGGCGGTTGCGCTTTGTCGAGGAGGGCAGCAGTGAGGTCCAAATGGCCATCAGCGGCGGTTTTGTCGAGGTCGGGCGCGAGCAGGTTTCGGTGCTAGCTGAGACGGCTGAACGGATCGAGGAAATCGACGTTGAGCGGGCCGAGTCTGCGCGCCAGCGCGCTGAGGAACGCCTCGCTCAGGCGCGCGCCGGACAAGAGGAGATCGACGTAGCGCGCGCTCAAGCGGCGCTATCACGTGCCCTCAATCGCCTCCGCACGCCTGCCCATTAGAGGTTCACCACGGTCGTCGATCCGTAGAGCTGGGCCAATTCCCGGGGACTCAGCTCGAAGACCTCCTTGAAATCAGACTCGTCGACGCGAGCCTTAACGCCGAGCAGAACGGATCTTCTTCCATGAACCGATCTTGGAAGAATGGCGTGGGTTCGCGCCAGATGCGATTCAACCTGAAATGGAGCTTTCGGCTTGTGCTGATGCTCCATCAGATGTGCCAGTCCAAGGGTTCGATACTCTGACAACAGGATCGGCGCGCTCACTACGAGACTAATGGCGCTGGACAACATGGACTTTGCCTCGCCGCCGCGCGCAAATGGGCGCAGAACTCTCAGCTGGTCAGCGTTGTAGTGAGGTCGCAGGAGCGCTTTGAAAGCCTGCAATTGACTGGCATCTCTGGCGACTACGTGGATGCATTCGGTATTTATGATTGCTCGGTGAACCTGTCGCATCAATTCGACAACCGCCACCAGCCGCGACCAGTTTCTCTGTCCGAATTCGCGAGCGATGACCAACTGGGCGTCCTGAAGCGATAATATCCCCTCCTCGTTGGAGTTGGCTTGAAGATAGCGGGGATGGTGTCTGCGAATGCGCTCGGCAGCTTCGCGGTCACCCGCTCTGTGCTGGTGAAGCAACTCCTTGGCGAGTTTTCTAATTTGCTGCAGGTAGGGACTGGGAGGAAGGCTTGCAGACATAGTACCCTCTTTCGTTTTCGTGCCTGTAATCCGCGAAGTCAGGCGAAAGAAGGTCGAAATTGTGGAATGAAGGGGTGGATCTGGGACCCTTACCGCGGACGGGAAGGCCTTCCTGGGGCGCTTGCGGAAAAGATAGTTGCGCAAAGGCCACAGCGTCAAGGGAATGCTCAAACTACCAGACGTTCCAGCGCCCGGTCGCCGAATCGCTGGCGATCAGCTGGAACCGGCTGACTGCGTCTAACCTCCTACGTCGCGCCCGTAGACCGTGCGAATCACGTCCTCGATGTCGGGCTCTTGGACGGACACGTCGCGCACCGGGTAGCGGGCTGACAGTTCCGAGATCAGCGCCGACGCCGACACGTGGCTCCGCGCAAAGCGGATGCGGACGACGCTGTCTCGCCGTTCGAGGATTTCTGCGTGGGCATGGGCGAATCCAGCCAGCGGCTCTCCGGCACCGGAATCGCACTCGACGATCAGATAGCGGTGCGGGGTGATCGAGTCGATGAGCGCCGCCAGAGGCCCGTCTTCGATGATGCGTCCTTGGTTGATGATGATGAGTCGCTCGCAGAGCTCTTCCACGTCGTCTAGGTCGTGCGTGGTGAGCAGTACGGTGGTGCGCCGGCGCAGGTTGATGTCTCGGATGAAGGCCCGGATCGACGCTTTCACTTCGATGTCCATGCCCATCGTAGGCTCGTCGAGAAATAGGATATCTGGCTCGTGCAGCATGGCACCGGCTAGCTCCCCGCGCATGCGTTGCCCCAGGGACATCTGACGCACCGGTGTGTCGAGAAGGTCCTCGATGCCGAGGACCTCGCAGAGCTCGGCTAGGCTCCGCTCGAAGTCGTCGTCGGCAATGCGGTAGATCCGTTTGAACAGTTCGTAGGACTCGCCTAGGCGAAGGTCCCAGTTTAGCTGGCTGCGCTGGCCGAACACGGCACCAATGCGCTGGACGACCGACCGCCGCTGCCTCTGGGGTGAGAGGCCGACGACGGAGACGCGCCCAGACGTGGGATAGAGGATGCCGGAGAGCATCTTGATCGTCGTCGACTTCCCCGCGCCGTTGGGGCCGATGAATCCGACTAGCTCGCCTGGCTCAATCGCAAAGCTCACGTCGCGCACCGCGTGCACTTCGCGTCGGTCGGGCCGGAACAAGCCCTTCACCGCACCGGCCAGCCCCTTTTGCTTCCGGGTCACGCGGAAGGTCTTGCAAACCCTCTCTAGCTCTATATGTGCCATGGCCTACGACCCCGCACTTTCGTAGCGGCGAAGGCCGGCGGCAAAGACGGCCAGCGCCAGGACGAGCATCGCGGCACCCACAGCGGGAGTCCACAGGGCTACATCGAGGGGCAGAGAAGTGTTCGCGCTCTGGCCGAGGAAGTCGCAGGCGGGGTAGAACCCGATGAAGCCGAGGGGCAGCACAAAGGTCAGCAGCGCCTGCAGATGCCACGGGTACACGGTCAGCGGGTAGAACGTGCCGCGCGCCATCAGTTCTATGCTGGCGTCCACGAGGGGCTGGCTGCGCATGGTCCAGAACGCGATGGAGCTGATGAGGGTGAGGTAGGACCAGTAGATCAGGGTCCCGCCGGCAATGACGAGGAGTACCTCGGCGACGTGCAGCGGCGTCCAGACAAAGCCAGCCAGCCGAGCCCCATAGAGGAAGTAGCCCGTGCCGATGCCCAGATGCACGAGGCCGACCACATTGATTCGGTGGCAGGAAAAGTGGAAGGTGATCTCCAGGGGTCTGAGAAGCATCAAGTCGAACTCGCCGCGCGTGACAAAGCGATCGATCAGCCGCGACTGAAATGACAGGATGGACATGACGCCACGGCTCATCAGGCTCAGCCCATACAGGAAAGCGAGCTGTGGGAAAGTCCATCCCGATAGCGGCTGGAACTGGTCGACCAGCACCTTCAGGGCGACGCCAATCCAGACGTAGTTGAAGCCTAGTCCAAGGCTGATGCTCAGCAGCGAGAAGGGATACTCCAACGCCCGCTGCGCCGACAGGCGGCCGTACAGGGCTGCAACGGACAAGTGATGACGCACGTCGGCTATCACGGGCTACCTATCCTCCCTGTACGAAGACCCGCCGCTGGGCGCGCGTCCAGACGAGACTTGTGAGCAGGGCGAACACCGCGACCCAGATGGCCTGCACGGAGAGGATGTGGACGACCTCTGTGGCAGAGACGCGGCCGATGTAGATCTCCAGCGGTGCCTGGAACATATACTGGAAGGGCAGCCACCGCGATGCATCGGCGATGAGGTCGGGGAACAGCCACATTGGCACCAATCGTCCCGACAGGGCGAAGACGAGGCTGTTTTTCACTGTGCTCACATCCCACAAATCGGTGACCCAAAAGGCCGTCATGCCCACCAGGACGCTAAGCAGCCACAGCAGCAGGAAGCCCAGCGCACAGCTCGGCAGAAACAGCAACCACGCTCCCACTCCCGCTGGCAGTGGGGGAGCCACAAAGAGGAGCGAGATGGCCAGCAGGGGCAGGGCGAACTGCGTGACTGCCGCCAGTGAACGCCCCACATCTTCGGTCATCCAGTACCAGACGAGGTTCATCGGCCGGATTAGATCGAGCGCGATCTCACCTGCGCGGATCTTGCCGAAGAGCTCGTTGTCGATGCTGACCGTGAAGCATGCATTCATCAGCACGGCGACGACGGCGTAGGTGACCATCTGCGCCTCGGTGACACCGGCGACTTGGTCAATCCCGCGATACGCGGTGCGCCAGAGGAAGACGGAGCCAAGGAGGAAAAACAAATTTCGCCCAATGGACGACAGATACTCGAAGCGGTAGGCCAGCGCGTTGAGCAGTTGGAGCTTTAGCAGATAAGTGTACAGGCTCATGGATAGTTAGATCCTCGTTCCCTGAGCCAAAAGATGACGGCGAACACGACGGGGATGAGGCCGAAGAGGATCATCAGGATGCCGTTGATCTTCCATACGTGGGCATCGAATTTGAGGTACCAAATGCCCTCGAACAGGATGGAACTCCAGCCCAATACAACGTAGAAGAGCAGGTTGAAGCGGATATACCTCAGAAAGAGGAAAGCCGAGATCAGCCAGAATGGAGTGCTCGTCGCGAGGAGTACGCCTGCGTGGTAGAAGTCCTTGGCTGGCGAGACGACGGATTGGAAGATGAGAACGACGAAGACGCCGAGAATAGTCAGGCTTGTCCTGCCCAGGATTCGCCCCCAGATAAAGAGAAGGCCGAGGATCCCAATGGGGGCTATGAGCATACCGCTGAATTCGTCGATGAGTTCACCGAGCGCGGGCAGATAGGTGTTGATGTTGGCGGGCACACCGCCGCCTGCGAAAAGGTAGTCTGTGAGATAGGTAAGATGTACGTGAGCGGAGAGAACGCCGGTGCCTCTTCTGATACCGGAATAGCACGCCACCAGAAAGACGACCTGCCACCACAGTGCCGCGCTGCCCGCCTTCAGGCGGAGCACATCGATCCAGTCGGAGATGCGCATCTCTCCGGGACGCTCCACGCGGTATAGCGTATCTCCGAGGGCGCAGACCAACAGGGCGAGGATGACCGCACCAGCGAGGCCCTGAACGACACTGACAAGCTCGCCAAGGAGGAAGGTACCCATGACCTCACTGGTGTCATAACCTCGGTAGAATGTGGGCAGTTCGTTGAGATCCTCGAGTAGGAAACACAGGCCATAGAGGATGCCGATGCCGATGGGCAATCGCCACTTGACCAGCCCGTTTCGGTAGGCGCGTAGTAGGTGAATGACGGCTAGGACGAGGGTGACAATGACGGCGATGGTAGGGAGGGTGGAGACAATGGTGCTCTTTGCAGTCTTCTCTCCTAGTTTGCGCAAAAATTCCTCGGGTGCCTTGTAGGCCTTGTACGCATAGCCGATCCGGTCGCCCTGTACAGAGGCGAAAATGCGAAACTCGCCCTCTTCCACCTTGACGTCCATGCGTTCCCACACAAAGCTGTGGTCCATCCGGTTCTCGCGCTTGAAGGACCGCGCATTGAGACGCTTGTAGAGCGTCGTATCAGCTACATCCCGGTTCAGGTGTTGGCGGAGGAAGGCCTTGGCCACTTCCTGCGCCTCTTCAATGGTGAGTTCTGCACCCTCTTGACCCTCGGGCACGGCATGCGAGATGTAGGAGAGGTCGCCGTGGCCGTCGACGCTAATGGTGAGTTCCTCTTTTTCGAGGGGCTTGAACCATCGCACACTCCAGCGCCACGAGCCCGTGTGCTCCGCCGCGAGCGTGTCCGCCCGCGCCACATCGGCGTTTCGCAGCAGGTGTGTAAAGTGGTTGGAACCGAGACTGCTCGAGAATGAGGTGGTGCGGCGATAACCTTCGAGGTCGAGTCCGAGCTGTCCCCGAATCCCTTCGGCAATCTCGATAGCCTGCACGCGGGTGGGGACCTTCTCGCGTGCGTATTCAGCGAAATTCCGCGGTTCGAAAGCAAAGTATGCAGACCAGCCCAACAGACCGAGGATGCTAAAGACGAGGAGACCCTTGCCGGAGATGAGGTAGTCAGAGGGCCTCTTGCGTTCGATTGGAGGTTCAGGCGTCTCCGTCTCCGCGGGAAGGGCAGATGGCGGGGGTGCGGTCTTTGGTGCTTCCGGAGTGGGTTCAAGGGGCGCGTCCTCGTAGCGGCCGCGGACGGCGCTCCAGATGGCGGGAAGGGCCGGGATGGAGATGATGGCGACAGCGAGGATGCCCGAAACCTTGAAGTAGAGGCTGTCGGACTGCACCATAGGATAGACGCCGAGAAAGCAGTTGTACACGTAGTGGGAGATGATGGTCGCCCAGACACCGAAGCGCAGGAAGACTAGGCCGAAGAGGATTCCCACGATAGTCAGTTCCAAGCCCCGGATGTAGATCGGTTCCTGCGGATAGTCGGCGTGAAGGAAGGCCCACACCACAGCGGAAACGAGAAGGGCCAACCAACTTCTCTTAAACCAGCGAAGGAGGAGGGAGATGGCCACCAGCCGGAAGAGGAACTCCTCCATGGTGGCCGCCACGAGCCCCGTCAGGAGGGGATATATCCAAGGCAGGTACGTGCTGTAGGCATTGCTGTATTGGGTCATGGCGGCAGGCGACCAGACCCCGAGGTAGTCGTTGCCCAGAATGTAGAAGAGGGTGACGTAACCCAAGTGGGCAAATGCTAGGCCATAACCGACAAGGGTGACGCGTGCAAAGCTCGCCGACCGCCAGTGCCGCAGGGAAACCCGCTCTAAGGGGTTGCTCCAGTCTCTTACGTCCTGCGCGATGGTGCCGCCTGCCGCGCCGCACACGGCGACGATGAGGGCCATAACAGCGGCGCTGAGGAGACCAGTGAAGATGAAGTTGAGAATGAAGGAGACATAGGACTGCATGGTGTCGTATCCGAACAGACTGAGCGGATAGCCATTGATGGATCCGAGCAAGGAGACGGCTCCCACGAGGATGCCGATGAATACGGCGACGCGCCATGTGAGTGTGCGCTGGCGATACTTGCGCACTAGGACGACGATCATGGCAATGGTCAGGGCGAGGGTAAATCCTCTGGCGACCTTGGCGAGCAGACTAGCGCGAGTGCGGATCTCGCGGTAGTCGCGCGAGAAGGTCTCGGGGATCTTGAGGTATTCGGAGAAGCTACCCACCCGGTCCCCTTGGACTGTGACGTACAGGCGGTAGTGTCCATCATCCCCGACGACGAAGTCTCTCTTGCGGTAGGTGAAGGTGTGGTCCCTCCGCTTGGGGCGGTCGATGCTGGAGGCCTCAATGGGTTCGTAGGCGTCGAGTGAAAAACCCTGAACATCGGCGAGGAAGGCCTCGGCGATGTGCCGGGCATCCTCTTCTGAGAGGCTGGTGCCTTCGTCGGACTCGAGGATGCTGTGGGTAAACCCTACGATGCGCCCGCCGGGATCAATGCGGACGCGGAGTTCTTCCTTCTGCAGTGGTTTGAAATAGCGAATGTTCCAATACCATACCGAGACCCACTCCCGCACGAGGCGGTTGGCCTCGGCCAAGCCCAAGGTGCGTTCGAGGAAGATCTGAGGCAGGCTGGCATGGGAGAAGACTTGAGCGCTCTCGTATTCGGTGAGGTCGTAGCCGAGGCGGTGGAGATATGCTTCGGCAGCCTGATAAGCCTGTTCGCGGTCTACGCGAAAGTTAAGTGAAGCAACGGGAAAGGCCCGGTCAAAGAACTGGACATAACAGACAAGACCGAGAGCGCCTGAGATCAGGAAGGAAAGAATCCACACAGTATCGCGTCGGGTCATGGTGTCCCCCACCTCACGCCTTTTGTCTCCAGTGGGTATTCCCGCACCTCGCTCGGAGCCAGCTCAATGCGTTGCCAATCGGCCGCCCCCGCCATGCGCCACTCCAGCGCTTGCTGCTCTTCGCCCTTATTGTAAAACACCACTGTGCCCGGCCCACCAACCGGCGGTTGCAAGAGCGCTAGGATCTGCTCGGGCAAATGGCCTTCGGCCCACTCGACCAGCGGCACCACCGCGCCCTGTATTTCGCGCGTGCCCATCAACAGCGGCCCGTAGCAACCCGTCACCGCCCCGCAGCCCCAATTGCGCCCGTGCCCCGCAGCCACCGAGCAAATCGCCCCGCCCATATCGGCGTGCTCGCGCCCGCCGCGCAACACCCGCCGGGCCATTGCGAATTTGGCCGCTGCCGCCCCCAGCGCCCGCCGGGCCATGGTCCATTCGCCCGTCAATTGATACCCCAGCGCCAATGCCGCGGTGCTCGGCTCGCGCGAGGGCTGCACCGAGCCATCTTCCGCCCAATGGCCCCAGTAGATCATGTCGCTGCGTTTGCCCACCCCCGGCTCGCGACGCTTCCGCTCTTGGGGAAAGACCATCGCCCATGGTGCTTCCGACTCGGCGGGTTGTCGCGCCAGCACCGCGCACATCGCGTCGTCCAGCGAAGAATCGGCGAAGGTCCGGCGATAGTAGGAGAGCGCGGCCGCGGCCGGGTCGGCGTAGGGATCGAGCAATTGGCCGATTAGCGGCTCGACGATTCTCTTTGCCGCGCGGCGAAAGATATCGTCGCCCTCCAGCAAAAAGAGATCGCCCAGCGCGTAAACCGCGCCCGATGCCAGCAGATTTTCGATACCAGCGAGCGGGTCGTCGGCAATGTGGTGGTTGTTGCCGGCCATCTTTTGCTCTGCGCGGGTCTGAAAATCCTCCGGCTGCAATCCACGCCCGTCCAGATTCCACAACACGGGCATCCGTCCGTCCGCCGCAAGCAACCGCTCGGCCCGCTTGCGCCCATAGCGCAGCGCCCAGTCGCGGTAGCGCGCCTCGCCCGTGACGCGCCAAGCGGCCAGCGCAATGTGCAAGAAGCGGAAGTGCTCGGCCAACTCGCGAGCGCCGTGCGCCCCACCGACGGTCCGCGTGCCGATCCAGTAGCTCAAAAAGACATCGCGCGTCCAGTCGTACCAAGCGGGCACCCCCTCGACCCAGTTGCCGATGTGGTGCGCTACGTCATCGAGCAGGGCGGCGGCTTCTCTGTCGTTGGGAAAGAGTCCCAGATAGCGGGGGAGAAACAACAAAAAAGGCTCGGTGCCGTGGTGGGCCTCGGCCTCGGCCTCGTACCCGTGCAGGCACTCGGCTCTAACCCAGGCCTTGAGGTCGTTGGCCAGCGAGCGGAACCGCACCGCGACCCGCTCGTCACCGCTGATCAGATAATGCGGAAAGAAGGCCAGCGCGAAATTAGCCTCGTCCTCGCCGCCTTGGTTTTGGTCCGGCCCGTCGCGGCGAATGCTCTGCTCGACCCACAGCGAGAGTTCGCGCCGCAAGGCTACATAGTGCGCGTATGTCTGTGCCAGTTCGTCGATCACGGGTCTGAATGTATTAGTTACAAGGTCTCGAAGACAAGCCTTGACACAAAGAACGAACCCGGTGCGGCAAGTTCCGGTAGGCGCGGGCGCACGATCACATAGGTCGGCTTGCCAAGTAATCCAAATGGCCTTGATTTGGAGATAGTTGGACTAAAAATGGAGATCATTGGAAAATTTTTCAGGGATTCCGCCCGCCTTGGTCGGGGTAGCGCCCGATAGAGACAAGGAGCAACCATGCCAAACATCCGATTCGCCCAGCTCTCCTTTTGGTTCGGTCACGCGCACGGCATCTGCAACGCCGCGCAGAAACACGACAGCGTTGATCTCATCGCAATCTGGGACGCCGACGCCAAGCGCGGACAGGCCGCGGCCGATCACTTCGGCGTCGAATTCATCCCCGATCTGGATGAGCTTCTCGCCCGCGATGACATTGATGCCGTCGGCATTGCCTCGGAAACCCAGCTTCACGGTGAACACATCATCCGTGCCGCCGAAGCGGGCAAACACTGCATGGTCGAGAAGCCGTTCACCCGCACCCCCGAGCAGGCGGACGAAGCAATCGCCGCGGCTGAGAAAGCGGGTGTCCAGGTCATGCCCGTCCACAACCTGCGCTTCTCCCCTGCGCATGAGCGCATGAAGGAAATCGTCGACTCCGGTGTGCTCGGACCCATCGCGCAGGTGCGGCGGCGCCACGGGCACGACAAGTACAGCGCCCAGGATTTCGCTGCGCAGAGAATTCAGAACGATCCCGCCGACCCATGGTTCGACGCGGATGCGGAAGGCCGCAGTTCGCTTTACCACGCTGGCTCCCACTCCGCTTTCTGGATGCAGTGGATGTTCGGCATGCCCGAGAGCGTCGTTTCCCTGGGCGTCTCCAGTGTCAAAGGACTCCCGGTCGAGGACAACAATGCCGCCGTCTTCCGCTACGCCAATGGTCCACTCGTAACTCTCCATACGAGCGAGACGGAAACTCGGGCTCCCTTAGCCACCGAGATCTACGGTCACAAAGGAGCGTTAGTGCAGGTCAGGGGCGACCATCCCTCCACCAAGCTGGATTTTGGCGACCCGGCCACGCTGATGCTCTACACAAGGGAAACCGAAGCTTGGCAACCCCTGTCAGAATTCCACCGCAGCTTCGTCCCACCGGGATACAGCGTGTTCGGCAAATTCTTCGACGCCCTAGCCAACGGGGAGGAGATGCCGATCACGATGTATGACGGCAGGGAATGCGTTCAGATTCTGGCGGCGGCGGAGCTGGCAGGGAAGGAAAGGCGGCAGGTTGAGCTGTCGGAGATAACAGGCTGAGGCGCAACTCGCCCGCATCATCTAGGCGACACATGCGACAAGCCCCCGAGGAGATGATCCCCGGGGGCTTGTGTTAAACAACAAACCGCCAAAGTTAGCGGCGGGAAATATGGTAGCGGCGAAGGGACTCGAACCCCCGACCCATGGATTATGATTCCACTGCTCTAACCAACTGAGCTACGCCGCCAAAACCTGTTTAAAAGCTAGACGGTGGGGGGGGCTTTGTCAATAGGACTCAGAAAGCGAACAGGTCCTCCAAACCGAGTTCGACGATCTCGCCCTGCGCTGCTAGCGCCTCTAGATCCATTTTGCTCTTGTCGCCTGTAATCGAAATCAGCTTGGGGCGTCCTTGGACGTGCTGGCGGTAGAATTCGAGCACTTCGTCGAGGCCGCTGGCTTGGAGTTGCTCAAAGCGCCAAGAGCGTGGGTCGCCGGTCAGCCCCTTGCGCTCCCAGCCGCGCACAGCCCCTAGTACTGAGCGGAAGCCGAGGCGTTCTGTGCGGTACTTGTTGAGCACTGAAAGTTGGGCGGCGGCAAAGCGCTCGGGCGAGGAGGGAATGTCGTCGAGCAGGCCGACGAAGGCCGTAACCGCTTCCGGCGTCTTGTCGGCTTGCGTGCCCATGCCGCCGACCATGTAGTTGTAGTCGGCTTTGTCGCGGCCGTTGAAGTAGAGGGCACCCACCGAGTAGGCGAGGGCGCGCGCTTCGCGAATTTCCTGGAATACGATGCCGGCCATGCCGCCGTAGAAGTAGTCGTTGAACAGCTCGACTGCTGGCTCGAGCGCCGCTTGGTAGGGCACGTCCACGTATTCGATCCTCACGAGGGCTTGGGCCATTTCCTTGTCAAAGAAGTAGATCTGGGTTTTTTCGGGTTGGGTAAATTCTAACACCTGATAGGGCGACGGCTCTACTGGAGACTCAGGCAGCGGGTAGTGCTGGGCGAGGATGGCTTGTACGTCCTCGATGGTTTGCGATCCGGTGTAGCTGAGGGTCTGGCGATAAGAGAGCAAGCCGCTGAGTAGGTCGATAAGTTCTTGACGCCCTAGAGCACGAACTTCCTCGTTGGAGGGGATCCGGCGGTAGTACGCCATGTCACCTAAGCGGTGGTAGCGGTAGAGGGCCTCGTGGATGGTGCGGTGGTCCTTGAGGGCGTCGTCGCGCCGAGCGATGATGATGGCCTGAAGCTCGGCGAGCGTGGCGTCGTCGGTGGTCGGGCCGTGCATTAGCTCGGATAAAAGTGCGAGCGACGCGGCGAAGTTTTCGTCGAGGCCCGATATAGAGATCGTAGTTTCTTGGTCTCGGACGCTCATACTAAAGTCGGTGCCTAACTTGTACCATTCCTTTTTCAGGTCTTCGGAGGAAAAGCGCGGGGTGCCCGACTTGTCGAGCAGTTCGCGGGCCACGGGTAGGCGCTTTTCAGTTAGGGAGCCGATGTCGATCGCGATGGAAAATTCGAAGAGGTCGTTGAGCGGGTTGCGGGCGTAGTAGAGCTTGCTGCCGCCCGCTAGTTCACGGGTGGTAAAGTCGCGCTCGGGCACGAGGTACGCTGGCTCAGTTTCCTCAAAGGGCATGGCCATGACCTCGGCGAAAAAGGCCGATTGGCGCGAGGCATCGATGTCGATTTTATCGATGGGCGGCTTGGCGATCTCGGGTATGTCCTGTTCGCCGTCGCGGCGGTAGCCGGCGACATACGCGCCGTTGAAGTACTTATTGGCGACTTCGACGATGTCGTGCTTCTCGATCTCGGCCATGCGGTCGAGCGCGCGCACCGCGTGGCTCCATTCTTCGAACCCGAGATACGCATCGCGCATGAAGCCGACTCGAGAATTGTTGTTTTCCAGCCCTTGTTTTACGCTCTTCTTGAAGTCGGTGACAATGGCCGGGATGATCCAATCCTCGAATTGCCCTTCCTTGATCAGATCGATCTGCTCCAAGAGCAGAGCCTCGACTTCCTCAAGGGTTTGGTCCTGTTTGGGGATGCCCCACAAGTACTGGGCACCGTAGTCGTTGAGTAGATAAGGGTAAGAGCCGGCTTCGCGCACCTTCTGCTGCTGATTGAGATTTAGGTTGATTAGCCCGGCGGTGGCGTTGTCGAGGATCATATCGAGGATTTGCAGTGTCTCGGCGTTCTCGTGCAACCGCTCGGCCGTGCGAAAGGCCAACAGCACGTATTCCTCACCGGGATAATTGACCTCGGTCCGTTCCACTCCGTCGATAGCAGGCTCTTTGTAGTCGGGAAATGGGGGCAATTCCCTGCGCTCCCAAAGAGAAAATTCGCGGTCGATGAGCTGGATGGTCTCGTCGATGTCGATGTCGCCGGAGATGAAAATGGCCATGTTGTTGGGCACGTAATACGTGTGATAGAACTCGTACATGCGCTCCAGCGAGGGATTTTTCAGGTGCTCTACTGTGCCTAGCGTGGTGACGCGGTAGGGATGGATTTTATAGAACTGCTCCTGTACGGCTTTGTGGATGACGCGGCTCTTGTTGTCGAGGGAGCGGTTTTTTTCCTCATAGACGGTCTCTAGCTCGGTTTGGAAAAGGCGGAAGACGGGCTCGTGGAAGCGCTCGGCCTCGACCTTGGCCCATTGCGCTAGGCGATTGGCCGGCAGTTCCACTTTATAGACGGTTTCCTCGACCCAGGTGTGGGCGTTGAGGCCGCGCTCGCCCATTGCGGTGTAGAGGCGGTCGAGTTCATTGGGAATGGCGTACGCCGCGGCGAGTTGGTTTTCGGCGTTGATCTGGGCGTAGATCGCGGCCCTTTTTTCTGGGTCGGTCTCGACAAAGTGCTGCTCGTAGAGCTCCTCGATGCGGTCGAGGTGGACCTGCTCTTGTTCGTAGTCGAGGGTGCCGATTTTCTGGCTGCCCTTGAAGAGCATGTGCTCTAGGTAATGGGCGATGCCGGTGGCATCTTGGGGGTCGTGCTTGGAACCGGCGCGAACGGCGATTTCGGCGTAGAAGCGCGGCTCTTGTGTGTTCTGAGTCAAATAGACTGTCAGGCCGTTGTCCAACTGGTAGATATGGGCCGCCATGGGATCTTTGGGGTCCGGGCCGTGGAGCAGTTTGTACTCAGCGGGAAGGGCCTCGGCCAAGGCGAGAAAGAAGAGCGCGTACAGCAAGGGCATGATTGATCCTTTGTTCGGAGTGTGAATTGTGTAACGAGGTCATCGGAAATACGAGAAAGGAGTGAATTATGGCAAGTCCGCAAGGAAGCGAGCAACGCGTTGGGTTGGCACGTTTTTTTCTTTGTTGTACGCAACCAATGCAGAGCACCCATGACGTGGTCTTTGGGTAACGAGGAGTGGGCGAAATGGAAACAATACAGACATGGGGTCGTGCCCTGTTGGACTTTGCCTATCCGCCGCACTGCGCGGTTTGCGAAGCGGACATTGAGGCCGCCGCGCTGCTGTGCGGATCGTGCTGGGCGGAGATTGTGCCGCGCCACCCGCGACCTTGTGCTGATGACGGAGGACGTGCCTTTGAAAAGATTGTCGCCTTGGGGCCTTTCACCGGTGCGCTGCAACAGGCCATTTACGCGCTTAAATTTCGCAACCAAGTCCGGCTAGGGAGGGCATTGGGAGAGCGCATGGGACAGTGCTTGGCTGAGCAACTCGCTCCGCTGGACTGCTTGTTGCCCGTGCCCTTGCACCCGGCTCGGCAGCGGGAGCGCGGATTCAATCAGAGCGTGGAAATCGCCGCTGGCTTGGGAGCCGCGCTCGGCGTGCCCGTGTGCCACGGGGTCGTGCGCCGGCAGAGAAATACTCGGCAGCAAGCCTTTTTGTCGGCAGAGGAACGCCGCGCCAATCTCCGCGGTGCCTTTGCGCCCGTGGCCGCGTTGCCCGCAAGCGTTCGGATCGGGATAGTAGATGACGTGTGGACGACCGGAGAGACCATGGTTGCTTGTGCTCAAGCCGTGGAGAGCGACCGCCTGTGGGCGGTTGTCTTGGCACACTCGGGCGCGGGCAATCTATTGACCTAATTCTAATAAGATCCTACATTTAGGCGCTTTTGGAATCCCCCATACTCCAAGCTGTACTCAGAATTGGCCGCGAGCCAAGGAGTCCGAATATGGCCGAAAAGACGATCGGCATATTGACCGGAGGAGGCGACTGTCCGGGCCTTAACGCCGTCATTCGCGCTGTGGTGCGCAAGGGCATTACTGCGTACCGATACCGCTTTCGCGGCATTCTCAAGGGCTGGAAAGGAATGATGGAGTGCGACTGGGAGCCTTTGGGCCCGGAGGAAATTTCCGGTATTTTGCCCAAGGGCGGTACCATCCTCGGCACGTCGCGAACCAACCCGTTCAAAGAGGAAGATGGCGGTGAAATCGTCATTGATAACATGCGGCGGATGAAGTTAGACGCGCTCGTGGCCATCGGTGGCGAGGACACACTCGGGGTTGCCAACAAGCTGGCGAGTATGGGCGTGCCAGTCATAGGCGTGCCCAAGACCATCGACAACGACCTGAGCGGCACGGACTACACTTTTGGTTTTGACACCGCGGTCAATATCGTCACCGAAGCCATCGATCGGATTCACACCACGGCTGAATCCCACAACCGAGTGATGGTCATTGAGGTCATGGGGCGACACAGCGGTTGGATTGCCCTGTACGCTGGCTTGGCCGGTGGCGCGGATATGATCCTCATCCCCGAGCAGAAATACACCATCGAGGAAATCGTCAGCACTATCCGCAAACGACACGAGCGCGGCAAGGATTTTTCGATCGTGGTAGTGGCCGAGGGGGCACAGATCTCAGCGGAAGGCAAGGAAAACGAATACGTGGTCTCTGAGGGAGGGCTCGACGAATTCGGCCACGTCAAGCTGGGTGGAATCGGCCAACTCGTCGCCAACGCGGTCGAGGAGGCAACGAGTTACGAGACGCGGGTTACGGTGCTCGGGCACTTGCAGCGCGGGGGGACGCCCACGGCCTTCGACCGCGTCTTGGGCACGCGCTTTGGCATTGCCGCCATCGACTTGGTGCACGCAGGCGATTTCGGCAAGATGGTGAGTCTGCAAGGCAATGAAATCGTGGCGATCCCACTGGCCGACGCGGTCAATCAGATCAAGGTGGTGGACCAAGAGCTATACGATTTAGCGACGGTATTCTTCGGTTAATATCATGGCCAAGCGCACCATCAGGGACCTCGATGTAGCTGGCAAGCGGGTTCTCGTGCGAGTGGATTTCAATGTGCCGCTCGACGAGGCTGGCCGGATCATTGACGACACGCGGATTCGCGCAGTCCTGCCAACGGTCGAGCACTTGTTGACGCAGGGTGCGTCCGTAATTCTGATGTCGCACTTGGGTCGCCCCCAGGGTCAGAGAGTACCGGCGCTGTCTCTGGCTCCGGTAGCCGAGCGCCTGAGCCAGTTGTTGGGACGCGCGGTGGGCATGGCTATAGACTGCGTGGGTGCCGAAGTAGCGGCCCAAGCTGCTGCCTTGCAGCCGGGGCAGGTCCTGCTCTTGGAGAACGTGCGTTTCCACCCGGAAGAGGAGCAAAACGAGCGGACTTTTGCCCAGCAATTGGCCGAGTTGGGCGATGTGTACGTCAACGATGCCTTTGGGGCGGCGCACCGGGCCCACGCCTCGACCGAGGGGGTGCCGCGTTGTATGGGCGCGGGGGCCAGCGGCCTGTTGATGGAGCGGGAAATTTCCTATCTCGACGAGGCTCTGCGCCGTCCGCAGCGGCCATTTATCGCCGTTCTGGGAGGGGCCAAGATCTCGGGCAAGATCGAGTTGATTGAGCACTTGCTCAACCAGGTGGATGCCCTGCTCATCGGTGGTGGCATGGCCTATACCTTTTTCAAAGCTATGGGGCTAGAGATCGGGGATTCGCTGCTCGAAGAGGATTGCCTAGATACGGCCCGGCAGCTATTGACCCGAGTAGAAGATGAGAGATTGGATCTCCAGCTTCCCGCAGATTGCGTAGTCGCCGACCGCTTTGCTGCCGACGCCCAAGCGCAAGTGGTCGCCCGCGACGCCATACCGCGCGGTTGGCAGGGCATGGACATCGGCCCCCAGACCCGGCAGCGCTACGCCGACCAGATCGTTCGGGGAGGTACCATAGTGTGGAACGGCCCCCTCGGAGTCTGCGAGATGGAGTCCTTTGCCCAGGGTACCCAACAGATCGTTCAAGCCCTAGCTGATGCCACCCGCGAGGGTGCGTTGAGCATTATTGGCGGCGGGGACACGGCCGCAGCTGTAACCCAAGCCGGATTGGCCCAAGCGATGACCCACATCTCCACTGGGGGTGGGGCTTCGCTAGAGTGCATGAGTGGGCGGGTCTTGCCCGGGGTTGCGGTCTTGGATGACGAGGAAAGCTGAGATGCGCCGACCCATTGTCGCTGGCAACTGGAAGATGCACAAGACCGCTGCTGAGGCCGTCGAGTTGGTCGAAGGAATCAAGCTGCTCGTCGCGGGGCTCGACGTAGAAGTCGTGATTTGTCCGCCTTTCACTAGCCTGCAAGCCGTGCGCGCCGTCCTTGCCGACAGCGCCATTGGGCTGGGGGCCCAGAACATGCACTGGGAGCGGCAGGGAGCTTTCACCGGGGAAATATCCGCCGATATGCTCTTGGAGGCTGGTTGCTCTTACGTGTTGCTAGGGCACTCCGAGCGAAGGCAGTTTTGCGGCGAGGACGACTCGCTGGTCAACCGCAAGCTAACCTGTGCCCTCCAAGCCGACCTGTGCCCGATCGTCTGCGTTGGCGAGACCCTGCAAGAGCGCGAAGCCAACCGAATTGAGGAGGTCATCCTCGGCCAAGTGGGCGGTGCCCTAGCCGGGATTGAGGCGAGCGCAGCTAGGGCGGTGCTGTGGGCGTACGAGCCGGTTTGGGCGATTGGCACCGGTGTGACGGCAACGGCCGCGCAAGCCGAAGAGGTGCATGCGATGATCCGCCACTTCCTTGCGGAACACTTGGGAAAAGCAGCCGCCGACGAAGTGCGCATCCAGTACGGCGGCAGCGTCAAGCCCGAAAACGCAGCCGAGCTCTTGGCCCAAGACAACATCGATGGGGGCTTGATCGGCGGTGCCGCACTGGACGCAGGACAGTTTGCCGCTATTGTGAAGGCCGCCCTTTAGCCTTAAATTTATTTCTATCTCTAGTTACTAACTAAAACCATCACAAAATTATGTTTGAAATTCTATTTACGATTTTTCACGTGCTGATTTGCGTGCTCCTAGTCGTGACCGTGCTCTTGCAGGCGGGCAAAGGGGGCGGCTTGGCCGGATCGATCGGCGGTGGCTTGGCCTCTTCCTCCGTATTGGGCGGGCGCACTGCAGCCACGTTTCTGACCAAGGCCACGACCGTTTTGGCCACGGCCTTTATGCTTAGCTGTTTGGTGCAGTCGGTTGCCTTTCAGACGGCCGAGACTACTCCGACGACAGCGACGCAACGGACGATGGTAGAGGAACAGGCGATGCCAGTGCCCGCCATCCCGGAAGCAGAGCACCTGCTGGGCGAGCAGGAAGAGGCAGCTGAGACCTCGACTGCTGAGGAGCCGCCGACCGAGGCTCAGTAGCAAGCTAGCCTAGTTTTTGTGCCGAAGTGGTGAAATTGGTAGACACGCTGTCTTGAGGGGGCAGTGCCTTCGGGCGTCGGGGTTCGAATCCCCGCTTCGGCACCATTGTAAGTTGAAGGGATTGTGCAAGCGCACAGTCCCTTTTTTTGTGCGGACGCGGCAGGCGCTAGTGAAGGGGAATGGCCTCGTCGAGAAGCAGGATGGGGATTTCGTCTTGGATCGGATAGAGGTACGCGCCATCTGCGCGCACTAGGCCGCCGTCGATCTTGCCTTCTACGGTTTTACCGGCCCGATTCTTGACTTCCCCGCGCGCAATGCGGCTGTTGAGTTCGGCAATGAGTTCTTCCTCGGCGAGCGCGACCGGCTCTTTAGTCTCGGGGCAGGCGAGAATTGCCAACAATTCTTGGTCGATCATCAGATATATCTCCTTGGAAAAAAATCAAAGATAGACCGGTCTATTTTCAGAGACAAGTTCGCCGTGCAGGTGGTCTTTTTGTCAGCGGTGTACAACAAATTTCTCTTTTTGTAAATAAAATAATAATAATATGTTATGAAAAATAATCTCTTCTGTAGACCATTGACATCCCCTTTTGAATTGGCTATGCTTCACCCGAGGCGATGCCCTTCCCCAGGCAGTTTGGCCCGTTGTTCGGTCGTGCTTTCTAAGTCCAGAGGTTTTTCTAGCGCATACAGGTAGCGGAGGTGGTCATGGCTTCGGCTGATTTCGTCCATTTACACGGTCACAGCGAATACAGCCTGCTCGACGGAGCATGTCGGATCGGCGAGATGGCCGAGTTGGCGGCCGAGCAGGGCATGCCTGCCTTGGCTATCACAGATCACGGCAGCCTCTTCGGTGTCATTGAGCACTACAGGGCCTGCCAAGACGCTGGCATTAAGCCCATCATCGGCTGCGAAGTTTATGTGGCGATTGATAGTCGCCACTCGCGCCAAGCCGCCCGCGGCCTAACGCACGCCTCCAACCACCTGGTTTTGCTGGCCAAAGACGCCACCGGCTATCGCAATCTGACTAAGCTCGTCTCCAAGGGCTATCTCGAAGGCTACTACTACAATCCCCGCATCGATAAGGAGCTTTTGCGCGAACACGCCGAGGGCCTAATCTGCATGTCGGCCTGCATAGGCGGCGAGATTCCGCACCTGATCCAGCGCGAAGGGCTAGCCGCAGCCGAAAAGGTCGCCCGCGAGTTTATGGACCTCTTCGGCGACGACTACTACTTGGAAATCCAGCGCCACGACATCGACCCCGAAGCCAAGGTGAACGACGGCCTGCTCAAGCTGCACCGCAAGCTGGGAGTGCCGCTGGTGGCCACCAACGATTTCCACTTTCTCCGCGCCACCGACCACGACGCCCACGACGCCCTGATTTGCATTCAGACCAACAAGACGGTTGACGAGAAGAATCGCCTGTGCTATCCCGACGGACTCTACATGAAGAGTCCCGCAGAGATGCAAACGCTATTTGCGGATTTGCCCGATGCGCTGGAGCGGACCCTCGAAATTGCCGACAAGTGCAACGTCGAGCTCGAGTTCGGGAAAACCTATATGCCGGATTTTCCGATCCCGTCTGGCTACGCTTCCAGCGACGACTATCTGACGCAGCTGGCGCGGGAGGGTTTGGAGCGGCGCTACGGCACCGTCGATCCGGCCGTGCAGGAGCGGCTCGACTACGAGCTAAGCATCATCACCAGTCAGGATTTTTCCGGCTACTTCCTCATCGTCTGGGACCTTGTCAACCACGCCCGTAATCAGGGCATTTCCGTGGGGCCGGGGCGCGGCTCGGCCGCCGGCTGCTTGGCTTCGTATTGCCTCGGCATTACCAATATAGATCCCATCAAGTACGACCTGATCTTCGAGCGCTTTCTCAATCCCGAGCGCATTGAGCCGCCCGATATCGACATTGATTTTGACGATACCCGGCGCGACGAGGTGCTGCGCTATGTAGTGGATAAGTACGGCAAGGACAATGTCTCACAGGTCATCACGTTTGGAACTTTGGGGGCTAAAGCGGTGGTGCGCGACGTCGGGCGGGTTTTGGGGATGCCCTTTGGCGAGGTGGACCGCATCGCCAAGCAGGTGCCGACCGAACTGAAAATTACCCTCGACAAGGCCATCGAGCGGGTGCCCGAACTGCAGCAGGTGGCCCAAGCGCCCGGCGACGAAGGCAAGCTGATCGAATACGCCCGCAGGTTGGAGGGCATGGCGCGTCACGCCTCGGTCCACGCCTGCGCGGTCATCATCGCTCCCGGTGAACTGACCGACTACGTGCCGCTCTATCGCTCCCCCAAAGACGGTAGAATAACCACCCAGTTCGTCGGCGAGACTTGTATGGACATCGGCCTGCTGAAGATGGACATCTTGGGCTTGAAGGAGCTGTCACTGGTCGAGGAGGCCGTGCGGCTGATTCAACTCGAGGAGCCGGACTTTGATTTGGAAGCCATTCCGTGGGACGACCGGGCCACTTTCGACTTGTTCGGCCGCGGCGAGACGATTGGCGTTTTCCAGTTTGAATCCGCGGGGATGCGCGAATATCTGAGCAAGTTTAAGCCGGACACCATCGAAGACATTATCGCCATGAATGCCCTCTATCGCCCGGGGCCGATGGACAAGATCCCGACCTTCATCGCCCGCAAGCACGGCGAAGAGGCCGTCTCCTACGACCACCCCAAGTTAGAGTCGATTTTGGAGCCGACCTATGGGGTCATGGTCTATCAGGAGCAGGTCATGCGCATTGCCCAAGAGTTGGCCGGTTTTACCCTCGGCCAAGCCGATATTTTGCGCAAGGCAATGGGCAAGAAAAAACCCGAGGAAATGGCCAAGGTGAAAAAAGACTTCGTCGGCGGCTGCGTCGCACACGGGGTAGAAAGGGCATTGGCCAACAAGCTGTTTGGCGAGATCGAGATTTTTGCCGGCTATGGCTTCAACAAGGCGCACGCGGCCTGCTATGCCGAGGGCGCGTACAAAAATGCGTATCTCAAGACCCATCACCCCCAAGAGTACATGGCCGCCAGCCTGACTCTTGAACGCAAAGATACGGATCGGCTGACCGTCTTGCTCGACGAATGCCACCGCATGGGCATCCCCGTCCTGCCGCCGGACGTCAACCAGAGTACGCTCAACTTTACGCCGACGGACGAGGGCATTCGCTATGGCTTGGCGGCAATCAAAAACGTCGGCGAGGGTGCGGCGCAGAGCATGGTCGATACGCGGATTGCCGATGGGCCTTTTACTACCCTGTTCGAATTCTGCGAGCGCATCGACTTGCGCGCAGTCAACCGGCGCGTGGTCGAGAGTCTGATTGCTGCTGGGGCATTGGACGGTCTTGAAGGTCATCGCGCACAGAAAATGGAGGCACTAGAGCTGGCGTTAAAGGCCGCAGGCAAGGCCCAGGAAGACCGCGAGAAGGGGCAGATCAGCCTCTTCGACGGCGGCGACTCGTCCGAGTTGGTGGTGCAGGAACTGCCCGAAGTCGAGGAGTGGTCCGAGCGCGAGAAACTGGCCAAGGAACGCGACCTGTTGGGCTTCTATATTTCCAGCCATCCGCTCAAGCCCTACGCCCGCGACCTAAAAAACTTTGCTCAGCCCTTAAGCGAGATAGAGGGGCAGCACGATGGCACGCCACTGCGGGTCGGCGGCCTAGTCGAGGAGGTGCGCAAGCTCTTCGACCGCCGCGGCAATTCCTTTGCCTTTGTCACGCTCAAAGACCTCAACGACACGGGCGATATCGCGTTTTTCGCCGAAGCCTTCGCCAATCACCAACAGTTACTCGTGGAAGGCGAAACCATCCTCGTAGAGGGCCGCGTCTGCGAGCGCAACGGACGCCTTAGTCTGCAGGCCGACCGCGCCCTACCCCTCAAATCGGCGCGAGCGGAACTGACCAAATCCGTCACCTTGTCGCTGCCCTACCAGAAAGTGGGCGACCCCCTGCTCAGCCGACTGCGCCGCCTCTGCGAGCGTCACATGGGCGATTGCGAGCTGTGGCTCCAGCTCAAAAACGGCGACGAGCAGGACAAAATGGTGCGCTCGAAGACGATTCGCGTCGATCCCTGTGACGATTTGCTGCGCGGCATTGAGGAGTTGATCGGCCCCCGATCCACCCAGCTAACGCCCAAGGTGCAAGCGCCCGTGGGTTTACGCCGTTCCAGTTGAATACAAGACGTACTGCTGCTATGCGCGCAATGGCGATCAAAGGGTTTGTGAGTGGGTTGGCATTCCTAGCGCTGAGCTGTGACTCCCCCGAGCCGCGAGGAGACAAGCTTTTCCCCCCGCAGTCTACTAAGTGGAGCGACTATCAGGGCCGGAGCGTGGATTTGCGCGATTACGAGGGCAAGATCGTCTTGGTTAACTTTTGGGCGACTTGGTGCGGCCCGTGCCGCTACGAGATCCCAGCCTTGGTCGAGATGAGCAATGATTACGATCCCGAGCAGGTAGCGATCATTGGCATTTCCCTAGATCAAGGCCCCACCGAGCGCGTCCTACCCCTAATAGGCGAGTTCGTCGAGCGCTTGGCTATCAACTACCCAGTGGTTCACGACGGCCAATACGAGTTGCTCCGCGCCTTTTACAAAGAGAATTTGGCGACTGTGCCCGTGCCACTCACCTTTATTTTTGATCGCGAAGGCCGCGTGTACAAGACGCACTTAGGCGTACCGCGCGATAGGAGCGGCCGGCCCAATCCCCGCGGGGTATTAGGCGAGGATATCGAGACCCTGTTGGCCCGCTCGTAAGACGTCGGCACATAGCAAAAGAAGGGATGGTCCGCAGTAGGACCATCCCTTCTTTTACAGGTAGGTGTTGCGCGTTGCCTAGTGGTTTGAGTAGTGCTCTTTTAAGACTGTCTTGCCGTGACGCTTGACTAGCACTTCTTTGAACGTAGCGATGGAGTCGCCAGCGCGTAGGTGCTCAAGCATCACGCTTTTGGACATGACCATCATAGTGCCATTTTTGTAGTCGGGGAAGCGACAAAAGCTGAATCCGACGGGCTCGCCAGTGATGCAGCAGGTGTCTTCCATCTCTAGCTCGATCTGCGTGCCGGGGTCAAACGAAAATTCAGCGTTGTCGTCGTCGCCGTTGGATTGGACTTTTTTTGGTCTTGCCATGTTGTTCTCCTTGTGAAATGGACTCAAAAAATAAGAAAATGCCGCCGCTGAGCAAGCTCAGTACGGCAAATCGTCAAAGCGCGACAGCACGGCCGGCCCGTCGTTGGTGACGGCCACGGTGTGCTCGTATTGAGCCGAGAGCTTGCCGTCGGCGGTGACAGCCGTCCAGTCGTCGTCGAGCACGCGCGTGTCGTGCGCGCCTTCGTTGACCATTGGCTCGATGGTGAAGACCATGCCGTTTTGCAGGCGGCGGCCCGTGCCGGCCTTGCCGTAGTGGAGCAGTTGCGGTTCCTCGTGGAAATTGCGGCCAATGCCGTGGCCGCAGTATTCGCGCACGATGGAAAAGCCGCGCGCTTCGACATAGCTTTGGATGGCGTGGCCAATGTCGCCGAGGCGGCGTCCTGGTGTGCAGGCAGCCAATCCCTCCTCCAAGCTTTGACGCGTAGCGTCGAGCAGGCGCTGAGCCTCAGAGGTCACGCAGCCGGCTTTCATGGTGACGTTCATATCGCCGTGAAAGCCATCCTTTTTAACAGCAATGTCAACGGCGAGGATATCTCCCTCTTGCAGGACGCGGTCTCCGGGGATGCCGTGGACGACTTCGTCATTGACCGAGACGCAAATGCTGCGGGGGAAGCCGCGGTAGCCCAAGGCACTGGCGACGGCCCCTTGGCTGCGGATGTAGCGGTCCGCTATTTGGTCGAGGTGAAGGGTGGTGACCCCGGGCGCGAGGGCTTCTTCGACGCGGAGCATGGCTTCGGCGGCGATGCGGCAACTGGCGCGGATGCGGTCGATTTCCAAGGGCGATTTGAGATGTATCATAGGAATTAAAAATCGGGCATTGAGCGAAAAAATGTCAAGCTCTTATAACTTGCAATTATGAAAACGCCCCGCGTATCGGTTCTATTGCCCGTGTTCAATGCGGCCGCTACACTAGCGGAAACGCTAGAGAGTATCCAAGCGCAGAGTTGCGACGACTTTGAGGTAGTGGCCATAGACGACGGCTCGGAGGACGGGAGTGGGGACATGCTCTTGGAATGGAATCGCCGCGACCGCCGCTTTAAGGCATTGCTATCCGACCACCAAGGCATTGTCGAGGCACCTAATCGGGGCTTGGCCCTGTGTCGGGGCGCGTACGTGGCGCGCATGGACGCCGACGACCGGATGCACCCCGAGCGCTTGGAAAAACAACTCGCGTGGTTGGAAGGGGATCCTAACTTGAGTGTTGTGAGCTGTTTGGTAGAGATCTTTCCGCGCGAGGAGACCGGAGAGGGGATGTTGGTGTACGAGGCTTGGTTGAACGGCTTGGTGGATAGCGCGGCGATTGAACGAGAGTTTTTTATTGAGAGTCCCATCGCCAATCCATCGGCCATGATGCGCCGCGAGGAGTTGGTGGCCTTGGGGGGATACCAAGACCGGGGATGGCCAGAAGACTACGATCTGTGGTTGCGCTATCGGGCGGCGGGACGGCGCTTTGCCAAGGTGCCGGAGGTCTTGCACTACTGGCGCGAGCATCCGCGGCGGGCCACACACGTGCAGGGTCGCTACTCAGTGGAGAATTTTCTCCGCGCCAAAGCGCATTATCTTTGCGCCGGGCCGCTGCAAGAGCGGGATGGGTTGGCCGTCTGGGGCGCGGGCAAGACCGGTCGTCGACTCGCCAAACACTTGGAGCGCGAAGGCCGCGCTCCCGATGTATTTGTCGATATCGCGCCCAAGAGAATCGGCGGCACCTTGCGGCGCAAGCCCGTAGTTGGGCCGGATGACTTATCGATGTGGTGGACGAGTCACGAGCGGCCGATTCTATTGGCGGCCGTGGCGTCGCGGGGAGCGCGGGCGCTGATTCGAGAGGCGTTGGGTGAATTGGGGATGGTAGAGGGGAATGATTTTTTATGCGTCGCTTAACAAAAACGAGAAAGGAAGCAACATGACGGTGCAATACGCGCTCAACACATCGACGATCCGCCCGGCGTCGCTGATGGATAAAATCCACATCGCCGGACAGACCGGCTACCAGGGCATTGAGCTGTGGAACGACGACTTGACCGCGCACGAGCAGCAGGGCGGTTTGCTCGCGGATGTGCGGCTGGCACTGGCCGACTACGGGTTAGCGGTGCCGACCGTCATTGCACTTCACGGTTGGTTGGGGGCTGAGGGCGCAGCGCGGGAGCAGGCATTGGAGGAGGTGCGGCGGCGGATGGCGCAGGCAGTAGCAGTGGGGGCCGAATTTATCGTCGCCAGTCCGCCGCGAGATCCCTGCGACCTGAGCCGAGGCGGAGCCGATTACCGCGAATTGCTGGAAATCGGCAAAGAAATCGGCGTGCGGCCGGCGATGGAATACCTAGGCTTCGTGCAAAGCGTGTACACCATTGACCAAGCTTGGCAGATCGCCGAAGACGCCGACCATCCAGATGCGAGTTTGATCATGGACCCGTTCCACATAGTGCGCGGTGGCGGTCCTATCGAAAGCATCGCCAAGGTGCCCGGCGACAAGGTTGCGGTCTGGCACTGGAACGATGCCCCCGGCGACAAGCCGTTTGCCGAACAAAGCGACGCCGACCGAGTGATGCCGGGCGACGGAGTCGGGCCGTTGCGCGAGATCGAGCGGCTGGCTCAGGCGCAGGGATACGAGGGGTTTGTGTCGTTGGAGTTGTTTAATCCGGGGCTATGGGAGCAGGATCCGGCGGAAGTCGCCCGGATTGGTCTGGAGAAGATGCGGGCGTATTTTGCCGGCTAACCGCAGTCCGTCCTCGCTCTACAGCCCCAGAATCTCGCGCGTTTTTTGTGGCAGCGCCCGCCAGTTGGCGATCAGATAGCGATTGCCATCGACGTCCTCAATGATAGCTCGGCCACCAGAGAGCATGCGCACATTGGTGCGGTAGCTGCGGATTTCGAGTCGACGAGGGCCGCTGGTGGTTTCGATCTGGCCGCGCAGTACTCCGAATTCTTCGTCGAGGCTATCGAAAGCGAGGACCTGCGGTTGGAAGTAAATCTTGTTGAGCTCGTCTAGGAGCACTTGACGGCTTTGGTCGTCGAGTTGCTGCGGGTCTTCGATTATGCCGAGTTCTTGGTCTTCGGCGGCAAAGACGCCGATGTAGCGGTCGGACTCTTCTAATGGGAAGGCGCGGCGGATCTTGAGGTCGGTGTGTTCCTCGCCGTCGACCGTGAGGATCAAGCTGCCGCGCTCGGAGCGGCTGAAACGCATCTTTTGCGGGTCGAGCACAAAATCCCCGTACGAATAACCGCGTGTCTCGCTCATAGCGCCCGCACTTTCGCCATTTCGGTTTGCATATCGACCAGTCGGCGATAGACGCCGTCCTCCTTATTGAGCAACTCTTCGTGGGTGCCGACTTCAGCGACGCGTCCTCTTTCCAACACCAGCAGTCGGTCGGCATTTTTGAGGGTCGAGAGCCGGTGGGCGATGGCAAAGGTGGTGCGGCCGGCGACTAATCGCTCGAGCGCCTCTTGGATTTCGTATTCGGTCTGGGTATCGACTGAGGCGGTGGCCTCGTCGAGGATCAGGATACGTGGGTTGCCGATCAAGGCGCGGGCAATGGAAATGCGCTGGCGCTCGCCGCCGGAGAGCCGACCGCCGCGCTCGCCGACTTGGGTGTCGTAGCCATCGGGAAAATTCATGATGAACTTGTGGGCGTTGGCTGCGCGGGCCGCCTCGATGACCTCTTGGCGCGTGGCCTCGGGATGGCCATAGGCAATGTTGCTGGCGATGGATCCTTGGAACAGCAGCGGCTCTTGCAAAACCACGCCGATTTGGTTGCGCAGTGCCTGCTGTTTGAGCCGGGTAATGGGCTGGCCATCGATGCGGACTTGGCCGTCGGTGGCGTCGTAGAACCGCGAAATGAGGTTGACCAGAGTTGACTTGCCAGCGCCGCTGGGGCCGACGATGCCGATCATCTCGCCGGGTGTGGTCTTAAAGTGGATGCGGTCGAGAATCCTCGCCGAGCCGTCGTACGTGAAGCTGACGTTGCGGAATTCTACTTCGCCGGTAAGTGGGCCGGGGTCGATGGCGTCGGGGTCGTCTTGGACTTCGGGCTCGGTGTCGATGATCTCAAAGACGCGCTCGGCGGTTGTCGCTGCGGTCTCTAGCTGCTCGGTGAGGGTGCACAGCGAGCGCACCGGCGCGTAGAACATGACCATGTACGAGATAAAAGCCTGCAACTCGCCCAAGGTCAGGGCGTTGCTGAGCACCCGATTGCCGCCAAACCACCACAGGATGATCGAGCCGACTGAGGTGGTAAAGGCGACCGTCGGAATGTAGTAGGACCGCATCTTGAACGAGGTCATCTGCGATTCGCGCACATCGATATTGCGCTCGGTGAAGCGCTCGACCTCGCGGCTTTCTTGGGCAAAGGCCTTGACGACCTTGACGCCGGGGATGGAGTCGGCGAGCATGGCGTTGAGTTCGGCGATGCGGCGCCATATCCGGTGGAAAACCCAGTGGATGCGGTTGCGGTAGATGATGGTGCCGATGATCATGAAGGGGATGGGGATCAGCGACAAAAGCGCCAATTCCCAATTCATTACAAATAGCATTGTGCAGATGCCAATGATGGTCAGCCCGTCGATGACGATGTCTTGGAACCCCGAGGTGATAAAGCTGCGCATGCGCTCGGTGTCGCTGGTGACTCGGGTCATGATCCGACCGGTGCTGAGCTTGTTGTAAAAAGTCAGCGACAACAATTGCAAATGTTGGAAAATTTGCCTCTGTAAATCGTACACAATGTGCTGGCCGAGCCACCCTAGGGCGTACATTCGCACGCCGCTGATGATGCCGCGGCCGATATAGATACCGAGCAGGCCGAGCACGACCCACAGCAGGAGTTGGACGCTCGCGGCAGGGGGCGTGGTCGCCTCGCCCTCGACGATGCCCGCAGCTTCGTATTGGGCGAGAACCGGGATGATGACATCGTCGATGAGGATGCGGTTGAGCTGAGGCGGCAGCAGACCAATGGCCGTCAGCACAATCGTCAGCGTGAACCCGAGTAGTGCTTGTCTTTTATAGGGCTTAATGTAGGAAAACAATCGCCAGAAGGTCTCGGTCTGGCGCAGGCAGTTGGGGCAGATTTTGGAGCCAGAGCGGAGGGCGAGTCCGCAGGTGGGGCAGTGTTCTACTACTTTGACCGGATCGACATGCAGCGCCCCGTCCTCGTCTGCGTCTTCTTCCTCGACCAAGCCAGCGCCCTCGATGGCTTGGGGCACGCCGGAGAATTTGTAATACGCACTCTGCGAAAAGCGCAGCAGCTCGACGGTCTCATCCTCTAGCTCGACGACGAGTGCACCGCTGCCCACGTAGTTGCGGGTCTGGATGCCTTGCACTTCGTCCAAGCCGAGGCGCACAGTATCGGGCTTATCTGCGCCATTGGGGTGAAAGACGAGCATCCGCTCGTCGGTGAGAGCAAACCAAGAGTCGCCGTACTGCCCGTCGGGGCGAATGTCGGCGGCGAGCAGGACTATGAGCAGCTCGCCGGGTTGTAATTCGCCGCGGATGTGGGGCAGTAGGCGTTCGGGTATAGGTTCGACTAGATCCAAAACGGCCCTATATATTTGTTAAACAGCGATTTGTATTGGGGAGAAGTGAGGCTCCAAGGAAGGGCAGAAAGTTGTGTGGGTCTCACTACGTAAAAGTTAAGGGATTTTAGCAAAAGGGCAAATTCGGCACGGCCGAAGTGAATGATAGGTTTGCCCGGTGGTTGTTTAATGATTGTATTGAAAGCAAACAAAAAGAGGAAAACTATGACTATCAGCCGAGAGGAACTGAAAGAGCGGTTGGCCGCCTTGCCGCGGTTGCAGCTAGCGTCCTTGCCCACGCCCCTGGAGGAATTAAAGCGCCTCAGCGCCCACTTGGCCGGCCCGCAGATTTGGGTCAAGCGCGACGATTTGACCGGTTTGGCCTTCGGCGGCAACAAGATCCGCGAGTTTGAATACCAGATCGCCCAAGCCGTAGAGCAGGGCTGTGACGTGCTGGTACACTCAGCCGCTGCCCAGTCGAATCAATCGCGGCAGACGGCTGCAGTGGCCGCAAAATTGGGGCTGTCTGCGGTAGTAGTCGGTCGCGACGATGCCCATGCACAGACGCAGGGAAATCTGCTGTTGACTCGCCTCTTTGGCGCAGAGGTGGACCTGCCCGCTCCCGAGGAGCAGGCCCCGGCCGTAACCGCGAAGATGGCCGCGCTGGCTGCGGCTGGCCATCGCCCCTTCCACACTAGCTCGGACGCGCGCATCTTCCGGAGTGTAGCGTACGTCGATGGGGCGCTAGAACTTTTGGCCCAATGCGAGGAACAAGACGTTGAGCCAGCGGCGATCTACCTGTGTTCGGGGGCGCATACCCACGTGGGGCTGGTGGTGGCGTTCAAGGCGCTGGGCATCGATATGCGGGTAGTGGGCATCAGCCCCTCGCCGCGCGACGACCAGCAGGCGGCCCAGGGACATCTCGCGCTGGGGCGGGAATGCGCCGAGATTCTAGGAATAGACCTCTCGCTGAAGGTGGAGGATTTCGAAAGCTATGCCGCGTTTGTTGGCCCGGACTACGGCGTGGTTACTCCAGAAAGTTGCGAAGCTCTGCACTTGGTGGCGCAGCAGGAAGGACTGTTGCTCGATCCGTCTTACACCAGCAAGGCCATGGCCGGGCTTTTGGCACACGTGCGCGCCGGTTGGTGGCATCCCGAGCAGAGTCTTATCTTTCTCCATACCGGCGGCACGCCCGCGCTTTTTGCTTACGCCAAAGACTTGGGCTACTAACTAATGCAACTTCCCACACCCGATCCCACCCGCTTCAAGCGGCGCGGAGACCTCATCAGCCTCCTGCTCGAACACTTGCGCGCCGATCAGATTATTCACCGCCGCGAGGACGTAGTCGCCTATGAATGCGACGGCCTGTCGGCGTATCGCCAGCGGCCCATGCTGATCGCCTTACCGGATAGCACCGAGCAGGTCGCGGCCGTACTCAGGACGTGCTCCCAACTCGATATTCCCATCGTCCCTTGGGGCGCTGGCACCGGGCTTTCGGGCGGTGCCCTGCCGAGAGAAGATGGAGTAGTGTTGAGCACGGCGCGGATGCGAGCGGTACTCGACATCGATTTAGAAAACCGCGCGGTGACAGTGCAGCCGGGCGTGACCAACCGAGCCGTAACCGAAGCGGTGGAGCGGAGCGGCTTCTACTACGCGCCCGATCCTTCGAGTCAGATCGCCTGCTCAATCGGCGGCAATATCGCCGAAAATTCGGGCGGAGTACACTGCCTCAAGTACGGCACGACGACCAACAATCTGCTTGGCTTGGAGGTAGTGTTGGCCGATGGCGAGGTCGTGCGGGTTGGGGGCAAGGGCATGGACCAAGCGGGCTACGATTTGCTCGGGCTGCTGACGGGTTCGGAAGGGTTGTTGGCCATTACCACGGAGGCCACGCTGCGGATCTTACCCAAGCCAGAAGTGGCGCAGGCTGTGATGGCCGTGTACGATTCGGTCGCCGCGGCCGGACAGGCGGTGGCCGAGATCATCGCTGCGGGCATGGTACCAGCCGGTATGGAAATCATGGATCAGCTATCTGTGGAAGCGGTGGAGGGGTTTGTCGGAGCGGGCTATCCGCTCGGGGTTGCGGCGCTCTTGCTGGTCGAATTGGACGGGCCGCAAAGCGAGGTCGAGTGCCAAAGCCGCGTGCTGGAATCGCTCTTGCTGCAGACGGGTGCGACCGAGCTTTCCCGCGCCACAACCGAGGCCGAGCGGCAAAAGTTGTGGGCTGGCCGTAAAGCAGCTTTCCCAGCGATGGGCCGGATTAGTCCCGACTACTACTGCATGGACGGAACCATTCCGCGCGGCGCGCTGCCGCAGGTGCTAGAGAGAATCGGCGAGCTGTCGGCCGCGTATGGCCTGCGGGTGGCCAACGTCTTCCACGCGGGCGATGGCAACCTGCACCCACTCGTATTGTATGACAGCAATGTCGAGGGCGATCTGGAGAAAGCCGAGTCGCTAGGGGCCGAGATCCTGAAGCTCTGCGTCGAAGTAGGGGGCGTGTTGAGCGGGGAGCACGGGGTTGGCATTGAAAAGCGGGATTTGATGCCGTGCATGTTCAAGGACGCGGATTTGGACGCCCAAGAACGAGTCAAAGCCGAATTTGACCCGCAGCAGGTATTGAATCCGGGCAAGGTGTTCCCCACCTTGCGGCGGTGCGCTGAGGGCGGGGCCATGCACGTGCACAGCGGCGAGGAAAAGTTTCCAGAGTTGGAACGGTTCTGAGGAGGGGATTCATGGCTACGGCTTTTGCCCTAGTGGGCGACCGCTATCACACGTCTGATTACATCCGCACGGCTTTGGGCCGCACCTTGATCCAAGGCATGGGATTATCCGTTGACTTTACTGACGAGATTACCCTACTCAACGCCCAACATCTGTCGAACTACCGACTACTGATCACCTTCCGCGACGGCATGATCTGGCCCAATGGCTACGGCATAGAGGCTGCGTCCGTTAGCGAGCCGCCCGTCCAGGCTGAGGGATCCCATCCCGTGCAGTGGATTACCGAGGATCAGGGCCGCGCCGTGCGGAGCTTTGTGGAGGCAGGTGGCGCGGCTCTTTTCTACCACAATTCCACGTATATCGCTCCGGGCAGCAGCGACTTCCGCCACGTGCTAGGCGCTGCTACGCAAGGCCACCCGCCGGTGCGTCCCTACCGCGTGCACATCACGCGTACAAACCATCCCATAACGCGCGGCGTGGAGGACTTTGTCGTTGAGGACGAGCAGCACTTCATGCAGTACGACAAGGACCCGGCCCATGTCTTGGCCGTCAGCGTCAACGACGACGGGCACACTTGGCAGGACTTGGGCACCACGTGCGAGGCGGCTTGGGCGTACGATTACGGCGCGGGCCGCGTATGTTATTTATCACCGGGACACACCATCCCCGCGCTGTGGAATCCGGCCTACGAGAAGTTGCAGCAAAACGCCGTGCGCTGGCTGCTGCGCGATGACTTGTAGAAATTAATCGCTCGGCAGTGTTGATTCTAGTGGGATGGCTTGTCCCGCTTCCATTACCTCGCCGACCTCGCCGCGCAGCCGCTGTTTGAGCGTGGTGTAGCGCTGGGCGACCTTGTCGTTGGCAATGGCCAGCTTGAGGGCCTTGGAGGTGCCGATGATGACGATCATTTGCTTGGCGCGGGTAATTGCCGTGTAGAGCAGGTTGCGCTGGAGCATCACGTAGTGCTGCGTCGTCAGCGGTAGCACTACCACGGGAAATTCCGACCCCTGAGAGCGGTGGATGCTGATGGCGTAGGCGAGGGTGAGCTGGTCGAGATCGACCTGATCGTATTCCAAGGTGTAGTCAAAGCGCACGTAGAGTACCTGCTTTTCCGCATCGCGCCGCTCGATCGTGCCGATGTCGCCGTTAAAAACGCCCTTGTCGTAGTTGTTTTTGACCTGCATGACCTTGTCGCCCACCCGGAACTCGGCCCCGCGATGGCTATGTGCCTGCCCGTGCGGGTTGAGGCGCTGTTGCAGCCGCTGGTTTAGATTGAGCGCACCGGTTTCGCCGCGGTACATGGGCGAAAGCACTTGGATGTCGTTGCGCCGATCCCACCCCCGATAGCTGGGCAGCCGCGCGGCGCACAACTCCTCGACTAGCTCGACCACCCGCTCTGGGTCGCCTTCTTGGATGAAGTAGAAATCCGCGGCCGCGTCGTTCTCGACGATGGGCATTTCGCCGCTGTTGATGCGGTGCGCGTTGCGGATGATGTGGCTTTTTTGGGCTTGGCGAAAAATCTGCGTCAGGCGCACCACCGGCACTTCGGCGGAGTCGATGATGTCGCGGAGCACGTTGCCTGGCCCTACCGAGGGCAACTGATCGATGTCGCCGACTAGCACTAGCCGAACGTGGTCGGGCAGGGCGCGCAGGAGCGCGTTGAGCAGCACCACGTCGATCATGGAAGCCTCATCGACGATCAGCGCGTCGATTTCGAGGCGGTCGTCGTAGCCCTTTTTGAATTGCCGCTCGCCCGGCTGAAATCCCAGCAGTCGATGAATGGTCTTGGCCTCGCGCCCGCTGGCCTCGCTCAGCCGCTTGGCGGCGCGGCCCGTAGGCGAGCACAGCGCGACCTTGAGGCCGCCTTTCTCCAAGAGATGCAAGATGCGCCGCGTGACCGTGGTCTTGCCGGTGCCCGGCCCGCCAGTTAGCACTAGTACCTTGCTGGTGGCGACCAGTTCCACGGCTTGTTTTTGCGCCGAAGCCAATTCCAGCCCGTCCTCAGCTTCTGCGGGCACGGCCAACTCTTCGGCCGGCGCTCGCAAGAGCCGCTTTAGCGACGATGCGGCACCCACTTCGGCGCGGTGGAGTGGCGGCAAATAGCAGCGCAGGTCTTCGGTGACTACGCCGTCGTTGGCGCGCAGGGCCTCTAATGCCGGCGGCAACAGCTCGGCGTCAATGTCCAAAATTTCGACGGCCCGTTCCATCATTCCAACGGCCGGCAACTCCACCATTCCAACGGCCGGCAGCTTCATCGTTCTAGCGGTCGGCAGGTACACGTGGCCCTCGTCGGCTGCTTCGGAGAGCAAGTAGCGGATGCCAGCCTGTACGCGCTCGGGGGCGTCGCGGCCCAGGCCCAAGCGCTGGGCAATGCGATCGGCGATGCGGAAGCCGATCCCATCCACATCGCGCTCCAAGCGATAGGGATCGCTGCGCACCTTTTGAATGGCCTCTTGGCCGTAGGTCTTAAAAATTTTCACCGCATAGCCAGTGGTAATCCCGTGCGACTGCAAAAAGACCATCACGTCCTTGATTTGCCGCTGCTCGTCCCAAGCCGCGGCAATCAGCTCGACTCTCTTTTTGCCCAGCTTGGGTACTTCAGCTAGCCGTTGGGGATCCGCGTCGATGATGTCGAGCGTTTCCGCGCCAAAGTGATCGACGATACGCTTGGCCGATTTCGTTCCGACGCCTTTGATCAGACCGGAGCCGAGGTACTTTTGTATGCCTTCGAGGGTCGAGGGATAAACGGCCTTATAGTGCTCCACCTTGAACTGTTTGCCGTATTTGGGGTGATTGGTCCACACGCCTGCGATTTCGACGCTCTCGCCCTCTTGGATGGAGGCAAGCGTCCCCACGATGGCGATCCGCTCGCGCTGCCCCTCGACGACTAAGCGCGCAATGGTATAGCCGTTTTCCGGGTTGTGGTAAGTCAGGCGATCTATAAAACCCTTATACGATTGGTTCATGTGCCGTGTTCACCATATGAAAGCACTGTACAGCAGGGCCATACTCCCCGCGCCCAGCGCGCCGCCCGCGCCGATCTGCATGGGAGTGTGCGCCCGCAAGTAAAGCCGCGCCCAAGCGACGGCCGGCCAACTGAGCAAAAAGGGCCACGCCGCGCTGCCGACGCTGATCAACAATACACAGGTCGCCCCTCCGACACCAGCCGCGTGAATGCTGATTTTATAGGAGCGATTGATCCACCAGACCAAGAGCGTGTTGACGACACCGGACGCGGCCGTGACCAGCATTAGGGGCGGAGCACCGATCCCGTAGAGACCTGCACTCCCTAAGGTGTAGCAAAGAGCGCCCAGCAAGAGCAGGGTAGCGCGCTTGTTGCGGTCGTCTGTATAGGCTTTGTCGAGATACCCCGAGCGCACGAAGTGCCAGAGAAGCAGCCCAGGTACCAAGGAGAAGGTGCCGATCGCCACTGAGCCGGCGAGCCAGTCGCCCAGCACGTGCGCTTGGACGCCGAAGACCAAGAGTGCCAACAGCGCGGGATTGAGCAAGTGGGAGAAGAAGTGTGCGACGTGGTGCGGGTGTAGACGAAAACAGGGACGAGCTAATTGCTCGCCCCTGTTTGTTTCTTTTGCCATTTTTTTCCGCTGGCCGCGCCGCGCCCAGGTGGTCTCTCGTCGCCCTCTAGCACAAAGCCGATGAAGCGCTTCTGCCCAAGGGTCTTCAAATACTGGAGCAGGGAGACCTCGGCCTCTTTGCGATTGAGCTGGTACTTGTCGCTGAGCTCTTCGATCATCCTGCCGACCGAGTTGCGGCCATTGCACATTCGCCAGACCTCACTGCCGACCTCGTCGAGGGTGATTTTGCGCTGCTTGGGTATGTAGAAAAACTTCGACAACAGCCGCACCCTCCAGGTCTCTTGGCGCGTTATGAAGACCTGGACCTCGTCGTTGTCGTTGTTTTCCCAGCGCAGGGACTCATTGCGCGTTGGCCGCGACGCCAGCATGGCGGCCCGGCTCAGCTTGGGTCCCTTGTTTTTCGATAAAATGCCCATCTACTACCTTGGCGACTAGATCGTCCTGTGCGTCTTTCTTGCGGTAGAGGTGCTCGACCATGGCGATTTTGTCGATCCCGGTATCGCGCCAGATGCGCCCCCGCATATACAGGCGCGGCCTCGGGTTTATAAAGGGCAAGGGACGCAAAAGCTGACGCCAGCGGCTGCGCGGCCGCCCCTCGACGCGAATGCCCTCGTGTTCCTGCACGGCTTCTGGAACAATGTCCACCACGAAGTCGCGCAATTGCTTTTTAAAAAAAACCGGATACCAGTCTTGGATGTGTGCGTCTTTGAGCATGATCCGGGCCATGCTCAACCGATGCACCTTTAGAACTTGTTTGCCGAGGGAGAACTCTAATTCAATATGGCCCGACTTGAGGGAATGGCTCTGTAGCTTGAGGTCGCTAGGCGCGAAAAACCGCAAGCCGTACACGCTCCACAGATGAGCGTCCTCGCCTTCTTGATCGACGAGCGAGCTGAACACGGCCTCGGCTTGCTCGGGCAAAAATTCGTCTGGCTTGGCCAGCACTCGCAGGAGCACAACCCGCCCGGACTTCAAGGCGAGCGCTAGGTTGTACGCGCGGAAGTCGGCCTCCCAGATGAAGACTTCGTATTCTCGGCCTTCGAGGAATTTCTTGTTCTTGAGGAAGCGAGCGCGGCGCTGGACCTCAAAGGGAGCATCGACCTTTTGGGCCTTCTTTTGCAGATTGGCTAAGTAGCGATCTACCAACTCGGTCAGACGCAGGGCCTCGCCGCGGCCTTTGAGACGCCGCCATTCGATCTCGGCGCGCACGATTTCGGCGTCGTCGAGGCGGGCATAGCCCTTTTCAAAATCCCCGTCAACCCGACCGAGATTCCAGTCGTCCGGCACGGACAACTGTAGTCCCTGCCAAGCGAAATCTACCCAAGCGCTCATGCTAGAAGATCAGCACGGAGACTGATCTCTGGATCAGGGCGATCCCCACCGCCGCCATCCCTATCAATGCCATGCCGCAGGAGAAGCCCACCGCCAGAACCGGGGCAAATTGCCGCCATTCCTGCCGCCCGTACTTGTTCCAAAAGTAGTAGCGAGCCAAGAGCGCGCCGATGATCTCGGTCACCACGTAATGTGGTATGGACGCCAGCGAGCGCACGAAGCCAAAGATCAGCAGGATTGGCAGCCCGAGGATGGACAGCAGAAAGAAACTCACCAGCCCTAAGCCGGCACCAAAGGCGATGACCTCTGGTTTCAGCGCTCTAAAGAGCCAAGGCACGTCGGTGGACCGCTGGATCCAAGAGCTTGTAAAGAGCGGATCAGTATCGACCTCAAAGTAGAAAGACCACCCCGCCGGCACGGCTCGCTCGGCCTTCACTTCGAGGGTCGGACGGGGCGCGCGAATGATGGTGTCCATGGCCGGCCTTAGCGGGACAACTGCCGGCAGGCCCTCGACAATTTCCTCTTCGGCTAGCTGCTCGTCGCGCAGGTAGCGCTCGGCGACAATGTCGGGTGCCCCCTGATCGAAGTACGAGTAGAAAACTTGGGTCGGCATCCACGGGCCGACTTGACCGAGATTGCCGTTGGAGTCCAGCCATTCTTGATCCACTAGCCGCACCCGCCAGTACCACCACTCGTTTTCGATTAGGTTAGCCGGGGTCCATCCCGCCCGGTCTTTGTCTATGGCCAGTTCGCTGCGCATAGTGCCGGTGATGTAGAGGCATTGCTGATAGGCGCGCAGCCGCCACATGAGCTGGGCATAGGGGTAGGAGGCCGACGGGATCGGTGCTAGTTTCCAGATGTAGGAGCCGTAGAGAAAACTGGTAAAGAGCACGATGGGTACCATGAAAATCTCGGCGCGGATAATGCTGGTAAACTGGGTTCCGGTCAATTCGATTTCGCGGAACTTCTGGGTCTGGGCACCGTAGTTGCCCAAGGGAAACGGAATGAACCAGATGTCAACACCGCGATACCCAGAGAAGATAATCGTGGCCTCGCGCACGAAGGGGATGTCCACCGTCTGCCCCACCATCCCGACTAGGCGGGCGTTGACGAAGGATTGAAAGGGCGTAAATACGAAACCAAAGAAGAGGAAAAACCATATAAATTGGGCAATGCCCGGCAGCAGCCAAGCGGCGATGCCGATCAGGCCGGCCGTGGCTAAAGCGTATAGTGCCAACGCCACCCAGATGGGGAAATCGCCTCGGCCAGCGGGGGGGGCGAAGCTGCGCTTGGGACTGTCATCATCCCTCTTGTTAGCCCTAGCACTGCGCACGCTCTGAGATATCTGATAGATGCCGATGACGGCGATGGCGACAGTGGTGCCGAGGCCGAAACTCATCCAGAAATCGACGTAGTTGACGAAGTAGGTCTCGATCGTGCCCATGCCTTGCTGCCACAAGTTCAGGTAAGGCTCCTCGCGCCACGAAGGCGTCCAGGTATAGAGCAGCGGACTGGCAATGGAGGTGACGGCCACGCCGATAAAGGTGCCAATCACGCCCCAGAACGGCACCACTAGACCGACGAAGATCGGCCCTAAGTGCGCGGTAAATCCCAGCGGAGTGGCCGGGATAAAGTTGCCGGTAACTTGCGTGAAGTCGACAAAGGGAATGGGTATGAGTTGGATCGGCTCGGTCAGCAGCGCGTCAGTAATCGCCGGTAGGGCCACGTAGATCGTGCCAAAGACCAAGCCGATCATCGCCCCCGCCGAGAAGACCCGCCAGCGCCACGTCTCAAGTCCTTGGGTAGTCTCGGCCAGCGCCGTAGCACCTTGGGCGTTTACGGGCGCGAAGGGAAAGGGCAGGCGCTCGTAGTCGGAGCTGAGCCGGAAGAGCGCGTATGACATAGTGAACCAGTTGATGCGCGAGATGATCATCCCCAAGACTAGGAGGATGATCGGCATCGTCCAATCCGAGTGTAGGAAGGTACGCTCGATGATGGCGGAGGAGTCGAGCGGCGGAGCCACCCAAGTGGGAATCAGCTTGGTGATGCCGAACTGCTTGGCCGCTGGCGATTGCACCAAGTACTGGTTGTAGAGCAAGCCCTCAAAGGCACCAGTCTCAGCGGCAATCAGCGAGCCGGCCACGTAGAACAGCACATAGACTTCTTGGCGCCGGAGGGAGGAGAAGGAACGCTTGGTGATTTCGGCGAAGAGGATGATGGTCACCCACTCGGCCGCCGCCCCCAAAGAGCCGCCGATCATCAGGCTCAAGTACATATTGCCCGGCACCATGATGAAGGCGACGAAGAGCACGCCGAGGATGGCCTTGATCGTAAAGCCGTTCTCGAAGCGGTCCGGGACCTGCATTAAATCCCGATATTCTTCGATCTCTTGGTTCGGGTTTCTATTTTTGCTTCCGAGCACTCGCTATCCTCCCTTACGCCGAAACTTCGCTGCGCAGCCCTTGCAGAATTTCCGCGCCCTGTTGGCGGTAGCCTTCTTTGGCCTCGGCATCCACCGTGCGCCAGATGAGGAACTGTTTGCGGATGACGTTCATAAAGCGCTGATTGACCCTCCGCCACGAGGCGTCCTCGCCGCTGAGTCGCTTAATTTGTAGGCTGACTGCGTAAATGTTGTGCTCGGCCTCTGGCATGGCCCGCACGGTGACGTGTTGGCTGACGCCCAAGTCGAAAGGAGCCAGCCAGATATTCATGTCGATGATGTATCCTTCGCCGTTGGGCGTTTCTTCGCGGCTTAGCTGGGCACCGTCGGTGTAGAAAGTGCCGATGGACTCTTCGCTATAGGAGTCGAAGTAGCCGATGAGGAATACGCTCAAACCCAAGACCTCGTGGCCGCTGACCGTAAAGGGAAACTCGAAATCCCACTGATCGCCGTCGGGCGGTGGCAGTTTCCACTTGCGGGTCACGTCCGGCACGGCCATCTGCGAAGCCTTGCGCGCTGGATAGATCGTCGAGAGCATGACCACGGCCATCACCAGCATACAGGAGAGCACCGCGGCCACTGAAGAGTAGTTGAGCGTGAAGCCGCCCAGCAGTTCGAATTCGATGAGTACTTTGGCGATTACTTGGCCGCTGAGATAACCGGCGACGACGCCCAGCACCGAATAGACGCAGCTTTCGGCGATAAAGAGCCAAGAGATGTGGCCGGGGGCTAAGCCCACCGAAGAGTAGATGCCGATTTCGCGGAAGCGCTCGTACACGCTGCCCATCATGGTGTTGAGCACGATCAGCGAGGCGATCAGCATGGGGATAAACAAGTTGCTGATCCCGGAAAAGGAGGTCATCCCCAGCGATGAGTAGATCGACACCTTGATGTATTCGTCGCCAGCCTCCTTGACTCCGGCGAACAGGGTCACCGCGAGGCGCGAGAGGAATTCCTCGACCTCGCCCCGCACGTCGCTGCCCGCGGGGAAGCGCACGGCCACGGATTGCAGGGGATTGCCGCTACCGACGTTGCGCAGCGTGTGGTAAGGCACGATTAGGATGTTGGCCGGCTCTATATGGACAAAGGGCTTGATGACGACCTTGGCGTCCTCCAAGCCCTGCTTCTCGCGCTTTTCTTCCTCGGCGATCTCCTGCACAGCTTGGCCGCCGGTGACGGCGAAGTCGGCTGGCGTCAAGATTTCGTCGTCGAGGTCTTTGAGATCCTTCATCCGCTTGGAGTCGAGGACGCCAACGACCGTGAACAAGTCGCCGAAGATGCGAACCTGCTCCTGGCCAACTTTAGCGAGGTCGATGTCGAGATGATCTTCTTTGACCATGTCGATGGGCAGGATGCAGACCTTGTCCTCGCCCGGCTCGAACCACCGCCCGGCGACTAGGGCTTGATTCAGCCTGGTGACTTGGGTCTCCTCAGGGGTCAACCCAAGGACGCCGAGCGCGTTATGGGCGTTTTCTCCGTGTTTTATTTTGATGTGCGCTTTAGCCTTATTGCTGTACCAGCTACGCGGCGCGACCGCAGCCCGATCACCGAAATTGCTGCGGGCGTATTCGAGGACTGAATCCTCCATCGGATTCCACGCCTTGCTGCGGATTAGGATGCCCTCGTAGAGCCCCTCGTTGTCGCGGCTGATTTGGTTGAACCGCAGGCCCGTGCGGATGGAGGTGAAGGAGAGAACCGTAAAGGTCAGCAGCAAGAGCGTGGTAAAGGTGAGGACCGTGCGCGTCTTGCGCCGCTTCATGTTGGAAATCCCGAGCTGGAAGGCGGTCAGCGAGGCCGAAGAGCGGCTGACGTCCGTGTCGTGGATCACTGCCACCTCGGTGCGCAGCTTTTTCATCTGTTCGTTGAAGCGGCCGGAAATGATCGACATCACGAGAACGGCTAGCACGATGATGATGAAAGCGAGCAGGATGACGAAGGGATTGGATAACTGAAAGGCTGGATGCACCAACCACAGCACGATCCAGATCACTAGGAAAACCCCGGCAAACCCGATGATTTGATTGCGGATCGTGGCGGCAGTAAAAATGAGCCGCTCGGTAAAAAAGGCGCAGGGAAGGACGAGGGCCATGAAGAAGATAATGCCCTGAACGACGTCGTTTTGGGTGGATTTGACGTCTGGATAGGCGCGCGATTCTAGCCCGAAGGCCGCGCGCGTGTGACGCACGAAATCTCCCCAGCGTTGCTCAGTACCAGCCGCTGCGGCTTGGTTTAACTCGGTTTCAGCTCGGTAGTGGAGGTCGTTGAGACGCTGATTCTCAATGGCAAAGCTCCGCAGTTCGCGCATCCGCGACTCGTCGAGATTCCACATGTCTTGGGCGGCTTGGAAGGTCGTGCGGGCAAAAGAGGTGCCGGGGCGGATCTCAAAGCCCTCACCCTCGGCCTTGTCTTTGTCAGTGACGCTGGTGGAGTTGAGCAGCAGCGAGCGGAATCCCAGCAGGCCCGCACCAAAACCCATTTTTATGTGCGAGCCGGGCCGCGCAAACAGCACTCCAACCGGCTCGTTCTGGGCCGAGGGGCCTTCGCCAATAGTGTAACCGTACTCCACGGGCGCGCCGTTTGTCTCATCGAAGACCGACACGTTGGACAGCTTGGTGAGATAGCGCGGATCAACGATGTCGAAGAAGTTGTAGGGCACGCAGGGGAAGAGAATGACCATCCACTGCTTATCGCGCCAGTCCATGGATACCCTCATCGGGTAACTCTCGTCGCCTTGCACGCCGCGGTCCGGGGCGTAGGTGATGCGGCCGGTGATCGGGTCCATGTAATAGCCCTCGATCTGCACGTTGTTGACTCGCACTCGATTTACGTAGAAGGCCCCCTTATCATCGACAACCTCGTAGTACTCGCCGCGCACGCCTTTATACGACTTTTTCTTGCCGTTGCGCACGACGGCTACTGCGTCTGCGCGCGGCAGGTCGGGGATGATGCTGCGGCGCGGAAAGACCATGGTCCGGCCGCGCAGAGAGCGCAGATTGTCGCGCAGGCGCATCTTGAAGTCCGGGAAAAGCTCTGGGTCTTCAAAGGCCATCTCGAACATACCGGCGAGCACCCGAATCTGTTTGGCGAGATTGGCGTGGTTGACGCGCTCGGCTCGGTCTAAGGGCGTATCGACGAGGAAGCGCGCGTCGTTGACTGTGACAAAGGCCAACGCTGGCGTGCCAGTCGCCAACACCAATTCGCTGTTGACCGATATTTCGCCCGGTACAAAAGTCTGCCAGCTCATCCCGCCTTCGGGGCTGATGCCATTGACCAGCACGTCGCGCTGCTGGTAGCCCAATTCGCGGCTGATCTTGCGCGCATAACCCATAAAGTTCTTGCCGAAGGGCGCGAAGTAGCGCTTGTAGTAAAAGCTGGTATTGCTGTTCCAGACTCCGAGCTCGTCGGTTTGCGACGAAAGGTCGAGACTGATAAAGAGTTTGACCGCGAGCGAATCGACTTTGGGGTCGGCCCAAGTTTTGTAGAGCGCGAGGCGCAAGTCGTCATCCGAGTGCAGTTCATCAACTAGTTCGTCGCGGTTTTTGAATTGCTCGTCGGCGAGGTGCAGTGCGCCTTGCTCTTGGCTCAGCAGCCCTTCGGCGAGAGCGGCGTCGGCAATGTGCGCGGCCAAGTCGGTGCGTCCTTCAGCAACGCTCCGCACGAGGGCTTCCTTGCCGGTAAACTCCTCCTCGCCGATGGCGTAGTGGATGCCGTCTTGGGCGATCATGTTTTGCGCGAGTGCGGCATCGACGACCCGCCGCACCAGCATGTGTTCGATAAAGGGATCCTCTTTGCGCAAATAGCGCTGGATGAAATCATCGACCCCGCGCAAGCCCAAGTGGTGGGCCGAGGTGGCGAGAAAGACGATCGTGCGCGCTGGCGGGTTCGCGCGAAAATAGCGCGCCAGCTCTAACAGCGCAGTAATGCTGGAGGCCTGCTCGGCACCCGGGGCTAGGGCTGGCACGACCGACATGGCGTCGTAGTACGCCTCCAGCACGATCACGTCTTCTTTCAGCAAGGGGTCGTATCCGGGAATCGTGCCGAGGATATTCCAAGCGGGGCACCGCTCCCAATCCATGCGGTACTCCAAGTGGAGCGTCTGCTCGCCCCCTGCGGCTAACTGGCGGCGCAAGTGCTGGCCGGCTTGGCGATTGACCCAGAACCTCGGCAGGTCGAGCGGCATGGTGAGGAATTTCTTTTCGCCCTCCAAGTACACGGTGGAATCCGGCTCGATAAAGATGATGGCCTGCGCTCCGAGATAGGCGGCATTGAGCCAGGCGTCGCCCGAATTAAAGTCCATCAGGGCTACGGCCCCTTCGACTTGTTTGCCGTCCATATCCGCGTACTCACCCGCGCCAGCGTCTATCAGGCGCCCGGTCATCCCGCCTTCGGGCAACGTCGAGGTTTTGACGAGGTTGGGCCAGAGGCCGTGGATTGGCACTTGTTCGCCGTTGCCGACGACTTGCAGGAATCCACCCTTATCGACCGGAATCGAGACATCGTATTCGTGGATTGCGATATCGTCGAGGCCGATTGCGCGGAAGCGCTCCTGCACGATCTGGGCCGCTTGGTCGGCACCTGGATAGCCAGCGACTCTAGATCCCATGCTGGCAAAGGTGTCCATCGTCTGCTGCACGCGCTCGACTGGGGTCGTCCGTGCCAACTCGGCAAAATCGACCTCGGTCCAGGCCGGTGCCACGCTGGCCAAAATCCAGCCGAGGGCCATCCACTTCACCGCGAATTTAGGCATAATTGTAAGTGCCTTTCTCAGATCCAGAAGACCACATTGTCGGTCATGCCCGTAAAAAAATCGATAATCAACCAGAGCCCCGCGATAAAAAACTGGCCTATGATTAGGCCTAAAAAGAAAGGACGCGCCCGACGAAAAAGGCTGGGGCCGCCGTATTTCATCGCCAACAACTTTAAGAGCCAAGCGATGGCAATGCTAAACCATAACTGGTCCATCAGCCATACGGCACCAATCGGGTAGCCGATAGGATGCAGAGGCCACCACAAGAGCCGCTGGCGCGCCCACATGAGCAGGGCCATGATGCCCCCGCCGACAAAAGTGTGAATCCAGCCATTGATATTCGGCTCGGTGGGTGCGCTTAACTTGGTGGTAATATAATCAAAAGGGGCGCGAGTTCCACCTCCAAAAAACCACGGGTTGAGGTTGATGCCGCCGTATTCGTAGGCGAGGTACAAAATCGTTGCGACCGAACCGATGATGCTAACGACAATCGCCAGCAGTATGTACCAAAAAAGCGGGCGCAGCCGCGACCCTAGTCCTTCACCCAACTTGAGGCCATGTGCGCAGGAGGCCATGACAAAGGTGCGGATATCCGCCGCCCACACGAATGTGTATGCGAGGCCGACGATGCCGGCCGGGCCGATCGCCGAAGAGCCTACGGCCGAGACCAAGACCGTTGGAGAAATCATCGGCCCGACTGCCGCGGCCACGCCTCCTTCTACTACCACTCGAGTTAGGCCGACGAAGATAAGGATGGCCAGCATCAGGGTCAAAAAGGCCGCCCACAGCGGCAAGCCAGACTGCCACAGCCAGATGGTCATTACTGCGACGCCGGAGAGCCAAGTTAAGACCGCTGCCCGATAGGAGAGCATCTCGCCGCTGTCGTCGATGCGGTTGTCGCCTCGGAATGCCTTGCGCAGCACGTCGCGCAGGTGCTCGCGGCCGACCCACAGGCCGAAGGCCACTAGGACGATCATCGCGCCCTGTCCCTGATGGGCGAGAATTGGCTCGCTAGCAGCGCCGTAAACGAGCTTTTCAGTGCTACCAACCCCTAAAACTCCCAGCCCTCCTCGGATCAACTTGGCAATGGTGTTGAAAAACCACAGGCTGAAGGCGATGTCGAGGTTGATTAGATAGGCGAATCCGATCATGGGAAAGCTCAGGCGAAAAATTAGGCTGACGGTGTTGCGCAGGATCGGAATCGAAGAGACGAGTTGGATGGCGGGGATGAAGTTGAAGTACGCGTGTAGGGCGTTGAGGCTACTGACGAGTACGGGCAGGGCAAAGCCGACCCACATGATTGGATTTTTGAAGAAAGGGCCTAGGGCTTCTCCGCGGCCCCCGCTCTGCACCATGGCCAGGGGTACCTGCACCAGCGGATAAACTAGCCGCTCTCGCTCCACCCACTGGCGGCGCATAATGACCATAGACGAGATCATGACCAAGTACAGGGCTACGATCAGAATAGTCCAATAGCACAGCGAGCCGCTCCAGGCGGCCCAAGGCACCCCAGTGGTGCGCGGTGCTCCTTCGTAAAACCACTTGATCGCCTCGGGATCCTGCGGTGTGATCCACTCGGGAAGGTGCGGCAGGATGAGTAGGGCCCACTCGTTTTCCGGGGTGGCGTAGTACTGGGCACCAGTGATGATCGTCAGCCAGTACTCGCTGAGGCCCATCGTGGGAATGGCCGAGGCCGTGAGCATCATAATGTACGCGACGATAAGCTCGCAACGCCCGAGGGCCACAGGAGCGGCGAAGCGCGTCAGCAAGGCGTTGAACAAGCCCGTTAGCAAGAAGAAGAGGAACAGGGCACCCGCGGCGCTGAAATCAATGGACATGTAGGAGCCGCGGATGACCATGTTGCCGTAAGGTGCTCCCACGGCGATGCACAGCGACCCTAGGGTGCCTGCCAACAGCGCTTTGGCGCTGAAGACCGGCTCGGCTCGTACTGGAATCTGAAAGCTAGACTCTTTAGGCAAATCCATTGAGACGATCTATAGAGAAGGTCTATACATTTATATCTATCACTGTCCTTGGTCCAACCAGCCTATTTTCTCTAGTTGTTCCAAGGTCCACCAGGCCACCAGGCCGATAGCCCCCCCGCTCACCAAAGCGCTGAACAAGGCCAGCGGCAAGAGCGCGAACAGACCGCTGTGGCCGATATAGCCAGCGGCGAGAGCGAGCTGGCTGAGCTGGTGCGTCAACGCGCCCCAAATGCTCAGGCCCACGACGCTGAAAAGCCGTGCCCCTATGCGGCGGATCGCAACCATGACCAGCCAACTTGCCAAGCCAGCTCCACCGCCAATAACAAAGGCCGGACCGGCAAATCCGCCGCTGAGCAAGCCGCCAACTACGAGCTTGATGGCACTGACGGCCAGCGCCGGACCGCCGCCAAAGCTCACCAGCGCGACCAAAACTGGCAGATTGCCGAGACCCAGCTTCATCCAAGGCAAGGGTTTGGGCACCAGCGATTCAAAGGCGAAGAGCACGATTGCCGCACTGGCCATAAGCCCCAAACGGGCCACATCTCTAGGGTGTGCAAACATCAGCGAATCATCGCATCTATGGGTGCGGCTCCAGCGATCCTCAGCACTAAGCCGTTGGGCACGCACGCGGTCACGTCACCCGCCCGCTGCATCCAACCCTGCCGCATGCAGATTTTGTGGACGCAGGGCGCGGAAAGCACGCGCGCACCCTTGGGGCCGATCTCGATCTCGCTCACTCCCAAAGATCCCGCAACCGGCAAGACCCCGTAGTTGGAGAGGGCATGTGTGGCGGGCGCGGCTCCCGCCAACTCGACAATGAGCACGTCGCCGGCTTCGGCCGTATAGCGGCCGTAGAGTACCAGCCCGATCGCACTCAAGCCCACCACGAGTGCGAGAATTTTATCCGCTCGCGTCAGCGCTGGTGCGTTTTCGGTATTTAGCCGCCACATTCTGCGTCCTTTTCTGTGCCCATTTTAATTTAACTTTTACCGCGCGTGAAAACGAGCGCGGAACTTCTGCTTGTATGTACTTGTTTTTTTTTTATATGCTTGTTTATATTGACGAGCGAGTAGATAGCGAACGATCCCATGACCGAAACCTCTCTCACACATCTTTCGGCCCTTCCTAACACCTACTTGGACGAACTCGTCGAGCAGGGGGGCGACGAACTGCGGCTGTCAATGCTGCTGATCGAGGTCTCCTCCTGCAATGACCAAGCCGATTTCGAGTTGCTCAACCGCGCCTACTACTTCGCCAAGGAGCATCACAAGGGCCAGATCCGCAAGTCCGGCGAACCGTTCATAGCCCACTGCGTCGAAGTGGCTCGGCTTCTCGCCCAGTTGGGCTTGGATCACACGACGGTTGCAGCTGGGCTTTTGCACGACGTCATCGAGGATACACCGGCCACGGATGCGGAGGTCGCCGAGCAATTTGGCGACAAGATCGCCGAACTGATCGCCGGGGTTACCAAAATCGATCAGATAACCTACGAAAGCCGCGAGGCGCGCCAAGCCGAGACCTACCGCAAGATGCTGATCTCCATGGTCAAGGACATCCGCGTCATGCTCATCAAGCTGGCCGACCGCCTGCACAACATGCGCACGCTCCAATACCTAAGCCCCGAATCCCGCGAGCGGACCGCGAGCGAAACGCTCGAAGTGTACGCACCGCTAGCCCACCGCTTTGGGCTGGCGCGGATCCGCTGGCAGTTGGAGGACCAAAGCCTCAAGTTCCTCGAACCCAAAATTTACCAAGAGTTGCGCGAAAGCGTGGCTATGACGCGCCAAGAGCGCGAAGACTATATAAAGGAATTCAAGGTCCCGATCGAGGAGTGCCTGCACGCCAATGGCATTAAGGCCGAATTTACAAGCCGCGCTAAGAATTTCTACAGCATCTACAATAAGATGAAGGCGCGCAGTAAGCCCTTTGAGGAAATTTACGATCTGCTAGCTATGCGCATCATCACTGGCACCGTGCGCGAATGCTATCAAATCCTCGGCTGGGTCCACCACATTTACACCCCCATCCCCGGACGTATCAAAGACTATATATCGACTCCTAAGAGCAACATGTACCAGTCGCTGCACACGTCGGTGATTGGTCCCAAAGGCCAATACGTCGAAGTGCAAATCCGCACCGCACAGATGCACCACACGGCTGAAATCGGCATCGCCGCTCACTGGCGCTACAAATCCAACGACATGGCTCCCGGCGATTTAAACCAACACATGAGTTGGCTGCACCAAGTCATCGACTGGCAACAGGAGGCGACCGACCCGGTCGAGTTCATGGAAAACCTGAAGACCGAGCTCGCTTCCCAGGACGAGATCTTTGTCTTCACCCCCAAAGGCCACCTACACCAATTGCCCAAGGGGGCCACGCCGATTGATTTTGCCTTTGCCATCCACACCGACATCGGGCTGCACTGCGCGACGGCCAAAGTAAACGACCACGTCGTGCCGCTAAGCGCGGCTTTGAGCAGTGGCCAAACCGTGGAGATCGTCACGGCGCCACAGCAAAAGCCCAAACTCGCTTGGCTGGACCAAGTCAAGACTGCCAAGGCCCGCCAAGCCATTCGCCGCTGGCTGCGAGAGGAGCAATACGACCACAACGTGCGCCTCGGCAAGGAGGCGCTCGACAGGGGGCTGAGGACCTATCGGGCCGATGACTCACCCAACCTCGACGCTGTGGCGGAGGAATTCGGGTTCAGCGACGCCGAGCATCTCTACGCAGCCTTGGGCAACGGAGACCTGTCAATCGGCAAGGTCATCAGCCGAATAGCCCCACCCAAGCCCAAGCGGCGCGCGCTCCGGCCCCAAGACCGCAGAGACATCCGCATCCAAGGCATGCAAAACCTGATGATTCGCTTTGGCAAGTGCTGTGGTCCCATCCCGGGAGATGAGATTGTCGGTCTAGTCACCCGAGGCCGCGGCGTCACGGTCCACCGCACCGACTGCCCCAACATCGGCCGGATTTCCGCCGAGCCGGACCGTCTGCTCGCGGTCGAGTGGGAGTTGGAGGACGAACCGGCCTTTACCGTTCAATTGCGCACCCGCAGTTGGGACCGCACGTACTTGCTCGCGGACATCGCGCGGGCGATCAGCGACGCTGGCTCTAACATCCGCGACTCTACTACCCGTGCCGATGGTCACATCGCCGAACAGGACTTCTGGATCGACGTTGCCGACAATGAGCAGTTGCGCCAGGCCATAGACCAAATCGAGCAGATTGAGGGCGTTTTGGAAGTACAGCGCGTGGATGAGCCGGCAAGCAGTTAGTCGTGTCGGATCTGTTTCGCCCCAACATCGCTCGTCTGCGCGGGTACGTCCCAGGGGAACAGCCCCGCGAGAAGGGTTACATCAAGCTCAATACCAACGAAAACCCCTATCCGCCTTCCTCCTTAGTGCTAGCGCGGTTGCGCGATGCATGCTCCGCTGATTTGCGCCTCTATCCAGACCCAGACGCTTGGGCTCTGCGCCGCAAGTTGGGCGAGATATTCGCCATTGCTCCCCAACAAATCATGGCCGGCAACGGCTCGGACGAGCTGCTCAACGTCATCATCCGCAGCTTCGCCGGCGAGGGCGACAAAATTGCCTATCCCCATCCCACGTACGGCTACTACAAGCCGCTGATCGACATCCAGGGAGCGGAGGCAGTCCCGGTCGAGTTCGGCGAGAATTTCTCCCTGCCCGAGAGCCTAGCCGTGCCCGGGGCCCGCGTCACCTTTCTCGCCAATCCCAATGCGCCCTCGGGCACCCTCGTGCCCTACGATGAGGTCACCGCGCTCTGTGCGCGGGTTGACGGTGTTTTGGTCGTGGATGAAGCGTATGTCGATTTTTCCCAGGGCGGCTGCGTTCCGCTGATCGAAGAACATTCCAATGCCATTGTAGTGCGCACCATGTCCAAGTCCTTTTCTCTCGCTGGTATGCGCATTGGCTTTGCTTTTGCTCCGGCTGCGCTAATTGAGGGGATGTGGAAGGTCAAGGACCACTACAATCTCAATCGGCTGAGCTTAGTGGCCGCTGAGGCGGCCCTAGAAGATATCGACGCAATGCGCGCAAACGCCGCCCGCGTCTGCGCGACGCGTGCACGCCTGTGTGCTGAGCTGCGGACGTTGGGTTTTTACGTGTGGGATTCGCAGGCAAACTTCGTGCTCGCTAGGCTCGGCGAACGCTGGGTTAGCTGCGCCGCTGCCGAACTCTACGCGGAACTCAAAGAGCGCCGGATCTTGGTGCGCTACTTTGCCACACCGCCGCGCTTAGCGGACTGTCTGCGAATCTCGGTGGGTACGGATGCAGAGATAGACGCGCTGTTGGCGGCCCTAAAAGAGCTATCACCCGTTTAAGCGCTCGGCAATGCGCGGGGTGCGCCCGCCGCGCTGGTGCATACTGGCGATCATGTCTCCCAAAAAGCCAATGGAGAAGCACTGAATGCCGACGATGATCAGCAGGATGCCCAGCATGAGGAGGGGATGGCGGTTTTGGATGTTGCCGTGCTCGTAGCGCAGCAAGGCCACATAGGCACAAATGACCGATCCGCACAGCGTGGAGCCCAGCCCCAAGCTACCGAAGACGTGCATAGGCATGGTCATAAAGCGCACGACGAAGGTCACGGTCAGCAGATCCAAGAACCCGTTTAGCAACCGCTTGGCCCCGAATTTGGAATGGCCGAAGCGACGGGGATGGTGCTGTACTGGGATTTCGCCGACTCGATAGCCCATCCAGTGGGCAACGGCGGGCAAAAACCGATACAATTCTCCGTAGAGATAAGGCAGCACATCTTCGGCCACCTCGCGCCGATACGCCTTGAGGCCGCAGTTGAAATCGCGCAGGCGAACCCCGGAGACCAGCGAGGTGATCCAGTTGAACAAGCGGGAGGGGAGGGTCTTGCTCAAAGGGTCGCGGCGTTTGGCCTTCCAGCCCGAGACCAAGTCACAATCGCGGTTTAATTCGTCCAGCAGCCGGGGGATTTCTCGGGGGTCGTCTTGCAGGTCAGCATCCATGGTGACGATGACTTGGCCGCGCGCCTGCTTGAAGCCAGCGGCGAGGGCCGCGGCCTTGCGGTAGTTGCGGCGGAAACGCAAGGCGCACACCTGTGGATGCTGTTTGGCCAATTTCCCCAAGACCGCAAACGAGGTATCCGTACTCCCGTCGTCCACGAAAATGGCTTCCCAAACCCATTCCACAGTCGCCAGAGCGCTGTCGATCTGGTCCCACAGATGAGGCAGGCTTTCCTCTTCGTTGAAAACGGGAATGACGAGGGACAGAAAAACATCCCCTGCCGCTTCTTTCTCTTGGACCATAGTCTCCTCTCTTGCAAGCAAGTGCCTCCACAATAAAACAATCGCCGATTGCTGAACACAAACCGGCCGATTCCCTTGACACTTGCGTTCCTCCAACGGTATATACGGTCATGCAGCTTCCATTGGGTTCCCACATTCACTTGATCGCTGCTTGCGGTACGGCTATGGGGTCTTTGGCCGGCATGTTGCGCGAGCAGGGGTATCGCGTCACCGGGTCGGACAGCCACGTCTATCCTCCGATGAGTACCATGCTCGAAGAGTTGGGGATCGATGTGCGGGTCGGCTTCTCGGCGGATCACCTAGTGCCAACGCCGGATTTGGCCGTCATTGGCAACGCAATCTCGCGCGGCAACCCAGAGGCCGAGGCCGTACTCTCGCGCCGGATCCCGTACCTGTCGCTACCGGAAGTGCTGCGCGATTTCTTCATCCGCGGCAAGCGCTCAGTGGTGGTAACCGGAACCCACGGCAAGACCACCACTACTGCGCTCATTGCCCACCTCTTCACCGCTTGTGACCTGGATCCTTCCTTCCTCGTCGCCGGGGTGCCGCAAAACTTCGACCGCTCCTACCGGCTTGGCCAAGGCGTGCACTTCATCGTCGAAGGCGATGAATACGACAGCGCCTTCTTTGCCAAGTGGGCGAAGTTTTTCTACTACCTACCCGATGTGCTAATCGTCAACAACATTGAATTCGACCACGCCGACATCTACCAAGACCTTGCCGAAATCGTCAAAGCCTTCCGCCAACTCATCAACATGGTGCCGCAAAACGGCCTGATTCTAGCCAACGGCACCGATCCCAATATCGCCGAACTCCTCCCCGGCGCGCCGACACCGGTGGAGACCTTTGGCCTCGAAGAGGGCGCGTTTTGGCGCGCTACCAATCTCCAGGCCAGTGCTGAGGGCACGCGCTTTACCTTGTGCCGAGCGGGACGAGAGATGGGGGCCTTCGACTTGCCGCTGAGCGGCGATTACAACGTCTGCAATGCGCTCGCCAGCCTAGCTGCTGGTTTTCACGCTGGCCTGACTGCCGGCGATCTGCGCGCGGCCTTGGCTAGCTTTGCCGGCGTCAAGCGCCGGCAGGAGCAGATTGGTCTCATCGATGACGTTCTCCTCATCGACGATTTCGCCCACCATCCCACTGCGGTTGCCCATACTCTAGAGGGACTGCGCCGATCCCATTCCGAACGCAGGCTCATCGCGGTTTTTGAACCGGCCAGCGCAACCAACGCTCGCGCTATCTTTGAGGATCGCTATGTCGAGGCATTCGCCTTGGCAGACGCTTTCGTTGCAACCGCGGTCCCCCGTCCCGAACGCGCCCGGGGAGACGAGCCTTTCTCACCCGAGCGTTTAGTAGAGCGTCTCCGCGCTACTGGCAAGCCGGCACACTATCTGCCCGACGCCGAAGCAATGGCCGCTTTTTTGGCTGCGGAAGCACGCCCAGGCGATTTGGTAGTTTTTATGAGTAATGGCGGTTTCGGCGGCCTGCAACAGAAGCTGTGCGCGGCACTCACAGCCCGCGCGCCCTGTATCGACTAGGTGTCAGAACTGTTGTCGAATAGATGCGCTGAGCGCGGATAAGACGCGCAGTATGAATTCTATATTTATATATTTTACAATATGTTACAAAAAATAAAATCCTAGGCACGCATATTGCATTAAACGCATGGCAATCGCCATTTTACCCCAACCTGGAGGCTGCCATGCGCCCTTTTATCGCCCTTGTCTTTTTCGCCCTCGCTACTTCCCTCTCGGCCCAACCTGGCCCGATCATCATCTCCGAACTGATGTGGCCGGGTAGTACGGCATCTACTGCCGACGAGTGGATCGAACTCTATAACTCCAGCGACGCAACGGTTGATATAGCCGGCTGGACTTTGACTTACCGCAGTGGCTTCGAGGACAAGGTAATGCTCGTCCTCGACGCTGCTGCGATCCCCGCCAGACAGACCTTTCTCATCGCCAACTACGCCGCCGATCACAAAAACTCCCTCCTCGCCGTCGAGCCTCAGCGCGTTGACTCTGCCGTTTCGCTGCCCAACACCAAGCTGCTCTTACATCTATACGATGGCGACCCGCAAGCTGGAGGCCAACTCATCGATGTGGCCGACGATGGTCGCGGAGCCCCTTTTGCCGGGGATTCAACCAGCAAAAGCGCCATGGTGCGCATTGCTTTCGACCAGCCCGGTGACCAGCCTGAAAGCTGGGCGACGGCAACCGAACAAAGCGGCTGGGATGCGGGTGCCAGCGAGTTGGGTACGCCAGGGTCCATTCCCGCGTATCTGCTCTCGGAAGGGGGAGAAGCGCCCGAACCCGTCTTGGGAACGAACATTTCACTGATGCCTTGGGCCTCAGTAAAAGAGCGTCTATATCCATAGCGCGGATTAGAGAACAAAGGTGCCTACTTCGGGTAGGTGTCTTTTATAGGTGCCTTTTATATGAATAAAGAAAAAGGCTGTGCGAAGCTGAGATGCGCTTTGCACAGCCTTTATTTATGGTGGGCAATCGCAGATTTGAACTGCGGACCTCCGGTATGTGAGACCGGCGCTCTAACCAACTGAGCTAATCGCCCAAGAGCATTTTTAAATTAGCCTCCAACGGCTACGGAGTCAATGTCCGTTGTGCTCGGCGGCAAAGTGGAATTTAGTCAGGGCTACTTCAGTTGCCGACGGGTGGCCCTCGCGCAAGCGGTACGCTCGGTCGAGCTTCAGTCCCTGCCAGCGCTGCGCCTGATGGGTCGCCGGCCAAGTGATTTCCACGAAGACCAATTCCGTGGCGTCCCCCAGCCCGAGGTGCGGCGCGAGCGGGTTGGCCCCAAAGCTGCCGCCCGAGCCGATGAGGTGGTGGATGTCGCGGGTACTGCCGTCTGGTTGCCGCACGCGCACGCGCACGCGGCCGCCAATAGCACCTCGGTTCGACTGCACGCCTTGGGGAAACAGCCGCAGCCAGCGATTGCCGTGTCCGGGATTTTCGTAGAGCACGTTCTGGTAGAGGTCGCCTGCAAAGGCTCCGCCCATGACCTCAAAGACGTCTTGGTCTCCATCGTTGTCGAGGTCTGCAAAGGATACGCCGTGCCCTTTCTGTACGTTGCCAAAACCGCCTGTTGTGGTGACGTCCAAAAACCGCGCGCCACCGTCGTTGCGCAACATGCGATTGGGCGTGAGGGAGCGCAGATCGGGAATCCCGGTGCCCACGTAGCAGTCGGGAAACCCATCGTTGTCCAAGTCGCCGTAGTTAGCACCCATAGCTAGTATGACTTGCCCAAAGCTTCCCAGCGATTCGGTGACCTCGGTGAAGGTGCCGTCGCCGTCGTTGCGATACACGTGTGCGCGATCGGCGGCAAATTCCTCGCCGAGGTACGCGCGCGCCATATCGCCGAGGTCGTTCATGTTGTAGCCGCCGGTAAACAAGTCGAGCCAGCCGTCGTTGTCGTAGTCCCAAAACCAAGTGGGAAAGCTCTCGTTCGGCCCCGGTGCGACGACCGTTGCCGCAAAGCGCCAGCCCTCTGGTGTGTCGCCGAGGTTGCGGTAGAGAACGTTTTCTCGGTAAAACTGAGATACGTATAGGTCGATCAAACCGTCGTTGTCTATATCGCCCCAGGCAACGCCCTTGACAAAGCCCACGTGATTGACGCCGACTGCGGGGGCCACATCGACAAAACGGCCGTCCCCTTGGTTGCGAAACAACTGGCATGGGTGGGGCTGCTTGCCGGACTCATTGCCGACGAACAGATCCAACCAGCCGTCGTTGTCGTAGTCGGCAAAGGCCGCGGCGTGGGTCGGGTGCAAGGAAAACAAGCCAGCGCGCCGCGTCACGTCCGCAAAGCTGCCGTCGCCGTTGTTGCGCAACAGAGAGTTGGGCATGCGGCCCTCTTCCCCCATCCAGGCACCGCGCAAAACGAACAGATCGACGTCGCCGTCGTTGTCGTAGTCGGCCTGTTCGAGATTGATCCCCCCTATCTGACCGTCTAGCCCGGCCGCTGTCGTGGCTTCGGTAAATGTGCCGTCGCCCTCGTTGTGGAAGTAGCGCAGCGGATCGCGCAGTCCCCACGAGGAGACCGCGATATCGAGCAGACCGTCGCCGTCGAAGTCCTCGACCGCGCTACCGCCCGCTAGGCCAACGGCCGCGACTCCAGCCGCCGGTGCCACGTCGCGGAAGCGCTGGATCCCGCCGCTGTCGCCGTCGAATACACGCGGGGGAATGCGCCAGGGCTTTGGCACCCCTTCTGGGTATTCGCCCAAGGTCATATACGCCAAGTTCAACAGCCAGCGCGTCCCCAAGTCACTTGGGCGCTTGTTCAGGTTTATGGTGTAGTGCTCGATGGCGCGGCGGGAGCCTTCCTGCAAGGTGTGGACGCCGTCGTCGCGGATCGGCAGCAAGCAGGAATTCGTGGTGTGGTTGCGCAGGCAGTTCTCCTGCTCTCCGAGGCGCAGATAGGCGATGGCGAGCTGGTCGTGCAGCATGTAGACGAAGCCCTCGGTCGCCGGTACCTGCCCAGCCTCTACGGCCACCAGAACGCCTTGCATCTCTTCGATGCCCGCGCGCAAATCCCCGGCTCTCACCCGCTCTTGGGCAATCCGCAGGCGCATGTTCAGCCGCTTGACCGCGCTCATCGGTTGCCCCAGCAGGGAACTGAGGCCCTCGACGCGGGCTTGGTTCAGATAGATGTTGGCAATGGGATCGGCCCGCTGGGCGAGGCGCGCCAGCACCGTCGCCATAAAACGCGAATCTGCGCGATCAACGTCGGCGTCTTCTTGCCCCAAGGCGGCTGTGGCCCATAGAAGGACGGCTATAATGCTCTGCATGAGAAATAAAAAACGGCTACAAAAATTGGCTGCCCAATCCTCGTAACCGCACATGTGAAAAAATAATGGTGGGCCCAGTAGGACTCGAACCTACGACCGACGGATTATGAGTCCGCTGCTCTAACCAACTGAGCTATAGGCCCCGTAAAGTAGTTAAAAACCTAGGATTTTTCCCAAGTAGGTCAAGAGCTTTGTTGGGCCGCGACCGCTTGGCGCTCTTGGTTGAGCGCGACGAGTTCGGTGCTGATGCGGGCAATTTCGCTGTCGTCGGATGCCGTTGCAAGGGCTTGCCGCGCATTGTCGATGCGCTTTTGCAGCGCATTTTTCTGAAAGTAAAGCAGATAGTCACGCCATTGCCGCTCGACTTGTTCCTCGTCGAAACCTTGGGCCGCGCATTGGGCGGCTAGGCGTGCGAGTGCGTCGTCCTCTAGCTCGCTGATGATCATGCCAAGGTCGATGGCTTTGCCGTGGGCATGGTGGTCGAAGAGCGCGCGGCACAGGGCCTGAATGCGGGCGTCGCTTAGCGAATCGGGGGCGAATTCGCGGACAGTTTCGGGTATGAGCTGCGGGAAGTTGAGCAACAGCCCCATGAATTCAAGTTCGTGACGCGGCGGGTCGGGCGAGGCCGTCGTCTGGCCTTCTGCTCGGCTGGCCGTAAGGGTCAAGGAGGTCGTCTGTCCGTCGGCAACGGCCATGTGCGGTCGTTGGGGGCGGCGCATGGAGGCTTGCAGGTCGTGGCGCAGGGATTGCTCGTCAACCGAGAGACGCTCTGCGACTTCGCGCAGCAGCAGGTCGCGGCGGACCGCATCGCGGGGCTTAGCTAGGAGCGGTTTGAGCCTTTCGACGGCGCGCGCTTTGCCTTCGACGCTGGAAAGATCGTGCTGCTGGGCGAGTTGTTCGAGGTAGAAATCGAGAACTGACTGGGCATTTTCGGCTCGTTTGAGCAGCACGTCCGCGCCGTGCTCTTGGACGAAGGTATCGGGATCGTGCTCCGCGGGCAGCGAAACGACGCGGGCGTCTAGGCCAGTACCTAAGAGAGCTTCGCAGGCTCGCATAGCGGCCGTGGAACCGGCTGCGTCGCCGTCGAACAGCAGCACTACTTGGCGGGCAAAGCGGGCCAACAGGCGGCCGTGGTCCTCGGTCAGGGCCGTGCCGGAGGTGGCGACTACGTGCTGGATACCAGCCTGTGCTAGGCTGATGAGATCCATGTAGCCCTCGACGACTAGTACGGCATCCTGGCGGCGGATGGCGTCGCGGGTGATAGATAGCCCATAGAGCACCCGGCCCTTGTGGTAGATGGGCGTTTCGGGCGAGTTCAGGTATTTAGGCTCTTGGTCGGGCTGGAGGGCACGGGCGCCGAAGGCGATGGTTCGATCGGAGAGATTGGCAATGGGAAAGGTGACTCGGTCGCGAAAGCGGTCGTAGTGGCCGCTGCCTGTGGAGCGCGGCAGAGCCAACCCCGCCCGCTCCAAGATCTGGGGACTCAAGCCTCGGCGACCGGCCACTTTGAGCAAGGCGTCCCACTCTGGCGGCGCGTAGCCCAAGCCGAAGCGCGCGATGGTTTCGCCTGTGAGGCCACGGGTCTGTAGATACGTGCGGGCAGTAGCGCCGGCATCGTCGTTAAGCAGCAGATGGTGAAAGTACTTTTGCGCTAGGTCGTTGGCCCGGTAGAGTTCGTCGTCGGCTGCAGCCTCCTCGCGCGATGGCCCCGAACGCTCGGGCAGAGCGACGCCAGCGCGCTCGGCGAGGAATTTGACTGCTTCGACAAAAGTGACGCGGTCGATCTCTTGGACGAACTTGAATACATTGCCCCCGACACCACAGCCGAAGCAGTGGTAGAATTGGCGGTCGGGATCAACGCTGAAAGAGGGGGTTTTTTCGTCGTGAAAAGGGCAGAGGCCGGAGTAGTTGCGGCCCTTCTTGACGAGCTGGACGTGTTCGGAGATCAAGTCGACGATGTCGGTGGCGTCGCGGATGCGTTGGAGGATGTCTTCGGGGATGCGTGGCATTGCTAGCAGGGGGCTTTTTCTCTATATTCACAGCGCTATTGAGCAAGATATGGCGGCCCATTAACCGGGTCAAGAAAGTCAATTAGCGACGCTAATTTGCGTTAATTCCTTGAGTTTACAGCAAACTGTTGGTATTATTGATAAGTTAAACGCTTATTTATGGCCTATACTGGGGCCAAATCAGAATTTTGACCCATTGAGTTAAGAGGAGGAGATCAGATATGTCGAAAGGCATAAAGGGAGCTATCGCGAGTTTGGCCTTGTTGGGACTCGGCGTTTTTCTGTGCGCGAGTCCGGCTGCAGCGCAGTTGGCGGTCTCTGGGTCTACGGCGGATACAGACGATCTTGCACCTAGTCCTGTCGGCGCAGTACAGGCTGAATTCAACGAAGGTGGAAGGAGCATCACCGTCACTTGGCCCTTGTCCGACGACGATGGCGTGCGCCAGGTCCCGACGAGTAGCGACTTTACGACGGGCGGCACCTTTAGAGAAGTCAACGATGTGGCTGGTTACAATATATGGCGTCGTTTCGCCGATGGCTCCGGCAGCTTGGCAATAGTCGGCACCGTTGGTACCGGCGTGACGTCCTTAGTTGATGCCTCGATCGACGTGAGCGCGGGGAGCAGGCGATATGTTTATATGGTTTCGGTCGTCGATGAAAGCGGCAACGAGAGCGCTCCCATCGAGTCCGCCGAAGTCAAGAACATGTTGCTCCTTGGCGACTTCGACTACGATGGCGATGTGGACCTTTTAGACTACAGCATTTTCCAAGCCAACTTCGGCAAGGCCGACTTCTATCCAGCTACAGATATGGATGGCAATGGCATGGTCGATCTTGAGGATTTTTTCCTGTGGGCCGATAATCTCGGTGCCGATTTGTACGAGTAAGTACCGGCCGCAATATGGCTGTGTATTTCATCTTTTCACAAGGAGTATAGTTCGATGAAAGAGTATATCCGCATCGTCGCGCTAGCCGCTTTTTGCGCTGTTCCCGCGGCCGCTCAGTTAACCACCACCGGGCCCGTAGCTTCCGTCGATAATATTCCTCCTGCACCTGTGACCAATCTACAAGCCACAGCCGGCGATGATTCATCCGTGTCGCTCTCTTGGGCGCTATCAACAGATGACGCTCGTTCGTTTACGACCTTTGGTGGCCAGGTGGTGCCCACAGGTGATGTACAAGGCTATCGCGTGTACCGCACGGATTTCTTTCCGCCAGTGGACGATAGCGGCGAGGTGGTGCTCGGCTGGTTTACGCGCGAGGGGAACAGGGTTGACTTCGACGACTTCTTTCTCTTAGCCGATCGCTACGGCTCTTCCGATGCCGATGCGAATTTTGAGTTGTTCTTCGACATAGTGCCCAATGGCCAAATTGACGTCGATGATTTTCTCCGTTTCGCCGATGATTTCGGCAAGACCGCAACTCAGGAACACGGCACTGAAGAGCTGATCGCCACGCTGGGGTCGGGTGTCTCCGAATTCGTCGACGGTGACGTTGCCAGTGCCAGTGGAGCTTCCTATGTCTATGACGTAAGAGCCTTTGACGGAGATAACGAAACAGGTGTTGTCGCACCTTTTGCTTCCAATGAAGATCTAGCCCGGACGGTCGGACGGCGATGACCGTCGGTGTCGATCAATAAGGGAACGCGAAGCCGCAGAGAATAGGACGCTCACTCGACGAGCGAGCGTCCTATTTTTTGTTTTTTTTTTAGTACTCCTTGACAAACAAAGAAGTTCTCTGTATTCTTTAGTCTCTTTCGCACCTCTCCTTTTCCAAGTAAATACCTCAGCGGTTTATTCCGCTTGAACTTCCACTCTCCCTTTAGATATTCTCTCGCAATAGACCTCCTGTAGCGATTAAAGAATTTTGTCAAGGTTCGGCATACCCCAGGTTTTAGTGTCTTAGCGGTACTACCGCTTTTAACAATCCAATCCTCGCAATAACTAGGCGCTTCTAGCGCCCCAGCGCATTCTAAATATCTGCTCCGAGTTCCTGCACTTTAACCGCAAGAAAGGTCGCAAGGAAGAGATGCCGCCTGTCAATAGAACGCAGAAAATGAATATTGTCGAACTCCAGCGCATGAATATCTTGGATCTCCAAGAGCTGGCCAAGAAATTGGAAGTTGTAGATAGCACTTCTCTGCGCAAGCAGGAGTTGATCTTTTCCATCCTCAAGCATCAGACTGAGCGCAGTGGGCTGATTTTTGCCCAAGGCACTTTAGAGGTGCTGGAAGAGGGGTTCGGCTTCCTCCGCTCGCCAAGCTATAACTACTTGCCTGGCCCCGACGATATTTACGTTTCCCACTCGCAGATTAAGCGGTTTAGCCTGCGCACGGGCGACACGATCTCTGGTCAGATCCGCCCGCCCAAAAATGACGAGAAATACTTTGCGTTGCTGCGAGTCGAGGCGATCAACTTCGACGATCCAGAAGTCACCAAAAACAAGACGATCTTCGAAAACCTGACGGCCTTACATCCCACGGATCGCTTCAGATTGGAGCACAATCCCAAGGACATGACGACGCGGATTCTCGACTTGCTCTCGCCTATCGGCAAGGGACAGCGCGGCCTAATCGTAGCGCCGCCCTTCACCGGCAAAACTATGCTCCTGCAAAAGGTCGCCAACGCCATTACCACCAACCATCCCGAAGCGATTCTCATCGTCTTGCTCATCGACGAGCGCCCTGAGGAAGTCACCGATATGCTGCGTTCGGTCCAGGGCGAAGTCGTCAGTTCGACCTTTGACGAGTCTGCTACGCGGCACGTGCAGGTAGCGGATATGGTGATCGAAAAGGCCCGGCGTCTAGTCGAGCACAAGCGAGATGTGGTCGTGTTGCTCGACAGCATCACGCGCTTGGCGCGGGCCTACAATACGGTGACGCCGCACTCGGGCCGGATCCTCACCGGCGGTGTTGACTCAACAGCTTTGCAGTGGCCGCGCCGCTTTTTTGCCGCTGCCCGCAACCTCGAAGAGGGCGGCAGCCTGACGATTATCGCCACGGCCTTGGTTGAGACTGGGAGCCGCATGGACGAAGTGATCTTTGAAGAGTTCAAAGGCACGGGCAACATGCAGGTGCAGCTAGACCGCCGGCTGAGCAACCGCCGTGTCTATCCGGCCGTTGACGTGACGGCGACGAGCACCCGCAAAGAAGAGCTACTGCTCACGGAGTTTGAATTGAACCGCTCGTGGGTACTGCGCCGCATACTCAATCAGATGGGAGTCATTGAGGGCATGGAGTTCCTCCAAGAACGCATGCAGGGCACGGAATCCAACGAGGAATTCCTCAAGGCCATGAACGACTAGGTTCCTTGTTTTTTGAGCGTCAAGCCTCTATTTTTATTGATTCGGTAGCGAATTTCACCGCCAAGAAAACAGAGGAGTGCAAAGGTGCAAAAAGACATGCATCCCCCGTACCAAACGGTTATCTTTCTCGACACTAGCTGTGACTACAAGATACTGTCGCGTTCGACGATGAAGTCCGAAGAGACGATGGAGTGGGAAGACGGGAATTCCTATCCGGTGATTCGGGTCGAAATCAGCTCGGCTTCGCATCCTTTCTACACGGGCAAGCGCCAGCAGATCATGGATCGCGGTGGGCGCATCGACCAGTTCAATCGCCGCTACGGCACAAGCGAACAGCAAGCCTAGCAATCCGTTCCGCGCGAAGAGGTGGTAGGACGCCCTCCTGAGGGCGATCGTATCGCCTTTTTCGTGTACGCAAGTCCATGGACAGAGAACAACTCACGCAAGATCTACCCGTCGGCGGCCAAGCCGTCATCGAAGGGGTCATGATGCGCGTGCCCGGCAAAATCGTCACCGCAGTGCGAGCGGCTGACCACCAAATCGTGGTGCGCGAGGAAGCGTACGATCCTCTGGCGCAGCGCTATCGCCTGTTGGGTCTGCCCGTACTGCGCGGTGCCCTCTCTTTTTTTGAAATGATGCTCATCGGGCTGAAGGCCCTCAATTTCTCGGCCGACGTCGCCAGCCAGGAAGAGGGGCAGGTCGAGCAGCGGGAGGAGAGTTGGCGGGAGCAATTGGCCTTGTGGGCGACGATGATTTTTTCCGTGGGGCTGGGCGTGGGACTGTTCTTTTTTTTACCACTGTTAGCTGCCCAGCTTGTCGGCTTGCAGGAGAATGCCCTCGAATTCAACCTAGTGGCCGGTACCGTGCGGGCGACGCTTTTGATCCTCTATCTTTGGGCGATAAGTCAGTGGCGCGAAATCCAGCGAGTCTTTCAATATCACGGTGCCGAGCACAAAAGCATCTTCACCTTAGAGGCCGGTGCCGAGCTAACGGTGGCAACCGCGCGGGGCTTCGGTCGGCTGCATCCGCGCTGTGGAACCAGCTTCATGCTGATCGTAGTGCTTTTTGCGATCTTGATCTTCGCCTGTGTGGATTCGCTGTTCCCGCTCGTTTTTGGGCACACGCAGAGCCTTTTTGAGCGCTTTGCCACCCATTTTGCGGTTCTGCCTTTTATCGCGGGGACGAGCTTTGAATTGCTCAAGTTGTCGGGCAAGAAGCGCAATGCCCCGCTGGTCCGGTTGCTGAGTGCCCCGGGGCTGTGGTTGCAGCGCATTACGACCCGTGAGCCGGATGACGACCAATTAGAGGTCGCCCTATACGCACTGCGCCGCGCCCTAGATGAAAAAGTCGAGGCCAACCCATCGTGTTAGATAAGTTGAACGAATACGAGCAGCGCTACGAGGAGCTAAGCGCGCTTATGGCCGATCTGGCCACCAGCCAAAACCCGACTCAGTACCAGAAGCTGGCGCGGGAAATGGGCGACTTGCAGGAAGTGGTGGATTTAGCGGGCCAGTACCGCGCCGCGCTGGAACAGTTCGCAGAGGCCGAGGAGATTATCGCCGATGGCAGCGATGCAGAGCTAGTCGAGTTGGCCGCGGCCGAACGCGACCAACTACGGGAAAAAGTGGCGCAGCTGGAAGAAACACTCAAAGTGCTGCTGATTCCCAAGGACCCCAACGACGGCCGCAACGCCATCGTCGAGATCCGCGCCGGCACGGGCGGCGACGAAGCCGGGCTTTTCGCCAGCGATCTATACCGCATGTACCACCGCTTCGCCGAGCGCAAGGGCTTGAAGACCGAGGAGCTTTCCTCCAGTCAGAATCCAGCCGGTGGCTTTAAGGAAGTGGTGTTTGTGGTTTCAGGCGCGGACGCCTTTGGTCAGCTCAAGTTCGAGAGCGGGGTGCACCGCGTGCAGCGGGTTCCTAAAACCGAGGCGTCGGGCCGGATTCACACATCGGCGGCTTCAGTAGCGGTTTTGCCCGAAGCCGAGGAAGTGGAGGTGGAAATCGCCTCCGAGGATTTGAAAATCGAAGTGTACCGCTCTAGCGGGCCTGGCGGCCAGAGCGTCAATACCACGGATTCGGCCGTGAAAATCACCCATGTCCCAACGGGCATTGTCGTCTCCTGCCAAGACGAGAAGTCGCAGCTAAAAAACAAGAACAAAGCATTGAAGGTCCTGCGCGCTCGGCTCTACGACAAATTGCAGGCCGAGCAAAAGGCCGAGCGCGACGCCGCCCGCGCCGGCCAGATCGGCTCCGGCGACCGCAGCGCGAAAATTCGCACCTACAACTTCCCTCAGGGCCGGGTTACCGATCACCGCATAGGATTGTCCCTCTATCGCTTGGAAGAGATTCTCGACGGCGATTTTGAGAAATTCATAGAGCAATTGGCTCTTGCATCGCAGCAGGACGCGCTGGCGGCAGACCTATGAGCGGACGCTCTTGGCGGCTGCTCGATATCCTCGAAAACACGAGCCGTTTCTTCGCGTCAAAGGGGTTGGAAAACGCCCGCCTGCAAGCAGAGTTGCTGCTAGCCGCAGTGCTCGGCGTCAAACGCCTCGATCTCTACCTGCAATTTGAACGCCCCTTGCACAGCAGTGAAGTGGACCGCTATCGGGAATACGTGCGTCAGCGATTGCAGCGCGTGCCCGTGCAGTACATTACGGGCGTGGCCGCCTTTCGTCATCTAGAGTTGACCGTGACGCCTGCGGTGTTGATCCCGCGCCCTGAGACCGAAGTACTCGTCGATGTGGCCTTGGAGCTTTTGCCCGCAGGTGGCCGAATTCTCGACCTGTGTTGCGGCTCAGGTGCGGTCGCCCTGTCGCTGGCCCAAGAGGCGGCTGCGGCCGAAGTGGTGGCGGCCGACGTATCGGCCGCAGCGTTAGAAGTAGCGAAGGCTAACGGCCAGTGCTGCGGACTAGCCGAGCGCGTCGAGTGGCACTGCGGCGATCTGTTTACGCCTCTCCGCGGCACCGAGCCTTTTGACCTCGTCGCGGCCAACCCGCCGTATGTGCGCCGCAGCGACTTGGCGCAACTGGCACCGGAAGTACGCGATTACGAGCCTCATCTCGCGCTAGATGGGGGCGAAGACGGTTTGGCGTATTACCGCCGCATCGCGCAGGAGGCAGCGGACTTTATTCGCCCTGGAGGCTATCTACTACTAGAAGTAGGAGAGGGCCAAAGCGCGGCCGTGGAGGGCCTACTTGCGCGGTCTGCACGCTTGACTGAGGTTCAGATAAGATCGGACTTAAACCAGATTCCCCGAGTCGTTGTCGCACGTGCGACTACTCAGACGAATTGAGGCATGGCCAAAAAGAATCGTTCCGCTTACGTCTGTCAGTCCTGCGGCCACAGTGCTGCGCGCTGGTTTGGGCGCTGCGTGGCCTGCGGCGAGTGGAACACCTGCGTCGAAGAACGGCCCCAAGCAACCGACAGCCGGCGCGAACATCTAACGGTATCGCCCCGCTCCCAATTGCAGCCCATTACGCAAGTTGATGACCAAGACCACGAGCGGCTGCAAATCGGCACCTCCGAGTTTGACCGGGTTTTGGGCGGTGGCATCATGCCCGGTTCAGTCGTCTTAGTCGGCGGCGATCCCGGCATTGGCAAATCGACGCTCCTGTTGCAGATGGCCGGACAGCTAGCGGCCTCTGATTTTCGCATCGCGTACATTTCCGCCGAGGAATCGGCCGCGCAGATTCGCCTGCGCGCCGGGCGCTTAGGCGCGTTGTGCGAAAGCCTGCACGTGATGGCCGAGACCAGCCTTACAGCTATTCTCGACCAGCTGCAATCTGCTAGCCCGCTGGCCATCATTATCGACTCGATCCAGACCATTTACATGCCCGAGCTGGAGAGCGCGCCCGGCAGCGTGACCCAAGTGCGCGAATGCGCGGCGCGGCTCGTCTATCTGGCCAAAGAGAGCGGCATTCCCACGTTTTTGGTGGGGCATGTGACGAAAGAGGGCACGGTCGCTGGGCCGCGGGTACTGGAGCACTTGGTCGATACCGTGCTCTATTTAGAGGGTGAGCGGCACCACCACTTCCGCATCCTGCGCGCCGCCAAAAATCGCTTTGGTTCGACCAACGAGATTGGGATTTTTGAGATGCGGGACCAAGGGCTGATCGAGGTCGCCAACCCCTCCAAAATTCTGTTGGCCGAGCGCGCCGAGGGCGTGTCGGGTTCGGCCATTGTCTGTAGCATGGAGGGTACGCGGCCGCTCCTGATCGAAATTCAGGCTCTCGTCTCGCGCTCCAGTTTTGGTTATCCGCAGCGGGTTGCCACCGGCATCGACGCCAAGCGGCTCTCGATTATTATCGCGGTGCTCGAAAAGCGCTGCGGCCACGACCTGTCGAGCGAGGATATTTTCGTCAATGTCGTAGGGGGCATTCGCCTCGACGAGCCGGCGGTGGATATGGGGGTGGGGATGGCGATTGTCTCGAGCTTCCGCAACAAGCCCATCGAAGCGCAGACCGTGGCCATTGGCGAGATCGGGTTGGGGGGAGAGATCCGGCCGGTGAACCAGATTGACCGGCGGGTGGCCGAGGCGCGGAGTTTGGGGTTTGAACGGTGTTTGGTGGCGCGGAGCAACCTGCAGGGGTGGAAGCGGCCGGAGGGGATGGAGGTGGTCGGGGTAGGGGGGATGGAGGCGGTCGAAGCCCTCGCACTTGGCTCAGGCTAGCCCCTTTTCTTCACAGAGCTGTTTCCCGCAGTTGCCAATTTCTGCTTTTCGCAGTATCCCTTTCGCTCTTCTAACCTATTATTAAACAATAAATTGTGCAGATTCTTTCCGCTTGGCACGGCATTTGTTATAAACGGGTAAGGCAGCTTAATCCGCTTCAATTAAAAAATGCTTGACACCTGAACATTGATTCACTATTTTTTTGTTCAGGTGGCGGTGTTAATGAACGTCTCTATAGAACGCGCGAGGAGGAAATCATGATAGCAGGCAAAGACAGGGCCAGTGCTAACGGCAAGCCCTTGGGCGAGGACAAGGACAAGGCGATCGGCTTGGCGCTCGCTCAGATCGAACGGCAGTTTGGCAAAGGGGCCATCATGCGGTTAGGTGAGTCAGCTGCAATGGACGTCGACGTCATTTCCACGGGTGCCATTTCACTAGACGCGGCCCTTGGGGTCGGCGGGGTGCCCAGGGGTCGAGTCATCGAGCTTTTCGGGCCTGAAGCCGCGGGTAAGACCATGCTGGCATTGCACATCGTCTCCCAGGCGCAAAAGACCGGCACCGCGGCTTTCATCGACGCCGAACACGCGCTCGACGTGAATTTTGCCCGTCGGCTGGGCGTTGATATCGACAATTTGCTCGTCTCGCAGCCGGATTCGGGCGAAGAAGCCCTAGAGATCACGGATACGCTGGTGCGCAGCGGTGCCCTCGACCTCGTGGTGATCGATTCGGTAGCTGCGCTCGTGCCCAAGGCCGAGCTCGAAGGCGATATGGGAGACTCCCATGTAGGCTTGCAAGCGCGGCTGATGTCCCAAGCCCTGCGCAAGCTCACCGGATCGTCGCAGAAGTCCGGGACCACGGTGATTTTTATCAACCAGTTGCGGATGAAAATCGGCGTGATGTTTGGCAGCCCCGAGACCACCACCGGCGGTCGCGCCCTAAACTTCTATTCCTCGGTTCGCCTCGACATCCGCGGCATTGGCGCGATCAAGGACGGCGACGAGATCATCGGCCGGCGCACCCGCGTCAAGGTCGTCAAGAACAAGGTCGCCCCGCCCTTCCGCGAGGCCGAGTTCGACATCATGTTCCGCGGCGACGACGTAGGCATATCGCACGAGGGTGATCTGCTCGACTTGGGCGTTGACAGCGGTTTCGTCGCCAAAAGCGGCACTTGGTTTTCCTACGGCGACGAGCGGCTGGGTCAGGGGCGCGAGAACGCGCGCATCTTCCTCCGCGACAACTACGAGGTCCGCACGCGCCTAGAGACCGAGGTGCGCCAAGCCCTCAACATGCAGGTCGCAGAAGTGCCTGAACACGAAGAAGCAGAGGCCGAACTGGCTTAGCCTCTGCGCTCTCGCGGGTCGAGGTGCCAAGGCTGCTCTGGAGCCCCCACGCCAAGGCGGCCGGAGCGCCTCGCACCCGCGCGTACTCCTTAACTCCCCCAAGGAGGTAATTATGCAGACTGCCAGACTAAGCCCCGCGGCCATCCCCTTGCAGGCGCGTATTGGGCAAGCCCGATCTTGGGCCGACTTAGAGTTGTTGTGCGAGCACATCGATGCCGCCTATCAGCGCGGCGAGCTCGACCTGTCCAGCGTCGACGAACTGAGTGCCTTGGCTGCGGCGGCAGCCCTGAAGGTGCCCGAGCAACCCAGCATCCCCGCCGAGGCGCTCTTAGACCGGAAACGGGAAGTGCTGCACAACACCCGTCAAGCTGCCTGACCAAGCCGCGACACAGCCCGCCTTTAGGGTGGGCCAACATGGGCGTCGGAGTTTTTGCTCCGGCGCCTTTCGTTTGCAAAGAATAGCCCATAAGCCGTATAATCAAGGGCATGCCTCGCAGTCCGTTGGACACTCCCGCCTTAAGAGTGCTAATTGAGCGCCAGCAAGTGGAGCAGCGCATCGGCGAGTTGGCTCGGATGATAGCCGATGACTACGCTGGGTCAGCCCCCTTATTTATCGGCCTCCTCAACGGAGCCGTACAGTTTATGATGGCCCTGATGGACCGCTTGCCTGAGGAGCTGTTGGCGCGGTTGGACTACGACTTCGTCGGTGTTTCGAGCTATCAGGGCACGGAAAACACCGGTCGGATCGAGCTGACCAAAGACCTCGTTGTCGCCGTGACCGGACGGGACGTACTCGTCGTCGATGGCATTGTCGATACCGGCCGATCTCTAGATTTTGTGATGACCATGATAGAGTCGCGGCGACCTCTTTCGCTCAGAGCGTGTACGTTGCTCAACAAATCTGCCCGCAGGGAGTTTCCAGTGCCGATAGATTACTGTGGTTTTGAAATTGCAGACACGTTCGTCGTTGGCTACGGCATGGATTGCGACCAGCGCTACCGCGCCCTGCGCCACATCGCCGCCATTGGATGATATAGAGGAGAAGAGGAGCCATGGCCCCCAAGAAAGTCTTAATTACCGGCGTTTGCGGATTGATCGCCGGAGCTGTGTATCGGCATTTGCGCACCCAACCTGATCGCTATGACCTCTATGGCTTGGCGCGGCGGTCCCAGCTTTCGGAGCGGACACCCAAAGACGCAGATTTGGGAATTTCCGAAGAGAAATTCATCCTCGCAGACCTGACCGACTACAACGCGATAGCAAAGGCCGTCGAGGGTATGGACGTGGTCGTGCAACTGGCGGCCGACCCGCGGCCGGATGCTAGTTGGGAGAGCCTGCTTGGCAGCAATATCGTCGGGCCGCGCAATGTGCTGGAGACTGCGCGCCGTGCTGGCGTCGGGCGCGTGGTCTTCGCCAGCTCGATCATGGTGTCTTGGGGCTACCAGCAGGAGGACCCGTACAAGGCCATCTCCGAAGGGCGCTTTGACGCGATCGATACCGGTCAGGTACAGATCGTGACGCACGAATGGCCGCATCGGCCGACCGGCCTCTATCCGGCGACCAAGATTTGGGGCGAAGCACTAGCGCGCTACTACGCCGACGTACACAATATGTCGGTGCCCTGCCTGCGCATCGGCTGGGTCAATGCCGAGGACCACCCGCGCGACGAGCGGGGGGCCCCCATCTGGTGCAGCCAGCGCGACGTAGTGCAACTCGTGCAGCGCGCAATAGAAGCTCCCGCGGACTTGCGCTTTGATATTTTTTACGGAGTGTCCAACAATCGCTGGCGCTGGGTCGATATCGACCATCCGCGCCAGGTCTTGGGCTATATCCCCGTAGACAGCGCCGAAGAGAAGTTGGGGCTGGCCTGAGCTAATGGGCCAAGCGCCTAAAAAAACGGACCTATTGTCCGTCAAGCTCTTCTTCGTCGTCCTAGGGGCTATTGCCGCCTACAATGTCGTCAATTGGGTGCGCGGCGCGCCGGAATGGGAGGAGCGAACCTATGAGCCGGGGGCCTTCACAGTGCAGACGGCCGGCCGGCCCAATCTGCGCAAGCTGCGCGAGCCGTTGTCCTTTGGCGAGGTAGAGTTCCAATACCTGATGTTTGAGCGCGCCGACGTGCAATACGCCATTGCCTACGGGGATGTGCCCGAGGCCGTCCAAGCTGATAGTGCGATTGCTGCGCGTCGAGATGCCATCTTGCAGAAGGTGGAGGGAACAATCCTGTCAGAGACCGCCGTTGAGATGGACGGGCATCCCACACGGCAGACGCAGATACAAGCTGCCGACGAAAGCCTGTTGCGGTTGCAGAGCCTACAGGTGGGCCAGCGGCTCTACAGCTTGATGGCGGTCGGAGCACCCTACGCGTTTGACGACACCTCGGATATCGAGCGATTTTTTTCGTCCTTCAGACTCGTCAAGCCCTGATTATAAGGAGTACCAAGTGAAGCTGCTCAAAGAGCTATGTGAAAGCGCGGGGGTTCCCGGCCGGGAGGATCGGCTGCGCGAGATCGTGCGGCGGGAGCTTGCGCCCCTGACCGACGAGATGCGGGTGGATGCCTTGGGCAATCTGATCGCCGTGAAGAAGGCGAGCAAGGGAAAAAAGGCCAAGAAGCTGATGATCGCCGCGCACATGGACGAGATCGGTTTCGTGGTTTCGCACATCGACGAGCGGGGCCTTTTGCGCCTAGTGCCCCTAGGCGGGCACGACCCGCGCAATATGGTGGCCCAAAGGGTCGTCGTCAGGGGCAAGAAGCGCGATCTGCCGGGCCTGCTCTACCCAGGTATCAAACCGCCGCACATCCAGACGGAGGCCGACCGCAACGCCAAGCTGGCCATCAGCGACTTTATCGTCGATCTCTACCTGTCGCCAGCCAAAGTCAGGCGCGAGGTCGAGCTTGGCGCGATGGTGACGTTGCAGCGGGATTTCGCTGAGATCGGCGACGGGGTTTCTTGCAAGGCCATGGACGACCGCGTCGCACTCTACGTGATGATCCGCGCCATGCAGCAGGCCAAGACCTTTGGTTGCGAGACCTATGCGGTGGCCACCGTGCAGGAGGAGGTCGGCTTGCGGGGTGCGCAAGTAAGCGCGTTTGGAGTTGAGCCAGACCTAGGGGTGGCTCTCGACGTGACGCTGGCGGCCGATATTCCGGGGATAGCCGAGCACGAGCAGGTAACGCGCCTGGGACAGGGTGCGGCGATCAAACTGCTGGACTCGTCGGCGATCTCGCATCCGGGCTTGGTGGCCCAACTCAGAGGGCTGGCGAAGAAGAGAAAAATCAAGTGCCAATTGGAAATCCTCCCTCTCGGCGGCACGGACGCTGGGGCCATGCAAAGGGTGCGGTCCGGTGTGCCGGTGGCGACGATTTCAGTGCCGACGCGCTACATTCACACTTCGGTCGAGCTGGTTGACAAAGGCGACTTGCAAGCAGCCGTGGATCTGCTGACCGCCTTTCTCGAAGAGGGCCATCGGGCCGACTTGACGCTCGTCTGAATTAATGTCTCGCGGCTTTGTAAACCTTGTCTGGGGATGTAGGGTCTCTTTAAACCGCCCAAAACCAGAAATCGGCCGCAACGCAGCCCCCTCACCTTAACGCGATCTTTGGGCTGTTTTATTCATTTCGAGCTCTCCGACAGAGGTACGGCAACCAACCTGCCGGTCCTTCCTGCCTCGTGAATCGCCTCGACCACTCTTAGAGCCTGTAGTCCGTCGCGGCTGTGCGGGTCCACACCGGGCGCGCTCTCGATGACCTTCTCCCCCTGGATCACATCGACGAAGTAACCCGTCAACGATCCTTGGTGAGGGGGGGGGTCGACAGGTTCCCATCCAGAGGGCTGCGCCATTGTGAAAAGCAGGTCGCGTTCAAGGCGGAAGCTCTTTCGTGCGCTGTAAACCGTGACCTCATCCTCGTATTCGTCACAGTTTTTGATACACAGCAGGTGCGCGCACAATCCGCCAGAAAAATCCAGCCGCACGTCGACAAAATCCTCAACTCCACCTGCCTCTTCATAGGCGACGGTCCCAGCGACGGCCACGATACGCTGTCCGACGAGCCAGGGCAGTACATCAAGGATATGTACCGTCCGCGTATGCAGCATACCGCCGTCTGCTAGGTTACCGCCGGCTCTGCGCTGAACCGCCGTCATGTACTGAATATCATCGGAACTAGAGGCTAACTGGCTGCGTACATACTCTGTGCTCGCCATGAAACGCCGCGTGAAAGCTGTCATTAATAGACATTCTTGTGACTGGCTGAGAGTGGTCAATTCTTTGGCGTGTGCTACTGTGACTGTCGTCGGCTTGTCGACGAGAACGGGTATGCGCCTTTCCAGCGCGAGCTTACATTGTTCATAGTGATATTGATTTGGGGTGCTGACGACGACACCGTCCACGAGATTGGGGTCAAGCAGGTCGCGGTAATCCCGACTGGTCTGGCTTGCGCACAGACTCTCCGGCAGGTTGTCCAGACGATCCTGCGAGATGTCACAGACTGCTGTGATCTCCACGTCCCTCCGCTGGATGAGATTCGGAATGTGATAATTAGGACAGAAACGTCCCACTCCGATCAGGCCGATTCTGGTCTGTTCCATGGTGTGTCAGTTCCAATCTTGGTACCAATTAGAGACCATGAGTCTTCATGACTTGGGTCGCCAGCCCCATCGTGTCGTACACTTTTCCGCCTCCGCAAAAGCTCAACGAAACAAGATGTGTCTTGGTTGATCGTAACTGCTTCGATGTGGCGTGTAGGCATCTGATGTTTCCCTTCACTTTAGGTTGGTTTACTCATCGCGATCCCACCCGCAACGGGATCATTCAGCCGAGAGTGATCTTCAATACTGGACACTTCCGTCGAGCTCCGCGGGGCATGATACCGACGACATCGACTTTCGCTCCCATCTGCTCGAACTGCCCATGAATCCTATCGCACATATCCATGGCAATTAGTAGAATGAGTTGTCCCGTGTGCTTCACGACGCGCAACAGCTCAGGCAACGAGTCCATGACGGCCTGACGGCAGGAACTCCGGAAGGGCGGTTCTGTGACGATCAGATCGAAGTGGTCGGTTCGTATTGGCAGATGGCTGGCATCGGCAACTACATACGAGTTCGGAAAGTTCACTGAGAGACCTGGAGACAGGCTATCATCGATGTCGGATGCGAAGACTGTGAGTCCCCGACGTCTCCCTTCAAGGGCGAGCCCGCCAAATCCGGCAAATGGATCCAAGACGACATCCGTTGGTTTTGGATCAGCAATGTTGTACAGAAACCGGGCATCTAGAATAGACACGGCTCGATGCCAGTTCTGTCCTGACACAACACGCCTGTCTCCATTCTGGACGATCTCGAACTGGCGGTTGCTCGGGGCATCCTCCAGTAGCGCTTGCTTGTCTTGAACGTAAACCTCTGTCTGGTGCACCTTGTAGTCACCAAGGCGAATCCAACCAAGAAGCCACCGTCCACTCCGAACGGCAGAGATCTCCTCTCCACGGAAGGGCTCGTAGTGTTGGCCGACGATTGCTTCAGTAAACCCGAGGTCGCCTGCGAGTGCTGCGACTTGATCGGGAATGAGTGGCAGTTCGATCGACATCCGATGCCGTGCCCGCAGGTCCTTCTTGAGTTCTAGACCAAACCGGTGGTAGACGGCCAAGAACTCCGTCTTCGCCAGCTCGTACGGAATGCCAATTCCTCCACGGCTGGTGCGGAAGTAGATCTCATACTGCATCTAGGGGAGTTCCAATTCAGACGTCACCTTGTCGCTAATCCAATCAATAATTGAATAGCGGAAACGCGATATATCCAGAATGAAAGGAATTTGCGCAGATTAGAGGCTGGCTGAGATCCAAGAAGCGGTCTCTGCCAGCGTGTCATCGACGCTCATACCGGTAGTATCCAATATAGTCACTCGGCTCCTCTCGTCAGCCTCATCTCTCAGGATTTGAGTAGCCTCTAGTGCCATCGCGATGAATTCGTCTGTTGGAGGTTCCTCTCTTGATGTGGGATATCGACCTCGAATTCGAGCCTCTTGTGTGTGCTTGTCAGAGACGAGCACCAAGTAGTGTACAGATGAAAAGTAGCCGATGTCTTCACTTGCTTCGCACTGCCGTGGATTCACCCAGCCAAAAAGAACCACCGGCTTTCCGTTCTGCATGAGCTCTCGGCAGAGAAAGATCAAGTAGCTCCAATAGTCATCATTGGACTTGGTGCTCTCTTGAATTGGGTAGAAAAGATCTGCTTCAAGCACCAAACACGTATCAAGCCGACCTCTCAGCCCACACGCCACGGTGGATTTTCCAGATCCACCGCCTCCTGTCACTACAAAGAGAGGGAGGTGAAATACCCCATTCTCTAGCTTGCATGAGGGGCAGACTACTGTGGAATTCTCTCCAACAATCTCTTGGTGGCGCGATGAATAACCGCAATTTGAACAGATCATTTCGAGTCTCGCTATATAGGATTACCAAAATAATTGCATATAACGGGTCGCGCACTTGTGAATTTGCCGGAGGCAAGTTCGGTCGAAGGGCGTCGGCCCCAGGCCACAAGTGCTGCTGTTATGTGGCGTTGCGCTCTGATCCACGCAAGAAGTCAGAATCCGATTCTCCTGCTGTTCGTCAGTTGTATGGCTTCATGAATCAAACAGCCAGCTATCCCTATCATAGCTAAAAGCCTCGAAGTCTTCTCTGTAGAGTTCATAGGCAAGATCTGCTAACTCACTACTATAGGCCGTAGCAAGTGGTACTTTGATCGTTGGGTTGCGAACTTCAGAGGAAAGCGCGATGGTTTCCTCGGGTGCACCTAGGTGTGTCAAGATCTGTCGTAATCCACCTTCCAGCTTTTCAAAGCGGCCGACAAAGTCGTACGGAATCAAGTCTTGCATCAGAATGCGGGACTGAACATTGTAGTGACCGTCAAAAACAGCATCTGGATGTAGCTCGTAACGCACGTTTGCATCTGAATCCACTAGAAACCGAACGAAATCAGCGAAGGCTACCATACCTGACCGACGTCCGTCCCGGATGGGGTAGTCATACTTCTTTCGTATCGCATCTCGTAGCCAATCATATTGGGTATCCCACGTGTTTCCAATCTTCGACTTGTAAGCCGAAAACAACCGATGATACGGATTGCGCACAAAACAGAATCTTACCCAATCAGGCGACGAGATGATCTCTACGATATCAGCAACGCTGTACTGACCTAAAAACATCCCGATATCGTGATCGTGTATATCGCTCCCATCCGTCGGAACGGGATTTCCTGCTAAGTGATAAAGCACGGTCTTGACCGTCGTACAGGCTACCTTTGGTATCGTCATGCACAGGCACTTGTATTCTGGCACTACCCATGCGTGATAAAAAAAGCTTGAATTAGTGTCGTTTTTCCTTCTCGCCTCGATCATTGAGGATAGCTGTTTGATATCTTCTTCAGACATGGCGACTCTTCCCATGAGGAGAGTTCTACAAGCTGTCCAGTATGCACTGTAAATGGATTGCTGGGGTAGGAACTGCGTCAAATCTTGCCCCAGCTTTTGACCAAATCTCGGTCCGCACCCCCCTGTACCAGCACGGGTATCAGGTCCGCGTGTTTCATTCGCACGGCCGTATTACATAACAGCCGGGTATAGGGCTTCACTAGTGCGCCTTCCCTGATCAGCCATCGGGCGAGTTGCTCGTGGCCTCCCGCCACGGCGTAGTGTAAGGGGGTCACACGCCAGACGGAGTCGTCTTCCTGTTCCTTGGTCAACAAGCATGGCTCACTCTTAAGGCTATGTTGCACGCAGTCAGTGTCACCCAGAAAGCACGCCGAGTAGATATCCAGTACGGAACCTGCTTTTACTAACAGCTCGGCAATTTCTAATCGGCGATAGCGTCGTGCAATACAGTAGGGCTTTAGGAGCACCGGTATCTCCGACCGGGTCCGCCCCGGGACATTGGGATCGGCTCCCGCTTGTAATAAAAACTGCACGACTTCAACCCGATTGCCGCGTGTTGCTTCCCACAGAAACGTCCTGTTGTGCCCGCCACTCTTGGCCAGCAGCAGCGTCGGATCCTGGTTCAGGTGTCGTTTAACGGACTCTAAATCTCCGCGTCGTGCCTCTTTCAGGATCTTGTCGATACGGGGGCGGCCGCTGTGTCCTGAGCGAGGCTTAACTTCAGGGCCCTATCCGTGGTCGTCCGGCGGCGTACTCATCGTCTTTGTTCCTTTTATAGCCGTTATTTATGTCTGCTAACGGTTCGCCGGTTTGTGAGCCCGGAGCGAAGCGGAGGGGAAGCCACAGATCCATCCATCAAGCGTCATAGGAGTGCTGCTCCTCGGGTTTCGCCCCATGCGCGATCAGAAGATCGCGAATCTCTTCGCCCTCCGGTACCGTGAGGGGCCAGTTCACGCCAAGCGGCGTGTGGTGGTGGTCGCCCGTCTCGCGGATGGTCACGTCCGCACCCCGCGACAGAAGCAGTTTGAGCACATCGATCGAACGACTGCGGACCGCCACATGAAGGGCAGTAGGCTGATAGTTACTCGACACTCGGTCGATGTCCGCACCTCTGTCTAGAAGCAGCTCAGCGACGGCCCGGTGGTTTTTTTGCGCGGCGATCTTGAGTGCCGGCGGGTCGTCGTTGGCGAGTGTCGGGTCTGAGTCGAGCATCGATGCGACGAGATCGAGGCGTCCGAGGGCCGAGGCGGTCTGGATCGTCATGGGCGCCCCGTGCTCGACCAGGACGTCGACGATGTCGCCGTGACCCGCCATGGCGGCGTGGCGCAGCAGGTCGTGCTTGACCATAGGTCGCTCAAGGAGCTCAGGTGCCTGCTGTTGCACGTCGCGCAGGCTTCGCGCGTCTCCGTCGATGACCGCATTGATGAGCTGTGCCCGCAGCCGCAGGATGCGGGCGCGTTCCCGCTTGGGTAGACCGAGGATCCCGCGGAGCTCCTCCAGGAGGCCACGCGTCGACTCGTTCGCTGTCCGCTGGATCTTCTCCTCGTCGAGTTCCGAGTCCGTCGCCGCCTCGACGTCGACACCATGCGTGACGAGCAGCTCCACCATAGCTCCCTGGCTGAGTCGAGTGGCGAGTCGAAGCGCCCGCCGAGCGCAGTGGCTCGCCGGATTTCCTCCCCGCTTCAGCAGCAACCGGACCCTGTCCAGGTCGCCGGAGCGCGCCGGCCATTGCAGGCCCGACCACATGGTCAGCGTGGAGTTCGGATCGGCGCCCGCCTCCAGCAGCATCTCCACGGCGGCGGTCGTGCCGTTGCGTAGCGCCGTGTAGAGCGGCACGGAGACCGGCGGATCGTCATCGGGTGCAGGACCGCCCCCCGGGACCCGGTCCCAGAACTTGCCGGTGCGAACGCCCGCCCAGCCGCTGCAGTCGACGCATTCGGGCGAAGCGCCGTGATCGAGCAGGAGACGGACGATCTCGTCGTAACCGTATTCGATGGCGATCCCGAGCGGATTCCCCGACAAGTTCAGGACGACATCGTGCTCGAGAATCATCTCCACGAGGCGCGTCGAGCCGGACCAGACCGCCCAGACGATGGGGGGCGTTGGCCCCCGATCGGGCCAAGTGGCGACCGGGTGTGCCTGTGAGGGATCAGCCCGCAGGATTGCCCTGGCCCTATCCTCGTCGCGCGCCAGGAGGGCGCCGTAAATGTCGTCCTCTACGCCCATGTCGAGTAAAGCCAGCACGATTTTGTCGTTGCCGGGCAGGCGGGCTGCCTTCAGCGGCGTCAGGCCGAACCGATCCTCGGCGTGGATGTCGGCGCCAAACCGGATCAGCAGCTTGAATAATCCCGGACTTGGCTTGTAGCTGCCCGGCTTGCTGACCGCCAGATTGAGCGGGAGACCGTGGTCCGTCTCGATGTTAGCGAGACTAGGGTCGGCCTCGAGGAGTGTCCGCGTCTCCCGAAGCAGTCCGAGTCGAAGCGTATGAGAGATGTCGTACTGCGCGCCAGTGGACACTAGGCTTTTGAACATGTCCCTGCCGTAAGCCGTGGCGACCGCAGCCTCGATCGGGGGCAGTTCGGTGTAGCATTCTACGTCGGCCCCGTTGGCCAGCAGCAGCTCGAAGAGATCGTGATGGCGCGTCCACGCTGCCATCTCCAGTGGCGGCGGAGAGTCCAGGACCCGGCTGTTGATGTCGGCACCGTAGTCGATGAGCAGTTGGGCGCAGTCCAGGTCACCCTTGTTCCTTCTGCGGGGCCGTCGCTCCCGATCGGCCTTGGCGTTGGTCCGGTGCAACAGTGTCGGCCTGAGCATTACGCTGTGGTCGTCGTGCTCAAGGATCTGATGGACGAGTGCCGGGTTCGTTTTCAGAAGTGGCTCGAGCCTCTTGGCGTCACCGGCTTCGACGGCTTCGAGCGCGGCTTGGATCTTAGCTGGTTTCAGTGCGTTCATAACTACATATCGGCTCAAGCTGCACGGGTGTTGCCGGACACACCGGTTAGGGAGCAGTTTCGATTGTCAATCTTGTACCAAACTCAAGACCGTCGATCATCAAGGAACTGGGTTGCCTCGGCATCGAGCGTCGCACCACAGTCCGCTAACGCGCGTAGGGCTTCGAGCCTGCCTCGTTCGACGGCGAACTGCGCTGGTGAGCGACCGAAGTTGTCCAGGTCGTCAAGCGAAACGCCCCGCTTGTGCAGGTACTCGATCATCGCCGGGAGGTTCTCGTTTGCCGCAACGTGCATCAACGTGCCCCGCTCGCCATCAAAATGGCCGATATCGCATCTCGCATGTAGATCCGCGTCCTCCAGCGCATCTAGGCGTTCGGTCATCTGCGCTTGAACGAGATGCCTGGGCGTCAACGAGACGCCCGCCTCTGCGAAGATCTCCATGAGATCGACGTGACCGTGGTCGGCGATGGTGCCGAGCGCGTCGAAACCCCACTCAGTAGTCACGGTGGGGTCTGCGCCGCGTTCGAACAGATACCGGGCGAATCGTTTCATGCCCAACCAGCCGACGTAACCGAGCGGTGTCTCGCCGCCATCCCCAATCGTGTTTATTGGGGTGCCGCGATCGATCAGGAGTGACGCCATCGCAATGTGCTGGTCGGTCGTCTGATCACCGCCGTCCTTTGCCCATCGTGGCATCGCCAGATGGAGAAGTGACGCCCCACGCTCGACGCCAAGATCCTTGTTGTAGACCCGTGCCCTCGCGAGATAGGGAAACGCATCGAGGATCTCGGCGGCCGTGCTGAGATCCAACGCCTTTACCGCTTCTTTAAGCGCTGCAAACGTCTCGCGGGGTGCGACAGAGATGTTCTCTGAAAAGCATCGATTAAGATGATACGGACCCTCAAAACCACGTTCCCGGGCAAGGGCGATGGAACAGTTGTGTGGCGTCGCACCTTCTTGGATAGCCGCATCGCTGAAGGGCTCGAGAATCGGGAACGCGTTACGGTAACGCGCAATTGCCTCGCGCTCACCGCTTTGAATAGCCGCATGCATTACCTTTCCATGGGTGCTCTCGTCCGGTCTTGCTTCTGCTGTCATTTCTACTCCTTTGGGGTTGGATGTCCAGCGAACTCATATCCGCACCTGCGGCGGGGGAGCTTTGAATCCTCGGGAATTTCTGGCGTTTTAACGCCAAGCAAGGAGATAGATGCAACCCAGTCAAGTTTTTTGTAGTGTGAAATTCTATCGTAATGGGCAGTGTCCATTACGGGGTGCTTGCGGCCAACGTCTTGCAGTTACTGAACCTGTGAAGCAGGTTGCAGTGCAAATTGCGTGATTGTGTCGTGAGCTCGCCCGGTGCAGTCGTGATGCACATACACCGTGTCGTTGATGACGATTCGGCGATTGTCTGGATACTTGACGACCAAGTCCCGGTCGCGGAAAAACCTCCCATCGTATCGTCTAAAGAAAACGGTCCGCCCTCCGCGTTCAATGAAAGCTTCCACAAGTTCGCCGCCATTCGGTGTAGAAAGGCCGGGAATGGCGTCCAAAACACGGAGACAACAGAAAGTATTATCGCCGATCGTTACATCGTAGGTGCCTGCACCCAGCCCTGTACCATTGGCAGTTTTATACGAGCCATCGGGTTGGCGTTGGTAGCGACCATCATCAACGATTCGGCGCCTCATCCTTCCCCCCCAGTTGTGCTCAAACCATTTGTCACCCACGGTTTCGAAAACCCGTCTTCCATCTAGTGTCTTGACGACGGAAAGCCATTTGGCCTGCTGTTCGTCCAGCAGTGCGTACATGAGCCCAGGGTTAAAATCCATCGGCCAATCGTCCCGAGCCGACCATTCTCTCAATCGGAGTTCGACGCAGTCGGTGCCTTGGATCGTTGCAGGAGCAGTGGACACAATCTCGACTACCCCGGTTAACTCCAACGTGTCGGACTCATAGAGTGCCCAAAGGCAGTGTTCGCCCAGTCTCGGGATGGCGAACCACCACTGCAGCTCTGGGCAATCGATTTCGTCTATCTTCTCAGAACTCTCGAGTATTGTGACATCGGGCCTTGTCAGGGGAAATGGATGATTTGCTATCATATCGTTTTCGAGTATCATGGCTTTCATAACCCAGTCGTTTTTGTCGGGAATAGGAAAGTCGGCGAGGGGAGGGTGACTGGTCTGATATTCCCCGTTCAGTATGCTACAGCGACGGGCTGCAGGCGGATCTCACTGCCCTTATCCGTCTCTACTTCCACCCGCGTCAGATAGATGCCTGGGCCGACTAGCTGTCCGGCCCCATCCCGACCGTCCCAGCGGGCCGTATGGCGCCCCGCGGCCTGAGCCTCTGGCTGCGCCTGCCATACCCGCCGTCCGTCCAGGGCATAGATGCCGACCTTTACTGCGGACGCCTGCTGCACCCGGAACAAGGTATACTGGATGGATAACTGGTCGTTGACGCCGTCCCCCTGAGGGGTAAAAGCGTGGCTCCCCACCTCGAGATCCCCCAGAACTCCCCTTGCCGAGGAGGCCGCCGCCACCACCACCAACTGGTTGGAACCAAGCTCCTCGCTGACATCACCGCCTTCGACCCGCTGCAACAAGCTCTGTTCCCCGCGGTTGAAGACCTCCCCTCCGAACTCGCCGGCCTCGTCGTAGAGCACCGTTTCCAGCCCAATGCGCAGCCGCTGATCGCCCTCTGGACTCAGGCGGCGGGGCAAAAATACAACAAAACCGCTTTCCTCGTTCACGATGCTGTCCGGTTCCACGGTGCTTAGGGGCTCACCTATCTCCAGCCAGCCGAACTCCGCTTCCGCCGGCGTCATGATCCGCACGACGTCGAAGCCGGTGCGATCCGCGCTGGAAAATTCAACGCCAATATCGTATACAAAGGACTTTTTCTCGCCCGTTGGCACGCGCACTCGCCCGCCCTGCGGCTGGTGATCTTCCTCTAGGACCACCTCGCCGACGACCCGATCCGCCAACAGCGGCGCAATCTCGATCTGCAGCGAATCCAGCCGGGCAAAGTCAAAGAACGCATCCGTCTCCAGTTGCACCCGCAGCTGAAAGTAGCGCCCCCACGGCAGGCGCGGGTGCTGCCCCGACTCCTCAAGTGGCACCGACCAGGAACTCCAGTTTTTCAGATCCTCGACTACCGGACCGCGGAATCCCACCGTCGGCACCGTGGCGCCGCGCGCCTCCAGTCTAGATATGGAACTGATCAAGGTCGCCCTCGGCACGGAGGAAGTCAGCCGTTCCCACTGTTTCTGGGTCACCTCCACGTGGGCTCCCAGATCGTCAAAGCCGAAGTAGGCCATCGGCGTGTCGTCGCGACCCGTCCTGATCTCCACTTGGACGCGAACCGGACCGTCCCCGAGGGCGACCAACTGCTCCCCGTCCTTGCGCCACTTGCTCACCTGAAAGACCACTCGCCCGAAGTTGACCTCCCGCTCCAGGTCCACTATCTGCGACTCCCAGGTCGCCGTAGGCGCAAAACCCCGGCCGTAGACCTCCATCTCCGCATAAGCCGACTGGACGACGATCGGCTGACCGTCCAAAGTGAGTCCGTCGGGGACTTCCAGCAGGCGCAAATAGCGCAAATTCTGTAGCGGGAAGCGGACCTCGGTGACGCTGTCGCGGTTGGCTTCGCGGTAGGCCAGCTGATTTTCCAGCGGGCAGCAGAAGCCCGCCCCGCGCCATCTGAAGCCCTGCTTCATCTCCTCTTCCATTATACCTCCCCCGTCCTGGCGGGCTGTCAGGCTGAATGATTTGAGGACATAGTTGGGACGAAAGGGCTGGTCGCTGTCGGAGCTTATCCCCTCGGGAGGGTAGAACACGAAGCGCTCCACCGGCACCTGCGCGCCCATATCTATCGTGTAATAGAAAGACGACCCCAATGGTGGGCGGCTGCGCGGGTCGGCGACCTCGTCCCTGCGCTCGACGTAGGTGGCGGGATTGCCGTCGACGAAGACGAGGAGGTTGGCCTGGTACAAAATGCCATAATTCCCCAGGTTCTCGTCGCGGCTCTTCAATAGAAAGTTGCCGTGTCCCAGCCACAAACGCGGATGACCCGGGTGGTAAACCGGGTCGAAGGTGAACCTGAAGGGCTGCCAGGGTCCCAACCGAGGCAAGAGGTTCTCGTCCGGCTTGAGTTCGAAAGGCTGGAGCGCCCCGGCGGCGGTCGAGTCGTCCGTCATCAGGCCGAAATCCGCTACTTCCGTCCAGGAAACGCCGCCCTCTCCTCCGAGCCGCCACCAATTTTCTTGGGCCGCCCCATGGCTGCAAAACCCTGCAATCCCACCCAGCACGGCAAAGGCCAAAATCGCCACTTTCTTAGGCTCATGTTGTTTCTGCTTCATCAGACTGTTTCTTAGCGGGTAAGAAATAGTCTCAGCCTAACTGGAGCAAATCAGGTACGTCTTCAATCTTCTCGGCCCAAGGGGAGTTGCTGGCAGCGAATTGGGCGTGGACATGCTGCAAGGCAGTGAAGCCCTCAAAGGCTGAGTCAGCCTACGGTTCCAGTCGAGCGACGGTGGCCGATATGTCCGCTAGGTAGTTTGCCACCCAATTCTTCGATGAAGGAATGGCGTCCAGTCCGAATTCAAGAATCCACTGTAGACTGTGGACATGCCAGCAAAGAGAGCCCACATCAAGGTGCCAATCTGTGACTTCCTCCTGAGTCCCAGTGGATGTGTAGGTATCAACAAATGCTTGCTGGGGAATTCCTTGATCCCTTCCTTCAGCAATGAGGCAGCAAAGATCTCCAAGGTGTGGGCTGATTCTAGCATTTGCCCAGTCGATGGGCACAACACGTCCCCCGACATTGAGTAAGTTCTTTGCGTGGTAGTCGTTGTGGTTCAGTGTGGGTGGCGTCTCTTCGTATAAACGGTCCAGGTGTTGTGCAACCGATCTCGCCTGCCTCGCTACGGAACTGATCATCTCCTGATGCTCCCGACCCGCGTGCTCAAGTACATATTCAAGGTCGAGAAGAAGTTGCTCTTTGGTCAGCAGGTGCTTTTCGATCTTTGAAGTGTTGAATTCTGCGATCTTCTCTGCAGATGTCCGAATTTCAGCAAGTCGGCGGGCCGTATCAAAGAAATCTGAATTGGAAGGCCGTTGTTCAAGGTCTGCGCCTTGAAAATCCTCCATCAGGAAAGCATACTCGGTTTCACTTGAGAAGCTTGCAACAACGGTCGGCGCGTCTATTTCGAGAGGGATCAGGCATTCTTGGTATATTTCCAACTCCGTGGGCCCCTTTGTGGGAATGCCTCGCTTGGCGATTAGAGTGCGACCTTCATCCAAGGTCAGCCGAAACACTTGCGACAATGACCATTTGCGAAGAGGATCTATACCCACAACTTGGGCGGGTTTGAGAGCGTCCGCAAACAACTCCAACCATGTGGGCAATTTATCCGTCGCCATCCTCGGCAATCCTTGAAGAGCAAAATTCCTTGGGCTGGAATTTCCTATAACGTTCCCGCCGTGCCCTCTTCGTTTCTACTCTTTCATTTGCTCGAGTATTTCCTTGATTCTTAGACCGTCTGGTTTCTGAAGGCATCGTATTCTATTGGCTGTCTGGCCGCGTGTCTGGATTTCAAGACTGTCCCAGAACCATCCTGCGTGGTAGTGATAGCCGGCGATTTTCTCCCAAGGGATGTCTTCGTCCGACCTGCTAAGCCAAAAGAATCCCCACGTTTGGATGATGATCTTCTCTGGAGTTAGCAAAATCTCCTGTGGGATCAAACGCATCCGGAGGAAGAGCGTGGCCAGCAATGAGGCCTTTGCACTAAATGGTTCAATTTTGGCAATCTTCTCCTTGCGCTCAAAGTTGTGGCCGCAATAGGCGCACCGTTTTGCAGTCTCTTTCGAAACTTCACAACACTCGGGGCACTCCTTGCCCACGATCCTTCGGCCGCAAGCGTGACATACAAATGCGCTCTCAGGAACATCACTTAAGCATTCAGGACAGGATTTCGCCACGTTCTCGTCCTTTCCATCTTCATCCGGATGGCGTATCCGAACCGCGTAGCGGTTGGGCAAAGGCGCGCCAGCGCCGAAGCTGGGCACGGACGTGTTATGTGCTGTGGGCAAATTTCTTTACAAATTCCCTCAAGAAACCTTGGAGCAATTCTTCATGCTCAAGCCAAATTTGGTGATGGGCATTCTCAAGAAACTCCAAACGCGCGTTCGGCAACAGTTGAGCAAGTTGCTCGACTGGCCAACTCGGCCTGATATCCTGTCTGCCATACACGATTGTCCACAGACGGAGATTTCCAATATCAACAAACGACTCTGTCATTTGCCGAAGCTCAAATTTAGAAGTCAGTTTGGGACGGAGTTCCACGTTTATGCGCACCCGAACCTCAGGAATCCACAAGGCTTTTTAATCCACTTTCCAAGTCATCCAGCCATTGCGGCGTTTTGGGATGAAAGGCTCCCAGCACTTCCCAGAACCAGCACAAACCAGCACCCATGGTGGCTTGTCTGACTTTAAGGTACGTCTCATCTGGTTCTATCCGCACTCCACCTGCCTCCGCATACCCAGACCAAAACTCCTGCGGATAGTGATCGCGACCATAAATTTCTTGGGGTTTTCGGGTAAACTCTGCTGCGACATGCAGTTGGTCATGTAGAAGGTCGCCAGTCGCTCCGTTCTCAAAATCGTAAATGCCGACGATATGGCCATCATCATCAACCAAAAGATTGTGTATAGTTGCATCTCCCCATAGAAGCCCTTGAGGACTCGGATTCGGCACGACATCAATCTTGTCCAGAAGATCTTCGATAATGGGCAACTTGGCTTGACAATCTTCTGGCAGGTCGGCTACCAAGTCCTGATTGTAAAGGAGCTTTCTCCGTATGTCTTCTCGCCATTGGGTCACATCCTGCACGGGCAGAAGACCGTCGGATACGCTCTGTTCATTGATGGCAGCGACCGCTGAGCCAAATTCTTTGAGCAGGCGACACCGCCTATCATCGCTAGTACTGGGCCTCTCGAAAAAGTCTCGTCCTTGAGTACCGGGGAGCAGACTAGAAATCAGATAAGGATATCCGAACACATCGGGGTCCTCGCATAATACACTGATCTCCGGGACGGGCAGAGTGGTTGTATCGCGTAACAATGCGGTAATATTGAAATCGACCGCTAGCGAGAAGGCTTTTCGATACTTGATCTTGATTATATAGCTGCCGTCGCAACACACTGCCTTGTAGACACAATTGGTTGGATTTGCTGCAAGTTCAGTCCATTCGATAACCGAGCCTAGCCCCTGTCTAGCAAAAGCCACTGCTCCCTGCTCAGCAGTAAAGGTCGGCTTTGCCTTGGAGGCTTCTATATATGCTTGCTTGCTGATCGCCAAATCTACACTCTGATATACTGTAACTTTCTTGATGTGAGACCTGTCATTCGTGCCTGAGGGCTTCAACAGGATTTTTACGAGTCGCTCGGATGATCTGAAAAAGTACTGTTGCAATTGCCAGAACAAGAATGGCCATGCTCCCACTTGCATAAATCGTCCATTCTATGTCCACGCGATACACAAAATCAGATATCCATCGATCAATGAAATACAGAGCACCAGGCAACGCAATCAGATTTCCATACAGAATGGGACGGATCTGAGCACCTATGAGCATCTGCACGACGCTTCTGTCCGAGGCTCCAAGGACTTTGCGAATGGCAACCTCCTTTCGTCTTCTCTCTATGATATACGAGATGAGGCCAAACATGCCCAAGCAGGCTACAAGGGTGGCCAAACGAGCAAACAGCGTACAAATATCTGTGAAGCGTTGGGTTTCGAGGTACATGCTACTCAAGCTCTCATCAAGGAACGAGTAGCGAAAAGGCCGGGTGGGCAGAAACTTATGCCAAATCCGCTCAAGGTCATTGATTGTAGCTATCAAATCTCCGTTCGCCAGTCGAAGTGCCAGGGTGTTGAAAACATCCTGGCGGATAGCTAAGACCACAGGGCCAATCTCTTCATGTAGGCTTCGATTGTGGAAATCTCGGACGACTCCAATGACTTGACCTTTGCGAGAACCCCATGTGACCTGCATGCCAATAGGCTTATCCCATCCCAATTGGCGTACTGCCGTTTCATTGAGAATAAAGGCCGCAGTTCTGTCAGATGCTCTGCCCGTATCGAAATTTCTGCCCTCTACGAGATGAATCCCGTAAGTTCCCAGAAAGTCTTCATCTACTCCCAGAAGGCGCATTCGCACGCCATCAGGATACCCTGCTGGTTGGATAAGCTCTGCTGGACCTCCAAGTCCAGTTTTCGTGTGTATTGCACTGGCCGCCAGAATGTTGGGATTTCTTAAGAAGGCTCGCTTTACTGTTTCATAACGGTCCGTGAATGGAACATTCCCTTCTACATCCGCTCCCCTGCCATCGGCAAATAGGGGCAATAGAATGACGTGTTCTTTCTGAAAACCGAGTTCCTTGTTTCGAATGAAATCCATCTGTGTTGACATCGCACTTGCCGCGATAACGAGCAGGATTGACGAGGCAAACTGGAAAGTCAGGAGGCCCATTCGGAGCGATGCTTTGGTTGAGCCAGGAACGTAACCAGGTTGAATAGCCTCGACTGGCGAGAGATAGGACAAAAAAAGGGCCGGATACAGGCCAGCGAGCACACCGAAAAAGAGCGCAATGAGGCATAGTAAGGGCATAAGAGAGAATAGGACGCCAGGGGTGAACTGAAGGCTCGTTTCAAGCATATCGGCAAATATTGGGAACACCAACTGCGCAACGCCAATCGAAACAACAAGAGATGCGAATGCCAGTACGATGGACTCGGTTAGGTATTGTATGATGAGGTCTTGTTTACTCGCCCCTACTACTTTTCTTACTCCTGCTTCTCCGGCGCGTGTCAAAGAACGGGCAGTAGCAAGATTCGTGAAGTTCACTGAAGCGATCAGCATTAACAGCAACACGATGCCTATTGCCACTTGCAGTCTGCGAATGTCGGTTCCACCGGAAGCGTCACCATCTTCTATCCGCGATCCAAAGTCGATGCGATGATACAAATGAATTCGCGTTAATTTTTGTAACTGATATGAATCGGTGGCAGCAACGTTAGATCCCAGGTGTTTGACCATAAGTTCATTGAGGTTTTGTTCCGCAAATTCGACCTTCGCGTTGGGCTCAAGCAATAGCCAGGTTTGGACTGGAATCCAAGAGAAACTTCTATTCCACTTTTCCCAAGCATAATGTGGAGTACCAGATGTTGGGACAGTCGATGAGATGACTTCAAATTGCAGACTGGATTGTACTGGTGGATCGGCAAGAATGCCTGTGACGGTGTAATTGCCAGCAAACCACACATGCTCCAAGGTGACAATCTTCCCAATGGGGTCTTCGTCCTTGAAGAATTTTCGCGCTACTTTTTCGGTGATAGCCACAGAGTATGGCTTTTCAAAGAGTGTTGATATTTCTCCCTGTTGAAGAGGGAAATCAAAGACCTCCAGGAAGTTATCTTCAACAAGCCAAAAATCCACTGACAGAGAGGTATCACCATAACGCATCCAACGGGGACCTGCTCCTCTCCCATCCCAAACTCGTGCAGCAGCCTTGACTTGAGGGATGGTCTCCAGAGCAGCGTTTCGAACTGCTCCTGAGACGCTAGTGCTGACAATCTCTTGCTCGTTCGCTACAGTCCTGCGCACGACGCGATACAGTTGTTCCCGATTGGAGTGAAAACGGTCGTAGCCTGTTTCGTTCTCGACGTAGGCGATCAAAAGTACGACCGCAGTGAGACCGACTGTCAGTCCGAGAATGTTGATCACTGAATAGACTTTATGTCTGAATATATTCCGAACAGCAACAGTGATATAGTTCCTGAACATAATGCCTCCTTAAATTGCGTGTAACGGTCCGGCACTCACGAACCTGGCGAAGCTAGGTTGGGCGGAGGCCGGATGGCCTGAGCCGTAGATGCTTGTTTTATGCGAGGGTGAGTTCGCTAGATATGCAATCCGGCTCCTTCGAGACCACCTCGGTCCATATAGATGCTGTTTGATCCAGTGACAACTTGAGTTGAGACTTGTGTAGATCCTCATTGAGGAGCCACGAACCAGTTTCACCAGTGCGAACTGCATACCACGTGTAGGCATACAGGACATCGCGTTTGTCATCGAGCTCCGTGATCTTTTCGCCCACGGCCAGGCGGGATGGATACGATGTGATGTGTCGCTCCACAACATTAGCGGGAGCCTTGGCGTATCTTGCTTCTACCTCATCCGCCGTAAGAGAGAACAGTCGAATGAGGCGATTCGCAATGCCTTCTTCCTGGTGCTCGTGCGCTAGAACGCAAAAACGAGTGAAAGCCCTTCCAAAGGACCGATCTCCATGCCCCCACCTTTCCATCAGATATGGGATTATCACACGCGCGAGTTCCTGTATAGAGATCCCTGCCTCAATCAGACTACCGGCCTCCAGATGAGACTGAACTCGCTGAGCGAGACTGGTTACACGTCTGACTCGCTCGATTTGGCGTGCCTGGACAACCGATGGGTCAAATCGACCATCGGAAAGTAGCACGACAAATGCAGGAGTATCGCAATCCTCAGACGCGTGAACTGATCGACCGAGGTGGCTCTTGTCGGTCGCATGGAAAGTCCTCTCATTGGCCATCAGCTCATCTAAGTGACGCTTGCCTTTGAGCAAGTCGTCTGCCTCGTCAGCGGTAAAATGGAGTCGCCCTGCGTCAACAGACGTCGGCCACGTGTCTCGCGCCCACTCCCTTGTGATGGACAACGCAAGCTCGTCCACTCTTTTTGCAAGACTGTTGTCCGCCCCCTTGGTAGTAGTGTAGATGAGGTCTATATCTGATATAGGCCACGCCATTCCTCGCCCAACGCTACCCCCTAGAATCACACCCGCAACGCCAGGAACAGATGCGATCCGTTCGATGGCTTCAACGGTTCGCTCCTGTAGAATGAGTTCCCAGTTTTCCAAGTGCGCTTGGAAGAGATCCGTTCTAAACAAAATCGAACTCACTTTCGCATGACGTTTTGCCGGTTTGCGAATCGCGAAGCGGTTGCCAAAGGTGCCGCAGCGCAATACCGTGCTATTAGGCGATGTACCTATCTCTCACATCTGTCCTTCGTTGATAAAATCGACTGAAGAAGGACCGGTTTGCACTCTGTAATATGTCTTTCCCCTGTCTGCGAAATAGTCCTTGATGCGTTCGATCTGTTTTGGGGAGGTGTTGCTCGGGATACGCTCTAACTCAAAGTACTCGATCTGGTCGGCCTCATCGGTGAGGTGGATACTGCCACCGGTAACCAGGCAGGAGAAAGAGAGTACGATTTCATTCTTATCTGGCTTGCTGTATACTCCGCTGAGGTGGGCGGGTACTACTCTCAAACACGTTTCTTCCTCTATTTCTCGCACCAGTGCAGACCACGGGCTCTCGCCCGCTTCAACTCGGCCACCGGGCAGATTCCACAGATCGAAGTCACGCCGGTGGCAAAGCAGGACGCGGTCGTTCTCGTCAGTAATGATCCCAAAAACTCCGATTGTGAACATGGTTCAATCCACTCTTTAAAAGAGTGATAGGATTTCGCCTAACGGGCCCACAATTCACGAAGCCGCGAATGCAGCTTGCCGAAGGCCCAGCGCCTCACGGCGCGCAGCGTGAATTGCTGTATTAGCCGACGCTCACTCCCTTGTCCTTCATGTGTTGCTTAAAGCTATCAATGTTCTCAATGCCCTCCTCAATCACAGCACGGTAAATGTCCTGACTTGTATAGGTCTTTCGATAGCCAGGATCCTGCCAACAGGCATCTTTGATGGAGAGAATCTTACAACGCAGTAAAGGAGTCAGATCCGCTGCGATCCGTTCGGTAAACTGAAGTTGCTTCTCGCAATCTTGGGAATCAATTGCCCAAATATCTATCTTCCAGGCACCTTTCCTCTCGTCGCCAAGGTAGATACCCCAATAAAGACCTAACGGTAGACTCGGTGTCTGGTTAATACGTTCATTTCGGAAGCTCATTCTTACTGGAGCCAGGGAGGAGGCGATCCTACCTCCCAAACGAAAGAACGATTCCTCTGATAGATGTTGCTGTTCCAGATAAATATCTAGATCTCTCCAGGTCATGAGGTGCAGAGCGTAACTGCCTGAAACGTGAGGAGTCCCGTATTTTTCGAGTAGGCTTCTCAATCCCTTTGGTCCAAGGAGTTCATCCGCTTCTTGGCGAATTATTCGATCACGCTGGACAAGATCTTGAGTCATAAGCAAATCATTGAGTGTCGGCTAACGTTTCAACCATTTATGACGCCTCTCGTCCCGCATAGGGCTGGCGAGGAGGTTGCCGAAGGCAAGCGCCGTGACAGAGAGAGGATGTGCCCGTTAGGGCCAAGGGGCGAATGCCCCGCAGCGTAAATGGGGCGTTAGAGGATTCACATCCATTAACGTAGTGTTGAGCCGCTGACACGATGCACACCCGACTGTGAATCTCCGAACGGGAAAGGTGGACAGCTAACGACTCAGAGCCACTGAGCTTTAGCGTTGCTCCAACACATGTTATACAGTTCGCCTCCGTTGGATCTCAGAAGATGTTCCACTGAGGCTCTTCACACCAGGGCCCATTCTTGAGCCTCTGTTAAATAGGCAAGCCGCATCAGGATCCCTCTGCGCGCCCCCAGCTTGTTCTTCTCTAGATCCTCCGACCAGTTGATCTTGCCGTCGATAGCGACCTGAAGGCACCATGCGAGTTGGAATGCGAATGCCATCCAAACAAGACGTGACTCGTGTAGAATGGTCGCCGCGTCGACGGATGGGCCGCCCGCAACTGCCAACGCTTCGCCGTAGACGCGGGCCCACTTCATCCGAGGTGACAGGGCCCCTAGCCATGATCCCGACTCGGGTGCGCCGATGTAGTTCGAGATGTCCATGAACCGAGGACTCGGTCTTGTACTGTGCAGATCGAATGCCACAAGTGTTCCGTCTGATCGCCATCCCGGATGAAGCTCCTCGTTGCAAAGCGCCTTAGGCATGTCCATTACCACGGCGTGAAGTCTTCTGGCGAAGCCACTAAGAGATCGGATCTTGGACGCCTGAGCTTGGCAGAACGCGGCCAACTCGTCGCCGATCAAGGATTCAGCCGCGCACCATATCACTTCTTCAAACTCGGTCTCAACCTTCCCATCGATGAGCCAAACTCCCCAATCCTGCTGCCTTAGTGAATCAACATCGCAGGCACTCAGTGGCATGGCGTTGAATCGAGCCATGAGCGAAAGCCACTCCGTTGTCTCCTCATCTGATCGAAAGGAGTACCCTACACGCGGGATGTACTCCAGGATCAGCACCTCCCGGCCCTTCTCATCCAGATAGTGCCCATAGAACTCGGGCAACGGGAACTGCAAGTCGTGCAGCGATCGATACAGATGGGCTTCGCGGTCGTCGGGCGTTACCATCCGCTTGATACAGCACTCCACTGGAGCCAAGGTTCTTCCTCCTGACCGCATCGAGACTTCGCAGATCAGTTTGTCCCCAGACAATCCAGGATTTGGGGGCAACGGCCTCGACTCTCGGACTTTGATCTCTGCGATCGAGCATCCGAAGTGATTGCTGAAAGCACGCTTGAGCTGTTCGCGATCCAGGGCCCTCAGGACTTCGTTCATGGCAAAGGCTACTCAACTCTCTTGATGAAGTAGGATCTACCGTTCAAACTCACCGGCGGGGATAGAAGCGCAGCGGATTCCTCGTCCAGTGCAGCATCTTATTGGCCCTGCAATCGCCTTATCGCTTTATCATACACTATGTAGTCATCTGAATTCAACCGACGAAAAACATTGATAGTCGATTCATTCAAATTGGGATCGCCGTACGTCCCCACGTTCTGCGATGTGTATTCGACATCAGGCCATCCAAGCACTTCCGAAGCGAGTTGGATCGATTCGTCGAAGTACTCTGTGAGTCCGATGAGGTCAAACTGATCCCATGAGGTTCTCGCACGCCCGATCCATTTCGAGAAGCGGTTGTGGTTGTATGCGGGAGGATCGGGCCAGCAGAACATCTCCGTTCCTGTGAGCCACTGGTCCAGCCCCATTTCGCGAATGGTCCCATGTTTAACACCGTAGTGGTAAAGCGAGACCGCAGATCGAAGGGGGTCGCGCAGAAACGTCATCCATTTCGCATTGGGCAATGCGGCCAAATTGTTGGCAAACTTATCCAGCACAGCATGTCCGTGATAGCAGAGTGGTTTTTCGACTATCGTATCACGCTCATCCTCGTAGGCGAGTTGTAGGTGACCAACATACACTTGCTGTAAAATACTCAACAGCGTCATCCCTCCCGTTTTGGGAATGTGGACACTGACGAGGGTGACTTCTGAGTCTATAATATGCCTCCAAAGCTAGCTAGTGACTAGTCGCATCGTCAGGCCGATTTCCTCACCATAGGTCTTGCCATTACGGACAAAACCGCATTTTTCGTAGAAACCGACAGGAGTCCCTTCGCCGAGCCCACAACTTACAAGCAGTTCCTTGGCCTGGGGACGGGTTTTGACGTATGTCACCAACAGCTCGATGGCGCGGCGGCCGAAACCCAGGCCGTGATAAGGCTCGGCGACCATGAAGCGCCAGAGGAAATACTCAGATTTCTCGGCATCGTCGACGAGCATCACAAATCCAACTGGCTCTTCATCAGCGTATATGGCGCGAAACCAGGCCTTGGGCTCGAAGTATGCTTGGGCGATGGAGAAGGCATTGTTGGCAACAAAGTTCTTCTTGGGCTCCGTGAGGGTGTTGCTCAGGCGGCAGACTGCCCCTACAGTGTCGGCATTAACTTCGCGTAAGCTTATGTTGGCGGTAGCGGTGACTTCGGTTTTTTCCTCAGGCATTTAGACCTCCACTGTTGGCTGTATTAATAACGCTAATTACTCTTTCATTTGCTCGAGTATTTCCTTGATTCTTAGACCGTCTGGTTTCTGAAGGCATCGTATTCTATTGGCTGTCTGGCCGCGTGTCTGGATTTCAAGACTGTCCCAGAACCATCCTGCGTGGTAGTGATAGCCGGCGATTTTCTCCCAAGGGATGTCTTCGTCCGACCTGCTAAGCCAAAAGAATCCCCACGTTTGGATGATGATCTTCTCTGGAGTTAGCAAAATCTCCTGTGGGATCAAACGCATCCGGAGGAAGAGCGTGGCCAGCAATGAGGCCTTTGCACTAAATGGTTCAATTTTGGCAATCTTCTCCTTGCGCTCAAAGTTGTGGCCGCAATAGGCGCACCGTTTTGCAGTCTCTTTCGAAACTTCACAACACTCGGGGCACTCCTTGCCCACGATCCTTCGGCCGCAAGCGTGACATACAAATGCGCTCTCAGGAACATCACTTAAGCATTCAGGACAGGATTTCGCCACGTTCTCGTCCTTTCCATCTTCATCCGGATGGCGTGCAACGTTTCCGCCGTGCCGAACCGCGTAGCGGTTGGGCAAAGGCGCGCCAGCGCCGAAGCCGGGCACGGACGTGTTATGTGCTGTGGGCAAATTTCTTTACAAATTCCCTCAAGAAACCTTGGAGCAATTCTTCATGCCCAAGCCAAATTTGGTGATGGGCATTCTCAAGAAACTCCAAATGCGCGTTCGGCAACAGTTGAGCAAGTTGCTCGACTGGCCAACTCGGCCTGATATCCTGTCTGCCATACACGATTGTCCACAGACGGAGATTTCCAATATCAACAAACGATTCTGTCATTTGCCGAAGCTCAAATCTCGATCGTTGGTCCCCAATCACCAGCAAAATCCTTCGTCGAGCTATTAGAGAGATTAGTCAAATTCTTTCCGTCGATATCTATCCGGTAGATTTGCTGGCGGCCTTCCCAGTCGCCCGTGAAGCTGATCGCCGAGCCATCTGGTGACCATGAGGGTTCCATAGCGCCGCCGCCCTCAACGTTGGTGAGGCGTCTAGGATCCGACCCATCCGCTCTCATGACGTAGAGTTGCGATCTTTTTCCATCGCGGTCCGACTTAAAGGCGATCCACTTGCCGTCCGGTGACCAGGCAGGATCTTCATCGTTGCCCTGAGAAACGTGCAACCGTTTTTGCTCGCTTCCATCCGGTTTCATCACATAAATTTGTGTCTTACCATCGCGGTCGGTCGTGAAGGCAATCTTAGAGCCATCTGGGGAAAAAGTTGATTCCAACTCATACGCCGGATGATTGGTCAAATTCCTCTGGTTAGAACCGTCGCTGTTCATGGCATAGATCTCGACGTTGTCGTGACGATCCGTGCAAAAAATGATCGTCTGGCCGTCGGGCGACCAGTGAGAACGAAGGTCAGGGGCCGAATTGTGGGTCAGTCGCCTTGGTTCGCTTCCATCGGCGTTGATTACGTAAATTTCGCCCTTGCCATGGCGTCGGTCGCAGTAGGCGATACGCGTGCCATCGGGAGACCAGTTTACGTGGTCTTTCTCGTAATCCGGGGTGCGCGTGATGTTGGTCTGATCTGTTCCGTCCTCATTCATAGTAAAGATATCAAAGAGTCCATTCCGGTCTCTCACAAAGGCGATTTTGGAAGTTTCCATAGCTGTAACCCCTTCGACCAATCAGGCGAAAACGCATGGCAGATAACGTTTTACAGTTACTGAACCTGCGAAGGAGGTTGCCCACAGGGCCAAGCCGCGTATGCGGCGCAGTGGTAACTGCTTGTTACGCGAAGAATGACATTTTTCGCGTAACGGTTGGTGCACTTGTGAACTTGCTGCAAGCAAGTTAGGTCGAGGGGCGTCAGGCCCGAGCCACAAGTGCTGCTGTTAGTCGAAGATATCATCATACAAGTCGAGGCTGCCAGCCTAGGCTTGTTCGCGCCATATTCGCTTGGCCAACATGAACCTAGGCACTTTTGAAGCGTTCTGAGACCGAGCGTGTACGATCAGCGGATGGCAGAGCACGGCATCGCCTGGCTCTCCCGTAAGTTCAACAACCCTAACCTTTATATTCTCAATCTCTGCATTCTGCTCCATCAGACGAGCAACTCGTTCGTTCATCGGTCCTGTGTTGTTCCGTAGATCCACCAGCCATGGGTGCGCTTTGAAGAATGTACTGTGGCCCCCCTTAGCCTCTACACTCCGGCAATGATATCGCAAGAGGAGCTTATGGGCTCCCTCCAGAATAAGCGTTCCACCCCCCTGCGGTAAGACGTGGGACATAAAAATAAAGATGAACAGACCTTCTTTCCCATTTATGATTTCCAACGGATCTGAGTCCCAGTGCCATCCCGTCGGAATATTCCACATATCGGGGGATTCAGGCATCGTGTGGAGCAAGGTGCCCCAGTGGGGGGGTGATTTCCAGCTAGGACCTAGGAGCTGGGTGATCGCATAGGTGATCTTCTGGTCGCCAATATTCCAAAGGTCTCGGTTCGCTTGCAGTATCTTGCTGAGTCCTTTTGTCGGGCGATTCCAGGTTGAGGGATCTTCGCGATCGAAGCCGTATCTCTGCTCAAGTATTTCCCATATGTACGTCATCACGCGATGCGTAAGTGTGCGATCAAAAGCCGATTCGAGGCGGACGTACCCGTTTAGATGGAAGCGTTCAATGTCCTCTTGAGAGAGAATTTGATTCATCGATGAAGTCACTTTTCCTTGGGTATTTTCGGCTAACGTTTTTCAAACCCACGAACCCCGAAGGGGTTTGGCGGAGCGAAGCGGAGCCGTGGGTTTGATGTTAGCCGAAGTGAAAACTGTTCCATGTTCATGAAGTTTCCAATTCTCTTGGCCAAAGCCAATCCAGCAATGCTCCAATATCCTTAATGTCTGGGGCATTCTCTGATTCAAGGAGCGCAGCCAACTTAGGGGCTGCTTCCCAACTGTGTAGGAAAAAGGCCATCAGTCGGCGACGGTAATTTTCGTCTATTTTGAGGGCTGATTGGTACGAAGTTAGAAAAGCGATCAATGCTTGGACATCTCGTTCGAGTGTCTGAAACCACAGGTCTGTCCAATCGTATTCAGGTGGGGCTGCCAGCGCATTGCCCATATCAATGATTCCCGAAACTCGCCAATGACCAGCCTGCTCTTCCACATAAATATGGTAACACGTCAAGTCGCCGTGCACCAAAATATGGGGAGTATTCAGATACGTATCCACCTCAGTAGAACAAACAAATGCACGCAGTTCTGATTTAAGGCAAGAGGGGAAAGAAACGGTCTGTCCAAGATTTTCAATGAATTGGTGCCGCCGATTTTCACAAAGCGTATTCCAGGCCCCATATGCTTGTCCAATCTGAGATTTGCCGGAAAAATAACTACCGTGAAAACGAGCCATAACCGTGCCTAACTGTGTTGCAATATTGACGAGATCGCCAGAGCCAAATCTTCCTCGAAGCTCGTCTAAAGGCATGCCCGATACCATACCCATAACTATATAAGGACAAGAGAGCAAACCGTTAAGATCGCCGACGGCTAACAAGGGGGGGATTGGCAGGACCGGGGTCGTCGCTAAAATGCGTAAAGCCCCTTCTTCAGCGCGGAAAGAGCCTTGTTGATCCGGGGCGTACAATTTTACGACGTAGTGATGATCGAGTAGAAAAACAGCGTTGTTAGAATGAAAATCCGTCCGTATCGATCTATAGACTATACCGGCGCGATCGCATATCTGCTGAATAGCTGGTCGCCATATATCTTCTTCTTTGACAACCTGTCGCCACCGCTCTGATTTTTCTCTCAGATCCATTATTAGGAAGAGTGGATTGGTTCGGCCTTTCCTCTCAGTTATCATAGTCATCTGTAGTAGCAGAGCCTGCCGTCTGGGCCCGCGTCAATGATCTTTTCTGCTATCCACAGGCTGGCGAGAGATTCTTGGCCAGTTGCCAGGCTCACATCGTTCTGCTTCCTCACAAAACTGTCCAGTTGTCGGTAGAAGAGCCAGGAAGCCCCCATACCTGACGGGCGGAGTCTGTCAGGACTCCACTTGAAATGTCGCTCTTTTTTGCCGACACAATGCCAAGTGAATTCAAAATCAGAATCCAAAGTGATGGTCCCCTCAGATCCGATGATACACGACGAGCGCTGACTCGGGCTGAAATCACCCTCTTGCCATGCAGCGCTGTACGCAAGACGATCGCTGTCTGCAAAAGTGACAAGAGCGTGTGCCTGCGTCGGCGCTGTCGCGACATCTGATATCCGGGAGGACTGTGCGAACATTTTTGTCGGTTGTCCTAGGATCCAGCACGCGAAGTCGAAATCGTGAATGGAGCCATCCATGACAAGACCACCGCCTTTGCGTCTGTCCCACATCCAATTTCCGGGCCCGCGATAGAAGTCTGAGCGCGGCCCGAATGACGAGATCTGCCAAGTCACGGGTCTGCCCAACGCTCCGGCTTGCACCAACGACTGTACTTTCAACCGCGCCGGCGAGAAGCGTCTCATGTATCCTACCGCAAGACGAACGTTGTGCTTGGTACATGTGCGAAGAACGCGTTTGCCTTCCGACACAGTTCGGCACAGAGGTTTTTCGGTGAGGATATCTTTGCCGGCTCTCGCACATCGCAACAGCCATTCATAATGAAGAAATGTGGGCAGAGCAATAATGACCGTATTGACCTCCGCGTTCAGAAGGATCCTATTCGGGTCAACTGTAACCCGACTGATTCCGTATCTGTCCGCCAAGCTCTGTGCTCTGTTCAAGTCAGTGTCGGCCAGGCAAAGAACCTTGGCCTGACGATGTCGAGAGATCGCCCTCAAATGGTGCTCGGCAATTCCTCCCGCACCTATAATTCCAATGCCTGTCATCTTTCCTTTTCTGTCCTGAAGACTTAGGTGACTCAAGTGCTCCGGGCCAAACTACTGATTATCTGTGCGCTGAGAAACAAAAACAAGGGGATAAAAAGAAAGCCCCTGAAAAGTCAGGGGCTTAGAAGATGGTGGGCGATACTAGACTTGAACTAGTGACCTCCTGCATGTCAAGCAGGCGCTCTAGCCAGCTGAGCTAATCGCCCTCGTGTTGTCTAATTGCAGACGGGTCAATAATATATCCCAGCATACTAACTGCGTCAAGATTGCGCGAAAAGGAGAGCAAAATGCCCACTACCTATCGAGTTGGACTCATCGGCTGCGGACGCATGGGTGCCACCATTGACGACGAAGTCAAAAGCGGCCCCAATGCCCAGCTCTTTCTGCCGTATTCGCACGCCGCGGCAATCGTCGCCTGCGAGCGGATGGAACTGGTTGCCGTCTGCGACCCAATCGAGGAGAAGGCCGAAAGGATCCGCGACCGCTACGGTGCCCAGCGATCCTATGCCGATTACAGGGAAATGATCGAGCGCGAAAACCTCGACGTGGTCAGCATTGCCACCCGGCCGGGCCCGCACGCCGAGCAGGTAATTTTCGCGGCCGAAGCTGGCATCAAAGGCATCTACTGCGAGAAGTCGCTGTGCAACGCCGTGCACGAGATGGACGCCATGCTGCAAGCCTGCACACCGCGGGGTGTCAAATTCAACTACGGCACGCAGCGGCGTTATGCCGCGCTCTACCGCGATGCGCGCGCCATGATCGAGCGCGGCGACATCGGCGAGGTGCAGGCGGTCGTGGCAAACTGCGGGATCAGCGTGGCGCAATGGGGGCATACGCACGCGGCCGACATGATGCTCTTTTTTGCGCTGGACTCGGAGGCGGAATTCGCGCAGGGGACGGTACAGGCAGAGGCCGCGGATTGGGAGGGCGACCGGCTGACTATAGATCCGAGGATCAGCAATGGATACGTGCAGTTCAAAAACGGAATTCACTCGTACTTAGTGGGCACGCCCGGCTGGGAATTTGAAATCAGCGGCACCGAGGGCATGCTACGCACCTTGAGCAATGGGATGGGCTATAGTCTGCGCAAGAAAGACGAGCACGGCGAGTTGCGCCCGGTGGATGCGCCCGAAGCTGTCATTGAGAGCGGCACATTGCGCGGGATGGAGGATATCGTCCGGGCAATCGACGAGGACGGCGATACCCAAGGCAATCTAACGCTCGCCTGTCGCAGCCAAGAGCTAATTTTCGCAATCGTCGAGTCGCATCGGCAGGGTGGGGCGCGAGTGGCCTTGCCGCTGGAGAACCGGGCCTTGTCGATTGCGCCAGATCACTACTAACGCCAATGCAGATCAGCATTGTCTCCTACGAGAAACACCGCAACCCAGCACTAGAAGCCGCCGAGCAGGAGTATATCAAGCGGCTCTCGCGGCAGGCGCGGGTTGCGTTGTGCCCAGGCAAGGCGCAGGGCGGTCTGCCGGACCGGCTGTTGAAAGGGACCTATGTCGTCGGTCTATACGTGGAAGGAGAGCCGTTCACTTCTGAACAGTTGGCGCAACGGGTCCAGCGGCTCATGAACCAAGGCCACTCGCATCTAGTGTTGGTAATAGGAGGAGCCGAGGGAATGCCGGCGGGGGTGGAGTCTCAAATACGAGAGCGGTGGTCGCTGTCGCCGCTGACTTTTTCCCACCAGCTAGCGCGCCTGCTGTTGTTGGAGGCTTTGTATCGGTCCTTTGATATTTTAAGCGGTGGGCGGTACCACAAGTAGCCGCGCTTAAAAGTACGTCATTAGCTTGTCCCACAGCCCCATGCGGCCGATGCTCTTTTCAGCGTGGATGGGCACCACGGCCAGGAGGCTATCGCCCAGCGAGACTCGCAGCTTGCCCATTTCAGTTCCGGCAGCGACCGGTGCTGGAAATTCCTCGGGTAGCTCTAGGTGGCGGACTATCTGCTGCTTCTGTTCGGGGGTGAGCACGGCGACTATGGTGTCTTGGGCCAAGACGCGCACCTCTGGCTCTATTCCCCAGTTGAGCGCGACCTTGCCCATTAGCTCGCCGGTTTCGACGATGGGCACGCGCGAGAAGTTATCAAAGCCCCAGGTTAGCAGGCGGCGAGTCTCCCGGTTGCGGACGCGCGTGGAGGAGGCTCCCAAGATCACAGAGATTAGACGCATGTCGTGGCGCATGGCCGTAGAAACGAGACAGGAGCCAGCGCGTCGCGTATAACCAGTTTTTAGCCCGTCAAGCCCTTGGAACTGCCCCAGCAGCTTGTTGGTGGCGCGAAGCGTGAACTTGCCGTTGCGGAAGGGTTTGCGGCGGGTAGATGACCATTGCAGTGCCTCTGGGTGGCCCAAGAGCTCGCGGGCGATTTTGGAGAGGTCGCGGGCCGTGCTTAGGTTGCCTTTACCGCGTGGGGTGTTGTCGAGGCCGTGGACATTGACAACACGCGTGTCGCGCATTCCGAGGCTTTGGGCGCGATCGTTCATCAGTCTGACAAAGCCGGGGGTCGAGCCGCTGATGTGCTCGGCAATGGCAACGCAAGCATCGTTAGCCGAGGCAATAGCCGCAGCCTCCATCAGTTCCCGCAGTGTAAAGACCTCGCCTTGCTTCAAGAAAACCTGAGAGCCGCCGGTGCGCGCCGCACGACGGGAGACCAAGACCGAGTCCTCTAACGAGATCTTGCCTGCTTTGACCATTTCTAAAACCACGAGTTTGAGCACCAGCTTTTGGGTGCTGGCCGGCGAGCGCTTTCTATCTGGGTGATGGGCAAAAAGGATGGTGCCGCTTTCGGCTTCGAGCAAAATGGCGGCGGCATACGGCGGCTTCGAGCCTGGGTTGAAGTCGGCGGCTTGAAGCGGTACCCAGAACAAACATACAGCGACACACAGCGAACGAATGTACATTATTTTTCTCGCTCAAAAAGCCAATAAGGGGTTACTGGGGATGGGCCTAAATGTAATAATTAAGGCACGTTAGGTCAATCAGGATATTGCTCCACCCGTTTGGACGACACTCCGCCCGTTTGGTCGGCGGGCATTTGCTTCCGAGGGCCAGCAGCGTAATTTTAGATTCAGAAAGGACGACCTATGACTACGGCAACTATACCTCAACTCACGTACAGCGGCAAGCTGATCGCCATGGAGCAGGTGGGCGAACTCCGCCGCTCGGATGATGTAATCGGCGATCGGGAAGCGCTCTGGGAGCGGATGGAGGAAGACGGGTATTTGTTTTTGCCTGGGTATTTGGATCGGCGCGAAGTGTTGGCGGCGCGGGCCGAATTGTGCGATCGCCTCTTCAAGGCCGGGGTGCTAGACCCAGCGCGGCCGCCCATGGAAGGCGTAGTGGCCACGGGTAAGACGGTCAATCCGGCGGCCACGGGCCCGTTTATGCCCGTCTTGGCGCGCAACAACCCGCCGCTGGACAAGGTCCTCCACGACGGCCCGATGATGGATTTTTACGAATTTTTCTTAGGCGGGCCCGTCCGGCATTACGACTACACTTGGTTCCGCGCCAAGCAGCCGGGCACCAACACGGCGACGACCCCGCATTGCGACATCGTCTATATGGGGAGAGGAACCAAGGCGCTCTATACGTCGTGGACGCCCTTCAGCGACGTGCCTTACGAGATGGGGGGGCTGATGGTGTTGGAGGGGTCGCACAAGAACGAAGCCTTGAAACAAGGCTACGGCCAGACTGATGTGGATGCGTTTTGCGAAAACGACGGCCCCACCGCGCGCCAAATCGTCGCGGCAGCTCAAGAACAGGGCCGCGAGTTGACACGAGAAGAACGCGAGCAAATTCGCTGGAACTCGTCCGGGTCCTACTCGCACGACGCGATTGCCGTGCGCGAAGAGTTGCGGGGCCGCTGGCTGACGGCCGAGTACCAGATGGGAGATTTGCTGGTCTTCTGCATGTATCTGTTGCACGCTAGCTCAGACAACCAGACGGACCGCATCCGCCTCTCTTCCGATACGCGCTACCAGCGTTCACACGAGCCAATAGACGACCGCTGGATCGGCGACGACCCGCCCGCGCACGGCATCCGCGCCAAGCGGGGCATGGTGTGCTGATTAATTGACGGCTGGATCTTCGGGAAATACGGAGATGGGGCGATATTTGCCCCCCATGGAATAGGTCACTGCTTGCCACATGGTTTCGGGGGTGGGCGCTAGGACCATCTCGGGGTCACCTGGGGCCAAAAACCAAGTGCCGGCGTTAATCTCGGCTTCGAGTTGGCCCGGCTCCCAGCCGGCGTAACCCAAGTAGAACCGCAACCGCGGCGCGTCGACCCGGAGCACCTCGGCCTCGGCGTACTTGGTATCGAGGTTGCCACCTAGATAGAGGCCGTCGAGGATTTTTGTGCCCCCTTCGACTAGGCCATCGAGCCGGTGCAAAAAGAAAAGATAGCGCTGGTGTACTGGCCCTCCTTGGTAGAATATTCGTCCCAACTCTGCACACGCATCTTCGCCGCCTGCGAGCTGCTGTAGGGAATCAGTCGCATAGCGCCGGACTCGCTCGCCGAGGGGCCGGTTGATCACCAGACCCATGGTGAGGTCTGTTTCGCTATAGTGGGTAATGAGCACGACTGCGCGGTCGAAGGCGGGCGATTCGAGCGTGGGAGTGGCGACCAACAGGGTGCCAGTTTGGAGCGGTGCGGGCATGACAGGTATCAGGTGTAGCGAGTACTAATGTGAACGATAACAAAGATCGCGCGGCGGGACAACCTCGTTCAAGAGTACGTCAAGTAGCGGCGGCGAACAGCGTCAAAGGCTTGGCACGCCTCGTCCCAAGCGGTCTGTAGCTCGGCGACAGCTAATCCCGCGTCGAGGGCGCGGCGGATCTGGTCGGTGCCCGCGAGGCGATCGAAGTTGTGGATGCCGCCGGCGGGCACGCGCCAGGCGAATTCGCCTGGATAGAGCCGACGCACGACCGCGACCGCCTCAAAGCCAACGACGACAGGCTCGAAGGCTGCGCGGTCGAGGACGTGAACTTGAACCCCTTCGCAAATTTCGTCTGCGTACTTGCTGGCCGTCGGCTGGAAAAACACCGGGCGGAAGCCCACCCCGGGCAGCGCTCGGCTGTTGAGCGCGTCGGCTAGGCGCGCCCCGTCGATAAACGGCGCGCCAAACTGCTCAAAAGGTTTGGCCGTCCCCCGTCCTTCAGACACGTTGGTCCCTTCGAAGAAACAGGTTCCCGGATAGATCACCGCCGTCTCCGGGCTAGGCATATTGGGCGACGGCGGCACCCACGGCAGGCCGGTGTCCTCCCAGTAAAAGGAGCGTTGCCAGCCCTCCATGGGGACGATGTGTAGGTCTGCGCCGATTCCGTATTCCTCGTTGAAGAGCCGGGCGAGTTCGCCGATGGTCAGGCCGTAGCGCACCGGAATTGGGTACTGCCCGACGAAAGAGGCAAACGCCGGGTCGAGACAATTTCCGGCGACGGCTTGGCCGCCAATGGGGTTAGGGCGGTCGAGGACGAGAAAGGGAATGCCCGCTTGGGCGCAGGCGGCCATGCTCAGGCTCATGGTGTAGAGATAGGTGTAAAAGCGCGCGCCGACGTCTTGAATGTCAAAGAGCATCAGCTCGACGCCGGCGAGCATGGCGGCATCCGGTGCGCGCACTTGGCCGTAGAGGCTGTAGGTTGGTACGCCGGTGCGGTGGTCGGTAGAATGGGCGATGTGCTCGCCGTCTTGCGCTGCGCCGCGGATCCCGTGCTCCGGCCCGTACAAGGCGACGAGCGTACAGAGGTCGGATTGGTGCAACCGGTCGGCGGTGGATTGTAGGTGCGCATCGACACCTGAGTGATTAGTAATCAGGCCGACGCGCCGGTCGCGGATCAGGCCGCCGGCCGCGAGCAGGCGTTCGCAGCCAAGGACGACGCGGCTCATGGCTCGGGCACGAGCGCGGAGGTGCGCTGGACGCGGCGAGCAAAGTACTGATAGAGAATGCTGCCCGAATAGACGCCATCGTGCGCGACTGATGCGCAGCGGATGGCTTGGCTCTGGCGGCGGCGGCGATAGATGTTGCGCGGATGCGCCAGACACCAAAGCAAGGCGGCACAGGGGGCTGGGGTGCTGGACCACTGGCCTCGGCGGAGGTAGTAGAGCACGGCCAGCACTTCCAACCACAGGCGCAAGGGCAGCAGCCACAGCAGGCGGCGCAGTCCCGCGTTTTTACACAGCGTGATGAGGCTGTTGCGGTGGTTGAAGTACGTCTTGCGGAAGGTGGCCGGAGGCTGAGAGAAGCCCGAGTGGTGAAAGACCATGGATTGCGGCACGGCGCGGATCTGGTAGCCAGCGAGCTGGAGACGCCAGCACAAGTCTATTTCCTCAAAGTGCATGAAGTACTCGGGGTCGAAAAACCCGACTTGGCGGGCTGCGGCAACGCGGAGAAAGAGGGCTGCGCCGCAGGCCCAAAAGAGCGGGACGGACGCGTCGTATTGGCCCTCGTCGCGCTCGCAGCGGTCGAAGAGCCGCCCCCGGCAAAAGGCGTACCCCAAGGCGTCGATATAGCCGCCGGCTCCGCCTCCGTAGTCGAAGCGGTCGGGTGCGCTGGCCGAGCGCAGCTTGGGCTGGCAAGCGGCAATCCGGGGGTTGCTGTCGGCCATGGCGACGAGGGGAGCGAGCCAGTTCGGTTCGACGCGGGTGTCGTCGTTGAGCAGCACGGCGTAGCGGGTGTGGGCGGCCGCCAAGCCGCGGTTGCAGGCTGCGGCAAACCCGAGATTGCGCTCGTTGGGCAAGACCTCTAGCGCGGGAAAGGCGGCTTTGGCCCGCTGCAAGCTAGGCGCGTTGCCGCCGTCGTCAACGACGAGTACGCAGACGGGATAATCACTGTGTGCATAGACTGAGGCCACGCAGTCGTAGAGTACGTCCGCGCGGTAGTGCGGGATGACGACGGTGACGGCCTCGGTCATGGAGAGGCGGACTGGCGGAGGATGCGCTCGGCCTCGACCAACTCCGGCCGCTCGCCGTATTGCTCTTTGTACTGCTGGAGGATGGCCAGTGCTCCAGGAACATCGCCCTTGGCCTGTCGGGCGGCGGCCAACTCGTAGTAGCCCTCCCAGCGTTTCGGTGCGAGGGCGATGGCTTGGTAATAGAGGGGCTCGGCGCGGTCGTAGGCCGAGTAAGGTTCTTGGATCAGCACCCCGGTCAGCGCGATGATATTGTCGTAGGTGGCAGCCGGCTCAATGCCCACGCGCTCGATGAGGAATTGCGCGGCTTCGTAGATGTGATCAATCGCGATGTCGTGCTGGCCGAGGGTGCTGAAGTAATCGGCCGCCGCATAGTGATTTTCCCAACCTATGTAGATGTTGTCCCGCGCCCACTGCATGAGTTGCGGCACTTCATCTCTGCGCCCCTGCTCCTCGTAGCTGCGGGCCAATTGCATGACACAAGCCCAGTAGTTGCCCAAGAGGCGCTCGGAGTTTTCATCCTTGTACAAGGATGGGTCGTTGAGGCCGCGGAAGCGATATTTTTCGAGGAGATTGCGCTCTAGGGCCTCGTCATCTACTCCGTCTGTAGGTTCGGGCGAGACTTTTACGCTCATGCCGACCATGGTCAAATAGGGGTCGAGGTTGAGCAGGTTGCTGGTGGGAACGGTGATGGCAAAGTGAATGGGTTTTTTCCACTCGTTCCAAGCCAGAATTTTGATGACCATGACGTCTTGGACGCGGAGGATCGGGTACTCGGGAGGAGCGCTCACTTCTACGTCAATTCCCAGTTTCTTTAGCTCCGGCGGCACCTTGGGCTCGGGCCAGTACCGCTTGTAGAAATCAACCATCTGCGTATCGGTGAGTACTGAGTCGATGAAGTCGTCGGTGTAGCGGATGTCGATGCGCGGCTCGCGGTCGCGCAGTTGCTTGATGTACCAGTTGGTGTTCAACAGGCTCAAGTTGACCACCCGCACATCGCGCCGCATCCCTTCTACTTCCTGCAGGAACCACAGCGGGAACGTATCGTTGTCCCCGTTGGTGAACAGGATGGAGCCTTCCTCGCAGCTCGTCAGCATGTTGTGCGCGTAATCATAGGCGATATAGTCGCCCGTGCGGTCTTCCACGTGATAGAGCCGCGCTGCCACCCCGGCCGGCAGCAGCAAGCCAGCCGCTGCTACTGCTATCACAACCGCCCGATGCTTCTCCCACTGCTGCCGCACTGCTTCGACCACGCCCAGCCAGCCTAACCCGATCCACAGCGCGAACGCCAGGTACATCCCGCCGAACACGTAGTGCCGCTCGCGCGGCTGCGGGTCTGGCATATTTAGGTAGAGTGATAGCCCAAATCCCATAATCAAAAACAGCAGCAACACGCCCCCGAATCGCCGCCAGTCCTGCCGCCAGTGCCACACCAGCCCCCACAGCCCCAGTAAGTACGGCACCAGCGAAATGGATACTCGATCCGGCAGGTTTATGGTAGCCTTGCGGAATACCACGTCCCGCTCGAAAAGCGGAAAGGGAAACTGCTGAAAGAAGTACTTCATCTGCTGATCCCAGAACTGATAGGTGCGGGTCGCCCGCGCCGTCAGCATGGTCGTCAGCATGCTCTCGGTGCCGTATTGCTCGCGGTTGAGGAACTTGAGGAACGCCGACCAGGTTTCTGGATCGTTCTCGTCGATGGCCGGATTCAGGCCGGAGCGGATGTACAGTGCGCCATACGTGGAATAGCCCAGCGCGAACAGCACGAGGACGCCTAGCAGGAGGAAGAACAGCCGTCGGTCGCGGCCGTACAGGTACGCTAGTAGGCCCACCAGCCCCAGCCCCATCACCCCATTCCACTGCGCTCCCGGCCCCAAGGCCATCAGCGCTAGCCCGCCGAATACGCCCCAGCCGACCAGCAGCACGATCAGCCGTTGCAACTGGCGGTCGGCAAACCACGCCAGCAGCATAAGCGATGGAATCGTCAACAGGCACAACAGGTGCACGCCGCCGCCGAGGCCAAATAAATACGCCAGCGCCAACAGCCAGCGGTCGTTGGCCGCCCCGGCGCCGCTGCCTTCCCAGTAGAAAATCAGCCACAGCCCCAGGCAGGTAAATAAAATGGAGTAGCCGTACACCTCGGCTTCGGAGGCGTTGTACCACTGAGTGTAGGAAAACGCCAACGTCAGCGCGGCCACGGCCCCACCGGCGAGGACGCCGATGTCGCGGGCGTCGCCCAGTGGTTGCAGGGGCTGGCCGCCCAGCGCCCGCCGTCCCAGCGCGACGGTCGATAGATAGACGCACCAAATCGCCAGCGCGGAGGTCAGTGCGGACATGAAGTTGACGCGGATGGCGACTTCGCCGAAGGGGAACAAGGTGAAGACGCGCCCCAACAGCACGTACAAAGGAGCGCCCGGAGGATGGGGTACGCCGAGGATATAGGACGTGGCGATGAACTCGCCGCAGTCCCAAAACGACACGGTCGGCGCGAGGGTCTTCACGTACATCCCCAGCGTCAGCACGAAAATCCCCACTCCGAAAACCCGGTGGATTACAGCGGAATTAGGCATTGGCAATGATCTTAGATGAATGCGCGGATAGACGATCTATTTAAATATAAGAAATATAAGATAGGTAAAAGGACGCCGACTGTCCTAGTCCACCAACTCGGCCGTGCCCCAAGTGCTCGGATCGCGCTCTACGCCCATGTCCGATATCGACGACCAAGACTGGGTGCCGTGCTGCGCGTCGTGCAACAGATACGCAAACCCCACCCGGCTGAATTCCCTCGGCGCAAAACCGTTGAGACCCGCGGCCGGCAGTTTGATTTCAAGCTGATAGCTTCGCTTAAGCCGGCGCAGACCCGTCTCAATCGCGTCTTCCGGGCAGGGCGGCGCTTGTTCACGGGCGTCCTCAATGGAGGTCTGGCGGGCGATGGGTTGCTTGCCGTCCTTGCCGCTGCCGCCGGGCAAGATGTAAAACCGGTGGCAGAAGCGGTTGGCGCGGTGCTCCTTGACGTCGCGGGTGTCGATGAAGAGTTCGAGGCTGTCGCCGGCAGCAGGTTGGAGCGGATTGAGCTTATAGGTCGTCTTGCTCTTGACCTCGCAGGCAACGTACAGGCCGCTGTCGTCGTAGGACATATAGACCGAGGCAAAGGGTTGGTGGCCATCGACGGCCATCAGGTCGGGCACGCGCGCTGCGTCGTCCCAATCGCGCAAGTTGCCGTCGATTTTGGGCGGCTTTTCCCGCCGAGGGCAGCGAAAGGAGAACTCGAAAAAGGCGCGTTGGGGCAGATGCAACTCGCTCATGTTCGCCGCGCCTTTTTGTCGCGCCGCAGCACGTCGGCGAGAATGCGTCCGGTGTGTGATTCCTGACTCTGGGAGACTTTTTCTGGCGCACCTGCGGCGACGAGCATTCCCCCTTGATCGCCTCCCTCTGGCCCCAAGTCGATGAGGTGATCTGCAGTCTTGATGACATCCATGTTGTGTTCGATGACGACCATGGTGTTACCGGCATCGACGAGGCGGTGGAGCACGGCGAGCAGGCACTCGATGTCGGCCAAGTGCAGGCCGGTGGTTGGCTCGTCGAGGATGTAGAGGGTCTGGCCGGTGTCGGGTCGGCACAATTCCGCGGCCAGCTTGAGGCGCTGGGCTTCGCCGCCGGACAGGGTGGTGGAGGACTGCCCCAAGGACATGTAGCCCAAGCCGACGTCTTCCATGATTTGCAGGCGCTTGCGGATGCGGGGGATGTTTTCGCAGAGGACGAGCGCGTCGCGCACCCGCATCTGCAGCACGTCGGCAATCGAATGTCCTTTGAACTGCACTCGCAGTACTTCGGGCGTGTAGCGCTGGCCGCGGCAGTGGTCGCATTCGACCCACACATCGGGCAAGAAGTGCATCTCAATACAGCGCTGCCCCAGCCCCTCGCAGGTCTCGCAGCGGCCTCCGGGCTTGTTAAAACTGAAGCGCCCCGCCGCAAAGCCGGCGACCTTGGCGTCCGGCAGGTCTGCGTAGAGCTGACGCATCAGGTCGAAGACGCCCATGACGGTGGCTGGGGTGGAGCGCGGGGAGTGGCCGATGGGGGTTTGGTCGATGTGGATGACCTTGTCGATGTGCTCAACCCCGTCGATTTGGTCGTGCTCGCCGACTGGGCGGTTGGCCTTGTGCAGTTCGTTGGCCAGCGCGTTGAAGAGCACGCTTTCCACGAGCGAGGACTTGCCCGACCCCGAGACACCGGTGACGCACACGAGGCGGCCGAGCGGGATGGGCACGTCGATGTTTTTGAGGTTGTGCTGGCGCGCGCCGCGCACTATGAGTTGCCCGCGGCGGCGCTTGCGGCGGTTGGCCGGGACTGGGATGTGCAACTCGCCGCGTAGGTACGCGCTGGTGAGCGACTGCCGGCCGTTGCCGAGCTGGCTGGGCATCCCAGCCGCGACGAGGTTGCCTCCCTCGCTGCCCGCGCCCGGGCCGAGATCGACGATGTGGTCGGCTCCTTCGAGGGTGTCGCGGTCGTGTTCGACTAATACGATGGTATTGCCCAGGTCCTTTAGGGAATTGAGGGCGTCCAACAGCCGGGCGTTGTCGCGCGGATGCAGGCCAATGGTCGGTTCGTCGAGCAGGTAGAGCACGCCGGTGAGACCGGAGCCGATCTGGGAGGCGAGGCGGATGCGCTGGGCCTCGCCGCCGGACAGGGTTGCGGCGCGGCGCTCCAAGTCGATGTAACCAAGGCCGACGCGGTCTAAAAAGCCGAGGCGCGTGCGGATTTCCTGCAACAGCTCGCCGGCGATGTCGCGCTCGCGCTCGTGGAGGTGCATATCGCGGAAGAAAGACAGGCTCTCGGCGATGGGCAGGCGGGCGATTTGGACGATGCTCTTGTCGCGCAGGTACACGGCGCGGCTGTCGGTATTCAGACGGCTGCCTTCGCACGCCGAGCACGGAACTTGGCCCAAGAGGTGCCGCTTGCTGGTACTCGCGTACTCGTCGAGGGGAGGTAGGACGCCGGCGTAGCGGAAGCTGAGTTCGTCCACGGTCAATTGTTGCTCGGGCGCGCCGTAGAGCAAGGCGCGCCGGGCTTCGGGCGCGAGCGCGGCATAGGGCGTGTCCAAGCTGAAGCCCAAGGTCTCCCCTGCAACGGAGAGTAGGCGGTCAAACGCCGGGTCTTGCACCGGCCCCCAAGCGCGGATGGCCCCCTCACGCACGCTGAGATGTGGCACTACGACCCGCTCGCGATCGACGCCCTGACCCAGCCCCAACCCCTCGCAGACTTGGCACATGCCCTGCTGGTGATTGAAAGAGAAGCACTGCGGCGACAGGGGCGAGAAGGCCCGGCCGCACTCCGGGCAGGAATAGCGGCGGCTGAAGCGTTCCTCGGTTTCGTCGTCGGGCGAGGCTACGACTAGCTCGCCGCCTCCCAACTCTAGGGCGCGCTCGACGGATTCGGTGAGGCGGCCGCGGTCGCTGGCGCGGACGGCGAGGCGATCGACGACGAGTTCGATGCGGTGGCGGTGGCGGCGCTCTAGTTGGATTTCTTCGCGCAAGTCGTGGACTGTGCCGTCGATGCGAGCGCGGAGGAAGCCATCGCTGCGCGCGCGCTCTAACAGGGTTTCGTAGCCTTCGTTTTGGCGCGGCTCTATGGGCGCGAGGATGAGGATGCGGCGGCCGGTGGGCATCTGCGCGATGCGCTCGACCATTTCCTGCGCGGTCTGCGTGCCGGCCGGCACTTGGCAGCGCGGGCAGTGCTGGGTGCCCAAGGCCGCGTACAGGGCGCGGATGTAATCGTACACTTCGGTGACCGTGCCGACCGTGGAGCGGGGATTGCGGCTGGGTGCTTTCTGCTCGATGGCGATGGCCGGAGATAGCCCGGAGACGCGCTCGACCTTGGGCTTTTGCATTTGTTCGAGAAACTGCCGCGCATACGCCGACAGCGATTCCACGTAGCGCCGCTGGCCCTCGGCGTACAGAGTGTCGAAGGCCAGCGAGGATTTGCCCGAGCCGGAGACGCCGGAGATGACCGTTAGCTGGTCGCGGGGGATTTTGACATCGATGTTGCGCAAGTTGTGTTGGCGCGCGCCGAGGATCTCTATTTCGCGGATCCAGCCGTTGCCCTCGCCGTGGCCGTTGGTGGCCGCCGCTGGCAGCGCGGCCCGCTGCGGTTTGAGCGCCTTTTTGAGCGCGTGGCCAGTGTGCGACTGCTCGTTTTGGGCCACGGCTTCCGGCGGCCCGGCCGCAATGATCCAACCGCCGTCCTCGCCTCCTTCGGGGCCTAAGTCGAGGATGTAATCCGCGGTTTTGATGACCTCCATGTTGTGCTCGACGACGACGACGCTGTTGCCTTGGTCGGCAAAGGTGTGGAGGATGCGCAGCAGTTTATCCACGTCGGCAAAGTGCAGGCCGGTGGTCGGCTCGTCGAGGATGTAGAGGGTGCGGCCCGTGCTGCGGCGGCAGAGTTCTTTGGCCAGCTTGATGCGCTGGGCCTCGCCGCCGGACAGGGTGGGGGCGGGCTGGCCGAGCTTGATGTAGCCGAGGCCCACGTCGTACAAGGTCTGAAGCACGCGGCGCACGGGGGCGACGTTCTCGAAAAGATCGAGCGCTTCTTCGACCTCCATGTCCAGCACGTCGGCGATTGAATGGCCCTTGTATTTGATGGTCTGAGTCTGGCGATTGAAGCGGCGACCCGCACAGACTTCGCAGGTGACCCAGATGTCGGCGAGGAACTCCATCTCCACCAAGTTGGCGCCATTGCCCGCGCAGGCTTCGCAGCGCCCGCCTTTGACGTTAAAAGAAAAGCGGCCCGGCTGGTAGCCGCGCAGGCGGGCCTCGGGCAGCTTGGCAAAGAGTTGGCGGATGGGTGTGAACGCGTCGGTGTACGTGGCTGGGTTGGAGCGGGGCGTGCGGCCGATGGGTTTCTGGTCGATGCGGATGACTTTGTCGAGGTGCTCCACGCCTTGGATCGCCGCGTGTGCGCCCGGCTCGTGCAGGGCGCGGTGGAGGACGCAGTCGAGCTGTTTGAAGACGATGTCGTTGATCAGCGAGCTTTTGCCCGAGCCGGAGACGCCGGTGACGCAGGTGAACAGGCCGAGGGGGATGCGCGCTTCAATGTCTTTGAGGTTGTGCTGGCGCGCTCCTTCGACGACTAGCCACTTGCCGTTGCCCTGGCGGCGCTGGCTAGGGACCGGGATGGCTTCCGCGCCGGCGAGATAGCGGCCCGTGAGGGATTGGGGGTTGTGCTCGACGTGGCTCGGCGGGCCGCAGGCGACTAGCTTGCCGCCGCGTTCTCCCGCCCCGGGGCCAAAGTCCACGACCACATCGGCCTCGCGCATGGTTTCTTCGTCGTGTTCGACGACGATGACCGTGTTGCCGATGTCGCGCAGGCGCTTGAGGGTGTCCAACAGCCGCTGGTTGTCGCGGTGGTGCAGGCCAATGGAAGGCTCGTCGAGGATGTACAGCACGCCAACTAAACCGGAGCCGATCTGGGAGGCGAGGCGGATGCGCTGGGCCTCGCCGCCGGACAGGGTGTGCGCGCCGCGGTCGAGGGTTAGATAGCCCAAGCCCATGTCGCACATGAGTTGCAAGCGGCCGCGGATTTCTTTGAGCGCCTCTTCGGCGATGAGGGCTTTGGCGTCCTCAAAGGCCACGGCGCGGAAGAAGTCGCGCGCTTCTTCGATGGGGATGGCGGTTAGCTGCGGGATGTTGCGCCCGTCGATTTTGACGGCGAGGGATTCTGGCCGCAGGCGGCCGCCGTCGCACCGCTCACAGTGCTGCACGCCCATGTATTGCTCTAATTCGCGGCGCTGTTTCTCCTTGGCCCCGCGAAACTTTTCTTCGAGAAATGGGATGACGCCTTCGTATTTGTCGTTGTGCGACCAACTTGAGCCACGGAGGTTGGTGTACGTAAAGGTGACTTTTTCGTCGCCGAGGCCGTAGAGGAAGCCGTGCTTCTGCTCGGCTACGAGTTCACCCCACGGCGTGTCGAGATCAAAGCCGAGGTGCTCGGCCGCGCCTTCGTATAGATGTAAGCGCCAGCGATTGCTGCCCAACTCGCCGAGCGGCGCGAGCGCTCCGGCGCGCAGGGTCTTGGCCGGGTCGGGCACCATCAGGCGCTCGCTCATCAGCACTTGTGTGCCGAGGCCGTGGCAGTCCGGGCACATGCCTTGGGGGTTGTTGAAGGAAAACATCTGCGGCGTTGGCTCTTGATAGGAGATGCCGCAGGCCGTGCAGTCGAAGCGATCGCTGAGCAGGAAGTCGTCGGCTCCTTCGCGGGCGACGATAAAGGTCCCTTGCCCGAGGCGCAGGGCGTTGTCAATGGCCTCTTCCAAGCGGCGGTTTTCCCCCTCGCGGAGAATCAAGCGATCGACCACGACTTCAATGTTGTGGCGGCTGTAGCGGTCGAGTTCGGGAGCTTGGTCGAGGGTGAAGATTTGGCCATCGACGCGCACGCGGATGTAGCCGGCCTTTTTCAGATCCGCAAAAAGCTCGTGGTATTCGCCTTTGCGCTCTTGGACGACTGGGGCGAGGATGTGCAGGCGCGAGTTGACCGGCAGAGCGCGGATGCGGGCGGCGATCTGCGCGCGGGTCTGTGCGCCGATGGGCTCGCCGCACTCGGTGCAGTGCGGGGTGCCGACGCGGGCGAAGAGCACGCGCAAGTAGTCGTAGATTTCCGTAATGGTGCCGACGGTGGAGCGGGGGCTTTGGCCGGCGGTTTTCTGGGCGATGGAAATGGTGGGGGACAGGCCGGTGATTTGATCGACGTCGGGCTTTTCCATCTGGCCCAAAAACTGGCGCGCATACGCCGACAGCGAGGTGACGTAGCGGCGCTGTCCTTCGGCGTACAGGGTGTCGAAGGCCAACGAGGATTTGCCCGAGCCGGAGACGCCGGTGAAGCAGATTAGTTTGTTTTTGGGGAGAGTGAGGTGGAGGTTTTTGAGGTTGTGGACGCGGGCACCGCGGATGACGATATCTTGTGTTTCCATGACTCGTGTAGGCGCGAGGAGCGGGAAAAAAGGAATCCAAAAATATACTATACGAATGTGCAGCGGGCAAGCGGGGGATTACAGAATGGGAAGATCCCTTCCAGCTTTAGCGGGATCCGTTGATCGATTATAATCTACAGATTATATTTCAAGGATGGAAATCCTCTACTATACCACTGCTTCAGGCAATTCGCCGATCAAGAAATTTGTCGAGGGATTATCTCAAAGCCTACAGGAGGATTTATTCTTGGCACTTGATCGGTTAAGGCAGGGGGAAAGCTTGGGGATGCCGTTGAGCAAGCCGCTGTTCAATATTGCTCTCGGTTTACACGAACTGCGCTTCAAAGAACGGCGCAGTATCTATCGAGTTTTCTATTTCATCAAGCGCGGGGATGCAATTTATCTGGTTCATGTGCTCCAAAAAAAGACCGAAACCATTCCCGATAAGGATAAACGGCTAATTCTCAGAAGACTGAAGGAGATTTGAAAATGCCTTGGGAAAAGGTAAACATTGAGCAATGGGCGGAGGAACTCGGCGTCAATATTAACGAACTACGCCAGAAAGAACAGCTCATCGAAAAGATCGTGAAGAGTAGAAAGCGATTTGGCTTGACGCAAGGCCAATTGGCCGAGATGGTCGGCGTCTCCCAACCGCGCATTGCCCAGATTGAAAATAGAACCAAGATCGGAAAAATTAGCTTCGATGTACTTTTCAATATCCTCGGTGTCTTGGGACATGATTTCAAAATCACTACACGCAAGGTGCGCGATCTCGAGAATGTAAATGCGTAGCGGCATACCTAGACCAACAGCGTTTGGCCAAGGTATGGAAGGAACTACGCCAGCCCAGAAAAACCCTCCGAACTCCCGTTAGATTTAGTACGTTCTAATCGTCGTCCGAATCGTCGAATGCAAAGCGAGTCTTGAGGCCGAGAAGTTCGGCAGTCGAGTCGAGGAACTTCAGATGAGTGAGGAACCATTCTGTCCCGGCACCGCGTTCTGAGTTCCTGACGTGATCAGCGGCATTGAGATGGAGATGAATTTTCCTTTCAACTTCCGCTATGTCCATGCCGTTTGAGTCGACATATATCCGCAGCAAAACGGGCGGTTCGGGTAGTACTGTACTTTCCCGCTGCTGTCGGAAACGTTTGACGGCGTCTCTTTCGGACATGCCCACTTTCAAGTATGTCCGGTCATCCGTTTGGTCGTTCTCGGGAATCTCGATCGGATAGCGGAGATAGTGTGGCAGCGCGTACACGTATATTCCTGGGACCGCCTCTTTCTCAGCAGCACTCGTTTGGTGCTCGAGTTTTTGTTCTTCCTCTTCCCGTTTGGCTGGATCAGCCGCACTAAAGTCGTATTTAGCTGCCCTCTCCTGAAGTTCCAAGCGGGTTGTAGGGGAGAGGGACTCTCGGTGGCGTTTTGCGAAGCCTCGGAGTGCCGATACGCACTTTCGAGCCATTGATGGGGACTTTGGCGCAATACCTTCTACATCCACAATCGCTTTTACGCAACGCCGATAGTTGTAGACAAATCCCGTTGTCTCAACATCTAGCTCTTTCGCGATCTTGTTTGCATCCAACTCTTTTTGATCGAGTCTCCATACCTCGCCGAGTAGTGTTCTGTCCCCATCAAGCGCCCTTTCGACTTCCTCCAGATAGGTATCGCCTCCGGCTTCTTGAGGTTTCAATTCATCGGCCATGAATCCCTTCCTTGTACTTTCTATGTGCGGCCTCTTTACGTCGTAATATAGGCGGCAGGACGCGGTCCGGCCAATCGCTCCACCGCTTGACGCCCCCTTTTCGTCTGTGTATAATGACCGCTCGGTAATTCAGTAAAATCAATTGTTTATCACTCAAGAGGAGCTGCTAAAATGATTCATTTAGGGGCCAATTCGGTGCTCTTTGCAGGATTCGATTTGGAAATGGCGATGCGCCATATCCACCTTGCTGGCTACGATGGCGTCGAGCTTTCGGCGATCAAGGGCATGTGCGAGCACTTGGAGTTGGACAACTGGCAGGCGCAGGCCAACCAGATCAAAGAGCTAGCGGAAAAATACGAGCTAAAATTGCTGGCTATGGAAGAAGCCGCGCTCGACGAAGATCGGCTGATGCTGGCGTTTGCGGCTGGTGCTGAGATTGGCATTCCCGTTGTCAACGTCGGCCCGGGGGGCAAAAGCGATGTGGAGGAAGATTTCGACCGGCAGGTCGCGCTGCTGGGCAAGATGGCCGATAGGGCGCACGAACACGGCGTGACGCTGTGCGCTAAGGCGCACGTGGGGCAGTGCATCTACGATACGCCGACCACGTTGCGGGCGATGGAGCGGATCGACTCACCGGGATTTGGGGTGGATATGGATCCGAGCCACATCCATCGGGCGGGGGAGAATACGGTAGAGGCGCTGGCGGCGGTTATCTCGCGAGTCAAGCACGTGCATATCCGGGATTGTGCCGTGGCGGAGGGCGGGCCAGGAGCACCGGAGTTGCAGGCTTGTGGGCGGGGTAACATCGATTTATTCGGGTACGTCAAGGTGCTGCACGAATCGGGCCTAGACGTGGCGGCTAATTTGGAAGTGATTGGCGCTAAGGAGTACGACTTGGGGCAGGTGGCGACGATTGCGGCAGAGAGCCGGGGGTATTTGAACGCCTGCTTGCGGGCTTGCGGTGCCCGTTAGTCGCGCCTTCGTCGCCGTCCGGGTGCCGGCGGCATTGGGCAAGCTGAGCGACGCGATGCGGCCGTTGTGGCCGGCGCAGGGGGTGAGTTGGGTGCGACCGGAGAATCTCCATCTGACGCTGCGTTTTCTCGGCGCGGCTGAGGATGCGCAAATCGCTGCGCTGCGGGAAGGGTTGACGGCAGTTGCCGCGCGGCACGAGGGATTTGTTGCGACTATAGAGGAAAGCGGCTGCTTTCCAAATCGCCGTCGGCCGAAGGTTATTTGGGCTGGTGTGGCGGACGCGGACGGACGGTTGGGGGCGTTGCAACGGGATGTTGAAGAAGCGGTGTGCGCTGCTGGTTGGGAGCCGGAGGAACGGGACTTTCGCCCGCACGTGACGCTGGGTCGAGTGCGGGCGAGGGTGCGTTCGCCGAGAAGCGAGCAGAGCGGCGAGTTACCTCGATTACAGGTTCCGGTGGAGGCGGTGGAGTTGATCGAAAGCATTCTCAAACCGACGGGGGCCGAATATCGGACCTTGCACCGAGCGGTGCTTACATCGTAAAGGAGCCTCCATGCCCGGCCGACCTTATATCCTCGCCGAGACCAATTGGCAGACCGTAGAGCACACCCCGTACGAGGTCGCGATTCTCCCGTGGGGGGCGACGGAAGCGCACAATTACCACCTGCCTTATTCGACCGATGTGGTGCAGTGCGACGAGATCGTTGCGGCTGCGGCTCGTATTGCTTGGGAGCAGGACGCCAAGGTCATCGTCTTGCCGACCGTGCCCTTTGGCGTCAACACCGGCCAGCTCGACATCAAGCTGGACCTCAATCTCAATCCCTCGACTCAGTTCGCCGTCCTGCAAGACTTGGTCGAAGTGCTCGCCCATCAGGGCATTCCCAAACTGCTCATTGTGAACGGCCACGGCGGCAATGACTTCAAGCAGATGGTGCGGGAACTGTTGACGCGCCATGCGATTTTTATTTGCTGCATGGATTGGTATCGCATCGTGGATATGGGGATTTTCGCGGAGGGTGGCGATCATGCCAACGAGATGGAGACCAGTCTCATGCAATACTTGCGGCCGGATTGGGTGTTGCCTCTGTCAGAGGCGGGCAGTGGCCGCGAGCACAAGTTTAAGCTCGCCGCGCTGCGGGAGGGCTGGGTCTGGACCCAGCGCGACTGGACGCAGGCGACCGACGACACGGGCATCGGTGACCCGCGCCAAGCTACCCCGGAGAAGGGCCGCCGCTGCTTGGAGCAAGTGGCAGCGCAACTCGCCGAGTTTTTGGTCGAGCTGGCTGCCGCTGATCTAAACGATCTCTACGAATAGTGCCGTGCAGTTCTACGCGTTTGTCGCCCCCGGGCTAGAGGATATCGCTCAACGAGAAATTGCAGCGCGCTTGGGAGCCGAGCGGCAGGGCCAACAGCGCGGCGTGGTGTTCTTTGCGACGGATGCCCCGCCGCAAGACTTGCTCGGATTGGGGACGACTGAGGATGTGTTTGCGCTGGTGGCGCGCGGCCCGGTGGCTACAGGACGGGAGGGTTTGGCACAGGCTGGCACACTTGTCGCGGAGTCGCCGCTTTTTGAAGACGCGGTGGGTGCGCATCGCCGCGCGCGCCCCAAGCGGATCAAGCGCATCACCTATCGGATCGTGGTCCAGCGTCGCGGCGGGCAGCAGCGCTATGTGCGCCAAGAGATGCGCCGCGCCTTGCAGAAGGCCGTGGCGTGGCGGTTCCCGCGCTGGAAGCACATGGCTGAGCAAGCGCTGTTGGAGGTGTGGGGTTTGGAGGCCGCGGGCGAGCTGCTCTGTGGGGTGCGCCTTTCCGACGAGACCATGCGCCATCGCACGTACAAGGTCGCGCAAGTGGAGGCTTCGCTGCGGCCGACGGTGGCGCGGGCCTTGGTGATGCTATCCGAGCCAGCGGACGGCGATGTCTTTCTCGATCCCATGTGCGGGGCTGGGACTATTCTCATTGAGCGGGGGATGCACGGCCGCTACGCCCAGCTTTTGGGCGGAGACATTCGCCCGGAAGCCGTGGCTGCCACCCGCACAAATGTCGGTCCGCGCTACAAGCCGATTGACATTCGCCAATGGGATGCGCGGGATTTGCCCTTGGACGATGGCAGCGTCGATCGGGTGGTGTGCAACTTGCCCTTTGGCAAAAAGGTCGGCAAGCTGCAAGCGCTGCGTCCGCTCTATGAGGGTTTTGCTAGCGAAGTGGCGAGAGTTCTAAAGGCTGGTGGAGTGGCCGTGTGTTTGACCAGCGAACGCACTCTGCTGGGTGAAGCATTTGGCGCATGGCCGGATTTGTACATGGAGCGCGTGTTCCCGGTCGAGGTGCTGGGGCAGCAGGCGTTTTGTTGTAAATTGAAGAAACTCGCTGAGTATTAGATTGGCGAATGAGACATTCCATTAAACCATAAAGGAGATTGTCATGGCTGATTTTACGGGTCAAGTAGTAATCGTCACCGGCGGTGCTCAGGGCATTGGCGGGGGGATTTCGCGGGCGTTTGCCGGCGCAGGGGCGCAGGTTGCCGTGTTGGACATAGACGCGGAGGCTGGTGTGGCCTTGGCCGAGGAAGAGGGCCAGATCCGATTTTTTGAGGCCGACGTGGCCAGCGACGAGGTCTGCGCTCAGACTGTGGGGCAGATCATTGAGGATTGGGGCCGTGTTGACGTGTTGTGCAACAACGTCGGCATCCAGCCCGTGCCCAGCTATAAGCTGGCTCACGAACTGCCGGTAGAGATGTGGGATCGGATCATTGACGTCAATCTGAAGAGCTTCTTTCTGATGGCTAGGCACTGTCTGCCGCAGATGATGGAGCAGGGCAAGGGAGTCATCATCAACACGGCCAGCGTCCAGGGCTTGCAGTCGGCGTCGATGGTTTCGGCTTATGCTGCGAGTAAGGGAGGGATTATTTCTATGACGCGGCAGCTTGCGCTCGACTACGCCAAGTATGGGATTCGAGTTTTAGCGGTTAATCCAGGGGGCATTCAGACGCCGTTGGTCGATGAGGTGATCGAGGCATTCGGCCACGAGCGCGAGCAATTTTTCGAGGATTACGCCAAGCTCCATCCGATCGGACGCTATGGGCAGCCGGAAGACATAGCCAATGCCATGTTGTTCTTGGCTAGCGACAAGGCATCGTTTATGACTGGCGAGAATGTCTGCGTCGATGGGGGGCTGATGGCTAAGGGAGCGTGGGCCGAGGTGGAGGAGTGAGGGAGCGGGAGGGCGCTAGACTGCGACGACCCGCTGGTGTCCCTTTGCGTTTTTCGCGGGCGTAATGCGGATTTCGACGTTGCGATTGAGCCGGTTGAGAAATGCGAACAGCCGTTCCACGCTGAAACGGTCGAAATCCCCGTTTTTCAGGCGCGACACATCCGCCTGATCGACGCCGAGGAGTTCCCCAGCTTTTGCCTGCGTCAGTTTTCGTCCCGCGATAATGCGGTAGATTTCAACGGCGAGATCGGCCTTCAATATTTCGCGTTCCGCTTCTGCCTCAGGGAACCCAATGTCCTTGAACACATTCCCCGAGCTTCGCTCAAATCGGATGTTTTCAGTCATTCTTCGTCTCCCACGGCTGTATTCAAAATGCCGGTATGGTAGGCTTACCATACTATGACAGATTACGGCGAAGAAATCAAAGTTTTTTTTCAATTCAAAGGAACTGTGATATGCTCGGCCAATTGTTCACCCATTTGGCGTATATGAATGCGCTGGCGGCGTAGTCATGGCTACAACTAACCTATCGGAGAAGTTGCCGAATGAGCGATTGTCCCAATCATAAAGATATTATCGACGCACTCAAACAGTCCGGTTATTTGATGGAGCAGGAGGTTGCTACTCAACTAGAATCTCTCAATTTCAATGTCCAAACTAACTTGGCATTTGAGGATATCGAGGAAGGAAAATCTCGTGAGATCGACGTTAGAGCGATCAGGCGAGTGGCTCATAATGAAAAGAGAAAGCTATCAGCGTTTGTCGAGGTCATCGCTGAATGCAAAAACAGCACGAATCCGTTCGTCTTCATAGGGCGGCCCAAGAATCAGGCGGATAGCCATTACCCTCCGCAGGAGTTTGTTTTTCCAGTTGCAAACTACGAGGCACGAAAAAAAATAGCGAGAGGCGGTTTTCAGGTTAGAAAAAAACCCGCGTTCTTTCATCTAGGTTTAGACAAGGTGCATCATGGCTTCGCAAGAGATACGAAGGCTGTCCAATTCTGCCGGATTGATCGCAGTAAAGGAAAAAGCTGGCACGCCAATCATGGCGGCTTATACGATTCGATATTCTATCCTATGGCAAAAGCGTTTACAGCCCAGAAGCATAAAATGATTATGGATTACCGCCGATCTGGTGAATGGCGATATTTCTGGTTGTTCGTTCCTATGGTGATTATCAGCGGCGATATTTTCTATGTGGACTCGATGAAAGCCGATCCCGTGCCACAGGGAATAGACTATGTTACCTTCAAGAGAGAGATTCGATCAAAAAAACTCAACGGGATATTCTCCGTCGAGTTTGTACGTCAGAACCAGCTTGAAGCATTTGTCTCTGATTGCCTTGATCCGCTGGTCTATAGAATGACTGATCTTATAACGAATCGCGCCGATTTCGTCCTGAGAGAGAGCATTCCGTGGGAAGAGTAGATATTGAAAATCCCATTAGCCCGAAATGAAATCAAAGATGATGACGCACAAAGAATTGATCGCAAAAATGCGGTCGCAGCCTAAATACAAAGAAAAGTATGATGAAGCAGCACCCGAGTTTGAGTTGCTGCGCAAGACGCTCAAAGCGCGAAAACGGGCTGGCTTGCCTTCTTGTTGATTACGAACGACAAAAGAGAAGGAGACATCTTATGGACAAGGACTATGTGAAGGGGATCATTGAGGGCTTGGGTGGTGCCAAAGCCTTGATAGATGAGATGGACGATTACCACCAAATAGTCGCTTGCATGAGCAAGGAGCGCCCTAGTCTAGTGGAACGTCATCCCGACAAGTGGGTGGCGATGGGGAAGGAGGGAGTTATAGCCGTAGGCGACTCCATGGATGAGGTACTCAGGGAGGTTGAGGGCCGGGGGCTGCACGGAGCGGACGTAGTGATCGAGTTCTTGGACACAGACCCACCCCTGCTGATCCTATGATCATCGGCGAGTTCGATGAGCAGGAGAGACCATACATTGAGGGCCGCATGAGTTACGTCAAAATAGTAGAATGGTCTGATGAAGATCAGTGCTATGTTGGCAGTTGTCCGGGTCTCTTTTACGGTGGCTGCCACGGTGATAACGAACAAGAAGTGTTTTCAGAACTGTGCCGTATCGTTGAAGAGACAATTGAACTCTACAGGCAAGACGGCAGGCCATTGCCTTCTCCGACTTAGGTCTGAACTAAATCGATATAGATCCGGGTATAGCTAGGTGTACGTCTTGGTATGTGACGAGCGCTGCTAGCTCTACGGCGACCGCCAAGTCCTCCGAAGAATATCCGAGAATACCAGCGTGGGACGGGTCGTCGCTGAGGGGCAGATGATCTATGTTCAAGGTACGCCCGACCGCTTCATGGACAGCCGTCTTTGCCGCCTCGACGTTCAGCACTGCAAACCGACCGTTCGGTCGCAGTGTGAAATCCTTGCTACGAAACACTTCTCGAACCCGCTCAATGGCGACGTCCAACTCGGTTTCACCGAAATACTCAAGCCAATTGACCGAGAGATAATCCTCATCTTGTCGTGGTATGAAGGCAGTGAACATCGGTATTCCATCGTCGACAGTCGATGGCTTGCAATACCGTGAGATATGGTCGGCGTCGGGAAGCGACTGGTTCGTCATAGGAGCGATAGACGCGAGGTGAATGGCCGGATCGCTTCTAGGGCCGCGTCCTTAGGCAACGTGCCGTTGACGCTCAGTCGCTCGACGCCGCGTTGGGCTGGTGCAGAGATGGCGGCGAATCGGATTAGACCGGAGGACAGAAACTCCATGGCTAGAATACCGTTAGTTGGGAACCGCCACTCAATTTGCGCCAATCCGTCTGGGGTGACGCCGATTCGTGGATCGGGTAGTTGTCGTTCGCTCATAAGAAAAAGAGCTAGCGCTCTCAACGATTCAATCGACATGGATGGCTCGTCAGGATCGTCCTCGACAAGCTGTTGGAGATAGCTTAGGCGATCAGCGATTGCATCAAGCCCGAACAGTCTGAGGACCGCAATGATCTCCTTAGGTGCATTCGCGGTGGCAATTGTTGGTTCCCAAGCGGGACGGGTAGTAATCTGAACGAAAGTGGGCCACTCTTCGAAAGTGACGTCACCGTAGAGAACTTTATGAACTAAAGGGATAGCAACTGTCTGTAAGTCCTCTCCAAGCCACGTTAGTGGCATTTGTTGATGACCCGAGTCGAGACTAGCCGGCACTGATTGGAAGTAGCTGGCGCTGTCCTCGCTCGTATCGAATGCCGAGCATCTAGAGGAAATCGACGCCTCAGTTGCATTCTCAAATACGGCATCTGTAGGAACCGTCAACATACTCATGTCTGTGGTTGTTTTAGTAGCTTGTCTAGGGCCGAGATAACAAAGTTCTGCTTCTCCGGCCAACGATTGATGGCCATGTGTAGCTTATTCGCGTCGAGTGGACCAGCGTGATGGACGTTGCTTCTTACGATGACGGCGGTCTCAGGTTCACCTTGCGGTGGTGTGAATTGCCCTGCGTTGAAGGTAAGATTGCACACCGCGTCACCTGCATCTAAGCTGAATTTCGGTTCCATGCCAAGTACTTTGGGCTCCCCCTCAAGCCATGGGCCTGATTGCAGAAATTGTTGGATCAGCCACTGTTCAGGATCGCTCTGCTTGATGGACAAGACACAGTTGAGCCCGAGGCTCCGATAGGGAACATGGGGGAGTTTCGTCAGATAGGCGTTGACTAGCTCATAGACGTGATAGTTATCCCGAAAAGAAGATTCACAGTTCTCAACAACATTGAGCTGCGACTGATCTACTCTCCACTGGATACCTTGGCTATAACTCACAACGGACACCGACGGAGTCGTGATCGTCTCGGAGACCTCCCAGTCCTCGGGCACGATTTCTTTTGACACCAAGAAGTCGGGGTTAAGAATTGATGGGTTGTGAAACTCCGCGGTGACGACAACACTCACGGAGTGCAGCCAGTAAGGGAGGTCCTGGGGCATGAACACACTCTCCATCGGTACAGAAACAGAAGGGTCGATTTACCGCGCCTGACCGCTCAACTCGGCTGAAAATACCGAGACTTTCCTCTATGAATCACTTTGCTGGCCAAAGGTTCCCCGTCGATGATTCGATGCTGGTAAGTGTACTGGAAAGTCCTTCAGCTAAATTTAGTATAAACTTTCTAGGGTTGGGAGCAAAAACTCGTCCTTTGCCTAAATATTCGCAAGGGCGATCGATTCTGATCGTCAGTGAGAAATAGCCAATTCGACGCCGGTCAGTATCACTTGCTCGCGGCGATCTTTTTCACCCGCCACTAGCCGCACGGCGATCTCGTTAGTACCCTGCCGCAAAAAAGAACCATCCACTGCAAATTCCACGCTGACCCCTTCCATTTTTTGCTCGACCGGACGGGTGGGATAGCTAGCCCAAAACAGCGGTGCTGCCAGCTCGCGCGACCAGCCATCGCCGGAAACTTGGGCCTGATCCCAAAGGAGGGCGCGGCCGTTGAGTTCGACTTCGAGGCGGTCCTCTGCTGGCAAGTGATCCAAACGCAAGGCCAAGCCGCCGGTGGCATCGGCTACATCATCGGCGACGCGGATGCGGAACGTCGGCCCCAAGCTTGGGCTGTCGGTGGGCAAGGGCACGGGAAGCGGCGTCGAAGGGTGGGCCAAGCGGAAGGCGGCGCTGTGGCCCTCCGTGGGGCTGAAGGACATGGTGCCGCTGATCTCGTAGCATTTGTCGAGTTTTTTTAGGGTTTCTATGTCGGAGAATTCAGCGGCGGTTTGGCGGTTCCACTCGGGCGACATGGTGTAGAAGTTGTACAGGTAAATGCCGTCGGCCCCGTCGGTGAGCCAGCGCAGGGCCAAGGCGCGGAGGAAGTGCCGGTCGCTGTGGCGGGTGGCCTCGATGCAGCCATAGATGAGGCAGGGGGTGGAGGCCGCGGCGCGGACGAATTCATCGACCGGAGTCTCAAACGAGATAAAGCCGCCGCCAACGACGACGATATCGACGAGGCCGGTCTCGATCCACTCGTCAACGTCGAGGCCAATGCGCCGCGAGTCTGCCAAGGTCGGGGGGACGCGGACGGCTAGTTGCAATGGCTTGCCCCGTTGGGCGCTGACTTCGTCGAGCCGCGCCTTGATCTTTTGCACCAGATCGGTCATCAGGTAGCTGTTGGCCGTGGCTTCGGCCATGCGGAAGAAGGCCGAATGGCGCATGAAGTCGAGTTCGATGCCATCGACGTCAAAGCGCTCGAAGACCTCGCAGGCTATGCGCCGCATGTGCTCGCGCACCTCGGCGTGGGCGTAATCGAGACCGGTGCGGATGCCCCACTCGACCGACTTTTCGGGGAACTCCTCGCCGGGGCGGCCAATGAGCAGGTGGGGTTGCTCGCGGCGGAAGCAACCGTAGCCGGGATGGGACGGATCGATCACGTAATGGCTGTTCATGCGCACGCGCGGGAAAAAGGGGATCTCCGCCTCTTGGCACAGTCCCGAGAGCGCGGTCAATGGTCCGCCGCACTCGGAGATCAGGCCCCGTAAATTGGCGGCGATCCGCTCCTCGACGCCGGGCGTGGCCGAGTGGACGAAAGAAGGGGCTGTTGCGTCGAGGTCGCTGCGGTCGTCGCCGAATTTCTCGCCAATCTCCGTCTCGAACTGATAGACTTCGTGATCGCCCGTGCTCCACCAGAGCGCGCCGCCGGTGCCAGCATAGCCATCGACGATTTTCTCTTTGAGGTCGGCGACCGAGACGTTTTCCTCGGCCGTGAAAATCCAGCCGTCGTCAGTGAAGATGATGGGTGGTGCTTTGGGCTTGGGGGCCATGTTGCTTCCTTTGTTAGCGGTCTGTATAGGCTTTGATGATGTCGATGATCAGGGCGATGTCGCAGCGGGCCTCTTCCAAGGGAGTACGCGGCTGCGCACCTTCGGTGATGCAGGCGTGGAAGTGCTTCAGTTCGCGGACGAAGGGGCCTTCCCACGCGATGGCTGGGCGGTGGGTGATGGCCTCGCCGGCCTCGTCGAGGGTCTGAATCTCCAAGGTGGAGAGGATGCCCCGCGAGAAGCCGGTCGGATAAGAGAGCAACACGCGGCGGTCGTCACCGCAGACTTCGAGGGTTTCTTTGAAGTCGCGCACGTCCTTTAGCTCGACCCAGGTTGCCGCACAGCGCGCGCCGTTGGCGTAAGCGAGCATGGTGCTGACGCCCCAGCCTTCGTACCAGATATCGGTGCTGGAGACTTTTTCGGGCATGCCCATGATGGCGCGCAGGCCGTAGATGTCGTGGATCATGCTGCCGGAGAGGCAGCCAAAGGCAGACTGTACGTCGGCGGGGACCTCGCCGATGGCCTCGCGCACGGCTGCAGCGCGGGCCGCACTCGTTTGCTCGACGGCATCAGCGGGTATGTCGTCGGTGCGGTGTAGGCGGAAGTGCGCAAGGTGATGTGAGTTGTTGGTGTGCAGATGGTGGATCTGGACGAAGCGGATCGCGGCCATGTCAGCGGCAGCGCGGGCCGCGGCCTCAAAGGCCGGGTCGTACACTTTCATGTAACCAGCTAAGCCAACGGTGCCAGCCGCCTGCCGAGCGGCAATGATCCGGTCAGCCTCTTGGAGGGAGAAGCAGATCGGCTTTTCGACGAAGACGTGTTTGCCGGCCTCAAAGGCGGCGACGGCGATCTCGGTTTTGGGATCGGTGTGGCACAAGAGTACGGCGTCGAGATCGGCAGCGAGCAGTGCGCGCCAGTCGTCGGTGTGGTGCGGTACGTGAAATTCCTGCGCTACGGTCTGCACCAAGCTCGGCGAGATGTCGCAAACCATCTCGACGGAGAACAGGTCCTTGAGCGCGGTGAGGTTGGGCAGGTGCTGGACTTGGGCGACGGCACCGCAGCCGACGATGCCGATGCGGATAGGGGCCATGTCAACCTACCTTCCCGACGCGAGGCGTCAAGTCATTCCACACATCAGCCAGTGCGTGGGCCCGCTTGAAGCTCTGGTACACGTCTTGCCACATGGCTTCGCGTAACTCGGTGGCCTGTGCTTCGTCGCCAGCCGCGAGAGCTGCCTTGAGTTGGTCGCTTCTTGCTGCTTGGGCAGTCGCTTGGTCGCTGGCGGCGCGGGCCAAATCGTCAGTTGCGGTCGTGAATTTGTCGATGAGTTCGTCGATGGGCGTGTCGGTATCCGTCTCCACGTCGTACGAGCTGGAAAGCTGGAAGCGGGTTGGATGGCGGGTACCGTCGGGGTCGCGGCCGGTGTGGGTCGGTTGGATGTGGGGCGTGACCGATAGGTACATGACCATGGGTTCATCGCCGACGACCCGCACCTGATGGATTTCGTCGGCGAGGGCAACGCAGAGCTGGCCCGCGCACAGCTCCTGTTCGCTGCCGGCGATGTGGAAGGCGCAGCGGCCTTGCAGGATGAGGAAGATCTCGTGACCGAGGTCGTGGCTGTGCAGGCCGGCCACGTCGCCCGGCTGCATGCGCAGAAAGCGGGAGCGGATGTGCGGAGTGACGAGGAGGTTTTTGATGTGTTCCTCTTTGCGGAAGTCGAAAATTTCAAAGGCCATGGACAGGCTCCTTGTAGAAGTTGATGGGGATGGCAATCAATATATCCAAGTCCAGCGTCTCTAAAAACTTCCATACAGAAAGTTGCTTATCGGATCGGAACAGTTCGTCCGAACTTGTCAAACTTCGACGAATCCCTCCGGCAATCCCTCCCCCTTGACCAATGCCTCTTTTAGCGCCCGCGCATGTTGACAAATTCCTCGATAAGAAAATCCCTTACAGCTACAACTTATGTCGTTTCCCTCTACCTCCAATTCGTAGAACGCCCCCGGCTTCGACGAACTGTCCACTCGGTACAGCGCTCGCTTTGGCCCTGCCAACACCCGCGCCAACACGCGCACGGCCTCGGCTGACGGCAAGCGCGACTTGGTTTCCGACTCGACGGAGGGCTGCGCGGCGACAAAAGCCGTCCCGGCCTCGCGCAAGAGTTCCGCCACTTGCTGCTCGTCCATTGCACCAGTGGGCAGTTCGGGCAGCACCTCCATTACCCGCCGCAACTCGTCCATCACGTCGCGCTGGAAATCTCCGGGTAAGGCGCTGCCTTCGACTAGTTGGTCGATCAGCGTCGACTTGGTCTCGAGGACTGTCTTGACGAATTCGTCGATCGTGTTGCTGCCGACCATGTAGGTGACGTTGACGGCTTGCTGTTGCCCGATGCGGTAGGCCCGGTCCTCGGCTTGCCAGTGATTGACCGGCACCCAGTCGAGATCGTTGAAGACCACCTGCCGCGCCGCCGTGAGGTTGAGCCCAACGCCTCCGGCGGTAATCTGCGCGGCTAGTATCTGCACGGAGTCGTCCTCCTGAAAGCGGTCGGCTAGTTGTTGCCGCTCACTAGCGGGCACTTCGCCGGTGATGGCTACGGCCTTTTGGCCGAAGTGCTTGCGCAGCGTGTTGACGGGCGCGAGAAAACACGAGAAGACTAGGACCTTCTCGCCCTGTTCGAGCGCGTTTTCGACGAAGGGGATCGTGCTGCGGACCTTGGCGATGGCCAAGCGGTTGCGCGCGGTGGTTAGCTGGCCCATGATCCAGCCTTGGCGCGAGCGGCGCTCGGTCTCGGTCTCGTCGGCTAGCTTGGCTTGGCCCCGGCGCGAGATGGTCTGCAACAGTTCTGTCACGGCCTCGCTCATGTCGCGCGCTACCCGGCTGGCGACCTCCACGTCGAGCCAACTGCGGATCTTGGGCGGCAGGTCGAGGACCTCGGCCTTGGTGCGGCGCAGCATGATGCCGTGCAACTGCACGGTCAGCTCTTCGATATTAGAGGCTCCGTCGGCGACCCAGCCGTATTCGCCCTTGTACGCGTCGCAATAGCGCTTGGCGAACGAGACGAACGAACGCCCGAGCGCGTGGCGCGCCAATTGCAACAAGGGGAAGAGATCGCGCGGCCGGCTCGTCAACGGCGTGCCGGTCAAAAGGTGGATCACCGCCTCGTCATCGACGGCCTTGACCAAGTCCATGGACAGGCGGTGCCGCTGGCTGCGGTAGTTTTTGAGATAGTGGGCCTCGTCGAAGACTAGGCCACTCCAAGCGTGTTCCGCCAGTGGGTGTTTGGCGAGGATGTCGTAGTTGATGATGACCCAGCCGGTGTAGCCGGGCTCAGGCGCGGGTGCGGGGCCGACGATGGCGATTTCTGCCGTCGGCAGCACCAACTTGATCTCGCGCGCCCAGTTGATTTTGACTGCTGCCGGGCAGACGACTAGATAAGGCCCTTCGGGTCGGGCTTGGCGCATGGCCAGCACGGACTGCCGCGTCTTGCCCAGCCCCATGTCGTCGGCGAGAATCGCCCGCTGGCGGCCCAACAAGAAGGCAATGCCCTCGACCTGATGGGCATACAGTCCGGCGGCTAGGGCCTCGGCCTGTTGTTGTGCCGTGCTCATAGATGCTCGGTTGCGTGGGGATGTCTCTTTGAACGCTACTCAGGCCAGCGCCTTGTCTACAAACAAGCATTGCTGGATACCTGCTCCAACCAAGTGGGCGTAAGAGTCTGTCCTACGAAGGCAGAGGTTACGTAACGTCAGTTCGTAGGTGATGATGGATTCTTGAGAAGACGCCCCTCGGCGTCAATCACCACGACGCGGCTCGGCCGACGATCGCTCCAGTGCCAGAACACTAAGTTGAGATCATCGGCTTCGGTCCCTAGCGCGAAGCTCTGGACGCGCATTCCCAAATAGCCAGCCGCGATTAGGCGATCCGCTAGCGTGTGGGATGCCGGGGTTGCACCGTCCAGCATTTCTCGTTCCCAATTTGGGCAGCTAAGTTCAAAATCGGTCACAAAGTGGGCGGCCCGCTGGAACGAGTTCGTGGCATCGAATATCGGCTCGGCATCCACTTCGTAGGAACACAGCACGATCGGCTGCATTGGTCGCCCCAATGGACTCGCCTCTCTTATGGCGGTAACCGGCGACAGAGATGTATAGAGAGCGGGAACACCGATCCGGTTAAACCGACCACCATGAAGACGCGCTCCCTCTCCCGAGAGCGGCGACCAAGACCAGTGCGGGTTGTGTGCACGGTACACGAACCCTTGGAACCGCATCAGGCATAACCACCAGCGACGATCCGGTCGAGATGAGCATGCACTTGGTCTGCACGGCCTTCCCGCAGAAGTTGGTCGGGTGTTAGGCCGCCAAAGCCCGGCAAAGGCTCCGCACGGAACCAAGCATAAGCGGCCAGTTCGGAACCGGTTTGAGCTTCAATTCGGTGGAGGATCTCCAGCATCTGCCGCAGTCGCGTCTGCGTCTTCTGCGCTCGGATCTGTGAGGCGCACGAAAAGGCATCGCGGCCAAGCCCTAGCGTACCGGCAATTTCGGCCTGGGTCGTATGCAACGCATTCGCGACGAGCGTCGGCGAGAACACCCGATCTTCGACGAATTCTTCAAACTGCATGACGATACCTCGTATTTTGTTAGAAACCGTCTGACAACCCCTGTCGGGCTGCTTTGCGAGGCGGTCATAGGCCCCCCTTATGCAAAGAAACGGGTCGAATAGTGAGCATATGGATACCCCTCTACGGCGTCAATAGATAAAAACGATGGGTTTACTCCCAATCAGGTGCTGCCTTCGACTTGGTGGGTGTACAGTTCGGCCGTAGGGCCATAATCACGTCCAACAAACCCAAGACGAGGATAATAGACAAGGCAAGACAACCAATCCGTTTTGTATTCAAAATGCCCTCGTCAACACTTAGTTGACAACCCTAAAACGCGGGTGGCCTTCATAAGTTGTTTACACGCTTCGCGTTTACTTTTTTTAATTTGGAGAATCTTCTCTCTCATTTGTTTCCACTCTCCCTGCGCTTCTTTTAGCCAAGCTTTGTCCTGCTCGATTTCACTTTCTGCTTCTGTGTCCTCAATGAGCACATCAACTGTTTTAGTAAATCCATCAACCGTTTCGATAGTCCGGGTACCCCCCTCTTTTAGATAGAGAGCAAAATGCCCTTTTGAGGTAAAGGCCGTCTGTACAGTTACAAGCAAGAATATCTCATTGAGTATTCTCGGCTGTGCCCCCCTCAGCCAGAAATCAGAACTAGTTAAGCCGGTATATCGGCATTCATAGAGGTCATCGGCGAATCTCTTCACAATGTATCCTGTTGTCTTACGACGGCTACGAAGTTCTTCTCTTAACCGAGGTATCTCTTCTGATAAATAGAGTGTATCACGGTGTATCTCATGTAACTTCTTATCTATGCTAGAGTAGGCGTCAAGGGCTTGGACAGCTTGGACATATGAGGAATCTTGAGTCCGAGAGGCTGCCAGTAGCGCGTTAGCGGTTTCGATATCAAGGGCAACAAGGGCTTGGCGAAGTGCGCGTTTTCTTATGTCTTCTCTTTCATGCCTTACAAGGGAGTCTGGAAGCTCTATCATCATCTTATAGGCTGGCTTGAATTGCCCTGAATCGACTAGGGCTCTAGCTTGGGCGAGTTGGCGCATGTTGGATGCTTCTTTTTGTTTTTGGACTTGGCGCTTGAGGGCTGCTGCTCGCTCTGCCTCCCTTTCTTTTTGTTCTTGAACTTGGCGCTCGCGTTCGGCTAATCGTTCCGCCTCCCTTTTCTTGTGGGACTCATTCGCTACAATAATTACAACCAGTAAACAGAGCATTCCCACAATTACCACTATCCGCTCCGTTGTGCTTAATGAGCGACGCCCTGTTTCGGCTGAGCGTGGCATGATGGTTTCCTTTTAGTGTGGCAACAGCAAGGAAATTAAGGCAGGAGCGACATAATATCGATGCCATGCCGCATTCACAACGCCTCGTAACGGTGCGGCATTTACTGATCCCTACTGATCACATCTAAAGCTAGCCCCGATAGGGATGACAGTCCGGTGATGAGGTCTTCGATTTGTGAGCCGTCTAAGTTGGCACGGCGAATGCTGCTCCCGTGCTGGTCTATCCAATACATTTTGCCGTCGTCCACATCCAGGATCAGTGCCCTAGGACCATCCACCTTATTCTGGTTGATAACAAGGTCTTCGATTTGCGAGCCGTCGAGGTTGGCACGTTGAATCTTGTCCGCGATTTGCTCGGTCCAATACATCTTGCTGCTGCTCACATCTAAGGCTAGTCCCGCTGGCTCACTCAGTCCGGTGATGACGAGATTTTCGATTTGTGAGCCGTCGAGGTTGGCGCGTTGAATCTTACTCGTGCCTTGGTCAGTCCAATACATCTTGCTGCTGCTCACATCTAAGGCTAGTCCCGCTGGCTCACTCAGTCCGGTAGTGATGAGGTCTTCGATTTGCGAGCCGTCTAAGTTGGCACGGCGAATCTTACCCGTCTCTATCCAATACATCTTGCTATCGCCCATATCTAAGACCGGCCCCACTGGGTTTTCTAGGTTGATAACAAGGTCTTCGATTTGCGAGCCGTCGAGGTTGGCACGGCGAATCTTGTCCGCGGTTTGCTCGGTCCAATACATCTTGCTGCTGCTCACATCTAAGACCAACCCCCTTAGCCCACCTCGGGTAGTGACGAGGTCTTCGGTTTGTAAGCCGTCTAAGTTGGCACGGCGAATGCGGCTACTGGTCGTCCAATATATCTTGTCTCCCTGCTTTCTCATTGTAATTCTGACCGTTACCTGCTCTCCGGCAACTACGTTGGCAATTGCCGATCCACTATAGGCTAAGTTGCCAGAGGAATCGTATCCATTCAGGACGAAACGGCGTTCTTCCCCGGCGGGTATGTTTTGTACAATTCCAGTAATCACGTCTCCATCAATGGTCAAGTCTTGACGTATCTCATCCATATTTGACCCCGTTATAACTACCTCAGCACGCGACAAGGTAGCAGCGACGACTTTGCTTCTAATAAAGAAAGAGGCCTCACCGCCATCGTTGGCTTCTGGTCGTGTCAGTGCGCTATCCGAACAAGCCACCACTCCTACACAGAGGGAACAGACTATTGCCCAGTACATGAGATAGGCTTGGTTATTCTTCAGTTTCGCCGATAATTTCAACATCGCCTGATTCCTCCTCGATTTCTCCGGTGATCTGTGCATCACCCAATTTTTCCTCGATTTCCTCGATTTCTCCGATGATCTGTGCATCGCCTGATTCCTCCTCGATTTCTCCGGTGATCTGTGCATCACCCAATTTTTCCTCGATTTCTCCGGTGATCTTCTGGGCCTTACCCTTTTCGGGGCCAATCAAAGCGTCTGTCGAACAAGCCGCCACTCCTACGCAGAGGGCACAGACTATTGCCCAGTACATGAGATAGGCTTGGTTATTCTTCAGTTTCGCCGATAATTTCGACATCGTCTGATTTCTCCTCGATTCCTCACTTGGGTCAAGAGGCTGTTCACCTCCCGCCGCCTCTGAGCCTCCATCATCGGCCTCGGTCACGATAATCGCAAAGGTTTCCCTATCCGCTATCCTCCTTGACCATCCTCCGCCGTAAGCCTTACCTGATAGGTGTAGGTTTGTTCATGGGTTGGTGCCCACGTAAAAGTATTCCCCGACAACGATGTACTCTCTGGCCCACCCCTATTGCTGTATAAGCTCGTCCTCGTCGGCATCGCTGGCAACTAATTCTATGGTCAAGTCCGCTCCCCGTCGTGTGCGAACACCGGCGTACCGATAGGTCTGTTCCACTTCAATGGGATCGGGCAAAAAGAGCGAACCGCTGACGACCCAACAAAAAGGCGATGCCCTCGATCTGATGGTCATACAGTCCGGCCGCTAGGGCCTCGGCCTGTTGTTGTGCCGGGCTCATAGATGCTCGGCAGCATAGGCGGTGATGGGCGCTGCCATCTTCAGCCCCATGCCTTCTTCGGTGGACATGGTTGCTCCTCGTGGCTTGGGTTGGTCGTAGGATTTAAGGCGCGGGGATGACCGGGGCAAGTCTTTGCCAGCTATCGCGTGAAATACCGCTGTGAAACTAGCGGCTTTGATAATGCCGTTGACGCCCTGTAGTTTACAATGCGGAACGACGGTCGCGTCTCGATTATGGGGCCGGCTGCGGAAAGACGTGGGCAACGAGCGAAATTCTGGCAAAGGCGAATGTGACAGAAGCCCAACCACAGCGCGGCGTTTCCAAACGGGCGGTTTTTATCGGACTGCTCTGCGCTACTGCGATCTCCTGCGGGGAATCCTATGGCACGCTGGTGGTGCGCGGTTCGGCTATGGCCGCCGATTATTCCACTGGTGCCGCCATCTTCCTGTTCTTTCTGCTCACTTTGCTGCTCAATCCCCTTGCCCAGCTGCTCACCGGTTCGCGGCTGCACAGCGGCGAGTTAGCGACCATTTACATAATGATGATCGTGGCTTCGGCGATTCCCTCTTGGGGTTTCGTTATGAACTTGATCCCGTTTTTAGGGGGGCTGTTTTACTTTGCCACGCCGGAGAACGACTGGGCCAATATCATCCACCCGCACATCAAACCCTGGCTCGTGTCCCAGGACCGCGCGGCGACCTGGAAGCTCTTTGAAGGGGCGGCGCGCGGCGAGCCCGTGCCCTGGGGACTGTGGCACAAGCCGTTGTTGGCTTGGGGTTTCTTCATACTCAGCGTTTATTTCGTCACGCTCTGCATGTTGGTCATCCTGCGCAAGCAGTGGATGGAACACGAGCGCCTGCTCTTCCCGCTCTCGATCCTGCCGCTCGAATTGGCCCAGAGGGAGCAGGGCCGTCTGCTGCCGTCTTTGCTGCGCAACTATCTGACTTGGGTGGGCTTTCTGATCCCGTTTCTCATCAATCTCGTCAATGGCCTGCACTCCTACTTCAACTACTTCCCCTTCATCCAGTTGAATACCCCGCTGCGCTTTCTGCGCGAATCCGTGCGTCTGAACCTCTACCCGCGCTTCGAGGTTATCGGGCTTTCGTATCTGTTGAGCCTCGATGTCTCGTTCGGCGTGTGGTTCTTCGCCTTTCTCGCCTATGTCCACACTGGGGTTGAGCGTCTGTTCGGCTGGAGCATTGGCCCATCGCAGCCCTACTCGATGCCCGCTTCGGCCAGCGTCGCCCATCTGGCGCAGGGCGCGATGTTCTTCCTGGTTTTTTCCATCCTGTGGGCCGCGCGCCAACATATCGGCGATGTGCTGCGCAAAGCCTTCAAGCGCGATCCGACGATTGACGATAGCAGCGAGATGCTCTCGTACCGCACGGCCGTGCTGGGTTTTATCTTTGGGTCGATCTTTGCCGTGTGGTGGCTGGCGCAAACCGGCCTGCAGTTCGGCATTGCACTTTTTTATTTTTTGCTGTGCCTAGCCACTTTCATCGGTTTGGCGCGCATTGTCTCCCAAGCTGGCCTCGCCTACGGTGTGTCGCCGGTGGCTCCGCCGGTATTTATGGTCACGGCGCTCGGGCCGACTGCGCTCGGAGCGAGCGGGCTGACGGCGCTCGGCATGAACTTCCCCTGGACCGCCGATTTGCGCACCTTCGTCATGGCCTCAGCGGCGACCGGCCTCAAGATCGCCGAGGTTATGCGTTTGGAGACTCGGCGGCTGTTTTGGGCGATCGCCGCGACCATAGTGGTCACCCTGATTTCCGCGGTGTGGGCGGTTACCACGTTGGCGTATAAATACGGTGGCATCAATCTCGGGGGTTGGGGTTTCGGCGGCTTGACCCAACTGACGGGCAACTGGATCGCGCACAATATCAACAACCCGCAGGAAATCTACGGCTGGCATCTCATCTACACCGGCATCGGCAGCGCTGTCATGGCCGTGCTGAGCTTTCTCAAGGCGCGTTTCGTCGGCTTCCCCATCCATCCCATCGGCCTAGTCCTCGGTCTGACCTACCCGATCAGCCAGATTTGGTTTTCGGTCTTTATCGCCTGGGCTTTCAAAGCGGTCATTTTGAAATACGGCGGGGCCAAGGGCTATCGCCTGCTGCGCCCGCTCTTTCTCGGCATGGTGCTGGGGGCTTTTGGCTCGGCGGGCATGTGGCTGATCATCGACTATTTTGGCGGCATGTCGAACTGGTTTACCATGTAAATTTGGGCGCGGCGATGTGGCCAGCCTGAATCTACCCCTCAAGCCCCAGCACTTCCCTAACCCGCGCTGCCAAGAGTTCCTCGTCGCCGTCGGACACCGTGGGCATGGACAAGTGAAGTTGGCTTGGGGCCGTTGAGAGCCAGACCGAGGGATTGCCGTTGCGCAGGGTCTCTTCTAGATCGGCGGCGGTTTGGCCGAGCGCTTGTTCGTCCAAGGTCAGGGTCAGGGATGCGCCATTGACGGAGCTTTGTACGTGGGGTAGTTCGCCTAAGTGCTGACGCACGGTCTCGGCGCGGCGGGTGTCGCGTTGGTTGCGGGCGTCGTGGTCCATGGCCAGCCAGCGGCGCAGGGCTAAGACCACGCCGACGACCTCTTGGCGGTCGATCTTGAGCGGGCGGCCAACTCCTTCTAGGTCGCGGGTTTCAAAGCAGGCGAAGCTGTGCAAGTGGGCTGCGGCGATTAAGTCGGCGCGACCGCAGAGAATGCCCGAAGAATTGGGTGCGCCCACGTACTTGGCGCCATAGCCGACTAGGTCGGCCCCGGCTGCGATGTATTGGGTCAAGCCGTCCAGGGGATAGACGCGGAAGGCCGCGTCCACGAAGACCGGAACGTCGCGAGCGTGGGCGATGTCAATGGCCTCGGCTAGCGGGACGATGGCGGCTTCGTTGTCGATGGCCGGGTAGAGCAGGGCGGCGGTTTGGGGGCCGATGGCTGCGGTGAGTTCGTCGGCTGTGGTCCCTTGCTCTGTGCCCGCCTCGACGAGGGTGACGCCGGGCAGGCGCACCATGCGGTCGTACTTGTAGCGCTGGGCTTTTTGGATGACTACTTGGTTGGGCATGCCGGTCGAATCGGGCAGGCGGGCCATTTTATCTGGGTCTGCACCGGTGACGCAGGCGGCCGTGCCGAGGACCAATGCGGCTGCGCAGCCAGGGGTAATCAGCGCGGCCTCGGCCCCGAGCAGGTCGGCGACGATTCGCCCCGTGCTCGCCAGGAAGGCGTCCATGTCAACGTAGTAGCGGCCGGCTAGTTCCATAGCGGCGATAATGTCCGGGTGAGGGGACGATCCCCCTAAGAGGGTGCGCGGGCCGAGGGCGTTGATTACGGGCGTCGCCCCCATATCCGCGTACAGTGCGCGGGCTTCTTCACTCATAGGTTTTCTCTCCATACAGCCCCACAGGGCTCGGTACGTGGTTGGCGGGAACCAGCAACAAGGGCAAGCCATTGTGCTGGAGGCGAAATTGCAGGTAGTCGAGTTCGGGGGTGGGCTGCGCGGTGAGGCCCAACAGTCGCGGGCGCAACAGCGCGGACGAAAATAGCTTGGGCCGGGGGCGTTCCATCAGCTCGACGATCTCGTCCGTTGACAGTCCGATCTTTTCCTTGGCTAGCGCGATGGCCACTTCGAGACCGCCGATCCGGTCGGCGAGGCCGAGTTGTACGGCGCGTTGGCCGCTCCAGACGCGGCCTTGGGCTATGACTTCGACTGAGTCCGGCGCAATGTGGCGGCTGCTGGCCACCTGGGCGACGAAGTCCTCGTACAGCGAGCGGATGGTGTGTTCCATGCGCGCGCTTTCGTCTTCAGTGAAAGTGCGGTCTGGCAAGCGCAGGCCGAGCAGGGGCAGGGTCATGCCAAAGGGCAAGTCCGCATGGCGGCCCACCTGCACGCGGCTCGTGCTCAGGCCGAGCTTTTCCTTGAACCCGGTGTTGTACGCCCAGCCGGCAATGACCCCAATTGAGCCGGTGATGGTGTTGGGCGCGGTGACGATTGCATCGCCGGGCAGCGAGATCATGTACCCGCCCGAAGCCGCGAGGTAGCCCTGCGAGACGATGACGGGCTTGCGCTCGCGGCATTGCAGCACGGCGTCGGCCACGAGAGCCGAGGGCAGGATGTCGCCGCCCGGAGAGTCCACGCGCAGGACCACGGCGTCCGCGGCCGCGCAGGCCGAGGCAATCTCGCCGACGAGCCGCCGCGCACCCATGCCGGTGTCCATGGCGCAGACGCCGAGGGCATAGACGATGGCAATGCGCTTGCGCTGCCCCCAGCGCCGGTCGACTGGCCGGGTGTACGAAGCGGCTGCGACGACGGGGTGGTCTTCGACTGTGGGGTCGATTTCGCTCCAGCGCCCGAGGCGGTCCACTAGGCCGGCGTCGAGGGCCTCTTGCGGGAGGAAGAACGCGGTGTCTTCCACGAGGCGGTCGAATTGATCGGGCGCCAGCGAGCGATCGGCGCTGATGTCGCTGCGCGCGAGGGCGTACCAGTCGTCGAGCAGGACCGTTAGCTGCTCGTGCTCCTCCTCGGACATGTCGCGGCGGACGTATGGTTCGGTCGCGGATTTGTAGGAGAAAAGCCGCCACTCGTCGAAGCCGATTCCGAGCTTTTCCAGCGCGCCCTTGAAGTACGTGTGCCCCGCCACATAGCCCTGCAAGCCGATTGCGCCAGCCGGATCGAGCACCAAGTGATCGGCCACCGAGGCCCAGTGATAGTTGTACATGTCCACGCGGTCGATGTACACGATGACCCGCTGTCCCCCAGCGCGGATCTGGCGCAGCTTTTCCCGCAGTTCCCAGCCGAGCGCTGGGCTGATCCGCAGACCCGAAGCATTGATGGCGAGGCCCTTGATCGCTGGGTCGCGGCGCGCGCGCTCCAATAAGGCGATGAGATTGAGCAGACTCTGCGAGTCGTCGAAGAAAGCATAGCGGCGGTGTTGAATCGGCCCAGACAATTCCATGGAAAGGTAGCGCGCCCGCGGTCGGAATAGGTTCCCGCGCTGCGCTCCAAAGCGCGCCGCATACGTCTGGAAGGTGCGGCTGTGCGCCTGCGCTTGGAAATCTGCGGCACCTAGCCCGATGCGCAAGCCAACGCTCAGGGCGCGATCCGCGAACATGCGCCCGGTCAGCGCCAGTCCTGGCACCAGCTCGACTACGGCTCCGGTGCTCCAGAACTCCGTTTCGTCGGTGCGCGCGTAATCCGCGAACAAGGTGAGCCGCTCGTCGCCCCAGGGACGCAGGGAGAGATCAACGGCTCCTTCGCGACTCTCGTTTGCAAAGGTCGAAGTGAAGGTGCCTCCTACTGAGAGACGCGGCCCGGGCCGCCAAATTCCCCCGAGGACGACGTGCCGCACGCTTCCCCACCCCATGCTCACCCCGAGGCTGAAGTTGCGGTCGCCGGTGCTAAGTCCGGCCCGGTACTCGCGGGTGCGGCGACCGTTTACAACGCCAAATCCCAAGTGGGGCGCGGCCGTGAAAAGGCCCCACGAATGGGTGGAACTACTATCCGACCAAGCGACTCCCTGCTCCAAGCCTTCGACATAGCTGAGGAGCGCGGGATTGGCGTAGCCGTAGAGGCCTACGTCCAACCCACCAAAAGCAGCGAGGGCGAATTCCCCGCGCTCGGCGTAGGAGATAAACGGCGATTGGGCCTTGGCTGCGCCGAATACGAGCAGGCAGCACAAGACCGCGCCAAAGAGCCGGTGCGGCATCCGCTAATCTTCCTCGGCAAACAAGCGCAAATCCCCTTTGCCCTCCCGCAGCACCTCGGCCTGATCCCCCACCAGCGAGACCACACTCGAAGCCTCCACGGGCAGCGGCCCGCACTCCAAGATCAATTCTACTTGTGGTCCCAACTCTTCCTCCAAGGCCCACGGTTCGGTTATCACCTCTTGATCGGCGTAGTTGGCGCTGGTGCTCAGGATGGGTTGGCCGAGGGCGCGGACCAAGGCCAGCGGCACTGGGTGATCGGGGATCCGCAGGCCGACGGTCTTCTGTTTGGTTTGCAGGATGCGCGGCGTTTGGCGGGTGGCTGGCAACACGAAGGTGTACGCCCCCGGCAGGCACTGCTTGAGGATGCGGTGGGCGTAGTTGGAGACGCGGGCGTAGTCGCTGATGTGGGTCAAGTCGGCGCACACAAAGGACATGGGCTTCTTTCTATCGCGGCCCTTGATGCGCTGCACGCGTTCAATCGCCTGCTTGTTGGTGATGTCGCAGCCGAGGCCGTAGATCGTATCGGTGGGATAGACGATAACGCCGCCTTGGCGCAGCACCTCGGCGGCGCGCTGGATGTGGCGGCCTTTGAGGCGGTCGGGGTGTACGGTCAGTACTTGGGTCATTCTAGCGCTCCTGATCGATTTTGGCGACCCACGCATCGACGACGGACGCGATCATGGCTTGGCCGTGCTCGGCGTTGGCCGTGTAGCTGTTTTTGGTTTCGTCTTGCTGGCAGTACCAAGGCGGGTCGTCGCCGAGGCGGTCTTGCTCTACGAGTTCGGGGCGCGCGGCGAGCAGGAAGGAGGTCTCGTTGTATCCGGCGTGATCGCCCCCGGCCGGAGGACTCGATTCCGGGAGGATCATGGGCTGCACTTCGATGTGCCCGCCCCAAGAGCCAACCCGGGCCAGCTCGTCGCGGTCGCCCCACCAGCCGCGTGGGTGTCCCTCGGCGAGCACCTTCTCAACCGCCAGTTCGGCCGCGGCCTTGCTGAAGGCCAAGGCGAGGGGGCCGCCCATGCCTTGGTGCATGATGATGACGTAGGTCTTGCGGAAGCCCATTTCGATAAAGTTGCGCAGGATGCTCTTGGCCAAGCCGCCAAAGGCGTCGTAGTCCGGGTCGATGGTCCCGTCGGCTGGACCGCCGAGGGCATAGCCGGTGGGGCCGTAGTCGAACGATGGAGCAATGACGCAAGCGGTGCGTGCGGCCACGCGGTCGCAGATCTCCTCGACGATGAGGGTGTCGTGGCCGATGGCCATGTGCGGGCCGTGGGTTTCGATGCAGCCGGCCGGCACGAGCAGGGGATGCCCTTGGGCCACTGCATCAGTGAGTTGGTAGGGACGCAGGTGCTTGAGGTACATGAAGAAGTTCCTTGTTGTGTTCGCGGAATTGAACATAATATAGGCCAGGAAGAGCACGTCAATATAGGATATTGAGCAGATGGCGCACACTGTTATTGGCACGGCCGGGCACATTGACCACGGCAAGACTCTGTTGGTCAAGGCACTGACCGGCATGGATACGGACCAAGCCCCGGAAGAGCGGGCGCGGGGGATTACCATTGAACTTGGCTTTGCCTTTTTGGGGGATCAAGCTACGATCATCGACGTGCCCGGGCACGAGCGCTTTGTCAAGACCATGGTGGCTGGCGTCAGCACCATTGACGTGGCCATGCTGGTCATTGCCGCGGACGACGGCGTGATGCCGCAGTCGCAGGAGCATCTCGACGTGTTGCGGCTTTTGGGGGTCGAGCGCGGGGTAGTGGTGATCAACAAGGCCGACTTGGTGGAGGAGGAGTGGTTGGACTTGGTGGAGGAAGAGGTGCGGGAGTTTGTGCACGGGAGTTTTTTGGCGCAGGCCGAGATCTTTCGCGTCTCTGCGCTCAGCGGCGCGGGCATTGACCCGCTGCGGCAGCGGCTGTTAGCCATGGTCGAGGACACTGCAGCCAAGCGCACGGATGCGCCGTTTCGTCTGCCCGTAGATCGGGCCTTTGGGGTCAAGGGCTTTGGCCTCATCTGCACAGGCACGGTGCAGGCTGGGGCCTTGGCTGAGGGCGACCGCGTGGAGATTGCGCCCGAAGGTCGGTCTGCGCGCGTGCGCCGCTTGCAACAGCACGGCGCGACGGCACAAGAGGTGCGGGCCGGCGACCGAGCCGCGATCAATTTGGCTGGCGTGGAGCAGGGCCAAGTCGAGCGCGGGCACTCGCTGGTCGCGGCTGGATTTTTCCGTCCTACGCAGATGCTGGACGCCGAGGTGCAACTCCTCGCGTCAAGCCCGATGACTATGGCGTCGCGCACCCGCGTGCGCCTGCACTTGGGCACGCGGGAGATTATGGCGCGGGTCGTACTTCCCGGTGGTGAACCTTTGACGCCTGGGCAGGAGAGTTTTGCGCAGCTGCGCCTAGAAGCTCCCGTAGTTGCGGCGTGGGGCGACCGCTTTGTGCTGCGCCGGTACTCGCCGGCGCTGACCATTGGCGGCGGCCGCGTGCTCAACCCGCATCCGGCTAAGCACCGGCGCTTCGAGCAGGCGCTGCTCGCGCATTTGCAGGCGTTGGCTAGTGCCGATTTGCCTGAGGTTGTCGAGTGCTGGCTCCGCTATGCGGACGACCGGCTCAAGGGCCAGCAGGTGCTGGCTGGCGAAATGGGCATTGGCGAGGAGCGGTTGGAGGGCTTGACGGATGCGCTGGTAGCGGATGGCCGTGCCGTGCGCGTGGTGTCGGAAGGGCAACCGCACGTTTTGCATTTGGACGTGTGTGAGCACTGGGGCGCGCAGGTCGAGGCTGCGCTGACGAGCTTTCACCGCGACCAGCCGCTCAAGCTGGGATTGCCGCGCGAGGAGCTGCGCAATTTGAGCGCGCGCTACATCCAGCCCGAATTGTTCGACTGCGTGTTGCGCTACTTGGAGGAAGCGGGGCGGATCGCGCTGGATGGGGCCGTGGTGAGGGCTGCGTCGCACAGCATTTGCTTCACTCCAGAGCAAGAGGTGCTAAGGGCGGCTGTGGAGGCGCGGGTCAACACCACGGATTTTGCCAACTTGCCGACGATGGCCGAGCTAGCCCAAGCCTTCGACGCCCCGCTGCCCCAGGTAACGGACATGGTCCAAGCACTGCAAGCATTGGGGACGGTGGTCGCGTTGGAGGGGGGCTTGCTTATCCATTGCGAGGCCCTCGCCCGCGCGCGGACGCTGCTGAGCGATTCTCTCAAGCGCGACGGCGAGATTACAGTAGCCGAATTCCGCACGCTGATTGGCAGCAACCGCAAATGCGCCATGGCGCTTTTGGGTCACTTCGACGCTGAGGGATTGACGACGCGGCGGGGAGATGTGCGAGTTTTGGTGGGGTGATCCTGCGGTGCAGAGTCTGCGGAATTAGCTACGTGAAACGGTCTCATTGGTAAGGAATAATATGGCTTTGAGTATTATTTGGTTAGACGACCCTGCAAGCGGCAAGAGGGAACTGGTAGGCGGTAAAGCGGCTAACCTCAACCAGCTACATAGTGGCGGACAAGTGCCACTTGGTTTTTGTATCACTACCAATGCGACGGCGAGAATGGTACCGGTGCGGAGTGGCGGAGCAGCGCTGCCTCCCGACCTTTATGCTGAGATCAAGACCGCGTACGCGGAACTGGGTGCTCGCTGCGGAACTTCCGAGCCAGCGGTGGCGATCCGATCCTCGGCTGTGGCGGAGGACGGAGCAGTTAATTCCTTTGCTGGCCAATATCAGACCCTATTGAACGTCGTGGGCGTGGCTGCCGTAGCTGCGGCGATAGTCGAATGCGTGGAGGCGGCCTACCGGCCCCATGCCGCCGCTTACCGCAAGCACTCAGGGGCCGGTGCGGACGAGGTGAATCTGGCCATTCTCGTGCAGGAGTTCATCGCTGCGGATTCTTCAGCGGTCGCGTTTACCGCCAACCCAGTCACCAACGACTCAAGCGAGATCGTCATCAACGCATATTGGGGGTTGGGAGAAGGGTTGGTCGATGGCAGTTCGGTTCCCGATACGTACACCGTGGACAAACGGGAATTGCGGATCAAGACGCGGAGCGTGGCCAAGAAAGAGCGGATGTGCGCCGCTGGATCCATTGGCACGATCGAAATCGACGTGCCAGCAGACAATCGTTCGCGGCCAACTTTAACTGACGAACAGGTCGGTGAGATCTGCCGTAGCGCGGTTGACCTGGAGGCCCAGATGGGGTGGCCTGTTGACTTGGAATGCGCTTTTAAGGATGGAAAGCTGTATTTGCTCCAGTGCCGTCCGGTGACGACCCTCGTGCAAGATGGACGAGATTGGTCGGTGGAATGGGACGATCCCAAAGATGCTGAATTGACTTGGCGCAAGGGGAGTCTGGAAGCGCCGCTCGATCAGTCGTTTGAATGGTATTGGATGCAAGGTTGGGCGAAAGCACGGCGAGAGACGGGCAGCGGCACGTTACCTATGCGGATCTATGTGAATGGCTACGCATACGAGGCGGAAAAACCCTTTAGGGTCGGCAATCGCAAGGCGCAAGAAGAGGCTCGCAAAAAAACGGAGCGCGAGATACCCGAACTCTGGAAAAGTGAATGGTTGCCCGGGCTCAAGCAGAAGCGGGCTTATTTCCGCAGCTTGGACCTGTCGGCGCTGTCCAACGACGAGTTGGCCAGCGTGCTGGTCGAAGCACTGCCTTGGTATTGCGAATGCGCGAGAATGCACGCGCATCTAGGCGGGACCGCGGTCGAGGCCGTTGGGCACTTGGTGGAGTGGTATCGCCAACGGTTTCCCGATGCCGCGGAAAGCGAACCCTACCGATTGGTACAGGGGCAGTCAAATTTGAGCGTTGAGAAGGGGCGTCTCCTGTGGCAGTTGCAACAGCACCTTACTCCCGCCAACGAAGAGCTTCTAAGGGCTGCCTTACAGTCGCGCAAGAAGCAAGGCAGATGGGACGGGCTTGAGGGATCCTTCAAAGAAATTTTCGACCAGTATTTAGAGACCTATTGGAAAGACTCGCCGGAATTTCTCGCTTCCTTGGTCCTCAAATACGCCGAGCAGGGTGTGGAAGACCCGCACGTGAAATTGCGCCAGCTTGCGGTAGAGCGGGAGCAATTTACTGAACACGTGCGTTCGCTGCTGAAAAAGCAGGAGCGCGAGGTTTTCGAAGAGCTTTTGCAGGTAGCTCTGGCCAATTATCCGCTGACCGAGGACCACAACTACTGGGTCGATGGGATCGCAACGCATTACATATTTCCGCTTTTCGATGAACTGGGCCGCCGAATGATCAAAGGCGGGATCCTCAAGAAGAAGCGGAGCGAGATCAAATACCTAGAACTGAACGAAATCATCCTCTGGGGATTCGGCGTGCGTCAGCCGTTGCGCGTGCGAGTCGTCGAACGCCAACGGGAGTTTGATCGACGGTTGAAACTAGCGCCGCCAGAGTTCCTCGGTGCTTGTAAGGAGCCGCCGGCCGAAGAGGAAGATTACTTGTTTTGGGGTCCCTCGACTCCATTTGAGGCACCAAAGGGAGAGGTGCGTGGAGTAGGGGCTTCGCCGGGGATTGTCAGAGGGCGTGCGCGCGTGGCCGTGAATCTGGACAAGGCGTTGCAACTACAGCCGGGGGAGATATTGGTTTGTGGTACGACCGATCCCCATTGGACGCCGCTTTTTGCCGTCGGGGCGGGATTAGTGAGCGACAGGGGTGGGGCGTTGTGTCATGGGGCGGTCGTCGCCCGAGAATACGGGTTGCCGGCGGTGGTGGGAACCCTGATCGGGACCAAGAAGATTAGAACCGGGCAGTTGATCGAAATTGATGGTCAAAGCGGGGTGATAAGGCTGGTGTGATGTAAGGCACTGCAGTAATTGAGCGGGGCATTGGCGTAACGGGTACCGTTAGGAGTCGTGTTTCGGAGCGAGATGATCTAACTTTTTGCTTCTGGTGGGCTTGTATAGATCTGCCTTATTCCCATTCACAATCGAAAAATGATGACTTGCGATATTAAACCCCTCGCGCAGATAGAACCTATGTGCAGAAAAATTCTGAACGCTTGAATCCAAATGGATCTGCTCACAGTCATTTTTTTGCGCATAGGATTTAAGCCAATCTAGCATGACTTTGCCTAGGCCCAAAGAACGTCGGTGTTCATCTGTGATCAGATCTTCAATGTACATGTGTTTTCCCCAAGCCAATCGGGTCTCAATTACAAACCCCGCTGCACAAATAGCCTGACTATCATCCTTGATATAAGCAACGGTGTAACCTCTCTTTTGCTGAGCCTTAATCTGAGAGATTATAGTGCGTAGGTCATAGCTAGGTCTGAGTTGGATCAACAAACTACCAACTATTTCTAAATCTGCATCTACTTCAGCAATCCTAATTTCCATCTACAGGGGCCTTAATTTTTGGAGACTATGCCTCTCGGTTGCGATTAGAAGTGGGCGTCCCCAAGGTGTCCTTTCATCTCAAGTTTTAGAGGTGCTCATCAAGGAACTTTTTGGAAAAAAGATCATCCAACACATCGCGAATCATACCAGTGCCTTCCGTTCTGATTTATTCCGGGGTAAAAGTTACTTCGAGCTTGATGCCGTCAGGGTCGAAGAAGAATGTCGCGTAGTAGCCCTCGCCGTACTCTGGACAGTCGATTGGCGGGTCTTCGACATTCACATGCTCTAGGTTTTTGATCACCTCATCGTAGATCCGTTCAACTTCTGCACGTGAGTCCACGGAAAAGGCGAGATGGTGTAGCCCAGGCTTTTCCCTCTCGTGTCGACCTGCTTCCATAGTGCGGCCGATCAGCAGGACCGTCCCGTCTTTCTCAAATCGCAATCTGTCGATCTCGCCCTTCCCTGTCAGCCGTGGGGGCAATCCTCGGAATCCAAGCCCTTCTAGCAAGGGTGAGTAGAATCTCGTCGAAGTATCTAGATCGGAGACTGATAACCGGATGTGGTGGATAGCTGCCATCTCTTCTTCTCCTTCGGTGTTTAGGTAGATACCTGATTGATGGCCAAAGCGGGGTGATAAGGCTGTTGTGATGTAAAGCCCGCAGGAATTGAGCGAGGCACTGGCATAACGGGTATCGTCAGTAGTCGTGTTTCGGGGCGAGCGAGCTGAGCTAACTTTTCGCTTCTGGCGAGCTTGTACAGGCCCCTATTTGGAGGGTGTTATATCGGGAAAGAAGGCACCCACAATCTTCCACTCGCCCTTGATACGGCCCGTGAACCACACGTTTTGGCAATCGTCCCATCGAGAGTATACCTGACCAGTATCCGAACTCCAGCACCCCGATTCCCGCACTACGGATATGGCCATATTGCCGCGAACGTCCGTCTGTAATATTTGCTGTTCCTGCTCGTAGTTAGCGCCCTCGGGCATGCGCGTCTCCCCCCATTCCTGCATCTCGCTCTGCACCAAGAATAGGTGGGGCACCCAGCCCATAGGATCTGTCGATCCACACCCGAACCAGCGAAAATAGGTCTCGTCGTGGCACGAGCGGACCGCATCCCAATCTTGTTCCCTGTGGGCCTGCTGGTAGCGGTTCAGTAGGCGGTGGATCGCTTCGATATCGGCTCTGTCTCTATCCATGTCGTCTTTCTACAGCCTCCTTAGACAGCGTCTATGGTAAACGTATAGCCCACGCCGACCGGCACTTCGCGTTCATCGACTTCGCGCACTATGGACTTGATTTCTTTCGATGCGGATATCGAAGGAATCGGCTGACTGTCCCGCGCTAGTGCCGAGGTAGGTACGACGACCGAGCAGTCGCCGATGTACACGACGGCGATAGTACATCCCAGTCCGTTTTGCAACTCTTCAACTCGGCCGGCGAAGGCTTTCAGCAAAGCTCTCCGACGCTCCCGGTCCGGCTCGTTTTGCAATAGCCGTGCCAGCGTCTTTGCGGCGAGGTCTTCCGGCCTAGCAGGGTCGTATGCCGACAGTAGTTGCGATAGTTGATCCTCGGTGTGGGATTTCTCGGGTTCCATAGTGCTCAACCAATCAAATCGGACAGATTTGCCCGCAGTTGCTGGCGGGCTGCGTGCAGACGCCAGCGCACAGCACCTACTGAGCAACCCGCTGTTGCGGCGATCTCTTCGTAAGAGAGTTCGTGGTATTCGCGCAAAACCACGACCAAGCGCCGTTCGTCGTCAAGCGCCGCAAGCGCCGTGCGGATTCTGCTCGCCAACTCGACGGTCCGCGCCGATCCCATCTCCGCGAGTTGAAGGTCGAGATCGATGTCGCGTTCAATCGACAGGTGGTGCCGGTGCTGGCGATACTTGTGGTAGTCGCGGCATAAGTTGCTGGCAATGGCCCAGAACCACGAGCGGAAACGCGTCGGATCATTGAGGCTGTGGAGGGACTCATAGACGCGCACAAAGGTTTCTTGTGCCAGATCTTCAGCATCGGCTCTCCGGCCTGTCATGCGACAGAAGAACAAAAAAACTCCATTTTGGTAGCGGGTGACCAAATTGGCAAAGGCGGCCATATCGCCTTCGGCAAAACGCCGTACCAAGTCCCCATCTGTAGGATCGTATTCGTCTCCCATGTTGCCTTTGCATCCATTCTCTCACCGCTCAGTAGGACAGCAGATACGCCACCTTGAAGCGGAGCTTTTCCGCTCTCTCTGCGGCAGTGTCGCCTAAGTTGTAAGCCAGATAAACCCGGCTTTTTGGTACGATCTCATAGCTGGCGAGCAAGTTGATGTCGCGCTCATCCAGATAGCCAGCGTCTTGTGCGAATCCGCGTAGAAAGAGGCGCTTGGTGGCAAAGTAGGTCGCCCGTCCCCGCCAGACCGTCTTGCGCTCGTCAAACATCCCGCGATCCCAGATGCCTTCCACTAGCGCACCTACGGTCGAATTGTGGAATACTTCCCTCTGTAACTTTAAGACGCCGAATTTCGGTCTTGCACCGGCTTCGCCTCGGTCTTGCGCCGTCAGGATGCCGAGCGTGCATTCCCCGGCTTTGCCGATAAACTTAGCGCCGAAATCTGGGTCGGCGATCCGTCGGCTGTAGAACAATCCGTGTTTGCCGAGGAAATCCGCGTTTTCGACGAAGAACGGACGCCTTTCTTTGTCTCCCTTTATAGAGGAGACGGGTGAGTGGGGCATGTGTTTGTACGAAAAAATCAAAAATTTTGCGCTATGGCCGCATCAGCGATTATCGTAGGGGATATTGTATTGCGCGCCGTACTTGACTGCATCGGGAAATGGAGAACGCTTGATACACTGCATCGCATTTAACAGGTGCCGCAGAATTTGTGCATATGGCACAGCTTTTTTCTTATCACTAAGCTCGGGATGTGCCCCTGAGCCTGAGCCCATAGCTCGCACTGAACCGCCGGAACGACCTGTCTCGCATGCGGCCAAGGTGGAAACCACAGCCGTGTATTTCGAGGATGTAGGGCAGGTCTTGGGTCTGGACTTTGAGAATGTGTCGGGTGGTCCCGAGCAGGGGTACATACTGGAGACTATATCGGCGGGTGTGGCTTTTTTCGATAGCGACGGAGACGGCTATCTGGACATTTTTTTTGCCAATGGCACGCGCTTGGAAGGCGAGACGGTCGGCAACCACAGCCGGCTCTATCGCAGCACCGAGGCGGCAACGGGTGAGCGAGTATTCACGGAGGTAAGTCAGCAGGCAGGCGTCGATTACAGCGGCTGGGGTATGGGCTGTGCAGTGGGCGATTACGACAACGATGGCGATGTGGATCTCTACGCTACGTACTGGGGCCCCAACAGACTCTACCGCAACGAGGGGGACGGCCGCTTTAACCAGATCGCCGAGGTGGCGGGGGTAGACGACGAGGGTTGGGGCACCAGCGCCGCGTTCGGAGACCTAGACCAGGATGGCCTACTGGATCTGTACGTGGTCAATTATCTGGCGTTTGATCTGGAAAATCCACCGGTTGGATGGAAAAAGTGCCTCTACAAAGGGCTTGAGAGCTTTTGTGGTCCCCAGGGGATGACAGCGGAATCAGATCGCATGTACCGCAATCTGGGCGGGGATCGCTTCGAGGACAAGACTCAGGCCTTAGGGCCTGATCGGCCGCTGCCGGGACTGGGCGTTGTTTTCGGGGATTACGACAACGACGGTGACGCCGATATCTATGTGGCCAATGACTCGGAAGTCAATGTCCTCTATCGGAACGACGGGAACTGGAACCTAGTCGATACCGCCATCCCGCTGGGGGTGGGCTTTAGCGAAGGCGGTCGGGCGCAAGCCGGCATGGGCGTCCACGGTGGAGACTACGACAACGACGGCGATCTGGATCTATACGTGACCAATTTTTCGGATGATGTTAATACGCTGTACCGGAATAGAGGCAACGGCGCATTTGTAGATGCCACTTATGAAGCGGGGTTGGGCGGTGCAGTACTACCCTATCTGGGCTGGAGCGCGGGTTTCTTCGACTACGACAACGACGGCTGGCAGGATGTATTTGCGGTCAACGGGCACGTCTATCCCCAGCTAAGTCAATACGCGACCGGCCTGCGCTATGCACAGCGCAATTTGCTCTATCAAAATAGACAGGGCCGCTTTGTCGAAGTGGGAGGACAAGCCGGTCCGGGGTGGCAACTCAAACAGGTAAGTCGGGGTGGAGCCGTAGGCGACTACGACAACGACGGCGATCCAGATTTGCTGGTGACCAATCTCAATGGCCGGCCGGCATTGTTGCGCAACGACGGAGGGAATGCTCACAATTGGCTGGGCTTAAAACTGGTGGGCGTGCAGAGCAACAAGGATGCCATCGGCGCGCGCGTGCGGGTGTGGGCAGGAGATATAGTGCAAACCAAGGAAGTGCAGCGCGGGTACGGTTTTCAGAGTCAGCACGATGAGCGCCTGTTGTTTGGTCTGGGCCGGGCGACGAGTGTGGATCAGGTGGAGATTCGCTGGCCTTCGGGCCTAAAACAGGTAATCCGCGATCCTCTGCTGCGTCGCTATCTGATCGTACGCGAAGGCAGTGACCAGATCGCGGCCGGGAATGAAGTGCCGGCTGTGGTGCCGACTGCGAGAGCATCGGCTTCTCAAATCAGAGCATCCGATATCGCACCGCAGGTCACAGGGGCACCGGATTGGGGACCGGCAGATTATCGCCGCGCCAGCGAGGCTCTCTTCAAACAGGGTCGCTATCTCGAAGCGCGGGCTATGTTGCAAAAAGCCTTGGAACTGGACCCGGAGTATATCCCGGCCTATGTCAACTTGGGCTTGGTGCTATTCTCCGGCTTGGGCGAGTTTGCTGCGGCGCGCAAGGTGCTGGAACAGGCCGTGCAGATAAAACCAACGCGAGCCGATGCTCACCATTTGCTGGGCAAGGTCTATTTGCAGCAGAGTCGCCTGCCCGAAGCAATCGAGGCACTCGGACAGGCGACTCTGCTGAAACCACAAGCCTGGGAGTACGCCCACTGGTTGGGGCTAGCCTACCTGCGGGCTGATAGGCTAGGGGCCGCTGTTGCCGCCTTCAGAAAAGCGGTTCGGCTTGCGCCGTGGGATCCCAAACCGCATTTGCATCTGGCTCAGTTATACGCGAACAAGGGACAGCATGGACAGGCGGCCAAAGAGCAGGCGCTGTTTGAGCGTTTAAGTCTAGTGCAGAATCGGGTGGAACTCTATGAGAAAAAGGTCGCCGATTATCCAGAGAATGTCCGGGCCCATTACCTATTGGGATTGACCTATGTAGAACAGGGACGCTTTGCGCTAGGGTTGCAGTTTTTTGAACGCGCTATCGCACTGGATCCTTCCTACGCCCCGGCCTTTCACGGTAAGGGACGGGTATTGTACCAGCGCAACCAAATAGCACTGGCCATCCGCGCCTACGAACGGGCTTGCCAACTGGATCCGCAACTCTATGATGCCTTCAACGATCTGGGCCAAGCCTACCACCAGAGCGGTCGCTATGATCGGGCTGTGGCTGCATACCGGCGCGCCTTGGAGATTAAACCGGATCTGGCGCTGGTCCACAGCAATCTGGGCATGGCCTATGCCATGCAGGGAAATTTAAACGCAGCGACTACATCGTTTGAGCGCAGTATTGAGCTTGATCCCAAGGTGCCGGATACAAGGGATGCGCTGGCACAGGTCTATGCGGTCCAGAAAAATTGGTCGCAAGCAATAGCCCAGTGGGAAGCCGTATTGCGCTTGGTACCCGATCACGCTGGCGCGGCCCAAGGGATCCACCGGGCGCGTCAGCGGCTGGCAGGGCAACGCTAGGGCGAAGGCTACATTTATTCAGATGGGGTGGATTTCTGTGGGCGTCTGCAGAGGAGTTGTTCGCCGTGGCGGTCCAATTCCAAACTATTTTTCTCGCAGGTCTTCCGTAGCCAGGGGTATTTTTTCAATTCCCACGCGCTTAGCCACCTCGAAGAGATCCAGTAGGTACTTATGCGGGGTCTCCTGATCGGTTCGCACCACCAGCGTCAGACTTCGGGTGCCTTCTTTTTCCCGCAACAGAACCTGCTCCAAATTGTCCAAGGTCACCAGATGGCGGTTGATTTCCATGCGGCCGTCCTGGGTGATCGAGGCGACTAGTTTCTTCTCTTCGACGATCACGCCCTGTTGCGCTTCGGGCAATACGACCTGCAGACTGTAGGGCTGCTTGAATACCGTGGTTACCATGAAGAAGATCAGCAGCAAAAACACGCAGTCGATCAAAGGCGTCATGTTCAATTCTTGCTCTTCGTATAGGGATTTGCGCCTAGGCATCCGACTCACTCCTCCCGTTCCCGCACAAAAGCGATGCCCTCAACCCCAACCTCCTTGGCTCTATCCACCACAAACACGACGTGTTTCTGAGCGCACTCGCCGTCGGCCTGAATGATGATATTGTCGTTATTGGCCTCGTCCATGGCCGTGACCAGCCGTGCCGCCAAGGCCGTCGGCTGCACGGCCTCGCCCTTGATCTGAATCTGGCCGTCGCGATCGACCAAGACGTTGATATCTTTCTTTTTTTCTTCCGTAGCCTCGCTTTGGGCTGGCATGTCCACTTCTAGCCCTTTGGTGTGGAGAAACACCGTGGTGACCATGAAAAAAATCAGCAGCAAAAACACGCAGTCGATCAAAGGCGTCATATCCGGACCGCCTTCGGCCAGAAAGCTCTCGGGACGATCTTTGCGATGTCTAGCCATCAGGTTGACTCCTCCCGGCGGGAGCTACTCGGTCGTTTCGTATTGTTGGCGCTGTCCGGTCGTGATCAGCGCATTGGCAAAGGCATGGCCGTACATCTCAGCGTCTTCGAGTAGATTGTCTGCTTTGCGCGCTAGATAGCGATACAAGACAATCGTTGGGATGGCCACGATCAGCCCCGATGCGGTGGTGACCAAAGCTTGGGAAATACCGCCCGCGACGACTTTGGGGTCGCCGGCCCCGGCGGTGGCGATGGACTCAAAGGCGATGATCATCCCCATAATGGTGCCGAGCAAGCCCAGCAAGGGGCTTATGTTGCCGATGGTATTCAGGATCGCCAGATTCTTGCCCAAATAGGTTCGGGCGGCAGCCTCGGTCTGAATGACCAGTTCGTCTTTGAGATCGGCCAGTTCCCGCTGCATGACCATAAACCGGCTGACCTGCCCGCCGCCGCCGGCGTCGGCTAGCCGGATGATCTCCTCGTTGGTGTCTTTGAATTCCCGCTGTTCGATCATCAGCGTATCGTATCGTTTCAACAGCGAAGCAAAGACGTAATTGAGCAGCCCCTTGCCTTGGTTGCACTCTTCGACGACGGCTTGTTCGCCGCGGTTGCGCAGCGCGGTTTCGAGCCGATCGAGCTCAGTTTGGGCTTCTTCCGAGGTGGGCAATTGACTGAAGATCCACAGGCGTTCAATCGAATAGGCAAGGGCTAGAATCGCACAGGCGATGAGGGGCACCATCATCGGTCCGCCACTTTGAATTATTTCCCACATGGCTATCGCTCCTTGTTGGCAAGAGAAAAGTTTTAATCGTCTTCTTTGGCGTTTCTAGATAAGCGCTGTCCTATGCGCAAACCAGTGTCAATGACACCGAATTTCTCAACAACCTCGGCCTTGCATAAGTGCGGCCCGATGAGCTGATGCACTCTGACTAGAGCAATTCGGACCTCTTTATCATACAGCGGCAGGACATCGCCGTACTCGACGCGATCCAAAATGCCGATGCCTAGATACACCTCGTCGGCTTCGACCGCTAGGACCTGGGCCTGCTCGCCGGAAAGGTCGATGGGGGGGCGCTCCGTCAGACTCGTAATCATTTGGCTGCTGAGGTCTCTGAAAGCGACATCGACGAGTTTGCCAAAGGTCAAATCAAAAAAACGCTCGGAACCGAAGTCAACCTTGAAGAGTTCGCGGAATATCCGATCCTGTTGGCGCGGCCGGCCGAACAGATCTAGGCCGTACGACTTTTCCGTGGAGTCTCTGCGCGTTTCAAAGGTCTCGACTATTTTTCCGGTCGCCACTCTGATTAGCTGTACTTGGCTGAGGTGGATCACTGAATTGTAGGATTTATAGCCAGCCAGATTGGGATTCCCCACTGTCACTCGGCGCATGCCCATCTTCTCCACGACACCGGTAATGACCACGTCGGCATCCAAGAATTGCCCTAACCGCACAGCCCGGTCAATGCCCTGGTATTTTTCGAACTGTTTGTTTAGTTGAACGGCCTCTACTTCTTTTGGCAGAATGACAGAGACCGCATCGTCTGCATCCAGATATCGACCCAGCAAATCGGGTACATCCCTAGACAAATGCCATTCCGCCTGAAAGCCGGCCCGGTCTTCAAAATCGAGCAGGGCAAGGCGCAAGGTCGGCAGCGGCCCCTCGGCAGCGATTGCCACGTCGAGCACCAGGAGGTTGGGACCTACCCAAGTGCAAAAGAATAAAATGGTTAGCAAACGCAATGGGTTGGCTACCTGTTCGTGGCCTCCGCTTGCCGCACTTTCTCGGTTGCGATCTTTTGATCGAACTCGAGGGCGATATCCACGGTTTCCAGCGGCTGTCCGGAGGCGTCGAATTTCAGGACAAAATCTTTGAGCACTAGGCGCACTTGGCTGACTTCCTCGTTTAGTGGATCGAAGGCGATGAGCCCTGAATATTTCTCTCCTTTGAACACCTTTTGGTTTTCTATATAGGCCGTGCTACGCGCATTGCCCATGCGCAGGTCAAAGCGATAAAATTCGTTGCCGCTCTGACCCCGAATGGCTCGGTAGTAGCGCTCAAAACTTTTGTGCGGCGAAAAAGATGGCAGACCATAGGAATGCAGGGCCTCGCCCTGGTCGGTATAGAGCAGCGCTTTGATTGGATCGAGCAGGACTTTGGCATAGATATCGTTGATAACCGTAACGCGAAAAACCGTAAAACGCTTGGGCCGGTAACCCAACAGTGGATCAATCCAATTGCCGTAGGTGTAGGGATTCGTCGAGAACTTCCCTTTGCTCGAATCCTCGGGCAACAGTGCATTCAATTGATCATCCGTCATCGGTTCCACCTTGACGCGCAGGCCCTCTATAGCATACGCGACCGACCCATCGTCACCCACGAGATACTGTTCCTCAGCGCCTTGGGAAGAACGGGGTATCAGCTCGTTTTTGTACAGAATGGTCGGCGGAATAAAAAAGCTACAGCCGGACGCGAATAACATTAGCATAATTCCCAAATGCATGGCCATTACCTCTCTTATTGGCCCCGTTGACTGAAGAAATCAATCTGCTGCTGGGCGATAGATCCTTCCTGCGTCAGGGCAAAAATGACGGCATTGATGCCAAATCGCAACTGTGGTTCATTGCCGTAATTGCGTGCCCAAGTATGGACGTATCCCTTGTCGGAGTACATGGCTACCAGGCGATCATCTAGGAAAACACCCTCTAGGTAATACGATTGCTCGGCGATGACTAAGTGGTCAAGGCTGCGCTGTTCGGAGAAGCTGGGAATCTCCAGTTCGGAACCCACTGGCGGGCCGTCAAAATCGTAAAAGGTGTGGTAGATCGGATGGTTGTTGGAAATGGGCCGCAGTTGGCCTTGCGCCCCTAAGGCACCGCGGAAGATGCGTCGCAGAGACGCCTCCCCCTGACTGAATTCTGTGGTGGGATTGGCATTGTCGACGAAGATGAACCCGCCCTGCCGCAAATATTTCCCTAGATTCTCTAGTTCGCGTTCCGTCAGTTCAAAGGCCTCAGTAGCGGTGATATATACAAAAGGCGTGCGAAACAGTTCTTGAGAATCGATAAATAAATGCGCGTCCACTCTGGCCGAGATGCCCGTCTGTTCGTTGAGGGCGTCGACTAGGTTGGGGATGGCCTTGGCAGCGCTGTCAAACGTTGGCTTTAGGTCGTTGGCCCAAGCCGTACCCAGATAGACGAACCCCTTGACTTTGCGGCGGTCGGTCGGGTCCTGGATGATGAGACCCTTGTATTTACCCGTATCCAGCGCGTTCAGATCGATCAATTCCTCGCGCATGGCAATGCGCTTCTCCGGATCTTTGGTGCCGGTGATCTTAGCAGCGGACAATTCGATGGAGCTAGTCTTCAGGTTGATTGGCACGTCTGCTTGCAGGGCGTATTCGAACGTCTGGACATTGCCGAAAACACTGGAGCCTTTGAGGCGCGGAGCCGCCGGCGTGGACAGCCGCGGCTTGAGTGCCGTGACCTGTTTGGTGAGGGCTCGTGGCCGGAGCCGTTGACGCTTGAGCGCAAAAGTCTTGGTCGCCCTAGGTTTGCGAATGATGAGTCGGGTCAACGCCGGTTCCGGCGCGTCGCGCTCCTCGACACTCAATAGCCAATAGACGAAGACCCCGGCGATCAGTCCCGCACCGATGAGTAACCCCCAGACGGTGTATTTGAGGGTTTCCCGCAGGAGGCGGTTAAAGTTTAACTGATCACTTGGCGCTTGAAAACGGCCTAGGTCTGAGACCATACTACGCCACTCCTGCTAAGTTCATGCTCGGAAGAGGCAGTTTAAAAAACCGCCAACGTATCTACTGCCGAGCGCGGTCCGAAAAATAGGCGGGCATCCACCGCCCACACCTGGATCAGATACCAGACTCCTGGGCTCAGATCTAGGTCTGTCTCCTCATAGGACCTCGCCTCTGTATCTTCCAACGAGCGCGTTTGCACGACTCCAATCGAATCGGTGAAGCTAATGACAAAACCGGACACATTGGCTGCTGAATCCAGATGCCATGAAACCATAATCTTGTCTTCTTCGGCTACCGCTTCCACATTGGTAGGCTGCGCAAGATATCCCCGATGGTATTGCATAGGTAGTTCCGTGTCGTTGCTGCACCCCCAGATCAGCAGACCGAGTAAGAGATAAATTCGGGTTTCCATATCCAGTTTCTCCTAGACCAGATGCTAAAACTGGGCAACCAGTAAGACGCCTGATGTTCTGGTCTGTGGCAATGGCGCGATGCGCATTCGCCGCTTCGCAGCGGGAGACGCTCCATCTAACAGCAGGACATCGAGCAAATTGTAGCCGTAGACACCCACGGCTAAGACGCCGAATAAGCGGCGACGGATATGGGAGCCGTCCAGATCGGATTTTAAGTTGCCGAGCCGTCGCCAGCTTTTTTCCGCCGCGTCAAAGGAGCCTCCGTTTTGCAGCGAAAGATAGCGTTCTTTTTCTAAGGCAAACTGATTGGTCTGCGTATTGTAATCAGCGTGCGATGTGAGCCACCCCACTATAGTTGCGATACCGGTTGCCACTAGTGCCGTGCCCTTGATTCGATGCCCAGCAGCCAGTTGTCCCAAACCCGGAAAGGCGACCGAAAGGGCGATGGCCTGAGAATGAGATATAGCGGTCGCCTTGGGCTGGTTATCCGTCCCTGCTTGGGCATGGAGAAGCTGGCTAGAGGCCAGTATCAAGGCACTACCCAGAATAACGAAGTGCCAGCGTTGTTTGAAACGCATTTCCATTGTTATGCGACCTTCCACTCAGAGCCGGGTGGAGATGATCCAATCCCGGTGGGATTGGGCAAATAGAAAGGCATCCCTAGTGGCGCGTTTATCCTCGAACAATTGAATCACGCGGTCGTACACTTCTACGGCCTGCTGCCATTTCCCCAGCCCCTCTAAGCAGACTCCCATATTGCTCAGCGCGCCGACTTCGCTCTCGGTGCCGGGATAATTGTCGATCACATCCTGAAAAATCTCCACGGCCTGTTGATAGTATTGAGTTTCCTTGGTCACTTCGGCCGAGTCCATCAGGGCGATGCCTTGTTCGTAGCGTTCATACGCGATGGCCTCCCTGAGTTCGGCGACCAGCCGGGGTACCTGAGACGCCACCTCAGCAGTGGGAAAACGTTCCTGCACGAGTAAGTATAACCGCATTGCCTCCTGGTAGTCGCCGCGATTGTACGCGTAATCTCCGAAGGTGAACTGAACCGAAGCGGCGAACTCGCTCTGGGGATAACGCGCTAGCAGCGTGCGGAATGCCTGCATGGCTTGCTTTTCGCGCTTGAGCTCGATAAGGCACCAGGCCATGTTGTACTGGGAGTCGTCGGCGGAAGGCTCGTCTGGGAATTCGCCGAGGAGGCGCTGGTAGTAGACGATGGCCTCTGCGTATTGACCTTGTTGGTAAAAGCTTTCCGCTAGCCCGAAGAGAATATCGGGCAGTTCGCGTGCATTGGGGTAATCTGCTAATAGCTGCTGGAAAAGCACCTGTGCTTGCGCGAATTCACGCAGGCTATAGTGGGCGTTAGCCAGATAAAACGAAACCAACAGGGCCTTCTCTGGATTCAGCTTGGTGTCCTTTAATTGGGTGAATATCTCTACGGCCCGGTCGAGCTTCTCCTGAGAAAAATAGTGTGTGCCGAGAGCCAACTGCATATCCTGAGCAAAGCGTGAATTCGGATATGCGTTCAGCGCTTGGTTAAAAACGTCAATAGCCTCTGCGTTCCGTCCCAAACGCAACAATGCGTCTCCTAAGATGAAATAGGCTTTTTCCTGAATGCCGTTCGCTCCGGAGGCGCTTTCGTCGGCAAAGTCTAGGGTCAGCAGTTGCCGGGCTGTGCGCACTGTCTGCGGATAGTTGTCTTGGTCGTAGTGGAGATCCATCATGCGATTGAGCAGGTCTGCCTTTTCCTTCGGGCCATCGGCTTGGGCGACCATTTCATCCAACACTTGGACCGCATCTCCGCCCCGGTTCTGTTTGATATAAGAAAACGCTAGCGCATTGCGGGCAAAGCGGACTTTTTCCTCCTCCTCCACGTTCTCAATGATCCAGTGCAGATCTTGCTCACCTTGTTGGTAGTCCTCCACGGCAAAGGCGGCATTGCTGCGACTCAAGTGGAGGGCCTCTACTAGTTTGCTATCTAGCGACAGTCCCAAAGCCTCGGTAAAATGAGTGATCGCCCGACGATATTCTTCCTGTCCGCTATAAGCCTGCCCCAGCAAATAGTGATAGCTGCCAAGCTGTTTTTCATCCTCTATTTGGTCAAAAGCCGGTTCGAGGGCGGCTATGGCCTCAGAGTGCGTACCCTGTGTCAAAAAGACATGCCCGCCGCCTATACGCGCTTGAACAAAATAGGGCGACTCTGGAGCGACCCGCAGGAAGGCGACGCCGGCCTGGTCCAGGTCCCCTTCGGCCTGGCGGGAAAGAGCCAAACGCATCAGGGCTTCGTTTGTGAATTCACTGTCTACATAAGTGCGCAACAACTGCTCCGCCTGTTCGGCCGCATCGGCATACTGGCCCTGCTCAAATAGCAGCTCGGCTAGTTGTACCAGTGCCCGTTGGGTATAGCCTGCTTCTTGGTCCTCTTGGATAATCGTTTCGTACGCGGTGCGGGCGTACGCTACCGATGAAGCGGTGGCTAATGCTTGATGGGCTAGGGCGCGGTTGAACTGGGAATCTAGGACGTAGGAACCAGCAGCGTCGTACAAAGTGTCGTACTGGGCAATGGCGTGCTCTAACTGCCCAGTGGCCGCTGGTCTGTTGCCCGCCTCCAGATACTGTTGACCTAACTGTTGATGGCTGCTGCCGATTCGGTAGCGCACGCGATCTTGGCTAAAACCGGCCACTCGCGCGATGTCGCCGTAGCCTTGGAGATAAATCCGGTATTCTTGAATCGCCTGCTCGTAAAGCTCCTGACTAAACAGGCGTTCGGCAAGGGCATACTGGATGCGCGCTTTTAGGGTGCGGTCTTGCGACTGATCGATGGCTTCGCGATAGGTCTGCAGCGCCGCATCTAGGTTCCCCTGTTCCCGATACAGGTCGGCCATGCGCAAATAGGCTTCTTCTACCAGACTGCGCTCGGTGCTGAATAGGTCAATGACGCGATGATAGGCTTGGAGCCCTTCCGCGAAACTGCCCAACTGGGCGTAACAGCTCCCGACGCGAATCATGGCCTTGGCCGCCAGTTCCAGGGCTGTCTCATCCACCAGACCCGCCATCTTTTCTCGCTTCATCTGCAACAGTTCATCTTCGGTGAGCGTTTCGATGCGCTGGCGCTCCACTAAGCGGCGGTAGTAGCCGATAGCCCGCAGACAATCCCCCTGTTCCCGATAGCACTCGCCAATTTGAAAGAGGCTGCGATCGGACTGGTAGCCGGTAGAAAAGCGCACCAGCAGGGCCTCAAAAGATTGGATGGCGCGATCATAGTTTTTGGTCTCGTAGTGGGCCCATCCCGTGTTGTAGTAAGCATTCGCTATTTGGGAACTGTTGGGATAGTTGGCGATCATCTCTTGGGATGCGGCGATCACTTCGGGATAGGCTTTAGCCGTAAAAAAAAGATCAATGAGTCGGCTGTGGGCCCGAATCCGGAGCACCTGACTGGTAGCTGTTTCGATCACGTGGCGGAATTCGGCCACAGCCCGGGCAAAAGTGCTATCTGACAGGGCTTGGTATTCAGCCCTTTTTTCGTCGTTAGGAGTCTCTTCCGCAAAGCGGGTGTAGTCCTGATAGAGCTTTGAATGGGCGTTGCCGATTTGGTAGAGCGCAGCATCCCTGAGGGGGAAACGTTCCTCACCAACCATCACCTCTATGTTCTGGACAGTTAGGACCTTGCTCTGCACCCGAGTAACGGCCGTGTATTCTACAATAGCTTGGTCATAGGCACCTTCGGCATAGAACCGCTGGGCTTCTTGAAATGAGGCCACCAGTTCTTCTTCGCTCGGCGTACGGGCGGCAAAGTACGCTCCGGCTATAGTGAGCAAGCCTACTATTAGGGTCAGATTCATAGCGCTTTATCTCCCAAACTGCCGATTAGGTTTCATCTACGAATCCTAGGATCACATTAATAAAAGCGGAGGTGAAATCTTCGTCCTTTGTCTCACCCCGAGTTGGATCGTCGAATTTCTTGACGCGGCGACCGATGCCCGCGTTGGTGGAAATGATGTAACCGAAATACTGGGAATTGTTCGTCATCATCAACACTGCGTCGTACTGTTCAAAGTCGTTTATTGGCTGTATTTCATCGGTCACAGAATAAGGCAAAGCCATGCCAAGCCCTTGAATACCGAGCTGGAAACGCGTCCTCAGCGTCAGTTCGTACTGCAGTTTCAGCAGCGGGATGATATGGCGCTCTTGCGCCGTGGTCAGGTCATCTGTTTTTTGCCGCTCTTTGAGATAGCGAAACTTAAGACCGGAAAATAAACCGAGTCGAGGCCTTATCTGCCACAGGTAATCCGCCTTGTGGACCATGGTTAGACGAGACAAGCGATTGCCTTGTTGGAAGGTGCCATCGTAGAGTTCGCCTTCGTGCTGCGAATTGATCTCGTACTTGACTTTGTTGTGGACTTTCAGGTTTGGCACGGCCTTCCAGCGGGCATCGACGAACATCCGGGTGTAGGTGCTGTTCTTGAACAGCAGTGGATCGTCTCGCGGTTCCTCCAAGAAAGGGGAGAGCTGTATATTGCGCTGTAAACCGGCAAATTCGCGATCAAGTTGCTGGGCAGGGGTGAGCACCTCGTCGCTGTAGATGCTAAGGGGGTCGGCTACGCCATCTTCCACTCGTTCTACCGACAGCACGCCAAAGAATTGACCTAGCGCAGGTATCTGCCGCTCGTATCCCAGATTGCCGTAGTAAAAATCGCTGGGGTCATTGGCCGCAATTTGCTCCGCGTCCATGACTCCCAATGTTATACGCGCCCTGTGGATGGGCTCGCAAGTCCCGTACAGATGGCGGCCTCGCAACCCGGGATCGTAGGGGAGGTCCGGCTGGATGTCGTTTTCGCGTACGTCGATAAAGTCATTGTGGTTGAGATCAAGGCCGTAGTCGTAGACCTGGGGATCGGAATCGTACATGAGGAACGGTTCGAGGTAATCCGGAGTACCATTGAAATTTCTGTTGGTATCGGGTATGCCGTCTCGGTCCTCATCAAGCCCGGGAAAGATGCCGTCGATGTCGGATTGCCCCTGGAATATGGTCGGTCTGTTGGTGTACCAACTATCTGGATAGCGGTCGTTGTCGTCGTTGTCCTCGACTAGGCGGTGTAGGTACACATTATTGTAGGCAACCAAGCTGCCGAAATTGTTTTCACTGCGGCCTATGTAGGTACGCAACTCCGTGTTGTAGAGTGCGCCCATGGAAAACAATTCAGCCCCCAAGCCCAAGCGGTCGAAGTCGCGTTTAATCGTCAAGTAATAGGCATTGTCGGCGATGGTGGAGCGGGTCCCCGGAAACTGTTCGCGATTAAGGGCATTGACGCTGAGTGCTTCGGAGGGTACGCGCGGGGCGGGCATGCCGCTGGCATATTGGTAGAAGCTGTTGCTGCGGCTGAACTCGCCGTTTATTTCAAACCCCTTTAAAACGCCGTATACATTGGCGCTATAGATGCTCAAGCCGGTAGGGGCACCCACCTTGACGCGCACGGTCCGAACCCGGCCATCTTGCGGGTTGCCCGGTGTTGTGGCCACAGTGCGGAAAAAGGTCGCATAATTGTAGCGGTCCCTGTAGTTGGGATTGGGCATATCTCCGGCCTCGCCTGATAGGTCGATCTCAGACACCTCGACATGGTAGTCATTGGCCAGCGCTAGTTCGATATTCACCGAAGTGATCTGTTCTTGGAACGGTTCCAGATCGACATAGAGGATGCCGTACTCCTCACCGTCGAACGTCTGTGGTAGATCGGCCAGAGTATGCAGTCCGAGAAACTGGCCTTCTGGGTTGGTCGTGGGGTCGAATTCGCTCAGTTCGTGGGCGAATTCGGAGTTGACGCTGATCTCCTCGTCGGCGTTGAGCACATGATCGGCACCGTAGAGCTTGAAATCCCGGTAGAAGAGATGATCAATCCAGAAGGGGAACTCGTACCCCCGATAGAATACATCGGTGTCAAAAGAGGCGTAGTTGATGTACGGATCGTAGGTGTTCCATACTGCCCCCCGATTGATGGCTTGGTAGTCGTTGTCCAACTCCGGCAAAGGCCGACGGTCGCCGCTGCGCAGCAGACCGGCCATATAGCTTTGACGCTCAGCGCCGCGCGCGCGCAGACGGATGACGAAGGGGTCTGCTTCGGGCCTGTGAATGCCGTTGACGAATACCTTGACCCCATGCAGCACTGGACCGCCGCTGCCGTCCTGCGGCGAACCATCCGAAATGCGGATGGCCACTAGGGCGGTCGAGCGCTGCACTGCGCCTACTACGCCTTTAAGTGTCCGGTGTCCGCTCTCCATGCGAGGTTCGAACTGGTGTGCGTTGAGAAAGGTGGTGCCAAAATTGAGGAAGCCCAATTTGCGTTCGTAGTGCGTGCCCAGCATCATGGTATTGACAATGAAAGTATTGTTGGGCACCAAATTGGAGGCTATGGCCGAGAACTTGTCCTGTTCCGTACCTACGTCGATTCTCAGGCCATCGACATTGGCCATTTTAAATGTGAGCGGCGTAAATTTCGAGCGCAGTTCGTTGGCATAGATGGCCCGCGCCTGCCAAGCGTCGGTGCCGTCGGTGCCGACAATGACATAATTGAAAAGACTGCCATAACTCGATCCGGGAGCTTGGCCATGCGAGAAACGCTCTGACTGGGAACTGAAGCCGCGCCGCACGCCCAACCCTTGGCGTTCCACCCAGCGGATGGACTCGGTCCCGTACAGGAGCGGATCCCCCAGTGAATTGTAAAAGTTGCGCAGGTTGCTGGTCGTGGGGGGTTGTCTGGAGTAGTCTTCAAACCCGTAGTTCTGATAGTACTCCTGCCCGAATTGCCCTATATAGGGCTGGTCCAAAAGCAGGCGCGGCGGACCTAATCGGGGATGTTCGGGCGAGTCCTCAACCTCTTGGGCAAAAGCACCGGTACACAAGAATAACAGCAGCGCCAGTCCACAGGCACCTACCCAGAGTATTTTTGTCGCCGTTAAGATATTTCTAAGTACTCTAAACACCATTTTGAGCACCTCAATACAAAGGCCGTAACCCGACAATCAGGCGCAGGAATAGGCGCGAGAAATCGATATCTTGGATACTGCGCTTTTGGTCCAGGAATGTTCGCACGCGTTTCTCATATCCCAGATTGAGGTTGAGCTGATAACCGACGTAGGTAGAATTGTTGCTCAACAGCAGCAGATACACTGCGGAATCAAAATTCGCTTCCGGCGTCAATTCATTGCGGTACTTGCTGGTGAAAAACGAAAAGCCTTGGGCTCCCAATTTTATTGTCGTGCGAGAGGAAAGCGGATATTCCAGCCGCAAAATGGGATAGAGAAAATTCTCGTGGATCGGCAAGAGCGCGTTTTCATCGTCTTGTAAGCGTTGCCGCAGCCATTTGAACTGCGGAATTACCCGCAGTTCGCGCCACGGATTCCACAGGTAGTCGGCTTTGAAGACCGTGGCTAGATCGGATATCCTGTTGTCTGCTTGCAGGGAAGTGCTTTGCTGAAAGTTATTCTCGTACTTGACTGTTAGTTCTACATTCAGGTTGGGGACGCATATCAAACGGGTCCGCGTAAAAAACGTATTCACCCAGCTATCTTGCATCAGCAGCGGATCCTGCAGCAATTCGGCCTCGCCCAGAGGATTGAAAATCTCTTCGTCCGTCAGCGCTACGATGGGGATCACGTCGGGCTCGAAATAGATAGGGCTGCGCCTGAGACCGAACACGTCGTCGGCAATGTCGTCCTGTACGCGCTTGAGCCGTTCTACTGCATACAAGTCTACCAGAAAGGGGATGCGACGACGATACTCAACCTTGCCATAGGTGGATGTTGCCCGACCGCCCCCGAAAGGTGCCCAGGTATTGTGATGGCCCAGCGTTGCAGATACGGCTCTGGTCAGAAGAAGGGTTGTAAAACCGTGAAAGCCGCGGCGATCTGCATCGTACGGATAGTCTGGCTTTTCGTCATTTTCGCGCTCGTCGATCTTGCCGTTGTTGTTGGTGTCGTCCCCCCATTCGAAGGCGTCGGGGTTGACATCGTAGAGCAAGAAAGGCTCAAAGTAGTCGGGGATCTGGTTGTTGTTCTCATTGATATCTGGACGGCCATTCAAATCGGCGTCGAGTCCCGGGAATACCCCATCGGGATCTTCGATAAAGCGGCCTCCGGTCGCTAGGTTTGTCGTCCGGCGAAGAAAGTACGAGTCGGGGAACTGGTCCTTATCGTCGTTGTCGTCCACGGTATTGAATTCGAGTGTATAGGTCTGATCTGCTATGTTCGGGCCAATAAACGTGGGCAGGCGCGGTTCGTGATAGTTATTGGGGAACTGAAAGGGGCTGGTGAGAAAACCAGAATAACTCCTGAAATCATCGTCCTGTACTGTCAAGACAGTGGAGTATTCACCATCTACGTTAAATACCTCGCCGCCGATACTGAACCTATCCCAATCCCGGCGTAAAACGGCAAACCAAGCTTGGCTTTGGTCTAACATATGGCGATTCTTGGTACTTACTAGAGATGGATAGGCCCGGTACGAGAAATTGCGCACGTATTCGGTATTCAGTGAGAAGCCGCGAATGTCCCAGTTTAGATGGGCGCTGGCAAGAGTACGGCCTGTCTGGCGGCCATAATGTACCCGCACTCGTTTGAAGTCGTTGAGGTTAGCTGGCCTGCCGCGCGACTGGGCCGCAGTGTAGAAATAGGTCGCCGGATTCCTTGAGAGGCCGTCAAAAACCTCGGATAGCTCGATCGCGTAGTCGCCGGCCACGTCTAGGCTGGCATATGTCTTGGTGACGATGACGGTGTCGCCGTTGTCCGCAAAAAAAGCTGGCACCTTAAACCAGAATAGCAAACTGCTCCGGCCTCGGGTTTCGTAAAAGCCCTGCGGTGTCGGTTCGATATGAGGGTGATCGATGATAAGATCGTTACTGGTGTCGCGCGTTATGGGCGGAATGATGGTCCGATCTTCGTGCTCTGTAACCGTCAGCGTCAGCGTTTCGGTGTCTAGCTTGTCGTAAGGACCCAACACGTGGGTAATCTGGCGTCCATTGAGCGTTAGCACCGGCGGAACCACCCGTACGCCCGCATTGTCTTCGGGTCCTTGAGCCGATACGCGCACCACAATCCACTCCGGCGGTCTGCCCGTTGTGGGCAGGGTGCCTTTGAAGCTGTTTTCGCTAAGCTTTTTAAAACTGTCCGTGCGATATTGGTTGACCCAACTCAAGCCCATATCTAGGCCTGGCAATTGAGTGCGCACGTCCCCCGACATCAGATACGTACTCCAACGCGGCCGGAATTCAGAGCCTTCGGTGCCGTGAATTCTGTGGTCGGCGTTGAGCACAGATTCAAAAATAGGTTTGTCCACTCTGGATGTGGCTAGCACCACCGAACCACCCTTGAAATGAGTGTCCAAACGTATCCCGTTCATCGCCGCCAGGTCTAGGGTCAGCGAGGTGTACTTGGTGCGAATCCGGTCGCCAACAATTAACTGTGAATTGGCACCTTTATACGAATCGTTGGCGATCACTAGCCGATTGAGATAGGCCTCGTAGAGCCTGGGTTTGGCAATGATACTGCCGGCGGCCGGACGGATGGTGCGGAATTCCTGTAGTTGAAACACGGTCGCCCCGTTCAGCACGAACTGGCCCAAGGGGTCGAATTGAGGCGTGCGGTCCCGGCCAAAGATGAGGTTTTCGTAGCTGCGGTAACTTTCGTACGCATAGTTGATATAGGGCTCGCCGGGTCTGAATAGTAGCTGTGCTTCGGCAGCGGCAGACCATATCACTCCTGCTAGGACCAATGTAGCCGATAATCTCATGTGATTCCGCCCATATTAGCCAATATAGACCCTAAAGAAATATTCCAGAAAACCGTCTTTGGGCCGGGTCGAGCCGGTGAATTTCTTAGTCGTATGATAGGTTCCCAACAGTATGGTCAGGTCGTAGCCGCGGTAATTGCTCTTGTTTTGGAAAAATGCCGTGTAGGTCAGCCGCGTAAACTCGCTCTCTGGACGGGCCGCATCGAGAAAACGCTCGTGCCAAAAGGGCAAGCCTTGGATGCCTGTTTTGAGCATGGTTTTGGCTGTCAACCGATAGTCCACGCGCAGAATGGGCATGAGCCAGCGGCTCTGGGCATCCGGGATCTGGAGTTCGGGCGACTTGTGCCGCTGGTAGATATGCTTGAATTGGGGGAAAATGCTGAAACGTCCCCGGTTTATGGTGTAGTCGATCTTGTTCACCATGGCAAAACGGGTCATCGTGCCCGGTTTGGCTGCCACGGGATCGGCTAGGATTTGTCCCTTTAGGTCGATGTGGGTAAAGGAGATGATATTGCGTATGTTCAACGCCGGCAGAGTTGTCAGATCTCCCTCAAAAAAGATCTGATTGCTGAGGCTGTTCCTGTTTTCTAGTCGGTCCGGGCTTAAGGTGGTATCGGAAGTGGGGAAAAAGGTCGTATTCTGGATGTTGTCTCGCGTCCGCTTAATGCGGTAACTAAGGCGCACATAGCCCCAATCTTTCCAGTCGCGCTGGTACTGAGTTTCCAAATAACGGGAGTGGTTGCGCGTGCCTAGGGCCGGCTGACGCACCCGGTATAGGCCCAGCCGCAACTGGGTGCGATCAGTAGGTTGCAGCGAGACAAAACCATGCAAGCCGCGATGGTCCACTGGATATAGGTAATCGGGTAGATTGTCGTTTTCGCGAAAATCGACGATGCCGTTGTTGTCGAAATCATCACCGAAAACCAAGCTAGGCAGTTCAGCGTAGTAGCCTATAAAGGGCTGTGTAGCGTCGGAGCCGCGATCCAGGTCTAGATTAAAATCGAGGACGCCGTCACCGTCAGGATCGAAGCCGGGATACACGCCGTGGCCTTGGCCGCTGGCGCTCAAATACGGTGCCAATGGATCGTTGCGCTCTACCCGGTCGGGCCAGTCGTCTAGGTCGTCGTTATCCTCGACTAGTGCGAACGAATCGTAGAGTCGGCCGCCGACAGTGGGGCCTACCTTTGAAGAAAAAAACAAAGAGAAATCTGTGGTGTAGTCGTGCGGCACGTCGAACAACTCGAAGCCCACCTCTGCCCGGTCGTATACAGGACGTAGCATGTTGACGTAATACATTGAACTTTCGCGCTTGTAGCGCTTGCCTTGGGCTTCGGGCACCTTGAAAAAGGTCGTGCTGCGGGCGAGTTCTCCCTGCAGTTGAAAGCCCATAAAGGTGGCTGCAAAATTAAGACCTAGTAGCGAGAGGCCAGTGGGAAAACCGTAGTTGAATTGGATTTGGCGCAAATTGCTGCGCTGGCCGGCTTGGCCGGCGGCGCGTGCCGCATTGTGCCAATCGTAGTAAAAATCGTCATCTCCCGGTGCCAGTAGCGGCACCTGTACGGCTCCGACCACATCGACGCTGTAGTCATTGGCCACGACGGCACTGAAATCGATCCGGCTCACCGTATCAGGCACGACATATTCATAATAGATAACGTCCGTGTCGTGGGCGCTAAGGGGAGCAGCTTGCGTCGCGGGGGCTACGTCCTGGGTAATACCAGCCAGTAGAGAACGAAAAAAAGGCGTATTGCTGGCATCGACCACTGCGTGCAGCCAGTCGCGGTTGCGGCGTAAATAGCCGATTTCGTGTGGCTGCAACAGAATCGTGCTGCTCAAATCCGTAGTCACTGGGAGGTGTTCGAGCAGGTTGTTGATCCGGCCCACCCGCACAGGCAGTACAGGGATGTCGTTTACGAACATGTCCAATTGGTGTACTTCGGCACCAGAACCTCTGTACGGTGCATCGTCGCTAATAAAAACGAATACCTTGCGCAAGCCGTCCTGCATCACCTGAGGCACAGTGCCTCGCAAGCTGTTGGTTTTGGCATTGGCTTCGGCGTCAAAGCGGTGCACGTTGACATAGGTGGAGCCTATCGTAAGGATATCGCCGATCTGGCTCTCCCAGTGTCCGCCGAACAGGCTCGTACCAAAGATCCGGCGTTGGGTTGCGTTTTGTTCGAGGGATCCTAAACCCGACGCGAGCACCGGATCGGTAAGATGCGTGCCAATAACGCTGAAACGACTTTTGCGAGAAGAGCCGTCCCAGCGAATGCCGCTGTAGCTAGGCAGATTCAAGGTCATCGGAGTGAAAAAGGTGCGGATGTGGTCTCCAATTATCAGGCGGGTAGACCAGGAACCGAAGCCCTCGTTGGCGATGATCAGCTTCTGGAAGAAGCGATCGTAGCGCGCATTGCGGGATTCAAAACTGCCCCTAATCCCAGGCGCGTCGCGGCGAATTTCGCTGTACTCAACTACGTCGACGCCATCGATCAGTAGGTTGCCAAATAGGTCGAAGCGGCGATTCTCATCTTCTAGGTCATAGTCGCGATAGCCCGATGCACCGTAGTTTTCAAACAGCTCATTGGCCCACAAGCGTCGATAGTCCCGCGATAGAAATTGGGCCTCGACTAGGTCAGCGCCAACCGCTAGCAGCAGGCAAAGAACGCTAAGGGCATAGCTGAGAGTATGGTGCATAGGTGCACGTTTCATAACGTGAATTACAGTGGCCCAATGCTCGAGTCTTGTGCGGGACACGAGGCAAAAAAATAATTACCCGCCGAGATATCTCGGGTGAACAGCAAACGACCGCAAACGCATTGACCTACACGCTTCAGTAGGCTAGGCCTATAACGCCCGTTCCCACTTTTTTGTCGGGTTTCAGATCTACGACAACGCGAAACACGTACAAGCCGGGCGGCAGTACTGCGCCGTCATCTCCGCGTCCGTCCCAGCGACCAGGCAGACTCGCGTCGAGCCCATCTCTAGGCGCATAGTTCCCGGCATTGAGTTTGTGTGCAGGGAGAGTGCGGACCAAGCGGCCGCCCAGATCGTAGATTTCAAAGTGGACCTGGGCATCATTCACTCGCCCCAAAACAAAGCCCAAAGTGGCTTCGTCGTTGATGGTGTCGCCATTAGGCGTGAAGGCTGCAGGATAGGCCTTCACATCGTCGAGGATAGCGATAGCGAAATCGGTTGCCGAGGCGGTAATGGAATACGCCAATCCAGTATTTGGATCGGTGCCCTCGCGCTTTTGGACCCGCAGCGAGGAAACTGCATCTGGCGGAAAAAGCAATCCTTGGAAGGCGTGGCTAGCCGCCAGCAGCCGGGTAGTGAAGGGTATGACCAGTTCCGTAGTGCCGGTTTCGGAGGTGATAGGCGGGTCGAAGACCAACACTAGGGAGTCATTACTGGCCACCACATCGGCAATGCCAGCATCACCTAGGCCTTGAACATCGTTCCTGTCCAGACTGGCCGGCCACGGGGTTATAATCGCCAAGCGTCCAATCCCGGCATCATCGGCCCCGATGTCTAACTCAAGCGTATAGGTAAAAAGCGTATCCACGCCAATCGAAGTGCGCAGCGGCAAAATTGAGGCCGCTGCCCGAGTGGCCGGGATGGGCCCGCTGTCGTAGAAGACAACTAGGCTGTCTAGCACTGGCCCCTCCGTCAACGCTTGGGTCGCAAGGCGGGATTCGAATTGCAGGAAGCGGCGCGGTTCGGGGACGTCCAGCGGTCTGTCGAGATCCGGCGACCAGTCCGACCAGGTGCTCCAGACTTGGCCATCGTCGCCGCTGCGAAAGCGCAGACTCATTTCCGCGTTGGACGGCACTTGGCCGAACCATTGGACTCGTTCAAAATTCTTCAGATCATCGGTGCCCAGATTCAGCGGGGGAGACCGGTATGTGCCCTGCTGATCCAGCCCTTGAACGTAGACTTCTAGCTCGCCCACCCGCGGCGCAGCATTGCGATTGGAAAACTCGGTGATAGTCAGGCGCACGTGGCGGGCGGGAACGGGTGGAAAGACCACTTCGCTCTCCTGAAACGTGGCAATCTGATTTTGCGATCCGACTTCTAGGAATCCGACCCCGTCCTTGCTCACTAGAATGCTATACCCGCGCAGCGAAAGATCTTCATAACTGTTTCTACTCGAAGGGGGCTGTGTGATTACCCGCACCCGCTCAATGGAGAAAAGGCGGCCTAGATCAGTTTCAACACTCTGTAAAAGCGCACCGGCTCCCTTGCGAAAATTCACTGAAGTGCTGAGGTTGCCGTCCACCATGTTGGGCTCGGTCGACAGCGTATTGAAGGCCATATTCTGGCCGGCCAAATCGCGCAGTTGCAATCCGCCTTGATGGCCGGCTAGGCCACCGGCGAACCCTGCCATACTCCAGTTCCTGGTCAGATCCAAGTCCGCAAACTCGGCATAGATACCCGGATCGAGACTGCCGGCTTGAACGGGCTGCCAGCGCACGGCTGCACCGTTTTCCTCGTAATCCCCTAAATCCCTCTGGCGGATGGTCATCCAATCCGCATCTTCCTCGTTGGGAAGCGGGGTGCCGGTCCAGAACCAGGGATTGACCCGATCTGTGGGCGAACTGACAAAATGCTCTTCTCCTCCATTCAGCACGCAGAACAGTCCGTACGGACTCTGCCGGCCATCGTGTTGGACGGTTACGGCTACGTGATTTACCCGGCGCTTAAAGGAAACTTCGTAGGATTGTGCCGCGTCAGGCCCCTGATCGCTACCTACTATATCGCCGTTGAGATAGAGGGTATAGTGGCCCCCAGCGACAATCTGGATCTGACCGTCCGTTTTGCTTGCAAATTCGAAAAAGCCGAGATAATACGTAGTCGTGGGCCAGCTAGAGATAGTGGCACGCGAGAGGTCTTGGGCGGAAAGGCTACTGCTGCACAGCAGCGCCAAGGCCATTAGGATCGCTGGCAGGCGAAAGAATATATCGATTCGCACCGTTGTTTACCTGCATAAAATAAGTGCTGCCGGCGTACCAGCCGGCAGCACTTACTAAGTCAGTCACTTTATTTGAGGAATGTGACCTTTTTACTCAACTGCAGATTGGGTGCTTCAATCCGGTAGAGGTACACTCCAGTGGATACTTCTGCACCGCTGTCATCCCTGCCGTCCCACGTGACAGTGAATTTGCCCGGACCCATAACCTGATTGGCCAACACGCGCACCAACTGGCCAGTCTGGTTGTAAATCTTGATCTGGATCGGCGCTTGCCAGGGCAGGTCGAAGCGAATCGTGGTTTCGGGGTTGAAGGGATTGGGATACGCATCACCCAGAGCAGGAGTGTTGGGCGTAGCAGCACCTTCCACCTCTGCAATCGCAGTGCCAGCCGAGCCCAAAGTCACCTGCTTCTGATCATAAGGGAACTGGGCCACTGGATGGGTGGGCGGCACTACGCCGACATCCTCGGACACCCATTCGTTGGAAGCCAAGGCATCGCCGAAACCGCCGATAATCATGTACACGCCGTCCCAGTCGTCGCCCTCGTCGACCACGGCCACATGCTGCGACCAAGTCAGCGGTGCCTCCTTGGGCTCAAACTTGAACAGGCCGGAGCCGTCTTCACCGAGCATGGCCCCGAAACTGGTGTTATCCAAGCCGTTTTCACAGACCGAGACCCAGCCCCATTTGTTGGCGAAAATCGAGTACTTGAAGTTGGGCGCTTCGGTATGGCCGTAGAGCAGGTCGCCAAACGTGCCGTCATCCGAATTGAAGGCGCGGGTATCGCCAAAGCCGTCGCCGTTGCGGTTCATCCACATCAGATCGCCATTGTAGCTGTGGCGCACGATGCACGAAGTGTGGTGGGAGGTAGTGGTGATGCCTTCGGGAGGGGGCTCGCCATTGTAAAAGGCGGCCGTTTCCATCGGCCCACCGACGCGGTCGGAGCCTGCATTATCGTAGATAAACAGGTCGGTCACGTCCCAAGTGTCTAGCTTGGCACCGGTCTCGACGTCGTAGGAGACGATTTGGGCCACCGTGCCGGTCACGCCGGCGGTGACATAGGCGACGGTCTTGTCGGGATTGGTGATGAGGGTGCGCTGCCCTGGGCTGCCGGGCAGTTCCTCAATGTTGATAATGCCGTTCTCGGCGTCGTTATCAATGCCCCAGTCCTCCTCCGGAGCGAGGCGATTGGAATCCCAGTCCACGGTCCAGCGCATGAGGCGGTTGGACTGGCCGATACCGATGAACTCGGTCATATCGCTGTTGAGCGGCACGCCGGATAGCGGCGTGCCACCGCCCGCATCAATGATGGCAGTGTGGTCAATCAGATCGAATCCCTCAAGGTTCTCGATCCAGTCGTTGTTCATATTGTTGTTGCGAGTATGGTCGAAGACGCGGTTGTTGGCCGTGTCGATGATGAAGCGACCCGGAGTCCCCAGTTTGCGGAAGACGGCACCGGCCACCAGATGGGGTGCGGCTTCGTCGTCAAAGGCGGCTAGGAACAGCTTGTAGCTTCCTGCGGGCACCACATTGCCGTCGTTGTCGTGGCCGTTCCAAACGATGGCGTTGTCGCCTTCTTCAAAGCGCTCGCCGTTGGACTTGAACACCAAGGGATTGACCCCTTCGTACACGTGCCAGCCCGGATCGGGATGTTCGGGATCGTTATAGGGCGCTGGCCCTTCGCCGGTAATGGTCAAGGGAGGACTCGCGTCAGCATGATAGATGATCAGCCAGACCGTGGCGCCGCTACCCGAAAGGGTAAAAGGGATTTCTAGGTCTGAACCATCGAACGCGTAGTTGGATACATCCGCCAAGCCTTCAATCTCTAGGACCGTAGGACTGCCGCCGCTGGTCATATCGGCGAGGCTAGTAACATCGGGGTTACCAGCATGGACGAACTGGGCGCTGGCCGTTCCTGCCGCAAGCAGCAGGGATGCAGCCCCGATAGTAATACTTTTCAAGAATCTCATTGCTTCTCCTTCGTTTAGTTTAAAACGCGATTGTTCATTAGAAAGATAGTTAGAAAGCGAAATTCAATGCCTTAAGCCTCCTTTCCTAAAACTGGATTGGTTCCGGTTGGGCTGCCTATGATAAGTTGATTTTTTTTATTTATCAATAATTTTTTGCGGTTATTTGTTCATACCTCGACGTTCAACGCGCTGACCACGCCCGGTATTCCCATGTTGTTCAAGGCGCGCATCTCCAGCACGTTCAGTCCTTCGTGCAATGACCAGTCGATCTGGGCCGGACACTCCTGCCATGACTGTCCATCGATCTGTACTTGGAAGGTCAGAAAACTAGGAGTTTCCGTCTCTAGATGAATGCGTAGCTGGCGTTCGCCAACGGCCTCGGCGACATACTGCGTTTGATTGAGCGTCGGGTAGAAATCCGCCCGTCGATTCGCGTGCCGGGTAAAGTGGGGTAGCGGCGGGACTTGGTCGTCGGCCCAGTTGAGGTAGCCGTTCCACGACCACACTTCGGTACCTTGGCTCACCGGCAGGGGGCGGGGCCGGCTGAACACGTCAAAGCGCGGCACGATGCGGAAGTGGCAAAACGAGCGGAACAAAAAGAGTGAACCCTCCTCGGTGGAATGCTCGTAGTCCCCATCGTAGAAGGCGATGGGCAGGTCTTTTACCACGGCCTCCAAGTCTTGGTGAAAAAGGTAAGGGCGATCCCAACGTTCGGGACGCTCTAGCCGCTCGGCCAGCACTTGGTGGATTTCTTGGGTGTCCAGCGGCACTAGGGTTTTGGGATCGTACCAGTAGTAATCGCGGGTGGCGTCTAGGTGCATCCACTTGCCGTAGTCATTGGACCAGACCTCGGCGATTTCGTGGCCGGTCATCCCCTCGCTGTGGAAATTGAGGTGGCGAGCGGGGATGCCCATACTCAAACAGGCAGCTACTAAGACCACATTGGGATAAAGGCACATGTGGTCGCGCCGCCGCTGTTCGTACTGGTTCATCCGAATGGCACCGTTCTCGTCCCGTTCAAGGCAAACCCAGGCGAGCGGATCCCACGGGAAATGGCTGCAGTCGCTCAGGGGGATGTGATACGCCCAGCGGTGCAGCCGCGCGATTTTAGCGAATTCGGTCTGTGCTCCGGCCACTACCGCGTCCAGTTCGCATTGTTGGCGCAAATCCCGCAGTATCTGGGCGCGATAGTCCTCATACGGCATGGGGATGGACGGCCGTAGGATCTGGGCGTTCTTAGCGCTGACTAAGCGGCCTGTAAACTGTTCCCCTTGTTGGAAGTCGGCGTTGATCTGGACGCTTTTGAGCACAGGGGATTGCAACCCGTCCGCAGTTGAAAAATCGACTTTCCACTGGATGTAACGGCCTCTGACTGTTGCTGGTTGTCCGTCATAGGCCTGCCAGTCGCTCCAGTGGTCTGCATCCCAGACAGGACGAGAGCCGGTTCGCAAAGCCCAATCGAGCCGAGTGCCCTCGGGGATATCCGCTTCCCAGTCTAGGGTTATGCGCTGCAGGTTGCGCTCGCTTTTAACCGCGTCGTCCGACTCGCCAGCCGCGTCGATTACTTTAGAGACCAACTCGCCGTTGCGGCGAAAGCGGTCGAGGACCAGGCGCAGTACGTATTCCCCGCGTTCTGCTTCCCAGGTTTGGCCGCCGTCGGTACTATAGCGGCTGGCGTAGGGGAGCGTTACTGGATCGTCCATGCCCTTGTAAAAATCGCGATAGTCCGCCACCATTAGCTGCCAGCCAGCTAAGCCGTCCACGGCGGCCACTTCAATCACATTGTCGCCTAGCTGTAGTGTCTCTGGCGGGATATCCACGTAGTACCAGCGGCTCCAACTCCATTCCCCGACTATCAACTCCCAATACTGGTTGGCACGGGGGGCGGCTTGGCGCGAGGAGGGACGCAGGACCGGGTGTCCGTTTATTGTGAACTGGAGGGTGGATTGATTGTCTTGGCATTCCTTGGCGATAAATGCCAACTGGGTTCCAAGTACAGCCGGATTATCCAAATGCAGGATTTTGCGGAACACCGTCTGGCCGCTCAGCTCGACAAAAGGCTCGATGCCTTCCTGGTCTGAACGGCCCGAGCCGGGCGCGTCGTTCTCGACCACTTGGCCGCGAAACAGGCGGATGCCTTCGTCCTGTCGGCCCATCCACAGATCCGTCGTATTGGCGGCGCTGGCGTAGATCTCCTCGACTTTAGTAAAAGTAGTAACGCGTTGCTCTTTGAGGGCAGCAGAGACTGTCATTGCACTTCCTTTCGTCAATGGAGCTTACTGGCAAATGCAGAGAAGCATCTATAGTATATACGGCCTGACAGCACAAGAGGTTTTTCGATAGATTGCGCCTCCGCTCCATCCTTGGCGCAAGTATCAGAGTTATCGGATGCAAGGTATAAAAAAGAAAATCAGGGCGCGGCTTCCGCAGCGGGTGTTACGGGGCGCTCCCTGCTGGTTGGGTCTTTGATGACCTTGGGCATCAGCACTATAGCGCCCTACAGCAACATGATCTTGCGCGGCTCGAACTTTGCCCTCGATTTCAGTACGGCTGGCGCTATTTTTTTGTTTTTTCTCTTTGTGTTTTTTATTCAAACCGGGCTCAAGGCCCTGCATCCCCGCTTGGGCCTGCGGCGTCAGGAACTGGTGGTCGTCTATATCATGGCCATCGTGGGCTGCGCCATCCCCAGTATGGGGCTCACCGAATACCTCCTGCCCATCACTAGCGGCGTGCTCTACTACGCCACGCCGGAAAACGAGTGGGCGGCGCTGATTCATCCTTTTGTTCGTTCTTGGCTCGTACCGCAAGACTACGATGCGGCCCGGTATTTCTACGAAGGTCTGCCCCAGGGGATGCCCATACCGTGGTCCGCTTGGTTGGTGCCCCTATTGGCTTGGATGCCTCTCATTCTGTGCGTGTACGTGGCCATGATTTGCATTGCAGTCATCTTGCGACGCCCTTGGATCCAGGACGAACGCCTGAACTTTCCGCTCATTCAGGTGCCCATCGCCATGATTGCCGAGGGCAAGCCAGCGGACAGACTCAGTCCCTTTTTTAAGAATCCGATTATGTGGGCGGGCTTTGCCATTCCCTTTGTCATCGGCTCCATCCGCGCCCTGCACAATTACTACGACTTTGTTCCCGATATCGTTCTGGTCACCAGCATCCCGCTTTTCCGCAATACCACCAACCTGCAGATTGCCCTGAGCTTCCCCATGGTGGGTTTTGCCTTTCTGGTCAATCTCGATATCGCTTTTAGCGTCTGGTTTTTTAACCTAGTCGGCCGCGTCCAGGAAGGCACCCTTGGCGTTCTGGGTGTGGCGAGCACAGAAAAGCTCAATTTCGCCACCTTCCCCATCTTCGCCCACCAGGGCATGGGTGCCATGATCGTGCTGGTATTTTTCAGTCTGTGGATGGCCCGTCGGCATCTGGTGCGGGTTTGCCGCAAGGCGTTTAGGGGACTCCCAGATGTCGATGATTCGGACGAGATACTCTCCTACCGGACCGCTGTTTTCGGCCTTATAGCCACGAGCCTTTTTATTGGGATCTGGTTGGGACTAGCGGGTCTGGCGTGGTGGGTGGTGCCCATCTATTTATTTGCCATGTTCACGCTGTTTGTCGGCATTACCCGGGTCGTGGCCGAAGGCGGTATTGCCGCCACTCGGGCACCGCTAATCGCCTCGGATTTTGTCACCTCGGGTCTGGGCTCTGCAGTGCTCGGAGGCCAGACCCTTACGGCACTGAGTTTCACGTATGTTTGGGCCGCTGACATCCGCACCTTTGTCTTGGCGTCCTGTGCCAATGGCCTCAAATTGGCCGAGGAGTATTTGCGCGGGAGCAAACGGGCACTTTTTGCCGCCATTATGCTGGCTATCTGTATTAGTCTGGGGGCTTCGATCTGGGTCGTACTCTATCTGAGCTATACCTACGGCGGCGTTAATCTAGAGCCTTGGTTTTTCATCAGCGGCCCTCAAGTGCCCTTCAAATTTGTGGCGCGCGAACTCCACACGCTAGACGGCCCCGATCTGGTAGGCTGGATATCGACCCTAGCCGGTGGTGGGGTCATGGCTCTGCTGATGATTGCGCGTCACCACCTGTTCTGGTGGCCCCTGCACCCGCTCGGGTATGCCGTCAGCGCGAGTACCTACCTGACTAACTACATTTCTTTTAGTGTCTTTTTGGCTTGGCTAATTAAAGCCATCATTCTCAAGTACGGAGGCCCGACCTATTTTCGGCTGGCTTGTCCTTTCTTTTTGGGATTGATTCTCGGCCAATTTTCCGTGGCAGGGATGTGGCTGGTTATCGACTACTTTACGGGCATGACCGGCAATTCCATTTACTGGGTATAAACTCTCTCAGCCTTCGTCGTATCCCTTTACTGGCCGCGCCCAGATATTGCGATAGCGCACTAGGTCGCCGTGGTCTTGCAGGCGGAGCGGCCCGGTGGGGGGATGCGCTTCATAGCGATAGACGCCGCGATGGCCGGTGGGGCCTAAGACCTCGACGTGGTGGTGGACCAAGACGCCGTTGTGCACCAGGGTCAGATAGGCCGGGCTGACCAGTTCGGCATCGTTGAAGCGCGGGGCTGTCCAGAAGATGTCGTAGGTCTGCCATTCGCCGGGCGGACGACAGGCGTTGACCAGCGGCGGGTACTCGCCATAGAGCGCGGCCGTGGTGCCGTCGGCATACGTGGGGTTGTCGTACCCGTCGAGGACTTGGATCTCGTAGAGGCTCATGAGGAAAACGCCGCTGTTGCCGCGCCCTTGGCTTTCGCCTTTGACCTCGCTGGGACAGGCGAATTCGAGATGGTACTGGACGTCGCCAAAGCGCGCCGTGCTCACGATGTCGCCGGTACGGGGCGCGACCTCCATGTAGCCGTCGGCCACTTGCCAAGGGGCGTCGCCGCCGTTGGTGCTCTGCCAGCCGTCGAGGCTGGTCCCGTCGAAGAGGACGAGCGCGTCGGAGGGGGGGCTGTTGTCGCTGCCGGGCGTTACCACTGCCGGGGCGGGCCGCCGGTGATCGTGGACGCAATAGGGAGAGTTGGGTAGGATGGGGGTATCGTCGTACCCTGATTTGCCCATGTGGAAAAGCTCCTTGTTTGGGGTTGGATAGGTTGGCATATAAAGGGAGCAGGACGCGCTCGCGTCAATAGCTTGCCGTTGCGCATTGCATTATAATATTGAGTGCCGTTCAACCTGGAGGGCGTGATGGCACGCGCACCGATGTATAGAATTGCACTGATCGCGATTGCGCTGTGCTCCTCGGCGGAAGCGCAAATATCGCTGTGGCAAATCGGCGGGGCCGGGCTGGCGTGGGACGGAAGCGACACCACGCGGATCATCATGGATATCAACGCCGAGCGCATCCGCCCTGTGTATTTTGCCGACGGCGACAACATGTTCTTGGCGGTAGCGGGTTGGTCCGAGCTGATCGTCCCGCGCGAGTTGGGATATATCGACGGACATCAGCCGCGGCTGTGGTACATGGACGGTACCAATGTCAACCGGACTTCGTACTTCGACAGCCCGCTCTATGTAGATGGGCTGCGGAGCACGTACAACACCGCCCGCGACGGCTGGTGGACCATCGACATCGGCGTGCCCGTGCCGGCCATGCGCTTTGGATTTGCCACGCCGACCGAGGGGATCCGCTCCGACGGCGTGCCGCTCAACCAAGATCCGGTGCCGGCCTTTGAGGTGAGCATTGCCGCTGAGACGAGCGATGTCCTCGCGCAAAAGGGCTATCGCCGCTTGAACACCCTCATCGCCGATGTGCCGGTCAACTTCGACCCAGAGGTCGGGATCGATTTTCCCCAGCAATACGTGCGCTTTGTGCGCTACCAGCGCAAAGCGTCCGCGCTCGACGAGCAGCGCACCACCGACAGCAACACAGTGCGCGGCACCATTGCCGAATTTGTGCTCACCGGCCGCGGCGTGCCCAAGCGGGCGATCTACCGCAGCAAAATCCTCGACTTGGGGGACGAAGTGAACTTTGGCCGCTTGGCGTGGGCAGCGCGCACCATGCGGATGGTCGGCGAAGAGACCGTGGTCGTGTCAGACGCCGAGGCGTGGGTGGAGGTGGAGGTGCGGACCGGTCGCGATGGCGATCCCAACGTCTACCGAGAATACACGGATTCGGGCAAGGAATTTGTGGTGACGCGCGAGCGCTACGAAAACGACCTACGCCTGCCCGAAACCGAGGGAATCTTGCAAATCGACCGCCAGCCTGGCATCCGCGCGTCCATTGGCTACGACAGCGAGAATTGGTCTTTTTGGTCCAGTCCCATTACAGAATCTGGCACTTGGCTCGACTTGCGCAATGGTTCGCATTTGCAACTCCAAATCACCCTGCAAAGCCGGGCTTTTGGTGACTGGGTGGAGCTCGACTCGCTGTGGATTGAGACCTCGCCGCCGCTGGCCGATCAGATCGTGGGCGAAGTCGCGCGCGCAGCCGACATGCAGCCCGCTCCGGGTTTTGTTCAAGTCGAGTTGGGGGCGCGGGAGATGTTTGTGTACGACGTGCGAGCCTCGTTTGCCAGCGCCGTTGAAGGGGGCTTTGACCGGGTGCGGATCCAAACGGGCATTGCACCTGAGTTTGCGCGCTTGGAAATGGGCGATCCGCTCGCCGTGGTTGATCCGCTCACCGTGGTCGAAGGCGACGCGAGCTTAGAGGTGCTCCTGCCGCGCAAAGTGACTGCCGAGTCCAACGATCCGCTGCGGGTGGTCTTTGCCGCGGAAGTCTTTACACGCGCGACGACCTTTACTGGCGAGGTGTTGACCGAGGACGAGAACCGCCTGCCGCAGCCGATTGAGCCGGGCGACGCTAGTGTCGCCGTTTCCACCAATAGCCTGCGGGTGATAGGGGCTGCAGACACGGCCTCGGAGATCGTCCGGCGCGTGCACTTGTCGAGCGGGGTCATCACGCCCAACGGCGATGGGGTCAACGACCGCTTAGCTATAGAGTACGCGCTCTTCCTACTACCCGAGCCCGTGCCGGTGGTACTCGATGTGTACGACTTGGCGGGCAACCGCCGCGCTCACGTAGAAATCGGCGCACAGGGCACTGGTCCGCAGCAGGCCTTTTGGGATGGCCGCGACGAACAGGGCGCGCTCTTGCCGCCGGGCTTGTACTTATTGGAGCTGGCGCTGGTGACCGAGTCCCAGCGCGGGCGCGTGCTCCTGCCCGTTGGCTTGGCCTATTAAGGAAGCAACGCATGAAGATATTTTTCTTGTGTGCGAGCCTCAGCCTGTTAGCTCGCCCCCTCGCAGCCGAGGTGTTTACCTTTGACAGCGCCGAGAAGTGGCAGACTTGGCAACTGCCGCAGGGTCTGGTGCAGCTCGGCCCGTCTGGGCACCTAGAGTTGATCAAGTTCCGCAAGGACATCGACCCAGCGCGCAATGCGGGTGACTTTTTCCACGATACGATGGAGCAAAAAGCCGTGCAGGGCGGCATCTTCCGGGCTGGGTCCAACCTAAGTGACGCCGCCAATATTATCGACGGCGATTATAACACCTTCTGGCAGCCCGACCCGGCCGATCCGCTGGCCAAGTGGGAAGTCGAGATTGATCTCGGGCGGGCGGTGCTGGCCCAAGAATTGCGCTTGCGCTTTCCCGACCAAGAGGGCGCGCGTCCCTTGCGACAGTTTACGGTTTATGTGGCCACTGGAGCGACGATTGATCCCCGCAAGGATGTCTTCCGCTTTGAATCGGTCTATCAGACGACCTTGCCCAACGAAGAGACCGAGATCCGCATCGGGCTGAGCGGGCGCAACGACATCACGCGGGTCCTAGACCCCGGCCTAGATGTGGTGTTTGAGGACGCGGCGCGTTTCCGGGTCATCCAATACATTCGCATTGGCGCTGATGAGCAGAGCGCAGACGCGGCTCTAGCCGAGGTTGAGGTGAGTGCTGTGGGTGACAATTTTAGCCTCGGCGTCCTTGAGCGCGGTGGGTCCTTTAAAACCGGCCTAGTCGTCCGCGACGTAGAGGGCTTGGTCGACGGCGACATGAATACCTATGCCAACAAGTTCACTACCTATCGAGCTACCTCTGGCTGGCGCAACGAAGGGCTGTGGTGGGAACTGGATCTAGGGGCCCAGTTCTGGATTGACGAGATATTCCTCTACTTCAACAACCAGGGCGAGGGGGCTTCCGGTTCTTCAGTGCGCAACGGAGGCACGGGATTCGCCTTCTTAGTCTCGGACGGTCGGCGCACGACCTCGGGCGAGGTGGACTACGATCGCTTGGTGGGCCACGGCAACGAGCAAAATCCCTTCGCCGGTCCTGAGCGGCACTATCGCTACCTGTTCAAGCCGCGCAAAGTGCGCTACCTGTTCTGGCACGGCTTCCTGACCTCGCATGAGTGGCACGCGCGTGCGGCAGAACTGATGCTGTTTTCGCCCGGCTACCCAGCGCAAGTGGTACTGCGCTCGGGCTTTATCGACTTGGGCCAAATTGTCGGCGACGGCCGTGCCAAGGCCATCAAGCACCTGTCGTGGGATGCGGATTTGCCAGTGGGAACGCGGATGCAACTTCGCTCCCGTTCGGGCGTGAAGCTCAGCGAGGAATACGCGTATCACAACAAGATCGGCGAAGTAGTCACTGAAGAGAAGTGGCTCAGTTTGCCCAAGGTGCTGCGCGGCCAGGTAGATACCGCGCTGGTCGTCGGCGATGATTGGGGCGCGTGGAGCAATGTCTATCAGCTTTCGGGCGAAGCTTTCCAGTCGGATAGCCCGCGCCGCTTCATCCAGCTAGAGGCCCTGCTCTCGACCGAGGATCCGCGAGTCGCGCCTGTGTTGCGCTCGCTAGCGATCGAATTTGAGGACGCCTTGGTGACCGAGGCCAAGGGTGAGATTTGGCCGCGCGAGGCCCAGCCCAACGAGGACACGCGCTTTACCTATATGCTGTGGCCGACGGCTGCCGAAGACGACAGCGGCTTCGACCGGCTGCGGCTCGTCGCTCCCGGCGGCTGGCTGGAGACTGGAGCGGTGGAAGTGACCCTTGCTGGCGAGACTATCGCTCTAGAGGAGGTCGCGCAGCGGGGCGACTCCTTATTCGTGAACCTGGGCCAGCGCGTCGGCGGCGATTCGCTAGCGGTTCATTTCACTGCGCGTCTGTGGCGCAATGCTACGGTCTTCAGTGCGGAGCTTGGTCATGGAGACCGGCCGGGCCTTTGGCAGTCCGTGGAGGCCGCGGCGCGACGCGCCAACGTGGTGCTCCTGCCGGACCTGACCGGAAGCGAACAACTCATCGGCGATCTAGAACTGGCTCCGGCGACCTTTACGCCCAACGGCGACGGGGTCAACGACCAAGTGCATATCCGCTTCGTGGTCTTCAAGGTAGAGACGGCGACCCCTCGGGTGCGGGTGCTCGACTTGGCGGGCCGCGAGGTGACCGAGTTGGTCGCTGCCGGCGAGGATGTCGTCTCCTATACGTGGTCTGGGCGCGATGCCCAAGGGGTGTTAGTGCCTCCGGGACTTTACCTCTGTTACATTGATCTCGGTGCTGCTGCCGGCGAGGACGTGGCTGTGCGCCCAGTCGCTGTCATCTACTAATCTTTTCGCAAGGAGTTCCATGTCTCGCCCCAACATCCTCTTCATTATGACCGACGACCACGCGGCTCACGCCATGAGTTGCTACGGCAGCCGCATCAATAGAACGCCCAACCTCGACCGCATTGCCCAAGGCGGCATGCGCTTTGACAACTGCTTTTGCACCAATTCGATTTGCGGCCCCTCCCGCGCCACCATCCTCACGGGCACGTACAATCACGTCAACGGCATGACTACCTTGAACTCGCGCCACGACAACCGCCAGCTCAACTTCGCCAAGCTCTTGCAGGGCGTCGGCTATCAGACCGCCATCGTCGGCAAATGGCATCTAGGCCAGGGGCCGGCTCACTGGCCCACCGGCTTTGACTACTACAACATCCTCCAGGGCCAAGGCCCTTATTTCGACCCGGAAATGGTGTGCAACGGCGACAAGGTCCAATACCAGGGCTACACCACCGACATTATCACCGACCTGTCGCTCGACTGGCTCCAGGCGCGCGACAAGGAGCGGCCCTTTTGCCTGATGTACCACCACAAGGCCCCGCACCGTCCTTGGGAGCCGGACGAAAAACACGCTCATCTGTACGAAGACGAGGATATCCCCGAGCCGGAGACCTTTGACGACGACTACCAGAATCGGGCGGCCGCTGCGGCCGCCGCCAAAATGCGAGTTGACCGCGACCTCAATGCCACGGATCTCAAGCAGCCCGTACCCGAAGGGCTGACCCTGGAAGAGGAGAAAAGGTGGAAGTACCAGCGCTACATAAAGGACTATCTGCGCTGCGTTGCCTCGGTTGATGACAATGTCGGTCGCGTGCTCGACTATCTCGACGCCGAGGGCATTGCCGACGACACCATTGTCGTCTATACCTCGGATCAGGGCTTTTTCCTCGGCGACCACGGCTGGTACGACAAGCGCTTCATGTACGAGGAATCGCTGCGCATGCCCTTCCTCATCCGCTATCCCCGCGCCATTGCCGCAGGCAGTGTCAGCACCGACATGATTCTCAACGTCGACTTTGCCCCCACCTTCCTCGACTACGCTGGCGTCGCCATTCCCGACTCGTTCCAGGGCCGCTCCATGCGCCCCGTGCTGGAGGGACGGACCCCGGACGACTGGCAGACGGCGATGTACTACCGCTACTGGATGCACTTGACGCACCATCACGTGTACGCCCACTACGGAGTCCGCACTTTGCGCTACAAGCTCATCTACTACTATGCCGACGCCCTAGGCCAGCCCGGTGCCATAGACGAGAGCAAAGAGCCGGAGTGGGAATTGTTCGATCTGGAAAAAGACCCGTGCGAACTGGTCAATGTGTACCGCGACCCGGCCTACGCCGATGTAGTGCGCCGATTGCGCGGGGAATTGCGCCGCCTGCAGGTAAAAGTGGGCGACCAGCCCTATGCGGGCGAAGACCCGCTGCCGGATTAGCGTTCCTAGTACAACCCAAAGCGCGCACTCGCAGGCTTTAAGACGGCTTCTGAGGAGACAACTTATGCCCGAATCATATCGAGGTTCACATCAGCAGTACGACGCGCTCTGCCAATCCAATGTGATGATTCCGATGCGCGATGGCGTCTGCTTGGCCACTGACATCTACTTGCCTGCGCTGAGAGATCAGCCGGCAGCGGGAAAATTCCCGGTAATTTTGGAACGCACTCCCTACGACAAGGCGGCAGCGGGCAATGTGACGAACGGTGCGTACTACGCTCGGCGCGGTTACGTCTGCGCTATTCAGGATGTGCGCGGCCGCTTTGCCAGCGCCGGCGAGTGGTATCCGTTTGCCAAGGAAGCTCCCGATGGCTACGACACGGTGGAATGGCTCGCCGCGCAAGAGTGGAGCGATGGGAAGGTTGGCACGATGGGTGGGTCGTATTGCGGCAGTGACCAGTCGGCGCTGGCAACGCTCAATCCGCCGCACCTGACGACGATGATCGTCGCTGTTGGCGCGTCGAATTACTACCACTGTTCAATGCGGCAAAACGGCGCGCTTGAACAACGGTTCATGATCTATGCCTTCCGCATGGCGACTACCAGCAAGGAAGCGCTTGCCGATGTCAACCTCAAAGCCGCAGTTGACAAGGCGTTTGCCAATGTGGACGAATGGGTATTGCGCGCTCCGCTCAAGAAAGGTACCTCGCCGTTGCGGATGCTGCCGAATTACGAGCAATGGGTGCTCGATCTGTTTACGCACGGGGAATACGACGATTACTGGAAGCAGCGCGGGTATGCGATCTCCCAGTATTACGAAGAACACGCCGATGTGCCGACGCTTTACCTAGGTGGATGGTATGACTCGTATGCGCGGGCGACTTGTGAGAATTTTACCGCGCTGAGCAAAATGAAAAAGTCGCGGCAGGTGTTGCTGATGGGGCCGTGGACGCACGGTGGCTGGGGTGTGTCGAATGCCGGCGACGTCGATTTCGGCAATCACTCCTTTATTAATTACAACGACCTGCGGCTGGCGTGGTTCGACCACTTCCTCAAAGGGCTGCACACAGAAGTTGCCGATTGGTCGCCGGTCAAGATTTTCGCGATGGGCACGGGCGAGGGAACAGCTAACTATCAGGGACGCCTCCATCACGGCGGCTATTGGCGCGATGAGCAGGATTTCCCCCTGCCCGACACCCAGTTCACGCCGTACTATCTGCACGCCGCCGGCGAGCTATCCACCGCGCTGCCAACGACTGGCCACTTGCCAAGCCGCTTTAGTTTTGATCCGCGCGACCCCGTTCCAACCATTGGCGGGGGCATTTCCGCGGCGGACCCCATCATGGGTGCTGGCGCGTTTGATCAGCGAGGGGACGCTAGGTTCTTTGGCTGCAAAGACACCCTGCCCCTCAATGCCCGCAGCGATGTGCTGACCTTTCAGACCGATCCGTTAGAGGGGGATGTGGAAGTCACGGGACCCATTACGGTTAAACTGCACGCCTCATCATCGGCCCGCGATACGGACTTCACAGCCAAATTGATCGACGTTTGTCCATTGAGCGAAGACTATCCCGATGGGCTCGCGATCAACCTGACGGATTCCATCATCCGCGCCCGCTATCGGAACAGTTGGGATGCTCCAGAGTTATTGGAACCGGGGGAGATCTACGAGTTCGTCTTTCAACTGTATCCAACATCCAATGTCTTCAAGAAGGGACATCGGATTCGCTTGGACATTTCCAGCAGCAACTGGCCGCGCTTTGACGTGAATCCGAATACGGGCGGCGATTTGGGCGTTGAGCGGCGGTTTGAGATTGCAGAGCAGGCGATTTATCACGACCCCGAACATCCGTCGCATGTGGTTTTACCTATTATTGAGCGACGAGTGGGACCATGAACCATACGTGTGCAAAATTTCCCGATTAAAAACGAATTCCCTGCTCTGTGAACCAATTGAAGGCGTCGCGAATCGACTCTTCAAGTGGCCGAGGCCTGTATCCCAATTGACTTATCGCTAAGGATTCATCAACAGACCCTGGACAGTCGTGCAAGAGTTTGAGCGAATTGCGGGAGTAAAGAGACGATAGACTGCGCTTCGCAGCATGTGATTTAATCAGGGGCAAGGCTGTCCGAGCCATAAAATAGGGCACGACGGGACGCTTTACTTTACGCCCTAGAACTTGGGAACACAGACGCGCCAGTTGGCTGGTCTTTGCGTACTGCCCTGCAGTGAAATAAACCTCGCCCCCGTATCCTCTCGCCTCTACCGCGTTGGCTATGGCATTCGCCACGTCTCGCACGTCGCTCCACCAAAATCCTCCGTTGATGAGGCACGGGAGTTGCTTGCGCGCCATGGCGAGCAACATGCTGCCGACGGGAGTCGGTTTACTGTCGCCGGGGCCTATGAGGTCTGAAGGACAGACGATAGAGGCATTGAGCCCGTTGCTACTCGCCGCGTCGATTACGCTTATATGCGCTTCGGCTTTGGTAGCCACGTAGGGGATTTGGGAATTTTGGCCCAGTTTTGAACTGACACTTAGCGTCATCCCGCGTATCGGGCTGAATGCGTGTATGGAACCGATGTACACCAATCTGTGGACTCCGTTGCCAATACATGCTTGAATCACATTCCGGGTGCCCGTCAGGTTGACTTCATCGGCCAGACCTGCGGGATCTTCGTCAATCGTCACAATCGCGGCATTGTGTATGACGGCGTGAACATTTTGGAATGCCTGGTTTAACGACTCAGGATCGCGGACATCGGCAGGCTGCAATTCGACCTGCTCGTCCAGATCACCGGGAAGTTTGCGATCGCTACCCTCGCGCGTAACAGCGCGCACTGCATATCCACACTGCAACAAGGCGCGGCATATATGGCTACCGAGAAAGTCTGCAGCACCGGTCACCGCCACTGTACTACCTGTGTCTTCCATTGCTATTCAGCCTTTGCTTTGAGGATGGTTCCTTTCTACGACCAGTTCTTCGGCCAAGAAAAATGTGCGTTTATATCTTCCACGTACTTCATCGGTTCATTGGGTTCAATATTAAACAGCGCGTCCAGCGTCTCCAGGCCATGCTCGTACGATTTCGTCTCTTTGCTTTCGAGCACGCCGAATAGCATCATCGATTTATCGCCCGACAAAACCGCTTCGAGGGTGCGCTCCATCTCAAGCCAATCGGGATAGATGCATTCCAGCATGATCTTCTTGGGCAATGGCGGTACGCGTAAAGGCTGAATGCCCTTCTTATTGACAATCGCAGGGACTTCCACTGCCACGTCGTCGGGAATGCCCGGCAGCGCCCCGCAGTTGGGCACATTCACCTGAAACTGACCTTCGACGTTGTTGACCAATCCATTCATAATGGGAATGTGCTGCTCGGCCGTCATCTGATCGCCGAACAGATCAATCGGCCGGATTTTTTCGTCGTAGGCTGCCGCCTTCATCTGCTCGTATTTTTTGGCCTTGCCAGCTAAAACCGCATCGCGTCCGGCCGGCGTGTCTTTGCCGCCATTGGGGTCGTACCAGTATTTTCGCGTCGCCAAATCCGTGTGATACCACCAGCCGCCCCGCCGAGGCGTGTCGCCAATGGGCATCAGGCCGTACAGCTTGTATTGATGGATCGCCGCGCGCGACATTTGCGTGGGGATCGCCTTGCCTTCCCGGGTCATTCTCTCCCAGTACGATTCGCTTTCCTCGGCAATCCATTTATCCAGCTTCGGATACATGTCTTCGTTTTCGTAGATGAAATCCGTTAGCCAGATATTGTGGTTTAACCCCGGCGCTTGCCACGTAACCTTAGCGGGATCCAGTCTCAATGTGCGGGCCACGCCCGTATAGCCGTAATGCCCATGACACAAGCCGCACACTTTAATTCCCGTCTCCCGCGTCATCAAAGTCGTTCCGTCAAAGACTGGGTTGCCCGCCAACAAAATCCACGCATCGGGACACAGCTTTTCCATGTCTTTTGCCACGTTCAACATCAGTTGCAAATTGTGATATTCGGGCATGCCGGTTCTGTTGTAAAAATAGCCGAGTTTGGCCGTCATGTTGCGCCGGCGCTGCATGAAGTACTCGTTGTGCGTCACCGTTGCCGTATTGATTACAAAATCGGCGTCTTTTAACGCCGCTCCTTGCTCCGTGGTTTTCTCAAACGTCATATCTGCGCCCAAGTCCTCGGCATAGCGCTGCCCGAGTGCATAAATGACATCGAGCACTTCCTCGTTGATGTCCATAAAACAGACGTGGCTGCCGTTCAGTGCCTTGGTCAGACACAAATCCTTGACCAAGCCGAGCGAAAACACCACGCTGCCCGCGCCAAAAATCGTCACTTTATTGGCCATTGTACCCTCCCCGATAAAACGCCAACAGTGATATAAGTTGTGATATATTAATGACTTAGGTCTTATTTACGGTTGTTGCAGGATTGCAATCAAGACCTAAACACAGCGCCTACACAATTAATACATCGAAAAAAGTCATCATGCAAGGACAAAGGAACGATCCCATCGCCGCCTTGAGCTGACTCGCACTCATCTGGACGGTTACCGCGTTGAGGGCTATTATGGAGACTGGCCGTGGATTTGACTCAAAATCGCTCTTTTGCGGGAGTATGACAGGGAAAGGAGTATTTATACAGTGACGGAACTGATGGGGCAGCAGAGTGTTTTGCGATTTGGGGTTTGTGTGCTTTTGGCAGGGGTGCTCTGGTTCATGCCCATTCCCGAAGATCTGCCAGTTAAAGGTTGGCATGTTTTTTCGGTTTTTATCGCGGTAATTGTGAGCTTTATTCTGCGCCCTTATCCGATCGGCGCGATGGTGATATTCGGTTTAGTGGCGCTGACGGCGACTGGCATAATTACAATACAAGAGGCGATGTCTGGGTATGGCGACCCAATGGTCTGGTTGATCGTCGCTGCTTTTCTGCTGGCTGGCGGCATTATCCGTACGGGATTGGGGCGGCGGTTGGCGCTTTTGTTGGTCAGTCGCTTGGCGAAATCGCCGTTGGGATTGGGATACTCGATCTGTGGTGCGGAGTTGTTGCTAGGACCAGTGGTGCCTTCAAATACCGCGCGCGGTGGCGGTATTTTAGCACCCATCGTGCGCTCCTTGGCCGAAGCGTTGGACTCCTATCCGACTCGGCATCCCGAGAGAGCGGGAACCTATCTTGCGCTGGTTGGCTCGCACGCCAATCTGATCACCGCGGCAATGTTTCTCACGGGCATGGCGGCCAATCCAATGGTGGCGCAGGCCGCCCAAGCGGTGTTTGGCGTCACCTTTGATTGGGGGACGTGGGTGCTTGGGTCGGTGGTGCCGGGACTCGTCGGACTAGCGCTGCTGCCGGTATTTATCTTTTTGCTAGCAAAGCCGACGCTGACGGATACCCGTGCAGCGCAGGCGGTCGCGCAAAGGGAACTTCAGAAGATGGGCAGGTGGAGCAGGGGTGAGAAAATTATGGGAGTAGTGTTGCCGGTTCTGCTTCTGTTGTGGGTGACCAAGCCGATTCATGGAATGCATACAACAGTGGTCGCTTGGATCGGCGTCTCTGTTTTGCTCATCACCCATACCGAAAAATGGCAGGATATGGTGGAGAACGATAAGGCTTGGGAGACGCTTATATGGATTGGTGGTTTGCTGACTATGGCGAGAAGCCTCAAGGAGCACGGGTTTATTGATTGGTTTGCCCAGGCTGTCGGCGCGTGGTTTGCCGATGTCAGCGGTATAACGGTTGTCTTGGTTATGGCGCTGATTTACTTCTATTCGATGTACAGTTTTTCGATGTTGTCGGCGCACATTGCCGCGATGGGTACGGTGTTTTTAGCGGTGGCGCTAGGCGCGGGGGCACCGGCGATGCTCACGGTCGCTGTATTCGCATATTTTTCTAATCTCTGTGGGTGTACGACCAATTACTCGACGGGGCCGGTGATAATCTACTTTGGTCTGGATTACGTATCACCGCGAAGGTGGTTCGCTAGCGGTTTTATGGTGTCGCTGTATCATTTGGCGATTTGGTTGGGTATTGGGTTGATCTGGTGGAAGATGCTTGGTTGGTGGTAGTTGGGATATTTAACAGCAACCGCAATATGACACGACTTGCTCTATACTACAATCCAAACTGCCCATATTGTGTGCGTAAGGCTAAACACACGGCTCAAATGGATTGGTTTGGTCGAATCGAACTATCGACCGATGATTCGCCATTGGGAGAAGTACCTATTGGAAAAATAGTCGTGGTTGACAAACAGCAGAACAAGGTTTTCACGGGCATTTATGCCACTCGAAAAGTGTGTTTACAAGTGCCCGTATTTTTTCTGTTTGGACTTCTATTGTATCTACCGGCAATTCAGAAAATCATGGGAAATGCGGGTCAGGAGTGTAATGGAGACACCTGTGAAATCTGAAGTCCAAGTACCCCAATGTCCTAAAGCCATGTGTATTCGTTCACGTCGATACTGAGTTGCTCCGCCGTCTTTCGCATATCTGCCAGCGTCACGCGATTGAGTGGGATTCCCTTCTCGCGATATTCAACGCGGCGAATCGCTTCTAGTTCGCCTGGAGCGTACACTCGGTCAAAACCGGGAGCGAGTCGGCAGTCGTGGATCTGTTGGATGGCGGCGTCCACTCTTGACTTGAAGCGTTCGACGTCTTCGAAGGAGGCGATGTGGATAGCGGCGACAAAGTGGCCGTCTTCTCCGGGGATCGGTCCCTCCTTGATACTTCCTAGTTCGGTCCCGTAGCTGGCACCGGAAAGCATAGACGAAAGGACGCCCATGATCATCGCCAGCCCAGCCCCTTTGAACCCTCCGATGGGGGCTAGCAGGCCGTCGATCGCCACGTTGGGGTCGGTCGTGGGCCGGCCCTCCCGGTCTAGAACCCACCCCTCGGGTATGCACATCCCTTTCTGTTGGTAGATCCGAATCTTTCCGTGGGAAGACCCGCTAAACGCGGCGTCGTACGCGATGGGAGACATCTCTCCTGCCGGTACGGAGATCGCAAGCGGATTAATGCCCAAGATCCGCTCGGCACCTCCCCAAGGTGCCATCGTTGGGATCGCATTTGTGGTTGCGATTCCGATCATGTCGTGCGGCAGCGCCATGCGGGTGAAATACGCCATGGCACCGCAGTGATTGCTGCCGCGAATGGCTCCCGCGGCGATGCCGGTCTGCGCTGCTTTGCCGATCACCTGCCGCATGGCCAAGGCAGTGCCGATTTGTCCCATTGAATTGCGTCCATCTACTATGACGAACGAAGGACCTTCGCGGACGATTTCGGGCTTGGCGGTCGGGTTCACGCCTTTAACTGTCAGCTTCTTCGCGTACTCGGGCACTCGTATGACGCCGTGCGAGTGGGTTCCGCATAGATCCGCGTCCACGAGCGAATCGGCCAATAGAGCTGCGTCCGCTTGGGACATGCCGCACCGCTCGAAAACGGCGACGACTAGTTCCAGTAGTTCTTCTGCATCAACGCGAATTTCGTCGTTGGATTCGCTCATTCTATTCGTCCTGCGCCGCCTGCGTAATCGCCGCGATTTTGTCGGCAAAGCGCACTTGGCTGTCGTCTTGGGGCGCGTAGCCGATCGCACGCCGGGCGTTGGCCAAGCTCCAGAAGTTGTGTGCATTGCCGCTGATGCCGTAGAAAATCTGGAAGGGTACACCGTTGGCGTCGCGGATGTCCTCGGTCTCAATGCTCTTGGTTACGAGTTGCACTTGGTCGCGCACGCTGAGATAGGCTCCCAAGCCTCGGTGCATTTGCTGTAGATCGTTGCCGCAGTTGTCAATGTCGGTCTCGCGGGGGCCGCCGATGCGCAATTGCACGTTTTCTAGGACTGGTCCTTCCTTGCCACAGGCGAACATAAAGCCCAACAGTTCATACGATGCCTTGGCCCAGCCGTAGAAATTGTCCGATAGCGGCAGCATGTCGGGCGTGACAAAATCCATGCGTCCCGACCAGATCAAGTTTTCGTAGTAGTCGGCTGCGTGATTAGAGCTGACGATCACGGCTCGCCGCACGCCCTCGTCTTGGCAGACTCGGTACACATTGTGGGCCATGGTAATATTGTCAGCCTCGTTCCAGAAGCGCTGTTCGCCTTGCCCGGTTCGGACGAAGCCGCAGTGGACTACCGCGTCGGCACCTCGGAAGTGTTCCCGATATTTATCGCGGTCTTTCTCCCGCAGATCGGCGATGTGGATTCCTGCGACTTCTTCACCTTGACGACTGGTCGTTTTCACATCCAGCAGAACGGTTTCGTAGCGTTCCTGTAGGGCCGGTAACATGCGGCCGGCGACGTATCCGGCAGCACCGGTGACGACGATTTTGCGCTTAGACATGAAGGCTTCCTGAGCTATGGGTTTTGTTGAAGGTTTTGGTTGATTGACGTGTTCAATCAACTGTCGCTTGGCACCTCTTTTACTAGCTTGTTTAGCACATCTTTACCTAGTTTCCTAAGAGATTCCAAACGTTTCAGCAATGATTCGTCGAGAATCAGAAAGTCACTTATCCGGCTTGTCATCTGGACTAGTGGCTTGGCAGTCAAATAGTCAAGATACATTTCCTCCAAATTGAATACATCGTTTATAGGCATCATAGGAATCATTGGTAAAGGGAGACTTAGGCCAGCTAAAGCAAATCGATGTCCAATGGTAGGATGGATTTCCTTCGAAGATAAATGATAGAAAATTTCCATATCGCTATCCACTCTATCTAATATATTTCTAAAATCTGGTATATATTCAAAAATTGATCTAGCCCACGAATAGTCCCTACCTAAGGATACAAATTTACATTTAAATATTTCCTTCATAGAGCAGATTTCTGACTCATCGTAACGAGACTCCTTTCCTTTCTCCTTGCAGATATTGTTATAGTTTTCTTTACTTCGGATCCAGGACCGTAATAGGCTATGACTGATATAGTCTCGGAATATTTGCGGATTTTCGCTGCAATGTATTGCAAGAAATTCACAGATTACATAAGCCTCAAAGAGTGATCGCCATAGCTGTAGTCCTGATTGTATACACGATTCTTCTATAAGAATGCCTATTGCGTTCGCCTGACGAACTGCATGCCCATATAAATGCATATATACCCAGGATTTGGCCTTTTCCTGATCGTAGGTCCCTTTGATGCATTGGGCGACAACTTCGCCTTCGTTGAACGGTGACGGATTAGGTATGAGGCGTTCAAGATCTACAACAAAATAGGAAGTCTCTCTGATAAGAGATTCGAGTATTTCTACTCTATTTCGATCCCAATTCAACTTCCCTTCAATTTCAAGGTACCTCTTTAACCAATAATTATTCACTCCAAACCTTTCTCAAGCTTTGTTAAAGTTTTCATTACTGTTACTTGCTCACCATGTTGAGCCCAGCAATTCCCGCAACGCCTCGTCCTCCAATATGTCCGTGTCTCAACCATACGCTGCCGTTCCAGCTACATAGAAACTCATGTGTGCATCGGCGCGATTGCTTCGTCAGGTTTCTATCGGACGCGGCTACATTTCCAACACGGGACGTTCCAGCCGCGAGTGATAGGGCGGCTCTAGAACTTTGCGCTGCTCGTCGGTCATTAGGGCGAGCATGTCTTCGGACCAGTTGTGGGGTACGTAGGCGAGGTTGCCCGGTGAGAAGCGGAAGAGGGCAGTGCGGCGGTCGTGGTCGGCGGTCCAAGGTAGGGTGCCGTGGGTGGTGGCCTCGGTGAATATGATGCAGTCGCCGGCGTTGCAGGTGATCGGCTTGATGAATTCGCGGTACGCCTCGCCGCGTCGGAGCGCCATCGGGCAGGGATAGTTGCCCTTGTGGCTGCCGGGGATCAAGCACAAGCCTCCGTCGCCCTCGCGCACATCCGTGAGTTGATAGGCGGCTACGGTCAGGCCGTTGTGCATTTTGCCGTCTTTGAAGATGTAGTACTGGTGGCGGTCAAAGCCGGGGCCGGACGATCCGTGCAGGAGGTGGCCCTCGGCCCCTTTGCGCATGGTGATGATGCCGAGATTGTGATCGAGGCGGAAGCCGGTGCCCAAAATCTCGTGCAGAAAGGGCACGATCTTGGGGTTGACCAGCATGTCGCGGAAAGGGCGGCCATCCGGGTCGGGCCACGAGAGCGCGCCGCCGAGGTCGCCGCGTCCGGTGACGCCTTCGAGCGCCTTGGAGCCAGCCGACAGCGACAGCTCGCCCGTGCGCTCGTGGATCTGATCGGCATGGCGGTCAATGGCCTCGTTGGCCAGCGCGATGTCCTCGGCCGACAAGACGTTGGGTACGACGATGTAGCCGTTGAGGTCGAAAAAATACTTTTCGTCTTCGTTCATCCTATTCCTCTTTCCATAAAGGGCCGTCGGCCGTAGCCTGCCACAGTTCCTCAAAGTGCTCGGGGTCTTTTTCTGCGTCCCAGAATTCAGTGGTGAGCGGGTTGGCGTACGAAGGTGGCCGCCCGGGAACGCCTTGGCGGTGCAAGCGGTCGTGGAAGCGCAGATTGTCGGTAGAGCCGCTCGGCTCGGGGTCGTGGCGCACATACGCGGTGAGGCCACCGGCGGAGCGGATGCGGATCAAGAAGCGGCCTCTATCGACCGGGGCCGCGCTGGCCAATTTTTCCAATTGTGCGCGATCGAGTTCGACGCCTAGGCCCGGCCCTTGGGGCACGGCGACGCTGCCGTCGATTACGGGCATGGGGTCTTTGACCACGTCCTCTTGCCATAGGTGGCAGCAATTGACGTGGTCGATGGTGGCCATTTTGAATACTGCGACTTCGTGGGCCAAAAAGGCTTGATTGATAATGCCGCCGGTCTGTTGGTACATGAGGGGCATGTTGAGCCGCTCGGCAATGGCGGCGGCTTTGATGGCACTGCCGATGGGGGCGTGCCCGGCCATGGTCCCATCGACGTAGCGCTTGGTCATGGCTTCGGGCGGGACGTGGTGGCCGATGATGGGCAGCGGGCACTGCTCGCGCAACATGCGATAGGCGTCTTCGTCCGTGCCTTGGACCACGTCTTCAAAGCGGCCGGCGACCCGGAATTTGACCAGCTCGGCGAGAATGGTGCGCATGGTGTAGTAGTTGCTGTTGGCGTTGAAGTCGTAGTGGATTTTGAAATAGGGTGGAGCAGCCTCCTGCATGGCCTCGGTTTGGGCGATGACGTCCTGCATTTCATCGACGTGGTACTTGATCCAGTGATAGCCGCGAGCGGCAGCTTGGCGCACTTCTTCGGCCATGGCGTCTGGAGCTTGGGCCACGGTCCAAGCGGCGACCGGAATCCACGAGCGGACCTTGGGGCCGATCAGCTTCCACGCGGGGATACCGAGGTGCTTGCCCATTAGGTCGTAGCAGGCCATGTTCATGGCGAGGTCCTGCTCGGCGTTGATCCAGTCAAAGGGCGAGGTGCCGATGTATTTTGCGCGCAAGGCGTCGCCGTCAGGCGCGTCGCCGATGTTCTCGCCGAGGCCCTCTAGGCCGTTGTCCGTGTGGACGACGAGGATGGCGCGGCGTTGGAGGCGCGCGCCGTGGTAGCGGGCCAGCGCCAGGGCGTTGAAGTCGCAATACGGCGGGCAGATGGCGTGGACTTCGATGTTGGTGATGTGCATGAGAAGGGCCGGGAAAAGGATGGGGTGCATTAGTGAGTGGGTCTAGTATAGCAGTACGCAATTGCTTGAGCAACCGAGAATGAGAGGGTTTATGGACGCTGAGATAAAGGAAAAAGTGGATCAATTGCGCCGCGAAGGGTGGTGCGTGTTGGAGCGGATTATTCCGGAGGACGCCATAGACCGGGTGCGGGCGCACGTGCAAGAGGCGCACGCAAAGGCGCAGCAGGACTACGAGGCCATGGGCGGGCACATCGGGCGGCAGACCGGGCCCAACGGCGAGCCGGGCGTTTGCCTGATCGCGTATTTATCAGAGTTTGCGCCGTATCTGGGCGACGAGCGTTTGTTGGGGGTGGCGCAGGCGGTTTTTGGCGGGCACGTGCGGATCGCGCAAACCGAGTTTAAGACGCAAGTGCCCAACCGCGAGGACTTGGACTGGCGCGGCTTTCACTCGGATTGGCCGCACGACCTGACCGATAGGGATTTCGCCGGCCGGGTGGCGCAGCCCTTCCCAAATGTGACCATGCAGCTATCGGTACTGTGGATGCTGTCGCCGTTTGGTCCGGAGACGGGTGGGACGTGGGTGGTGCCGCGCAGTCACCGCGATCCGCTCAATCCGCGGATGCACCAGACGCCCGAAGGGCTGGAAGAGAGGATGGATCAGTTCAAGCCGATTCGCGGAGAGATTCAGGTTGTCGGTCCGGAGGGCAGTGCGCTGGTGATGGACAGTCGGATCTGGCATTCTACCGCGGCGAATCCTAGTCCGGAGCCGAGGGTGGCGATTATTACGCGCTATTGTCCGTGGTGGTTGAGCGTGGAATTTGGCGGACGCAACAATGCGATTGTGCCGAGGGAAGCCTACGAAGCCCTGCCGGAGACGGTTAAGCCGCTCTATCGGCATCGGGCCGAGGGGGAGGAGAATCCGTTTCGGGCCTAAGCCGATATATCGAGCAGGGCCTCTTCGTCGGCTAGGGCGTACCCCTGTTCCAGCAGGTCGGCGAGGGTTGTGCGCGATAAAATTTGATCCACGGCCTGCTGCACTTGCCCCCACAGCGCGCGCACTGAACACGCAGTCAGCGAGTGCGTGCAGCAATCCGCGCTGCCGGCAAAGTGATCGCAGAAGCCGTCGTCGAAGAGGCGACCGCCCAGCGTGGCGAGCGCGTCGGCCACGGCGATTTGGTGGGGGGGCTTGGCGAGGGCGTAGCCGCCTTGCTGGCCACGGGCACTTGCGACAAAGCCGCCTTGCCGGAGAATGCGCAAGAGCTTGGCGACGTTGTGATGGGTGATGCCCTCGGCTTGGCTGATTTCCGGGATGGTCAGGCTGCCGGGGGCTTGGCGGGCCAGTTGCAAGAGGCAGCGCAAGCCGTATTCTTCGCTCGAGTTGAGTTTCATGTCACATCATGCCTAGTTCGAGTTTGGCCCCTTCGGTCATCATGTCGATCGTCCACGGCGGATCCCACACGACCTCGACCAAGGCCGTGGCGATGCCCGGGACGTGGGACTTGATTTTGTGTTCGATTTCCGGCGGCAGGGTGCCGGCTACCGGGCAGGCAGGCGAGGTCAAGGTCATGGTCACATGGACGTCCTGAGAGTCGCTGACCTCGACATCGTAGATCAGGCCGAGGGCAAAGATATCGACCGGAATCTCGGGGTCGTAGCAGGTCTTGAGCACGGCCACGACTTTGGCCTCGGTAGAATCGGGGGGAAAGGTTTTTTCGTGCAACAGTTCCATGGAGGACTCCTTTTTCGCGGTTAGTTACACGTTCTATTCGGTGGATGCAGGCGATGGGTCTTGTTCTATGGCCGCTTTGGCGGCGTGCCAAGCGAGGGTCGCGCACTTGACGCGCATGGGGAACTCGCGCACCCCAGCGAAGACGGCCATCTTGCCCAAGGCTTGGTGATCGACGGGTGCATCTGGCTCGGCGGTCACCATCTGCTGGAACTGCTCAAACAGCTTGACCGCCTCGTCGGGACGCTTGCCTTTGAGGGCGGCGGTCATCAGGGAAGCCGAGGCTTTGGAAATGGCGCAACCCGATCCGTCAAAGCTAATGTCGGCAATCCGCTCGTCGGCCACGTGGAGATAGATCTGCAGGTGGTCGCCACACAGGGGATTGTGGCCCTCTTGCATGCGATTGGCCTCGGGCAGCTTGCCGAAATTGCGCGGATTTTTGTTGTGATCGAGGATGATCTGCTGGTATAGCTCGCGAAGCTCAGTCATCGTTGAAATACCTCATTAATGTTGTATAAACCTTTACCCATTTCTTACCCACCAAATACCTCCTTGACCTTGTGCAATGCCGCGACTAGGGCGTCAATTTCTGCGCGCGTGTTGTAAAAAGCCAACGAGGCGCGCACCGTAGCGGGCACTTGGTAAAACTGCATGGTCGGCTGGGCGCAGTGGTGGCCAGCGCGCACGGCAATGCCCTCAGCGTCGAGGATGGTGCCGATGTCGTGCGGGTGGATGTCGCCGAGGGCGAAGGAGATCACGGCCACGCGCTCGCGGGCCGTGCCAATCAGGCGCAGACCCGGAATGTCGGCGAGGGCTGCGTCGGCGTACGCAAGCAAGTCGGCCTCGTACGCGGCGATCTGCTCGCGGCCCACGGAGTTGACGTAATCAATGGCGGTCTCCAAGCCAGTGACGCCGGCGATGTGCGGCGTGCCGGCCTCAAAGCGCATCGGCGGGGGAGCATACGTGGTGCCGGCAAAGCTGACCTTTTCGATCATGGAGCCGCCGCCTTCATAGGGCGGCATGGCGTGTAAAAGGGCCTGCTTGCCGTAGAGCACGCCAATGCCGGTGGGGCCGAAGAGCTTGTGCCCGGAAAAGGCGTAGAAGTCGCAGTCGAGGTCTTGCACGTCCACCGGCAGGTGGGGCACTCCTTGCGCTCCATCGACAACGACGACTGCGCCGTGCTGGTGGGCCAAGGCAGTGATTTCCTTTACCGGCAGGATGGTGCCGAGGGCGTTGGAAGCGTGGGCGATGGCGACGATGCGGGTGCGCTCGCACAGCAGGCGCTCGTACTCGTCGAAGAGGAACTCGCCCGTATCGCTGATGGGCACTACCCGCAGGCGCGCGCCCTTTTCCTCGCACAGCAGTTGCCACGGCACGATGTTGGAGTGGTGCTCTAGCTGCGAGACGATGATCTCGTCGTCGGGGCCTAGCTGCGACCGGCCGTAGCTGTAGGCGACGAGATTGAGCGCCTCGGTGGTGCCGCGCACGAAGACGATTTCGCTGCTCTCGCGGGCGTTGATGAATTGGCCGACGCGACCGCGCGCTCGCTCGTAGGCAAAGGTCGCCTGCTGGCTGAGGAAGTGGACGCCGCGATGAATGTTGGCGTTTTCGCGGGCGTAGTAGCGCTGGAGCGCGTAGATGACCGTCAGCGGCTTTTGGGTGGTTGCGCCATTGTCGAAATAGACGAGGTCCTTGCCACGGATTTTCTCGCCGAGTACGGGGAAGTCGCGGCGGACCTTGGTGATGTCAAAGGAAGCGGTCATGGGGCAACTTCGGCGGCAGCTTGATCTAGCCGGTGATCGACTAGTCGGTCGAGTTGGTCTTTGAGGGCGGGGACGCGCACGCGGTCGAGGACTTCGCCGGCAAAGGCGCGCGTCAGCACTCGGACGGCCTCTTGGTGGCCAATGCCACGGGAGCGCAAGTAAAAGAGGGCGTCTTCGTCGAGCTGGCCAATGGTGGCTCCGTGCGAACACTTGACGTCGTCGGCGTAGATTTCGAGCTGGGGCTTGGTGTTTATTTGGGCCGTCTCCGAAAGTAGGAGGTTTTGGTTGGCTTGGTAGGCGTCGGTTTTTTGCGCGGCTTGGTGGACGTGGATCTTGCCGCGGAAGACGCCGGTGGCCCGGCCGCCGAGGATGCCCTTGTAGAATTCGTGGCTCTGGCAGTGAGGCTGGGCGTGTTCGATGAGCGTGTGGTTATCGACGTGTTGCGCCCCGTCTTCGATGTAGAGGCCGTTGAGAGTGGAGTCAACGCCTTCGCCCTCTAAAGCGGTGTGGACGTGGTGGCGGGTCAGGCGTCCGCCCAAGGTGATGGCGGTCGAGCGAAATTGAGCGGCGCGTTCCTCGCGGACGTGGGTCGCTGCAATGTGGAAGGCGGCGGCGGATTCGCGCTGGATTCGGTAGTGGTCGAGCACGGCGTTGGGGCCGACGAAGAATTCGCTGACGCTATTGGTCAGATACGGTTCCGAATCCAAGCCGACGTAGCTTTCGACTAGGGTCGCTTGGGCGTTGGCTTCGACGACTACGAGGACGCGCGGATGAGAGACGACGTTGGCGCGTTGGCCGGTGGAGACAAACAGCAAGTGGATGGGCTGCTCGACGACGGCTCCCGGGGGTAGATAGACGACCGCACCGTCTTGCAAGAAGGCGGTGTTGAGCGCGGTGAATGCCTCGTTCTCGGTGGTGGCGGCTTGGCCTAGGGACTCCGAGACTAGGTCGCCGTTTGAGGCAATGGCGTCGCCCAAGTGCTCGACGCGCACACCGGCGGACAGGCCGTTGAGATGAGAATGCGCAGGGGCAAAGTGGCCATCGACAAAGACCAGCCCGTTGAGGCCGTAGCGGTAGTCGTCGAGAACGGCAGGTGCGGACGCGGATGTGGCTAGTTCGAAGTTGATCCGAGTCAGCGGGCCGATGTTGGTAAAAGCCCACTCCTCGTCTTTGGTCGTGGGAAAGCCAGCGTCGGCGAGGTGCTCAATGGCTTTTTGCCGCAGCGACAGCAACTCATCTGTGCCGACGAGGTCGTTAAAGCAGGACTGATAATGGGCGACGCCGTTCATTGGACCGGCTCCTTGACCCAGTCGTAACCCTTTTCCTCAAGCGTCAGCGCCAATTCTTTGCCGCCCGACTGGACGATGCGCCCCTCGTAGAGCACGTGGACGAAATCGGGGACTATGTAGTTGAGCAGGCGCTGGTAGTGCGTGACGACGACGACGGCTTTGTCTGGGGTGTGGAGTTGATTGACGCCTTGGGCGACGATCCGCAGTGCGTCGATGTCGAGGCCCGAGTCGGTCTCGTCGAGGATCGACAGCTTGGGTTCCAATACGGCCATCTGCAAAATTTCGTGGCGCTTTTTCTCGCCGCCAGAAAAGCCTTCGTTGACCGACCGCTTGAGGAAACTCTCGTCCATTTCCACCAAGGCGAGCTTTTCGCGGATCAGGCCGAGGAAGTCGAAGGCGTCGAGTTCTTCTTCGCCGCGTTGCTTGCGGAGTTCGTTGTAGCTTTGGCGGAGAAAGTACGTGGAGTTGACGCCGGGGATTTCCACTGGGTACTGAAAGGCGAGGAACAGCCCGGCACACGCCCGCTCTTCCGGCGCGAGTTCGAGCAGGTCTTGGCCGCAGTACGTGGCCGACCCTTCGGTGATGTCGTAGCCCTCGCGTCCGGCTAAGACTTGCGCGAGGGTGCTTTTGCCCGAGCCGTTGGGGCCCATGATGGCGTGGATTTCGCCGGGTTCTACTTCTAGCGAGACACCGCGCAGGATGGGGGTGTCTTCAACGGCGACGTGGAGGTTTTCGATGTGGAGCATAGGACGCTTTCGATTGGGGTTGTAATGCTATGTGTGACGATTTATCAGTAAACAGTTATCAGGTAAATTATATTGTTAACTGTTTGCATGAGATAGTGTCTCCTGTGGGTGGTTTGATTTACCAAGTAGGAATGCTCCCTTCGACTTGAGCGATAGTATATCATTATATTATTATATCGTGAATTTCTAACCTCTATAGGTACTTATGACATCACCCTTTCTCAACGGAGACGTAGAGCCCTGTATCTCTTCAGTAAATACAAAAGTATCTTCATGTCTATTTGCTAAGTATTCATAAATCCTTTTCTCTGGAATAGTAAAAGTGCCCATAGAGATACCAGAACGTTTCATCATATGTTCAAGATAACCCGTTATACATACAAGCACCTGTTCTAATGAAACTGAAACTAGTCGCAGCCCTTCAAGATTATCTAGGATGTTCCACTCTCTCACTTGGCGACAGAGATTGTGATTGAAGCCTGCTATCTTTCTCTTCACAAAAGATAAAGCACCTAAGCCTTGTGGACCTACATCAAAACTCGTGTTCTGACTTATATTATAAATCTTGCCTGGTTTCATGTCTTCTTGGAGACTGATTCTGAGACCATGTTTTTGACTGTTATACTCGTTTATAAGCGAGTTGTCTAAGAAGTCTGAAGAAAACTTGCCCCACAGCTTTCCGTATACATCTTCAAATTTCTCTTTATACTCACTTCGTCCGATAATCCAACTGGCTAACTTGAACCAAGTCAACTCCTTGAAAGGAGTCCTGTTATAACTATGTTCACCGTTAGATATCTTCTGAATAATAAGGCTGAGATCGTTTGGCATATAAAGGTGCATCCATCCAACAACTATTGGACCAGCTTGAGCAAATGCGGATAGAAATGCCATCAAAGTTTCTAAACTCTGGAAATAAAGCAGCCTTATATTCATCGCAATAGATTCGTTGGCGGTATCCTCGTTCCATAAGTCTTCTAGCATATCGGCCATTTGGCTGTAATAATCATATTTGAGATTTTTTACATAGATCAAGTTGTCCTCGTATAAATCACTTGAACTAATAGCGAGTTCTCTATCCCCGCAACAAAATGGAAGCGTCTCTATCGGTACAGAAGGGAATCCAGATTTCTGATTCATACCATTCCTATCTCTCGAAAAGCCTGCCCTATGCGGGACCTTGCGTTCTCGTGATAATATCCTGCCACGTGGTAACGAGATTGTTGAAGATGACCGCGTTTTATGAGTCACCTTTGCGGTCGTAGTGGTTATAGAGGATGCGCGCTAGTCGCTTGACGACCTCGGCGTTGTACATTTCCCGTATGACATGCGTTGCGCCCTTGGTACCGTTGTCGTCATAATGCAGGTGGTACGCCATGCGGAAGCACCCTTACCAAGCCATCCCATTTACTTATCCTTTGAGCTATCGACAGTAGTGCTCAGTCTCGCAGCCTCTATCGCATTCATCTACCCGACGCTGCCTTCGAGGCTGATCCCCAGCAGCTTTTGCGCCTCGACGGCGAATTCCATCGGCAGTTCGGCGAGGACTTCCTTGCAGAAGCCGTTGACGATCATGGAGATGGCGTCTTCAGTGGAAATCCCGCGCTGGTTGCAGTAGAAAATTTGGTCCTCGCCGATCTTGGAGGTGGAAGCCTCGTGCTCGACGTGGGCGGTGGGATTGCGGACCTCGATATAGGGAAAGGTGTGCGCGCCGCATTGGTCGCCGATGAGCATGGAATCGCACTGGGTGAAGTTGCGGGCACCGGTCGCGTTTTTGAGCACCTGCACCTTGCCGCGATAGGTGTTTTGGCCGCGCTGGGCTGAAATGCCCTTGGAGACAATGGTGCTGCGGGTGTTTTTGCCGATGTGGTGCATCTTGGTGCCCGTGTCGGCCTGCTGCCGCTTGGAGGTGACGGCTACTGAGTAAAATTCGCCGATCGAGTGATCGCCTTGGAGGATGCAGCTAGGGTACTTCCAAGTGATGGCCGAGCCGGTCTCTACTTGGGTCCACGAGATCTTGGAATGGTCGCCGCGACATGCGCCGCGCTTGGTGACGAAGTTGTAGATCCCGCCTTTGCCGTTTTCGTCGCCGGGATACCAGTTCTGCACGGTGGAGTACTTGATCTGTGCGTCGCCGAGGGCTACGAGTTCGACGACGGCTGCGTGGAGCTGGTTTTCGTCGCGCATGGGCGCTGTGCAGTTGTGGACGGCCGTGCCGCGCACGGTGTAGCTATGGGTCTCTTCGACGTCGATGTTGAAGACCAGATCGTCGTAGGGGGCGCGGGTCACTTCGCGGATCGGGACAATAAAATGGGTGTCGGTCTCGCGGACCATGTCCCACTTCTTGCTTTCGGTATAGCCGACCTGATACAGCGGCTGGCGGTTGACGACCCGGTCGGAATTATTGGAGAATTTCCCCTTGCCGCCTTGGCGAACCGTGATCCAAGCGTAGATCCCTAGTCGATTGAGCAGCATCTGGACCTGCTGCGCCAAGGTCTCGGAGCCGGTGCAGAAGCGCACCATGCGCGAGTTGCCACGGTCGTGGACATTGCCGTCCCCTTCGAGATAGGCGTCGAGGAGAATTTTGGCTTGGCGCGTGGGTAGGCTCATCAACCCCTCGCTGAGCATCTTGGTACAGGCCCCCTTACCGCAGTGTTCGATGAACCAGTCGGCGTACTGTTGGGAGAAGAAGGCCACACCAGCCCCATTGCGGTCGGGCTGCTCGGTCAGGTACGATGGCCTGCCGGTCACATCTTCAATCAGGGACCGCGTCTGCGCGATAAGGTCTTTTTCTTGAAGGCCGAAGGAGAACTGATTGGTGTGTTGCTTGTTGGCCTTGTTGTGGTAGGAACTGCCTTCGGCGAGGTAATAGCCGAGCAATTCGGTCTCTTGGTCGCTGAAACCAGCCCTCTCCTGTTGCTGCAATTTGGGCACGAGGACGAAGTCGCCTTGAGCCAGTTGTCCGGCGGGGACCCACTCGGGGTCGGCGGCCAGCAGTTTCTTTGTATCGACTTCGGGCAACCAGCCGTTGCGGCGCGCTTTGCGTTTGACCCGAACGCCCTCGCGCTTGATGGCTAGCACGGGATGCTCCGAGGTCAAACTGAACTGGTTGTAACGCGACACTGGGCGAATGGTGATCATTTCGCCCTTGTGGCGGCGGGTCATGGAGGCACGCACTCTGCGAGGGGCACCCTCGTGATCGTACACCAAGTCGCCGGGTTTTAGGCTCTCGATGTTTCTCCAGCCCGTGGGCGTTGATACCTGTTCGCCGGGCGGGAGGCAGCCCTCTAAATATGACACGTACGACCCCTCGTCGGCGATGACCAAGGTGCGCTCGAATTGGCCGGTGTTCGCCGCGTTGATGCGGAAGTACGTCGATAGCTCCATGGGGCAGCGCACGCCCGGCGGCACGTACACGAAGGAGCCGTCGGTAAAGACCGCGGAGTTGAGGGTGGCGAAGAAATTGTCGGTATAGGGCACGACCGAGCCGAGGTATTTTCGCACAAGCTCGGGGTGATCTTGGATGGCTTCGGACATGGAGCAGAAGATGATGCCCAAATCGGCCAGCTTGTCCTTGAACGTGGTGGCCACGGAGACGCTGTCGAAGACGGCGTCCACAGCCACGCCGGCGAGCATTTTCTGCTCTTCGAGCGGGATGCCGAGCTTCTGGTAGGTAGCCAAAATTTCGGGATCGACCTCGTCGAGGCTGTCGAGCTGTTTCTGCTTGGGGGCCGAGTAGTAAACGATGTCTTGGTAGTTGATGTCGGGATAGTGGACCATGGCCCAGCGCTGACTCTCTTTGCGGCGCGTTGGATCCTCCATGGTGAGCCAGCGGCGATAGGCTTTGAGCCGCCAGTCGAGCATGAACTCAGGCTCGTCCTTTTTGGCGGAGATAAAGCGGATGATCTCTTCGTTGAGGCCGGGTGGGGCCGAGTCGGCCTCTATGTCGGTGACGAATCCCCACTCGTAATCGCGGTTGGCGAATTGCTCTAGGGTTTGGGTGCTTTCGCTCATGTTGGCTCCTTGTATCTAGGCGCAGTCTCAAGAACTTAGGAATCTGTACAAAAAAGTCAAGTTTCAGGGCGGGACGGCGGCTAACCCATTTTTTTGCGCTGCGCTAGGTAGCGCGATAGGGCCACGTCAAAGGGGGTTGCCGTGTCGAGCAGGGCGTAGTCGATGCCGGCCTCGGCGCACCCGAGTCGATAGGTCTGGATCAGGTCGTCCATCAGCGCGCGGTATTCGTGCTGGATGTGCCAGGGTTGGGTGGTGAGGGTTTGGTCTGGGTCTTCGAGGTCGTAGAAGCGGGTCTGGTCGCGGAAGGCGAGGTCGCGCTCGCGGGGGTCGAGCAGGTGGAAGACGATCACTTCGTGCCGCAGGTGGCGGAAGTGGCGCAGGCCTTCGAGGACTTGGTCGGGCGCGTCGAGCAGGTCGGAGAGCACAATGACGAGGCCGCGGCGGCGGATGCGCTCGGCGAGGTCGTGGAAGGCCGGGGCCATACTCGTCTCGTTGTGCGGCCGCGCTTGGTCGATGGTCTTGAGGAGCACTTGGAGGTGGCTTTGTACCGAGCGCGGCGGCACGTATGCCTCGGTCTGGTGGTGGTAGAGCAACAGGCCGACCGCGTCGCGCTGCTTGAGCATGAGGTACGACAGCGCGGCTGCTAGAGATACAGCGTAGCGAAATTTGCTCAGCGGCGCACCGGCCGCAAAGTCCATGGAGCCGGACACGTCGAGCAGCAGATAGGCTTTGAGGTTGGTTTCCTCTTCGTACTGTTTGACGTACAGGCGGTCGGACTTGGCGTATGCCTTCCAATCGAGGTCGCGCAGGGGGTCGCCCGGCATGTAGGGACGGTGCTCGGAGAATTCGACCGAGAAGCCGTGGTACGGGCTGCGGTGCAGGCCGGTGATAAAGCCCTCGACCACGAGGCGCGCAATCAGGTCGAGGCGCGAGAGGCGCGAGATGGTTTCCGGGTGGAGGTAGGAGACGGCTTCGCTCACGCTAGGATTCTGGCTCCACGTCGGCGAGCAGGCGTTCGATTAGGCCGACCGCGCTGATGTTTTGCGCTTCGGCGTGGAAGTTGACGACTAAGCGGTGGCGCATCACTGGCAGGGCTACGGCGCGGATGTCCTCGATGGCGACCGAGTGCCGGTCGGCGAGGATGGCCCGCGCCTTGGCCGCTAAGACCAAGTACTGGGAGGCGCGCGGCCCAGCGCCCCAGCTGACCATTTCGCGGATGTAGTCCGGTGCTTGGGCATCCCCGGGCCGGGAGGAGCGCACGAGTGAGACGGCGTAGCGAACGCAGTGATCGGCCACGGGCACCCGCCGCACGAGTTGTTGTAGCTCGACGATCTGTTGGGCATCGACGACTTGGCTGACGGTGGCTTGGGCGACGCTGGTGGTGGCGCGGACGATGTCCTCTTCTTCGCGGTCGCTGGGGTAGTCGATCCACAGCTCGAAGATAAAGCGGTCGAGTTGGGCTTCGGGCAGGGGATAGGTCCCCTCCTGCTCGATGGGGTTTTGGGTGGCGAGTACGAAGAATGGCTCGCTGAGCTGCATGGTCTCGCCGGCCGCGGTGACCGCGTGTTCCTGCATGGCTTGGAGTAGGGCCGCTTGGGTCTTGGGAGGCGTGCGGTTGATTTCGTCGGCGAGGATGACGTTGGCAAACAGGGGGCCGCGGATGAAGCGAAATGCCTTGCGGCCGGTGTCGATGTCCTCTTCGAGCACCTCGGTGCCGGTGATGTCCGAGGGCATCAGATCCGGGGTGAATTGGATGCGGCCAAAGGAGAGATCGAGCGTGCGGGCGAGGGTTTGGATGAGCGTAGTTTTGGCCAAGCCAGGTACGCCCACGAGCAGGCAATGGCCGCCGGCGAGCAAGGCTATGAGCAATTCCTCGACGATCTGCTTCTGACCGATAACTACTTGGCCGATCTCGCCGTAGATGCGGTCCCTGATTTGGCCGAGCTGAGCTACGGCCTCGGTGTCTGACATGTACTTCCTTTCAGTCCATGAGTTGGTGAATCGACAAAAAGTATGGGCGGAGGGGCGGCTTGGCCAGATTTCGCACGGCTTTTGGGGCTTCAGTAGATGTTGTCTTTTGTCGTAATGGAGCACCAACGCGAGTTGAAAAGTGAGCGGAGCAAAACATCCCGTGCGTCGGGCGTGCCAATTTGTTTTAACCCATAGGCGGCGTAAAATCGGTTGTAGCGATTCTCGTCCGCGAGCATCTCAGCCAATGTCTCAATCGCCACGCAGCCCGCTTCGCCGGACTTCGCCAGCACGAGGGCGGCGTTGCGGCGCACGCGGTAGTCCTCATCGCCGAGTGCTGCTGTCAGGTCGGCAATCAACTCAGCGGAAAAAACGCCGATGGTGCCCAAAGTCTCAATCGCATTGCGGCGCACCCACCAGTGGTGATCGCTCATCGCCGTTCTCAGGGCGGGTACAGTCCCCGTTGCGCTCGAGCCCAAGCGTCCCAACACATGGGCGGCGACCGCTCGCACCCACCAGTGCTCATCGGACAGCATCTCCGCCAAAGCCCCTGCGGCTGGTGCGCCTATGGATGCCAATGCCAGCGCCGCACAACCGCTCGTGGGATTTGTTCCGTGGGCATTATCCGGTGTCTTGGCCTCGGTCTCGTCGATAGTGGCCAGTGCTTCCTCGCGCATGGCGGCGACGAGTTCGGGCACGGCCGGCGCGCCAAACTCGGCCAGCCCATACGCCGCATCCAACCGCTCGCCCTCTGATCCGCGCTTTAAGACCGAGAGTAAGTCTTTCATATTGCCATTTAGAGATCGCTGTTTTTTTGCAGGTTCTCCACACAACCAGTGCCAGACATCTCGCGATAGGGCCGGATGCCGATCCTCGATTCCGGGCGACCACGCGCGACTTTGATGATCCCAAGTCGGTTGCTCTGGCTCCTGCGTACGGGCAAACTGAAATTTCAACATATACCGATTTTTGCTACTGACATTCTCTGTTGCGCGATGCCAAGAGTCAAAGTGAATGAGCGCCACCGTCCCCGCAGGACCGCAAAATGCCCGCGCTTTTTCCCGAGTTTTTTCGGGATCTACATCGCTAATGGTTTTGTACATCTGCATCCCGGGCAACACCCCCGACGGCCCCATATCCTCGGTCGTGTCCTGGGGAAAATAAAAAGCGAGCACCCAGTAAAATCTCGGATGCCGTACATTGTGATCGTACACATAACAATCTTTATGCCATTGCTGTCCCCGTCGCCCGGGTGGATTCAAGTGGCAATGTCGATGGGGGTTCAAAATGTAATCGGGTCCCAACAGACTCGTCAGGGCACCCTTCACATTGGGGTGCTCAAACACGCGCCCGATCTGCGGAACCCGAGGCAAAATATTATTTCCGGGATTACCTTCTTCTGCAAAAACCGCCTCGATCTGATCGCGAATACTGGCGTGAAACGAGGGTGGATAATCCGCCTGCACAGTCAGACATCCATCGATGATAAACCGCTGCACCTCTTCGTCGCTCAACAACCGAATTGAATCCGCCATGGGAACTCCTTTACTAAAAGGTTCTAAACTTCCTTTGAGCAAGTTGCACAGCCCTTCCCTTTCCCCGCTCAGGTCTTGCGCTCTTTTTTCTTCGCCGCTGGGAAAAGCACGTTGTTCAAGATCAGCCGATAGCCGGGCGAATTGGGGTGCAGGGTGAGGTTGGTCGGCGGGTCGTGGACGTGGTGCCTGTGGTCTTCTGGGTCGTGGCCGGCGTAGAAAGTGAAGGTGCCCTTGCCGACGCGGCCGTGGATGTACTTGACACTGTCGGTGCCCTCTTCTTGGCCGAGGAGGATGACCGAGTCCTTGATCAGCGACTGGCGGAAGGCCGTGGTCTGGCCGAGGAAACCATCGACGATGTTGGTGTGGCACTGGGTGAGCATCGTCGGCACGGGATCGTATTTGGCAGAGAACTCGAACAGCGTGAAGTACTCGGCCTCGGCCGTGCGGATTCGGCGCATGTCGTCCGGCGTGGTGTCGATGTTTGAGAATTCGTACACGAGTGGGTTGGTTTCGAGGACGAAGTTCTCAAAGGCCACGGTGCGGCTGAAGTCGAGCTGGGCTTGGGCGTTGGGGTCGGCTGCGTCGCCGTCGAAGACCGCGTGGCATATATCTACGTCGAGCGCGGCGAGGGCGATGTCAAAGGTGTCGGTGGCCGAGCACATGGCGAAGAGGAAGCCGCCCGCCGCCATGTACTCGTAAATTTTGACGACTACGGCCTTCTTTTGTTCGGAGACTTTGGCGTAGCCGAGGCGGCGCGCCATCTGCTCGTACGAGACTTGCTGTTCGCGGTACCATATCTGATTGCTGTAGGAGCCGTAGAACTTGCCGTACTGGCCGGTGAAGTCCTCGTGGTGCAGGTGCAGCCAGTCGTAGTCGTCGAGCGCGCCTTGGAGCACTTCGTCGTCCCAGATTTTTTCGTAGTCGATTTGGGCGTATTCCAGCGCGAGGGTCACTGCGTCGTCCCAGGGTTGTTTGTTGGGCGGCGTGTACACGGCAATTTTCGGCACCTTTTCCAAGCGCACGACTTCCATGTTGGACGCATCGATCTCCGCGTAGATCTGGGCGGCTTGGGCCTCGGAGATGTGCTCGGTGCTGACGCCGCGCAGAACGGCTTCGCTGGCGATGAGGGCGTGTGCTTCGACGAGGAATGCGCCGCCGCGGTAGTTGAGCAACCACTCGACCGGAATGCCGCGTTCCAAGGTCCAATAAGCGAGGCCGTAGGCCCGGAGATGGTCGCGCTGGGAGGTGTCCATAGGCACGAGGATCTGTTCGGCGCGGGCCGGGAGGAGGGCAAGGGTACAAAGGGCTAAGGCAAAGAGAATGGGCATGGGATCAGCCGCTTTCGCGCAGGTGGCGGAGCCGCTCGATGCGCAGGCGCACCTCTGGGGCGCGGGCGTCGTGCGGGTGTTGGAGGAGCGCGGTCTCGCAGATCTTGAGGGCCTGCTCAATCGCGCCTTGGCGCTCGTAGAGCGCGGCTAGGCCGAGATGGGCGGCGACGATGTGTTCGCCTTGGGGGAAGCGGGCGATTTGTCGCTGGTACAGGGCCATGGCCTCGTCAGAACGATCTTGTTGCGCGCGCAATTCGGCGCGGATGAGCAAGCTCCACTCAGCAAGGCCCGGGTCGGCACCCTCTTCGAGGGCTGTCCAGTGCACGTCGGCCGCTTTGCTCTGTCCTTGTCGCTCTAGAAGCTGAGCGCGACTGAGATCGGCGAGGCCATCGGACTCGGCGTATTCTTCGCATACGGTCAGCAGGGCGAGGCCATCGTTGGCGAGGACGTGGTTCGGGTCGGTAGCACCTAGCGTGGCCAAGGCGGCTGTAGCTGCGGCAAAGTCGCCGCGGAAGTAGAGCAGTTCGGCGCGGTGATAGCGAGCCGCGTACGCAGCCGGACCGCCGCGCCTTTCCAAGTCCGCCCACAAGCTATCTGCGCGATCTAGGTCACCAAGGCGCAGGCTGCACTCGGCTATCAGTAGCCGGGCCGGTTCGGTCCACGGGCCGCGCTGTGGAGCTTCGACTACTGATTGCAGGGCGCTGCAGGCCGCCTGTGCGTCGTGCTCTAGCAATAGACGCGCTTGCTCGACTTGTGCCTGCAGGTTGGCGGTCGCAGCAGTCGCGCTCCACAGGCCGAGGGCGCAGATGAGGGCGGGTATTCTCATGGGGCTTCGCGTGCTTGTAGGTCTTGGTAGATTTGGTCGTAGTAGCGCCGGAGCAAGGCGCGGTACTCCTCGGGATAGGGGCCGGCGAGCGCTTGGCGCAGAGCTTCGCGCCACAGGTCGGGCGTCTGCCCGCGATCCGTGGGTAGGGCAGTTGGGCCGGCGTAGGGCTGGTCGGTGGCTGTGATGCTGCGCCGCTTCTCATCAAAGCCGCGGCTGTGGATGGAGCGGCTGGCGTCGAGCATGCGCTGGTAGATGCGCTCCTGGTTTTGCCGCGTGCGCTGGTTGAGCCGCCCGCGCTGCAAGTCGGCGAGCACGTCTCGCATCTCATCCTGTATGGCTTGCACGCGCTGTTGCGCCCCTCGGTGCCCGCGCAGCGAGCGAGAGATCTCGTCGAGCGCCTGCATGAGGCCCTGCTGTTGGGCGCTGAGGCGTGCGATTTGCTGCTGGAGTGAAGGGCCGGGCATCTGGCCCATGGCCTGTTCGGATGCTTGGTTGAGTTGGCTCTGCTGTTCGGAGAGGCCGAGCAACTGCTGCATGGCCTCGGCAAAGGCCGAAGGGGTTTGCGCCTTGGCGAGGTTGTCGAGGCTCTCGCGCAGGAGTAGAACGGTCTCGTTGAGATAGCGCATGGCCTTCCTCTGGGGATGGCGCGCTCCCTGCACATCCCGCTGGCCGAGGCGCTGCGCTGCGTCGTGCATCTCGCGCAGAGCGTAGCCAATGGTTGCGCTCAGATTGGGAGCGAGGGCTAAGGTGCGCCGACCCACGGCAGCGATGCGCTCCACGACTTGGCTCGTGCCTTGCATGAGCGCGACTTGGTCTTGGGCGCGGGCGTTGCCGAACAGGCTCTCTTGGCGTTGGGATAACTGGACGAGGTCGCGCATGGCGCGGCGCAGTTCGCGGCTGAGTTGGTCCTTTTCTGCGGCGAGGTATTCGTCTTGCATCTGCTGCAAATCCTCGGCTAGTGCGTCAAGGTCTGCGGCTAGGGCCTGTCCGGTCTGCTGGGCTGCACCTGGGGATTTGGCTCGCATCTGGCGCACCATCTGGCGCATGCGCTCGGAGAGGGCCTTGTTCTCTACGTCCTCGGCGCGGTGCGCTAGCTGTTCAGAGAGCGCGGTATTTTGCTCGGCTGTGGAATCGCTCAGTTCCTGTAGCTGCTCGGCGAGTCGCTCGGTGTCGCGCTGCAAACTGCCCTCCTGTAGCTGCTGGCGCAGGCCGCTCTGGCCGTCCGCAAGCTCGCGGTTGATTTGGCTCTGGCGTCGGGCTAATTCCGCGGCTTGCTCGACGATGGCGCGCAACTGCTGCTCAGTCCGCACCTGTTTGAGCAGGGCAATGGTGCGGTCGAGCCGTTGCTGGAAGGCTTGCTGGTCTTCGTTAAAGCGCTTGAGGGCGTCGGCGAGGGCTTGGGGGTCTGGGTTGGTGGCAGCTTTTTGCAGTTCGGCGAGGGCCTGCTGCATTTCAGGGGTGGCAATGTCGCCCATGAGCTCGCGGATGTGGTCGAGCTTGTCGAGCAACTCTTCGCTGCCCGTGCCCTCGTCCTGCATGGAGTCGATGGTTTTCTCCAACTCAGCCGCTAGTTCCTCTACGGCGCGGGCGCGCTCAGCCTCGGCCGCAAGCGTTGATTCGAGTTCTTTCTTTTGCTCCCAACTCAGTTCCTCGCTTTTGAGCAGTTCGCGGCGCACTCGCTCGATGTACTCCTGATGAGCCTGTCCCTCGGCTGCGAGTTCCTCCAAGGAGGAGAGTTGTTCCTCCTGGGCTTGATCGGCCTCTGCGTAGAGTTCATACAGGGAGGGGAAGCGCAGCACGTACTGGCGGCTCTGACCCTTTTGCGGGCCGGCCACTTGATTGTTGTCGAGGGCTTCTAAGTGGTAGTAGATGCGGTCTTCGGGCAAGAGGTTGGCGGCTGATAGGTCCCAGATGTAGCTGACGAGCACCTCGCGCTGGGGATTGATGGATAGGACTTGGCGCTGTTCGGGACTGTTGTTGACTCGATAGACCAAGGCGATTTCCTCGACGGAAAAGTCGTCGCTGGCCTCGGCCTTGAGTAGAACCTTGAGGGCCTCGGGCAGATCGCTGTCGCGGCCGGGATCGGTGATGGCGACTACTGGCTTCTGGTCTTCGCGCACTTGGATGGCGTAGCGGATGGGGTCGCGGTTTGTCGCGCCTTTGCGATCGACGAGGTCGATGTGGTACGCACCCGTGCGCTCGATTTGTAAGGCGATGCGGGCGGTCGCGCCGTCGAGTTGGGCGGCTAACGACAAGGTGTCGTCGAGGACCAAGGCGGCCTTGGACAGGGGCTTGTTAGCCGTGATTTCAAAGGCGACGCGGGTACCGGGCAGGCCCTGGATGTCGCCGCTTTCTTCTTCAATGCGGTCGGGCAGTTGGCTATAAGCAGGGTACTGGTAGTGCAGGCGCAAGCGCTTGACGGCCGGAGGGTCGATGACTCGCACCTCGTATTCGGGCGAGCGGTCGTCGCCGACTGCGATGGCGTAGTGGAAGGATCGCTGGACTTGGGGAAAGGTGTAGGTGACGGAGTCGGCGCGATTGACCACGAGCTCTTCGATTTGGTAGGGTGCTTCTGCGCTTGCGCGGCGCACGATGCGGGCGCGGCGCGGCTTGTCGCCAGCAAAATGCACTTGCAGGGTAGCGTCTTCGCCCTTGATGATTTCGAGGTTTCCGGGACGGACGGTGATCAGGGTGCGCGGCGGTCGCTCGTACGCGGTGAGCGGATGGGCGCAGCGCTGAGCGGCTTGGGCTAGATCGTTGCCAAACAGCGCGCCGCAAAGAAGCACGACAGCCGTTGCGCTGCCAAGCAGGCGCAAGTAGGCGTAGAGCGGCTGACGGTCGAGGATTTGGGCCGGATTGGCGGCGCGCAAGAGGGCGGCGGCCCTCTCGCTCGCAGCCGCAAGCAGCGCGGGCGAGTGAAGAGATGGGTCTGTATCAGATAGCTCTAAGGCGCTAATTAGCCGCTGTTGGAGCGGAGGACAGCGCCGTTCGACGAAGAGGGCGAAGCGGTGCTGCGAGAGGAGAACGGGCAGGTGCCGCTTGAGAGCAAATGCCAGTGCCCCTCCGGTAGCCAAAAGTGCCAAGATGCCCAAGCCCGTGCGCCAAGGTGGTGAGAGAAAAAAAAGCGCTTCGAGCAGGACCCACAGCAAGACAGACATCAAGCTTGCGGCTAGACCCAAGGCCAACGCAGAGAATATGGTTAGGCCCAAGGCGCGGCGGCGCAGTGCGGCTAAGTGGGTGAGAAGGGGTGAGAGTGAACTATGGTCCATAGGGATTAGGCTTGGGATCGTTATATAGATGTTGCGGTGCGGAGCGAGGTTCCGCGTAAAAAATAAAGTTAGCGCAGGGGTGTCGCCGCCGCCAGATGGACTACAGTAGTGTCTATATGGTAGGCCGTTTTATCGTGCCAGCTGCTATAGTCTTTATTATATTCTCCCTCATTATAGAAGCTGATCCAGACATTAGCCAGGAGAGCAGCGCAATGAATACCTTGCGACGAGTATCGTTGGTAGCCTGTGGAGCGCTCGCTTTTGCGGCGACGCTGGCAGAAGCATATAACGTCTATCGGCTCGGGGGAGAGGACGGAAACCCGTGGTCGGCGGCGATATCTTATGAGCCTGGGGAGTACCTGGTTATCGGACCGGATGGCCAAATCCAGGATCGGGTGCCATTCAGTGCTCCAGACTCCCACCCTACGTGGAATGACACGCTGATGGTGAACGTCGATAGCACTGGAGGGCTCTGGATGCGCCCCTTCTGGGTGCCGGACACCTTGAATTTGGCGCAAGACGGGGTGCGCAACCGGATTCCACGCGGGCTGTACGATAATATCGCCGTGGGCGGGGGCAATCACACTACAGGCGTGATCGAAAGGATCCGGCCGATGTTCGACGGCGATCCCCAGACGGCAGCCTTCTTTGCTGCTAGCAGTACGGACGATCCAGAGATTCGGAGCCAGTTCGTCGTCCAGAACCTAATCGTCGACCTAGGAGCTGACTACCCGATTAATCGGGTGCGGTTCTTTCCTCGCTTGTCCAAAAACGATATCAAAATTGACCAAATCATCGCGGAGATGGCTCCTCCCAAGCTAGATAAAGAGGCACTCGGCGAAGAGGATTTTTCCGACAATTTTCTGCCGTGGTTTGAAATCGCCGGTGCCAATAGCGTGCAAAACTTCGCCGCTCATGCTTCCTTTAGGACCGAAGACAGCCCTTGGTTTAAAGGTATTTCTCCGCGCGAAGTAGATTCCAAGAACGATTCGCGTCTGACTATTTTGCGTCGCGATACAGAAAGCCAAGCAACCATCCTCGATGCCCGGTTCCCCTTGCAGTCTCTCCAATGGATCACGATTCGTCCGCTCTACCCAACCTCCAACTGGGAGATCGCCGAGTTCCAGATTTTCGGTAAAGGCTACGTGCCACGCGCCATCTACACCAGCGCGGTACTCGACTTTGGCGAGGAGATGGCCTGGGGCAAGATCCGCTGGAAGGGCGACCACGATCCGGACAGCAAAATTCTGATTCGCACCCGCTCCGGTAGCGATAGCGATCCCAACCTCTACTGGTTGCCTAGTGAGGTTGCCGGTGAGTTCAAGGCTATAACCCGGAAGGAATACGAGCGCGGCAACATCAAGAAGCGCTTTACCACGTTGGACGAGCGACACTGGAGTTTCTGGTCGGCACCTTATCCGTGGGAGGCGGGACTGGCCGATCCCGCGCAACCGTCCTCCGCTTGGACGGACGGTACTGAGATCCTCTCGCCGGGGCCTTCGCGCTACTTTCAGTTCCAGCTTTTGGTGCTGTCAACCGTCGATCAGAGCACGAAGTTGCAGGAGCTAGAGATACAATTTGCGCGGCCAGCGGCTTTGGAGGTGGTGGGCGAAATCTGGCCGCTGGACGCGTCGCGCACCGAGAGCACCGCGTTCACCTATAGCGTGCTGCCGACATTGGACGCGGGCCACGGTTTTGACCGGCTGGAGATCTTTACGCTGACGCGGGTCAACGCAGTGCGCTCTGTGCGGGTCGATGGCGTCGAAGTCAGCGACACACATCCGCCCGAAATACTCGATGACCGCATCGTCGTCGGTTTTCCGAAGTTGGCCGGACAGGGGGATACATTCAAGCTAATCGAGGTAGAATTCGATGCGCGGGTAGTGCGCTATGGCACTCAGTTTCAGGGCTGGATATTCGACAGCACCGCCAACGAGGTCAAGCAGCTCATTTCTCCCGGAGACGCAACCGTTGACTTTCCAGGTAATGCGCTGGGGGTGCGCACGGTCGGGCTGGGTGAGGCGCTCTTAGCGGAGGTAGAGGTCGCGCCCAACCCGTTTACGCCGAACGGAGATGGGATCAACGACTGGGCGCGATTCCAATTTCAGTTGCACGAGGTCTCCACCCCGCGGATGCTGACGGTCAATATATATGATTTATCGGGGCGTCGAGTGCGACAACTGCAGGAGCAAAATGCGGTGCGCGGCCTTTTCGGGGAAGAGTCCAGCATCCTAGCTTGGGATGGGATGGACGATCAGGGCGTCACGGTGAGGCCGGGAATCTATTTATACCGGATTGCCCTCGGTGCCGACAGCGGCGAAGAAGTACAAGTGGGAACCCTCTCACTGGCGTACTGAGCTAAGCTACCAACTCATTACGGAGTTGCCGCTTTCGCCGACCCAGTAGTCTATGGCATACCAGATGCCGGCCGTGACGAACTGACCGAGAATCAGGCCCATGAAGAAGGGCCGGGTTTTGAGATAGAGTGCCGGACCTCCGTAGCGCAGGACGAGGGTCTTGCAGAGCCAAGCTAGGAACACGCTAAAAAACATCGTGCCAAAGACGGCGCTGATCGGAAAACCCAACGGGTGGAAAGGCCACCAAGAGATGTGCTGGCGGGCGGCCAGCAAAAGTACCATGGCACCCGCACCAATAGTTGTATATATCCAGTTTTCCCAATGCGGGCCGTCGAGGGATTGCAGCCGCGCGGCAGCGTTGTCAAAGGGGTAGCGCGCCGCGCCGCCAAAGAAGAAGGAATCGGTGTTGATCCCCCCGTAGCGATAGCCTAGATCGAGGATGGCCCAGATCGAGCTAAAGAGGGTCACGAGGATGGCCAAGAGGATGCCCCAAAAGACGATGCGGCGTCCTTTTTTTATGGTTTCCTCGGCGAGTTTGAGACCATTGGCGCAAGAGGCCATGACAAAGGTGAGAATGTCGCTGGCCCATATGTATGTAAAGGCCAAGGCCATGACGCCGGAAGAGCCGATGGTGCGGGTGCCAAAGCCGGCGGCGACGAAATCCGAGGCGATCATCGGCGCGAAGATAAAGGCCAAGCCTCCTTCGGCGACGACGCGGGTGATACCTAAGAAGAGAACAAAGGCAAAAAAGAGATAGATGGGGGTAACCCAAGGGGGCAGCCCTGACTGCCAGAGCCACACGCCCATAAAGGTCAGGCTGCCCGCTAGCAGCAAGAGTGCAGTCCGGTAGGAGAGAATTTCGCCGGAGTCGTCGATGTCGGGGGTGCCGGAGATCGCTTTGCGCCAGACCGCGCGCAGGTGGTCGCGGGCATTCCACAGGCCGAAGAGAACTAGCGCGATGATAGCCCCGAATCCCTGGTGGACGACGATCGAACCCGTATAGGTACTATAGGCTCCGAGTACGGGATCGATCTTCTGGACGCCGAGTACGTTGAAGATGCCCTGCTGAACGGTGTTGAGCAGATAGAAGAAGCACAGCCCAAAGGCTATGTCGCGGTTGACGAAGTAGGAAAAACCCAGCATCTGGAAGCTGAGCCGGAGCGGAACCTGGATGCTGTCGCGGAAGAGCGGGACTGAGGTGCCGAGACCGACGCGGGGGAAGTAGGGGAAATAGTGATTGAGGCCATTGACGCTCTGGATCAAGGCGGGTATGGCAAAGCCGATCCACATCAGCGGATTTTTGAAAAAGGCATTGAGTAATCCGGGGCGCTGATTTTCTTCTTGGAGCATGGCGATGGGGAGCTGGACCAGCGGGAAGATTAGGCGTTCGTTCTCGATCCACTGTTTGCGCAAGACAACCACAATGGAAATCATCGCCACGTAGAGTGCCAGCACGAAAGGTACCCACAACGCCAGCGGGGACAGCCACAACGCCCACGGGATGCCTTGGCCCTGCGGCGCGCCTTCGTAGAAGTTCTTGATCTGGTCGAAGTCGTGGTGGGGGATGATCCAATCGGGAATGAGTGGGTGGAGGAGCTCGGCCCAGTTGTTCTCGGGGGTGGCATAATAGATGACGCTGGTGATATCGGGCAGGAGAAAGGCGGTAAGCCCCCATTCGGGAATTGAGGTGGCGACGATCCACATGATGTAGATGAGCGCCAACTCGGCCCGACTCAGCATCCACGAGCGCCGCGCCAACCCCAGCAAGGTGTTGCCGACAAAAACCAGAAAGAAGAAGAGAATGATGGCGGCTGGCGTGTTGAAGTACGAGGCGATCCGGGAGCCGTGGAGCACCATGTTGCAATACGGGACGCCAGCACCAATGGCCCAGGCACCGGCTGCGCCGACGAGGAGGGCGCGGAGGCCGGGCCGGTGCGGAGTGGATGAAGTCGTGCTCAAATTCCCTCTATAAAAGACGGGCCGTTAGCTACATCTGCTGAATGGGATAGAATATCCCCCTCCTAGGGGACTGTCAATAAATTAGGCCAGTGGGCACGAGGGTTGCTGCAGAGACGAGGTCGAGCTAGCAGATTGGCAGCGAGAGCAAAATTATATAAATGTGCCGTCTGATTTTTCTTACATTACAGGAGCACCTTAGCTCATGTGCGCTATGCAAACCGGGTGAACACTACATGCACTTTGCCTCCTATCTTCGTTCGATTTTGCTCGCAGCTTTCGCAACTGTGCTATATGTCCTGCCGACGGCGGCTTTAGATACCCTGCGGGTCGGTATCGGCGGGAACGTCTCTTGGACGGGCGAGACTACTCGCGACGATCTGGTTTCGATCCTACCTGAATACAAGGTAAACCGGCAATTTACTGAGGTCGGCAATGTGCCGGGCAATCTGATTGACTTGAGCAATTTACAGGTTGTAACGACGCGTGTCTTAGTCAAGACCGTGGTCGATGTCGAGCCCGAGTTGCTAGCAGGACAACTGGCCTTGGTTGAGCAGTTGTTGCTCGACCAGATCGAGCCACTGGAGGGAGTGACACAGATTGGGACGACAGCGCAGGGATTTTTGTCGGTGATTTTGGTGGATTTCGCTCCAGAGGTGACGCTGGATGAGGCAATGAACACAGTGGAAGCAGCGGTTGACGCAATTCGTTCGACGCAGGTGGTCCGCCAAGCGGAAGGAGAGACGGAGGCCGACGACCCCAATCTGGAGTGCCGCGAAGAGAGCCGGCGCTTTGATTCGACCACTGATATCACTGACGATTGGGGTGATTGCGAGACGATTTTCCAAAACGGCATACGGGCCGATTGTTACCAGACGATCTGTCGCAACCTGACTACTGGCGACCAGACGAGTAGGCCGGGCAGGCTACAGGCGGGAGGGGGCAAGCTGGTCGCCCGGCGTGCGATCCAGCAGGGGCTGAAGCTGCCTGGAGGTGCCGACCCGGTGGTACTGCCAGTGGGACTAAGCCCGGACCACGTGGCCCGGGGAGAGAACGTGGCTCAGCGGGCACTGGGGTGGGGTGGGCGGATCACCGCACCAGCAATCAAGGATGTGGCAGCAGCCGACTTGGAGGCGACCTTGCTGGAACTGATCGCGCCTGAAGGAGCTGAAGATGCCTTCTCGCGCAAGGGGATTTTCGGCGCATTAGGGACCTTTATCGTGCTGGATTTGGGCAGTCCGATTGGGGTCAATCGCATCCGCTTTTATCCGCGCAACACCGTGCAGAACGCGCCTCAGTATCCCTTCCAGAACGATTTTATCCGCCAGTTTGAACTGCTGCTCCACGATGGCCAAGACTTGGTCCTGGACGGCACGGGCCGGCTGGTCCCGCAGCTCGAGGACTTCAAAATTTTGCTGCGCAGTACCGGAAACGAAGACCAAGTAGTAGATGTGCAAGTACAGCCTGCCCGTCCAGTGCGTTTCGTGCGCATCAAATCCACCTCGTCTTTCCCCTATGAGATCGACGAATTAGAAGTATATGGACAGGGTTTTATCGGCAGTAGCCGCTACGTCTCCCACGTGTACGATCTGGGAGGGGTGGCCACTTGGGGCAACATTAGCTGGCGCACGCGCCTTATCGACCTGCGCAGTGGCACAGTCGCCGGTCTCGACGAGGTGGGGAACCAAGACTGCACGACCCAACGCGATACTTTTTCCACGGCGGCGGATGTACCCGACGACTGGGGCGAGTGCGATACTGCTTCGCTTTACCTTCCCGGCCAGGGTTATACCACGGTGTGGATGTGCTTTCAGACAGCGTGCCGCGATAATACCACCGGGGACATCATTCGCTACCCCGGCCAGACGGCTGGCAAGCGGGTGGCAGCCAAACCAACGGTCGGCGAGCCATCGCAGATCTTAGTCCGCACCCGCACGGGGATCGATCCCAATCCATTGCTCTACTACCGCAGAGACGTGCAGCGCATCGGCGAAGACGAGCGATCCACCTCGCTGGTAGATCCAGAAGCACAGCTAGGCCGCGACGAGTACTTGGGCCTAGTGCCCGATTTAGAGGCCGTGCCACCCCGAGTATGGGACAAGGGAGAGATCGGGGAAGATTTAGAAAATTGGAGCCCTTGGTCGGCACCCTATTTGCGCGGAGATCGAGAAGGTGGAACCCCGATTATCTCGCCTGGGCCGCGGCGCTATATCCAGTTTGCGATTGACTTTCTCAACGACGATATCGACGCGACCAAGCTCGTCGAGCAATTGTCGATCGAGTATCTGCGGCCTCCCATCGCCGACGATTTGATCGCCGAGATCTACCCGCGCGAAGTAGAGGTCTCCGAGTCAGTGAATTTCACCTATGCCGTACGGGCACTGATGAACATCGAGGGAGTCAAGGGATTCGACACCTTTGAAATTCTGACGCCCACGCGGGTCTTGGGAATTGACCGGATCGAGATTGCAGAGGGGTCGGATACCATCTTAGAGGAGGATTTAAACGCCGATGTGATCCTCGATCAGCAGGGCGTACCGATGGTGCGGACCGGGGAAGGCCAAGTGCAGCAGTTGCCCTATTCGACGGTCTCAGCAGTGGGAGACACCTTTGCCATCCAAACCATAACGGATCGCAATTTTATCGTCCGTTTTCCCCAGATTGAGCCGGCCGCGGGTGGGAGCGAACGACTGCTGAAAATCTACTTCCGCGGGCAGGTACTGCTCTATAGCACGCTGTTCCGCGGCCAAGCCATTCTCTCCTCTCAGCCCGGAAGCATCCAGCGGATCACACCGGGGAACGCCGCATTGTTGGGCGAGGGAGACTTGCCGACGGCTTCGGGCATCACGGTGCTGAGTCCGGGCATTACCGAGGGCAGCCTAGTCGGCTCTTTCGCCTTGGAGCCTAACCCCTTCACGCCCAACGGGGATGGAATCAACGATCAGCTAGAGCTGCGCTATGACATAGTGGCCGTGACGCGCGCAGCCAAGGTACAGATACAAGTCTTTGACCTGAGCGGGCACTTGGTGCATACGATTTACGAGGGTGCCGACCTAAGTGGACGCTACGACCGAACCTCTCGACCTGAGCTCTCTTGGGACGGGCACGTCCAAGGAGGTGCGGTGGTGCCGCCGGGGATTTATCTGATTTACATAGAAGTCAAAGGGGATTCAAAGGCCAATCGGCGGGCGGTACCGGTAGCGGTGGCCTACTAAGTCGTCAAAACATTCCTTTGAGCTGTTGACGCCATTGGTCCTTGAGCGCCTCGAGGATCGCTTGCTGGCGCTCTTTGACGTAGTACTTCTTGAAGCGATCTAGATTTTTTACTCCTGCCAACGTGTCGCCTTGGATGACCTGCAGGTGACCGACCATTCGGTTGGCCTGCACGTGTCCGGGTTGTATCTCGAGGATGGCTTGCGCCTGCGCTAGGGCCTTGGTGCCTTCGTGTTGAGCCGCGTAGTGGGTGGCCAAAAGCCAGCGGGGGGGGACCAAATGGGGATGGGCAGCGACCAAGCGTTTGAGTTGGATCTCGGCTGCGGTGGACTCATCGGTGGCCAAGAGCAGGTGGGCTAGACGGAGCCCAGCATCGACGTGGGTGGAGTCGCGCCGTAGGATCTCCGCGTACTCGCGTCGAGCTAGGCCCTGCTGACCCAAGGCTTCTGTTAACTGACCCAACTGGTAGCGGAAGCGCAACGAGTCGGGTGCTTGGACGACGAGGTCGCGATAGAGGGTGGCAGCCGCGTCGAGCTGGTCGAGTTGGATATGGGCGTAGGCCAGCCGCTCCTGTACTGCTTTTCGCTCTGGTGCCGCATCCGCGTCGAGCAGTTTTTCGTATTGGACGATCGCTTCCGCGTAGCGACCGGCGTGCAAGAGGGCATTGCCCAAGGCATAGCGGGCTTCGGGATAGTCCGGATAGCGGCCGACAAAATCTTGGTAGGCTGCGATGGCTCGGTCGTAGCGGCCCCGCCGTGCGTACAAGGCCCCGAGGTTGAAGCGGGCCTCGCGGATTTCTGGGTCGAGAGTGAGAGCTTGCTCATAGGCGGCGATAGCATTGGCCGGCAAGCCCTTTTGCTGATAGACAAAGCCCAGCCGATGCAAGGTTTCGGCGTCACCGGCCATGTTCATCGGGCCGACGCGGAAGTTACAAGCCACTAAAAGGGCTGTGAGTGCGCCCCCGGCCCAAGCCAGTTTCACACCGGCGCGTTCGCGTCCAAGATAATAGAGAGTGCTGACGGCATAGGCGGCAAAAAGTAGCAGGGGTGGTACGATCGGCAGGCGGTAGCGCGCGGTCGGAAAAAATACGATGACGGATAGTGCGTAGACGACTATGTAGAGGAGTAGAAGGTCCATTTCCGCACGGCGTTGCCCCCGATTGTAGCACACCAGCCCCATGCCGAGCAAGGCCAGTGGTGCCACGATCCCAAAGGGAAAGGCAATGATTCCCTTCCACAATAGCAGCGATAGTAAGGGGGAGAAGTTGCGAGCGTAGTAGAGGTCTTGGTTGCGGCCTATCTCATCGCCGTGCCAGAAGAGATAGGTCTTGCGCAGCAGGAGCAGAAGCCAAGCACTTGGCTCTGTGCTGATAAAGTCCCAAGCTCGGGCGAAGAAATAGTCTGATTGGTCCGAGGCCCGGGTAAGCCCAGCTTCGGTTCGGGGTTGGCTGACCAAGGCGCGCCACGCTGGACCGGGTGGGATGCGGATTGTCTCCTCGTAGTTGGCGTTGTTCCCTAGGTAGAAATTGATTCCCCCGTTGGAGGAAATCAGCACCAAGTCGTCGCCTATCAGGTAATTGCGCAGAGTGATGGGAGCGATGACCAACGAGGCCCCTAGCAGCAAGGGTAGAGCGTTTAGCAAGCGCCGCGGCCACGGCAACGCACGGCGCACGACAATCACCCAGAGCAAGGCCGCGGGCAGAAAGAGCAGGATGTTGGCCACGGCAAGGGCAGCCAAGCCCAGACAGAAGCCGGGGACTAGAAGCCGACGCGGACGACCGGCCATGGCCCAAGGCAGGGTCAGCAAGAGTAGCAGATCAAAGAAAAGGGCTAGGGGAGGTGGTAGGAATTCACCTGCGAAGAAGACCAAGGGGCCGTAAAGTGCTGCTGCAATGGCTGCCGCAAGCCCTAGGCTAGGAGAAAACAGGCGGCGTCCGAGCAAGTAAAGCAGGACGCAGTTGCAGGCGCTAATAGCAGCTTGGACGAGGCGGGGCAAGTAGTAGCTAGGAGTGAATAGCGCATAGAGAAACCCTAGGAGGTAAGGATAGAGCGGCGGTTGCCAGAAGGGGGCGTTCCCGCCGTCCCAGTGCCCTTGCACCCCCATGCGTTCAGCGGCGTCCGTGTAGGTTTTTGCATCGACCAGTGGATAGTCAAAAAAGGGGCTTGTCTGGCTTTGCTCTATGTAGAGGAAGCGCACCCCCAACGCCGCGAGCCAGAGCAACCCCCCGACCAGCCAGCCCGATCTCCCCATCGCACTCAATCAAATGCCCAGACCGGCGTAAACCGTGATAAAGCCTTCGGTGATGGTCCGAGTCTTCAGCCCTGGGTCTTGGAAGTCGCGCACGTCGAATTTCATACCCACTTGGGTCGTCAGCACGTATCCTTGGTACTCGGCCACGTTGGAAATCTGGGTAGCTGAGATAAAGGACTGAAAATTGTTGATGTCGTCGTCCAAATCGCGAAAGAGCACGTATTCAACGCCGCTAGCAAAAGTGGTGCTGCGGAGGAAGGGCACCTCGGCAATGAGACCGAAAATCTCGGTCAGTTCCTTGCGCCCTAGGCGCGAGAATAGGTCGTAGGTCTGGCGCCGGAACTCGCTCTTCCAGCGCGGCATAAGCCGCAGAGTGCCGACTTCGCGGAGGTACTCGGCTTTGTTGACGAAGCCGAAGAAGAACTCGTTGGGATCGAGGCCAAAGGAAGCTCGTGCAGCGTCATCGAGACGCTGATGCCAGAGGTCGTATTTGAGCAAGTTTTTGATGGTCAGGTTGGCGATGGGCGTATAGGTATGGCCGATGAAGAAACCGTTGTACCAGGTATCGCGCCCAAGCATCGGATCAATAACTTCGACATTGCGGTCGTCGCGCAAGGTATTGCGGTTATTCCACTGGAGGAGGTCGTCGACAATGTCGTCCTTGATGCTCTTAGTCATTTCCATGACCCGCAGACGACCCCAACGGGCGTGATCGATATCCAGAGTCAACATGGCATAGGAGGTGTAGTTGCGCTGGTCAGAGGTGATAAGCTCGTCGCGCAGATGCCCCACAGTGAGGCGCAATTGCGGCGCTAGGTGAGCGCCGACATAGACGTTGAAGCCGCGATGATCGCGCTGGTAGGGGAAGTCGGGGCGGTTGTCGTTTTCAAAGCGATCGACCCAAGTGTTGTTGTTGGCGTCAATGCCGTAGAGGAACTCCGGTCGTTCGACGTGCTGCCGCAGGAAGGGCTCTTCGTAGTCGGGGATCAGGTTGATCACCCGGCCGTTGTCGTTTTGGTTGTAATCGGGGATGAAGTCGTTGTTCTCGTCCCAGCCGGGGAAGACTGCTGGGTCGGTGACCAATGCGTCGTTGCGGCCCCAATCGGGGATCCGGTCCTGGTCGTCATTGTCCTCGACGAAGTCGACCAAGAAGCGTTCGATATTGCCTGGAGCGCCGTTTTCAAAATAGCCAGAGGAATAATCGATAAACCCGTCCTGTTCGGCGACGTACACGGTGGTGGCGTAGTCCGGATCCATGTAGAAGACCTCGCCAAACAAGAAAAAGGGATAGTCCACCTTCGACAGATTGGCCATCCAAGCATTGGCTGAGGGCTTGTTGGATGTGCCCGACGAGGTGTTGTGGTCGGTGTTACCTTGGTCGTTGCTCGGATAGGGGTACTTGCGGTAAACCCGACTGTTGTCGAATTCGCCGTAGAAATTGAACCCCTTGATGTCGTTGAATTCGGCGGTGAAACCAAAAATCGAAGTGGCAGTCGGTAGGCCGTATTCAAAGGAGACCACTCTGAGATTGGTGTTGTCCTTGACGTTGCCCTCGGCGCGGGCCATTAGCAGGAAGACGGGGTCTTCATTGCGGCCGGTTTGGCGGTTGGAGGTGACCTGCACCTTGTAGTCGTTGCCCAACACCAAGTCGAACTGGACTTTGCGGATCTGGGTCTTGTCTTGGGGAGCGGTGAGCAGGTAGTCGCTGCGATTGAAGTCGTAGCGCAAGCGGATCTGCTCGTTGCCGTCGGCAGAGATGAAGCCCTCTTGTGGGAATCCACCTTCGATGATCGGCTCGAAACCTATTTCCTTGCCGCGCACTTGGGTCCCATCGAGGTAAGTAATGACGATGTCGGACCCGGCGGGGAAGAAGGCGGCCCCGCCCTCGCTGTCGGCGGGTGAGTCGTCGCTGAGCAGAACTTCGATCCAAGCGATCGCCTCGGCCTTCTGGTCAACGGTCAGTTCCCCGGTGAGGGGATTGCCGCCGAAGCCTTCGGTGAGGGAGTTGGATTGGTGGGCGTTGACGAAGGTGAAGCCCAAGGTGGTAAAGTCACCGATCTGGACCGTGGTACGCCCTCCCATCAAGGACGTGTTGTTAGTGCGGTTGATGCCTTCGGCAAAGGTCGAAGAACCGCCCGACTCGCTCAGCCGCGAATAAAGGGCGGTTAGCATGTACTTATCGGTGGCGATGTCGAATTGGACGCCATCAAAATCCGGTTTGGAGAAGGTCATCGGCGTCAGGGTGGTGCGCAGGCCGTTGGCAATGGTCAGTGCATAGTGGTACTGGCCCTTGGCGTCGGAGGCGATTACTACGTTGCTGAACCAGCTACGGAAGCGATCGTCTTTGAAGAGCTGATTGCCTTTCTGCAGGGGCTGGCGTTGGTCGTTGTTGTAGATGAGCCAGCCCCGCCCGACGAAGTTGCCGAAGAAGTCGTAGAAGTAGTCGCCTTCAAGGGCGGTATCGACATAGCGCTGGTAGTGCTGGCGGGCGTAGTTAGAGTACTCCCACTGCTGCCACCGGTACTCGTTGTAGAGTTCCTGCGGGATGTACCAGCGGCGCACCGCCGGGTCCAAAGCGTCAAAGAGCACGCCCGCTCCCTGTGGCTCAAAGGTGGTGCGCCCCCCCCTCTGGACGCCCAGACGGTTACCGTAGGTTTGTGCGCGAGCCTGATCCGCGATGCCGATTAGGAGGCCCAGCGTCAATAAGACAGCACTGTGCGACATTCTCATGGCCGGATTTCCTCATGCAGGGTGGCGCGTGTCGGAGGAGCGCCCTTGAGTGAAAAAGAAAAAAAGGGCGATGGGCTGGGTAGCCCACCGCCCTTAAAAAACGATGCTGCGCACTCGTCTTACTGCTGGAACTGGGCTTTAATGCGGCCCCAAGTATCGGACTCAACTGAGGTGGAAGCGGGAGCGGCACCCCAGTCGATGGAGTCGTCTAGCTCGCTCATGACCATGTCGTTGTCGGCGCGGCAGCATCCGTTGGGCGAAGTGGACCAGAATCCCTGATACGTGGTGCCCGGCTCGTCGAAATCGCCGAAGGTCCAACTCATGGCGATGACGTCGCCGTCGGAGAGGTCGGTCAGTTCGGCCCCTTCGCGATCGCCGTCGTCGGGAATGAAGTCGTAAGGCTGAATCCACATCTCGTAGAAGTAGGTGCTCTCGCCGAATTCCTCGCCTTCAAAGGAATACTCCATGACCCAGTTATCGCCGTTGAACGGATCCGTGCGCCACTCGAAATCGGGCAGGAACTGACCCCAGCTACCGCCGATGGGCGGAATGCCGAAGTTGAAGGACTGCTTGACGATGCCACCCTCACTACCAGGGGCATAGTCACCGCCCCCTTCGGCCTCGGGGTGCGTCGGGGCAATGTAGATCTCCCAGGCATCGTCGGTCCAAAACTGGGCCGGATCCTCGCGGTCCGTGTTGTGGACGTTGTCGAAAACCTCGGCCATCAAGTAAAGACGGTCGTTGTTGTCGTTCCAGCCGACGATCTGGCGGACGCTCAGATCGCTGACGTCAATCTCGCCGCGCACTTTGGAGTAAACGGCGTCCGAATACATGTCGTTGCCCACTTCGTAGGGCACCTGCGGAATGACGCTCCACTCCGAGATGTCGCCATCGACGTTAGGCAAATTCTCGTCGGGAAACTGCACGGCAAAGAGGAACTCTCCCGGAGGAAAATGGCTCCAGGTTGGCGTGGCCAGCCCCACTACCAGCAGGGCGGCGACGAAAGTCAATACATTGCGCATGTTGCACCTCCTATAGGTCGAGCGCGGGTAAAGATGACTAGCTTTAGGCGAGCCAAAAGTCTAACTAACTGCTTACAGCGTTTAAATTGTACACAATACATATATATAGTTCAACTATAAAATTTATTGCTGAACTACGGATTTTTTTCGCAGGGCTGGAACAGGGGGCGGATTTGCTCGGCCTTGGGGTGATGAGGGACCAAGCGCAACAGAGTCTGCCAAGCAGTGGTCATGTTGCAAAAATCGCCTGTCGTGCGATAGAGTTCGCCCAAGTGATAATAGGCATTGGTCCTACTTGGGTCCAAGGTGAGCGCAGTCTTGTAGGCCGCGATAGCTTGGGAGTGCTGACCGAGGTGCTGGTAGGCTCGACCGAGGTTAAAGACGGCGCGTGCGTGATCGGGTGATTGGTGCAGCGTTTTTTCGTAGTGGGGAATCGCGGCGGCATGGCGGCCCATTTTCTGGTAGGCAAGTCCAGTGTTGTAATGCACGCCAGCGTGCTCGGTATTGAGTTCCAGCGCGGCTTTGAAGACCCGGATGGCCGCGCGATATTGGCCTTCCGCATTGTAGAGCAGCCCTAGGTTGTAGTAAGGGCGGACTCGGTGTGGGTTGATGGCAATGGCTTGCTTGTAGTGCTCAATCGCTTCTTTGACATCGCCCTGTTGGTAGTGCGCATGGGCCAAATTTTCGCGGGCTCTAACGTTGTCGGGGTAGAGGGCGACGACAGCGGAAAACAGCGCGTAGTCGCTGGCCCAGTCGCGATTGCGGTCAATGGTGCGGACGGCCATGAGTAGGAAGACGACGGCGACTAGGGCACTACCAGCGATGCGATAGCGCTTTGTAAACCAAGTCTTAGCGGCTAGTCCTAAGAAGAGCGCCAGCGCGGGCATGACTGGATGTAGGTAGCGCTCGGCCATACCGCTGGGTGCCAAGACTAAGAGGTTGGAAGCGGGCAGGAAGGCGAGCCAGCCGAAGGCCGCGGCGAAGACCAATGGAGGCGAGGAAGTGCGCAAGGGCAGGTAGAGGAGCGCACTAGCGGCGAGAAGGCCGGCGATGAAGTTGGGGTCGAGCGGCGTCTGTACCAAGGAGATGGAGGCGTAGGAGTAGTCTGCTGAGAGGTGAAGGGGAAAGACGATCAGTACTAGGTAGCGCAGCAAGATCGCTGGAAGCGTCAGCAGCCGAGAAACCGCATCGGCGTCGGCGAGGAAGTTGGCAGAGATCGGTTCTGCCGCTTCTGCCGCGTTCCAGCGCAAGGCTAGGGCCAAGACTAGGACTAGAGCATATCCCCAGTGGCGCACGAGCCATGCGCGGGTGAAGTTGAACAAGTGTCGGAGTGGGCGGGCTGGCGCGGCAAATAGCGCGTCGTAGCAATAGGCGACGGCAGGCAGGACAAAGCCGCTCTCCTTGGACAAGATGCTGCAACCGTACAGGAACCACGCCAATATTCGTCCGCGGCGCGTCTGTATGCGCAGATGGCAAAGTAGGCCCGCCAAAAAGAAAAAGCTCATTAGCAAATCGCCGCGGGAGGATATCCAAGAAACCACCTCGGTCTGCAGCGGGTGGAGGGTGTAAAACAAGGAGGCCAAGAGCGCGGCAGACTGCCGTGCGAGGATGTGGTAACTTAGCTGAAAGACCAATAGGGCGTTGAGAAGGTGGAGGAGGAGGCTACTCAGGTGGTAGCCTAGCGGCTGGTCGCCGTAGCAGCGGAAGTCACAGGCTAGCGAGAGCAGGGTTAAGGGCCGATAGAGATCGGGGTGAATACTGCTCTGAAGGAAGGCATCCAGCGGGCGAAATTGATGGACTAGTGGGCTACTCAGGTAGGCCGAGTCGTCGAAGACAAAGCCGTTGCCCAAAGCGTTGAGGTAGCACAGGACTCCCGCCAAGACGAGCAGAAACCAGCATTTAAGTGTATAGATAGCAGGCATGGACGCGTCTTGAGGATTTGGGCTGTTTCGACTATATATACTCGCGGTTGAAATAGAAACCGATTCAACAAGGAATTATAGGCATGAAGATGAGTTGGGGTAAACAGCATGCGGCGTTGCGAGCGGGGAGTCTGCTCTTAGGCTTACTGGTAGTTCTAGGGGCCTGCGGCAAGCAGAAAGAGGAAGAAATCGTCGCGGTGGTAGGGCAGAAAGCGATCCACGCCGAGGAGCTACGGCGATTCGTGCTCAACTTGCTGCCGGGACTCTATACCCACAAGCAGGGCCAGGAGGCGCGAGAGGATTATCTGCAGAGCTTGATTGACCAAGAATTACTGCTACTTGAGGCTCGCAATCGAGGTTTGGAGCAGGACTCCCAACTAGTGGAGAAACTGAGTAGTAAGCAGCGGAAATACATCGTCTCGGCTCTGCGCCAGCGCGAGATCATGCCGCTAGTAGAAGTAACAGAGGAGGATATTCGCCAGCGCTTTGAGGAACTCGGCCTAGCACGCGAGCGATTTTTGACTGCAATCGTGGTTGCTAGCCAGCAAGAGGCAGGTGAACTGCAGAAGCGACTGGCGGCCGGGGAGTCTTGGGCCAATTTGGCCCGGGCGCATTCGCTGGACAGCCAATCGGCTGAACGCGCGGGTGAGGTAGGTTTTCTCAATCGTTCGTTGGCCGAGCGGATGGGGATACCAGTCGCGGTTTTCGATACCCTCGCGACGGAAGAAGTTTCTCCCCCGCTAGCTCGCGGTCGGGCTTATCAACTCATTCGCTTCATCGGCGAGCGGCAGGCCGAATTGGCAACCCATCAAGCCGCGTTGCAAGCACAGTTAATGAAGCTAGGCCAAAGGGAAGTCGAGGACCGCAAGGTGGAAATGTTGGCCTACGAACTGGACTGGTCAATGGACGCGGCAGGTCGCCAAGTCCTCGCGGTGCTGGCGGAGCATCCGGCGCAACAGGTGCAGCACTTGAGTGCGGCCGACCGCAGTGCAGCGCTCTTTAGCTACAAAGGAGGTCAAGTGAGCGTAAACGAGTATCTCCACACGCTAAAGCTGCACCGGATACACTCGCGAAAAGCGCTAGCAGACAGTGCGTTTATCACTGCGATTGCTCGCCGCTTTATCCTGCCCGAGATCATGCTGGCTCACGCGGCAAGCCAGGCAGGCATCCCGGACGAGCCCGCCGTCGTCGATTGGGTGGAAGATGCTAAAGAGGAGCTTTTGTTGACCCGCTTGCGCCAGATCGAGGTCAGAGATAAGGTCGCGGTGGAGGACGAGGCGGCCCGCCGCTATATCGACGAGCACCCCGAGCAGTTTCTGCTGCCGGAGCGAATCTGCTACGAGGAACTCATTGTCCCCACCGAGGAGGAAGCCGCACAACTCGCAGGAGAATTGGACGAGGCGACCGATCTTTTGCAGGTCGCCCGGCAGCGCGGCTTTAATGTGCGGCCGCGGCAGCCGGATGGCTTGGTCTGCATGATCAGCCTCAACGAGGTCGTCTATCCTCGTCTCTGGCCAGCGCTGCAAGAGGCACCGTTGGGTGCGTTGCGCGGCCCGGTGGAGACCCGGGATGGATATGTTTTCTTTAAGGTAATGCGGCACCAAGAGCCACAGCCGGAACCCGAGGACAAGGCATTGCGGCGGGCGCGGGCTTCGCTCGTCCAGCGCCAAGAACGAGAGCGCTTCGACGAACTAATGGATCAGTTGCGCGCCAAGTACCGCACTCAGGTGACCGCGTTTGCCGACCGACTGGACGCGGCGTTACCGGACGCACTTTTGGCCAGCTTGACTCAACCGCCGCAAAAACAGATTGAAAACCCCTGATTCAATGATTAAAATCTAGACTCTACGTATTCGGTTCTATCAGAGGGGAGTCGACCATGTTGAGCGCTAGGAGGTTCCAGTTATTCGCGTGCGGTCTGTACTTGCTCAGTTCTGTCGCGTTGGCCCACGCGCAGACCGCCGCCCAAGCAGGTTTTAGCCTCTCGGCCAGCGGAGTTTCCGTTGACCAAGCCGAGCACTGGGAAGCGTGGACTCGGCCCAAACACGCAATAGAGATTGACCCACACACGCACGCGGTGCGCCCGCGCACTATCCGCATCGAGACCAATGCCGTGGAGGGAATGGACCAATTTCAGACCCTCATCGGCGATCAGAAGGCCTACGAAAAACTGCTCAAGGACCTCGGCCGTGCAGATCTCCCCACGCCGTTCAACATCCGCACCGCGCCAGCGACCGTAGCCGGCGTACCCATCGTGTATTTGAAAGCCAACAAAAAGAAGAATATCGAGGTGGGCGATCCCGTCATCTGGTACTACTATCACGGGGGCATCAAGTACACGCCCAACAATCCCGAGTCCGCAGTCTCCATCCTCGATGGGGATCCGTTGACCTATTGGGAGCCCAGCAGCGCGGTGGATCGCACGACCTACGGAGCGCTCCCCGAAGACCAACGTGGGCCGATCTATTACTTTGCCCGGGACGAGGTTGGCGAGCGGCGGGTGGATCGCGCAACCTATGAGGTGACCAGTAGTAGAGACAGGCGGATCGAATACCACAGCCGCTCGTTTGAGAATTGGTACATAGATATTGATCTAGGGCGACTGGTCGCAGTCTCGCGAATTGTGCTGCGCTTTGTCGATCCAGAGGTGGGCGAGCCGTTCCGCCAAGTCCGCATCCTCGGTACAGCTTCTGACCAGCGCGACGCGGCACTCTCGCTCATTGAGCGCACGATCGTCCCCAACGAAGACCAGACGGTGTTGGAGTTCGATCTAGACCCAGATGACGAAGGCATCTTCCGGCAGTTGCACATTGTGCGGATCGCCATCACCGACAGCCGGTTCGACAAGTTTCGCACGGTCTCAGAGGCGGAGTTTATGGCCCTGCCGGCAGGAGACCAAGGCGGGATCGATTACCACATTGTCAATGCAGCCGGCAGCGAGACCAAAGTGGACGAGGATATCTTCTCCCAAGTTGACCCCCAGCGCCAAGGTCGGCTGGTCTACTACCAGCGCGAGCGGCCTCGGCTGGCCGACATCGAGATTTGGAATCAAGGCGACAACATCGCGCTGGGGATCGTCGACGGTGGCGGGAGTGTTGACCTGACCGGCATCTTCGCCGGCACACCCGGCTTTGACGGGCGCTACGAGACTAACTACTTACAGCTAGTCTGGTCGCCAGATCCGCGCTTTGACAACCGCGGCGTGCTGACCTTAGACCTAGGGGCCAGATTCTGGCTGAGCTACTTCCGCATGGTCGGCGGCATCAGCGGCGTCGATGAGATGGTACTGCGCGCTTCGAATGGCACGCGAGACTCCAACGGCAATCTCAAGTGGGAAGAGATCCACCGCCAGCAGGGCGGTACGGTCGAGCAGGGCTTTGACGAATTGCTCCAAGTACGCTATTTGACCTCGCAGATATTCTCCGACTATGCGGGTCGGGCTGGAGGCTACAATACCGGCGACCGGATCCGAGAATTTCAACTCTTCGGCCAAGGAGCCCCGTCAGAGGTCACTCTGACTTCACCGATGATCGAGTTGCCAGGCGCGGTCCTACTAGGCCGCATTGAATGGGAAGCCGATATCCCCGATCCCGATATAGCGCAGGTGGAGATCCGCACGCGCACCGGCGATCGGTTGATCGAGGTGACCGAATACTACGGCAGCGGCGGCGAGCCTAAGACCGAAGCTGAATACAATAAGCTACCCAAGGGATTTCAGGGGCCGGTCGTCTCCCGCGTCAAGCCCGGCGGCGGTTGGAGTAGCTGGAGTCAACGCTACGCGAACCCAGGTGCGTTGGTCACCTCGCCTAGTCCCAGACGCTATATGCAAATACAGGCCCGGCTGCTGTCTACCGACCCCGAGGTGGTCGCTTCGCTACACACGGTGCGGGTACAGTTCACGCCGCCAGTGGCTAGTCGCACGCTGGCCGAGATCTGGCCCAGCGAGGTGCCGTTCGGCGAGGAGCACGACTTCTCACTCTTTATCAATCCTTCTTTTGTCGAAGACCAGCCTGGGGGGCCGCCGAGCCGCCGCTTTGACGAGATTCTGCTCAATGCCGATCCAATCCCCGCGCTCGAAATTATCGAGGTAGGTTTGGGTGATGAACAAGCGCACCGCTTCGCCGAGCTTGGCTCGCGTCAAGATCCAACAAACGGGGAGCACACGCCTTGGTTTGTCGAGCCGGATGGGCGTCGTTACCAAGCGTTCCTGAACGCTGACGGCGATACTGTCAAAGCGTTCTTCCCAGGGGAGGCTCAGGTGCTTTTGCGGCTACCGGAGAAGGTCGCCTTGCAGCCTCAGCAGCCGGGTTCTAGGACATACTATCGCGCAATCGTCGCAGAGGACGACGAAGTACCCGTAGATGCAGACGGGCGTCTCCTCAACGAGTTGACCTACTTAGGCCTGCCCTTTGAAGAGAAAGGCCGCATCGTTTACTTCGCGATCACTGACCAAGACGACGAGGGGAAAGTCATCGAGAGAGAGGTTTCCGAGACGGATTTTCGGGCACTGGAGGATTCGCTCAAGGGGTCAGTCCGCTACTTTCGTCGGCTCCTAGGCAAAGGGGGACAGTTCCCGTTTAACCAAGACGGCGAGCCGCTAAGTGAAAGCGCCTACAATGCCCTGCCTCGCGCCGAGCGCGGCGCAGTTGTGGCAGCAGGGGAGATGGTACAGGTGCGCTTTAAGGCGCGAGTCTTGCTCAACGGCAGTACTGTCGATGTGTCTATCCGCGACTCCGCGCACCCAGAGTCATGGCAGCAGGTGGATCCTGGCGATGCTACCGCGGAGACGCCGAGTGCTTCGCTGAGTATCTCGGTGCCGTTCTCTTCGCGGGTAATTCAAGAGGTAACCATTGCTCCCAATCCCTTCACGCCTAACGCCGATGGGATCAACGACCAGACCGCAGTTCGCTTCGCCATTGGCAACCTCAATACCGAACGGGCGCTACAGGTGCAGATATTTGACTTGAGCGGCCGGCCAATTTGGCAAGAGAAGCGCCGTAGCTTCGGCGAGCAAGTGGTGCAATGGGACGGGCGCGATGCGCAGGGAGTACCGGTGCCTCCCGGGCTCTATCTATGCCGAATTGAGGTGGATGTAGATGCACAAGGAGCTTCGCACCAAGTCGCCCAGCGGGTGATTGCGGTGGCCTACTAAGGGCCGCCGTCCGGCGGGCACATGCAGAGGAAAGCGCTGGCCCTAAACCTGCTATCCGCGCTTGTGGGGTTGGGTTTGCTGGCTGGGGTCGAAGGCATTTTGCAACTTTGCGACGTAGGTCCCTCTCCCCGTCTTTTCGCGTTGAGGGAAACCGGCGGCGAAAAAGTCTATACTGCTAATCGGGACGTTACCTACCGCTTCTTCCAGCATCCATATCGCCGCTCCTCGCCGCTAGTGCAGAGCTTTGCGGCCGACAAAGCGCCCGATGTCGTGCGCGTCTTTGTCTTGGGGGCCTCGACTCTCGTTGGTTTCCCACATCCGGTTTCGGCCGCCTTTCCCCAATACCTAGAGAAAATGCTTCCCGCCGCTTACCCCGAGCGGCGTTTTGAAGTGATCAACTGTGGGATCACCGCGCTCAATACTTTCTGTCTAGTGGACTTTATGCGCGAGATCGCCGACTACGATCCCGACTTGGTCATTCTCTACACGGGCCACAACGAATTCATGGGACCCTACGGAGTTACTACGCCCTTTGTCCGCGTGGGCAACGACCGAACGATGATCCGCTTCCTGATGCTTTTGCAGCGTTCGCGCATCTACTACTACCTAGGGGAATTAATCGCATACCTGCAAAGCTGGGCCCAACCCGAGGAGGAGACTGCATCCTTTGGTTTGCATCTAGCACGCGAAGAAATCGGTCCGCTCGACGCAGGCTACAGCAGGACGGCGGAAAACTTTCGCGCCAACCTCGAGGAAATCGCCCTCATTGCCGCTGAGCATGAGATTCCGCTGTTGTTTTCGACCCTAGTTGCCAATCTCAAGGACTTTCATCCGCTGCGTTCAGAGTGCGATGCGGTGACGCCGGAGATAGAGGCGTTGACCGCTGCCGGACACTGGGCAGAGGCCGAGCGACAGGCGCGGAACGCCCTGCGCGAAAATCCTTACTGCGCCAATCTCCACTTCACATTGGGACGGCAGCACTATCTGCGCGGCGAATACGGCGAGGCCAAAGCCGCTTTTACACGGGCGCGAGACCTGGATCGCTTGCCCTTCCGTGCCCCGACGCTTTTCAATCAGATACTCCGCGAGGTGGCTTCCAACTCGAACGGGGTATTGCTCTGCGAAGTGGAAGCTGCTTTCTCTGCGGCGTCGCCACACGGCATCGTCGGCCGCGAGTTGATCTCCGAGTACGTACATCCGACAGTCTTTGGCCACTACCTAATCGCTCGGACGATGGTCGAGACTCTAGCGGCGAGTCCGCTAGCCGGGCAGTGGGGTGCGTCCGCTATGCTAGGGGAATACGAGGACTATCGACCCAGCTACCCACCGCTGGAAGAGGTCTGGCGGCGCAATGACCTGATGCTCTTTCTCAAGCGCATGCCCTATAACGCGCGCCCGGCGGCACTCAGGCGGCGTCTAGCGGAGCTGATAGCGGCACAAGTGGCCGCGCTTCCGCACCTGCAAGAAGCCGAGCGCCGCCAGTTCGTCGAGCAGGGTGGGCTGCGCTTTCTAAGGCGGATGCTTGAGGAATTGCATCCAAGAGACCGCCCTGCCCTGCAACGAGCACTAGCGGAGGTGTCCGGTGGGGTCTAAGGCGAGAAAGGGCATTGTGCTGGCCGCGCTGCTGAGCTTGTGGGGATGCGCGCCCGAGCCGGTAGCGGAGCAGGGTACAGAAAGGCCGGCGCATGCCGTGCGCTTTGCGGATGCGACCCAAGCGGCGGGGCTGGACTTCGTCCACGTGTCAGGTGGCCCGCAGCAGCGCTACATTTTGGAGGCCATGGGCTCGGGGGTGGCCTTTTTCGACTTCGACGCGGATGGCTGGCAGGATGCGTTCGCCGTCAATGGCACACGCGTGGAGGACGCGCCGGAGACGGGCAATCGCCTCTGGCGCAACGTCCCGGCCCCTGACGGTGGACGGTCATTTGCCGAGGTGACGCAAGCGGCCGGGTTGGGGCAAACGGGCTGGGGCATGGGCTGTGCAGTGGCCGATTACGACAACGACGGCGATCTCGACCTCTACGTCACCTACTGGGGGCCGAACGCGTTTTATCGCAACGAGGGGAACGGCACCTTCACTTCCGTAGAGGCGGGCACAGACGACCGGCGCTGGGGCGCTAGCGCGGCGTTTGGCGATGTGGATTTGGACGGCTGGCTCGATCTCTATGTGGCCAACTACGTGGACTTTGACCTAAACAATCCGCCCGGCGATGGCGAGCCATGCAGCGGCTGGAAGGGTTTGTCCGTGTTCTGTGGCCCACACGGCTTGGACGGCCAAGCCGACGTGCTCTATCGCAACGAGGGAAACGGCACTTTTGCCGATGTAAGCGCGGCGACTGGAATTGACCAACGAACCTACCTCGGTCTCGGGGTGCTTTTTACCGACTACGATGGCGATGGGGACCAAGATATCTATATCGCCAATGACTCGACCCCCAACCTGCTCTATCGCAACGACGGCGCTTGGCGACTGCGCGAGGTTGGTGCCTTTGCCGGGGTGGCCTACAGCGAAGAGGGACGCGCCCAAGCTGGCATGGGGATCGATAGCGGCGACTACGATAACGATGGCGACTTAGACGTTGTAGTCACCAACTTTTCCGACGATGTCAATACCCTGTACCAAAACCTCGGGAATGGTTCCTTTGCCGATGCTACCTACGCAGCGGGCTTGGGTGGTGCGGTGCGGCCCTTTTTGGGATGGAGCACAGCCCTAGCCGATTTTGATTTGGACGGTTGGCTCGACCTCTTCGTCGCCAACGGCCATCTCTACCCCCAGCTAGAAACCCATCCATTGGGGCTTAACTATCGTCAGCGCAATCTACTGTACTGGAACCGAGACGGCGTTTTCGCGCTGGCCGATCCGGCAGGCCTAGAGGCCGAACAGGTGAGCCGAGGCACGGCCTTTGGCGACTACGACAACGACGGCGACTTAGACTTGCTCGTCAACAACCTCAACGACCGCCTGAGCCTGCTGCGCAACGACGGAGGCAACCGCAACTACTGGTTGGGATTGGAACTGATCGGCGCGATGGGGCGGCCCGCTGAAGGAGCTAGCGTACGGCTTTGGGCAGACGGGCAAGTGCGCGTGCGCCAAGCCAAGCGCGGCTATGGCTATTTGTCCGCCAACGACGGTCGGGTGCTCTTTGGACTGGGCGGACTTGCGCAAGTGGAAAAAATCGAGATCCGCTGGCCGTCGGGGCGGGTGCAAGTGGTCGAACAACCTCCTCTCCGGCGCTATTTGGTGTTGCGCGAGGGCGAGGGGGCGGAAATAGCTCGCTACAGCGAGCAGGTGCCGCCGTCGGTGCTGGTACCCGCGCCGCCTACCGAGCGCACAGACTCCATCGAGGAGGTCGCGCTCAATCCAGATTGGACAGCGGAAGAGTACTACGAGCAGGCCACTGCGCTATACGGCCAAGGTCGCTACCAAGAGGCGGTAGCCCTGTTGCGGCCAGCGCTCAGGCGCTATCCAGGCGCGGTCCGTCTGCACTACGCGGCTGGCGTGGCACTCTACTCTGGCTTGGGGCGCTACGAGGAAGCAGCCGAGGTGCTAGAGCAGGCTGTGGCACAGGATACTTCGGTCGTCGAGGTGGCCCAGTTGCTGGGGGTCATTTACCTGCATCTCAACCAACCCGCCCAAGCCGCAGCGACACTAGCGCGGGCTGCGACGCTGGCACCCGAGGATTGGGAAACTCACTATCGACTCGGCCTAGCCCACAACCATCTCGGGGATGGCGAGGCGGCCATTGTTGCCTTTGTGCAAGCGCGGGAGTTGGCTCCCGAGGAGCCGATGCCCTATTTGCACTTGGCGCGGACCTACCAGCGGCTGGGCCAAGGGCAGGCCGCAGACCAAGCTCTGCGCCGCTTCGAGGCGCTGCAACCTCTCAAGCAGGAGATCGATCGCTATCGCCAAGCCGTCCGCATCCATCCCAAGCACCCAGATGCCCACTCGAAGTTGGGGCTGGAGTTGTCGCGGGCCGGGCGACTAACAGAAGCACAGCAGGCGTTAGAGCAATCGCTAGCACTGGCTCCCGACGCCGAGACGCAGACCAATCTGGCCAATGTGTTGCTACGCCAAAACGAGACCGAGGCGGCGATAGTCCACTACACTCAGGCGTTGGTGCAGAATGAGGAGTTAGCCGAAGCCCACTACGGCTTGGGGATGGCCCACTACGCTCGGGGCGAGGCTGCAGAGGCCCTGCGCGCGCTGCGCCGGGCGCTGGCCTTGCGACCGGATTTTCCCAAGGCGCATATCAATACAGGGGTCTTGCTCGAAGAGCAGGGTCGTCTAGTCGAAGCGCTGGATCACTTTCGCCGTGCGGTTGACTTGGCCCCCGACGACGCTAGGGCGCTCAATAACCTCGTCATCGCATTGTCGCGAGCCGGGCGCGTTGATGAGGCGCGCAAGGTGCTGGAGCAGGCTCAAGCCCAGCAGGTGGATCTGCCGCTGGCCCGCAAGACGCTGGTGAGGACGCTGGTGGCGCTGGCCCTGGCCCAAGCCGAGCAGGGAAAATGGTCTGCGGCCGTTGCCTTCCAGCAGCAGGCCATCGCGCTGACGCCAGTCCAATTGCGAGAGGCACTCCTAAAACAGTTATCCGCCTATGAGTCGAGTGCGCAGTAAGCTGGGGAAAACTTCTTCATCTGCATGCGCCAAGGTCGCCGAGCGCGGCCAGTGGGTAGCACTGGCGCTAGTGGCCTTGGTCGCGTGCGGCGTGTACGTCAATGCGCTGGGCAACGAGTTGGTGTACGACGACCGCAAATTGATCCCCACCAACGAACTGATGCACGATCCGTGGCGGGTGGACCGAATTCTCGCTGGTCGTTATTGGGGCGAGATCCTGCACTCACACCACTACCGGCCGCTGACGGTTTGGACGCTGGCGTTTAATTATTGGACCAACGAGTTCTTGGGGTTGCCCGGTGCACATGGCGTGGGATTCCATCTGGTCAATGCCGCACTACACGCGGGGGCTAGCTGTGCGTTCTTTCTTTTGGGGCTGCGGCTGGGTTTGGCCGTCTGCGCTTGTATGGCCGCCGCTCTGCTTTTTGCCGCGCATCCAGTCCACACTGAGGCCGTGGCGTTTATTACTGGCCGAGCCGAGCCTCTAGCTATGCTCTTGGGCGCGTCCTTTCTGGCCTTGCACCATCGCGGGCAGTGGAAAGGGGCTAGCGTGCTGTACTGGTTTGCGCTATTGAGCAAGGAGTCCGCCGCCGTCTATCTCTTCGTCGCTCTGTGGCTGGACATCTGCACTGCGCAGCCGCTTAAGGCGCGCTGGCGGGCCTACGGCGGATACGGCTTAGTATTGGTAGGCTGGCTGCTTCTGCGCCAAGTGGTTCTAGGGACAGCCGACAGCGACATCTCCGCGCTCGACAATCCCTTGGTGAACGCCGCGTCGCTGGAGCGGGTGTTGACGGCCGCAACCGTGCAATTTGCCTACCTGCGGCTGCTGATCTGGCCACTGGGGCTTTCCTCGGACTACTCCCATGCCCAGATCCAGTTGGTAGGCGATCCACTGGACTGGGGAGTGATTGGCTTTTGCGCCGCAGTGCTTATCGTAGCTGGCGCGGCTTGGTACTGTTGGCAGCGGTCGCCAATGGTCGCCTTTGTCGCAGGGAGCTATGCGATCCTAGCCGCACCGACGAGCAATTTTCTGGTCCTAGTGCCGACCATCATGGGAGAACGGCTAATTTACGCACCGTCAGCCGCGTTTTGCCTGCTGTTAGGTTGGGGCCTCTGGCAACTAGCGCAGCGCTGGGGTTGGGGGCTTTGGACGGTGGGCTTGGGGTTGCTTGGCAGCTATGCGGTTCTGACGGCGGCACGCAACGCAACGTGGGCCGACGCCGAGACCTTCTACCGCACGCAGTTCAAGTCGGCCCCCCGCAGTGCCCGGGCGCATCTGGGGATGGGACGAATGCATGCGGAGGCCGGACGACTCGACAGCGCCCAAATGTACAACCGGTCTGCCTTGGCGATTTATCCCAACTACGCGATGGCTTGGTACAATCTGGGACTTTTGCAGGTCAAGCAGGGTGCTTGGGACGAGGCACTCCATTCATATAAACAGGCCGTCGTCCTTGAACCGGCCTATTTGAAGGCCTGGTACAATTTGGGTGGGGTCCACCTGCAGCGGGGTTCGTGGTCTGAGGCGCTGAAGGCATTCAAGCAGATGCTGATCTTGGACCCGGAAAATGCCGACGCGTGGCATGGCGTAGGCGTGATCCGCATTCGCCAAGGAAAGCTAAACGAGGCGGAGCGGGCCTTTGCCCGGGCGCTTGTGGCTGATCCCGACCACGCGCAGGCTCGGCACTATCTAGCGCAGGTGCGAGAACGGCTACGCAAGCAATAGGTGGAATTAAGGCCCCGGCTCTTCTACTGTTAAGAACTGGTTGGCGGCCACGTCTTCAAGGCGCTGGACGCGGCCCGAGGGCCAGCGAATCTCAATCCAATCGGCGGTCTGATTGAACCCCAAACCGAAGTGGATGCGCCCGTCGCTGTGCGCAAGGAAGCTGCCGCCACTGACTATCTCCGTGGTCTGCTCGACTCCGCCGCTGGCGATGGCGACTTTCGCCCCTAAGCCGCCGACCACGCGCAGGCTCAGCCAGTTGCGCTGGTTGCCGCCGTCGTTGCGCAAAAGTTGCGGCGGCTCGTCGAGGTTGAAGACCAAAAGATCTACATCCCCATCGTTGTCGTAGTCCCCCTTGGCGGCACCGCGACTGACGGCGGGGCGGCTCACGTCTCCGGCTGCGACTTCTGCGAAGCGATAGGCCCCGGCTGAGCCCTGATTGGCAAAAAGCTGGTTGGGTTCGGCGTAGCCATTGGGTGCTAGGTGCCGGATTTGCGGATAGACGTGTCCGTTGGCCACAAACAGGTCTTGGTCTTGGTCGTTGTCGTAGTCGAAAAAGAACGTGCCAAAGGATAAGTGTGGCAGGCTCGGCTCGGCGAGGCCGGCTGCAGCACTAACCACTGAGAAGCGGCCATCGCCTTGGTTGCCGTAGAGGGTGTTGTAGTCGTCTTCAAAGTGGGTGACCAACAAGTCGCCATCGCCATCGCCATCGTAGTCTCCATAAGCGATGCCCATACCTGCCTGTGCGCCCCCTTCGGCGCTGAGAGCGGCTCCGGCCTCCATACCGACGTCGCGGAATTGGCCGTTGCCCTCATTCCGGTAGAGAAAATTAGGTGCCGAATCATTGGCCACATAGAGGTCTGGGTCGCCGTCTTGGTCGTAGTCGCAAAAAAGGGCGCTCAGGCCGTAGGTAGGCTCAAATTGGCCAGCCTTGGCTTGGCGGGTGACGTCGTGGAATTGGCCGTTGCCCTCATTGCGATACAGGACATCCTGTGCCCCGGGGAGGCCGAGTGGTCCAGCGAAGACTAGGACTCCCTTCCACATGCCGCCCCGGGGAGGAACGCGCTCGGGCGCAAAGTGTAGGTACTGGGCTACATAGAGGTCTGGGTCTCCGTCGCCGTCGTAGTCTCCGAAGGTAGCACCCGTGCTCCAGCCTGATAGATCGACGCCAGCGGCTTGGCCGACGTCGCGGAATTGGCCATTGCCCTCGTTCCGGTAGAGGACGTTGGGGCCGTAATTAGTCACATAGAGGTCTAGGTCGCCGTCTTGGTCGTAGTCGGCCGCCGCGCAGCCCATGCCCCAGCCTGCATCGCCGACCCCGGCTGTGCGGGTGTAATTCTCAAAGGTGCCGTCGCCCATGTTGCGGTAGAGGGCGTTGGTCGGGGCCGTGGCCGAGTCGGGATAGCCTTCCAGTCGCGAGCCGTTGACCAAGTAGATGTCGAGCCAGCCATCGTCGTCGTAGTCGAGAAAGGCTCCACCTCCGCCCTTGGCCTCAATGATGTAGTTTTTGACCCGACCGCCCGAATACATGCGGAAATCCAAGCCGCACGCTGTGGTAACGTCGGTGAAGCGCATCGGGGTGAGGTCTGGTGTGGGGACGCAGGCGGCTAAGGCCAGCAGGGCGTAGTAGGCGCAAGTACTAGGGCGCATGGGAACGGGCGCAGCGGAAGCCGATATAGGGGCTGCGCTCTACGGGCAGGACCTCAAAGCGGTTGATGCTGCGCAGCACGGGTCCTGGGTTGATCCACGAGCCGCCGCGTAGGACCTTGAAGCGGCCGGTCTCTGGCCCTTGCGGATCTTTGGTCGGGCCGGTGGCATAGTAGTTAGCGTCGTACCAGTCGGCGCACCACTCCCAGACATTACCGGCCATGTCGAGTGCGCCGTATGGGCTGGCTCCCGAGGGAAAAGAGCCGACGGGTGCCAGTTGTTCGTACCCGTCTTCTGCGCCCCAGAGATTGGCGCGTCCTACCACAAAAGCCGTGCCCCAGGGCCAGAGCTGACCGTCGCTGCCGCGCGCGCTTTTTTCCCACTCGGCTTCGGTGGGAAGCCGTCCGCCGCGCCAAGCGCAATACGCGTGGGCATCTTGCCAGCTAACATAGACGACCGGATGGTCGGGAGCGGCCGCTGAGCCGGGGCCGTGGGGCTGACGCCAGCTAATGCTGTCGGCTTTTTCAGCTCCGCGTTTTTCCGCCTCCGTCTGGTAGCCGGTGGCTGCGACAAAGGCGGAAAAGTGGGCGTTGGTGACTTCGTAGCGGTCGATGGAAAAGGCGCTCAGATAGACTTGGCGGCTGGGCTTTTCGTCGGTGGCTCGCGGGTGGTCGATACCCATGGTGAAGGGACCAGCCGGCACGACTACCTCTTCGGCGGCAACAGGTGCCGAGAGTAGCAGGGCCGATAGGAGGCGCGGAATCCGCATGCGCGGCGGTGGGTGTAGCTAGCCCTTCTGCATCCGCGCCCAAGTGTCGCGCAAGGTGACGGTGCGGTTGAAGACGGGCGCGTCCGGTGTGTGGTCCTTGCGGTCGGCGCAGAAGTAGCCGAGCCGCTCAAACTGGCAGGAGTCCCCCGGGGCCATGTCGGCGAGGGATGGCTCTAGATAGCAAGGGTTGAGGACTTTGAGCGAGTCTGGATTGAGGTTGTCTAGCCAGGTGCCTCCGGGCGGGGCTTCGAGTGGTTTTTCGACTTTGAAGAGCCGGTCGTAGAGCCGCACCTCGGCAGGGACTGCGTGGGGGACTGAGACCCAGTGCAGGGTGGCCTTGACCTTGCGGCCATCGGGTGCGTTGCCGCCGCGCGTGGCCGGGTCGTACGTGCAGCGCAGTTCGACGATCTCACCGCTGTCGTCTTTGACGACTTCGGTGCAGGTGATGAAATAGGCGTAGCGCAGGCGGACTTCGCGGCCTGGGGCGAGGCGAAAGAACTTGCGCGGCGGGTCTTCCATAAAGTCCTCGCGCTCGATGTAGAGGTGCCGCGAAAAGGGGATGGAGCGGGTGCCGGCGCTGTCGTCTTCCGGGTTGTTGATGGCCGTTAGCATCTCGCTTTGGTCTTCTGGGTAGTTCTCAATTACTACCTTGAGCGGGTTGAGCACGGCCATGCGCCGGGGCGCGGTCTGGTTGAGCTGGTCGCGGATGCAGTATTCGAGGAGGGCGATGTCGATGTTATTGCCGCGTTTGGCAATGCCGGCTTCGGCCCAGAAGCGGCGGATGGCTTCGGGCGGGCAGCCCAAGCGGCGCAGGCCGCGCAAGGTGGAGAGCCGGGGATCGTCCCAGCCGGACACGAGTTGTTGCTCGATGAGCGGCCGGAGGTAGCGCTTGGACAGGATGGTGTAGGTGATGTTGCCACGGGCGAACTCGATTTGGCGCGAGGGGAAGATGCCGAGTTTTTCGATGAACCAGTCGTAGAGCGGTCGGTTATTGGTAAATTCGTCTGAGCACAGCGAATGCGTAACGCCCTCGATGGCGTCGCTCTGGCCGTGAGCCCAGTCGTACATGGGATAAATGCACCACGCATCGCCGGTGCGGTGGTGGGCGGTGTGCATGATGCGGTACATGACGGGGTCGCGCAGGTTGATGTTGGGCGCGGCCATGTCGATTTTGGCGCGCAGCACGCGGCTGCCATCGGGGAATGCGCCGGCTTTCATTTGCTCAAAGAGGTCGAGGTTTTCCTCGATGGAGCGGTCGCGGTACGGGCTGTTTTTGCCCGGCTCGGTGAGCGTGCCGCGGTTTTCCCGGATTTCGTCCGCGGTCTGGTCGTCCACGTACGCCAAGCCCTTTTTGATGAGCGCGACGGCCCATTCGTAGAGTTGGCCGAAATAGTCGGAAGCGTAGTACGGCTGCGGTCCCCAGTCGAAGCCGAGCCAGCGGATGTCCTCCTGCATGGAGTCCACGTATTCCTGCTCTTCGCGCGTGGGGTTGGTGTCGTCGTAGCGGAGATTGCACTGGCCTCCGTAGTCCGCGGCAATGCCGAAGTTGATCGAGATGGCCTTGGCGCTGCCGATGTGCAGGTACGCATTAGGCTCTGGTGGAAAGCGGGTGATGACTCGGTCGTAGCGGCCGTTTTCGAGGTCGACGTCGATGGCTTCGCGGATGAAGTCGCGGTTTTTGTCCGTGTTCATGGCTCCTCTGTGGCTGGTTGCAGCGTAGCAAATAAAGGATAGGGCAAATGGTCCTAACGGCAAGTTACTCGCTCTTGCGCTCCCACCCGCTCGTCTTCCAATGTCCCCCTTGCCGCTTAAAGTTAGACTCCTTGGGCGGCAGCAAGCTGCGCAGGTGTTGGCCGCCAAAGGCAAAGCCCTCTAGGCCGGGGAAGCCGCGATCCTCGTTTTCCACGCACAGCACGTAGTCGTAGCCCGATTCCCACAGCGCGCCGATGATGGTGCTCCAGTTGAGCTGGCCGCGGCCGGGGACGCGGTATTGCCACCACCAGTTGCCGATGATGCCCTGGCGGTAGAGCATCCGCTCGCTAATCTCGCAGTCTTTGACATCGGCGTAGTACCAATGGCCGGCAAAGTCGCGGATGACGTCTTCGACTGGCAGGATGTGCATCCACAGCCAGTGCGAGGGGTCGCAGGACAGGCCAAGGTGATCGGAGGGCACGGCGTCGAGGATTTTTTCCCACATCTCTGGGTTGCAGCCGATCTGGCCCATGCGCACGGCCACGTCGAGTGCGAGCCGGACATTGTTGTCTTCAGCCGCTTGCACCACGGGTTCGAACATGGCTTGGAAGCGGTCCACTAATTCGTCGGAGCGGTCGCTGGGGTTGCCGGGTTCGGAGGAGAACATGCCGTAGAACTGGCCGTTGCGCACGGGCGCGCCGCTGCTGGTGACGATGACGGGGCAGTCGAGGGCACGGGCCGACGCAATGGCCTTGAGGAGCTTGGCTTGGGCGGCGCGGGCCTGCTCGCGGTCGTCGTCGAGCAGATTGTAGTGCGCGGTGAGGGCGGCGAGGTACAGGTCGTGCTGGCGCAAGGTCTCCAGCACGGAGTCCGGCCCGACCGATAGGATGTGGTCCGAGTCGAGTGCGCCGGAGTCGTTTAGGCGCACGCAGTCGAAATCGTGCTCCCGCGCCCAGCGGGCGCATTCGTCGAGGCTCCAATTGCTGGTGCCGCCGGCACTGGTCATAAAGCTTATATCCACGAGCGAGTCTCCTCCGCTTGAAATCGCGTGTCTTATCGTTAGATTTTTGTGCTAACTCCTAACTGATGTTACCCAAAAAAGAAAGCAATGTTATGGTGCATATCAACGATCACTATCTCAAGCTCAAAGCCGGTTACCTCTTTCCAGAAATCGCTCGCCGGGTCGATGCGTTTGCCACGGCTCATCCCCAAGCCGACGTGATCCGCTTGGGGATCGGCGACGTGGTCAAGGGCATCCCGCGGCCGATGATCGATGCGATGAAAGAAGCCGTCGAAGAAATGGCGCACGACGATACCTTGCAGGGCTATCCGCCCGACCAGGGTCAGGATTTTTTGCGCGAGGCCATTGTCGAGCACGACTTTGGCGCGCGCGGCGTGCAGGTGCACTGCGACGAGATTTTTGTCTCCGACGGGTCCAAGTGCGACTCGGGCGCAGTGCAGGAAATTTTCGCCGACGATTGCGTGGTCGCGCTGACCGACCCGGTCTATCCAGTGTACTGCGATTCCAACGTCATGGCCGGTCGCACGGGGCCAGTCGACGAGAATGGTTCGTACGCCGGTATGGTCTACATGCCATGCACGGCAGCCAATGACTTCATCCCGGACCTGCCCGCTGGTCACGTCGATCTGATCTACTTGTGCTCGCCCAACAATCCTACGGGCGCGGTGATGACCCGCGACGCCTTGGCCCGCTGGATCGAATACGCCCGTCGCGAACAGGCGGTCGTTCTATTTGACGCGGCCTACGAGAGCTACATCACCGATCCGGAGATCCCGCGCTCCATCTACGAGGTGGAAGGTGCCCGAGAGGTGGCGATCGAGTTCCGCAGTTTTTCCAAGAACGCCGGCTTTACCGGTTTGCGCTGTGGGTACATCGTGGTGCCGAAGGAGCTCAAGGGCCGCGCGGCCTCGGGCGAGGAAGTGGATCTGCATCGGCTGTGGGCGCGGCGGCACTCGACCAAGTTCAATGGCGTGGCGTATCCGGTGCAGCGCGCTGCGGCGGCTGCGTACTCGCCGGCTGGCCAGCAAGGCATTGCCGAGCGCGTTGCGTTCTATATGGAAAATGCCGCGATCATGCGCCAGCAGTTGGGGGCGGCTGGGCTTACGGTGTACGGGGGCGAGCACGCTCCCTATTTGTGGGTGGACACGCCCGACGGACAGGACAGTTGGACTTACTTTGATTACTTGCTCGACCAGGCCCACATCGTCGGCACGCCAGGTGCGGGTTTTGGCGCGGCTGGCGAGGGATACTTGCGCCTGTCGGCCTTCAATCACCGCGACCGGATTGAAGAGGCCATGGAGCGGATTAGCCAGCTCTAGGGCCGCGTCCATCTTCCTTTTTTGTGCGACAATTTGGTTAAAGCGCGGTTACAAATGTATTGACGGACCGCCAGTGATTCATTAAATTACATACATATTAATTAAATTTTATATAAAGATAATATAATGCCAACCAAAGATCAGAGTCGTCGGGCCAAGGTGCGGACCTTTTCGGCGCCCGACCGGGACCACGAGATGCTCGACGCGATTGCCCGCTATCACGGCAGCAGCAAGAGCGCCATGATCACCGGCCTCATTCGCAAGGAATTTTGGCGCGTTTTCCCCAATGGCACCGAGACCATCCCTCCCGACGAAGGAGCGCAAGTCAAGCCATGACCTACTCAGAGACGATCGCCCCAGCCGCTGGGCAGTACCACAGCGACCTGCCCGCCGAGGAGCTCATCGCCCAGATCAACCATTTGCGCCGCGAGAAAAACGCGGTCATCCTCGCGCACAACTACCAGATTCCGCCGATCCAAGACTTGGCCGACTTCACGGGCGATTCGCTTGGGCTGTCAGTGGAAGCTGCCAAGACGGATGCCGAGCGCATCGTCTTTTGCGGCGTGCATTTCATGGCCGAGTCGGCCAAAATCCTCAGCCCCGGCAAGCAGGTGTTCTTGCCTCATTTGGGCGCGGGCTGTTCGCTGGCCGACTCCATCACCCCGGAAAGCCTCGACGATTGGAAAGCAGATTATCCCGATCACACGGTGGTGACGTACGTCAACTCCACGGCCGAGGTGAAGGCCGAGTCCGACATCTGCTGCACCTCGGCCAACGCCGTCTCAGTGGTGCGCAGCCTCGATAGCGACAAGATCCTCTTTACGCCGGACCGCAACTTGGGCCGTTGGGTGGCCGAGCAGGTGCCGGAGAAAGAGGTCGTGGTGTACGACGGCGCTTGTCCGACGCACGACGTGCTGCGCGCCGCCAGCGTCGAGCGCACCCGCAGCGAATTTCCCGAGGCCGTCATCATTGCGCACCCGGAATGCCGCGAGGACGTGGTCGAAATCGCGCACGAAGTGTGCTCGACTACGGGGATGCTCAAGGCTGTGGAAAAATATCCCGAGGCCAAGAGTTTCATTATCGCCACGGAAAACGGCATGTTGCACCAGCTCCGGCAGCGCTTCCCGCACCAAGAGTTCGTCGCGGCGGATGGCTGCATTGGCTGTCGGCTACACTGCCCCTACATGAAAATCACCGACCTGCAAGACGTGTATTTTTCGCTGCTGTACGAGCGCTACGAAATTACACTGGACGACGAGGTGATTGTGGGGGCGCGGCGGGCGTTGGAGCGGATGATGGCCGTGCCGAGGGACAATTGAGCTTAGCTCGCGTTGTTCTTCCTCACAGATAACTATTGACGATATTCTCCAGCATTTCCTCGCGGCCGCTGCGCTTTTCCGGCTCGCCGTGCTGGTGGACGTATGCCTCTAGCTCGGCGAAGTTGGTCTCGTCGCGCATGATCTTCTCGCCGATGCCGCTGCGATACGAGGCGTAGCGCGCCTCGACAAAGGCGTCGAGTGCGCCGTCGTCGATGATGCGCTGGGCCAGCGTTAGCCCGCGGGCAAACGAGTCCATGCCGCCGATGTGGGCGTGGAAGAGATCCTCCAAGTCGCAGGAGCCGCGCCGCACCTTGGCGTCGAAGTTGATGCCGCCGGAAGCGATGCCGCCTTGTTTGAGGATCACCAGCATGGCGTACGTGGTGGAGTAGAGGTCGGTGGGGAATTGGTCGGTGTCCCAGCCGAGCAGGTAATCGCCGCGATTGGCGTCAATGCTGCCCAGTTTGCCATCGGCCGAGGCGAGTTGGAGGTCGTGTTCAAAGGTGTGGCCGGCCAGGGTGGCGTGGTTGGCTTCGATGTTGAGCTTGAACTCGTCCAACAGGTCGTATTTGCGGAGAAAGCTCAAGACGGTGGCGGCGTCGTAGTCGTATTGGTGCTTGGTCGGCTCTTTGGGCTTGGGCTCCACGAGCAGGGTGCCGGTAAAGCCGATCGCCTTTTTGTGTTCGACGGCCATATGCAAGAAGCGCGCGAGTTGGTCCTGCTCGTGGGCCATGTTGGTGTTGAGCAAGCTGGAGTACCCCTCGCGTCCACCCCAAAACACGTAATTGGCCCCCCCGAGCCGATGGGTGCATTCCATGGCCTTTTTGATCTGCGCTGCGGCCCAGGCGAAGACGTGGGCGTCGGGGTTGGTGGCGGCCCCGTGGGTAAAGCGTGCGTGTGAGAAACAGTTGGACGTTCCCCACAGCAAGCGAACGCCCGTATCGGCTTGCAATTGCTCGGCCAGCCCCACAATGTGGTCGAGGCGTTCGTTGCTTTCTTTGAGGGTCTCGCCTTCGGGTGCGATGTCGCGGTCGTGCCAGCAGTAGAACGGCGCGCCGAGCTTGGTGATGAATTCAAAGGCCGCGCGCAAGGTGTCTTCGGCGCGCTGCATGGGGTCGGTAGCGCGGTCCCAAGGCCGGTCGTACACCGGAGTTGGGCCGAAGGGATCGATACCTCCGCCCTTGAAGCTGTGCCAAAAGGCCACGGAGAAACGCAGGTGCTCGGCCATGGTCTTGCCGCCGACTGTGGCCTCGGCGTCGTAGTGCTTGAAGGCGAGGGGATTTTTAGAGTCTGGGCCTTCGTAGGCAATTTTTTCGATGCCCTTAAAAAATTCGCTCATGGGTTACCCTTTCTGAATTGTGCGGTGGGTTACAGGAAGTTCAATAGTCCAGCGGCTCGGCGAGCAGGGTGCCGTCGAGGTCGAAAACTGCGGCCGCAAAGCGCATGGGCGGCCTCACTCTGGGGTGACGTAGGCAGCGGTAATGCCGCCATCGACGACAAAGGTCGAGCCCGTTATAAAGGAGGCGTCGTCCGAGGCCAAGAAGACGACCGTGCGGGCGATCTCCTCCGCCTCGCCAAAGCGACCCATGGGAATGTGGACCAAGCGGCGCTGGCGCTTTTCTTCGCTGTCGAGATATTTCATCAGCAGTTCGGTGCGCAACGGGCCGGGGCAGAGTGCGTTGACGCGGATATTTTCGCGGGCGTGGATGACGGCTAGCTCGCGCGTCAGGGCGAGGACGCCGCCCTTGCTGGCGGTATAGGCCAATTGGGGCGTGGCCGCTCCGAGCAAGGCGACGAAAGAGGCGGTGTTGACGATGGCACCACCGCCGGCGCGGCGCAGGGCTGGAATGCCGTATTTGCAGCCCAAAAAGACGCCCTTGAGATTGACGGCCATGGTCAGATCCCAGACCTCTTCTTCGGTGTCGATGGCGTCGGCGTCGGCGTGGTGGGAGATGCCGGCGTTGTTGAACAGCACGTCGAGGCGACCATAAGCGGCTTCGGCTTGCTGCACCATGCGCTCGCAATCGGCGGCGCGGGACACGTCGGCGGCGATGGCGATGGCCTGCCCGTCGTCAGCAGTGATGGTTGCGGCCGTTTCTTCGGCCGTGGTCTCGTCGATGTCAACGGCTGCAATGTGCGCGCCTTCACGGGCACAGTGCATCGCGGTTTGGCGACCGATGCCCGAGCCAGCGCCGGTGATGAGGACGACTTTGTCGGCGAGCTTCACGATTCTACGGCCCGCGCCGCTTCGCCTACGACTTCTGACAGCGCTGGATGTGCGTGGACGGTGCGGGCTACATCCTCGGCACTGGCCCCGAACTCTAGGGCCAAGACGCCCTCGGCGATCAAGTGCGAAGCCTGCGGCCCGAGGATGTGCATTCCCAAGAGTTGGTCGGTGTGCGCATCGGCGACGACCTTGACTAGGCCGTCGATGTCGTCCATGCAGTGGGCGCGGGCATTGCTGCGAAATTGGTGTTTGCCGATGGCGACCTCGTGGCCGGCTGCTGTGGCTGCTTCTTCGCTCGCGCCTACGGAGGCTAGTTCTGGATGGGTGTACACGACTGAGGGTATGGCCTTGTAGTTGACCTGTCCGGCGCGCCCGGCCATTCGCTCGGCGACGGCGATTCCTTCGGCTTCGGCCTTGTGGGCCAGCATCGGTCCGGGCACGAGGTCGCCGATAGCCCAGATGCCCTCGACATTGGTGCGTCCCTGTGCGTCGACTAGGACTTGTCCACGTTCGTTGGTCGCTACGCCCACGTCTTCGAGTCCCAACCCTGTGCTGCATGGTTTGCGCCCCACGGCCACCAATACCTGATCGCATGTCTCGACGCGTTCTTGATCGCCGGTCGCTATGGTCAGCGTCACTTGACCTTCTTCGATTGCAGCGGTTTGGGCTTTGGCTCCGAGCAGGAACTTTAGTCCCTGTCGCTTGAGCAGCCGTTCTAGTTGCCGGGCCATTTCTTGGTCCATCTCCGGTAGGATCTGATCCATGGCCTCCACTACGAGCACTTGGGCTCCTAACCGAGCCCATACGGATCCCAATTCCAGCCCAATGGCACCGCCGCCGATGACGATGAGCCGCTCAGGCACCTTTTCTAAGGTTAGGGCCTCGGTCGAACTAATTATGTGTTTTCCATCAAAGGGCAGATTCGACAACTCCACGGGCGTGCTCCCGGTGGCCAATAGGATGTGCTTGGCAGACAGCACTTGCTCGCCATCTGAACCTTGCACTGCCACGCTTCCCGGGGCGCGGACTTGGCCTGTGCCGACGAAATGCGTCACCCCTCGGCCCTTAAACAGCCCCTCAATGCCTTTGGTCATGGTCTGCACGATTTTTTCTTTTCGCGCCATCATGGCCCCTAGGTCCAGACCCACTTCGCCCTGTCCGATTCCGTGGTGTCCTAACCCCTTCTTGGCTCTGTAAAATAAATCACTCGACTCTAGCAGCGCCTTGCTGGGGATGCAGCCGACGTTGAGGCAGGTACCGCCGAGGTAGCTTTTGTCGATACAGGCGACCTTCATGCCGAGTTGCGCCGCCTTGCTCGCGGCCACGTAGCCGCCCGGTCCTGCGCCGATGACGATTAGGTCGAATGCAGTGTCGCTCACAGTTGTTCCTTTTTGCGTAATTAGCAGCACACGTTAGAACGTCTGCTGGCTCCTTATCAGACAGTTACCTGACGAGCTTCCAAATATCGCCAAATAGAAAATGGTCGAAGGTTTTTATGTGATCCTTCAAAATATCCTTTATCTGCATGTCAGGACGTATGTCGAAATAATATACTCCATCTAATGGATTTAGTTTAACTGTATAGCCCTTAAAGTGCCCTGAAAGAAAAGTTGTATTGATACCATAGTTGCCGTCTCTGCCTTTTCTTTGCACATCGTTTAGAAAAATAGCGAAATGGAGTGTGTCTCTATCTGTCAAGCGATTATATAGGAATTTATCGACAAATATTTTAGCTAGACGGTCTTTGCTCGATGTTTTTACAGACCCTATCGCACGTACTTCTTCAAGTTCTTTCACAATAAGATCGTGCTGATAATTCATAGTAAATTCGACTTTTCCATTTATTTTTACTGGAACTTGCACTGTCCCTTGCGTGACATAAACTCCGACTTTGCCTATAATGAGACGTATGAATCTTTCAAATAGGTCGCCGTTTATCTTTCTTGCTGTATTTGACTTATTAGCGGGCAAGGCATCAAGAGTAGCTCCAATACATTGTTGCGCTGTATAAATGCTTCTATTAATGATCTCTCGGTTAGACGAATTATCAGTACTATTATCCTCGCCTTGAATATCCAAAAGAATTTCTTTAAAAGGGTCAATAACAGCCTCCATATCTTCTAATGAGTACATTAATTTGGAGTTGATCGGTCTTGTTACATTGTATGGTATGTCCCATCATCTTTGTATTGAAAAAATTGATAATTATTCTCGTTTCTCGATACAATTACAGCTTGTAGATTGTCTTTGATGAATTCAAGATACGACTTTGCAAAATCGCAGTACCTATCAATATCGCGAAAATAGTCTTTATCGCAGGCGATACTTACCAGTCTTTCCAAGTTCAACGGATTGAACTCCTTCTTTTTTCGTTCTCTTTATCAAGTGCGATCCATCCGTCTTTTGATCTGCGGACCACATTTTCTATCCGGTCTATCGCCCATTTATTGTATTCGGGATCAATTTCACAACCAGCCCATCTTCGTCCGAGTTGTTCAGAAACGACTAACGTTGTCCCCGATCCTGAGAACGGATCAATAACAAGATCGCCTTCTTTAGACGAAGCAAGGACAAACTTCCGAACGAGTTCTTCTGGTTTTTGTGTAGGATGAGGAGTTTTTTCATTCATTCCATTACACGTGGTCGGCACTTCTATAACATCTCGTGGCTTTGCCCCTCCCGGATGCGGCGTCCAAACATTTTTTTGATTCGCTCCGTTTCCGTACTGACTTGACTCTGCTTGTGGGTGAGACGGATATTTTAGCGTATGATTACCATAGGGAATTCTAATATCATCGATGTTAAATGTCTTTTTATTAGATTTGCGTAAGTGAAGAATGCTCTCATGCGATCTTCCCCAGTCACTCCCCATATTGGCTTTGTTTTTATAGTACCACACCAGCCACTTGCACGATCTAAAATACTTCATAGACGGTTGCTTTATATCTGCAAGTATTTCAGAAAATCCACAGAGATACATCGTCCCTTCTTCCTTTAGAATACGATGTGCCTCTCTAATCCATTCCATCGACCATTCAATGTACTGTTCTTGGTTCTCAAATCTATCCCATTCGGCCTTATTGATGTTGTATGGAGGATCAGCAAAAATAAGATCCACGCTTTCTTCGTCCAAGCTCTTGAGCCACTCGACAGAATCCCCCTGAAAAAGAGAACCATGAGGATGCCTATATATCTCACAAAATTTCGACTCATTTTTTGTCGCTAGCTGTTTGCCAACCATAGAGAACTCGAACTTAAGCGGATTCTCTTGATTGCGTTTTTCAACTTTTTTGGGCATTGGTGTTTCTCCACTATGACCAGCGATAGCCTTCCACTATACCTCTAACAGCAGCCGCGCTGGATCTTCCAGTAGCTCTTTCAGCCGCACCAAAAACGAGACCGACTGCTGGCCATCGACGAGTCGATGATCGTAGGACAGCGCTACGTACATCATCGGCCTAATCACCACTTGACCTTCGACAACTACGGGCCGCTCTTGGATCGCGTGCATTCCCAGAATGCCGCTTTGCGGTGCGTTTAGAATCGGCGTGGAAAGCAGCGAGCCGAAGACCCCGCCATTGGTGATGGTAAAGGTGCCGCCGCTTAGCTCATCCATGGCCAGCTTGTTGTCGCGGGCGCTTAGCGCAAGTCGCTTGATGTTGCTTTCGAGTTGGGCGATGGACATCTGATCGGCGCGGTGCAAGACGGGCACGACTAGACCGCGCTCTGTGCTCACGGCGATTCCCAGATTGACGAAGTCGTGATACACAATGTGCGTGCCGTCGATCTGCGCGTTGATTGCCGGAAACTCGCCAAGTGCGAGGACCGCGGCTCGCGAGAAAAACGACATCAGCCCCAGCGATGAGCCGTGGACTTGGGCAAAGCGCTCCTTGTACTTGGCTCTGAGCTGCATCACCGCACTCATGTCGATTTCGTTGAAAGTTGTCAGCATGGCCGCGTTGTGCTGAGCGGCGACCAAGTGTTCGGCTATGCGCTGGCGGAGTCGGCTCATTGGCTCGCGGCGGGTGAGGCCGGGACTGGCGGGCGCAGTAGATGATTGAGCGGGTTCGGGCGCTGGAGTGGATTCAGGCTCAGGCGGCGGAGCGGGTTTGGGTACAGGTGGTGGTTGAGCAGGTTCAGGTGCAGGTTCAGGTGACGGTTGAGCAGGTTCGGGCGCGGATAGCGTCTCTAGGTGGGCGAGCACGTCCTTTTTCGTCAGCCGTCCGTCCTTGCCCGTGCCCTCAATGGCAGTTGGATCCAACTCGTGTTCTTCGACTAAGCGGCGCACGGCTGGGCTTAGGGTGGATTCGGGTTTGGGCTCAGTGGGTTCGGGTTTGGGTGCCGGGGCCGAAGCGGCTGCTTGTGCTGATTCATCTATCTCCGCGACTACCGCTCCTATGGTTAGCGTGGTGTCGGTGGATTGTAGGTGTTTGAGCGCGCCGCTGGCTGGGGACGGTAACTCGACATTGGCCTTGTCGGTTTCTAGCACGCAGAGCGGCTCGTCCTGCTCGACGCGCTCGCCGTCGCTCTTGAGCCATTCGAGGAGAATGACCTCGCTGACGGATTCGCCCATGCTCGGTATTTCGACTTGTACTGACATACAAATGCTCCTAACCAGATTGCCGCCGCTGATGCAGCACCATTTCGCGGCCTTGGCCTAGTGCCTGTTCGACGATTTCTCGTTGCTCGGTTTCGTGAAGGTTCCCAGAGCCAGTGGCCGGGCTGGCCGCTTCGTCGCGGCCCACGTAGTTCAGCTTGCAGTGCGCGGGCAGCAGTTCGTCTAAGAGGGGCTGGACAAAGGACCAAGCGCCCATGTTCTGCGATTCTTCCTGCACCCAGTAGAACTGCTCGGCCGCGGGATAGCGCTCGAACACGGCTTGGAGTTCAGCAGCCGGGAACGGATAGAGTTCCTCGACGCGCAGCAGCGCTACTTCGTCGCTGCCGTTTTGCTCGGCGCGGGCAGCTATCAAGTCGTAGTAGATCTTGCCGGTGCATAGAACCACCCGGCTGACGGCGGCTGGGTCGGCGACGTCTGCGTCGTCGATGACCCGCTGGAACGTTCCCGTGGAAAACTCTGCTAGCTCTGAGACGCATTGCTTGTGCCGCAGGAGGCTCTTGGGGGTCATCAGCACCAGCGGCTTGCGGAAGTTGCGGTGGATCTGTCGCCGCAAGATGTGAAAAAGTTGCGCGGGCGTGGTCGGATAGGCCACCTGCATGTTGTTTTTGGCGCACAGTTGCAAGAAGCGCTCCAGCCGCGCGCTGGAGTGCTCGGGCCCCATGCCCTCGTACCCGTGTGGCAACAGCAGCACCAAGCCACTCATTCGCTGCCATTTGGCTTCGCCACTGGAAAGGAATTGGTCGATGATCATTTGCGCGCCGTTGACGAAATCACCGAACTGGGCCTCCCACAAGACCAAGCGACGGGGGTCCGCCGAGCTGATTCCGTACTCAAAGCCGAGTACTGCTAGCTCCGACAGCATGGTGTTGATCACGACGAAGTCGGCTTGATCGCGCTCCAAGCACTGCAAGGGGATGTGCTCTGCGCCCGTTTCCGTGTCGTGCCAGACGGCGTGGCGGTGGGCAAAGGTGCCGCGCTGGGTATCTTGGCCAGTCAGGCGCACCGCCACGCCCTCCCGCAGCAACGAGCCAAAGGCCATCACCTCGCTGCAGCCCCAGTCGATGGGTGCTTGGCCAGCGGCCATGGCGCGGCGCGCTTCGACCATCCGCTGAATTGTGCGGTGCAGTGAGAATCCCTCGGGGATTTGGGTTGCCCGTTCGACGATCCGCTGCAGGATTTTGGCATCGACGGCCGTTTGGGCGCTCCAGTCATCGGGTGCCCAAGTCAGGCCCTGCCAGACGCCCCCGAAGGACGAAATTTGGGGCTGGACTTGCAGGCGGCGGGCGATTTGCTGGGCTTCTTCGAGCCGAGTGCGGATTCGCGCGCGAGTATCGTCGGCTTCCTCTTGGGAGATTTTGTTCTGGGCAATGAGCTGGAAGGAGTAGAGGTGGAGGATCGTTGGATGCTCGGCGATTTTCTTGTACATCAGCGGCTGGGTAAGGGTTGGGTCATCGGCTTCGTTGTGGCCGTGGCGGCGATAACACCACAAATCGATGATGACATCTACCTTGAAGCGATGCCTGAACTCCATCGCCACTCGCGCTGCTTGCATTACGGCTTCGGGATCGTCGGCGTTGACGTGGAAGACGGGTGCCTGAATCTCCTTGGCTATGTCACTCGGATAGGGGGTAAAGCGCGTCTCGTCGGCTGGGGCGGTGTAGCCTAGCTGGTTGTTGATGATGATGTGGACGGAGCCGCCGGTGCGGTAGCCGGGCAGTTCGGAGAGATTGAGGGTCTCCGAGACGATGCCCTGGCCGGTAAAGGCGGCCTCGCCGTGGATGAGGACTGGGACCACCCGCTCTCCTTCTGCGTCGTGCAAGTAAGTCTGCTTGGCATAGACGATGCCCTCGATGACTGGGTCGACTAGCTCTAAGTGGCTGGGATTAAAACTGAGTGAGAGATGGACCTTGCGTCCCTCCTCGGTGACGTGGTCGTAGGAATAGCCCTTGTGGTATTTGACATCGCCCTCGTCGTCGTCGCGGTCGGTGCGGTCCGCGCCCTCGAACTCGGCGAGGATCTCTTCGTAGGGCTTGTGCAAAAGGTGCGCTAGTACGTTGAGCCGGCCGCGGTGGGCCATGCCGATGACCACCTCTTCGACGCCGAGCTTGGAGCCGGTGCTGACCAGTTCGTCTAGGAGCGGCACCATGGACTCGGCTCCTTCGAGCGAGAAGCGCTTTTGCCCGACGTAGCGCGTGTGCAAAAACTGCTCGAATTCCTCGGCGGCGATTAGTCGCGCGAGTACCCGACGCTTGGCTTCTTCGGACAAATTGGGATTGTTGAGGCAAGGCTCGATCCGCTCTTGCAGCCAGTCGCGCTGCTCCTTGTCCGGGATGTCCATGTATTCGACGCCAATGGAGCGGCAATACGTGGTTTTCACCTTGCTCAACAGCCCCTTTAACGTGCCGTCCGTGCGCCCGAGGAATCCGCCGTTGCCCACGGTCTTGTCGAGGTCTTCTTCGGCGAGGCCAAATTCTATCAGATCCAACAGCGGCAAGCTCCGGCGGTCGTACCCCAGCGGGTCGAGCCGGGCGACGAAGTGGCCCATTTGCCGATAGGCCTGCACGAGGGCTTGGACGCCTTCGAGGACCAAAAGGCCCTCAGTGGCTTCTTCTATGGACTGCTGCTGCTGCGAGGCTTCTGCTGGTTCGCTCTCACTCTCGGTCACAGAGCGCGCGAAGCCAAATTCAAAGCCGCGGAAGAAGTGCTGCCACTCTTCTGGGACCGAGCTAGGATCGCGTTGGTATTGCTCGTAAAGAGCTTCAATGTACTCGGCGTTTTCGCTGTGCGTAGCAAATGACATAGGAACCTCCAACTGCATGGGCTAGATTCTGAAAAATAGACATTATATACGTAGGTGCAAAAATAAGCTCGTCGAGCCGCGTCAATCCTTGAGGGTTTTTATAGCAGTACCTACATTTTATTGAACCTCTTCCCGTTAGAAAGTATCCCATGCTACTCGCCTTTGTCGGCCCCCCGGCCCTGTCGTCCCTGCGCCGCCGGTCGCTCCTAGCGCGCTGTCAGCGTTGCGCGCCCGAAGTTGAAGATCTGAGTGCCACGTACTTCTATGCTGTGCAATGTGCGCGCGCCTTAGCTGACGGTGAATTGGCGCGGCTCATGCGCATCCTCGACGTGGATGCGACTTTGCCGGAGCGGGCGCACAATGAGGTGGCCATTGGTCCGCGGCCGGGCACGACGTCTCCGTGGTCGAGCAAGGCTACGGACATCCTTAGAAATTGCGGCCTCGAATTCGTGCGCCGCGTCGAGCGCGGCACGCTGTATGCCTTTGCTGCCGATACCGTGCCCAGCGCGGTTTTGCCGCTGCTCTACGACCGCATGATTGAGGCCCCGCTCGACTCCTTAGAGACTCTCTTTCGCCGTGTGAATCCCAAGCCGCTAGTCCACATTCCGGTGCGGGCCGAGGGACGATGTGCGCTCGTGGCCGCCAACCGCGAAATGGGCTTGGCCCTCTCGGACGAGGAAATTGACTACGCGCTGCACGCCTTTGCGGGGCGCGATCCGACCGACGTGGAGCTAATGATGTTTGCGGTGGTCAATTCCGAGCACTGCCGCCACAAAATTTTCAATGCCGATTGGATCATCGACGGCCAGCGCGAGACGCGGTCGCTCTTCGACATGATTCGCCACACGCATGCGGCCCATCCGCAAGGCACGATTAAGGCGTATTCCGACAACGCCGGTGTGATTGAAGGATTTGATATGCCGGTCTTTGGTCCGCATATAGACGAGGACTTTCGCTATGGATATCGCCAGCGGCAGGCTCACGTCTTGATCAAGGTCGAGACTCACAACCATCCCACTGCTATCGCGCCTTACCCCGGAGCGTCCACCGGGGTCGGAGGAGAGATTCGCGACGAGGGGGCGGCTGGCACGGGCGGCTGGTCGCAGGCGGGTCTGTGCGCCTTTTTTACCTCGCATCTGCGCTTGCCTGAGTTCGCCCAGCCGTGGGAAAAAGAGCGTGCGGCCTTCCCGGACCGCTTGGCTACTCCGCTCTCCATTATGACCGAAGGGCCGATTGGTGGCGCGGCCTTTGGCAATGAATTCGGCCGGCCCAACATCCTCGGGATGTTCCGCACCTTGGAAGATGACAGCACCGGGGTGTGGCGCGGCTATCACAAGCCGATCATGGTCGCTGGTGGCGTTGGCCTCATTGACGCTGAGCACGTGGAAAAGAAAACTCCGGCTGCGGGCGATTGCGTCATTCAGCTCGGAGGGCCGGCCATGCTCATCGGCCTCGGCGGGGGTGCGGCCTCTAGCATGGACACGGGCGCCAACAGCGAGGATCTCGACTTTGCCTCGGTGCAGCGCGACAACCCCGAGATGCAGCGCCGCTGCCAAGAGCTAATCAGCCGCTGCATCGCGCTTGGTGCGGAAAATCCCATCATCAGCATTCACGACGTGGGGGCCGGTGGCCTGTCCAACGCCTGCCCAGAGTTAGTGGCAGACGTGGGTGCGCGTTTTGACTTGCGGGCCATTCACAACGACGACCCGGGCATGAGCCCGATGCAGATTTGGAGCAATGAGGCGCAAGAGCGCTACGTGCTGGTGGTGGGCCGCGCCGATTTGGACCGTTTTGCCGAGCTGGCCGCGCGCGAGCGCTGCTTGTTTGCGGTCATCGGCGAGATCACGGGTGATGGCACGCTGTCTCTCGACGACTCTCTGCTCGGCGGCAAGCCCATCGACGACCTGGACCTAGCGGTGATTTTGGGCAAGCCGCCCAAGATGCTGCGCCGCGCGATGCGCAGCCAGCCCGTGCGGCAGCGCCTCGATTTAGGAGAGCCTTCGATAGCCGAGGCTGCTGAGCGCGTGCTCCGCTTTCCAGCCGTGGCGGCCAAGACCTTCCTCATCACCATTGCCGACCGCACGGTTACTGGCTTGGTAGCCCGCGATCAGATGGTTGGTCCTCATCAGGTGCCGGTGGCGGATTTAGCTCTGACTTGTCATTCCTTTCAGGGGTATACTGGGTCGGCTATGGCGATGGGTGAGCGCACGCCGCTCGCCTTAGTGGATGCGCCAGCGTCGGGGCGCATGGCCATTGCCGAGGCCGTCACCAACATCGCTGCGGCACACATTGGTCCGATTCACCGCATCAAGCTGTCGGGGAATTGGATGTGTGCCTGCGGCGAGGAGGGCGAAGATGCAGCTTTGTACGACACAGTGCGCGCAGTGGGGTTGGAGTTTTGCCCGGCGCTAGGCGTGTCCATTCCGGTGGGGAAAGATTCGCTGTCCATGCGGGCGGTGTGGGAAGACACCGAGGGCGCGGCGCACAAGGTAGTCGCACCGTTGAGTTTGGTCGTCTCGGCCTTCGCGCCGGTGGACGATGTGCGCCGCCACGCCACGCCCGACCTAAAGAGCGGCGACACCCGATTGCTGCTCGTGGATTTGGGTCGCGGGCAGAACCGTCTTGGTGGCTCTTGCCTCGCTCAAGCGTACAACCAAATCGGCAGTGGGACTCCGGACGTGGATGCAGGCGATGTGCGCGGTTTGTACGAGACCGTGCAGACTTTGCTCGACCAAGACCTTGTGCTCGCGTACCACGACCGTTCCGACGGAGGGCTTTTCACTGCGGTGGCGGAGATGGCGTTTGCCGGCCGCTGTGGCGTGGAGTTAATGATCGACACGCTAGGCAACGATCTACTCGCCGCGCTCTTTTGCGAGGAAGTGGGTGCTGTGATCCAATACCGCGTCGAGGATGAAGAAGCCGTGTACAAGGTCTTTGCGGACCAGGGCATCGCCAACTTGGTGTACAGCGTGGGCCAGCCTGTTGACGACTTGCATTTGCGCATTCGCAGGGGCGATGATCTCGTCTATGACGCCCCACTACTCGACCTCCACGCGGCGTGGGCTGAGCTGACGTATCGGATGCAGGCCCACCGCGACGATCCGGACTGCGCCCGCGAGGAGTACGAGGCCCTTGACGACGGCCAAGATCCGGGCCTGAACTTCCACTTGGCGCACGAAGTTGCTCCGACCATAGGCGGGAAGGCGCGGCCTCGCGTGGCCGTGCTGAGGGAGCAGGGCATCAACGGTCAGGTGGAAATGGCCGCGGCCTTTGACGCAGCCGCCTGCGAGGCGGTTGACGTGACTATGACCGACCTGTTGGAAGGCCGCGTCGAATTGAGTTCGTTTCACGGGTTGGCTGCCTGCGGCGGCTTTAGCTACGGCGACGTGCTTGGGGCCGGAGCTGGTTGGGCGCGTTCGATTCTCTTCCACGACCGCCTGCGCGAGCAATTCGCCGCCTTTTTCGAGCGGCCGGATACCTTTTCCTTGGGGGTGTGCAATGGCTGCCAGATGCTGTCGCACCTCAAGGAGCTGATCCCAGGCGCGGCCGACTGGCCGCAATTTGTGCGCAATCGCTCCGAGCAGTTTGAGGCGCGGTTCGCCACCGTAGAGGTGCTGGAAAGCCGTTCGGTACTCTTGCGCGGCATGGAGGGGTCGCGTTTGCCCATTGCGGTGGCGCACGGCGAAGGCCGCGTCCAATTTGGCGACGAGCAAGACCTAGAACGAGCGCGGATGCAAGATCAGCTTTGCCTGCGCTACGTGGATAATTACGGTCAGCCGGCCGAACGCTATCCGTTCAACCCGAATGGCTCACCCGGCGGGTTAACGGCTCTGACTAGCGCCGACGGCCGCGCTACCATTATGATGCCGCACCCCGAGCGCGTCTTCCGCAATGTTCAGCTATCTTGGCGTCCGGCGGAGTGGACGGGCGAAGAAGGGCCGTGGCTCAAGCTATTTCAAAACGCCCGCGCCTTTGCCAACCAAAGCTAGGTTGACGCCTGCTCTGCGCACGGCCAAACTATATCCCCACTTATTTTCATAATCAGTCCACGCTAGGAGTATCCATGACCGCGCCCATTCGCTGGGGCATCCTCGGCCCGGGCAGCATTGCCCACAAATTTGCCGTCGGCCTCCAGGCTATTTCCGAAGGAGAGTTAGTCGCCGTTGGCTCGCGCGATCAGCAGCGCGCCGACGCTTTTGCCGACCAGTACGGTGCCCCCAACCGCCACGCCTCGTACGAGGCCCTCAGCGCCGATCCCGACATAGACGCGGTGTACGTGGCCACGCCCCATCCTTTCCACAAAGACAATTCGATTCTCTGTATTGAAGCCGGCAAGGCCGTGCTCTGCGAGAAGCCGTTTACCATCAATGCGGCCGAGGCCGCAGCCGTCGTCGCCTGTGCCCGCGCCAATGGCGTCTTTCTGATGGAGGCCATGTGGTCTCGCTACTTGCCCATTATGGTGCAGGTGCGCCAGTGGCTCGACGCTGATGCTATCGGCGAGCCGCTGATGGTCAGTGCTGACTTTGGTTTTCGCGCGGGCGTCAATCCCGATGGCCGGCTTTTTAACCTCGCTTTGGGCGGCGGTGCCTTGCTCGACATCGGCATTTACGTCGTCTCTTTCGCGGCGATGGTGCTTGGGTCGCAGCCAGCGCAGATCGCTGCGGCTGCACACCTCGGCGAGACTGGCGTTGACGAGCAGACGGGCATCGTACTCCGCTATAGCGGCGGTGCCATCGCCAATCTCTCTTGTGCCATTCGCGCTTCGACTTCGCACGAGGCCCGCATCGTCGGCAGCGAGGGGACGATTGTCATTGATCCGTCGTGGTGGAAGGGCGAAAGCGCCACGCTCAAAGCCGGGGACCGCGAAGAGCGCATCGAATTGCCCTTGGCGGGCAATGGCTACAACTACGAGGCGCAAGAAGTCGCTCGCTGTCTCGGCGAAGGTCTGACAGAGAGCGCGGTCATGTCGCTCGACGAAACCGTGGCGCTGATGCGGATCCTCGACGAGATCCGCGCTCAGATCGGCTTGAAATACCCAATGGAATAGAAAGGAACGTACTCGTGCAATACGGCAACGTACAAGGCATTGAAAAAAAGATTTCGCGCATAGTTCAAGGTTCGATTATGCTCAATCGCAGCCGCAAGGAAGAAGGCTTTGTTTTGCTCGACGCGGCTTGGCAGGCCGGTATCACTACGTATGACTCGGCTCACGGCTACGGCGGCGGCGAAGTGGATCGCATGCTCGGACTGTGGATGGAAGAAAGGGGCAACCGCGATGAAATCGTCATCATTGGCAAGGGTGCCCATCTCAATCAGGACCGCAACCGCGTCACTCCGTACGACATCGCCTCGGACATGGCTGACTCGCTAGTGCGCCTGCGCTCCGACTACATCGACCTCTACTTGTTGCACCGCGACGATCCGGCAGTTCCGGTCGGGCCGATTGTCGAGGCTCTTAACGAACATCACGCGGCTGGTCGCATCCACGCTTTTGGTGGCTCGAATTGGACGCCGGAGCGCTTGGCCGAGGCCAATGAATACGCGGACCAACGCGGGCTCGTGCCTTTTGCGGCCTCCAGTCCGAACTTCAGCTTGGCGGATCAGATTGCCGAGCCGTGGAAGGATTGCTTGTCGATTGCGGGTCCCAGCCAAGCTGCCGCCCGCGCTTGGTACGCCGAGCACGACATGCCGCTCTTTACTTGGTCGAGCGTGGCCCGCGGCTTTTTCTCGGGCAAAATTACCCGCGCCAACGCCGAGGAAATGCGCGACCAGTTCGATGGCTCCATGCCCAAATCGTACTACTGCGAAGACAACTTCAAACGGCTCGACCGCGCGTGGGCACTGGCTGAAGAAAAGGGGCTGTCGGTGCCGCAGATCGCCTTGTCGTACGTGCTCAGCTATCCGCTCGACATCTACGCCTTGGTCGGCAGCATGAGCGGCGATGAGATCGCGGCCAACGCGCAGGCTCTCGACAATCCGCTCTCTGAGGCGGAGATGGCGTGGCTGGATTTGCGGAGCGAGGAGCGCTAAATGGCTAAGCAACCTAATGTCGTCGTCTTGATGTCCGACCAGCAGCGGCTCGACACGGTGAGTTGCTACGGACTGAACGAGGTGTGCCGGACACCGCACATCGACGCGTTGGCGGCGCGCGGCGTGCGCTTTGATTCGGCGTTTACGCCGACTGCGATCTGCTCGCCGGCCCGCGCTTCCTTTTACACGGGTCTCTATCCGCACAAGCACGGGGTTACGGCCAATGGCCTGTGTCTGCGCGAGGGCGTGCGCGGGTTAAATCACTATTTGGCCGATGTTGGCTATCGCTGCGGGTACGCCGGCAAGTGGCACGTGGATGAGCAGACCGGTCCGTCCGGTTATGGGTTCACCGGCAAGGATTTCCTGGGCTATTCTTTCCCCGGGGGTGATCTGCTGCCCGGTCTGCAATTCGGCGGAAAACTTCGCAGCCACAATCATTACGCCGACTATCTCAAAGAGCGCGGCTTCGACCCGCCGCCGACGGTGTCGCACCGCTTTGTCGGCACCAATCCCTCGAATCAGGCGCAGGAGATGTTCGCATTGCACGAGGGGCCGGTCGAGTCGTGCATTGAGTATTTCGTCGCCGAGGAAGCCATGCGCGTGCTCGACGAAGTGGCTACTGGTGAGGAGCCCTTCTTTCTCTGGGCCAACTTTTGGGGGCCGCACAGTCCGTCGCTGGTGCCGGAGCCGTACTTCTCCATGTACGATCCAAAGGCCATTCCCGAACATCCCGGGTACGCCGAGACGTTTGAGAAAAAACCCTATCGCCAGCAATTAATCGAGAAGCTGTGGGGGTTGGGGGACTACGGCTGGGAGGGGTTTCAGGAAATCGCCGCGCGCTACTTTGGGCATTGCACGCTCATCGACGACATGGTGGGTCGGGTGGTGGCTCACTTGGAACAATTGGGCGTCCTCGACGATACCATCATCGTCTATACCTCGGATCACGGCGACTGCCTCGGCGCGCACAAGCTGATCGAGAAGGGCGAGTTCATGTACGACGAGATCTACCGCATCCCGCTCGTCATTGCCCATCCCGATTGTCAGGCTCCCGGCACGGCCTGCGACGAGTTCGTCTATTTGCACGAAATCATGCTCTCGTCGCTCGATGCCGCTGGTCTTGAAGTTCCCGCCGACCTCGATGGGCGGTCCTTTCTCCCGGCTATGGAGGGACGCCCGTTTGCCAACGGGCGCGAGGAAGTGTACTGCGTGTTCGACCGCCATTTTACGGTCGCCAACCAGCGCATGGTCCGCACCCGCACTCATCAGTTCACTTTTAATTCGGGCGATCCGGGCGAGTTGTACGACTTGCAACGCGATCCCTATCAGCTCAACAATGTGTATGGCGATCCGGCGTACGAGGCCGTGCGCCAAGACCTGGTAGGGCGGATGGGCCGCTACATGGAGGAATTGGGCGACCCGTTGCGCGGGTGGTTTGGGCGGATTAAGGGCGCGTATTGAATCGTCGAGGAAACTTCGTAGGGTTTAGCGGTTTCTTTCCGTATATTACGCCGCAAACGCCTCAGGAGGTGATATATGGAATTCCTGACTTTCGCTATAGTTTTCGCGGTATTGCTGATCGTGGTGATCTCCGTCGTCCGGCTGAATCTCTTTATTTGCCAGCCCAACGAAGTCATCATCTTCTCGGGCCGCAAACGCCAGACCTCCGACGGTCGCGCGGTGGGCTACCGCGTGATTAAAGGGGGCCGCGCCTTTCGCATCCCGCTCCTCGAAAAGGTCGACCGCCTCGACTTGCGCACGATTCCCCTCGAAGTATCGATCAACAACGCGTACTCCAAAGGCGGCATCCCGCTGTCGGTGCAAGGCATCGCCAATATCAAGATCGCCGGTGACGAGCCGCTGCTCGGCAACGCGCTAGAGCGCTTCTTGGGCATCGCGCTCCCTGAAATCCAAGACATTGCCAAGGATACGCTCGAAGGCAACCTGCGCGGCGTCCTCGCCACGCTGACCCCCGAAGAGGTCAACGAGGATCGCCTCAAATTTGCCCAATCGCTCATCGGTGAGGCGGATGTCGATTTGCAGAAGCTGGGCCTTGTGCTCGACACGCTCAAAATCCAGAACGTCTCCGACGATGTTGGCTATCTCGACGCTATTGGCCGCAAGAGCACGGCTGCGGTCCTCAAGGAAGCCGAAATCGCCGAGGCTGAAAACCGCGCTGAATCACAGGAGAAATCCGCCGAGGCGCGCCGTCGCGGTGAGGTCGCCGACGCCGAGGCGCAGGTGGAGATCGTCGATGCGCAAAACACGCTCCGAGTTCGCAAGGCCGATTTAGAAGGCGAGGGCTTGGCCGCGGAGAAACGCGCCGCGCAAGTTGCCCGCAAAGCCGAAGTTCAGGCCGAGCAGGAGGTCGAGCAGGAGCGCTTGGCGCTGCAGCGGCGCCAGCTAGAGATCGAGGTCATTGAGCCAGCCCGCGCCGACCGCGACGCGGCTGAACTGCGCGCCAAGGGCGAGGCGGCCAACATCCTCGAAAACGGCCTCGCCGAAATCGAGGTGCTCAAGCAGAAAAACGAGGTCTGGACCATCGCTGGCCCCAATGGTAAGGAACTGTTGTTGATCCAGATGCTGCCGAGCTTGGTCGAGCAAATCACCGCCATGGCTAAGGACATCAAAATTGACCACCTCGCGGTCGTCGATTCCGGCAACGGCGGTCAGAGCGGTCTGCCGGCGGTCGTCAACCAGATCGGGACGCTGGCTCCTGCGCTATTCGAGAGCATCAAGGCCACCACCGGCGTCGATCTGGCCTCGGTCATCGCCGACAAGACCGACGGGCAGGTTCCGCCGCAGGCAGGGTAGCGTGGATCTCTTTTATCTGTACTTGAGCGGGCTGATCGTTGGGGGGATCGCCGTTGGTGCCTCGCTGTTTGGGGGGGACGGCGATGGTGTGGGCGACGGCCTGCGGGCGCTGGCTGTTTTGCGGCTGCGGCTGTTCTTCTTTTTTGCCTTCTTCTTTGGTTTGGCCGGGATGCTTGGCAGCCTGCTGATGGGCCCAAGTGCTGCGTTGTTTACGGCGCTGGGTAGTGGTGTGGTCTGCGCCTTTTTGGGCGACTGGATGCTGAGTCGGCTGAGTACCTCCAGCGCCGATAGTTCGCTGGCAGGCGACGACTTGATCGGCCTAGAAGCCGAAGTCACCGTTCCCATCGCTACGGGCAGCACCGGCAAAATTTCCGCTACCGTCCAAGGCCGCACCATCGAACTGTTGGCGCGCCGGGCCGATGCTCAAGGTCCTCTCAACCCCGGCGATAAGGTTTTGGTCCTCGAAATCGACGATGGCGTCGCTGTCGTCGATTCGAGCTAGCGGTTCTCTACTCCTCCAAAGCGGCAGACGATTTCGTAGAGCACCTGCGTTGCAAAGAGCAGTTCTGCCACGGAGATGCGCTCGTCGTGGCCGTGGATCAGGGACATTTCTTCCTCGCCTGGCTGCTGGCGATAGGGCATAAAGCCGTAGATCTGGGTTTCGGGGCGGCGCGGCACAATGTGCTTGGCGTCGGTGCCGGCTGGCATCAGATACGGGAGCACTGGCGCGTCTGGCTCGCGTTTCTGCATCACCTCGACGATTGTCTGAAAAAGCGGGGTATCGGACGATGCTTCCAAGGGCGGCGTGTACTGATCGATCTCGATGGCGACCTCTTCGCCGACAAATGTACGCAACTCGGCCGCGAAACTCTCTGCTGTCTGTCCGGGCACTAAGCGCCCATCGATCCAAGCAGTTGCCTCTCCCGGAATCACGTTGATCTTGGAACCAGCCTGCACCATGGTCGCCGAGGCCGTGTTGTGCAGCACTGCGCCCAACTCGCGGCGCAAGGTGCTGCCAATGGGGAGTTCGCGCAGTGCGGCATTCGAGGTCGCCGGATCGAGTACTTGTTGCCACAGGGCGGCCTCGGCGGCTGGACGGCGGCTGGCAATTCCCTCGACAAAGCGGCGCACGCTCGCGGATATGTGCGCGGGAAACACGGCTCCTTCCAAGCCGGCTAGGGCTTTGGACAGCTTGACGATTGCGCTGTCGCCGTGCGGCATGGAGCCGTGTCCGGGCGCGCCGCGGGCGATCAGGCGCAGCCGGCACAGCCCCTTTTGCCCGGTCTGGCAGGTGTAAAACCGCTGCTCGCCGACTGCGAAGTCGCTGCCGCCGCCCTCGGTGATGATCAAGGGCGCGTCCCACAGTTCCGGTCGATTGTCGATGATCCACCCCGGCCCGTGATTGCCCTTGCCGGCCTCCTCGTCGGCGGTGGCGGCGAAGACGATGTCGCGGTTGAGTTGGACGCCTTCCCGTTGCAACAGGAGCAACACCATCAGATTCACCGCGACCATGTTCTTCATATCTAAAGCGCCCCGCCCCCACACGCAGCCGTCGGCTAGTGCGCCAGAAAAGGGCGGGTGGGTCCAGTGCTCAGGTTCGGCGGCCACCACGTCGGTATGTCCCAATAGCATGAGCGGTGGTTCGTCGCCGCCGGACAGCCGCGCGAGGACGTTGCCTCGCGCGGGCGCGGACTCGACGAAGAGGGGATCAAAGCCCTCCTGCCGCAATATTCCTGCTAGATAGCGCGCGGCTTTGCTTTCGTTGCCGGGGGGGTTGGTGGTGTCGATGCGGATGAGGGCCTGCAAATGCCCGGTTACTTCGGCGCGCACAGCTTCCCAGTCGATCACAATGGTTCCTTTCGATGGTTGCGAACTAACGAATATAGGACGTCCACAGAGACATAGTGCAATAACGGCACAGACTTCGGACAATTTCGCATGACGCCTGCCAATTTTTCCAGGCTGTGCTGACAATACGGACAATACCCCTTTTAGGCGAAAAATTCTTAAATCTATTGGTAACAACGAGATATGTAAAATTTTAAAATGTTGGCACGGCTTTTGCAATACAATGGGCGAAGGCCATAGGAACCAACAATCACTTAACAAGGAGAAAATCATGGCCGTCAGAACTTTACTACCCAGCGTCCGCGTCAGCAATCGCCCGTGGCGCAACTCGTTCGACAACCTCTTCGATGCCTTCTTTGGGGAGGACTCGCGTCTGCCCGTTTTGACTGGCAACGCGGCTTTCAGCCCGCGCATCGACGTCAAGGAAGACGACGCTTCCTACGAAATCTCGGCTGAGCTGCCGGGGTTGGAGGAGAAGGACATCGAGGTCTCCGTCGACGACGGAACGCTCGTGCTGCGGGGTGAAAAGAGCGGGGCTAGCGAGGAAAAGGAAGGTAAGTTCTTCCGCCAGGAGCGCATCTACGGTCGCTTTGAGCGCGCCTTCCATCTCCCCGATGGCGTGCAGGACGACGCCATCGAAGCCAAGTTCAAAAACGGCGTCCTCTCCCTCCACCTGCCCAAGAAGGAGGAGGCGAAAAAGGTCGTCCGCCAGGTCGAAGTCAAGGCTGGCTAGCCTGATCTAGACGCGCAAAAAGGGGAAGGGCGCGAGGCCCTTCCCCCTTTTTTGTACCTATAGGAGAGCTTTAGACAATTATGCGTTCCGCTCATTATTCAATTTGCCCATCCGAGCAAGTACCACGATGACCACCGGCCAAAACGTAGTATTGATTAAATCGTGTATGCTTGCAGTTATTGCCTTCAGGCGAAAGTAACCGAGAGAGATATAATCATATCTTAGATCGAGGATTTCCATCAAGGACGCTGTAATTACAACAGGGATCAAACATCGCGCTTCAATTGAACCTTTTTTCCACAGGACTACAGCCAAAAAGAACACGATCAATCCTACGTGCATATGGATTGAGTCTTTTGAAAGTTCCAAGATGGAGACGATTACTACCTTAGCTTCTTGATATTCGGACATGTTCCAATCTTCACTTCAAGTCTATTCGCACATGGCGTCTTACCCATGCCGTAGATACACAACGCGAGCGAATCTGGCAAATCAACCATGGCGTAGTCGATGGCTGCACCTTGCCGCACGCCTTGTTTTTTGACCGGCTCCTAGCGACGACAGCCCTTCCTACGTGTGCCACAGTCACTCCGTCCCTTCTCTCGGTTCCTGTCCCTTCGGCATTCGGTAGCCGACGCGAGGCTCAGCAAAGATGTACGTGGGGTTGCTCGCGTCATCGTCCAGCTTGCGGCGGAGTCTCCTGACGAGGGAGCGGATCACTCGCACATCGCCGGAGTTGGTCAGGCCCCATACCCCTCGCAACAACTGGTCATGGGTCAACACCCGTCCGCCGTTGACCGATAGCTCAAAGAGCAGTTCGTACTCGGTGGCGGTCAACTGTACCGGCTGGCCGGCCACCGTCACGCGGCGTTCGGCGTAGTCAATGGTCAGGTCGCCCAGCACGTAGGGTTCCGACGGCTCGGCCCGGTACGGATCTGCCTGCCTGCGCAGGGCTGCCCTAACCCTCGCCACCAGTTCCGTCGGTGAGAAGGGCTTGACGATGTAGTCGGAAGCTCCCTTCTCAAAGGCCTGTGCGATAACTTGGTCCCTGCCGTATCCAGAGACGAAGATAATCGGCACGTCGGCCATGCGGAGGATGTCCTTCATCAGGTCGATGCCGTCGGAGTCGGGCAGCACCAGGTCGAGCAAGACCAGATGGGGCTTTTTCTCCGCTGTGAGGAGGAGCGCTTCCTTGGAGTCAGCGGTCACTATCGGCGTGAAGCCCGCCCCCGAGAGTGCGTCCCGGATGTACTTCAATGCCTGCGGATCGTCGTCCACCACCAGGATGCGCTCACTGCCTCTCTCCTCCTGCTGCGAGCGAGCGGCGAGCCGAGGAGACTGAGCCGTTGAGCTGGTTTCGGCATCTTCGGCCACTGGTATGGTAAAGGTGAATTGCGCCCCTTGGCCTTGGCCGTCGCTTGCAGCCCAGATGCGGCCACCGTGCGCCTCCACGATCCCCTTGCAGATGGCAAGGCCGAGACCCGAACCGCCGGTTTCGCGTGCCCTGTCCTCGTCGTCGGTGCGGGAGAACTGTCTGAACAGGTACGGCAACCGCTCGGCGGGGATCCCAGTGCCTTCGTCGGCGACGGAGACCGCCACGTGCAGGTCTTCCCGCGCGGCGGTCACCCGGATGACAGACGACTCTAACGAGTGCCTTGCTGCGTTGGATAGGAGGTTGCCTAGGACTTGGACGATGCGCTGTCGATCCGCCATGACCAGGGGCAAGTCCGGCGCGAGATCGAGGTCGAGGTTGTGCCTTCCACTGCCGCTTAGGAAGGTGTTCCTAGCCCGGTCCACCAGGGTGGCGACCTCGGCTGGTTCGGGACTAACTGGCAGCGTGCCCGTCTCGATGCGCGCCACGTCGAGCAGGTCGCCGATCAACTCACGCATGTGGTCAACCTGATTGACGATAATATGGAGGAACTGGTGCAGTTCGGCGGGGTCTAGGTCGGATGAGGTGTCCAATAGGGCGGTGGCGGAACCTCTAATGGAGGTCAGCGGAACGCGCAGTTCGTGGCTCACCGTACCTAGGAGATCGGCCCGCAGCCGTCCCAACTCCCCCAGCGGTGTCGTGTCCTGTAGCGTGACGACGACCGACTCGATCTCGCCGTCCTGCGAACGGATGGGCGTGGCGTTTACCACCGTGGTCACCGACCGGCCGTCGGGGGTCTGTACGACGATCTCCTCGGCGCGGATGGTCTCGCCGGCGCTCAACGCCTGCGCGAGGGAACACTCATCCAGAGCGATCTCGCGCCCATCGGCACGCCGGAAGGTGAGTACGGTGAGGAGCTGCTCCACAGAGGATCCCGGTGTCTGGAGCTCTCCCATAATCCTTCTGGACTCCCGATTGAAGGACACCGGCACGCCGGTCCGAGCGTCGAAGACCACCACGCCCACCGGCGAGGTATTGATCAGGGTTTCGAGGTCGGCTCTGGCCCGCTGCTCGTCGCGGTACCTGCGGGCGTTGGCTATGACCAGCGCCGCCTGAGACGCGAACATGACCAAGGTTTCCTCGTCTTCGCGGGTGAACTCCTGGCCGGGTTCCCTCTTTGCCAGATAAATGTTGCCCACGCCCACGCCCTGGTGGCGAATCGGGGCTACCAGGAAGGAATTCATCTCCGTAGGCAGGCGGAACTCGGGAATGCCCAGCACTCTGGTGTAGCTGGCAAAGTCCCGGACTCTCCATGGTCCCGAAATTTTGCATAACGTCATCTCTTTGGTCGCCTCCCGTAACTGCTGGGTCTCATCGGCCGTCAGGCCGGAGGCCAAGAAGTCCTCCACCTGCCCTGCATCGTCAAAGATAGCGATCACGCCGTACCGGGCGTCGGTCAGCGACCGGGCGCTGTCGAGGATCTCCTGCAATACTGTGTCTAGGTCGAGGCTTTCGTTGATGCGGAGGCTGGCCTCGCTCAGCTTGGAGAGGCGGTTGCGCAGCGCCTCTATCTGTTGGTCTCGCTCGTCGACGTCTTTCAACTCATCACCTCAGGGGTATGGGATATAGGATCGCGGGCGTCGACTGGATGATACAACAGGATTTGGGACGCGGTAGGCCCAGCCAAGGTCTATTATGGCTTTTTGGGCAAAAATCACCAAAAAGTCATCGAAAAGGCATATAATATCATCAATATATCACTGATTTATTCGCCCATGGCGTCCTGCTCACGCCGCAGTTGCAGTGCGAGCGAATCCGGCAATTTGACCATGGCGTAGCCGATGGCGTCGCCTTGCCGCACGTCTTGCTTGAGCACGGTTCCGCCCGACAGTCCTAACGGCAACAGGCCCTTTTGGCGCGCCACGGTCGCCTTTTCACTTTGCCCCAAGACGGTGTAGCCGCCCCCGCCGTCGAGCGTCTCGCCGGCTTTGAGATCCCGCTTGGCTACGGCGATTACATCGGCTGTGGGCACGGAGCGCGGAGCACCGGTTGGTAGGCCGTAGAGTGCGACTTTGGCGATGGTGATTGGGGCTTCAACTGCCACCAAGTGATAGGGGCGGTAGAGGAGGAAGTTTTTGCCGTCGCCGCCCGGATGCAGGTCGTAGGTGGTGAGGTCTTCTATGGTGAAGGGGTGTTCGCTGCGGACGACGACGAAGACGCCCATGCCCAGCGGGTTGGCGAGCCGGGTCTTGCCGTCCTCGGCGACGCTGTTGGCTAGCTCTATGACGCCGCGCTGGCTTAGCAGCCCCCCTTCTTCGACCAAGCTGAATTTTTGCGGGATGTCGGCCAAGTTGCACGACGGCTCGTGCATGCCCCTTATGTCGGGGACTAGTCCGGCCATGTTGGCGATGGCCGTGGCCTCGACTTGGGCTTTGGTGCCGTCGCGGAAGGAGTTGTACATCTTCAGGCTGATGTTGCGCCGCTGCAAGGTCTCTTCGTCAAAGCCGAAGCGCGCCGCGGTGTTGTCGGGCGTGCCTTGGGGATCGTCGGCAAAGAGGATGGTGCCTCGGCCCGCAGCTACTACCTCCAAGCCGAGGGACCACGCCCATTCGATTACGTTCATGGTCACTCCGGGTTGATCGCCATCGACGAGGGAGTACACCACGCCCGCGCTATCGGCTTTGCGCTTGAGTAGGGAGCCGATGGTCACGTCTGTTTCGACATTGACCATTACGAGGTGGTTGCCGCTGGCGATGGCCGCGCTGGCCATGCTGGCCCCGACCGAGGTCGAGCCGGTCGCCTCTACCACCACGTCTAAATCTTCGGCTTGCGCGACTAACAGCCCGTCTTCAACGGCGGTGAATTTTCTCGTGTGAATGGCCTCTGCCAATGCCTGTGGGCTATCTGCCGTTTCCACTGCAACGTCCCCGTATCCCGCTTCGTATGCGTAGCGGGTGCGCGCTAGGTCGATGTCGGCGATAGCCGAGACGACCATGCCCTGCATCTGGGCGATCTGCGCGACCAACCCGCCGCCGAATTTTCCCGCGCCGATGATGCCGACCCGGATGGGTTTGCCTTGCCGCTCGCGCTCGGCGAGCAATGCGCTAAGCATGTATTCCTCCTCGCGTTGTTTAGCAAAATAGGTATAAGATGCTTCGACTCCGCTCCGCTCAGCATGACACTGAGAAGCAGAGCATCAGCACTTGTCATGCTGAGCGAAGCGAAGCATCTCAGACCACTCTACTGTCGTGTACTTAGCAAAAATCTAAATCCGCACCCAAGTTTGCCTGCAATACGCGCTTGGCGTATAAATGCCGCCACCCGCGTGTTGGCGCAGCGGGTGCGGTCCATTCGGCCCGCCGGCGGGCGAGGGTTTCCTCGGGGACTAGTAAATCTAAGCGCCCGGCTTCTACGTCCAATTCGATCAGGTCGCCGTCGCGGACGAGTGCCAATGGCCCGCCGACTGCCGCTTCTGGCGCTACGTGCAAAGCGACCGTTCCATACGCCGTGCCGCTCATCCGCCCATCGGAGACGCGCACCATGTCTTCGACGCCTTGCGCGGCGAGGTGCTTGGGCAAGGGCATGGACCCGGCTTCGGGCATGCCGAGGGCCACTGGCCCGGCTCCGCGCAGCACTAGCACGTGCTCTGGCGTAATGCCCAAGGCGGGGTCGTCAACGCGCGTGGCATCGTCTGGTCCCTCGAATACGATGGCTGGCCCTCGGTGCTTGTGCAGGTGCGGGGACGAGGTGGCTTTTTTCAAGACGGCTCCGTCTGGTGCGAGCGAGCCTTTTAGCACTACGAGGGATGACGCTGGCCCCAGCGGCGCGTCCAAGGTGCGGATCGCGGTTTGCCACGCGCCGGGTGCGGCCACGTTCTGCAAGAGCGCGCCGAGGGTTTGGCCGCTGACTCCTATTGCATCGAGATCGAGCATTGGCTCCAGTGCCTTGAGCAGGACGGGTACGCCGCCGGCCTTGTCGAAATCCTCCATGTACCCAATGCCCGCTGGTTTGCAATCGACCAGCAGCGGCACTTGTTGGGCCGCTGTGTGGAAGTCGTCTAATGACAAGTCCACGCCTGCCCGGCGCGCAATGGCGAGCAGATGCACGACCGCATTCGTCGAGCCGCTCAGTGCGGCCAGCACCTTGAGCGCGTTGGCAAAAGCCGCTGGCGTTAGTATGTCCCGCGCTGAGCGTCCCTTGGTGGCTAAGGCTACGGCCCGGCGACCTGTGGCGACTCCGAGCCGCGAACGCTGGCCGGAGACTGCGGGTGGGGTGGCTGCGCCCGGCAGCATTAGCCCGAGGGCTTCGGTCACGCAGGCCATGGTTGAGGCCGTGCCCATGACCATGCAGGTTCCGGCGGTTGGGCACAGGCTCTGCTCGACAGCGGCGATTTCTTCGGCGTCGAGCGCACCGGCTCGGTGCTGTGCCCAGTAGCGGCGGCAATCTGTGCATGCGCCCAATCGCTCGCCGCGCCAGTCTCCGGCTAGCATCGGCCCGGCGACGAGGTGGATGGCGGGCACGGACGCGGACGCTGCGGCCATGAGTTGGGCTGGCAGGGTTTTGTCGCAGCCGCCGAGCAGCACGACCGCGTCCATGGGCTGGGCGGTGATCATTTCCTCGGTCGCCATGGCCATGAGGTTGCGGTAGAGCATGGCGGTGGGGGAGAGGAGGATTTCGCCGAGGGAAAGAGTTGGAAAGACGAGGGGTAGGCCGCCCGCTTCTAGCACGCCGCGTTTGACGGCTTCTACGAGTTGGGGCATGGCGCGATGGCAGGTGGTGTAGTCGGACGAGGTATCGGCGATGCCGACGACGGGGCGCTCTAAATCCGCCTCGTCGTAGCCGGCCGAAGCGAGAAAAGCGCGGCGTATGTAGCGGCTAAAACCTGGGTCGGCGTAGTGGGTTAGGTTGCGGTCGATGCCGGTGGGGGAGGGCATTTAGACCCCCGTGCGTCGTTTGTTTCGATTTTGCTGAACAGTCATCGCCCTTTCGCCCGCAGCATTCAACTCAAGATCCAAGAGCATCTCTATGTCATCCTCGGTTTCACCTTCGATAAGGATCGGCACGCCAAATACCCGTGCGATACGTATAATCATAAGGCTTGCCTGTGCCATGTTGACTGTTAGCTCTTTGTACTCGCTCTCTTCAATTTTCGGCTCGTCAATAAACGCAAAGGAGTCAGGATCATGGCCAGACGGTACGGTGACTGTCCTGTCCATCACCATGGGCAGGCCGTGCGCTTTGAACTCACTCAGCACTGTTTCGACATCGACGAAAGGCACCATCCGCCAAGCATTCAGAACGCGGGCCTTGAAGTAAAATTTCCCCTCTGCATCAGCAAGCTTCAGCAGGCGTCGGTATTGCGAGACAACACCGGTCAGTATGTTCATCAGGAAATTCAGATCGGCTATACGCGGTCGGGGGTACTTGTGCTTTTTTAGAATATCAATGAAGCGCGGAGCGTTGACATAACCGTCGAGGTCTATGATTAAGTCACTTGGGGCACTCGGTGCGTAGAACGGTAGGGGCAGGACGATGTCGCAGGACAGGTCACGTCGTATTCTCCAGGTCAATACATAATTATGAGGATCGTTCCCTTTTAGCTGACGGGCGATGAGTCCCCCTGATGTGGTGTAGACCGTATCAAAAGGGACCGACGGAATACCTGCTATTGTATGGCTGGTCAGAATACGTCTGATTTCAGGAAGCCGTGCGCCTAGCCGAGCAACGTGCTGACGCCAAGGGTCTACACAGAGTAAAACGCGTACATAAGGTATCTCCTTTTCTTCCTGAGAGAACTCCGGGTCGCGCTCGATCCATTCGCGTGTTCTTTCGCGAATAGGTTCAGCACGACGCCAGAGCTGATCGAGGACGAACCGGTCTATCTCCGGCTTGGGCTCCGATCCATCCGCCACCCGTCTGTAGATACGCCCATCTTTATGAACATGCGGCGCGGTGTAGCTTTGCGGGATTTCGACCGCGATTATCGCTTTGCCTTCAGCTAATCCGTTCTCGTCACACGGTCCTCGTAGAACCGTCGTCTCGAAAAATGGTGTCGGGTTGAGATGATCGGCGGCCGAATGGCGCAGACTCTGTAGGGTGCCATCCACATCTTCTTCAGGAATACCGGGAAACTCGCCCGCAACGGCATTGTCCCCGCTTTGTTCTTGCACTCCAATGAACAGCCAGCCGCCGTATGTGTTGGCGAACGCAGAGAGAGATTTCGCAAGTGCGCTGGCTTTGACCATTTGGCTTTTGTACTCCACATACCAGCCTTCATGAACTTTCCTCAGAATAGTGAGGTCAGAAGGCTGAAGATCACGGATGGCTTTGTCGAATGGCGAATACCTTTGCATGGCTTCTCTCGGCAGTTAGATCCCAAGTTGCGCCGCAAGGTCGTGAAAATCCTCCGCAATTATGTCAAAATCTCCGTCTTGCGCGGTGTCTGCTTGGCCGTCTGGTCCCCATTCAAGAGGACGTGGAATGAAGGCCGTTTTGAAGCCAACGGCTCTAGCTCCCTCTAAGTCGTGGCGATGCGCCGCGACCATCAGGATTTCAGGCGGCTCCAAATCGAGAAGATGTGCCGCCGTCTCGTACACTTCCCGGTCCGGCTTGTAATGCCGCGCAAGCTCTGCTGACAAGATACAGTCCCACGGAATACCGGCGTGCTTCGCCATGTTGGTCAGCAGCGACATGTTGCCATTGGAAAGCGCGGCAACAATGTATTTGGACTGCAACCGCAACATGCCGCCGACCACATCGGGCCACGGATCCAGTCTGTGCCAAACGCGATTGAAATAACTGCGCTCGTCCTCGGACAACTCGGGAATCGAGAAGTCTTGCAGAATGTCGTCGAGAATCATTCGGTGGAGCGCGTCTATTGTCGTCCAAGGCAATTCGCCGCTCCGCACGCGACCCCATAGCAGGTTCATAGCCACCGCGCCAAGCCGTGGCAAAGCGCGCCCAGTCCACAGAAAGCCGCTTGTCGGAGCCCAATCGCTCACCCTCTCGCACAATGGTAGAGTACCAGTCGGTGACCGTGCCAAAGACATCGACAGTTAGCGCCTTAATATCCATGCGAGTGGAGTTCGCGTTGTCTTGGGTGTCAGTCGCGGGAATCGCTGTCGGCAATGCCTGACAGCTCGACCGGCGGACGGTCGGGAAATCTGGCGATGAGCGAAAGGCTGCCGCCCATGGCCTCCACTGTCTTGCGCAACGTCGAGAGCAACAGATCGCTTCGTTGCTCGAGCCGAGAGACGCCGTCCTGCGAGATGCCGAGTTGGTGAGCGACGCGTGCCTGAGTAAGCTGCCGAGCCTTGCGCAGTTCACGCAGGGTCATCTCCTCGGCAATGAGTTCTGCCGCCCGATCCTCGACCTTGCGTCGCCGAGCGGGATCCAGCGTCGCAATCTTGTCTTCCACATTCAAAGGCATCATTAATCTCCTTCCTTCGCGAGCCTGGCTAAATGCCGGTCGAACCGCTCGTCGGCCTTGCGGATGAGCGCACGGTAGAACCGTCTAGCATTGACTCCAGACTTGTCGCCTGCGACGAGCAGGATGGCCTTGCGCGCCGGATCGAAGGCAAACGCTAGACGCCATTCTCCATCCGCAGCACTGAACCGCATCTCCTTCATGTTCGCATGTTGGGAGCCGTTCAGCGTGTCTACTCGGGGCCGTCCTAGTTGCGGCCCGAACTGCTGCAACAGACGCGACAGCGCTAGGATCTCGGTTTGCACATCCTCATGCAGACTGTCGAATTCCGGCTCAAACTCGTCGGCGATTTCGACTGTCCAACTCATGTGAGAAATATGTCTTTGACAACATATGATGTCAAGGACATGTCGATAGGGAATGAATCCGCTCTCGCCAGTTCGGTGGTGGCTTGGAAGTGGCACCCGATGGCAGGGATTTTCTATTCTTGGATCGTCCGGACAATGCGGAAGCCGAGGTTGTTGTTGCGGAAATACGTGGCGTACCAGAAGCGGTTGGCCGAGCGGACGTAACTCGGCTTGCCGTACCAGGAGCCGCCGCGCATCGCACGACGAACACAATCTTCTGGCTCCCAAGCCGTACCGTCAGCCGGCGCGCCGTCGTAATTGACGTGGTAGCAGTCCTGCACCCATTCCCGGACGTTCCCCGACATGTCGAACAAGCCCAGTTCATTCGCTTGTTTTTCTCCCACCGGATGCGTCCTATTGTCGGTGTTCTCGTAATACCAAGCGACCGCAGCCCAGTCGTCGTGGAACCCTTGGCTTTGCTGCCCACCCCGCGACGCATATTCCCACTCCGCCTCGCTCGGCAGCCGATACTGCCCGCCTCCCGCATTCAGTTTGGCCAGAAACGCCTGGATGTCATCCCAACTGACCGTTTCAACCGGACACTGGGGGCAATCCTCAAAGGCACTCGGGTTCTCACCCATGACCGCTTCCCATAGTTCCTGAGTCACTTCGTACCTGCCAATCTCGAAGCTGTTGATTTGCACGCGGCGCGTCGGCTTTTCGTCGGCACCACAATTCTCCTGCTCCGGCGTACATCCCATGGTGAAGGACCCGCCCTCGACGTGCACCATTTGCGCGTTCACTGTTTGCTCTATATCCGGTAGTCGTTCTGCAAGCTGTTCTTGAGCCACAGTCGGGACGGATAGGAAAAGGACGAGTGGGAAAGTCAGGGTTGTCTTCATCTTGACTCCTTTCTGTAGAATCAAGTCGATTCCTTCTAGCTGCGGGAGACCGCTTGCTATTGCTCCGCTCCCGAGTCGGATTGGAGACGGCCGGCGAGGAGGTAGCGATACAGATTGAGGGTAAGCCGCTCTTCGTGCTGCTCCAGCCAGCCTAGGGCGGCCGGGGGCAACACCATCGCTTGGCAGGGTCCGTCTGCAACCACAGAGGTCGCTTTCTGCTCTGCCGCGCCCGCCGGCCATATCGGATCGCCCGGGCCGCACTGAAAAAGGCGCGTACCCGCGGCATCGTACCCGGAAACCCGGCCAGAGAGCAGCAGTTGCAGACCTTCTTGCGGCGCATCCGCTCCTATGAGGTCCTCGTCGGCCGCGTACTGGTGCGGACTCAGCCAAGGTCGGAGTTCCTCCAGCAGATTTTCGAAATCAATTTGCCGCTCTAAGTAGCGCTCGAGATCATCGACGGTGTGCTCCATCAGCGAGGCGCGACGCTCGTCCGCCTTGTCCACGTTCGCCCTCCACTCTGCAATGACGATGTCTTCGCAGCGTTCGAGGGCGCGGTCCGCATCCGGCTCTACCAGCAGCTCGGCATATACGGCAGGCGGAAGATTGTGCTCAAGTCCGGTCTGCAATTCCTTGGACAATGTGCTCAGAACCACCCGCACTCCGGCCGCGTGCGCCGTTTGCAGAAACCTGCTCAGAACGTTTACTGCCGAGAAGTCGAAGCCGGAGACGGCGCTGAAGTCTAGTATCAGGCAAGTAGGACGCGAAGCGCCGCGCAGGGACTGCCTGAGATGATCGGCGAGGGGGTGCACGCTGCCGAAAAAGAGGTAGCCGCGCAGTTGGTATGCCTGCACTCGCTCGCCCTCCTCCAGCAGGATGGCGCGATCGGGGACGGGACGGGTTTTGTTGCTCTCGCGTTCGCGCGCGGTGAACTGCGATGCGATTGGGTCCACGCGGCTGAGGCGCACGGCGAAGAACACGAGGGTGGCGAGCATCCCGACGCCCACGCCCTCAATCATGCCGAAAGACGTGATTGTAATGAAGATTAGCAGAACGATGCCGTACTCCGACCAGGGGAGCCGCCTGAAGTTTGCCACGAGGCCCTGGTCCAGCATGCCGAGGCCGGCAAAGATCAGGATGCCGCCGCCTACGAGCGATGCCGGAACGAATCCCAGTATCCCGTCACCTAGGAACAATGCGACCCCGATCACGAGGGCAGCGACCACCCCGGTCAACCTTGTTGTGGCCCCGAGCAGCTTGCTGCGCAGGGAAGCCGGTACGACAAAGGTCGCCACTGTGCCGCCGCCTAGACCGGTGACCATACTCGCAACGCCCGTCACCCGGAATTCCCGGTCCCAGTCCAATTCCTGATTCACCGCTAATTCGAGACCGGAGAAATTCATGACCACGCAGATGAAAGCAACAAAAATCAGCGTTAGTATGTGGGGGAGTTGCTCGGTCATTGAGGCCCATTGCACTTGGACCAGATCGGCAGGGAACAAGGCCGGCCACAGGTTCCCATCGGCCGTGCTGGAGAGCAGCAGGCCCTCCGCCCGCGCCGCTTCAATAGAAATGCCGAGACTGGCGAGTACGAGATGGTACGCAGCTCCGGCGAGTGCGACGCTCACCGGCAAGATCAGCGGATTGCCCCAGCGCTTAATCGCGAGGTACAAGACGATCCCATACGCCGCGCCCGGGCTCCACTTCCACAGCACGGAGGGTTCAAAGAGTGAGGGAATCGCCCGCCAATCCGGTTCGGCTCCCATTAACGACATGGCCGCCAAGCACACGGCTCCTCCGATTCCGGCTACAAACCCACCCGTCACCGGATAGGGGATGAAGCGGACTAGATTGGCGAGTCGGAAGTGTCCGATCAGGAGACAGCACGCGCCAGTGGCGACTGCGCTGATGATGAGCGCGACCGCGGTGGTCGCGAACAGCGCGTCGCCCTCGGCGTTCATTGTGAACCCGATCGTGGCCATGACGACCACCAGTGCGGGAGACAGCCCTGCAATTGCGCCGAGGTAGCCGCCCGCGAGGGCGATGATGAGGCACGATGCGAAGTTCCCAAACAGCACTAAGCCGACGCCCTGGGAGGAATAGGGAGCTAACGGTCCCGAGAATATGAAGCTCCCGAAGGCAATCTGGGCGACGAGCAGACCTAGGCCCGAAGTGAAGCCGGCTGACAGCGCCGGAACGGCCTTCGCAGACAGGAGGTCGGCGCGAAGCTCGGACGTAAGATTTTGCAGTAAGGATTTCACTCTGTTAGGCCGGAAAAACTGATTTGATGCACCGAGATTACCTCCCCTTTTTAGTAATCAGGTGCCGCCAAGGGAAACGCTTGTTGGGCTACATACCGATACGAAATAAAGACCCTTTTTATAGGTTCTCTGTCAAGACGACAGGCATTTGTCCGGGCGAGTTCCCCTCAACTTTGTCAACCGCTGGATTTTGTTTTGCTTATCGAGCATTTTATTTTTTAGACCAAACGCGTATGTAGGAGGAGCCTCAAATGAAATATACTGCTATCCTGAAACAAGAAGGGGAATGGTGGATTGGCTGGGTTCAGAACGTCCCTGGTGTTAATTGCCAAGAACGTACCCGAGAAGAATTGCTGGAAAGTATTGAGGAAGCACTCCATGAGGCTCTTGATTTTCATCGCCAAGAGATCTTGGACCTTGTAGGCGATGACTACGAAGAGCTAGTGATTACCGTGTGAAACGGATTGACCTATTGAAACATCTCCGTCGGAGCGGATGCGAACAGATCCGCGAAGGCGGAAAACACTCGTGGTGGAGGAATATTTCTGATGGCCGACGATCTTCGATACCCCGGCACAGAGAAATTAAAGATACGCTAGTAAGGAAGATTTGCCGCGATCTCGGCGTAGATCCTCCTAACTAAATTTCAAAGTGACGCACAACCAAGTTTTCTCCCTCCCGCCTTGCCCTAGCCCAACAGCTTAGCTATTCTTTTTTCCTCCCCGTGCTCCCCACTCGTCTTCGCCGCACACTGCTTCAGGAAATTGGACCTTGATCTGCGACGCCGAGAGCATCGCCGAACACATCCGCTTTCTCAAACGCCGTATCTTGGGCAATGAGGTCGTCCATCACCAGACCTTGCCCGCGCGCCCGGCGCGTCTAGTCCGCGACTTGGCTGGCCTGCCTCCGGCCATGGCCCGCATCCTCGAAATCGCTCGCATTCCCGCGCTTTATACGCACCAAGCCGAGGGCATCCAAAAAGTGCTGGAGGGCCAGCACTTGGCCATTGCCACGCCCACGGCCTCGGGCAAGACCTTGGTGTACAACGCGCCCGTGCTGACCACGCTGCTCGACGATCCCGAGGCGCACGCGCTCTACATATTCCCGCTCAAGGCGCTGGAGCAGGATCAGTTCGACGAGCTAAACGGCCTGATGCAGGGCTTAGGGGGCACGTTGAAAGCGGCCATCTACGACGGCGACACCACGGCCCACCGCCGTCGGCAAATTCGCACCAAACCGCCGCAGGTGCTGTTCACCACGCCGGACATGCTGCACTCGGGCATCCTCGCTTTCCACGAGGCTTGGGCCGGCTTTTTCGCCCGCCTGCGCTACGTGGTCATCGATGAACTGCACGCGTACAGCGGCGTGTTTGGCACCCACGTTCTGCACCTGTTTCGCCGCTTGAACCGCATCTGCGCGCACTACGGGTCCGATCCGGTGTACATCACCAGCTCGGCGACGATGGGCAATCCCCGCGAGCTAGCGGGCGAGCTGCTCAACCGCTCCTTTTACGCGATTGAGGACCACGGCGCTCCGGCCGCGGCGCGCCACTTTGTGTTCGTCAACCCGAGCGAAAGTCCCAACACCCTCGCGGCTCACCTACTGCGCGCCAGCGTGCTCAAGGACTATCGCACGATTGTCTTCACCCGCGCCCGCATCACTACCGAACTCGTGTACCGCTGGGCCACCCAGAGCCGACCGGACTTGCGGGAGCGGATTTCCTCGTATCGCGCGGGCTATTTGCCCACTGAGCGCCGCCAGATCGAACAGGACCTCAACGGTGGCGAGCTCATGGGCGTGGTGGCCACGTCGGCCCTGGAGTTGGGCATTGACATCGGCGGCTTGGATATCTGCGTGTTAGTCGGCTATCCGGGTTCGATCATCAACACTTGGCAGCGCGCTGGCCGCGTGGGCCGCGCCGGCCGCGAGTCGCTCATCCTCCTCATCGCCTCTCCCGACGCGCTCGACCAGTACTTTATGCGGCACCCGGGAGAGTTTTTCGGGCGCGATTTAGAGGATGCGGTGGTGGACCCGACGAATCAGTACATTCTCAAAAATCACCTCACGTGCGCGGCGCGCGAATTGCCCCTCGTCGCTAGCGAAACCGAGTACGCGCTGCCCAACTATCAGGAGGCGGTCGATGCACTGACTGAGGATGGCATGCTGCTGCAGAACGCCGAGGGCGACGCTTGGTTTGCCGCGCGCAAGCAGCCGCACCGCTTGGTCAACATGCGCACCATCGGCGAGTCGTATAACATCGTCGATCGCGGCGACAACCAGATTGGCACGGTCAGCGGTGGGCAGGTGTACGGCGAGTGCTACAAAGGCGCAATTTACTTGCATCGTGGCCGCCAGTACGAGATCGGCGACCGCAACCCCGAGCGGGGCCAGATCTACGCTGAGGAAGTGGATGTAGCGTACTTCACGCGCGCCCGCACGGAAAAGGATACCGAGATCTTAGAGGAGCTGCGCTCGCGGCCCTTGCAGGGCTTTATGGCGCGGCTGGGCCGGCTCAAGGTCAGCTCGCAGGTGGTGGGCTACGAAAAGATCCGCGTCGGCGACCAAGTCGTGCTCAGCAAACACGAGTTGGAGTCGCCGGTGGAACACTTTGAGACGATTGGCTTTTGGATTGAGCTCGACGCCCACTTCAAGGCCGATCTCAGCCGCCATCAGCACCACTACATGGGTTCGATCCATGCGATTGAACACGCCATGAAGTCGCTCTTCCCGCTGCTGGCCTTGTGCGACCGCACGGATGTCGGTGGGATCTGCTATCCCCAGCACCCGCAGCTCGGCAAGGGCGCAATTTTCGTGTACGACTATCACCCCGGCGGCATTGGCCTGGCGGAAAAGGGCTTTGCCCAGCTCGACCGCCTCTTGGACATGACGCTTTCTATGGTCGAAACCTGCGATTGCCTGCTCGGCTGTCCGTCTTGTATCCATTTCCCCACGTGTGGCGCGGGCAACGTCCCTCTCGACAAGGCCGGCGCGATCCACCTGCTTGGCGCGCTCACGGGCCGCCGGGCTATCGAGCGCACTCCGACCGAGGGCGCAGAGGACGCGCCGATTTTTGCCGAGTGGGAAGAAGAGGAGGAGGTAGAGAACGCGACACCTGACCAAGGCCCGCATGTGGTTGTGTTCGACCTTGAAACTCAGCGTTCGGCTGCCGAGGTCGGCGGCTGGAACAAAGCGCACATGATGGGCATGTCGGTTGGGGTGGTTTGGGACAGCCGCGCGCAGGCCTGCACCAAGTATTTTGAGGAAGACATCGACCGGCTCTTAGAGCACTTGCAGGAGGCCGATTTGATCGTCGGCTTCAACATCATCGGCTTTGACTATTCGGTCTTGCGCGGGTATAGCCCATTCGACTTCGGCACGCTCAACACGCTCGACATTCTGCGCGAGATCCACCAGCGGCTGCGCTACCGGGTGAGCCTCGACTCGCTGGGCAAGGCTACGCTCGACGCGGCCAAGAGCGCCGACGGGCTGGACGCGCTGCGGTGGTTCAAAGAGGGGCGGCTGGATTTGATTGCCGAGTACTGCCAAAAGGACGTGGAACTGACCCGCGACCTGTTCTACTTTGGGCTGCGCGAAAACTACCTGCTCTTCGACCGCCGCAACGAAGGGCGGATGCGCATCCCGCTCGACTGGAAGCTAGAAGAATTGGTCGCCCGCGAGTGATTACCCAATAAATTTCGCTCTTATCTGCCCTCTATGACTCCACAGCCGACGCGGGCACCGGCCGCGCCAGTGGGTTGTGAGAAATCATCCGGGAGGGCGTGAACGATGACTGCGAGCCCGATGATGCTGTTGGCACCATCCAATTCGAGATGGGTGTCGAGGCGGTTGTAAGTGGCTTGCCCAGAGGCGTCGGCGGTGATGTTGCCAAGGTCGCCGACGTGCCGTTCCGCGGCATCTGGTGCGCCGTGGTTTTTGTTTTCGGGATTGAAGTGACCGCCCGCTGATGTGCCATCGGCTGCGCTGCAATCGCCCTTTTCGTGGATGTGGAATCCGTGGTCGCCTTCCGTAAGCCCGGTCAGGTTGGCTATAACTCGCACCTCGCCGGCTTCCTGCGTGAACTCGACCGTCCCTTGGGCTTCGTTGCCCTCCGTGGGGTTGACGACGGTGCTGGCTTGAGTGGCCTCAGACGCGGTTGGCTCGTCTTCGGAGCATCCCAAGCAACTCACCGCCAATGCGAGCGCCAAGCCGATGATGGGTTTGTCAATGAATCGGATCATGGTCAACCTCCTTTATGTGGATTATTCAAAATAGCAAGCAAATCTAATACGCGACAGCAGAGCGACGCGATGTCGGCCCGCCGTCAGCGAACGTCCTTGATTGGAGAGACTTGGGTTATTTAGCTTACGATGATGCCTGTCAGCTAAAAGAATCCATTAGCTAGATGTGGTCACGGACAGGTCCATCGAGCACAAAAAGGAAAAATATGAAGGAGGACGGGACAATACGTTTCCTGCTGGACGGTCATGTGCATGAAGTTGCAAACTCTGCACCGACGACCACGGTATTGAATTACCTGAGGGAGAATTTACAACGCACAGGCACCAAGGAAGGTTGCGCCGAGGGAGATTGCGGTGCCTGTACCGTCGTCGTTGCCGAACGAGGCGCGCAACGGGTGCGTTTTCGTTCCATCAATTCCTGTATCCAGTTCCTGCCCACCTTGAACGGCAAGGCGTTGTACACCGTGGAAAGTTTGAAGAAAGTCAGCAACAACAGTTTACACCCGGTACAGCAGGCCATGGTGGACTGCCACGGTTCTCAGTGCGGCTTCTGTACTCCCGGTTTTGTCATGTCGCTGTTCGCCTTGTACAGGAATAACGCAAAGCCCACACGCGCGCAGATCGATGACGCACTGTCGGGCAACCTTTGCCGGTGTACCGGTTACCAGCCCATCATCCGCGCGGCACTCAGGATGCACGACTATGGACAGGACCTGGTCGATGAAAAGGAACTGGGACACCGCCTTGAGGAAATCCGCCCAGGTGCTTCCCTAGAGTTGTCCGTACGGAACAGCACCCGTATCGGGGTAAGCGATGATTCCCATGTCGGTGCACGGGATATGTACTTTGCGCCCGCGAGCCTGTCCGAACTGGCGGATTTATTGCTGCGCTACCCCGACGCCACCATCCTGGCCGGCGGTACCGACGTGGGATTATGGGTTACCAAAGAATACCGTGAACTCCCCGTTATTATCTACATCGGCCAGGTCAGCGGACTGGATTATATCGATGAGAGCGAAACCCGCCTTGAGATCGGTGCCGTGGTCAGCCTCACCGATGCATTTGCGGTCTTGGAAACACACTATCCCGACCTGTTCGAAATCATGCGCCGGTTTGCTTCGCCACCCATCCGCAATGTCGGCACCTTGTGTGGCAATATCGCCAACGGCTCGCCAATCGGAGATACGATGCCGGCACTGATCAGCCTGGGGGCTGTACTGGTCTTGCGGCGCGGTGACATGAGACGCGGACTGCCTCTGGATGAATTTTATCTGGGCTACCGGAAGACTGCCCTGCAGGATTCGGAGTTTGTCCAAGCCGTGCAGATCCCATTGCGGCACGGCCCGGGAGACCATTTCCGGTCCTACAAGATTGCCAAACGTTATGACCAGGACATTTCCGCAGTCTGCGGCGCTTATTTCCTGCGCCTCGAGTCGGACGTCGTTGCTGATACGCGCATTTGCTACGGCGGCATGGCGGCAATCCCGCAACGGGCGAGACATTGTGAAGCCGCATTGCACGGGCGGAACTGGAGTGAAGCAACCGTCGAAGCGGCGATAAAGGCCATGGATGAGGACTATCAACCATTAACTGATATGCGAGCTACATCTGGTTACCGCCGGCGTGTGGCCGGCAACCTGTTAAAACGTTTCTATCTTGAAACAACAGGTGTTGAGACCTCGGTCTGGGCATAACTATTTAATATGATTGATAAAAAAGAGTTTTTCGCTATCAGTAAGGCGTTGCCCCATGAAAGCGCCCACCTGCACGTGAGCGGGGAAGCCGAGTATGTGGATGATCAGCCTGAGCCCCGGGGCCTGCTGCACGCTGCCATCGGCTACAGCGCCAAGGCCCATGCCCGAATCAGGCAGATTGATTTCTCCGCAGTTCGGTCATCACCCGGTGTTTTGGCCATTATCACCGCTCAGGATATTCCCGGCACCAATAACCACGGTCCCATACTTGCTGACGATCCGGTTTTTGCCGACGGCCTAGTCGAATACGTGGGGCAATCCATCTTTGCCGTACTTGCCGATACGGTGAATAACGCGCGCCGGGCTGCGCGCCGAGCCAGGATCGACTATGAAGAACTGCCGGCAATCCTGGATATAGACAGCGCCATGGCACAGGGATCCTTTGTGCTTCCCTCCCAGACCATTGTGCGCGGCACGCCCGATCAGGCCATTGCCGGGGCGGCCAATCAATTGCAGGGCCGCTTGAGGGTCGGTGGACAGGACCATTTTTACCTGGAAGGGCATATTGCCGTGGCGCATCCACAGGAGGACGGCGCCATGGTGGTCTATGCTTCCACCCAGCACCCGACGGAGGTGCAACACCTAGTTGCCCACGCTCTGGGTAAATCCTCCAAGGATGTGGTGGTTGAATGCCGACGCATGGGAGGGGGGTTCGGCGGCAAAGAGACCACGCCTGCCCTGTTTGCGGTGGTTGCGGCAGTGGGCGCGCACAGGACTGGCCGGCCGGTAAAATTACGCGTGGACCGTGATGCTGACATGACGATTACCGGCAAGCGGCACGGTTTCCGTATCGATTACCAGGTAGGCTTTGATAAACGCGGAAAGATAAAGGGCATAGACCTAGAACTGGCCTCGGATTCCGGTCGCTCGGCCGATTTATCGGGTCCCATTAACGTGCGGGCCATGTTCCACAGCGACAACTGTTATTTCCTGGAACATGTGCGCATTACTTCCCACCGTTGCAAGACCCACAAGGCGTCAAACGTAGCCTTCCGGGGTTTCGGCGGACCCCAGGGGATGATGGGAATAGAAAACGTCATAGACGAGATTGCCTGCCATCTCGATAAAGACCCTCTTGACGTACGGAAAATCAATTTCTACGGAAAAAATGACAGGAACGTGACGCCATACCGCATGACCGTGGAGGATAACATCATCCATGAACTGGTGGATGAACTGGAGAAAAAATCCGGTTACAGGGAAAGAAGCCGGCAGGTCAGAGCGTTCAACGACGACAGCGAAATACTCAAACGCGGTATTGCGCTCACTCCCGTCAAATTTGGGATCTCGTTTACTGCAACTTTCTACAACCAGGCCGGTGCCTTGTTGCACGTTTACCGCGACGGCAGCATCATGTTGAACCATGGGGGCACCGAGATGGGGCAGGGGTTGTACACCAAGGTTTCCCAGGTGATAGCCGAAGAGTTCCAGGTGGACCGGGAACGGATAAAATGCACCGCTGCCAATACCGGAAAAGTACCGAATACATCTGCGACAGCCGCCTCTTCCAGTAGTGATCTCAACGGCATGGCAGCCAGAGCAGCTGCCCTGGTGATCAAACAGCGTCTGACTGAGTTTGCAGCACAACACTACGGGGTGCCGGCGGAGCAGGTGCGCTTTACTCCTGGAGGTGTGCAGGTTGGCCGTGATCTGGTGAAATTTGCCGAATTGACCAATCAGGCTTACCTGGCGCGCATTTCCCTGTCTTCCACCGGTTATTACCGTACTCCCCGGGTCAATTATGACCAGAAAACGCTGAGCGGCCGCCCGTTTTTCTATTTTGCCTACGGCGCTGCGGTGTCCGAGGTGCTACTGGATACCTTGACCGGCGAACATAAAATACTGCGTGTCGATATCCTGCACGATGTCGGGGAATCATTAAATCCAGCCATCGACAGGGGGCAGGTGGAGGGCGGTTTTCTGCAGGGAACCGGCTGGTTGACCAGTGAGGAACTTTGGTGGGACACTGCAGGTGCCCTCATGACGCACTCCCCATCCACCTACAAGATACCGGTGTGCAGTGACTGGCCGCTGGAATGCAATGTTGAACTGGTTGACTGGGGCAGGAACAGGGAGGAGACGATCTACCGTTCCAAGGCAGTGGGTGAACCTCCTTTCATGCTGGCCATATCGGTTTTTCACGCGCTGAAAGACGCTATAGCCGCACTGCGGGGTGGCCAACTCAGGCCTGAATTACATGCGCCGGCCACACCCGAACAGGTATTGAAAAGCATCTTGCGCTTGCGAATTGAATCCGCGCCTATACATCTGACGTAGATTGGTTATACTACAGGCAGCCGTTGTCATCGCAGAAGAAGACGCTAATGCTACTCTTCCACAATCTGCCAGTGAGAAGAACGCAATGCTGGAGCTGGCGCAGCGTTTGGTTTCTCACTTGATAACCCCCCTTGTGATGATTGCAGGGTTGCTGCTGGCGACCTTTGGCATGGCCTGTCTGGGCGGGCAGGATGCCCCCGAGTCAAATGACGGCGGAAGGGGAATGAATACGCCGCACCCGGCAACGGCGCAGGAAGAAGGCCACGAGGACCCCGGGTTTTCCGACGACCACGTCCTTTTTGGTCAATCCGCCGCGTTCACCGGACCGGCCCAGGAATTGGGCAAGGCGATGCGCCTGGGAATTGAGGCGGCATTCCACGAGGCCAATCGGGAAGGGGGCGTCCATGGCCGCGAACTGAAGCTCAAGGCGTTGGATGACGGCTATGAAACCGACTTTGCCGCTTCCAACACGCAACAGTTGATTGAGAATGAAAAGGTATTCGCGCTGATCGGAGCGGTGGGCACCCCCACGTCCCGCGCTGCATCACCGCTGGCCCGGGCTGCCGGGGTGCCCTTCTTGGCTCCGTTCACGGGGGCCGAGTTCTTGCGCGACCGGGAGTTGGACAATGTGCTCAACGTCCGGGCATCGTACTACCAGGAAACCGAGGAGATGGTGGCGCGGCTCACCGAGGATTTGGGGATCACCCGCGTTGCCGTCCTCTATCAGGATGATTCCTTCGGCTTGAACGGGCTGGAGGGCACGCGATTGGCACTGGAGCGCCGGGGCTTGGAGCCGGTAGCGGCCTCGCATTACCCACGCAACACCCGCGCCGTGAAGGGAGCCGCGCTCAAAATCACCGCGGCCAATCCGCAAGCGGTGATCATGATTGGCTCCTACAAGCCGGTGGTCAAAACCATAGAGTTGGTGCGGCGAGAGCTGGACCCAGTATTCATGACGGTCTCCTTTGTGGGGAGCAACGCTTTGGCGAACGAGTTGGGGCCCGACGGGGCCGGCGTGTACGTTACGCAAGTAGTTCCGCTCCCCGATGACGAAAACATCCCCGTGGTGGCTCGATACCACAGCGCCCTCTCCGAGTACGACCCCCAAGCGGAACCCGGGTTCGTTTCGTTGGAAGGTTATCTGGCCGGACGCCTGGCCGTCGCCGGTCTCAAAGCCTGCGGCCCCGACCTGAGTCGAGAGTGCCTTCTCCACGCGGTGCGAGATGCCGGCACCATAGAAATTGACGGCATGCAGCTCAAATACGGGCCGGACGATAACCAGGGCTCCGACGCCGTGTTCTTGACCGTGATTGGTAGGGACGGCAAGTACCACGGGGTCGAAAAACTTAGAGGCCCGTACTAAAGACCCCCAAACGGCACCTACGGAGACCCTCAAGACCATGGAAGGCTTCTCGCTCCAAGAGATAGTGGATCTGTTCAGATTTGGTGAGCACGCGCATGAACTGCACCAATCGCTGTTGACTCTCGGGATGCTCATCATCGTCGCCAAGTTGGCCGAGGGCGTTTTTCGCCGGCTGCGGTTGAACTCCATCATCGCCTATGCGGCGACAGGTATGTTTCTTGGGCCGGTCATGGAACTGACCGGCGTCTGGTGGATTGAGTCTTCGCTGCACCTCGAGTTGGTTTTGGCGCTGGGGGTGTTCATATTTTTTTTCCTGATCGGTCTGGACGAAGTGGATATTTCCAGTTTCATGTCGTCCCTCAAAGGCCATTATTTCCTCGCGGCCGTACTGTCCGTGATCGTGTCACTAAGCATTTCGCTGCTGGTCACCACGGATTTAGTTTTCGATTTCGGACTGAAACTGAATTTCACCGAGTCGCTGGCGTTGGCCGGCGTGCTGTCGATGACCAGTCTGGGCATCGTGGCCAAAGTGCTGACGGACGGCGGATACCTGAAACAGCCGGTTGGATTGCAAATTTTCACGGTGGTGATCATCGCCGAGTTGATTGCCCTGCTGGTGATCGGTTTCAGCATCGGCGAACACGCCCACCAAGTTTCGCCTGTCGGCATACTGATTTTGCTGGGCAAGGTTGCCGGTTTTTCGGTGGTGACCTGGGTATTGTCGTCGCGGGTGCTGCCGCCGTTGGTGGCGCTGTTGCAGCGGGTGATCCAGGTGCCGCAACTCTCCTTGGGTTTGCTGCTTGGCATGCTCTTCCTGATAGTGTACGGCGCGGAAGCAGTGGGACTCCACGGCTCACTGGGTGCTTTACTGTTCGGGGCGTCGCTGTCGAGCCTTCCCTACCAAGTGCAGCGGGAGATCATCCCAGGGATTCGCAGCGTGGCCGAGGGGTTTTTCGTGCCCCTGTTCTTTGCTTCCGCCGGATTGAGCTTCAGCTTTACCTTCGCAACCTTGCCGCTGGGGGCCATGGCGGGATTGGCGCTGATCCCATTGCTCGGCAACTTCACTGGCGCTTTCATCGGCGCTTACGTGTCCCGCCTCGCCGTTCCCTACGCCGTGGCCACCGGGCTGATGGGTAAGGGAGTGGCTGAAATCGCGCTGCTGCTGGTTATGTGGAATTCTGGAATCATTGACGAGGTGGTTTTCTCATTCTTGGTGCTGGTCATGTTCTGCTACATTCTGTTCATGCCGTCGGTGATCAACTTCGCGGTGAGCCGGGCCAGCCGCAGGAGTGACCTGCCAGCGCAACTTGACGACATTCCGTTGGGCATAGTCCGCTTCGCACTGGAAGACATCAAAATTGATGACATTCTGGACCGCTCGCGTCGGCATCCTGCGTCTTCGGTCACAGTGCGTGATTTCACGGAGCAGTGGATCGTTCCGCACCAGCCCCACTACGTCGTGGCAGATAAGGAAGCGCTGGTCGGGATCGTGTCTCTGGAGATGCTCCGCTACCTGCCTAAGGACGCTTGGAGCGAGACCCAGCTCGACGCAGTGGTACGCCGCCAAACCCCATTGGCCTGGCCTGATGAGCAAGTCGAAGACGTGCTGCAACGTATGTCAGAGAGTTCTCTTTCCGTCATGCCCGTCGTGGAAAGGGATTCGGAAAAGTTTTTGGGCGCGGTCACCAGCAGCGACATCATCCAGCTCATGACCATGGAGACTATGGGCGAGAGCAGACCGCCGCACCGGTCGGTCAAGACCTCGACGCGGTCTCGACAGAATCATTAAGGCGGCGAAACGAAAAGGGAAAAATATGAAAATCACGGATCTCAAATGCGCGGTCATCGGCAACAACCCGGTCGTGCGCATCAATACCGACGAGGGCATCTACGGCCTCGGGGAAGTCGAGGCGAGCAAGTCCTACCTCAAGCCTCACGTGCTGTTCTACAAGGACCGCATCCTCGGCCAGGACCCGACCGACGTCGAGCGGGTGATGCTCAATATCCGGCGCTTGGGCAGCTTCAAGCCCTGGGGCAGTGCGGTCAGCGCGATTGAAATGGCGCTGTGGGACATTGCTGGCAAGGCCGTGGGTGCGCCCGTGTACAAGCTGCTCGGCGGCAAAATCCGCGACCGCGTGCGGGTGTACAATGGCGCGGTGCGCTTCCCCATGGAGGGCGACCACTCGCCCGCGGAGGGCCGCCCACCCGAGGACTACGCGGACAACATGCAGCGCATGATAGACGCGCCGCAGAAGTTTAGCATCATCAAGCAGGGCCTCGCCTTCCACGGCGGGCGGATCACTGAGTCGCCCAAACATTTTTACGGCACGCACCAAGCTGGCCCGTTTCACGCCAATCGCGGCCCCTTGAGTGAACGCGGCCTCAACTACATCGTCGATTGCATCCGCGCGATGAAGGAAGTGTGCGGCGACGAAGTTGGCTTGGCGCTGGACTTGGGCCCGGGTATGCTCGTGCCGGATGCGCTGCGCTTGGCGCGGGCGGTTGAAGACCTCAATGTGGCTTGGCTAGAGGACATGCTCACCGGCGATTACGTTCCCTACGTGTCGGCGGATCACTACCGCGAGGTTACGCAAAGCACCTCAACGCCGATCCACACGGGTGAGCAGATCTACTTGCGGCACAATTTTCAGGATCTGATTGAGAAGCGCGCCGTGGATATCATCGGCCCAGACCCCTGCGACATCGGCGGGATTGCGGAGCTAAAATGGGTGGCCGAATACGCCGATATGCACGGCATTCTCATGGCTCCCCACGGCGTGCTCGACGGCCTGTTGGGTTTGGCGGCCTTGGTGCAAGTCGCGGCGACGCTGCCGCAAAACTACATTGCCTTTGAGTATCCGACCGGCCAGCCCGAGTGGTGGTACGACATTGTCGAGGGCTTGCCCGACCCGATTGTGGTCGATAGCCATATCGCCGTTTGGGACGCGCCCGGGATGGGCGTCGATTTAATCGCCGAAGAAGCGCGGCGCTATTTGCGCGAGGAAGACGCCGATTTCTTCGACTAATAGATGATAAAATGGAAAGGGAAGGTATGCGCGCGGCCCAACTAGTCGCCCCGCGTCAGTGGGAAATCATCGAGACGGACAAACCCCAGCCGGTCGGAGACCAGATGCTGGTGAAAATGGAGCGGGTCGCGGTTTGCGGCAGCGATAAGCCGCCGTTTTGCGGCCCCCACAAGCGCTATCCGCAGCCGCCTGGGGCCACTGGGCACGAAGGCATGGGCGTGGTTGAAGTCTGCCCGTCGGGCCGCTATCGAGAGGGGGAACGGGTGCTGTTGTGGGGATTTGACCGCGGGCTTTTTCAGGAGTACGTCTTGGCCAAAGACGACGGTGGCTGCATCCGCCTGCCCGGCGACCTGCCCGAGGAAAAGGTGCTGATGAGCCAGCTTTTGGGCACGGTGATCCACAGTTTCTACAAGCTGGGCAACATCATTGACCGCGATGTGGTGGTGATCGGCCAAGGTCCGGTGGGGCTGTTGTTTAACGCAGTGCTGCGCAACCTCGGCGCGCGCCGCATTATGGCGATTGATCCGCTACCGTACCGCTTGGAGGTGGGCCGCCAGATGGGGGCCACGCATGCGATTTGCTCGGCATCCCAAGACCCGGTCGCCGCGGTTGCCGAGATCACCGGCGGTGCTATGGCCGGTCTCGCAGTTGAGGCCGTGGGCGTGCCCGAGACCCTCGGCCTCGTGCCGGACCTCTGCTACCGCAACGCCGAGGTGATCTGCTTTGGCGTCCCGGACAAAGACCACATCGAGGGCTTGGTGACGGTCAGGATGTTGGACCTGTTGCGTCAAGAGCTGCGCTTGATTTTCTCGATCGGCCCCAATCCCGACCGCGACTACCGGCCGGCCCTCGACTGGATCGTCCAAGGGCGCATCGACGTGGCCCCGATCGTCAGCCACGTCTTGCCCTTTGCCGAGATCCAGCAAGCCTTTGCCATGGCCTTTGACGATCCCGAGCCGCACCAAGCTCTGAAGGTCGTGCTCAAATTTCCCTGACTCTGAGCGGAAAGGCATCCCATCATGCAAGTTACCCAAATCGAAGTCCACGAAATCGCACTCGCGTACCACGACTGGATCGCCTACCCGCTCAACCACTACTACGGCCCCGCGCGCCGCACGATCTACATCGCCCACACCGACGACGGTCGGATTGGCCTCGGCGAGAGCGGGAGGCCCGAGCCGCAGGAGACCATTGACCAATACATCGGCAGCAACCCCTTTGACTGGATCGGCGATGAGACCTCGCTGGGGTTGGGCACGGCTATGTACGACCTGATGGGGCAGGCTGCCGGCGTTCCCGTCTATAAGCTGTTCGGCCAGAAGTATCGGTCGTTTGTGCCCGTGGGTGCTTGGACCGTATCGACCCATCCCGAGCACATGGCCGAGACCGTAACCCGCTACGCGGCAGAGGGCTACACTTGGCTGAAGTACCACCTCTCGCCGTTTGAAAACGTCTTTGACCAGACCGAGGCCATGCAGGCCGTTGCGCCGCCCGGCTTCAAGATCCACTACGACTTCACCATGCACGGCACGGACGACCACATGCCCGAGCTGGTGGAAAGGCTAGCCGAGTATCCGATTGCCGGTTGCTTTGAGGACCCGTTGCCGCCCGGAGACATCGAGGGCTACATCGACCTGCGCAAGCGAGCCAAGCGGCCCGTCGTCTTGCACCACTTCCCGCTGGGGGCCACCTATGAGGTGCTGATGGAGCCGGCCGATATCTACATGCTCGGGCACGCAAAAATCGGCGATGCCATGCGCCGCGCTGGCTTGTTTGCCGCGGCGGGCAAGCCCTTTATGCTGCAAAACGTCGGCGGTGCCATCACCCGCGCCATGGTCGTACACATGATGGCCGCTGCGCCCACGGCGACCTTCCACTGCCACAACGATTACGAGGTCTGGCAAAGCGACGTGGTAGAAGAGCGGCTGGACCCGATCAACGGCTTTGTGCGGGTGCCGGAAAAACCGGGGCTGGGGCTGACTTTAGACCGGGAAGAACTGGAGCGGCTGAAAGCGCTAGAGCTGCCGGCACAAGAAAAGTGGATCATCAAATCGCGCTTCAAAAACAGCACCCGCATGTACAACATCGCCGATCCGGCCAACTCGATTTTCATGGTGCGGCCCGACCGCAACCGCCTGATGCCTATGAGCTATGCCGCGCCCATTGAAACGGAGTATTGGGACGACGACGGTACGGAGGAGTACCGGGCGATGTTCAGCCGGATTGAGCGCGAGGGGATCGTGCTAGAGCGTTGAGATTACTCCTGCTCGCGCTCGAATTTGAGCGCCGCTGAGTTCATGCAGTAGCGCAGGCCGGTCGGCTGAGGGCCGTCGGGGAAGACGTGGCCGAGGTGGGCGTCGCACTGGCTGCACAGCACTTCGGTGCGCACCATGCCGTGGCTGATGTCGCGCTCCTCGGCGACCTTGTCCTTTGAGACGGGCTGCCAGAAACTGGGCCAACCGGACCGCGAATCGTACTTGGTCTCCGAACTGAACAGCTCGCTACCGCAGCAGACGCAGCGATAGACGCCCTGCTCTTTATTGCTATTGTACTCGCCAGTAAAGGCGCGCTCGGTACCCTTCTGCCGGGTTACGTGGTATTGCTCTTCGGTGAGTTCCTGCTGCCACTCGGCTTCGCTTTTGACGATTTTTTTGCTCATCACAGCATTCCTTTCTCTTGGGTAAGTCTAATCTGCCAACTCGGCGTATTGCCCGCCGAAGAAGATCAGCGGTGCGCCATCGCCCACCTCGCCGGCGAGGCATTCGCCGATGAACATGTCGTGGTCGCCCGCGGCCGCGATGTCCACTAGCTTGCAGTCCACATAGGCCAAGGCGTCGGCTAAAATCGGCGCGCCGGTTTGGGCCACTTTGGTCGCCAGGTCCGCAAAGTCCTTGGGGCCGCGCTGGGCAAAGCGCACGGAGAGGTCCTCCTGCTCCCGCTTGAGGATGTTGATGGCAAAGCCCTCGGCTTTTTGCAACAGGCCGTGCATGGACGCGCTTTTGTCAACCGAGACCACCACCAGCGGCGGCGACAGGGAAAGCGACATGACCGCGTTGGCCGTCATGCCCCAAAGTTGGCCGTCGCAGGAGGTGGTCACCACGGTGACGCCGGTGGCAAAGCGGCCCATAATTTGCCGCTGAAGCTGAGGATCAAACGCCATTGCGCGTTTCCTTTCGCTTTAGTTTAGTGCGTTCTGATAGATGCGGGCCGCATCGTCTGCTTCCACTGCGACCGGATTGGGTTCGAGCAAGCGCTGGACGCTCAGGGCGCTTTCGACCATTTGCGGAATGTCGGCGGCGCTTATCCCGGCCGCGCTCAGCGAGCCGTAGGGGGTGTGCTGCCGCCGCAACCCGTCGATCCACTCCGCGGCCAACTCGACCCCTTCCTCGCGGCTCTTGCCACCTAGCGCCAGCCCGGCGGCTCCCGCGGCAAAGTAGTATTTGTCGGCCACAGCCGGGGCGTTGTGCCGCATTACCCCGGGCAAGACGAGGGCCACGGCCGCGCCGTGCGGCACGGGTGTGCCACGCTCAAAGGAAACCTTCTCGATCCCGTAGCCGAGTGCGTGGCCGGCCCCAGTGTTGATCGGACTCAACAGCAGTCCGGCGAGGAGGGCACAGCGCGCCATTTGATAGCGCGCGTCGAGGTCGCCGTGGACTACGGCTTGCACGTACGCCGGGCAGCCTGCGGTCAGGGCCGCTCGCGCTACGGCGTCGCCGATGGCATTGCTCTTGGTGGAAGCCGTGCATTCGAGGGCGTGCCCGAGGGCATCCAAGCCGGTGATCGCGGTCAATACTGGCGGCATGTTCTGGTGCAAATGCGGGTCCACTATCGCGCCCTTTGGCTGTAAATAGCTGCTGTACACGGCCTTCTTGCCGGTTGCGTCGGCGATTACGGCCACCCGGCTGACCTCGCTGCCCGTGCCCGCGGTGGTTGGGATGCCGACGAGTGGGGCCAGCGGTGGTTTTTCGTACAGGTCAAAGCCAAAGTAATCGGCCACAGAGCCACCATTGGCAGCGGTGCAGAGCGCGGATTTGGCCGTATCCATGGTGCTGCCCCCGCCCAAGGCGATGGCTACGTCGAAGTCCGTGGCTGCCAGTGCGTGTGCGCAGGCATCGACACTCTGCACGGAGGGATTGGGCGCGATCTTGCTGTACGCGCTCACCACGTCTAAATCGCCGAGGGCTTGGCGGACTAAATCGACGAGTGGAGCGATGCCTGGATCGTGGATGAGCAGCACCCGGCCCGCGCCGAGACGGACGCACTCATCGGCCAGCTGCGACAGGGCACCCGCCCCGAATACGACCCGTCGGTCGCGGAATTCGAACATTTCTGCTAGCGCGGCACGCCGACTTGCTGGGGCAAAATAGGTGCTGTCCGATAGCAGATCCTCGTTGATTTGCACACTGCCCATTGCGGCCTTCCTCATATGTGTTGACGCGGCGAATCGAGTCTTGTTTCGCGCGGGGGATTTGTGCAATATATACACGGAACCGCAGCCCTACAAAAACGGAGCCACTATGACTCAAGACGCCACCCAGACGTATGCCGAGCAGGGCTTTCTCACAGGCGTCGAGCTGTTCAGCGCCAGCGAGATTGATCATTTTCGCGCCTGCTTCGACGAGTTGGAAGCCCGCGAGGGCCGAGAAAAGTGCCAGATCGGCTTGCAAGCCCGCCATCTCGACGAGGAATTCATCTGGCAGATGGCCACGGATCCGCGCATCCTCGACGCCATGCAGGAGGTCATGGGCGAGGACATTATGCTGCTTTCAACGCACTTTTTCTGCAAATATCCCGACCCAGAGGCCAAGCACTTTGTGGCTTGGCACCAGGACGTCACCTACTGGGGCTTAGAGCCGCCCGAGGCCCACACCGCTTGGGTGGCCGTGGATGCCAGCGATGTGGAAAACGGCTGTATGCGGGTCATCCCCGGCTCGCACAAAAACGGCATTGCCACTCACGGCGAGTCGGCCAGAGCCGGCAACTTGCTCAGCATTAATCAGGAGATCCCCGACGAACTCGTCGATGACAGCCAAGCCGTCGATTTGGTGCTCGCGCCGGGCCAGATATCCATTCACGACGGCCAAGTATTCCACGCCAGCAACCCCAACACCTCCAATCGCCGCCGCTGCGGACTGACGCTGCGCTACGTCGCCCCGCACGTTGCGCAGCCCGAGCTCAACTCGCTGGGCAACAAGTATCCGACCGTCTTGGTGCGCGGCGAGGACAGCTACGGCAATTTTCCCGAGCAGCACGTGCCCTTTGCTCATTCTTCTCGATAATTCGCTTTAAGGAGACACAATGGCCCAGTACGACCGGATGGCCGTTCTCAACGCCATCTACGACACGGGTATTGTCCCGGTCTTTTACAACGCCGATCCAGAAACCACCATTCACATCGTCGAAGCCTGCGCTCGAGGGGGTGCTCGCTGCGCTGAATTCACCAATCGCGGCGATTTGGCCTACCACGTCTTCACCGAGACCGTGCGCCACGTGATGGCCGAGAAAATCGACATCATCATGGGGGTTGGCTCGATCTGCGACGCGCCCACCGCGGCCCTTTACATTGCCAACGGCGCGAACTTCGTCGTCGGCCCCTTGCTCAACGAGGAGGTCGCCCGCCTGTGCAATCGCCGCAAAATTGCCTATTCGCCCGGCTGCGGCTCGGTCAGCGAGATAGGCCAGGCCGAGGAGCTAGGCGTCGAGATCGTCAAAGTGTTCCCCGGCAGCGAAGTCGGCGGTCCGGCCTTTGTCAAATCCGTGCTCGGCCCTTGTCCTTGGACCCGGATTATGCCCACCGGCGGCGTCGATGCCACCCGCGAGAGTTTGGAGGCGTGGTTTGAGGCCGGCGTTGCCGCTGTCGGGGCTGGCTCCAAGCTGATTACTAAGGAACTTGTCGCCGCCAAGGACTGGGATGGCTTGGAAGCCAAGGTGCGCCAGAGCGTCGATTGGATTCGGGAGATCCGCGCTGAGATGGGGGGCTAGTCCAGTAGTCATGGCCTTGACGCAAGAACAGAAAAGCCACTTTGAGGAACGGGGCTACCTGCCTTATCACCGGATCCTCGCCGACGGGGAATTGCAGGTCCTGCGCCAGCGCAGCGAGGAGATCGCTCGGGGCCAAGCCGACCACGTGCCACCGCGCTATGTCCAGTTGGAAGCCGCCTTCCGCGAGGAAGAGGACGCTGAGGTGGATCGCCTCGATCAGGTGCGCAAAATGACCCACCTGTGCTATTTCGATCCTCTCTTTGAGGCCGTGGCCCGCAAGGCGGAGATCGTCGATGTCATCGAGGACTTGCTCGGTCCCAATATCAAACTCTACTGCGACCAGTTGATGATGAAGGCGCGCTATCACGGCACGGTCACTGACTGGCACCAGGATTCCGTGGCGTGGCCACAGTTTGCGCCGCAAGATCACGTCTCCTGCTGGGTCGCCCTCGACGACGCCACCGTGGAAAACGGCTGCATGACCGTACTGCCGGGCAGCCATAAATGGGGGCCTATCAATTCGGCGCACAAAGCTCGCTTTTTGGAAAATCCCCTGATCCCCGAGCCTGTACCAGTGGAATTGCCGGCTGGCTCCTGTTTGTTCCACCACGGCCTCAGCTTCCACCGCACGGGTGCCAATCCCACGCCCAACCGGCGGCGCGGCCTAGCCCTGCACTACCTCCGCTCGGAGACCATGTATATCGGTGCTGGAAGCGAAGAACAGCGCCTGATGACCGAGTGCGAAAAGCCGCGCGGCGAATTTCGCTTTATGTTGATCAGGGGACGCGAATTCGACGGGCGGGTGTAGGAACTGCTAATTGCAACCGTATTCAATATATTTTTAATATTCCGAAGGGATTTTGTCGTTTTATTTTTTGCAGAAATAAGCGATATTCAACCCCTGTTGTTTGGAGATTTGGGAAGCGATTTGGTGATTGCGAGAGGATTGGCGATTGGCTATAGTATAAAACCGCTGAAGTAAGATCTGCTCGATCAAAGGAGGGAGATCAATATGCTTGGAAACTCGAGTGGCAGCGCATTGCGGGTGGGCGGATTTATTGTGGCCTCCAGCCTCCTAATGGGGGCGACTGGGGCTTATGCTGCGAGCGGCGAAGAACTGCAATTCATCCTCAATACTTTCTCGTTTCTCGTTTGGGGCGCGCTCATAATGTGGATGTGCGCGGGCTTTACCATGCTCGAAGCTGGGTCCGTGCGCACCAAGAACGCCTCCATGATCTGCCTCAAGAACATCGGGCTTTATTCGATTGCCGGGATCACGTACTACTTGGTTGGGTACAACCTCATGTACGTCGATGTTCAGGAAGGCTGGATCGGCACGCTCAAGTTTTTATACGGGCCTTCGGACGATGAGCTCAAGCTGTTGTCCGGTCAGGCCTCGGCCGCGGCAGACGTGACAAAGGCCGGCCATGCCAAAATGTCGGACTGGTTTTTCCAGATGGTCTTTGTGGCGACGACCGCTTCTATTGTATCGGGCGCGCTGGCCGAGCGGGTGAAGTTGTGGGCGTTTCTCGTTTTTACGGCCGTGTTGACTACAATCATCTATCCCATTGTCGGGGCTTGGACTTGGGGTGGCGGCTGGCTGAGTGCCATGGGGTTTAAGGATTTCGCCGGCTCTACCATCGTGCATTCGACCGGAGGTTGGGCTGCGCTCGCCGGCGCACTCGTCGTCGGGGCGCGGCACGGGAAATTTCGCGCCGACGGCAGCGTCAAGGCCACGGCGCCTTCCAACATCCCCGCCGTGACCTTGGGCGTCTTTATTTTGTGGCTCGGGTGGTTCGGCTTCAACGGTGGCTCGCAGCTTGCGCTATCGAGCGCGCTCGATGCCGTCGCCATGAGCAATGTACTCGTGAATACCAATCTTGCGGCCGCGGCCGGCGTCATAGCTGCTCTCATCGTATCGCGGCCGATCTTAGGACGCATCGATCTGCTCGCTGTCCTCAACGGCGCGCTCGGTGGCCTCGTCTCTATTACGGCTGGGCCAGATATCGTCGATCACCACTGGTCGCTCATAATTGGTGCTATAGGCGGTGTGGTGTGCGTCGGCGCGATGAGGGTGTTGGAGATCGTCAAGGTAGACGATGTTGTCGGTGCGATTCCGGCCCACTTATTCGCCGGCATTTGGGGGACCCTGGCAGTCTGCATTGCAGCCGGTGGCAACCTTGGCGTTCAGCTCATCGGGGTGTTGGCGGTTGGCGCGTTTACGTTTGCGGCTTCGTGGCTCGCGTGGTTTGTTATAGGCAAGACAATCGGGGCGCGGGTGTCGCAAACCGTTGAAGAACTCGGCCAGGATGCCGCAGAGCTCGGAATCGAAGCGTATCCTGAGTTCGTGCTCATGCCCGACCAGGATGACGTTGACCAAATTCGGAACAATTCATAACCGGCCAGCAGCCGGTGCATACCATTTAGAAAGGCAGGAGATCAAGTGAACACCGAACAGAAGGATGGCGTATTAATCGCCAAGCCCGAAGGCCGCATCGACGGGGTCAATGCCCGCGACTTCCACGAGGCCTTAAGCGAGGCGATCGGCTCGGACAGCAGCGCGGTGCTCGTCGATTTGGCGGCCATCAACTACATCAGCAGTGCGGGCCTGCGGACGTTCCTGCTGATTGCCAAAACGCTCCAGCAGCGCAGTGCTCAGTTCGCGCTATGCTCGCTTTCGGAGCCGATACGGGAAATTTTCGAAATCAGCGGTTTTGACAAGATCATTGCGATCCACGCCTCCGAAGAAGAGGCACTCGCCGCACTGTCGTAATCAAACTGAAGAGGAGGGCGTCGTCGCGTCTGGATTGGCTTCGGCTGACTGCAGGGCTGACGGTCGCACCGCAGGCAGCTCGATGGTCATCTCGGTAAATTCTCCAGGCTCGGAGTGGACCTTGATGGTGCCCCCGTGTTCGCGCACGATGTCGTTGGACAGCGCGAGCCCGAGCCCGGTTCCCTGATCGGTCGGCTTAGTCGTAAAGAATGGGTTGAAGATTTTGTCGACGACATCCGGCGGGATCCCGTTCCCATTGTCGCGGATGCAGACTTCGACTTGATCGGGTGTTCGCTGGGAGCTGATCCAGAGCGTGGGAACGTAGTCGGATGCCGTCTCTGGAGCGTTTCGTTTCTCGTTGGTGGCGTAGCAGGCATTGCTCACCATGTTCAGAAAGACGCGGGCCAAATCCTGCGGGACCACGTCTAACTCCCCCACCTCCTCGTCTAACTCTTCCTTGATGTCAAGCTGAAAATCCGCATTGGTCGCTCGGGCGCTGTGGAAAGCGAGACGGGCGTGTTCTTCGAGCAGGGCGTTGATATCCGTGGCCCGTGCCTCGCCCGACCCGCGACCCATCTGCAGCATATCGCGGACAATGCGGTTGGCGCGGTCGCCGTGTTGGCGGATGCGCCCGAGATTGTCGGTCAAGTCGCCGTTGATCTCGTTGATTAGCTCGCGCTGCTCGTCGTCTAGCTTCTGGCCGTCTTGCTCTAGTACCTCTTGTAGCTCTTCTAACAGTTCCTCCGAAACCTCCGCGAAGTTCTTCACGAAGTTCAAGGGATTCTGGATTTCGTGCGCCACGCCCGCAGTGAGCTCGCCCAGTGCAGCTAGTTTTTCGCGCATGACGATCTGATCCTGCGCCTGCTGCAAGTCGGCAAGCACCGTTTCGAGCGTGGAATTTTTCTCTTCCAAGTCGGCGGCCAGCTTTTCCACCAAGTTGAGCCGCTGGGCCTCCAACGAGTTGTGGCGGAAGATTTCGAGGGCCGCGGCCATGTCGGCAACCTCGTCGCGCCCGGGCATCTCGATCTTTGCCTCTAGGTCGCCTTCTGCCATCCGGCGCATGCGATTCGACAGAAATTCGAGGCGGCGCAGCAGCATCCGGCCGACGAACAGCCAAGCGATCAGGACCGCTCCGGCGATGCCGACCGCGTTAATAGCGAGCAGGAGCTTGCGGCCAGTGAAGATGGCTTGGGTGGAGGTTTGCGTGGCCTCCTGCGCGCTCCCGCGGGCCGTATTCACTAGGCCCTCGACCTCGGCGACTAGTTCAATGGACAAATCGCGGTTGCGGTCGAGCAGTGCCCGTTGCTGTTCGACGACCTGGAGTTCCGAGGCGCGTAGAGCGAAGATCTTTTCGTCCCCTCGACCCAAGTCGAACAGGCGGTTAAAGGTCGGGTCGAGTTCGCTATGCAAGTAGGCACGCTCGATGCGGAAGCCAACTTTGGGTGTCTGGTGGTCAAGTGCGCTGTGCAAGGGGCCTGCGCCCAGTGCGGCGAGTTTTCGTTCGATGCCGTCGACTGTGGAGTCGAAGCGCTCCTGTAAGGGCTCTAGCAGGCGCGCGTCCGACAGGTTGAAGGCACTGGCCAGCAGGCGCGTGGCCGTAGTGGTCCCTTCCTGCAACTCGGCCAGATCGCGATAAAGAGAAAGCTCGGCCTCTGAAAGGTGCTGGGCACGGGGTGCGGGCGGTTCGCCGAGGGTGCGGTAGCCGGTCATTGCGTAGAATAGTTGATCGTCGATGGCCGGAGTCAAGATACCGACCAGTTCGTTTTGCAGTGTCTCTAGGTTTTTTTGCAATCCACGGCTGCGCTCTCTGAGTTCAAAGCGCTTGGACACCGAAGTCTCAATCGCGTTGATGTTGGCGATGAGGGTGTCGCCGTGGGCGCGAATCCGCGCGAAGCGTTGCTCGGCTGCGCCCTGCTGGGTCAGGGCGGCCAATTGCTTTTTAAAGTCGTCCCGCTCGGCGGTGACTTTAGCGGCGACCTCATTGAAGGCCATCGGCGTCTCGGCCGCCACCAAGCGCGGAGCTGCCGCGGCGAGGGTGCCGCTTTGCTGGGCGACCGCAAAAGCGGTGGCTATCTCTGGGACGGCCCGCTCGTTTACCTGCCTTTGGGCATCGCCGACTTGGTCGAAGGAAAACCAAGCCACCAAACTCGCGACCATGGTGAGGGCCACGGCCGTGCCGATGCCCATGTACAGATGAAAGGCGATGCGATGACGGGCTGCGAGTAGGCGTTTCAGTAGGGAGATCATGGCTTCGTCGCGCCCTTCAAGGAGTGGATGGGGCGGTATTGGCCGTCGCTGTCGAGCACGGTGAGGAAGACCGCGTCCGAACCCTGATTGTCGCCATCCCCATAGCGGAGCTCGAACCCATCTAGATCGACGACATCGGCGCGGCGCAAGTTGTCCAATAGGCAGGCGCGGCTGACTGCTCGGCCACAGCCGGTGAGGGCGGCGATGGCCAAGCGACCGGCTAGGTAGCCTTCGAACGAGACGAAGCTCGGCTCTGCTCGCGGGGCGTGAGCTGTGAGGGCACGGCGGTACGAGCCGACGATGGCCGGCTCGGTGGCCGTTGGGAAGGGCACGACTTGCGAGACTAAAACCCCAGCACCGGCTGGGCCGAGTTCCCGCGCTAATGCCTTACTGCCCACGAATGAAATGGTCACAAAAATAGGGCTGAAACTCGTCGTTTGCGCCCAAGCGATTAGGGTGGCGACCGGCTGGTAGGTCCCGACCAAGATCACGGCTTGGGGCTGGCCACTGCGCAGGTCGAGCAGAGCGGTCTTTACCGCCTTGGTGTTGCGCGGATACACGCCGACCGCCACGAGCGATAGCTCACGGCGCTCTAACGCGCCCCGCACCCCGCGAAACCCTTCTCGGCCAAAGGAGTCGTCTTGGTACATTACGGCAATGCGCTCGATGCCCAAGTCGTCGGTCAGGCGGGCGACTATTTCCTCGGTTTCCTGATAGTAGGAGGCGCGCAGGTTGACCACGCCGCGCCACTTGGGGTCGCGGAGGAAACTACTGCCCGTGAAGGGAGCGATGTAGGGGACGCCGGCGTCTTCGGCAATGGGAACGGCTGCGCGCGAGGTTGGGGTGCCGACGGCGCCGATCAGCGCGAAGACCCGCTCGCCTTCGATCAACTGGCGGGTGTTGTCAATGGCGGCTTCCGGCTCGTACCCGTCGTCGAGCGACACCAATTCGAGCCGGCGTCCGTGGACCCCGCCCTGCTCATTCACCTCCCGGAAGGCCGCCTGCATCCCGAGCCGCATGTTTCGGCCCAACTCTTGGGCTGGCCCGCTAAAGGCGGCGGATTGGCCAAAGAGGATACTCCGGTCAGAGACGCCGGGCTGTTCCTCGCCAAGCACAGCACTCGCCACTAACAGCACGGCTGCGCATCGGGCAAGTGCGTTGCTCAACTATCCCTCCGCTTGACCAAGGTCAGGCAGTTTTTGTCTTGCTGTCGCTGGTAGTGGACCTCGTCCATCATGGAGCGCACGAGGTGGATGCCGAGGCCACCCACGGTACGGTCCTCAACAGCCGCGTCCAAGTTTGGCTCTGGAGCGTCGACGAGCGGATTGAAGGCGTGGCCGTCGTCCTCGATCTCGATTGTAATCGCCTCGTCCTCTGAGGAGATGGCGATCTTGATTTCGTGGGCTTTGTCGTCGTCGTGCCCGTAGTTGACGATGTTGACCCCCAATTCCTCAACGGCTAGCCCGATCTGAAAGGTGACGTCTGGGGACCAGTTTTCTTCCTCTGCTAGCTCCTCAATAGCGGCGTTGACCTTGTGCAGTTCGTCCAGTTCTGTCGCTATGAGCAGCGATCTCTGGGCGCTCATTGGTCTGTCTCGCTGCGGCGAAGCGTCAGGCAGGTGACGTCGTCAAATTGGGGGGCATCGCCGGCAAAGGCCTCGACCGCCGCAAAAACCGCCTCGTTGGTAGCGCGGGCGTCCATAGGTGTCCCGTCGGTGAAAATCTCGCACAGGCGCTCTAGCTCGAACTGGTCGCCTTGGTCGTTTTCGGCCTCGGTGACGCCGTCGGTGTACAAGACGACGCGGTCGCCGGGTTGTAGGAATATCGAGCTTTCTTCGTAGGCGAAATCTGGTACCACGCCTAGCGCTACTCCGCCGGTCGGCGGAATCACGGTCGAGCTGCCATCGGCGTGGACCAAGAGCGGGGTATTGTGCCCGCCATTGGCATAGGCCAACTGACCTGTTTCTGGGTCAAAAGTCGCGTAAAAGACGGTTACGAACATGGCGGCGTCATTTTCTTCTTGCAGCAGTTGATTTACTTCGCTCAATACCTTGCCCGGCGAATCGAGGCCAATGGCCGAGCCCTTCAGCAGGGTACGGCTCGACATCATAAACAGGGCCGCCGGCACGCCTTTGTCCGATACATCGGCGACGACGAGACCGATGCGGCCGTCTTCGAGGGACAAGACGTCGAAGAAATCGCCGCCGACATCGCGCGCGGGCTCCATGCCGCCAAAGATTTCAAAGCCCCGACCTGTGGGAAAACTGGTGGGCAAGATGGACTGCTGCATCTTGTTGGCCACGCTGAGTTCGTTTTGCAGGGCGACCAGTTTGTCGCGCGACTCCAGTGCCTCGCGCCACAGCTCTAGATGGCGCAAGGTCCGCTGGATAGTCACCTTCATGTCCTCGAAGTCGATGGGCTTGGTGATGAAGTCAAACGCGCCCCGGTTCATGGCCGTGCGGATGTTCTTCATGTCGCCGTACGCCGAGACAATGACCGAGCGGATGTTGGGGTCCACCTTGGGAATTTGCTCTAGCAAGGTGAGCCCGTCCATCCGGGGCATGTTGATATCCGAGAGCACCATGTCAACGTCTTGCTCTTCGCTTAGAACCTCTAGGGCTTCAACGCCGTTTTGGGCAAACATAAAGCTATACTGGCCCGAGCGAATCTCGCGGCGCATGCGCTGCCGTACTAGGTGCTCTAAATCTGGTTCGTCGTCGACGACGAGGATCTTGGGTCGTAGTATTGCCATTTCTCTCTCCCCAAGTTTGGGTTAGCCTGACGCGGCTGTCAAACGGTTAATTTCCCGGCTCCACCACTACCTTCATGGCCGCTTCGCCGCCGGTAATGTCGAGGCCCTCGCGGATGTCGGACAGCGGTAGCCGGTGCGTTATAAAGCGCTCCAAGGGCGCGGTGGTGCGACGCAGGAAAGATAGCGCGGTCTTGAACTGCATGGAAGGGTACGCCCACATGCCGCGAATGTCCAAATCTTTAAAACAGACGATGTGCGGGCGGATCTCCACTCCCCCTGGATCGGTGAAGTGCCCCACCTCCACGACGATGCCACCCCGGCGCACTAAGTCGAGCGATTCTTTGAAGGCTACGGGCACGCCGGCTGTTTCAATGACGATATCGGCTCCTACGCCTGCGGTCATGTCTTGCAGGGCTAGCTGCCGCTGCTCAGGGCTACCTTCTCCCATCGCGAGCACTTGATGAGCGCCCATGGTGCGGGCGAGCTCCAACCGGGCCGCGCTCAGATCGCCAGCGATGATCAAGTCGGTGCCGATGTGGCTCAGCACTGCCACCACGAGTTGGCCGATGGGGCCGGCTCCGAGGACTAGCACGGATTTGTCGAGGCCGAGCCCTTCGCCGATGTGCGGGATACCCGGTCCCAAGGCGCGCTCTACGGCCCGGGTGGCCACGGCCGCTGGCTCGGTGAGTACGGCCCGTTCCGAGGGCAGGTCGTCGGGGATCTTGAAGAGCCACGAATGGCCCGTCAAATGCAGATATTCGGCAAAACCGCCGCGCGGCATGGGCGCGAGATCAGCGGACACAAATCCGTACACAAAGCGGTTGGAGCACAGGGTGGGCCGCTGGGGCATGTGCAGGCAGTAGTAGCACCGCCCACAGGCCCGCGACGAGGGCGTCGTCGTCACGCGGTCACCCACCGCGACTGGGCCGCCCACTATGGCCAAGCTATCGGCTGCGGCCGGACCCATCTCCTCGACGATGCCCACTAATTCGTGGCCGGGTATCACGGGAAACGGCAGGGCCATGTGGCCGGCGAACATGTGCTTGTCGCTGCCGCAGATACCGGTGCGTTCGATTTTCAGTAGGACTTCGTCGTCTCCGATCTGGGGTTTGGGATACGAGCGCACGGCGATCTGGCCTGGGCCGGTCATAATCGCTGCCTGTATCTGACTCATGCTTTTGTTCTCCTATACAATTCTAATAGCCAACGCTGCGCATGTACTGGCGGTTGATTTGCATCTTTTCGGTTTCGGGCCGCTCGGCTTGTCCGGGGCAGACTGTGATCCAGCCGGTGTATCCGGCTTCCTGCAGCGCCGCCATAAATGCCGGGTAGTCGCACATGGGGCCTTCGCCCAGTTCCACGGTCTGTCCGTCTTTGAAATCGTGCAGATGCACGTACGCGATCCGCGCGGCGAAATCGCGCACGGCTTGGACCGGGTCGTAGCCCCAATGCACGGCGTGGGACATGTCCATACAGAGGCGGCACGCATCTAGGCGACCCATGAAGCGCTTCCACTCTGCGGCGCTGTCGACGAGGTGCTTGATATGCGGATGGAATGTAACCACAACGCCTAAGTCCGCGCCGTATGTGGCCAGATCCTCGTACGCGGCCGCCATTAGGTCCAACTCTGCGTCCGTGCTGTTGCGGCCTTCGCGTCCCGGCCCTTTGGTCATAAAGGTCTCGACCCCGAGATCGGCGGCAAACTCGATTCGCCGCTTGTTGATCTGTTGGCTCGGCCCGTCGAGGTCCAGCGCGATATTCGGCCCGCAGACGGCGGCCACTTCCACGCCATATGCTTCGCAGAGCCGGCGCACGCGCTGTGGCGTGCCCAACCAGTCGAGTGGTTGCCGCGCCTCCCAGCCATCCCAACCAAACGTTCGCAGGGCTTCTAACTCCTGCGCTAGGTCGGGTGCCCGCCAGAATAGGCCGCTGTATGCCAATTTGTATCTCATTTCCCTACGCCTGTCTAGTAAAGAAAGGTTTCAATGTACCCAACCGCCGAGGCTGGGGCAATGGCCCGTTGCTGGTATGAATAGAAATTTAAATTAAGGCATTATACAAATGAAATGCGCGAGATTAGAAGCGGTTTCGCACCCTTGAGATCGCCTCTGTAAAGATATATAATATAGATATGAATAGACGCAATAAGGAGGTATCCTAGATGGGCGCGAAATCCCACATCGCCAAATGGGGCACTAGCTTGGCCGTCCGCATTCCCAAGCCCATTGCCGAGCAATGGGGCGTTTGCGAAGGCTCTGCCATCGAGATAGTCTCGCACGGTGACCAAGTTGTGATGCGCAAGAGAACTTATAACTTGGCCGATATGCTGGACCAGGTAACGGAGGACAATCTTCATCCCGAGTTGGATACTGGTCCGGCCCAAGGCAACGAGGCATGGTAGAGCGAGCGTATGTCCCAGGTACAGGGGACATTGTGTGGCTTACCTTCACACCTCAGGCTGGGCATGAACAAGCCGGGCGTCGTCCCGCCCTAGTTTTGAGTCCGCGGAATTACAACGAGAAAACGGGCCTAGGTCTGTTTTGTCCTATCACGTCTCAAGTCAAGGGCTATCCCTTTGAGGTTGCCCTTCCTCCCAGTAGTTCCGTCGCGGGAGTCATCCTAGCCGACCAGATCAAGAGCTTGGACTGGCGGGTACGACGAATCGACTTTGCGTCTCAAGCTCCACCGCACGTGGTGGGTGAAATCTTAGAAAAGCTGACGGTCCTTCTCGCGGGATAAGAGCGCGGTTCTCGGAATCACGTCCATGCAAATACCACGCCCAACGCTTCTTGTGGATTGTCGGCGAGCATGTCGTAGGTGGTTTGGCAATCGGCGGGGTTGGCGACGTGGGTGATTAGGTCGTCGATGGGCAGCTTGCCTGCGGCCATCAAGCGCAAGACCAGATCGCGGTCTCTGCTTTTGTTCCAGGGATAGTAGATGTGGTCGTCGTCTGGGGTTTTGGGCTGATGCGCGCCGAGGATGGCGATTTCGCGCAGGTGAACTTCGGGCAGAAAACTTACTTCGACGGTGCCGCGCGGAGACCCCAGCGCGACTAGGCGGCCCCCTAGCCGCGGCAAGGTTAGCGCCATGGGATAGACTGCGGGGATGCCAGTTGCTTCGATGACTAGATCGACGCCATCTCCCACGCAATGCCGACGCACGATTTCGGCGACATCACCTGTGTCATTGGGATTGATACAAATATCCGCGCCCCGATCCTTGGCTTTGTCCAAGCGGAAATCGTCCAGATCGATTGCAATGACCGGGAGGGCACCGGCCAACCGCGCAAAGGTCGCTGCCAATTGGCCGACAATGCCCATGCCGGTGATGGCAACGGTCTCGCCCAATTCGGGACGACCAACCCGATGTCCGTGCAGGGCAATGGCACCCATGACCATGAATGCTGCGGATTTGGGCGAGACGCCGGCGGGTGCTTTGCGGAAATTGCCGGTCAGGACCGCGTGACTTGCGTGGTTGCCTTGGCCTGCAATGCGGTCGCTGGGTTGTATCCCCTGCACATTTTTGCCGACCTCAAGCACCACGCCTGTGTTGCAATAGCCGGTGGGGCGCGGAAATGTTACTGCGCTCGATGGTTCGCCGCCGTGGGTGTAGCCGTAGATTTCCGTGCCAACGCTTACGGCGGTGTAGTCGTTTTGCACCAAAATGCCGTGGTCGGGCACGCGCGGCAGTTCAAATTCCGCCAATTCGATCCGCCGGATGTCTGTGCAAATTAGTCGTTGTGCTTTCATGGCCTTCTCCTCTGCGAATTCTGCCCTGTTCCTGAAGTAGCACCGCCACTCGTTGACGGCACACCTGCGGCGATGACAAAAAATAACTTGCCAAGGGCCTGTCGCCCATCAACTATATCCCCATCCACTAGCTATTACTTAGATGCCTTTCAGCAAGATGTTGACCTAATCGCCACTGGAACGTCCGCAGCTTGGGGGCGTCCCAATGGTGAGTCCATTCTGGCCGGGTATCGGCCCTTATTGCCACCCTTAGATCGCAGGAGAACCAACAGTGCTCAACCAAGAGTCCACCCCTGCTGGAAATCGGGCCTTGTTGCCACTGCTGATCGCCCTTGTTGCCACGGCGGCCTCCGGCCATCCCGCGCCCATGTTTGCGCCCGCTGATGCGCCCGACAGCCTCAATGTGGAACGCGTTGGCGAAATCGCACTCATCAGCCCTTCCAAAGGTGACGACCTGCCCGACAGCACTCACCTCTCTCCCTATCCCGACGGCACAGACCTCTATCTCGCGGGCGATCACGCGCTGATGGGCGACTTTCGCGGCATCGTCCATATCGTCGATATCTCCGACCCTGCCAACATGCGCAAAGTAGCCGAGGTGCGCACCCCCGGACCCGCACTAGACATAAAGATCGCGGGCGATGTAGCCGTCATTGGCGTACAGGATTTCGAATCCAGCTTTGGGTTGTTGATCCTCGACATCTCCGACCCTGCAAATCCCGTCGAGCTCTCGCGGTTTGACCAAGAAAGCTGGTGGGGCGTCCACAATCTCTTTCTCCACGGCGATCGCCTCTATCTCGCTCACGGGCTGAATCCGGGCCTGAGCATTGTCGATATCTCCGACCCGACTGCGCCCTTGGTCTCGGGTTTCTGGCAGCACGAGGGCGATTTTAGCAATGTGGTCCACGACGTATTCATCCGCGACCGTCTCGCCGTTGTCAGCGATATGTTTTCAGGCTTGGTCCTCCTCGACCTGACCGACCCCGACGCACCCACGATGCTCGCCGCGTTGCCTTTTGCCGAAGGCATGCACAGCGCATGGGCCGAGGGCGACTACGTTTACTGCAACCAGGAATTCGGCGGCTGGAATCAGCGCCTCTACGTCGTCGATATCGCAGACCCCCGGCAGCCGCAGGTCGTCCACTCTTTCAGCAGCGACCCGCCGCCCCAAGGGCCCATTCTCGGCCCGCACAATCCTTGGGTCCACAATGGGCTGTTGTATTGGGCCTATTACGAAGCGGGCTTGCGCGTCTTTGACCTGCTTGACCCGGCGCGACCGGTAGAAATCGGCTATCACACCTATCCGGGGTTTGCTTGGAGCGTCCAACCTCACGACGACGGGCTGCTCTATGTCGCCGACGGCGCGGTCGGCATCGAAGCCTTCAGGCTGAACGAGCCAGCCTTTGCCATTCGCGCTGTTGCCGTCGCCCCGCCCGTCGCCATCCGCGGCCGCCACCGGAGCGTGGATATCGAGGCCACGGTCGCGCCCTCGCCGCGCCGCGCCACTGGGCACATCGCACGAATCGGCATTCGCCTCAACGGCGAGACTGCTGCACAGCCGCTCCGCGCCGAGGGCCGCACCTTTACCGGTTCGCTGCCGCTGTCACCTGACCTGCCTACTGGGCGTCATCGTCTGCACGTCGAACTGGTCGATGATCGAGGCCACATTTATCCCTACAACCTTCCCTACGACCTGTATCCCGAGCGGGATTTGGAAATTTATGCGGGGATCCTAGCCGAGGGTTGGTCACAGAAGAGGGGAGAAACCGCATTTTTCGCCGGGCGCCAAGCCCTGATTCTGCCCAGGAAATTCGACGCTGTCTTCGAGACGCAAACTCCTTTCGACCTGACCGGTTACACCGCGCTGCGCTTTGCCTTCCATCCCGACGCGGTGGAGGATTTTTCCGCCAAGACCTTGGCTGTCAGCATCGGCGTGCGCACCGTGCAGCTCGGGTTTGACGACGGGGATTCACTAGCAGTTGATCTTGCAGATAAGCGTTGGCAAACCGTGGAGATCCCCCTGTCCACCCTTGGCGTATCCGACGCCGATCTCCCGTTCAAGGTTGATTCAGTGCGAATCTTCGGTTATTTGAAGAGGGAGGCGTATATCGCCGATCTCGCCTTGGTCGCCGCCACGCCGCCGATTGATACCGCTGTGCATGAGGCGCAGGTAAGCGCTCGGCCGGCGGCTTTCCACCTCGCGCAAAATTTCCCCAATCCCTTTAACCAATCGACGGTGATTCGCATCGACTTGGAGGCTAGGGCTGAGGTGGAACTGGCCGTTTACAATATAGCAGGGCAGAAGGTCGCAACGCTGGCCCAAGGGCCGTACCCATCGGGTGCGTACACCTTCACTTGGGACGGACGCAACACCCCCGGGGCCGAACTGGCTTCAGGTGTCTATTGCTATCGGCTCAGGGCCAATGGGCGGGAGCAGACGCGCAAGTTGATCCTTCTCCGCTAGCGACCGCGCGAATAGGCGAGGTTACTCATTCCAAATCTTGCATGAAGTAATTCGTTTCGGCACCCCGCTTAGCTGGAGGCATCCGGTTCCCAGATCGCTACCGGATTCGCCGGGGCCGAATCGACGGGCCAGAGCCCGCGGCCGCTTCCCGTGAACGGGATGGAGGCGAAGTCCAAGGTGCAGGCACCGGGGCCGTCGAACAGCAGGCCGCGCTCCCAGGGGGCACCAAAGGCCGCCATCCACCCGGTCATGTTCTTGGCCATAACCGCGAGGGCGGCATCCGGCTGCAGCCCGGCGCACTCGTAGAAGGCCGGATCCGGAGTCAGCGCTGGGTACGAGCAGGCGACGAGCTGGATCTGCCCCGACTCTATGACCGCGGCTTCCCCCATCGAGAGGGCCTGGCCCGTGTAGGCTCCACCCCGGGCCTTGTAGTTGCCCTCTCCCGTCCAGATCACGCGCCCTTCCCAAGAGACCGGCGGGTCGCCGGTGGTGAAGCGGGTCGCCCCGCTACGGGCCGCGGCGACGGTGCCCGGATCGACCACCCAGAGCAGCACCTTGCCGGGCAGCTCTTCGCGGAGCGGCAACAGCCGTCGCAGGGCCTCGGCACTGTGGCCGGGGGAGCCCCCGGAGGTCGCGTCCGCGGTGTCGGCCAGCACCCAGGGCTCCGGACCCTTGTGCCGGAGTCTCTGCAGGATCTCCGGCCAGGGGGTGAGCCGGCTTCTCCAGTGGTGCCGTTGGGCGTACCACTCGTCGGCGAGCTTCTGCAGCTCATCGAGGGGGACGCCTCCTTCGGTGGCGGTGACGACCACGGAGGAGCCGAGTTCGTCGATGTCCATCCAGGGCTGCACCGGCAGGATGCAGACGTCGAGGACGTCTGCGTGCCACTGTTCGAGCTCGCGGGCGCGGGTGAGCAGGTCGCACAGGTGCCCCTCGAAATGAGTGCTATTCGTCGGTGGCATCAGGACGGACACCTTGGCTGCGGCGCGAGTGAAAGGCCCCGAGTGCAGGGCCAAGCGCGCGGCGCGCTCGCCGGTGGCGGTGAAGTCCATGTGGGGGAAGGTTCGGTACGCGGTGATCGCGTCGGCGTGCCGCAGCATGCGGCGGGTGAAATTGGCGTGCAGGTCGAGAGAGAGCACGACCCGGCCGCGGTAGCCGAGATCGGTGCGCACCTTCTCGAGGAGGTACCCCTCGGGATCGTCCTCGCCGTCGGCGGCTGCGGCCCCGTGCAGGTGGAGGATGAGGACGTCGAACGGCATGGCGGCGGCGACCCGGTCGAGCAGGGTGCCGCTGATCTCGCGAAAGCAGGCGGCGCTCAGGCGTCCGGCGGGAGAGCCGCAGACGGCGGTGAAGCAGGGGGCGGTTTCCCAGCCGGCTGCGGCCAGCACCTCCAGGCTGCCGTGCATTTGCGAGTCGGTTCCGGCGGCCCAAGCGCGCACTTGGGCTTCGTCTTCGAGAAAGACTCCGCCTTTCCTGAAGAGGTCGATCTCCGCTAGGGCGGGGGTGAAGGTGTTGCTTTCGAAGATGAACTGGGCGAGGGCGGCTTTCATGGGATGGCTCGGGTAATGGGTTGTAATCCCAGCAGCTCTAACATATCCAATGCGGAGAAGGTGGGCCAACCGGAGCCCGGTCTCAGGGTCGCTTGCAGGTCACTGATGCCTGCCGGCATGGTCCTAGGCGATTGCCCGGCCTCCCCGCCAAAGCTACTTTTCCCCGGGCGGGCCGAATCGCCCCGTCAGCTTGGAGTTCCACCGGCCCTGGCAAACCGGAACCGCGACATCCTGCAGAAAACACTGCCGACCACGAAAGGAGAAAGCCGTGCTAATTTTCGATGGCGACTACCCGATGGCGCACGGTGCCCTCGGTCTCAACAGGGATTTGACCCTTCCGCTCGACGAGCTGCGCGCCGCCGACGCCAACCCCTCCAACATTCCCTTCGGCTGCCTCCCGGAGATGCGCAGAGGGGGGGTGTACTGCGCGCTGATGAAGATCGCGGCGCGGCGAATGCGCAAGGACAGCATCCTGCCGGGGTATCGCGGCAAGGAGGTGGTGTACGCTGCGGGGAAGGGGCAACTCGCCTTGTACCGCGGCCTAGAGAGCACCGGGGAAGCGGTCGTCGTCACCACCGCTGGACAATTGCGCGAACTCGCCGGGCAGTGGGAGCAGCGGGCAGGGGACTCCCGGCTGCCGGTCGGCTTCCTGATCGGCATGGAGGGGGCCGACCCGATCCTGACGCCGGGGCAGGTAGGGGAGTGGTGGGACGACGGGGTGCGCGTGGTCAGCCTGACGCACTACGGCCGCAGCCGCTACGCCCACGGTACCGGCACTGGGACCGAGGGAGGGCTGCTGCCCCCCGGACCGGAGTTGCTGCGGGAGATGGAGGCCTGCGGCATGCTGCTCGACACGACGCACATCGCCGACCGCAGTTTCTGGGAAGCACTCGACCATTATTCCGGCCCGATCCTGGCGAGCCATCAAAACTGCCGCGCTCTGGCCCCCGGGGAGCGCCAGTTCAGCGACGAGCAGGTCAGGGCGGTGATCGAGCGGGACGGCGTCGTCGGGGCCTCGATGGACACTTGGATGCTGCGCGAGAAGCAGGATCTCGACTGGGCCCGCACCGCAGATTTTTCGCGGCGGGAGTACTACGCGCGGGAAGAAGTGACCTTGGAGCATATCGCCAATCACGTCGACCACGTCTGCCAGTTGGCTGGCAACTCCCGGCACGCGGGGATCGGCGGCGACACCGATGGCCAAGGGGGGATCGACGGGGCCCCGCTCGAGATCGACAGCATAGCTGACTACGGGAAGCTCGTCCCGATTCTCGAGCGCCGCGGCTACGGCAGCGAGGACGTCGCCAACGTCATGTACGGGAACTGGCACCGGTTCTACACCTCGTACCTGCCGTAGGGAGCGCGTGCAAGGGTCAGGTGAGATTAGCTGCGGGAACGACGAGTGGACAGGGGCTGTGGGGGTGGGGAATGACCGTTATTGGGATTTCGTAAACAGCTTCTATTATTTCGGCTTGTAGCACTTGCTCAGGAGGGCCTGTGGCTACTTCGCGGCCCGCTTTCAGGAGCAGGACGCGATCGGCGTATTGGGCCGCTAAATTGAGGTCGTGGAGTACCACGAGTACGCCCACTTGCCGCTCGGCAAATGCTCGCGCAACGGTCAAGGTGTGGTGTTGGTGGGCTAGGTCTAAGCTGGACGTGGGTTCGTCCAGCAGCAGATAGCGCGGCGTTTGGTCCACCGCTTCCCAGATTTGCGCCAGCACTCGTCCGAGGTGTACGCGCTGACCTTCTCCCCCCGATAGCGTTGGATAGAGGCGATCCTCTAGGTGATCAACGCCGGCCTCCTGCAAGGCCGCTCGTGCAATGGCGTAATCCCGCTGCGTTTCAGGGCCGCGCAGATGGGGGCTTCGGCCCATGAGCGCTACTTCGAGCACGCGGAAGGGAAAACTTAGGCTGGATTGTTGCGGCAAGACGGCGCGGATTTGGGCGCTGGCCTTTTTGTCCCAAGATGCCAGTGATTGTCCTCCCATCGACACCGTTCCCTTGGAGGGGGATAAGTCACCGCATAACACTTTCAACAGGGTGGATTTGCCAGCGCCATTAGGTCCCAAGACGGCCACCACTTCGCCGGGTCGCACGTGGATAGACACATCCTCCAGCAGGACGCTCTCATCCAAGACTACGTGTATATTTTGGCCTTCGAGCATTAGAATCTCCCCAAGCGCCGCCCGCGTTGCAGCAAGTACATGAAGAAGGGCCCGCCGATGATCGCCGTCACAATGCCGATGGGGAGTTCAGCCGGGGCGACCAATGTGCGGGCGATGAGGTCGGCTCCGAGGAGCAGGCTAGCGCCCAAAAGGGCGGCACCGGGGAGCAGAAAGCGGTGATCCGGTCCGAGGGTGAGGCGCAGCAGGTGGGGTACGACTAGGCCGACAAAGCCGATGATGCCGGCCACGGCGACCGCTGCTCCCACGGACAAAGCGACTAGGAGGACGACCGAACGCTTGAGGCGCTCGACGTTGCAGCCGAGATGGCCGGCTTCGGCCTCGCCTAGCAGCAGGGCGTTGAGGGGACGGGCGTAGCGCAACACCGCTAAGGTAGCAAGGCCGGTAAACGGCGCAGCCGCGGCCACCGCCGGCCAGGTAGCCCCGCCGAGACTGCCCATGCTCCAGAACGTCAGGCTGCGCAGTTGAGCATCGTCCGCCACGAAAGTGAATACCCCGGTGATGGCTCCGGCCACGGCGTTGATGGCAATACCGGCCAGTAGCATGGTGGATACGGAGACCGTGCCGTGGACTAGCGACAGGCGATAGACCAGCAAGGTCGTGGCGGCACCGCCGCCAAAAGCGGCGATGGACAGGGCAAAAGGCCCCAGCGCTTGGGTAGCAAAATCAAGCACAGTCGCTCCGAGAACAATAGTCGCCACTGCGGCGACTGCCGCGCCGCTGGAAACGCCGATGAGGCCGGGATCGGCTAGGGGATTGCGAAACAGGCCCTGCATGGCAGCGCCTGCAACGGCGAGGCCACCGCCGATCAAGATCCCCAGCAGAATGCGCGGCAAGCGAATGCTCAGGACGATGGCCTCGTGGTGAGGCTCAAAAGCCCAGGGCAGGGTCAGGTCCAGCCCTTTGCCAAGTACGGCTAGCACCTGCCGAGGTCCTATGGAAACAGCACCCGTTCCTAGGCACACTACGCTCAGTAGTCCCAACAGGACTGTTAGGGCCATCAGCCCTAGGGTGCCCTTTTCCCTGACTGCAACCTTGGGCAATAAACGGCGACTGGTTTGGCGCAGGGAAGAATTAGTCGCTTCAATCGAAGTCATTGCTTTCCGTTAGCGATACGACAGTAACGTTATACATGGCCATCGAGGTATGGGATGCTTCGACTCCGCTTCGCTCCGCTCAGCATGACACGGTGAAGCAGCGTCCCCACTTGTCATGCTGAGCGAAGCGAAGCATCTCAGACCACCTCTACTGTTGTGTACTTAGGCCCTCCGTTTTACTCGGGACATCGTACAAGGCTTGGTTCAACGCCAGAACCGCTTGGCCCAAACGGGGGCCAAACCCCAATAACAAAAGTCCATCCATCGACAGGACCCGGCCTTGTTGCCCCGCTGGCGTCAGCGCAAGCCCAGGTAATTGCCAAAGTCCTTGGGCACCACCGACGCTCTCTAAACCACTGTCCATGAGCAGGATGAGATCGGGTGCTGCGGCTACGGCCGCTTCTGAGGTGAGCGGCTTGTACCCGCTATAGCCCCGAACGGCGTTGATGCCACCGGCCAAGCCGATCATGGTATCGGCTCCGGTGTCTTGGCCGGCGACCATTAGCGTGCCTTGGCCGCGGGCGTAGAGAAAGAGAATTTTGGCCTGGGCCCCGGTGTGTGGGATGGAGGATTGTACCTGCTGTAGCTCTTTTTTGAGCGTTTGGATCAGCGCCGCGCCGCGCGCTTGGACGTTCAACGCGGCGGCAATGCGTTCGATCTTGGCGATGGCGTTCTCTACTGTAGGCTCGTGGGTCAGGACGAGTACCGTTACCCCGGCGCTCTCGAGCTGTTGAATGGCTTCGGGAGGTCCCGCTTCGGTGGTAGCGATGATTAGCGTCGGTCTCAGCGAGAGCACGCCCTCGGCCGAGAGGCGGCGGTGATAGGCGACCTTGGGCAACTGGTTGACTATCTCGGGAAAGGAGCTGGAGGCATCCACGCCCACTACGCGCTCGCCGGCTCCCAGAGCGAAGACGATCTCGGTGATGGTCCCGCCGAGGGTGACGATACGCGAGGAGTCGTTTGGCATCTCCTCGGCGTCGCCTGTTGTGCCCCACAGGGCGATCATTAGTCCTAAGCATAGTATCCATTTCATGGCGATTATACTCGCGTGAGTGTGGCCAGCGCGGCATTCCAAGCGTCCACTGTCGCTTGGCCTTGCTTGCGCCGGGCAAAGAGCAGGGCAATGGTTTCGCCCTTGCTGTCGAACAATTCCAGACTAAAGACCGCGCCGTCGCGGGTCGGTTTTTGCACGACCCAAGCTGAGTCCAAGCGGTCCTCCCTGACGTGTAGGTTGAAATCATCGTCTAGGACGTTGATCCAAGGGCCGGTTGATTTGACGTTGTGGATCGGGCCGGAGTGGATCTGTATGACTCCGGGACTGGCGACGAAAACCATGATGGCGATCTGGTCCCGGGCCGCTGTATGTAGCACCTCGTTCAGACTAGATGAGTCCACGCGGCAGGCGAGTGAGTCGTTGACCAAGCGCAGGGCTTGAACGCGTCCGACGTGGAACTCGGCGAGGAGTCGGTGAAAGTCGTGCGTGTCTTCAAGGGCGTTCCAAGCTTCTTCTAACCCGGCTACGTCAATAGCGTCGTCGGCCTTGTCCGGCACTGCGGGAATGGTCGGACAGACGCACTGCACGGGCGACTGGTCGTCGCTGGCGAATTCGTCGACTAGCTGCTGGTAGGCCGTGTGGTCGCTCTCGGCAGTCAGGTACACCTTGTGGACTGCGGTGCCGTGCTGATTGAAAAACTGAAAGCCGCGCAGAGTGGTTTTGCGACCTTCTTGCTCGACGGCAAAGCCGAATCGCCAGTGGTTCATGAACAGGCGCAGATCAATGCCTTCGTCGAGGACCAAGCCCATCTGGCCGTGTATGTGGACATTGCGGAATACGCCGTGTTTTTCGTGTACCGCGTGGGCGTTGCGCGTGAGGGCCATGACTGGGCCGAGGCTTTCGAGGCGCTGGATAAACTGCGGCCACTCAGCCTGCAGGCGAATTGCGTTTTCGCCGCAGGAAGTGGCGACTAGTTCAGCTTCACTCACGCCTAGCTGTTCGGCTGCGTCGCGGATGCGCACCCTCGGGTTATCACGTCGGAAAGTATTCCAGAGTTGCTTGAAATCGCCTCTGACATCGGGCGCTGTGGTAGTCATGCGATCTCCCTTTAGTTGAGATGGTCGTCCATGTTGGGCACCGGCTGGCGCAGGACGAACTGGGATTCAGGAAAGACTTTTACACTTGGACTGCTAGGATGACACCCCGTTTTTGGCGTGGTGCTGATGCCTTCTAATTCGATGGCCTCAGCCGCTTCCTGCATGACCTCGGCTAGGGGCGGCAGGATGCTGGCACTCAGGCACAGGACCGTGGTGTGCCAGCTCAGGGATAGGTAGGAACAGGACCAGATGCCGGCCTCAATCAGGTTCATAGCTTGTTGAACCTCTCGATTGAGGGTGAAGAATTCGTCGGGGTGCAAGCCGATGTTGATGTTCTGGCAGATCAAGTGGATGCCGCCGTGTTCACAGCGGTAGACGGATGCAATCGGTGGATTGCTGGCGATGGGCTGCATGGGGATTTTCTCCTGTGATTTTTAGTTTGAGTCCCAGAGGCGTGCTTTGAGTTGGCCCCAACTCGAAGATTGGATCGCGGTCCCCGGCTCGTCTGTGAGCGGACGCCAGCGGAAGGTGATGAACCCCGAGACTGGCGAGCCTTCGACCTCTCGGTAGTAGCTGAGAAGCTGCATCTTGTAGAACCCCGCGCCGGTGTCGATGATGTACACGTGATTCCGCGTCGATAGGATGTGGGTAGTGCTGTCGTAGCTGTACCACTCGCCGGTGTCGCTGCTGAAGGCCGAGCCTGATTTGTCGGCGAAGTACCCGAACCCCATAGCCTCGGCGATGTCTTCGAAGGTTTGATCGGTCTGATAGGCGGGGAATGCGCCGCCTTGGCCGGGGCCGCTGATGCCGCCGTTGAGGCGGATGATGTAGCCGGAGAAGTGGAGATCCCAGTCCGTGGAGGTGCTTGGATCGGCTGGTGTGACCGACTCTCCCGAACTCAGGCTGAAGTACACCTCCTCGCCCCCGCTCACGTCCACGGTGGCGGTGCGCGCTGCGCCCGTCAGATTCGTGCCGTCGGCGACGACCCAGCGGAAGGTGATGCGGCCGGCGTCCGAGCGGCCGGCCCCTTCTATTGCATCGACTACGAACTTGGCGAACTGGCCGTCGGCGGTGCGCAACTCGTAGGCGTTGCCGGGAATCTCAATGCGGTGCGAGGACGAATTGTACGAGTACCACGCGCTAATGGCGTAGGCTGGTCCGTCGGTGATGAAGGCGTCGGCGGTGGGGATGTCTGTCGAGATTATCGCGTCAAATGCATCTTCGGCGACGACTTCCTCGGCCCCGTTGAGATCAAAGCCCCTGACGTTGCCGGGGCCGCTGATGCCGCCGTTGAGCAGGATATTGCTGCGCTTGAAGGCGATGTGCCATTCGGCCGACTCCGCCGCCTCGGCATCGGTGAGCGCGACCACGTCTTGGTCCTCAAAGCTGAAGTAGGTGAAGTCGTGGGGCTCCGAGGAAAAAGCGCCCCCTGCTGTGGCGTCGAGCACCGTGAGGTAATCGCCGTTGTCGAGCTGGGTGGTCGATTTGCCGAAGGCTGGTGCGCTCAGCGCCGATAGCAAAGTGATAAAGATGGTAAAGCGAATGCGTTGCATGATGTGTCCCTCCTTGGGATAGTGAATGGTGAAGTCGGACTATTGCTCTCACAACTGCACTCGCAGGCCGCCGCGCACGGCTCGGCCTCTCAGTGAGCGCAGGTCTCCTGGGCGGTCTAGGTCTCTGCGATTGTCGAGTAGATTCTCAATGCCCAGTCGCAGGGCGATGGGCCCCCACAGGGGCTGCTCCGCGTTTACGTCCCACTCTTCTCCAGCCGGCGATCGCAGGGTGCCCTCGGAATCGGCCCACACCGCGCTGTCGCGGCGCAGCTTGATCTCTAGGCGACCCTCCCAAGGCGTCGTCCACTTCGCGCGAACGCGCAGGGCGTGTCGCGGCCGTCCCGGCAGGTCGCGCTGGGCATCTTGATCGCGTGCCCGCAGATAGGTGTAGCCGCCGTTGACCGCGAGCCAGTCGCCGAACTGGGCACTCAGGCCGAACTCGATCCCGCGAGTTGTGGCGCGCCCCACGTTGTCGTACGCATAGATCGCCACCGCGCCAGAACTCTGCGTGGGATCGAACACGGTTTGGATGAGGTTGCGCAGGCGGTTGTGGAAGTAATTGACGCGCAGGTCCAGCGCCTCTACCGGCTCAAACTCCGCACCCAAGTTCAACCCCCAGGTCCGTTCCGGACTCAGCGAAGGAGTGCCCAGCACCTTATACCCTAGGTTGCTGTGGTCGAAGACGAAGTGGAGTTCCTTTAGGGAAGGGGCGCGGTAGCCAGCGCCGTACGAGGCCCGCACCCTCAAGCCCTCGGAAAGTCGCTGGGCAAAGGAGATTTTCGGCGTCAGATGGAACCCGTAACGCGAGTGCCATTGATAGCGGGCACCCCACACGACGCCGGTGTTTTCCGCCACTTGCCAGTCGTCTTGGATGTATGCTTCCGCAACATCTACGCGCGACGGCGGCACTTCTACGGTGTGCTGTTGCTCGCCCAAGGGCAGGGTGCGTTCGAGCGAGACCTCGAGTTCTTCGCGCGTGTGTTTCAACCCGGCCGTGAGGATGTGCGTACGCCGCAACAGGTGGGTGGTGCGCAGTTGGTACTTCGTCAGCACGTTGTCGGTGGCCCGGTCTCGCACTTGACGGCTGCCGATTAGTTCCTCTCTACTCAGCTTGTCGAAATAGGTGCGGAAGACGTCGGCATTGGCCGTGCTCCCTTCAGCCCACTGCCACTCGGCCTCGGCCCCGAGGTCCACCCGCTGCATCTGGTCGGGATAGCGCCATACGTAGGTTTTGTCGAGTGGGGCGAAGTACTGGCTGGAAACCCCCTCCTCGTTTTGCGAGACCCAGCGCGCCGAGCCTTGCAGCAACAGGTTGGGCCGCGCTTCCCAGCGCAGTTTGCCCTGTGTGAAGCGCTGGGTGTAGGCGTCGATGTCGGTGTCGGGGTCTTCTGGGGAGTGATCGAGGGCTTCGAGGGCCGTTCTGGAAGCGGTGAGGGAGGTGGAGAGGCTGGAGCGCGTCAGGGCCGCTTGGCCTTCGAGCGAGGTCAAGCCCCCAGACCCCAAGCTGAATCGGACGTCGCCGCTTCGCTCCTGCGGGGAGCGGGTGAGGATGTGGACCACTCCTCCCATGGCCTCGCTGCCGTACAGAGCGGAATGAGGCCCCTTCACTACTTCGATCCGCTCGACATTGCTGACGGGTAGCTTGTCCAGATCGATCACTCCGCCCGGACCGCCGATTACACGCTCGCCATCGACTAGGATCAGGATACGCTTGGGATCAATGCCTTGGATCATGACGCCGGACGGAGACCCGAGGTAGCCATACAGCGAGGAATGAACGTTGAGTCCGGCTACGTCTTCGAGCAGGCCCGCGACATTTTCCGCGTTGGACAGTTCGATAGCTTCCCGAGGGACGATTGCCACCGGCACGGTTAGGGCTACTGCGGACTTAGGTCTGCCGGTTGCCGTGATCAGCGTGGCCGCTTGGGGCAGGGCTTGTACTTTGAGCGCAAAATCGAGTTGCAGGTTTTGGCCTGCGAGCAGGTCTATCTGCTGACTCTGAATGGCGTAACCGACTCTGCTGACCTCGACTCGATAGCGGCCCGGCGGCAGTTCTATCTCGTAGCGCCCTAGCGAGTCGGTGATGATGCCCGCTTTCTCGGGGGAGACTGCGACGTTGACATGGGCGAGGGGCCGCTCGGAGTCTGCGTCCACGATGATGCCCTCGACGTGAGCGGCGCTTAGACTGAGCGGTACTAGGCAGGTGCTGCTCAGCAGTAACTTCCAGAGCCAGTCTTTCTTCGTTGCGGACTTTTTGACGGTGTGAGCGTCAGTCATTATGTTCCTCACAGAGGACAAAAAAAGCTCGGATATGCCCGGGCCGGCGCACGCCGGTTCGGATCATATCGGCGCTAAGTTCTCGACGGGCTATTGGCGAAGTGCTGGCAGGCGCAGCCAATAGCCTCTTTTGTTTTTATATGCTGGCGTCGTACTAACTTGTTACATAGTTCCCCTTGTAAACCGCAATCACAGCGACTGCAAAAAGGCCACGAGCGCGTCCCGGTCGCTTTGGTCTAGTTGACGCACATATTCCCGCGCTGTTTCCGCTTCGCCGCCGTGGAACATGACCGCTTCCATCAGCGTGCGCGCCCGTCCATCGTGCAAATACGCTGGAATGCCGTTGACCGTTGCCGTCAGGCCAATGCCCCACAGCGGCGGCGTGCGCCATTCGCGGCCATCGGCCTCAAAGTCGGGACGGTCGTCGGCCAACTCTTCTCCCATATCGTGCAACAGCAGATCCGTATAGGGATGAATGGTCTGGTTGGCTAGGGCCGGAATCTCGTGGTGGCCCGTCTGCAGGGTGGGGATGTGGCACCCAGAGCACTGGGCCGCCGCAAAGACTTCTTCGCCGCGCAAAGCCTGCGGATCGTCGATGTTGCGGCGGGCGGGCACCGCTAGCGTTTGCACGTAAAAGGTGTTGATATCCAGCGTCTCTTGGCTGATTTCAGGGTCGTCTTGGTGGTCGTCCATTTGCGGCTGGCCGGCGGTGGACTCCTTGGGGAAATAGGGGCTGGTAACCCCCATGTCCTGTTGGTAGGCCCCGGCGACCTGCTGCAATAGGTCAGGATTGTTGGCCTTGAGGCCAAAGCGGCCCAATTCGGTTTGTTGCGTGCGGAAGTTGTACACTCGATTGGGTCGGCCGGATATGCCGTCGCCATCGCTGTCGCCGGGGTCGGCCAGTGCCAAAATAGTCTCTTCGGGGATGGCTTCGAGTAGGCCGCGGCCAAATACCGGTGGGGCCATGCGCGGCGAGAACAGGACGTCCGCCGGCAGCGGCTGATAGGTCTCCACTACGTCGTAAACCGGAAAGCGCAGGGAGTATGTTGCACCGTCGGCAAAATGGCGGGTCTCCTCAAAGTAGGAGACGTCGATCCGCGCTTCGGGTGCGACCCCGAAAACGGCGCGGTCCCCGATCTGTTCGCCAAAGCCCGGTACGGGCTGCGGTCCGCCGGGCACTTCGGGATTGGTGCCGGGCAGGCTGACCCGCATGAGCATAGAGCCGATAAAAGGGGAGACATCGCCAAACCCGTCGCGCCCCCGGCCATCGCGAGCGTGACAGCCCACGCACGAAGTCTGGTTGAAAACGGGCCCTAGGCCGTGCCCCACTTCGGCCGGCGAGGTGACGAAGATCTGCTCAAAGGCCGCGTCCCCGGCCAAGAAACGGTCTAGATCCATCCCATCCAAAGAGGGGATGGGGTTTTCAAACGCCAAACTGCTGGCGTCAAAAACCGTTGCCGCCCCGCCGGACAGGGCGCGGTCGTCCTGCACGGGAGTCGGATCTAACCCTCGGTCGTCACCGCAGTGGGTAAGCGTAGCTAGAAGGCCCATACAGAGTATGGAAGTACGGATAATGATCATTGTGAGAGAGGAGATTAATTACCTAACACCAGCGGCAGGATATCTTCCTCCAAGGTTTGCTGGACTTTGGCCACCGCAGCCTGCGCCTTTTCGACTTGGTCTCGATCCGAGGAAATGGCGTCGCGGAAGGGGTACTGTATACGGCCGATTTCGTTGATGGCCGTCTGGATTTCCTCTTTGAGCCGCTGATCGAGGTCGGCATCGGCTTGGCGGATGAATTCGTCCAAGCCCGCGCCGGCGCCCGCATAGTCGCCGGTATAGACGTGCAGGACACTGCGGAGGTTGTTCTGGAAGTCGGCAATAGAATTGAAGCTAAATTGGGATTCGACGAGGCGGGTATCTTGCTCGACGAAGGGGTCGGCGATTTTGCCGTTAGCCACCTCGTCGCAGATGCCGATCATGCCGCCGACCATTTCCTGGACTGCCGACTGGGCGGACGGATACGCGTCGCTGCCACTGCCGGCATTGCGGACCTTTTGGCCAAAGTTGCCGCCGGAGGAGATCCAGCTCGTGTGCAGGTCGCTGGTAGTGGCCTTTAGATCTTGGGTCGTGGCGATCAGATAGGCGAATTCGCGGTCGGTGAAATCGGCTGCGGTCTTGCTGCCGCCTTCGTCAAAGAGCAGGTATTCGATGGTGTGGAAACCCTTGAGGGTTCCGTCCAGACTGTTCACGTACGCGGTCGTCAAGTCGTTGTCGCTGGCCAATACTCCGTCCAAGTCCGTGCGGTTGACCGGCCAACTGTCGAGCGCTGGATCGTAGCCGTTGAAGTCCACTGGCCCAAAGAGAAATCCCTCGCTGGCTTCCCAGGGGATGCGCGTGGCTACCCAAGCGTTGCGGGCAGCACTGAGGTTTTCAGGCGTGGTATCGCTGCGCAGAGCCTCGATTGCGGCGAGCAGTTCGCCGGCCCGCTCGTCCAAGTCCGCGTACGTGGCAATGACGATGTTGTCGGTGAAGTTGTTCAAGATGGGCGCGAAGTCGAACTCGGCTTCGGCTGGCCCGGTGGGTGCGTCGCTGTCGTCGCCGCAGCCGGCAATGAGCAGCAAGCTGCAAGTGGCTAGTCCGATCCCTAATCGCAAGAGTATGGTTTTCATAAGGGTAGCTCCCTTTTGTCAAAATTGAAATCCAGTGCGCAGGTGACTTCCACCAGTGCCCGGTTTCACAGTGAATGTTTTTTAAAACTGAAATCCCAGCCCCAAGCTCAGGGTGTTTTCAGGGTTAAAGCGGGCGGCACCCAGCCGCCGCATGGCGTAATCGGCTTTGAGCACTACGGTTTCTTCCATGTTGTAGTTCGCGCCCAAGGTATAGACCCGGCGCGCAAAGCGCGGATTGTCAAAGGTCTCGTCCGGGACTGCGGCCATGCTGTCGTACGCGTCCAAGCGGATGAACAGGTCCAAGCGGTTGGGCGAGGGAGCGGCCAGCCAAGGCAGAACGTCGTAGCCGACCTCGACGAAGGCCGCATACGCCTCCCGGGCCACCGGCGAGCGCAAGACGTCGAGATTGTTCGATAGGGTGCGGTTGCGGGCGCTGACGAGGGCGGCGTTCTGCAGATGTCCATAGAGGTATAACCCGCGCGCGCGGACCCGCCCCCAGTCGAAGCTGCCGTGCACATCGACGATGGAGACGTGCGCGTCAATTCCTTCCATATCGGGCTTGGGGCGGTTGTCGGCGCTGTCGCCGCGATAGCCGGAAATACCCAGCACACAGTGCCGCGCGAACTGATAATCGAGGCGGGCGACCCAAGCCATATTGGTCGCCTGAATCGTCTCAAAGCGCTTTTGGTGGCCGCTGACGATCCAGTTTTGCGAGCTGAAACCGGTCGCGTCTAGGCCATTGATTAGCTGTAGCTGGTAGCGCCAGCCCCGGTAGGCCCCGGAGACCTCCACGCCGGTCTCGTGCCAGAGAGCCGGAATGATGGAGGTCTCGGCTTCCGAGCGCTGGGAGCCGAAGAAATCGGCGGGATGGTAGCGATGGCTCAAGTGGCCCACGGCGACGTAGAAATGCCCCAAGCGGACGCGGAAGGCATCGCTGAAGGTCCGCTCGACGGCTAGCTCCTCGACGACGACTTCGCCGCCTTTTTCGATTTCCTGCTCGAACTCGCCGAATTCTTCAAACTCCAATTCCAGCGCGGCACCAGCTCCGCCGTGCTCAAATTCCACCTCGGCTTCCAGCTCTGTATTTTTGAGCAACTCGACTTCTAATTCGAGCGCGAGTCGGGTGATGTCGATGATGGCGCGGCTGTCTGGGGGAGAGCCATGGGGGCCGCTTTTCTGGTCGGGTCCGAAATCAAAGTGGGAATAGAGCATCTCGCCGTAGCCTTCTAGATGGAAGGACGGCTTTGCGGAGGCATTCGCGTCCTGCACGGATAGGAAGACGAGAAGGATAAGTAGCTGAAAAATATGAAAATAAGACTTATTAATCGTACGTCTCATTACTGTTACATACTTTTCACGATAAAAACAAATGTTTGTTTCAATAATTCTTTGTTTTATATGCCAAACAAAAGTATAGATAGTATTTCTATCTGTCAAGGACATTATTTGACTGACGTTACGCAGTAGGGGACGGTTTGAAACCGCCCCCTACCACGCCGTATATTTAATAAATTTAAATTTGGAAAAAGCTATGGGATTTGCAGAGACATTTGCCGACTCGCTAAAAGAGATGCCCCCCGCGCCGGTGGGGGAGTCCCTGCGGCCGCTGTGGCAAGAAGCCCTCGCGCAGATCGAGGCCGAGCACCAAGCCGGGGCCGACGGGCAGACCGTGGCTCGACGGATTGCCGAGGCCATGGACGCCGTGGTGCTGTCTATTTACCAGAGCGCCATGCCCCAGACGGCTGGCCCCCACGCGCTGGTGGCGCTGGGCGGATACGGCCGCTGCGAAATGGCACCGCACTCCGACGTTGACTTACTCTTTCTATTCGCCAAGAGCCAAGACAAGGTTCCCAAAGTGGTTGCTGGCGTATTCAATCCGCTCTGGGACTTGGGGTTTGAGGTGGGGCACAGCAGTCGCACGTTGGACGACGTGATCAGGGCAGTGCGCGAAGATCTGGAATCGCGTACGGCGATGATGGACGGCCGCCTGCTCGCTGGCGACGCCGCGCTTTTTGCCCAGTTCCAACAGCGGCTCTACAAGCGCGTGCCCAAGCGCACGGTCACCGAGCTGAATCGGCTGCGCCAGCAGCAACTCGAAGCGCGGCAATCCGTCCAGCTTTTAGAGCCGAATGTCAAGGAGAGCCCTGGGGGCTTGCGCGAGATACAGATGTTCGAATGGGCGCTCAAGGCCAAGGTCAAAGCGCCCGAGTACGGCGATTTGTACGCGCAGTATCTCGATGGCGGCAGCAAGAGCCTCGCCCACAGCCGCGCCTTTCTCTGGCGGGTGCGGCACGCGCTCCACTTTGCCGTGGGCCGCAAGCGCGATGTGCTAGAGCACGATCTCAAGCCGCAGATCGCGGCCGCCTTGGGCTATGAGGACCAAGACCAAGAGCTGGCGGTCGAGTGCTTTATGCGCGAGTACTACCTACATGCGCGCACTGTGCACCATCTAGTAGAACGCGCCTTCCAGCAATTGACGCGCAAGCCGCGCAACAGCAGCCGCAGCATGTATCTAGAGCGCGGCGTCGCTGCGATAGAAGGGGAGATCGTCCTCACCGACGGCGAGGCGTACTTTGCCGCCGATCCCCTACGCCTGTTAAAGATTTTCCTCACGGCCCAGACCAAGAACTTGAAACTGAGCGATCAGGCGCAGAGCGCGGTGCGCGCCAGTCTGCCGCTAATCAACGACGGCTTCAGACGCTTGCCTGAGGCCCGCGACTTGTTCTTCAGGATACTCAAGCGCAAATACCGCACGGCGCTTACGCTCCGGAGCATGCACGACTTGGGCATTTTAGGCGCGTACCTGCCCGAGTTTGAGCGGCTGACTTGCTTGGTCCAATACGACATTTACCACATCTACACAGTCGATGAGCACACACTGGTCGCGCTGGAGAATCTGGAAGCTCTCGGTCATCAGGAGGGAGAAATGTCGGCGATTCTCGCCCAATGCACGCGCCGCGACCTGCTGTTTTTTGCCGTGCTCTTGCACGACGTGGGCAAGTGGAAGCGCGACGACCACATCGCGCGCGGCATTGAGATGACCGACGAGCTGAGCGAGCGGATGGGGCTGGACCAAGAGGAGCGGTCCATGCTGCGCTTCCTCGTGGAGCACCATCAGGACATGGTGCTGATTTCTAGGCGGCGCAATCTCGACGACTACGAGATGATCGCCGAGTTCGCTGGTTTGTTTGCCAATGAGGAATGGCTGCGCGCGCTGTACTTGGTTTCGTACGCCGACCTGTCGGCTGTTGCGCCCGATGCGTGGACCGAATGGCAAGGTGCCTTGCTGTGGGAATTGTACCACAAGACGGCCGAGCAACTGCAGTCGGACATGCAGGCCCTAGAGGCCAAACAGCGCGCGCGCCAGAAGCTCAACGAGCATCTCGATCACATCGAGGGACGCTGGTCGGCCCAGCGCGTCGTCCAGTTCCAAGAGCACATTGAGCAGCTATCGCCCAGCTACTTGGTGGCCTACAACCGCGCGCAGATCAAGGGGCATTTGGAGATGATCGCCCACCTGAGCCGGGAGCAGCCTTTTGTCTTGGAATTCATCGAGCACGAGGGGCACACTGAGGTCGTCGTCTGCACCCGCGACCAGCGCCAACTCATGGCCAAAATCTGCGGTGCCTTGGCCGTCAACGACATCAACATCCTTCGCGCTGATGTCAATACCCGCGCCGACGATGTGGTGCTCGACATTTTCCAAGTGACCAACATCGACGGCAGCCCGGCGCTGCCCGACTGGAAGAAGGAGCGCATGCGCGAGCGGGTGGCCGAGGTTATTTCGCTGCGGCTCAAGGCCCGCGAGTTGATAGCGAAGTACAGCAGCAGTTGGGATCGCCGCCGCCGGCAGCGGCAGTACGACCAGCCGCCTCGCATTGCGTTCGACAATCACATTTCAGCCCGCTACACGGTCGTCGATATCGAAGCCCAAGACACCGTGGGCCTGCTGTACAGAATTGCATATCTGCTGGACGAGCTGGATCTCAACATTCACCGCGCCATTATCAATACGGTGGCGGCGCGGGCGCAAGATTCCTTCTACATCGTCGATGCCGAAGGGCAGAAGATCGCCAGCCACGAGGAACTCGATCGGATACAGCAGTACTTGCTCGACGGGCTGGCGTCTTAAACCTGTAAACTCACAGAGGAAAACAATGTCAGAGCATACCAAGCCAACTTGCAAAGTGATCCGCGGCCGAGGAACCTACGAAGGCAAACAGGCACTCACCTATGTCTCAGGGGTCGCCGCCGAGACCACCGGCTCGCAGGGGATTTGCATGCACCTGCTGAACCTGCCTCCTAAAGAACGAGCCAAGGCACACCTGCACGAAAACCACGAGACTGCTATTTATGTCATCAGTGGCCAATCTATAATGTGGTATGGCGAGCGACTGGAGGAGCATGAATCCATCAGCAGCGGCGACTTTATTTACATCCCCGCCGGCATCCCTCATCTTCCCTACAATCCCAGCGAGACCGAAACCTGCACTGCTGTGATCGCCCGGACGGACCCCAACGAACAAGAGAGCGTTAAACTCTTACCGGAACTGGACGGGATACACGGCTAGACAGAGGAGTCGGTGTACCCATCACGAAGGAAGTGAGTGGTAAACAGCGAACTCAACCTCTTCCTCTACTTCGCCATGCTCAAAGAAGGTCAGCTCGTCAAAGCCATTCCCATAGAAGGGGGACAGGTGCTGTGCCGCTATCCGCGCTGGCAGGACATACCCTCGTACGTCGAAATGTGTCAGATTCTGCACCGCGAGCGAGTGCGGGCCTATCACGCTGATACGGATTTCGCCTTGGGCTGCCAACGCCTGGCCCAGATCATGGTCGAAGTCGAGACAGGTCAGGCATCCCACCTTTTACTGGAGTTGGATGGACGCATTATTGGCGAGGGCCGCATGGCTCCCCGCAGCCGGGTCATGGGGGTTTTGGGAATCAAAATCATCGGCGAGTACCAGGGTCGGCGCTTGGGCACGGCGCTGATGGGAATTTTGGAGGAAGAGGCGCGCAAAATGGAGCTACAGCAGATTTACCTGACTGTATTCGCCAATAACACCCCTGCCCGCCGTTTGTACGAAAAGGTCGGTTACCGGCAAGTGGGGCGCATTGCCGAATGGTTCAGTGAAGAGGACGAAGACGGCCATGTTGCACTGGTGGACAAAATAGATATGATGAAACGCATAGAGCCGGAGACTCGGGAATGAAGACGCATGCGATCATTTCGACGACGCGGCTGGAGGAGCATGTAGACATCATTTTTCTCTACTTGTCGGACGATTCCAATGACGCCTAGTGAGCAAAAAGTTTCTACTGCCAAGGGAATGGTACCTGTCACTGACGCGCTCCTCGATAAGATGGTCCAGGCCATCGTCGCCGAGGTTGATCCCGAGCAGGTGATCCTCTTCGGCTCTCGCGCTCGGGGCGACGCGCGGGAAGATTCGGATGTGGATCTAGTGGTGGTGGAGGCCGAGCCGTTTGGCCCGGAGCGAAGTCGCCGCCAGGAACTGGTCAGGCTCTACCACGCGCTGGTCGAATTCCCCGTTTCTACAGATATCCTTGTCTATTCCCATGACGACGTCGACTACTGGCGCGACTCGCTCAATCACGTTCTGGCGCGGGCGCTGCGGGAGGGGAAGGTGCTCTATGAGCGACGTTAAATGTGCGAGGATGCTGTTGGATGCGGCCGAGCGCGATGTTGCGGTCCTGCGGGTCATATGCCGCTCCGACGAAGTCTCCGACGAAATTTTCGGCTTTCACGTGCAGCAGGCCGCCGAGAAGTTGTTCAAATCTTGGATTGCCCTGCTGGGCGAGGTGTATCCGCTGACCCACAATATCGAAAGATTGTTCAATCTCCTAGCCGACCAAGGCGTCACTGTGGAGCCCTTCCGCAAGCTGATCGATTACACCCCATACGCCCTTGAGTTTCGTTATACAGGTGTTGACTCAAGTGCCGAAGCAATCGATCGCGAGGGTACGCTTGCGATCGTCGAAGCGTTGCTGGAGGAGGTCAGGCGGCGGTTGGTAGAGGCGGAAAGGGTGTGATAGAGTGGTGTCGTGTGCGGCTTAGAGACGTAGCCCAAGAGTTCATCAGCGGCGACGCTCTGGCCACCAAAGTCGAACACTAACGGACAGGCGATCCGTTTTTACTTGACCTTCAAGCTAATCCTTCCTCACAGATTATTCCGAATAACTCAACAACTTCTTATTTACTAATCGACAACGAATTACTGGAAAACGGGGAACTGCTCCAAGAGAGGAGCAGTAAGCGAAGTAACTATCTCACGTAGAGACGAAACCGGGGTAATTCTAGCATAATATGTCCTTGAGCACAGCAGAATTGGAAAACCAAGAAAAACTCAAGCAGGAACTGCAAAAAGTCCAAGAAGCGTCTAAGCTCGAAGATCTGGCGGCTGCTCTGATCGGTCGTCTTCTCGACGTGCCGATTGCGGTTGCTAAGTCTGGCTTTCAACATGGCGCAGATGCTGGTCCGGCTGGACAGCAAGGGCGACGGTTCCGCATAGAATGCAAGAAGTACCGCGACACCAGCCGCCTGAACGAACGGGAGCTGCTTGGGGAGATTGACCAAGCGCTGATGCGGGATAAGGCACTCGAAGCTTGGGTGCTTGTTGTGACTCGTAGCGTTCCAGAACAGATCCGGCAATCGCTTAATCAGCATGGAGAACGGCTAGGCGTTCCCATTTTGGTTATCGATTGGATGGATTCTAAGGATCACGAGGTGGCACCGCTTGCAGCATTGTGTGCATTCGCTCCTGATTTGGTTGAGCAAGAGTTTTCAGAGGAAGCTGGCGCGGCGGCTTGTGCTCTTCAACCCATATCAGAGCAGGCAATCGAAAGGTTGCGACGCGACTTGCAATCTTGGTGCTTGGGGTTTGAGGTAGTACGGACGCGCTCTCACGATAAGCTCGACAAAATTTGGAATTCGCCGCAAAAATCAAAGGCTGCACTCAGACAAGACGCGGCTGGGGGTGCTCAGAATAAGAAGGTCAAACGCAACGGGGTACATGAGGCACTGAATAAGTGGTGGCAAGGAGCGGCTCGGGATGGTGCCCCGGCTGCTGTGGTCGGCTTGGAAGGGACCGGCAAGACATGGGCGACTTTCCACTGGTTGATCGACAATAAGGACACGCAACCAGTTGTTCTGGTGATGCCTTCCTCTGCGGTAGCCATCGGGAATGTCTCCGAAACCACCGTGAAGCAACTCCTAGCAGATAGGCTTCACGAGATGAGCGGGATACGGGATCGGGAGCACTGGCTCCGTCGGCTTGATCGGCTGCTTGAGCGTCCGACCGATGAAGGATCTGTCCTGACCGTTTTCTTGGATGGTCTGAACCAAGAGCCTTCTGTTCAATGGCTACGACTTTTGCAAGTTTTGCAAGGCGAGACGTTTGCGAAACGGGTACGGGTAATCGTCAGCACACGTACTCTCCATTTTAAGGAAAGGTTGTCGGAACTTCGGGGTCTCGAAAGTGAGGCCAGACAAATTGACGTAAACATCTATGATGCGGCACCGGAAAGCGAACTCGACCAGATGCTGGCTTTCGAGAATCTCACGCAGGCCGATCTGCATTCCGATGTGATCGAGTTGGCTCGTAACCCCCGCCTTTTCAAGCTAGTAGTACGTTTCCGAGAAAGGCTGGTCGAGGCGGGTCAAATAACGGTACACCGGCTGCTCTGGGAATATGGACGCGACGCTTTCGGAGAGCGGGCGGACAAGTCGTTCAGCGAGGGCGAGTGGCAGGATTGGCTGAAGGAAATTGCTCAGCAACGCCGTAACGGTATCAAAGAATACTCAATTAAGTCGCTCGGTGAAACGGTGGATCGTCCTGACTTCACTGTAAGCGAAGTGTACACACGACTCAGCGACATAATTGACGGTCGGTTCGCTACACGTAACGCATCGGGCGTGCAACTCGCTCCTGCGGTCATTGCACATGCCCTCGGCGTTGCGCTTCTGAATTCCCTTGATCAAGTAACCTCTCCAAAATTCGACAATTTGAATGCCGAGTTGACGAAATGGCTCGATCCTATCGCGGGTCTTGATGAACAAACGGAAATCCTGCGTGCAGCAGTATCAATTTTGGTAGAGCAGGGATGTGTGGCAAAAGCACCCGTCCCCGGAGTGCTTGTCACGGCATGGCTGCAAAGCCAGAATATACCGGACGAGCATCGCCAAGAACTTGCCGATCTCGCTCCGCAACTCCCGAATGCTCTACTCGACGCGGTGGAGCATTCGGACAGTCACGCTCACGATTCCGCTAGATTTTGGGCCGTGAACGCGCTGAGCAAAATTTCGCGAGACGACAGCGCAGTCCTTGATATGATTGTCGAACGGTCCTGCCGCTGGCTGAGCGTTGTCTCCTGTGACGGCGATAGGCAGCCTGATAGGCTTAAACGCCTGATTGGTAGCGATACCTTGGGGTCGATTACGGTCATAGGAGTTGAACTCGAACAGGTTGATCAATCCTTTAATTTGCTGAAAGCTGTGGTGCCTCTGATCATCGAAGGTTTTCCGTTGGCTAACGCACTGCCGATTTTCGAGACAGCGGCCGTTGCGTTAGCGGTCGGAGACCGCAGTAGTTGCTGGGATGGCCTGAAGTGGCTCTGTCTGCTCAACGAAGTTGATTCCGATGAAACGGCGACGGCTTTACGCGGCTTGTCAGAAGAAATCAGCCGCCGCCAGCCAGAACAGGGCGTACATCCGGATCTTCCGAAGCGCATTGCTGCACTTCTGTTGTGGCTGACAGGTCAGGACGAAGACGAGGACGCTGCTGTGTCTATGGATCCTGGCATTGACCACCCGCTCACCTATGAGAAGGACTATCTGCCACAGCCCGGCCGAAGCTGGTTCCCGCTGGAGCGGCGACATGCACACAGCGTCCTCGCCGACACGGAACTGCCTCTACTCTCCCGCGTACAGCGAACAGAAGAGCTATGGCTTGAGCCGAATTTTGAACCGCCAGCGAGCTTTGTTGCAGAAGTTCGCGCCGCAGCAACCTGTATTGATGTTGAGAAGTTGAACCGACACGGTGCTCTCACTTCTGAGGACTATGACTTTGAAGAACTGGAACCGGTGCTGGCTCGATGTGCGCCGGATCTGCTCGCGGATCTAATCCGTCGCAAGATGCGGAGTATGGCTACCTGTCCGCCGGAGTCTCGGCACTGGAGTGCTATCCATGCTACCGATCACCTAGTGCTGGCGAGCGAGGATGAGGCGGCAGCAGCGAGAGCGTTACGTCTGAGTGTAGAGGATGAAGATGATGATGCTTCTGACGCCAATAACCTCCTGTTGATAGAGCTCCGAAATCTGGACGCACAGGACCAATTCGACGAATTGATTCATGCGGATTTGAAGTACATCTCGACCAAGTTCGCCAAAATCTTGCGTCCTCCGACACCGGCTGATGTTGATGTCCTGATCGCTCGCCATGCCGATGGCTCACTCAAACAGCAACGCGATCTGCTCACTCTATTGTCGATCCTTCCGATTGAACTCACGGACACGGCTTGGTCATGGGTTGAAAGATGTGCGAAATGTCAAGACAATAATTCTCGCGGATTTGCATTCCGTATTCTAACCCATGCTGACCCAATGCGGTTCGGTCAAATGCTTGAGGCTGACGGTTGGTCTTGGAACCAGGACGAGCATGACCGGGTCAACTATTACGGAATGGCCGCTCTTATCAAAGCCACGCCGACTCTTCCTTTCGACCAGTTAGCATCACGACTTGCACCTTGGCGGTTACTGGAAGCTGTTCGTCAACGTGACTCAAACCCTACCGAGGTAAGGCTGGCGGCTAAAACCTTCGGTCAATTGCTTGATGGGAGGAATAGCTCGAAGACCATCCCCTACTGTGCGGAGGATTTCGTACCTGTTCTGCAACATGCACCAGATATCGTCGAACAATGGCTTGAGGGATTCTCTGAACCCACGACGAAGTTTCAGGAACGTGTCTTTCTAGCACTCTGTGAGGCTCTTCTTGCACACGACCCTGAGCAGGGCGCACCGTTATGGAACACCCTGCGTGCGACCACGATAACGCGATACATCGGTGTTGGAGGCGTAGAGGATCTCTTACACATGGTATTTCGGGTTCCAGACTCACCGGCGGTAAAGGCGCTCCGAAAGGAGTTGGTTGAGTTGGAACATTGCCATACTGATCAGGCTCTATTCAATCTGGCAATCGCTGTGGCTTACAACAGTAAGGACGATTGGCTCACCACTTTCATTGAGCAAGATCGAGCATCGAAATTCGCTTGGCGACGGAAACGCGCCGCAGTCCTCGCGGGATTCACCGTGAACAATACGTTACCGGTTGAGGGTGCTTGGCCTGATAGAGAAATCAAAACGGGCTATGCCGATCTTGCCCAGAAAGCAGCACGTCATAGGTGGGCCGAGGCGTGTGCCCGACACTGGTGGCTAAACTATCTTGCATCCTCTGATCCGACTGAGGCTTACGCTGCTTGGGTTTTATTTTTAAGCTCGGCGGATCGTCGTTGTTGGGCGTGGATGAATCAAGATATTGAAGCGGCGCAAGAATCGGACGACTTCTTCAAGCTCAAGATGATCCATGCTCGACTTAATCAAGAGAAGCTAAAGCGTGCTTTGAAGAAGCGCGAGGACAAGCTCGACAAGAACTTTTTGGACCGTCAGATTTTTGCGGGTGTAGGTCCTTGGCCAAAATACGTGCCGAGTTAGGGTGGTCAAGGCGTTCTTACCCGCTATAAGAAACTGCGCTGTTATACGACAGGCTCCTCCACGAACTCTGGCGTTTCTAATGCGACGAGTACACCCAATGCGTTGCAGACCTTGAGAAACGTCGAAACATTGCAATTGGCTCCATGCTCCAGTTTGGATAGCTGCTGCTGAGTAACTTTCGCTTTTTCCGCGACTTCTCGCTGGGACAAGCCAAGGCGCTGTCGAACCTCAAGTATTTGCATCGAAAGCTGGGCCAACTGCTTTTCTTCTGAAAACAGCTTGCGAAAGCGATCATTCTGAAGCTTGCCTTCAAGGTGAGCTTTAAGCGTCTCCATCGTAAGCCTCATTTATGATGTAAATGCAACTTGCGCTGATCAGCGCAAAAAGAGCAACTTGCGTGTCAATTCCACTTCTTCGGTTTCTAAACGATAAAGATATACGCCGCTGGCCACTACGTGGCCGCTGTGGTCGCGGCCATCCCAAGCGACTTCAGCGTACCCGGCTGCGACTTGGTCGGTGGTGAGGGTGCGCACCTTCTGCCCGTGGAGATTGTAGATGTGTAGGGCGGCGGGCGCAGAGTCGGGCGCGAGAAAGGGCAAGATCGTGCCCGCATTGAAGGGGTTGGGGTAGTTGGGCAAGAGGGACCAGCTAGCCGGAGTCGGGCTAGCCGTAGCTTCTATGGCCGTGGGGAGGGCGCGGATGACCTGGGGCGGGCCGGAGGTGCTTAGCTGCTCGATGATCGCAGCGGCCGGCTGGCCGACGGGCACGCGGAGCGGGTCGTCAAATGCAAACGGAAGCGTGCGGAGTTCGCGGCCGTCGGCCAAGGAGACGACGAGCTCCCATTCTTCGAACGGCGTCGTCTCCGGGTCGGCGCAATCCCAATAAGCGTCCGCAGCGTGGACATTGCTGACGGCGGGCAGGTCGGGATTGTAGGCGAACATGGGATCGAGGGTCATCTCGTCGGCCGAAAGGGTGGTGTAGAGCCGGGTGAGATAGGGCTTTTCCTCCAAGAGTTGCCGTACGCTTTCCAACGGCTCGACCACGATGCGCTCCAAGTCATCGACAAAGGCGTTGGCGTCAAAGGCAAGATCGGCAATCCAGCGGTCGTAGGCGCGCATGTTGTTGTAGAAGGAGCGTTCGGCGACGCCTTGGAGCCGGCCTTCCTCTCGCGCTTGCTCATAGACTTCGCGGTTGCCGGCAAACATCACTTCGAGCACTCCTTCTTCGAGCACGGCTGGCGGCATCGGAATGTGGCGGCGGAGCAGGGTCTGCATCTGGGCGTCAGGCGGGAAACCCTGCCGTAGGGCTGCGTTGAGAAAATCGGCCGGGTGATCCTGCTGGCGCAATTGCGCTAGGTCGAATCTCCACCAGAAAAAGTCGCGGACGATCTGGCTGGGTCCAGCGTAGTCGGTGACAAACGCTTGACCCCCGGCCTCGTTGGCGGCCTGTGTGACGACATCTGGGTAGTTGAAGCCGCCAGAGAACCAATCGACGGCTGCTTGGTTGATCTGCACGTGCCGGTAGTTGGTAGGGACGGCGCGGTGCTCGCCCAAGATGTATGTGAGGATGCCTAGGTCTGGCTCGGTGGCTACGGCAGTGAGGCGGATGGGGATGCCGGGCGCGTCGGCCGCATAGGTCGCGGCGATGGGTTGCAGGTCGCCGACATCGCGGTCCGACGCGAGCTTGAGCGCCAAGAAGTAGAAGCCCTCTTCCACGTAGGGCGTCAAAAGCTCGACCCCGAGGTCGCCGAGTTGATAGCCGTTTTCCACTAGCCAATCGACGACGGCTTGGGCATCTTCAGAGGAAATGACTGCCGTGTCGTAGGGGCCGACGCGCTCCTCGGAGGCGATCAACACATCAGGTGTAGAGCTCTCTCCGGTTTCGGCGGTAAAAATTTCAAACTGACAGCCAACATCCCATTGGAAGTTCAACTGGAACGACGGCTGGGTCGCACGCTGCAATTGGGTGAAAATTTGGTTGTGGCTCACGGCGAGCTCGGGCACCGTCGGCAGGGGCAGGATCCATGCAAAGTCCGCGGCTGTGCCGCTGTACTGGATTTGGACGTGGGTGGTGACCGTGCCGTCTCCTTGGATGAAGAGGATGTTTTCGGCGACTTGGTTCATGGGAACCGTGGTGCAGAAGAAGCCACCGCAGGCGCGGGCCGCTGGGACGCTGAGTACGAGGGAGCAGCACGTGGCAAGTAGTAACTTAGCGGTCATGTTGGCTCTCCTTGGCGATGGATAATAAGCGTGCGCTGGTTTCTTTTGTTGTCCTAACGCGAGCAGAATAACGAATACTTTTCTATGTCCAAACGTACGCTTCCCTAATATGCCCGCGTCGTCCGCTCCAGTTCCTCGGCCTCAATCCATTTCCGCAACACGGTACCAGAGCGCGCCAGCAGCGATCGATAGGGCCGCTCCAATGTCTTGTTTCTTGGATTTTTTCCCGACTGCCGTGGCACGGCGTTGAAGCGCCCACGCACCTCGACGATTCTGCGGCTCGGATTGTGCATGGCAATCGTCACCACGCGGGCGCTGTGGCCCTCTGCATCGACCTGCATCGACCATACCGACTTGCTGCCCCGACGGCAGTTGGGCACGTAGGAGGCGACGCAGTGGTTCATCGCCCGTCCCTCCAACGAGAGGTCTTTTTTGGAAGTAAGCTCGCGGATGGTCCAACGCAGCCCTTCCTCTTTGTCGTCCATCCACTCAAAGCCCGCGATGCCCGACGATTCCCAACTCCCGCCGGGCTGGCGGTTGTCGCGAGCTAAGCGCTCGTGCCATTCCTCGACTTGGCTCAGGAGCTTGACTGCGCTGCGTCCCTTCATGGTGTAATTGGGTTGGGGTGGCTCGCCTTCCTCAGTGGGGACGAATTTCTGATGGTTGATATAATCGACGATTGGCCCCACCATGTCCGGGTCGAGCATGGGGTTTTCGACGAGGAAGAGTACGACTGTGCTCCAGAAGGATTCGTCGGCGAAACTGCGACCCAATTCCGTGGCTATTACGGCCTGCGCCAACATCTCACTGCCTCCCTGTCCCATCACTTGCGCCCAGCGCAGGGCCTCGGTCGCCGTCAGTTCGCTCGGTGCCTCGGCAAAGACGTGTGCCATGCGCTTTGAGAGTACCAACGGCAGATCGGCCGTGCGGATGTTCTGCCCGCTGCCCACGTGGACGAACCACCCCTGTTGGCGTTGGGCTTCTGGGTCCCAGCCGCCAAACCACACCGAATCCAAGCAAGTCGGCACGTCGTAGCGAGCCAATAGGAAGCGGACCAGCGCGGCGAATTGCCGTCGGGGATTGCGGCTGTCTGGCTTCCACTCGGACGGCGACTGCTGCCAAGCGTCGCTGTGTCGTGCCAATGCGCCGAGGGCCTCGACGAAGGTATTGCCCTCCACTCGTCCCAAGCGGTGGAGAGCTGGCCGCGAGTCGAGCAGATTGGATGACCGCTTCTCTACGTGCAAGAGCAAATCCCGTAGCTGCGCCCGCTGGTCGCCCGCCAAGCCCACAAAGGCCCGATGGATCAGGCGCAAGACCTCGGTGCGCAACTCTTCCTCGGCGATGGCTCCGGCCCAGAGCTGGTGAATGATGTCTTTGGTGCGCCGGCTGTGCTTGCGGCCCTTGTGCAGGGCTTGGGTACTCTGGATCTGCTGGTGGAGCTTGACCTCCTTGCTGCGCTGGGCGTCGCTTTTGTGGATGGCGTCGCCGAGTCCTTGTTGCCGACACCACGTCTGATAGGCGGCCACTCCGTCTAACCCCAGTTGCGCGACGTGTTGCCGCACGGCTTCTTCGGCTTGGGCGGCCTGTTGGTCGCGCTGGTGCGCGGCGCGCTCTTGCCTCCGCTCTTGCCAAGTCTTGCTCAGGGCCGCGCTAAACCCGTGCTGGCGGCACCAGACCTTATAGGCTTCAATGGCCTCTAGGCCCAGCGATGCCATGTGCGCGCCCAACTCGGCATTGGCGCGCGCGGTGGCACCCCGGCGACGGCTCTTTTTGCGCTTGGGTTGTTTAGCCATAAAAGTTCTCGCTTGGGGACGGCCTAATGGTTATATTTTCTATTGTGAAACGAGTTATACAAATCAAGCTCCTGCCTACACCTGAGCAGGCTGACGCGCTCGAAGAGACGATGCGCCGGTTTAATGCTGCGTGTACTTGGGTGGCCGAGAAAGCCTTTGAGCGTCAGCTTGCCAACCGCTATGCGTTGCACAAGCTGTATTACTACGAGGTTCGAGAAGTGTTTGATCTTCCGGCGGACATCGCTATTCTGACCTTTGCTCAAGTGGCAGCCAACTACAAGCGCGACAAGTCTAAGCAGGTGTCGTTTCGTCCCCTGGCGGCAATCCCGTATCGCAAGGGAGCCTTTCGTTACAAGGGCTTGGAAGCCCTCAACATCAAGACGGCGGATGGAAACCGGCATGACATCCCGATGGTGATGGGAGACTATCAAGCCGAGCAGTTTGGTAACGTCAAGCTGTTTGCCGAACTGGTCCGCCGCAAGGATGGCAAGTGGTTTCTCATGGCCACCGTCGAGCATGAGCCGGAGCCGCCGTGTGATTCTGACGATTTCCTCGGTGTTGATCTGGGTATCGAGAACCTTGCCACCGACTCGGACGGAGAACAACACACCGGCGAAGATGTAGAGCGTGTGCGCGTCAAGAACCAGACGCTCAAGCAAGCCCTTCAGTCGGCGGCTGATCTGGCTGCTAATGCGCGACGGCGTAAGCGCATCCGTAAGAAGCTCAAACGCATCGGCGACCGCGAGGCGCGGTTTCGTCGGAATACCAACCACTGTATCTCTAAGCGACTCGTTGCGAAGGCCAAAGACACCGGGCGCGGCATATCCTTGGAAGAGCTCAAGGGCCTCCGCGACCGGATCCGGTTTCGCAAGCCGCAACGCAACCGCATGGGGTCTTGGGGATTTGACCAGCTTCGCCAGTTTGTCAGCTACAAAGCGGAGCTGGCTGGCGTGTTGCTCAAGATCGTCGATCCCCAGTACACCTCTCAGATGTGCTCTCAATGTGGACATGTCGAGCGCGGTAATCGCTCCTGTCAATCCCAGTTTCGTTGTAAGCAGTGTGGGCATCACGCTCACGCCGATTACAACGCCGCCCGGAACATCCGGGCAAGGGCGTCTGTCAATGCGCCTAAAATTTCGGCCTACTCCGCGGCGGCGGGGTAACGGTCAGGGACAAGCTGACGCGCTTTAGCCGTCAGTGGTTGACTTTGCAAAATCCGTGCTAAGTGATCGGCGGGTGCGTTCCCGCCGCTGAGGATGCCGACTACCTTTTTGCCGGCCAAAGAGTCGCGAATTTTCAGGGCCGCGGCTAGTGATGCGGCTCCGGCTCCTTCGGCTACTAGCTTGGCCTCTCGCGCCAACAGACCAATGGCCGCGTCTATTTCTTCGTCGGTGACGAGCTCGAAGTGATCGACGAGTTCCCACATCATGTGCGAGGTCATCGCAAAGGGCACGCGCGTGGCTAGCCCCTCGTGCCGCGTGGCCATGGGGGCTTCCACGTCGAGCCGCCGCTGTTGCCAAGCCCGGTAGCAGACCGGAGCGCTCTCGCTTTGTACGCCGATGATCTCGACGGATGGGTTTAGGTGGCGGGCGACGAGCGAGATGCCGCAGATGCCGCTGCCGCCGCCGACGGGCACAATCAGCGCTTCCGCATCGGGCAGGGCGGCAAAAATCTCCAAGCCCATGGTGCCCACGCCGGCGATCAGCAACGGCTCGTTGGCCGAGTGCACGTAGCGGCAGCCCGTGCGGCGCGCTTCGCGCTCGACTTCCTCGCGCGCCTCGTCAAAATCGCGGCCAACGAGGCGGACTTCTGCGCCGAGGGCGCGCATGGCCGCGACTTTGGCCGGGTTGCTGGCGCGCTCCGGTCCGTAGATGATCACTGGCGTGTCAAAGAGCTGGCCGGCGTACGCCAGCGACTGGCCGTGGTTGCCGGTGCTCGCGCTGATGACGCCCCGCTGCCGCTCGGCAGGGGATAAGCGCCCGATGAGGTTGACACCGCCGCGCACCTTAAAGGCTCCCACGGGCTGCAAGTTCTCGCACTTGGCGTGGTAGGAGCAGCCCAGCATTTGCGAGAGCTTATAGCAGTGGACGAGCGGCGTCGGCGCGAGATGGGCACCGATAAACGCCTCGGCCTCTTCCACCTCCGCGAAAGTAGGTGTGTCTGTCATTAATCGCATCCTTAGAATATTGATCATTTGACGCGAGGGTTCAATCTCGCTATGGTCAACCGGCCCAATTCACCCGAATTGACTTTATAGAAAATGAACGCCGATGTCTGGGGGCTCGTGATGGCGGCGGCCATCGGCCACGCCTTGTGGAATTTCGTTGCCTACAAGGTCGCTGGCAATGTAGTCGTGATGTGGCTCTCCTTTGCCTCTGGTATTCTGTTCGTAATGCCGCTGTGCGCCTATATCTGGTGGCAGGGCACGCCGCTGACCCTGTCATGGCCGGCTGGCATCTGCTTTCTGGCCACGGGCATTTTTCACGCGCTGTATTTCGCCCTGCTGGCGCGGGCGTACGAGCATGGCGAGATATCGACGGTGTACCCGATCGCGCGCGGCTCGGGTGTGGGACTGACGGCCTTGGTGGCTTATCTCAGCTTGGGCGAGGACATTTCGCTGTTGGGCGCGGGCGGGATCGCCTTAGTGTTCGCGGGGATTCTTTGCGTTGGTGCCCCGGCCCTCAAGCTCCAGGCGCGGGGCTTGCAACTGGCCTTGGGCGTGGGGCTGACGATTGTCTGTTACTCGCTGATCGACAAAATAGGCGTAGGATACGTGCAACCGATTTACTACATCTGCGGCATGTGGATCATCGCTACCGTCGTGCGCATGCCCTTTGTGGTGCGCCGATACGGTGCGGAGTTGCTGGCGACGGCTCGCGCCTTCTACGGGTATATCGCCTTGATTGGCGCGGTCTCGTTGGCGACCTATCTGATGATACTGTACGCCTATACCCAAGGGCCGGTTAGTTATATCATTGCCGCGCGCGAGTCGTCGGTAGTAATCGGTGCGCTGCTGGGCTGGATCTTTCTCAAAGAACGGCTCACGGCTGTTAAGACAATTGGCATCCTCGCCATTGCCGGGGGCTTGATGCTGCTCAGGGCGAGTTGACATGGAACCGCGCATTTTCCCCATCCACCCACCGTCTGCCGCTCTGTTCGGCAAAGTGCTGGCCGCGTCTTTTGGTTTGACTACCGCCTTTTTCGGTGTGCTGACCCTCGCGCTCTATGCGGCCATTGACCCGGACGGCCCGGTCGCCCGCCTCGCCGCGCCCGTGGCCTTGGGCTCGTCTTACGCGCTGATGCTGATCATCTTTTTCTCGGTCTTCACTTGGTTTTATTTGAGTGCTCGCCGCACGGATTTTGTCTTGCTAGAGGGTCATCTGCTCATCCGCAACAGCGCCCACGGCAAGCACTTCACCTATGACGAGCTAAAGGTGGAAGAGGCCCGCGTCGTCGATTTGTCGGCCGAACCCCAATACCGGCCTGGGGGCAAAATTTTTGCCATTAGCGCGTTCTTTTTTCGCGGCGGGGCGTTTTATCTGCACAGCGGGGAAAAGGCGCACGTTTTCTACACGGGTACACCGCGCGCTGTGTATATTCCAACGCACGGTTCCCATGCCCTCTTGCTCGGCCCAGCCGATCCAGCCGTTTTTTTGCACGCCTTGCGAGAAGCGATACACTAACCCCTTTGGAGGAGATTTTCATGGCCTATCACGTATATATTTCAAACTCGGGCAGCAACTTTTTCTCGCATTTCCTGATGGACGAAGACTCCGGCGCGTTAGAGCCGCAACCCAATATCGAGTTGGAGGACTCTCCTGGGGCGGTGACTGTGCGCCCGGATGGGACTCAGATGTTCGTGGCTCTGCGCTCGGCCCAAAAACTGGCTAGCTATGCGGTTGATGGGGAGAAGGGGACGCTGGTCAAGCTCGCGGAGACGAGTCTAGAGGAAGGTCCACCTTATCTGTATTTGGACGACAGTGGTGCCTTTTTGCTGTCGTCGTACTATGGGTCGGGTCAGGTCGGCGTGCACGGCGTGGCCGCGGACGGTGCGATTTCGGCCGAGCCACTGCAGATGATCCCCACCGCCATACGCGCCCACAGCATCCAGACCGACCGCTCGAACCGCTTTGCCTTTGTGCCGCACACCAACCCGTCCAACGCGATATTTCAGTTTTGCTTTGACGAGCAAACCGGGCGGCTGACGCCCAACGACCCGCCCAAGATAGAGCCGGCTACGCCCGAAGGCCCGCGCCACTTTGCCTTCCACCCGACCCGCGACCTTCTCTATTCGGTCAACGAAGACGGCAGCACGGTGTCGGCTCACCACTTCGACCCGGAGGCTGGGACGCTGTCGTCGTTTCAGGTCATCTCGACTCTGCCGGAGGGATTTAACAACGAGGACAACACCACAGCCGAAATAAAGATCACGCCCGACGGCCAGTTTCTCTACGGGTCCAATCGCGGCCACGATTCCTTGGCCCTTTTCGCCATTGGCGACGATGGGCGGCTGACGGCCAAAGGACGCTATCCCACTGAGGCTACGCCCCGCTTTTTCGAGTTGGATCCGAATGGCCGCTTTGTCTATTCGGCTGGCCAGGGATCGGGACGGCTCCGTTCGTACCGCATTGACGCGGCTACGGGTGAGTTGACGCCCTTGGAGCAACACGAAGTAGGGACCAGCCCGCTGTGGATCACCTTTGTCAAACAGGGATAGTGGGGGCGGTTGCGAAGTAGGCCCATAGTCGAAGCGGGCCGCAAGCGGCTTCGGCCCATAGCTATGATCACGGTGACGACGGTGTTAGGCCTGCTGCCGATGGCACTTTCTACGGGTGTAGGGTTTACGAAATAGATCGAGGCACTGAGCCATCAATGCTTGCGAGCCGTCTAAGCAATGTTATCTTTACTAGTAAAGAATGTAAAGACCTTTGTTCTCCCTACCTCTACCCAAGCCAATCCACTTATGGACCCGATCAGAATTAGCACGATCTCATCCAAAGGCCAGACCACAGTTCCCGTGGCCATTCGTCGCTCGCTGGATCTACATCCGGGGGACGCCATCGCCTATCAAGTAGAGGGCGATAAGGTCAGCATCTGCAAAGCCGCAAAAATCGACTTAGAGTGGGCCAAGGCCCTCGAACAGACCTTGACGGAGTGGCAGGACGAGGGAGACGATGATCTGTAGCCGCTTTGACGTCGTCGATGTGCCTTTCCCGTTCAGCGATGTGCCCCATGCCAAACGCCGCAAAGCACTGGTTCTGTCCGATGCTGTTTTTAACCAGAAAAACGCCTCTAGCCTGCTCATGATGATCACTGGCGCCGCCCGCAGTGCTTGGCATCTCGATGTGTCCCTCGAGCAGTGGAGCCAAGCCGGCTTGCGCAAACCCTGTCTCGCCCGGATGAAGCTTTTCACGTTGGACAACGGACTCATACTCGGTACGGTGGGGCGTTTGACAGCCGAAGACCAGCAGAGGGTAACTCAGGCACTGCGAGCGGCACTGCCCTGCTGACTTAAAGCCCCGACCGCTCGACAATCGCAGAGCCTTTTGCGGATTCGTTAATCCTTTACGCTGGGTTTCAACGCCAATTCAAACAATACGAGATAGACGTTCGCGGGTAAGGGTGCGTGAGTAATCGCCTATTCGTCCTCTGGAGGGCCGAGTAGTTCGTCTAGTTTGGCCTTGAGCTTTTTCTCGTCTCCGGGCCGATACCCCTGATGCTTGTACCACACCGTCCCGTCGGCCGCAATAATCAAGGTCGCTGGGACGCCCGCTAGGTGGAACTGCTTGAGCACCTCGTTAGTCTTGTCGAGCAAGACCGGCAGTTTGAGCTTGTGACGCTGCATAAAGGGCCGCACCTTGGGTAGGTTTCTCGGGCCATCGACGTTGATCGTCAGCACTTGGACGCCGCGCTTGGCGTATTTTTCGGAGAGGGATTGGAGCTTGGGCAGGCTTTTGATACAGGGCTTGCACCAAGTCGCCCAGAAGTCGAAGACCACCGGTCCTTTTTTGAGCGCCTCCACTAGCGAAAAGGTCGAGCCGTCGAGATTTTCCAGCACGAGCTGCGGTGCCTTTTCGGCGCGAGCCGAGGTGACGAGCAGCAAGCAGGTTGCCAATGCGAAAGTTGGTTTCATTGTGGACCTCCGTTTTCTTCTATAAGGACCAAGTCATGCGCTTCGTTCCCGCATTTGTAATGTTGCTGGCCGCTCCCCTCCAGGCCGAGTGGAATCTTTCGGCTCTGACCGAAGGCCAGGTCGGCAATCTGCCCGGCGCGCAGCCCAGCGATTTGCGGACGATTTACCACCAGTTCAGTCTCGACTATGCTCTCGCTGATTTTCGGGTTGGGGTTCGCGGCGAGACTTTTGGCACTAGTGCTGACAGCCGCAACTACGGCCAGCTTCTCCAGCGCTCCGCTTCCTACCGCCGGAGTGGCTTTGAAGCCACTATTGGCAATTTCTATACCATCGTCGGCAGCGGCCTGCTCCTCCACGCCTTTGAGTTGCCCGGCGTCGTCACCGAGTCGCGGGGCAGCCGCCGTCGCTACCAGATTGTGCGCGATCTCGACGGCGTTCAGATGCGCTACCGCGCCAAGCGGGCCGAAGTGCTGCTGTTGCGCGGCGCACCGATCAACAGTGCCCTGCCGCCCGGTTTGGAGGGGGTTGACCGCCGACCAGACGCGCTCCACGCTGGCTCGCTCCAGCTCAAGCCGCACCCGCATTTCGACGTTGGTGTTAGCGCCGTCCGCTACCCCGTCGGCAGGCGGGAAGAAACGGCCGCGGCCTTCAATGCCCGCTGGCGGTTTGAGCCTTTGCTGGCGCGCCTCGGCCTCACCGGAGTCTATGCCGATATCCAAGGTGAGTACGCTCAGCGCGATGTGGCGTTCGATCGCTTCTTTTCGCTCGACCGCGATTTGGGCCGCGCCCTGTACCTGGCGACCACCTTGGCGTTTGGGGCGTGGGGCTTGAGCTTGGAATACAAAGACTACGAGGACTTTGCCCTTGAACACATCAACAATCCTCCGCCCTTGATCCGCGAGCACTCGGCCTATCTCCTCAACCGCATCACGCACGACGTGCTCGCCGACGACGAGCAGGGCTACCAAGCCGAACTAAGTTATGTCTTACCCAGCGGTCAGACCCTTACCGCCAATGCGACCCGCGCCACGCGCCGCCGCGATCTAGGCGCAGCCGACGACAACGTCCTGCGCGAATTCTTTGTGCAGATGGATTCGCCCTTGGGGCAAAGCGCCGATGTGCAGCTTTTTGCCGATTTCAACCACAATCGGATTCTCCTCGACGACAAAAGCCGTCTTTTGGGCACACATTGGGAATGGTTTCCAGATGGGTTATACACCTTTGAACTCGACGCCCAATTCCAAGATGTTGATCGGCGGTTCGGCGACTTCGCACTTCCTTATACCAATCACTACTATGCCTTAGCGATCCACCGCGCCCCCGGCCTCTCTGCCGCCGTGCAGGTCCAGCGCACCTCCGACGAGTTGGAAACCGGGGCCGATCCCTCTGGCATCACTTGGTGGCGGGGTCTCAACATCGGTGCCGACATTGGCGAAGGCCACATCCTCAATGTTTTCGCCGGCCAGCGTCGCTCGGGGCTAGCCTGCACGGCCGGCATCTGCTACGAGGTACTAGGGTTTAAGGGCGTCGAAGTCCGGTTGCTCAACCGCTTCTTTTGATCTCACCTAAGCAGCAGCATCTTGCGGACTTGTGTGTGCTCACCGGCTCGCAACTGGTAGAGGTACACTCCGCTAGTTACCGCTCGCCCTGCTTGATCGCGGCCGTCCCAGCGCACGGAAAACGTCCCGGCCGCGCTAGGTTCCTGTACGAGTACGGCTACTGGCTGGCCGAGCAGATTGTAGATTGTCAACTCGACTTGGCTCGGCTGCGGCAGCGCAAAGCGGATCACCGTCTCGCTGTTGAACGGATTGGGCGCGTTCTGCGCTAGCGAAAAGGCTTGGGGGACGGAGGCTTGATCAAACGTCTCCACCGCCGTCTCCACCCCTTCCTCTGTTTCCTCCCCTTCCTCCGCTTCCGTATCGAAGCTGTCGAACATGTTCTGGATGTCGGCCGCTTCGACTATTTCGACTGTTTCGACTGTTTCCTCCGTTTCGACTATTTCGACTGTTTCGACTGCTTCCTCTGTTTCGACTGTTTCGACTGTTTCGACTACTTCCTCTGTTTCGACTGTTTCCTCCGTTTCCTCCTCTAAGGGAGGCAGATCATCCAGCGCCAGCAGCACCTCGTCGCGGAGTTCGTCCATGGGTATCAGGGAAGTGGTCTTGAAGCGGATGAAGCCTTCGTGGTCGATGATGGTAAAGGTCTGGTAGGTTTGCCCAAAATCGGTTGCCATCCGGCCGGCGTTGAGCAGGAAGGGCATAGTCACGCCCTTGCCCAAGCGCCAGCGGGTGCGCACTTGTTCCGCGGTGCCGTCCCACGTATCGGCACCCAAGGCGACAAAGCGCTCGTCGGCAAATTCCTGCCAGATTTCTTCGAAACTCTCGGCACGCGAGAGACAGACCGGTCAGCTATAGCCCAAAAAGAAAATCAGCACGACTTGGCCCTCGAAGTCGCTCAGGGCGGCTTGGCCGCCGTCGAGCCGGTCTAAGAGGAAATCAGGGGCCGGATCGCCTACTTGCTGGGCTTGGGCGTCTAGGGCAGAGGCTCCCAAGACCGCTAAAGTTGCCAAGTGCAACAAAGGTTTGTTCATAACCAACCTCCTTAGGTTTGCCGCACAAACTTCTGGATGCGGTGGTCGGCCTGCACTTCACCCACGTACAGGTCGCCGCGGGAATCCATCCAGATGCCGTGGGGACAGCCGAGGAATTCCCCGAGTTGGTCGCTGCGCTCGCCCGATCCCCACTGCGCGAGCCATTCGCCGTCGAGGTTAAGAATGCTCACCCGCTGGTCGAGTTCCGCGACATAGACCGTATCCCCGTCGAGAAAAATCGTATCGGGATGGTGGAAGCCGCCCCACTCCTCTAGATAATTGCCGTCGAGGTCGAAGAATTGGATGCGGTTGTTGGCGCGGTCGGCCACCATTAGCCGTCCGCGCTGGTCCACGCGCACGCAGTGGGGCAGATCGAACTCCCCTGGGCCAGTGCCGGGACGGCCCCAGGTCTTGATGAATTCGCCGTTGGGTGAATACTTGTGGATGCAGGTGTTGCCATAGCCGTCGGACACGTAGATGTAGCCGTCGGCGTCGAGTGCCAAGTCAGTAGGCAGCCGGAAGGGCTGGCCGTCTGCACCTTCTTGGTCTGGCGTTCCCAAGGTCAGCAGCAACTCGCCGTCGCGGGTGAACTGGCGCACGCAGTGGGTTTCGCGCTCGACGCACCAGATTTGGTCGCGCTCGTCGATAAAGATGCCATGGGCGTCCTGCAACACCTCTTCGCCCCACGAGGCGACGAAGCGTCCCTCGCTGTCGAAGACGACCATGGGACGCTCGCTGCGGCTGTACACATAGACCCGATCCTCGGAATCGCAGGCCACGGCCGGAACCCAGCCAAAGCGCCAGCCCTCCGGCAACTCGAACCAATCCTGCTGCACTTCATAGGTGAATGCTCCGCTGCCTACTAAGGTCATGGGATTCTCCTCTTTGCGATAGTATACGTACTTTTGCGTCGATAATTCATATTCCCCGCAACTTTTCTAATTCCTCGGTGGGCAAAAGTTGCGCTCCGGCTGCGGCGTTGGCGCGGGCTTGGGCCGCTGACTTGGCACCGGGGATGGCCACTGGCGCGGCTGGATGGGAAATGATGTACTGGAGGGCTTTTTCCACTATAGCTTCTCCGGGCGCGGCGATTTCGGCGAGGCGCTCGACTTGCGCCAGCTTGGCCTCGAATTCTGCGCGCTGCGACTCGCCGGTGTTGAAGGACTGCCGAATTTCGTCGGTAAAAACCGACTCCTTGGTGTAACGGCCAGACAAAAGCCCTTTGGCCAGCGGCCCCCGCACCAGTACGGCAATGCCGTGCTCTTGGCAATAGGGCAAAAGCTCGGCTTCGGCCTGGAGGTTGACCAGCGAATAGTCTATTTCCACCACCGAGCAGTTCCCTCGGGCGTTGAAGCGCTGGAGCACTTCTAGGCTATCGGTCGAAATGCCAAAGGCCCGCAGCCGTCCTTCCTCGACGAGCGCGGCAAAGGCATCCAAGTAGATCGACGGATCGTCGATGTTGCCTTCGTGGCACAGCAGCACATCGTGCCAGTCGCTGCGCAGCCGGTGTAGGGAGGCGTGGGCGCACAGGCGGATCATATCGACCGTGGTTTTGGGCACGCCCTGTCCGGTGCGCGCTCCCCAATTGCCGATTTTGCTGACTACAAAAACTTGGTGCCGGATGCCGGCCAAGGCGCGTCCCAACCGCTCCTCAGACAGCCCGTTGGGCGTGCCGTAGGATTCGGCCGCGTCGAAGAGATTGACGCCGCAGTCAAAGGACGTACGCACAGTATCCCATGCGGTGGCCTCGTCGATAGGCCCCCATTGGTTGCCGATGTTCCAAGTTCCCAAACCGATGGCCGAGACCTGCCAGCCCGTCCGGCCAAATGCTCTGTACAGCATGCGTTGTCTCCTTTCTGCGTTTCAAGGTAAGCGACCGCCTGCGCCGGTCAAGCGGTGCGCGTTGCCGGGGAGCACGGAGGTTCCTACCTTAAAGTCATTTGGAGGATGCTATGGAATACTTTGGCAAAGGGTTGTACCTGATTTTCTTTGCGCTAGTTTTCTGGTTCGTCCACCGGGCCCACGGCCGCGGCCTCGGCCGCCTCGTCGAGGACAACCACCGGGCCCACGAGCGGGTCCACCGCACCATAGAAAAGTACCCGAAGGGGGGCACGTGGCGGCAATACAAGCAGTGGATGGAGGATGGAGCATGAGTTTGGAAACTACAACCTTGGGCGCGGGTTGCTTCTGGTGCGTCGAAGCCGTGTACCAAGATCTGCGGGGGGTTGCCAGCGCGGTCTCCGGCTATATGGGCGGCGCGTTGGACCACCCTACGTACGAGGCTGTTTGCAGCGGCCAGACTGGCCACGCCGAGGTCGTACAACTGCAATTTGATCCCGAGGTTATTAGCTTTGACGATGTGCTTTACATCTTCTGGCGCACGCACGACCCGACCACGCTCAATCGCCAGGGCGCGGACCGCGGCACTCAGTACCGCTCGGTAATTTTCTACCACAGCCCCGAGCAGCAAGCGGCGGCTGTCGCCTCCAAAGCCACTGCGGACGCGAGCGACCTATGGGCCGATCCGATTGTGACCGAGATCGCGCCCGCCAGCGCCTTTTGGCCGGCCGAGGATTATCACCAAAACTACTACCGGCTCAATCCCAACCAGCCCTACTGCGCGATAGTCATTGATCCCAAGATGCAGGCGTTCCGCCAGAAGTTTGCCGACCGCCTCCAGCCGACGGCCTAGGCATCGTGTCCACTGCCATTAGCCGACTGCACGCCGAGGATTTTGAAGAGGCCCTCGACGTCCTCAATCTCGCCTTTGGCAAAGCGCCGCCCCGGGATTTTGAGGCCATTTTGCCGGCCCTGTATCGGCGCGGGGAAGAGGAGATGAGTTGGAACTTTGCCTTGCGCGAAAGCGGCCGCATCCGCGCCATCGTCGGGTTGTTTCCTCTCGATTGCCGATGGGGAGGTGCGACTCTGCGCGTGGCCGGCATCGGCGGCGTTTCCTGCCATCCGCATGCCCGTGGTCGGGGCTATATGCAGCAGCTCATGACCCATTGCGTCCAAGCCGCGCCCGCAGAGGGTTTTCACCTGTCTTGGTTGGGGGGGCAGCGCCAGCGCTACGGCTATTCTGGCTACGAGAAGTGCGGCGTGTACTACCGGCTTACGCTGAGCCAAACCAATGTGCGCCACGCCTTGGGGTCAGCCGATTTCGGGATCGACTTTCTTCCGCTTGAACGCGAGGATCGCACGCACCTGCAAGGCGTGATCGGTCTGCACGACGCCCAGCCGTTTCGCGGGGTGCGCGCTCCGCATCGCTTCTACAACTTGCTCCTGAGTTGGGGGCACCGGCCCTACGTGGCTCGCTCGCGCGACGGCCGCATGATCGGCTATCTCGTGGCCCAGGCCGATCGGACGTGCGTCACTGAACTGTTGGCTGTCAATGAAGGTGAGCCGGAGCTGGACATAGCTGCTGCTTGGGTGCAGCGCCATGGGACTACTAGTTTCGAGTTGTCGCCTTGGAGCCGCCTCTTACCCAAGCTGGCCCAGCTCTGCGAAGGTGTGAGCGCATCGAGTTCGGGCAATTGGCAGATTTTCGATTGGGCGGCGACGCTCGACGCCTTGCTCAAGACGCGCGCCGCGCTGGTGCCCCTGATGGATGGAGCGGTCGTCGTGGAGATTGCGGACTACGGTCGGATTGCGCTGGAAGTACGAGACAACGACGCGCAGTGCATTCGCACCGAGGCCGCGCCCGCGCTGCAGATGGACACTTTCACGGCTATGCGCTTGCTTTGTGGCCCCTTGCCGCCCTCGCTTGTGTTGCCCCTGCCTGCTGCGGCCGCTCCACTAGAACAGTGGTGCCCGCTGCCGCTTTTTTTAGGCCGCCAAGACGCGGTCTAATTCTGTAGTACGCGTTCGGTGAATAGTTCGAGAAAGCGGGCCTGTTCCACGTCCATCGCGCACGCTACGGGCCGCCCCAGCCGCTCTTGATCGCTCGCCAAGGCGCGCTGGTCAACTATTACCTGCCCAGCGGTTAGTTCCCCGGTCGTCTCCACATCCACCCACAGTTGCTGCGTGCGAAAAAGCTGCGGCCACAGGGCCGCGCCCAAGGCTACTGGATCGTGCACGTGCATGCCGGCAAATCCGTAGTGCGCGGACTCGAAGGCTATCACCGGCTCACACGCTGCACGGCAAAACGCCGCGCGTGGCCCGGTGCAAGCTTGCAAGGCGGCCTGCTCCAGCCAGATCTGCTCGGTGACGTCTAGCCCCACCAGCACCATCTCGGCCTCGGACGCGAGGACTTGGCGCGCTGCGTGTGGGTCGGCGTAGAAATTGAACTCAGCCGTTGGCGTGATATTGCCCGACACGCGCACGGCCCCGCCCATGATTACCACTTGACGCGCCTGTCGCAGTACGCCTGGCACCTGTGCTTCGGCTCGCGCCAAGTTGGTCAACGGTCCGGTGGCGACGAGAGTCACTGCTCCAGGCCGCGCCTGCAAGGTGCTCAGCAGAAATTCCACCCCGTCGCCCGCTGGGGAGGTGCGCGCCTCGGGGAGATGGGCCGCGCCTAGACCGGTCGCGCCGTGTACGTCGTCCGCGGCGACCGCGTCCCGCACCAAGGGCCGCTCTGCGCCGGCGTGCACCGGAATGTCGTCCCGACCCGCCCATTGCAACAGGCGCAGTGTGTTGTCGGTGGTCCGCTGCAGCGGCACGTTGCCGGCCACCGTGGAGACGCCCAGCAACTCAACCTCGGGCGAGGACAGGGCCAAAAGCAGGGCGAGGGCGTCGTCGACGCCCGTATCGACGTCCATGAGCAGGGGAGTTGCAGGCAATGTCGCCTACCCTAGACTTGGGCGCTGATGATCAAGTGCTCGACCCAGTCGTCCCCGGGGTTGGAAAGCTGGTGCTTGACCTTCGGCGGAATGTGCACTGCGTCGCCCTCGCGCACTTCGTATATTTCCCCGTCGATCTTCATCCGTCCCGTACCACTGAGGAAGTAGTACACTTGCTCGGTGGCCTCGTGCTCGTGGTAATCGCCGTCTAGTCCCCCTTGCAGGCGATGCAGCGTTAGTCCAGAAAAACCTAGGAGTACTGCCTCGTTCTCTTCTCGCCCCTCCGCGCTTTGGGCGCGGAAGATCGACCAGATCAGTTTGGATTCATGCCCGACGACGGGCGTGACGTTGCGCCAATTGCGAATGACCATAATGTCCTCCTCGCGTTTATCGTGCTAGTGAAATCCGTCGGCTTAACATACCAAACGGCAAGTTTCGGGCAAAGCACGCCCTGTTGCCGGCATGCCGTTTGGTTAGATTTGTCCCCAAGTCTCATCCCCTCAACCGAGAGAGTAGATATTATGACTACCGCCTCCATCGACATAGCTCCCCTGCCGCAAGCCACCTTCGGCAAGACCGGCGAACACGTTCCTTTGCTCGGCCTGGGCACGGCCGCTGGCGGCATGGGCTTAGCAGACGCGGACGCCGTCGCGCTTTTTGAACGGGCCATTGACCTCGGCGTTACCTATATCGACACAGCCCCCGGCTACGAGCGCGCCCAGAGTCAGCTCGCCCATGTCGTTCCCCGTCGTCGGGACGAGCTGTTCTTAGTCAGCAAGGCCCACACGGCTCACTATCAAGAGGCACTCGATATCGTCGAAAAGAACTTGGACACCTTGGGCACCGACCACTTGGACTTGATGTACGTCCACTCGCTGGGCCACTTAGACGTGGAACAAGTGCTGGCCAAAGACGGTGCTCTTGCCGGTTTGCGCGAAGCGCAGCGGCGCGGTTGGACTCGCTATATCGGCATCACCGCTCACCACGCGCCCTGGAAGTCCGCCAAGGTCCTGCGCGAGGTCGAAATCGACGCCTGTATGTTCGCCGTCAACTTCGTCGACTGCCACATTTACAACTTTGAGGAGGTGGTCCTGCCTTTGGCTCGCGCCCAGAGCGCTGGCATTGTCGCGATGAAAGTGTACGGCGGGGCCATCGACATGAAGTACGACACCCCCCGGCCCTCGCAGATGGCCAACAGCGGCTTTGACGATCGCGAGCGGGCGCTGCGCTATGCCTTGGGATTGCCGGGAGTGAACTTGGCGGTCATTGGAGTCTATAACGAAGAAGAACTGGTGCAGAACATCGAATGGATGCGGCGCTACACGCCGTTGGATGCTGGCGAACAGCAGGCGCTCCTAGCCTTGGGGAAGGGTATAGCCCGTCAATGGGGACCGCACTACGGGCCGGTGGAGTGAACTGACGCGAAACATTAATGAGAGAATTTATGAAAATCACCAAGATCAAATCCTTTGTTGGATCGAGCGGCTATTTTTTCGTGAAGGTAGAAACCGATGCTGGCATCTATGGTCTCGGTGAAGGAGGATTGAGACGGCGCTCCCTCGCCTTGGCCGAAGTCATTCGCTCTTTTGAGCCGTTTCTCATAGGTGCAGACCCGTTCCAAATTGAACATCTGTGGCAAGTGATGTTCCGCGGTGGCTTCTTTCCCGGCGGTGTCGTCCAATCCGCCGCAGTGAGTGCCGTAGATATCGCGCTCTGGGACATCAAAGGGAAAGCACTCAATGTGCCTGTGTACGAACTTTTGGGCGGACGCACGCGAGACAAGGTCGTCTGTTATCCGCACAACGGTGGCGGCACGATTGATGCCCTCGTCGAGAGTTGTCGCCAAACCCATGAGGCCGGTTGGAAATTCGTCCGCTGGGGTTTGGCTGATGGTGCAGATAAAGGGACGTTTGACCCCAGACGCGCTATCCAGCACGGCGTTGAACAGGTGGAGGCCGTGCGCAATGCATTGGGCGACCAGGTCCAAATATTAGTGGACGTGCACACCCGTCTCGATCCGGCGGATAGCCTCGATTTCTGCAACCGGGTTGCCCCCTACAATCCGTTTTTCGTTGAAGATCCGCTGCGGAGTGAAAATCCAGCCAGTCTCCGGCGGCTGCGCCAACAGACCTCCGTCCCGCTTGCCGTCGGGGAACAATTTGACAGCAAGTGGACATTCAGGGAAGTCATTGAAGAGGATCTGATGGATTACTGCCGCGTTGACTTGTGCATTGCCGGTGGATTGACAGAGGCGCGCAAAATTGCCGGGTGGTGCGAAACGCATTACATCCATCTGGCACCGCACAACCCGCTCGGGCCGGTTTCCACCGCGGCCTGTTTGCATCTCTGTTTGGCATCTTCACTCGTCGGTGTGCAGGAACTTCCGCGTGCGCCGATGTCTTCACTCACCGACGAGTTTCCGGTGCAGGTGCCGTTTGAATCTGGGTACCTCTTGCCTCCCGAAGGCCCCGGCCTTGGCATTGAATTCAACGAGGCGGCACTCGATGCCGTGTCAACACAGGACTATGGGCCACCCACCGGCTATCTGCGCGACGATGGGTCCTATACGAACTGGTAGGGAAGTAAAGGGTGGGATTACGGGCCGGTGGCGTGAGACTTACCGATAAAACTCTACATCTCGGCAAAATCCAATCTGAACCGAAACCCCAAGGCCGATACGATGGCCATCAGATTGTCTATCTTCGGCTTGCTGCGACTTGAAAGCACGCGATAGAGATGTTCGCGGTTGAGGCCAGAGCGCTCTGCCAATGCACCAACGCCTCCTTGCGCTTGGGCGACATCGCGCAGGGCCAATAGTAGCCCATCGATCTCGCCGCTTGCTTCACACTCATCCAGCGCGACTTCCAAGTAAGCCCGAGCTTCTTCGGGGTCTTTGAGCGCTTTTAGCAGCCCTTCGTCATAGCTGACTGTGCGTTGCAAAACCTGTTTCTCATTCATCACTGTGACTCCTCAAATCCTGCCAATATGCTTTGGCGCGTTCAATGTCGCGGCGTTGTGATCGTTTAGTACCGCCGCAGAGCAAAATTACGATCGTCCTTCCCAGTTCTCCATAATACACGCGATACCCCGGACCGTAGTGGATTCTCAGTTCAAACACACCTCCACCTAGAGAGTCGGCATCGCCCATATTGCCCTGTCGCACGCGATTAATTCGGTTGCGGATGATAGCTCGTGCTTTTCTATCTTTGAGAGACTCCAACCAATCATCAAAGGGCACGTTCCCTTGTGGGGAAACGTAATTGCGCAACGTCCTAAGAGACATGTTCATATGCAGAATGTAGCGTGCGCGCTACAAAAAGCAAACCAAGGGAGCGGCGTTTAGCGCGTCAATGGGCCACACTACGGGCTGGTCGAGTGAGCCCTTGCTCCCCTTTGCTGGTAGAGCAAGCCGGCGATATTGATCCGGATACGGGCCGACAGGCAACCAAACTGTACTGCGAGTTCGGTTGAAGGACTGGCAAACGATCCTCCGGGAGTTGCCGGACCCTTGCGGTGCGCTCAGCGCCTTGACCGAGAGTCCCCCAAAGGCACCTCATTTTTCCTATACTTTGTGGACTTCAACGGGGCTGTCTCGGTGGTCTTTGAAGGCAAGGATTTGAATGCGTGCGACGATACTGAGGTGATCCGACTGGCGGTTGCCCACCTGCGGGCGGTGATTGCATGATGATCCACACGCGCTAATTAACAAATAGCCCGATTATTTCTTCGCCGTTACATTTTCGCGGCATATCCGCTCGGGAATTGACTCTATTCGGACCCATTTGAAACCGCTGAATTCTTCGCCGGCCTCATTGGTGAAGACAGCGGGCTGCCGCTCGAAGCAGGGGCCGAAAGCGTCGGGCTCCGGGATGATGGTCTTACCATCCAGGATGATGTCGGTAAATTCCTCGACCGCTTCCGGTCCCAGTCTTGCGGCGATCAATTCCTTCCATCGGTCGTGATCGAATAGGAAGTCCTCTTCCTCTTCGCGCCTCGTGAAGATTTCCCGCATGAATGAGTGCAGGTTTTCCGCCCCGCCGCTGGCGGCACGGATCATGAAAACGCGGTAGCGCGGGCGCGGATCTAGGTATTCGAAGGTTTCAACGAGTAATGATGCGAGACTGGGGCGGTATCTTGATGCCGAGCGTTCTACACGGCTTCAAAGCGGCGGATCCGGTTAGATTAAATCGAAGAAGTGAACTTGGTGTAATAGTGCTTGCCATTGTTATGGCTATTGATGGCAAAGATCAAAATATCAAGATATCCACTGGTAGGCGCGCTTTGTAAGCGCGCCGATTGACGCTGCATCGCTAAAATGGCGAGAAGTTTAAGATGTGCCAAAATGATCGGATCCGGGCATGAGATGTTCGTTCGCTATTTTTGCATTTATTTCAACACCCAATCCCGGCTGCTCCGGCACCACAAACGCATTATCTTGCAGGAGAGGTTCGTTTGAAATTGCGAGATCCCACCGCCATTCAACCTGATCGGCATGATACGGGAGTTCCATGACGATGAAATTCCGCACGGCGGCACAGACGTGTGCCGTTGCCGTCATACCAATTGGTGATGTGATGTTGTGTGCAGCAAACGGCAGATAATACAGATCCGCCAGATCCGCAATCTTCTTTGCTTCAAGCATTCCTCCTGTTCCAGATACATCAACATGGAGCATATCGCAGGCTTGTGTCTGGATCAGTTCTCTGAAACCATCTCTACGAAATAAGAACTCACCGGTACAAATCGGAATAGAAGTCGCAGTGCTGACCTTTGCCATCGCTTCGACATTATCGTTCGGCACTGGATCCTCCAAAAACATTAAATCGAATGGTTCTAAAAGTTCCGAAAGCTTCATCGCTGAATGAACGCTAAGTAAACTATGGCAATCAAGGCTGATATCAATCTCACCACCGGCAGCTTCTCGTGCAGCAGCAACCAACGATGTCATTTTCTGTAACTCTGCAGTACTTAATTCTCGGTTGACTGCATCCTGCTTGAGTTCGTTTGCGGAGTTGTCAATATCGAATTTGATCGCTTGGTAGCCGTCTGCAACGCCTTCCCTTGCTCGCTGTGCCCAACCCTCTGGGGTATTTCCTTTTCCATGCCCTACATCGGCATAGAGTCGGATGCGATCTCGATACTTCCCACCTAATAACTGATAGACCGGCACCCCAAGGCTTTTTCCGAGCAGATCCCACAGCGCAGTTTCTATTCCGCCAATCGCCGATAAACCTATTGCGTATCGATTACTCGCTGCGGCAATCATGTGGTTGTAGAGCGGTTCTATATTTCTCGGATCCGCGCCAACGAGTATCTGCTTGAATTGCAGGATAATTTCGGCGATGCCCGCGCCAGGGTGTGCCTCACCTATCCCTGTCAATCCCTCGTCAGTTTCAATCTGAACGTAGTTCCACTGTTTGTAACCTTTTAAGGTCATCGCTTTCACATCGGCGATTTTCATGTCTGTTTCCTTTCGCAGATTAGATCGGAGGATGTCTTTGTTCGGACCTTTGAAGGCAACTTCGAAAAAAGCATATGAAGAGAGACATGATCTCCGCACGCACTTCATCAATAGTCATAACAACAATCTCTCCATTTCTTTGTATCACCGCATTGGATTCATCAGGCGACATTCCGTTTCCCTCCCTGTTCCTCACGATACGCGAAATATACTGAACACCTGAGCATCGATCAAGGTTCAGGCGTAGCCTGTTCGCATCATTCTGTATGATGGCCCGGTGGACTCTGCCAGTATGCTTTGGCATGTAGCGTGCGCGCTACAAAAAGCAAACCAAGGGTGCGGCGTTTGGCGCATCAATGAGCCACACTACGGGCTGGTGGAGTGAGCCCTTGCCCCCCTTTGCTGGTAGAGCAAGCCGGCGACGATGAGCACGAGGCCCGCTAGGGTCGCCCAGCGAATTGCCTCTCCCAGCACGAAGTGAATCAGTACTAGGGAGCAGAACGGGGAAATGAAGATTAGATTGCCGACCCTGGAGGTGTTTTCTGCATAGCGCAGCGCCCACTGCCACAGAACATACGTGATTCCCATCTCGAAGAGGCCGATGTAAGCCGCCCCCAACAAACCCGGCCAAGCAGGTGCCCGCCACTGTCCCATCAGCAGGACACAGCCGAGTGTCAGCGGCAGTGACAAAGCGAAATTGAGGAAGAGCCGCACCACGGGGTCGCGCTTGTCGCGGGTGTTGTAGATCCAATAGAAGGCCCATATCACTGTGCTGCCCAGCGCCAAGGTCACCCCGAGTGGATCGGAAAAGCGCAAGGTCCAGATTTCGCCGCGCGTGGAGATGACTAGCACGCCTGCGTAACAGATCAAGCCCGCGGCCAGATCGCTCCGGCCGATTCGCTGTCCCAAGAGTGGAATGGAGAGCCAAGTCAGGGTGAGCGCCCAAGTATAATTGAGTGCCTGCGCCTCTTGGGCGGGTAGCAGTTGGTAGGCTTTGAAGAGGATTAGATAGTAGAGTAGGGGATTTAACGCTCCCAGCGCCAGCGAGCGGGCGTAGTCAGTCGGCTGGCTTCTGAGTACCTGACCTATTTTTCCCTGCGCGACGACTAACACCCCGAGCGCTCCTGTCGAAGCGCAACTAGCCCAGAATAGCAACTCGGCGTAGTCCATATGGCGAAGGGTGATTTTGAAGGCCGACGCCACGGTTGACCACAGCAGCACTGCGGCCAACCCGCAGAGATAAGCCCTTTTCTGGTCGGCAACTGCCACTGTGCACTCCGCTAAAACTGCGTAACCTGCACGGGGCCAATATCCACGGCTTGGGCCAGCGCGTCGAAATTCTGTTTCAGCAGCGCGAAGCGCACCTCTGCGTAGGCTGGGTCGTCCCAGCGGTTGTCGAACTCGCCTGGATCTTCCTGCAAGTCAAATAGTTCGCCTTGGTCGCGGTTGTGGTAGCAGACCAGTTTGTAGCGCTGGTCGCGGATCATCGTGCCGTAGGTGCCTTGGAGATGCTCCCGGCCTGGTACGTCTGGGTTTAGGGCGCGGTAGTACTCGCTGCGGACGTAGGCGCGGTGCGTCTGGGTTTGGCCGGTTAGCAGGGGCCACAGCGAGCGCCCTTGCATTCTTTCGGGCGCGGGGACTTCGGCTAGTTCTAGCAAGGTTGGGGCAATGTCCATTAGTTCGACCAGCGCATCGCAGACGCGCCCCTCCTGTACGCGTCCCGGCCAGGAGCAGATCAATGGCACTCGCACCAAGCACTCGTAAAATCGGCACCCCTTGCCCACGAGTTGGTGATCGCCCAACAGTTCGCCGTGATCCGACGTGAAAATCACTAGGGTATTCTCGCGCTGGCCGCTTTCTTCTAGGGCCTGGATCATGCGTCCCACATTGTCGTCGATCAATTCGATCATGGCGTAATACGCCGCCATGACTTCCTTGGCTTGGTCTAAGCTAATGGACGCGGCTCCGTCCACCGGACCGAGTTGCGCATGGGCCTGGGGGTCATTTTCGCTCCACAGCGGATCGGGTAGGGCCGCTGGATCGTAGCGATCCAAGTACGCTTGTGGCGGGTCGAAGGGCGCGTGCGGGTCGAACATGTTGACGCTCATCAGCCAAGGCGTGGTGCGCTCCTCGCGCATGAACTCAATGGCCTTGTCCGCGCACCAAGTGGTCTGGTGCAGCGCGGGTGGCATCTGGGCTGGATCCTCGCGCAGCTCGGCTAAGGTGCGGCCTTGGGTGCGGACCCAATCGGCGTACGCGTGGCCTTCGGGCCACTGGTCGCGCGAGTCGTGGCTCCAGTGGAAGACGCGATAGCCGTCGTCGCCGCGCGGCTCGATCCGGCCGTGGGCACCGGCTAGGTGCAGCTTGCCGGCGAGTCCGCAGTCGTAGGAAGCGGCGTCGGCTAGCTGCTTGGTGACTAGGGGGGCCGCGCTCGCCCAGTAGGCATTGCCATTGGTGCAGCCGTGGACGCTGCTCGGATACATGCCGGTGAGGAAGCTGGCGCGGCTGGGGGTGCAAATCGGGCTTTGGCAGAAGGCGTGGGTAAACGCGGTGCCCTCGCCGATTAGGCGGTCGATGTTCGGCGTGCGGATGTGCTCGTTGCCTAGCGCGCCAATCGTATCGTAGCGCTGCTGGTCGGTGCAGATCCAGAGAATGTTCGGACGCATGGTTTGGTCTCCATCCTATCTAGGCGTGGTTCCGTATATTTAGCCTAATATGTCCCATGCTATCAACGCCCTCGTTCTCGCTCTCGCTCTCGCCGGATTGACTGTGGCCGACGATACGGAGGTCCGCGGCATCACGATCTCCACGCACGGCATTGGCCGCGACTGGGGCACTGACGCCATTGTGCCGACCCTAGAGGACATTCGCGCTGTCGGTGCCAACTGGGTGGCGATCCACCCCTACGCTAGCATCCGTGCCGACGGTACGCTCCGGTGGTCGGACATTGATCCAGACGACCCGCCGGCCCATATCGTGCGTCCCATCCGCGAGGCCCACCGCTTGGGATTGCGCATCTACATCAAGCCCCATATCGCCTATTGGCGCTCGCCCTTTGCTTGGCGGGGCGAAATTACCTTTGCCCAAGCCGAGGATTGGCAGCGGTTCTGGCGGGACTATCGGGAGTGGATCGCGCTGTTGGCCACCGTCTGCCGGGAGGCCGATGGTTTCGTCGTCGGCACCGAACTCGACCGCATGCTGACTTTTGAGGAGGAATGGCGCGCACTCATTGCCGAGGTGCGCCAGCGCACTGATGCGCCCCTGACCTATGCGGCCAATTGGACTGACTACCGCCAAGTGCCTTTCTGGGATGCTCTCGATGTCATCGGCATTCAGGCTTATTTCCCCCTCACTGAGGATCCCGATTACGACGAGGAGGATATCCGCGCTGGCTGGGCAGAGCGCATGGGGGAACTGCGGGCCTTTGGCGAGCTACACAACCGCAACATCCTCTTCACTGAGCTGGGCTACAACCAGTCGCACCAAGCGCCGCTCGCGCCGTGGGCGTACCCGGTGGATGGCGAGGACGCGCTCCCCGTGCAAGTGGCCTGCATGCGCGTCGCGCTTGACGCCATCGCCGCTGAGCCGCGCGTGGTTGGTGCATTACTGTGGAAGTGGTTTCCGCATCCGCGCCCGGTTGGTCGCAACTTCCAGCTAGCGATCCCACCGATCAAGCGCGTGATTGCCGAGGCATGGCTCAAGCCGCAATAAGCCCGGTCCCGCGCAGCAAGGTCTCTTGCACGAGGAGTTCGTGGTCGAGTGAGCGGTCTGGGCCGTGTTCGCCTTTGAGAACCCGTACAAGGGACGCCAATTCGAGTTCGTAAAGTCCCTGCCGCGAAATTCCTTCGAAAGGTACCATCTGCTCGCCCTGTGCATAGCCGTCGGCTGCTTCGGTCAGGCAGAGCCGGATGGTCTGGCCCGGCTCAAAAGGCTCTAGCAGAATCGCGCTGCCGCGATCGCCATAGACCTCAAAGCGCCGCGCCATCGGCTGTGGCTCCATCGCCGCAATATCGACCCAAGCCATGGCCCGCTCGTACTCAAAAACGCCGAGCGTGTTGTCCTGAAACGCGGGCACGACGCCGGTGTCGTTGCGCAGAAAGGTCGTCACTTTCTCCGGCCGCCCCAGAATCCACACCACTTGATCGAGCATGTGCCCGGCTAGATCGTAGAAGATGCCGCCATGGTGTCCGGCGGCGATTACTTCTCGCCCGGTCTCGGTGATGTTGGTGGACATGTGGGCGCGCACTGAATAGACATTGCCCAAAAACCCCGACCGCGCCCACTCTGCGATCTGGTTGAAGCCGGGATGGTAGCGCAGCATAAAGCCCATTTGCACTTGCAGGTCGGCGGCCCGCGCCTCTGCTACGACCCGCTGCCACTGCGCCCAATCGTCTCCGGCTGGCTTGTCGTACCACACGTGCTTGCCGGCTTGGACGATGCGCTCGGTCTGGTCCAAGCTCTCGTCGTTGCGGCCCTCGGAGGCGACGGCGACGATGGAGCTGTCACCGAGCAGCTCTTCTTCGCTGTCCAAGAAGCGGACCTGTCGATAGAGTTCGTCGTCTGCAACTTGTTGGCGGCATTCGGCGTCGGGTTCGTATAGGCCGACGACTTCGACCTCGGGGTTGTCGAGCATTGCCTTGAGTTTGCCAGCGGCGTGACCGTGCTTGGTGCCGTATTGCGCCATGCGGATCATGGGGTCTCCTCGCGGGAAAGTGCGTTGTGATTGGGTTGGGAAGGGACTGATTTGGCTTTCAATGGAAATCCTAAAACGATTTTGTCAAGCAACCTTACTCTTTTTGCGTTGGCGAGCTTGAATCGGGATCAACAGATCCTTCTGGCTTTGAGTCCAGCCATATTCTGATGTCTTGTCGAAATGTTGACCAGACCTCGCCTAGCTCAAGCACAAGATCCTCCATTTTCGTCCAATTCAGCCGAAAGGAATAAGCGTGTCGTACGAAGTGGCGAAATCCAAGGTACGGCTCAAGGCGATCTATTGTTTCTGGAGAGACGACAGGATGCCTGTTGTCCGTCTTGCGAGCCATCAAGTGGAGAAGCTCCCAATGCCAGTTCGATCCAGTTGGCATCTGCTCATCCACTCGCTTAGCAATAGTCTGGAATACGTTTTCCACACCGTTATAGAACGAATGGAGAACGCCCGCTAATGCAGTTAATTCAACGAGATTGGGTTCATTGATACTAGTCTCAGATAGCAGTGTGCGATATTCTAGAAAAAGGCTCTCGATCTGCTGCAATTCTCGCTCAATGTGGGCCTGAGCACGATCATCCAACATGGATCATGCCCGCTTCGCGTTCGAGAAAGGCCGTTAAATCTGGGTCTGCATCTAAGTCGATCAGATCCGCGGAGCGACGCAATTCTATGAGCAGTCTTCCCTGCAATTTGAAGAACAGTTTCGCCGGACAGCCGCGGACGGCAAAGTCAATATCTGAGCCGGGCCGTACGCGCCCCTCTGCTACGGAGCCGAACACGTACACCTGCTGACAGCCTGCCTCTTTGAGGATCGCCACTCCGCGGGCCACATCGCGCTTAATGCTGTCTGGAACGTTCTGTAAGCTCACTCTTGGACTCCTTAATCAACGCATGGGTCGCTTTAGAGTTTAGAATGTAGGTAGCTCAGCAGCAAGGTATTGCTACCGTTGCCGCTCAGAATCTTCTCCGTTTTCGCACCTAAGCACGCGCGTGTGGAGAATATGGCATAAGTCGTCATTGTCGTCATGCAACCAACAGTCCATCCCCGTGTGTGAGGGGAACATTAGATCGCCAACCGCTTGTCTGGCCGAATCCACGGTTCATCCCCGCGCCTGCGGGGAACATTCGGCACCACCAAACACGGCGTCCATGCTCGCCTTGAGGTAGTGGCTCGCCGTGGGATCGCAGTGCAGGTAAATGCTCCCCGTCTCCTTGAGCACCCGCTTCATCTCCAGCATCCGGACGCCCATGAAGCACAAGAACGCGCCGAGGTTGAAGCTGTGCGCATGCATCGCCGACTCAATCACTTCAACTAACGGCTCGTTGTCGTCGCGTATCTGGTCCATCCACTCGTAGTGGACATTGTCGCCCCAACGCCACTGTCCGGGTACTGGCCGCCTTTGCCCTCCCTGTTGCGGCCCGTGTTGAACGGCGGATCGGTGGCGATCAGGTCGACGGTGTTGCTGTTCATGCCCCTCAGTGCTTCCAAGTTGTCCATGTGGAAGACGGTGCCGGGGGAGAAATTAAGGTTGGTCGTTGGCATCTCTTTTCTGGGATATGAGGATCTTTTTCAGCGCATCCGCTTGAAACCTACTCTATAAAACCACTCTCTTTTCACTTCATCTAGTATCCTCTTCCTCTCGCCAAAAGGCTCCCAAAGTTCCCACCCTTCTTGGCCTAGCTCGTTGAGTCGCTTGAACATTTCGTCGAATGTGATATTTTCGACACGGTACTCAGTGACGTTTGTCATCTCAGGGGTGATACGGGTTCTGGCTATATCATTGCTATTCTTCAAATGTCTAAAGGTTTTCTCTATTAGGCTCCGAGCCTGTCTTGTGTGCCCCTCGTCCCAAGCAGGACGAATAAAACTCGGTCCATAAGGGAGAATGTCAGAATGAGCAAAGTATTTATCTCTAAAGAATTTAACCATTCTAGCAAAATCTTTTTCCTCTTGGGTTTCAAGGCACTCCTCACAGTATTTTTGGGCACGAGATAGAGAGATAACCAAGGCAGTCACTAATGCCTCTCTCATATGATGATCCTCTGGCGGCCTACCTCTAGGATGCCAAGAAAAAGGGTCGGCCTCATGGTATCTTCCTTTCAACAGAATTTCAGTATAATTCCACGCCTCTTCCAAATCAAAGAAAGCCATCTTCAACTTTCTCAGCTTTTGGACATGTTCGATACTCTCACTCATCAAGCACCTCCTTTTTAACGTTTGCCGAGCGTCTTCCAGTTGGCGACTCTTCTATAGCGGAAATAAAATCACTAAGCCATATGATGGCTCTTATTTTGTCTATCATCATAGACTTAAATACAGAGACCCCAAACCCCCTAGGAATACTAGACAAAATATCATCGAGAAGCAACTTCTTCTTTTCGTCTCTGTGGTATTCATACGCATTAAGCCATAGATTTAGCGTATCCTCGCTGTTAATAGTGTGATGCTGCCCCGGATCGGCACCCAAAATGGAAGAAATAGAAACTTGGCTTTGAAAATTTCTTCCAAGAAAATCGTCTTTCGCTTTACGAAAAAGCATGTTAATAGGGTTTCCATTTATATGGCGATTGAGAATTTTTAGCATTTTACAAAAGTAAAAAGGCTCCTTTTTAAGATGGAAAGGTCTGATACTATGGAGAATAATGTTCATGTGTCCATCATTGAGATCAGTTTTAGATGAGAATCTAAGCCCATCCTGATCCCAAGAGAGAGTAGTGCTAATGTTCAGGTTTGTAATACCGCATCTCACAAAATGAGATGTCATGCGGCGGACTTCGTCTCTGAATTCTAATAATCGAGACCAGTCTTCATTGGGGATGCAGCCACGAAAGTGGCGAGACCTTCCCCCTGCTCTCTTGACTTCTATATGATAGTCCATCATTCCTCCTTCCTTTTCATAAAGTCTCCGGCGGCGGCCCATTGACCGGCCACAGGCCACCGCCTGCGGGTTCGCCTTTATTGGCGTGCATTCCAGCGGGCGCAGTCGTCACACGCTTCGCCAGCCACGCCATACAGGCTAAGCAACGCGCTTTGGACTTTGCCTTTCGGAACATCGGCTGGGTGTCCTGGCCATTGACCAAAAAGTTCGTCTATCGCTACATCTAGGGCCTCAACTAGTGCAGCGACGGCTGCACCAGGTAGCGGTTCATCCCCGCGCCTGCGGGGAACATTGTCTTCGGTCGGGAGAAAAAGAAAACGGTCCACGGTTCATCCCCGCGCCTGCGGGGAACATCGAGCGACAATAACGGCAGAGGCTCTATCAGGTTTTGGAGAATACAAAAGGCAGTATGAGCCGCGTCCACGCATTCTTCACGAAGCTGCTGGTCGCGTCGAGCTTTGCCTGGATCGGCGTTTACTTCATCCTGTCCCTCGGGTGGTCGTCCATGGTGCCCCGCAATGGCAGCAATGATCGGTGCTATATCATAAGGGATGCTAGGGAATAAGCTGGCGAACTCTTGGGCGATTGGCTCGGCTCTGAGAAGGATAGCCGTGTTGCGCCAATGACCACGGTCGGCGATTGCTCTCTTCGGGCTAGGGATCTGCTCTGGCCACAATTCGGGTACCTTCGCCTGAAAGCCGCGTGAAATTTTGCCAAGGTCGTGTATGCCAGCCAGAAAAGAAGTGATCTTGGATAAGCACTCTGGACTCGCTTTCAGCAAAGCGACCTCGCGCTCAAGACGGGCAGGATTCAATTGCTGCCATCTCAGGGCGACAGCAGCGACATCCATTAAATGATGTAAGACAGGCTTATAGCTACGTTGCCCTTCGGTATCATTGAATACAGTTCCCGAGGAATTGTCAGAACTACGCAGCGTCTTGCCCCAGAATGCTAGCAGGCGCGCACTCTTCCGTCATCAACGCCCCATCCACCCTCCATCGACGATTACGATGGACCCGTGCACGTAGTCGGCTGCTCGCGACGACAGCCACACTACCGCGCCTTTTAAGTCGTCCGGCGTGCCCCAGCGGCCGGCTGGGATTCTCACTAGTAGCTGCTCGTTGCGCACCGGGTCGTCGCGCAGGGCTTGATTGTTATCGGTGGCGATATAGCCGGGGGCGATGGCATTGACGTTGACTCCGCGACCGGCCCATTCATTGGCCAGCGCCATCGTCAACTGTCCGATTCCGCCTTTAGCCGCGGCATAGCCCGGCACTGTGATGCCGCCTTGGAAGGTCAGCACTGAAGCGGTGAAGACGATCTTGCCCCGGCCGCGGGAGAGCATCTGCTTGCCGAATTCTCGCGCCAGCACGAACTGCGCGTTTAAGTTGACCTCGATGACGTGGTCCCAGTCTTCGTCTCCGTGTTCCTCAGCCGGCGCGCGCCGAATCGTACCGGCGTTGTTGATGAGGATGTCGATTGGGCCGACTTCGGCGTTGACCTGCTCGACGAAGGCGCGGACTGCCTCTCGGTCGCTGAAGTCGCAGGCATAGCCTGTGAAGTTTTTGCCGCGCTCGGCAATGTCTTGGCCGACTTCGGAGTCTGCTTCGAGTGAAGCGCTGACGCCGACGATATCCGCTCCGGCCTCGGCCAATGCTTGCGCGAACCCGCGTCCGATGCCTCGGCGGCACCCGGTGACCAAGGCCGTTTGGCCGTCGAGCTTAAAAAGGTCCAAGATGCTCATTCTATATTATTCCCCTTGGGTGTCGATTAAAATTTTGACCGCGTCCGTGCCCGCTGTCAGCCGGGCAAAGGCGTCGGGTAGCGCGTCTAAGGGAAGGTGCTCGGTAATCAGCTCGTTGAGCGGCAGCGCGCCGCTAGCCGCTAGCTCAATGGCGCGGTCGTAGTCTTCGGGTTCGTACACGCGCACGCCGCACATTTTTAACTCGCGCCAGAAGAATTGAAAGAGATCGACTTTGGGCGCGTCAGCGAAAATGGCCACCACCACGATCCGCCCCCGGACCTTGGCGAGTTTAGTCATCACCTCGGCTCCGGCCGACGAGCCGGAGACCTCGAAGACTGCGTCGGCTCCCGCGCCCTCGGTCCAGGTTTCGACGTAGGTGACCAAGTCCTCCTCTAGCGGATGGACGGTTTCCAGTCCCAGCGCGTGCGCTGCCTGCAGCCGAAAGGCGTTGACCTCGGCCACTCGCACCTCGGCCCCCGCGTGCCGCGCCACCAGCGCATTGAGCAGACCGATTGGTCCGCCGCCGATCACCACTACCTTCTCGCCCGGTACCACCTCGCCCAAGCGCACGTCGTGGCAGGCGACCGCCAGCGGCTCGACTAGAGCACCTAGCGTCATCGGCATGTCGTCCGGCAGGCGGTGCAGTGTATGGGTCGGCACGGTCCACGACCCCTGGAAGGCACCCGGACTGTCGATGCCGATGAAGTTTAGATTCTGGCAGATATGGCCATTGCCGGCGTTGCAGGCCGCGCACGCGCCGCAAGCCTCTAAGGGACGCACTACGACCGGATCGCCCACGGCCCAGCCTTCGACGTCGGCTCCGACTTCTGCGATCCGTCCCGACATCTCGTGCCCTATGACTTGGGGCATGTCGATCCGGCGGTCCTGATGGCCTAGGTAAATGTGGATGTCCGTGCCGCACACTCCGCAATAGGCTACTTCGATTCGCACCTGATCTGCGCTGGGGGATTGCACCCGGCACTCGCCGATTTCGACCGTGCGGTCGCCGCAGTAGTAAGCTGCCTTCATCGCAGATGCCAGTCCGCGTCTTCAAGCGCCTCGTAAATCACGCCGCCCTCCACCTGCTCGGGCATGGGGATACCGAGTAAGTAGCACAGCGTCGGCGCGACATCTACCGCCCGCACCTGTCGCTCGAGTGCCAGCCCTTGCTTGACGCCGGCCCCGGCCAGCACGAACGTGCAGTGCTGCCCGCCGATGCCGAGCGTGGCTGAGGGTAGCTGCTTGCCGTGCGCTCCGTCGTATTCGGGCCGCAGCGCATAGACCACGTCGCCGACGAGTTCGCCCGCCAGATTGACCATTTCCGCGTCTTCCCGCGTCAGTGCGAGGGCAAAGGGGCCGCGCCCGGTCTGCGGATGGCGATAGGCGTGGAGGGCTTCGATGAGGTCGAGCCGCGTTTGCTCGTAGTCGCTGGGATCGACGATCCCCGTAGGCTCGCGTCCCTTGAGATTGACGAAGATGTGGACCAGCCCCACATTGGCCGCCCGCGTCCGCTGCCAGTCGATCTGCTTTTTCTCCGCGTCTGCATAGACCAAAAAGCCCGCCTGTTCCAACACCTCGGCGATATCGACCGGCCGGTGTTGGTTGGGGGTGCCGCCGTGGTCGGCGACGACCGCGACGACGGTGTCGTCATCGGCCAGCTCGACGACGCGGCCGATCATGCCGTCGATGGAAGCATAGGTTTGAGCCACGCCCGCTTGGCAGCGCGCCAGCGTGTGCGCGTCGGCCCCGCTGCATTCGTCGGCTTGTGAGAGGAAGAAGTGGCTGGTGTAATCCGAGGCGTGGGTTTCGATGAACAGCACGTCCCAGTCGTTGCTCTCCGTCAGGTAAGCAGCCACCTCGGCCAGCCGCTGGTGGTGAAAGTCCAACAGCTCGAAATAGGTGTCGTCATCGACTACGCCCAAAGCGTCGCGTGCTGGATTCTGCAGGAAATTGCCGACGTTTTCGTCGATCTGCTGCGCCACTTCTTCCGGCTGTGTGTACCCGGTAGCCGGCCAGACTTGCGGCACAAAAAGCTCGAACACATCGCCTGCTGCGCTCAGGCTGACGAGCTTCATGCGCACATAGCCATCAAGCGCTTGGCCGTCAATTTCAAAGCTGTCCTTCCACCAATCGGTCCATTGGCCCACCGCCAGTTCGGCGACCCGATCACCCGCATCGCGGCTGCGGCAAATGAGCAGCCGGTCGTAGCCCTTGTCGGCCGAGGCGTATATCAGGCCGTAGAAATGCTTAGGTGGTCCCCCTTGGCCTGGGTGCATATCCGCCCGCCCGCGTTTGAGCGGCTCGATGACTAGCTCCACTTCTTTGGGTGGCAGCGCAGATGTGGGCGCATCTTGCCATCCCTCGGCTGGGACAATCTCCACCGGATCGACGTTGCGCACCTTTTGCAAGGCGCTCGGGTCCAACGTCTCGGGATCGCGTGGACCGCCGATCGGCCGGGGCGTCCAGCCGCCGCCGACAAAGAGGTGGTAGCCGGTGATCTGATGCACGTTGGACACGCCCGGGCCAGTGCCCTCGACTTGGATGCCGGTTTGCACGGTCGGTGGCCAGGACATCTCCCACTTGACCAAGATCGGCTTTTTGCCGGCCCGCTCGACTGTGTTCCACAAGTACTCGGCCTGCGAAAGCTCAGTGTTGATGCCCCACACCGTCTCGTCGAGACGCCCGCCGAGCTTGCGGATATTGAAGTCCATGACTCGATGGGTTCCCGCCCAAGCTCCGGTCGAAGTGGCCGTCCAGCCGGGTGGCGTCAGAGTTGGGAAGACGCCGATCATGGGCCGCTTGACGCCCTGCGCCATGAGCTGACCCAAGTGGGGCATGTGACCTTGATCCACCATGTGTTGCACCAATTCCATGGCGGCTCCGTCCATGCCGATGACGATGGCTTTTTGCGCCGGACTCTGCATGTAATTCTCCTGTCTTAGATTCCCAAGCGTTCGTATTGCTCTGGCGGAGCTTCGCACGCTTCCATCTGCGCGCGCAACAGCTCCTGCATGCGCTGCTCCAGTGCCGCGTCGGCGAGCGGGGCCTCTTGGCGCGGGTCTTGCTCTAGGTCAAAGAGTAGCGTCCCGTATTCGTGCTGCTTGCTGCGCGTGTGTCCTTGCGTCCGCAGCAGCCGACAGCCCTTGCTAAAACCAAACGGTTCGGCTAGCTCCACGTTGGCGAATTCATCGACTGAGAAGGGGTCGCGCATGTGCGTGGGCATGAGCGTGTAGTTGTACAGGGGCTGGTTGTCGGGCTGGGTGGGCGCGCGCATGTACACATAGCGGCCATCGGTGACATTCACCTGCCCGCCGTGGTTGCCGAAAATCGCGGCCTCGCGCACGGGAGAGTCGCTCGCGCAGGCTTCGCGCAGGCTCTGGCCCAGCATGTCCGGGGTCGGTTCCATCCCAAAGAGGTCCAGCAAGGTCGGTCCCAAGTCAATCGACGGTTGCACCAAGCTCTGCCGCCGCTGGCCCGCGTGGCCGCAGCGCGGATCCCAGACGAAGAACGGCGTGTTGGACAGCTCGCGGTACCAAGGCATCTGTATCTTGGCCCACAGGTCGTGCTCGCTGAGCAGGAAGCCGTGGTCGGTCCACACGATGAGCATGGTGTCGTCCCACAGTTCGAGCCGGTCCATCTCGTCGAGGATGTCGCCGAGGCGGGCGTCGCACATGCTCAGTAGCGATGCGTAGTGGCCCCGGCATTGATCGATGAGGGCCTGTTCTTCGGTTACAGGACCGTAAGTCGGCCAGTCGAACAGCACAGACGAGCGGTTCTTAAAAAGCTCTGGGTAGAGGTCTTGGTATTGGCGTTGGGTGAAAAATGGCTCGTGCGGGTCAAAGGTCTCGATCTGCAAAAACCAATTGTCTTGCGCGTGGTTGCGGCGGATGAACTCGACGCCGGACGTGAAGGTCTGCGATTGGGGCTGGTCTTCTTCGCGGCGCATGTATTGCCGGTTGACGCGGTCTTGTCGATGCCACATGCTGCGGCCCGCATTGCTCGCGTGCGCCTCTACGGGTGGTGGGTCGGCCACCTGCCCGATCCACGGATCGCCTTCTTGGCCGCGGAAGAACTGCCAAGTGTTGTACTGGGTGTGGTAGGTAGCACCGCCGGCCTCCCAGTAATGGTAGTGGTCGCTGATGAGGTGCGACGAGATCTCGGCCTCGCGCAGCATTCGAGGGACGGAGTCGTCGAACGGCTCCAGCGGCCCCCAAGAGCGGTGGAGAAAATTGGGCCGCCCGGTGTGCAAATCGCGGCGGGCGGGCATGCACGGCATGGAGCAGACGTAGCTGGTGTCAAAGGTAAGAGACCGCTCGGCGAGCCGCTGGAAATTGGGCGCGTGCGTCCAATTGCAGCCGTAGGGCGGCAACATGTGCCGGTTGAGCGAGTCGAACATGACCATAATTGCCTTCATACATTTACCTCGTGTAGGAGTTGGAGGGCCTGCTGCCCGCGCTCGGACTCAGGATCGCGCCGCGCAATGCGCCGCAATTGGTACAAGGCCCGCTCGTCGCCGTCGCTTGCTAAGGACAGGGCCTCGGCAAACCCTTGATCGCCCCATTGGGACGACTGCGGCACAACCTCTAGATCTAAGTCCTGCCAATAGTACTGTAATGATTCGCTTTGCCAGCCCGCGTAACAGGCGTCCCAGTTAAAGCCGGTGACGCCGATCAGGTGTGGATCCAGCATGTGCTGCGCAATCGGCTCTCCCTGTGCCTGATAGCGGTTGTCGAGTGAAATGCGCAGGCGATCTTCTGTGTAGTTGGGCAGGGCTTGGTGGACGGTCAGGCTCGGAAAGATTAGCGCGTCTCCGGCTTCGTAATTCGCGCTGAGCCAGCGTCCGGTCAGTTCGGATTCGTCTACGGCCAGGCCGCCGGCACCCAGCGAGAAGTGGTGCTCGCGCACTTTGCCGATCTTGTGCGATCCGGGCAGCACCGCCAATCCCCCCAGGTCCAGCGGGCAATCGCCCACGGGCGCCCAGAAGGTATAGGTATTGAAACTGCCTTGGAAGTGGACGAAGTCTTGGTGCATGGGCGTGGTGTGCTCGGTGTATTGGGGGAACCACAGCCGGGCGATCTTTTGGGGATGCGGCAGCACCGGGCCACCTACGACTTGTTCCATGACGGCTAGAACTTCCGGCCAATGTCCGGCTTGGTGGAAGGCTTCTAAGCTGTACACGCGGTGATATATCTCGGCGTATTCGGGATCGCCTTCAGTGCACTGCGCGTCGATTCGCGCAATACCGTCCATGGGATCTGTACCGGCGACTAAAAACCCGGCTTCCATCAACACTTCCGCCATCTCCTGCCGCAGGGATAGCAGCTTGTCTTTGGCCATGATCTGCCGCAAGAAGATGTACCCTTGGTCGTCTAGTCGTCGCCGCAGTTCGGCGCTGTCGCCGAGGGCATCGTTGGCCTCTCGCATCAGGCCGACTTCACTTGTGTCTTTTGCTGTCATTAGGCTCGTCCTTAGCTGGCCGCTGGCTCCATCTCGTTGTCGCGAAATCCAGCCACGACGATGTTGTTGTTGCGATCCAGCACGTTGTCTTGGTCGATGCGATGCGGATTGTCCTCAGCGCGTCCCACCGGCCGCAGCGCCGTGCTGTGATAGCCAAAGCGCACGGACTTGCGCCAAGAGTCTGTGCGGTTGCAATCCGACCAGTGGATCGTCTGGTAGCTGAAGAAGATCATGTCGCCGCGCTTCGCTGGCACGGCAACGCTGTCGAGGCGGTCGGGATGGTACTGCGCGGGCGGCAGGTGCGGGGCGGTTTCCGGGCCCAACACGTGCTCCAGCGGCCCCTGTTTGTGGCTGCCCGGCACGACCATCAGCGCACCGCTCTCCAGCGGCGTGTCGTCTAAGTGCAACAAGCAGTCGACGAAATCCGGCCCGTCGTGCGGGTAGAATGGATAGTCTTGGTGCATGGGGAAGGGCGTGCCTTTTTCCGGCGGCTTGGCGTGCAGGACTGTGTGGTGCCACTGCACGGGGCCGTCGATGAGTTGCCGCACGCAGGCGATCATTGCCTCGTGAAAGAGGACTCGGCCCCAAGCGGCCGAGTAAAAGTGCGGGTTGTGCATGAAGACCGCCCGTGTGTTGAGCCGCTCTTCTTCTTCGAGGTAGCGATCGCGCCAGGGGCCGACCCAGCCGATGGATTCCTGCCCCCATTGTTCGATTACTCGCACCATCTCCGAGGCTAGCTCTTCGGTTTCTTCGGGCGCGAAGAGTTGGGGGACTTTGAGATAGCCCTGTTCGCGGTATTGCGCTACCTGTTCCTTGCTCAGCATATCTAACTCCTTTCTTCTTCGGCCCTCTTTTGCAGGGCGCGCATGTAAGCCAGTGTGTAAGCCGTGCCCAGCCGCCCGTCGTCGCCCATCTGCGGGATGTGATCCGGGATCAAGGTGCCGTCGTAGCCGACTTCGGCCAGCGCGCGCATGGCCTGGTACATGTCGAAGTATCCATCGTCGACAAAGGTCTCGACAAAGTGCGGCAGCGGCTTATCTACGTTGCGGTAGTGGACCTTGAATATCTTGCCCTGCCCGCCGAAGTAGCGGATTGTCTCCACCACGTCGCGGCCCATGGCCTCGCCGCCCTCCAGCCAGCAGCCGATGCACAAGCACATTCCCACGTTGGGGCTGTCGGCGATTTCGAGGGCGCGTTTGTACCCGTCGAAGCTGCTAAAAATGGGTCGGGGCACGCCGCCCAACGGCACCCCGGGCGGGTCGTCGGGATGAATGCCTATGCGGACGCCGGCTTCCTCAGCGACCGGCGCGATTTCCACGGCAAAGGAGGCGAAGTTGTCCCACAGCTCTTCCTCGGTGTATTCGCGGTCGTGCGTCAGGCCCTCGCCGGTAAAGCCGCCGCCGGAAGCCTCGGCGAGCCGCGCCATGTCAAAGGCCCGCGCCCTAGATCCGCCCCGGGTCTGCTCCGGCGGCGTGCTCCACACGCTGTTGGCCATGTGGGCATAGGTCGTGTAGGGAATGTCGGCTTGGCCTAGGTTGCGGATGTGCGCCTTGTACTCGGCGACTTTCCCGTCGCGGTTGGGCAGGTTGAGGGTGATCGCATCCACGTTGTGGACGCTGCCATTGCCCAAGCCGTAGAGTTGGATGCCGCCGCGGGCAAAGTGCTCCCGGCGGCTGCGATAGTACTCGGGGCTGGCCTTGGCCGAATCGATCCAAGTCACGGCGTATTCGACGCCCATCTGCCGCACAAAGGCCATTTCCTCGTCGCTCGGCTCAGGGGACATTTGGGCCGCGACCTTGAGGCCGGGCGCTATTTCAATGTGGCTTTTGACGGCCATGGCGATTCTCCTTGTGGCCCCCACTGGGGCCAGACTGAACGCTGCAAAGGGCAGGGGTGGGATTTGACGGCAAATCTAAGGCCCGAGCCGCTTGGTATCAACAGAGGGACGCAAGCGGCGAATTGGATATGTCGCTATACTTGGAAAGCGGGAGGTATGCGTGCAAAATGCAGAATAAACTCATGCGGCGTGCGCCCCCAATCGTCACGCTGACGACGGATTTTGGCGAGGGCGATTACTACGTCGGCGCGATGAAGGGGGTCATCTTGGGCATCGCACCGGAGGCCCAGCTCGTGGATATTTCTCACCAGATTCCACCTCAAGATGTGCTTGCCGCCGCTTTTGTTTTGCGCCACGCCGCGCGCGAGTTCCCACCCGGCACCGTTCATCTAGCCGTTGTCGATTCCGGCGTAGGTACGCGGCGACGTCCTCTCGTCCTCCAGAGTAGCGGCCACTTGTGGGTGGGGCCGGATAACGGCCTCTTTAGCTTTGTCCTCGATTGCGCCGACAGCTGGGTACACGAGATCGCCCGACCCGACCTCGGTCGGCCTAACCCGAGCAGCACCTTTCACGGCCGCGACCTCTTTGCTCCGCTGGCCGCCCACCTCTGCCGCGGCTTGGACCTTGCTGACGTCGGTCCGCCGGTGGCCGATCCGGTGTGTTTGGCCGAATCCGCACCTTGTAAATCGGCTGACCGCATCGCCGGCCACGTCATCCACATCGACGGCTTTGGCAACTTGGTGAGCAACATTGCGGCCGCTGATATTGCGCCGTGGGGTGCCGCGCTGCGCATCCGCCTCGGCGGGCATGTGCTTACGGAACTTTGCCGCACGTATGAGGATGTCGAGCTGAGTGTGCCGCTTGCTTTGATCGGCAGCGCTGGTCTGTTGGAGGTTGCGGTCAACGGTGGCAATGCCGCTCGTCAATTAGGTGTGCAACGCCGCGCTACTCTTGTCGTCGAAAAGCTCTGAGAAAGAAAAAGTTTATGTCTAATGCTCCGCTCATCGTCAGCATTTCTGGGATTCGCGGCCTCGTCGGCCAGTCGCTCACCGATGAGGTCGTCGCCCGTTTTGCTGCGGCCTTTGGCACTACCTTGACGCCGGGTGACACCGTCGTCCTCGCCCGCGATACGCGCCCGTCTGGAGGGGATTTTGCCCAAGCGGCGGCCGTCGCTCTGCGTCAGACGGGCTGCCGCGTCGTCGATTTGGGCATGTGTTCCACGCCGGGAGCCAAGCTGATGATCTCTGCGCTCGATGCCAAGGGCGCGATCATCATCACTGCTAGCCATAACCCAACTCCTTGGAACGGCCTCAAGCTGGTGCGCGCCGACGGCGTCTTTCTCAATGCGGAAGAGGGCGCGCGCGTCGAAGCCCTCTTCCACTCGGGCGAGTTTCGCTGCGCCGCGTCCGGCGCGCTGGAAACGATCGACTCAGACGCAGTAGTGGCGCGCCATGTCCAGCAGATTGTGGACTATGTCGATGCTGACGCCATTCGCCGGGCTGGATTCAAGGTGGCCATCGATCCCTGCAATGGCACGGGGGCCTTGGTGGTTCCAAGCCTGCTGGACGTCTTGGGCGTTGAAGCCACGCTCATTAACGCGCGGCCCGACGGAGATTTTGCTCACGACCCAGAGCCGGTGCCCACCAATCTCGTCCAGCTCGGTCAGGCCGTACGCGACGGCGGCTGCGCCATCGGCTTTGCCATCGACCCAGACGCCGACCGCGTCGCGTTAGTCGATTCGAGCGGCGCGCCCGTGGGCGAAGACTACACGCTCGCACTAGCGGTGCAAGCGGTGGCGGCGCGGCAGCCTGGCCCGGTCGTCACCACGCTTTCCACCTCGCAGGCCGTTACAGACGCGGCCATTGCCCACGACTGCCCGGTCTTTCTCACGGCGGTCGGCGAGGTTCATGTGGTGGAGAAGATGATGGCTGAGGAAGCTGTCATCGGCGGCGAGGGCAACGGCGGCGTCATCGTCACCCAAATCGGCCCCAGCCGCGACGCGGCCGTCGGTTTGGCCCTAGTGCTGGAGGCTATGGCATGTACCGGACAATCACTTGAAGAGCTAATCGCTGCGCTGCCCAGCTACGCGATCAACAAGCGCAAAATTACTTGTACTTCAGAGCAGTTAGACGCTGCTATTGCTGCTTTGCGCGAACGCTATCCCCAGGCGCATGTCCACCCGGTGTGCGATGGTTCCAAGCTCTACCTGAGTGGACAACTCGAATGCCCTTGGGTTCACCTCCGCGCCTCCAACACCGAACCCATTGTCCGCGTCATCGCCGAGAGCGCCAGCACCGCGGAAGCCGCTCTGCTCTGCGACGAGGTGGAAGGGTTGTTTGAGTAGGGGAGGGACAGGCCGGCTCCGAGCGCTAGTAAGAAGCCAAGTAGACGCTTATGGTTCGGCTAGGATGGCGCGGTGACGGCCGATTTCGACGCCGGGCAGCCGGTGGAGGAAGGTCAGCTCGCGGCGACAATATCCCCGTAAGAGCCTTTGACTAGCTGGTCGCTGGTGATTTCCAATGCCCGCATCAGAGTTTCTACGCGCCGGTGCGACTCTTCGATGCCCTTTTCTTCGGTCACGGCCTCTAACTCGACGAACTGGCCGAGGCCCTTTACGTCGTCGAGGTGGATGCGCACGTTTTCCCACAGCCAGACTTGGCGCGTCTTTTCCACCTCGACCCAGACGCCGTGGATGCCGCTGAGGATGTTGCGCAAGCCCTCTGGATCTTCGGTCTTGGCAATCTCGTAGTCGCTGCGCTTGGGGCCGGCTAGGTCCTCGCGCTGGTAGAAAATCAGATGGCCCTCATCGACGCCCATCTCGCGCAGCTTGAGCCGCCCTTGGTCGATGTTGAAATAGGTATCCTTCTGGTGGAAGGTCCCCGCCAGTCCTGCGCCGAGGGCGTTGAGGTTTTCTTCGGCGCGCTCGACGTCTGGGTAGTGGGCTTTGATCTCGATATTGGTCATGTCGAATGCGTTTCGTTAAAGGCAGCTTGGAAATCTACGCTGGTCCCTCGGTCCGTCAAGCTTGCGCTTCACTTCCCAATACATCAGAGTATAGGCCATGAAAGCCATAACCGTAGCCAATGATGCGGACCACTCGCTCTGCTGGCAAGAGGTCCCAGATCCCACCTGTGGCCCGGGCGAGGTTCTCGTCGATATACATGCCACAGCCGTCAATCGCGCCGATCTCCTCCAGCGCGCTGGCAACTACCCTCCGCCTCCGGGCGCATCTCCTTATATGGGCTTGGAAATGGCGGGTGTGGTCGCCGCCACGGGCGAGACTGTAACGCAGTGGCAGCCCGGCGACCGCGTCCTCGGCCTGCTCTCCGGCGGTGGGTATGCCGAGCGCGTGGCCGTTCCCGCTACCCATTTGCTGCCCCTGCCCGCCGAGCGCGACTTCACTTGGGGCGCGGCCATCTGCGAGGTTTTTCTCACCGCATTTGTCAACTTGTTCCGCGAAGCCGGCTTGCACGCGGGCGAAACTGCCCTCATCCACGGCGGGGGCAGCGGCGTGGGCACGGCCGCGGTGCAGTTGTGTCACCAAGCCGATGCTAAGGTGATTGTCACGGCTGGCACGGACGCCAAGGTGGCGTGCTGCCTAGCGCTGGGCGCGGAGTTTGGGGTCAACTACAAGGAGCGGGATTTTGCCGAGGCCATTCTCGCCCACACCGATGGGGTCGATGTTATCCTCGACATCGCGGGGGCCGACTACTTGGCGCGTAATGTGCAGTTGCTCAAGTCCAGGGGCCGCCTCGTGATCATCGCCGTTTTGACCGGTGCCGAGGCCCATATTGACCTCTTGGAATTGCAGAAAAAGCGGCTGCGCCTGATCGGCTCGGTTTTGCGCAGCCGCTCGGACGAGGAGAAAACCGCGATCATCGCGGCCTTCAAAGAGCGCTTCTGGCCGCTGCTAATAGACGGGCGCATGCGCGCTGTGATCGAGGATGTGCTGCCCATTGAGCGCGCGGCCGAAGCCCAGGACATCCTGCGGCAAAACCGCAACATCGGCAAGGTCGTCCTACAAGTGCGGCCCTGAGCCAAAGGAGCGAACATGAGTACCCGTTACCACCACATTGAAGTCAGCGGCCCGCCGCGCGAGTTGGGCCGCCAGATCGGGGAGGCCGCCCGCGACGAAATACGCGGCTTTGCCGCCATTGCCTTAGAGCGCGTCAACAAGACCGTGCCTGTCTCGCGCGAGCGCGCCATGGACATAAGCCGCCAGAGCATGGATTGTGCGGCTGCGTACGCGCCCGACATGCTCGACGAGTTGCGCGGCACGAGCGAGGGTGCGGGCGTCTCGCTCGAGGAGATGATGCTCTTGCAGGTGCGCAATCAGCTTTGCCCGGAGGAGGACGCGGCCTGCACGGGCTTTGCCATCGCTCCCCAGCGCAGCGTTGAGGGCCGGGCGATTGCCGCGCAAAACTGGGACAACGACCCCGCGCTGGACCCCTTCACGATTGTGCTGACGCGCCGTCCGGCTGGCAAGCCCGCGCTGATGAACGTCACCCAAGCGGGTCTCATAGCCTACATCGGCTGCAACGACGCGGGTATGGGCGTCTGCATGAACACCCTGCCGGCCCCCAGCCGTCCGGTCGGCGTCCCGCACTACTTTGCCGTGCGCGCCATTTACGAACAGACTTCGCTCAGCGATGCGGTCGCCGCGGTGCGCCGGGCCGACCGCGCCATTCCCGGCAATGTCCTCCTCGCCACTCCGCAGGGACCGGCCGATCTCGAACTCACCTTGGGCCATGTCCACGTCTTGCGCGACGACGAGCTCGTCGTCCACACCAATCACTGCTTGCACCCGGAACTGGTGCCGATCAATCGCGAATTTCCCGAACTGATTGAGTCCGTCCCGCGCCACCAACGCATCGAACAGTTGCTCGGCCCCGAGCGGCTCGTGAGCATGGCGCAGGTGCAAGCGGCCCTGTGCGACCACGACCGGCATCCGTATTCCATTTGCCGCCACGTTAACGACCATCCGCAGACCGGCTTTTGGGCGAGCGTGTTTTCGGTGGTGATTGAGGCCGATCAAGGCCGCATGCACATCAGCCGCGGCAATCCCTGCACGGCTCCGTACGAAACGTATTCGCTCAACTGACAGGAGGCGTTATGGGCACCTTGCACGGCACGATTATCGATGCAGTCTCCGGCGAATCGCTCGACGCCAAAGTCCACGTACTCAACGCCTCGGGCACCTTTTCCCATCCGCTGAACTCCATGTTGAAGCGCGGCCCGGGCACGCCGTTTTTCTTTTGCGATGGCGCGTTTGCCGTCGAAGGCAGCCGGGGGCGCACGGATGTGCTGGTCGAGCGCGGCACGGAGTACGAACCCTATCGCACAACCGTCGAATTGCCCGCCAAGGGCCGCGTCGAGGTGGAGATTCCGCTGCGCCGCTGGTATAGCCCCCAAGAGGATGCTTGGTATCCGGGCAACACGCACATTCACTACGACGAGAAGGAGACCCGGCCCGACGAGCGGCTCGGGATTGATTGCAGCGTCGAGGGGTACAACGTCACCTGCGTCAGCGTGCTCGACCGCCGCCAATTGCCCTACGCCTCCAACAAGTATCCCATTGGTGTGATGAACGAGTTTACGACTGCCCATCACGTCCTCGACATTGGCGAGGAAAACCGTCACTACGGAGACAATTCGCCGTGGGGCATGGGCTACGGCCACGTGATGTTGCTCAACATCCGCAACCTCGTGCAGCCCGTCAGCCGCGGCCACACCCTTGCCGGGCAATTCGATCCGGACTACCCGCCCTTGTGCTTTTGCTGCGACGACGCCCGCGAACAGGGCGGCTTGGTCATCTGGTGCCACAACGGCCGCGGCATGGAGGCCCCGGTAGCTGCGGCGTTGGGCAAGCTGGACGCCTTCAATCTGTTCGACCCCTTTTGGATGGATCCGGAATACGATCTTTGGTACAAACTCCTCAACTGCGGCCTGCGGCTGCCGGCCTCGACTGGTACGGATTGGTTTGTGTGCTCCAACAACCGCGTGTACGTCCAAGTGGATGGGGAATTTTCGTATGCGAACTGGATCGAGGGCATGAAACAGGGGCGGACCTTCATAACCAACGGCCCGGCGCTCCAACTCGCGCTCAATGGGCGTCCGATGGGCGACACTGTGGAATGCGGCAGTAGCACGGAGTTAGAGGCCGAAGTGACCTTTAGCTCGTTTTACCCGATTGAGCGCGCCGAGTTGGTGGCCAACGGCGCGGTAGTCGAGCGCTGGGAATGGCCCGAAGGGCGACGCGAAGGCGCATTGCGCCACGGCTTCAGGGCCGAGCGCGATGGCTGGGTTGCCGCCCGGCTGTGGGGCGATTCGCGCGACAGTTTCGACCAGTCCATTTACGCGCATTCGAGCCCGAGCTATTTCCACTGCGGTGCGCCGCCAGCCGAGCGCGAGGCGGACGCGAATTTCTTCCTCCGCTCGATTGACGAATCGCTCAAGTGGATCGATTCGTATGGCCGCTACAACAACGACCAGCAGCGCGAGGATGTGAGGGAACTGTTCAGGCGGGGGCGCGAGGCGTTCGCGGAGTTGGCTGGCTGAGCGGCCACCAAGCGCGGGTGATTGCGCCGAACTCGCGCGGCGTGACGGTGTACACGGGTTTGTTCTTGATTTTCTTGCTCAGGCTGGCAAGGGCGGCTGCGGGGACGATCTGTTGGACGCGTGCTTGGCGGCGGGCAAAGAGGCTTTCCAAGACCTGGCGGAAGAAATCATCGGACGGCACGGCAAACTTGGGCTTGGTGCGCTTGATGAGTACGAGCGCGCTCTCGACCTCGGGGCGGGGGAAAAAGGCGTCCTTGCCCACCTGCTCAATCCACTCCACTTGGGCCAGCCGCCCGACGGTGACGCCAATCCGACTATAGCCCTGTTGGCCGACGGTGGCGCACAGCCGCTGGGCCAGCCGCTTGGGCAGCATGAGCACGGCCCGCTCGAAGCGCTGGTTTAGCAGCTTGAAGACAAGCGGCAGGGCCACTTGATAGGGCAGGTTGGCCACCGCCTTGTCAAAGCGCGGAAAATCCACGACCAGCGCATCGCCCCACACCACCTTGAGATGCTCGTGCTGTTGCTGCAATTCCTTGAGACACGGAGCGAACTGGCGGTCTTGCTCCACGGCCACGACCTGCCCGGCTTTCTCCAGCAGCAACTGCGTCAGATTGCCGATTCCAGCTCCGATCTCCAGCACCGTATCCCCGGCCGCAATGTCGGCGCAAGCTACTTCGCGGCGCAGGACGGCGTCGTCGGTGAGGAAGTTTTGGCCGAGCTTTTTCTTGGGGTGGATGGGGTAGGGGGTTGAGAGGGGTTGCATTTCCTAATGCGCTAAGAACCGCTCGGCCTCAATTGCCGCCATACATCCGGTGCCGGCTGCGGTGACGGCTTGTCGGTACACGGAGTCTTGCACGTCGCCGCAGGCAAAAACCCCGGGGATAGCCGTGGCGGTCGAATCCGGGTCAGTGAGGATGTAGCCCTGTTCGTTCATGGCCAATGCGCCTTCGAAAAGCTGGGAGTTGGGTATGTGGCCGATGGCCATAAAGACTCCCTCGCAGGCAAACTCCCGCGTCTGATCTGTTTGGGTGTCCTTGAGCAGGACCCCGCGCACGGCCAACTCGTCGCCCGCCTGTAAGATTTCCTCGACCGTGGCGTTGACCACGAAGTCGATCTTGTCGTTGTCCTGCGCGCGTTTGAGCATGATTTTGGACGCGCGGAACTCGTCGCGGCGGTGGACGATGGTGACTTTAGAGGCGAATTTGGTCAGGTAGGTTCCTTCCTCCATGGCCGAGTCGCCGCCGCCGACAACGACTAGCTCCTTGTCGCGGAAGAAAAAGCCATCGCAGGTGGCGCAGGCCGAGACCCCGTGCCCCATGAGTCGCGTTTCGGACTCTATGTCGAGGAGGCGAGCCGATGCGCCGGTGGCAATGATCAGCGAGTCGCAGATGTACTGGTCGCCATCGCTTGCGATGGCAAAGGGCCGCTCGGACAAATCGACCGCATTGACTGTCTCAAACTTGCATTCGGCGCCAAAGCGCTGCGACTGCTGGCGCATCAGATCGACGAGTTCTGGCCCCATGATGCCGTCGGGGAAGCCGGGGTAGTTTTCTACGTCCGTAGTAATGGTTAGCTGGCCGCCTGGCTGTAGGCCTTCTAGGACGAGTGGGGCCAGGTCGGCTCTGGCCGCGTATAGGGCGGCGGTCAGTCCGGCCGGACCCGAGCCGACGATGACGACCTTGTGGTGGTGATTGGCGCTCATTGTTCTCCTTACTATCTATTGATGTTACGCATGGGCACCTAGGTATGGGATGCTTCGACTCCGCTCCGCTCCGCTCAGCATCTTCTACCCAAGAAGCCTGCTATGCGCAACGTCAGTTATTTACACGATACGGCTCAAAAGTTCTCTGCCCTCCAGCCCGGCCAACAGGTTGCCCACCGACCGCTCGGCCATGATTTGGCGCGTCTGGTGCGTTGCGCTGCCTAGGTGGGGTATGATGACGAGGTTGTCCAGCGCTAGGAGGGGATGGTCGCGGGGCAGGGGTTCGGGTTCGGTTACGTCGAGGGCGGCTGCGTAGATTCCGCCGTTTTGTAGGGTTTCTACCAGTGCGTTGTGATCGACGACTCCTCCGCGCGCGGCGTTGACGAGCACCGCTGACTTTTTCATCAGGCCCAACTCGCGCCGGCCGATCATGCCCCGCGTCTGATCGGTCAGTGGCATGTTCAAGGTCACGAAATCCGCCTGCTGGAGCAGTTCGTCTAGCTCGACGTAGCGCGCTCCGAGGTCGGCTTCGGCCTTGGGATTGGGGTTGCGGTTGTGGTACAAGACGGTCATGTCGAAGGCCAGTGCGCGGCGCGCTACTTGGTAGCCGATGCTGCCCAGCCCGATGATGCCGAGAACTTGGTGGTGGACTTCTTGTCCCAGCATGAAGCTCGGATCGTAGGCGACAAAATCCGGGCCGCGGGCAAAGTGGTCGCCTTGGATGAGGTTGCGCGCCGCGGCCAAGAGGAGGGCGAAGGTTATATCGGCCGTTGCGCCGTCGAGGATCTTGGGCGTGTTGCCTACGGGGATGCCGCGCTCTTGAGCGGCTTGGAGGTCGATGTGATCGACGCCGACTCCGTAGTTGCTGATGACGCGGAGCTCGGGCATCAGATCCATGTATTCGGCGGTGAAGGCGTAGTGGCCGTAGTTGTACACGCCTTCGATGGTGCGGAGGAGTTCGGCCGGGGGCTGCGGATCCAGCGGATTCCAGCGCACGATCTCGGCGCGTTCCTCGATCATGGGGATGATGGTGTAATACGGTTCGATTTCCGAGCGGATTAGGACTTTGTAGGGCATTTGAACATTAGGGGGTTGGGATTGAGTTGCAAGCGGAGGGGAATATAAAGAAGGCGTCCGTTTCAGCAAGAGACCTTGACGCCTAGGATGGCGTGGGCGACCTTGAGGCGTCATGCTGATTGCACATCCCAAAGGACACTATCGCTTTCTCCAGGGCATTGATCCCTATTCTTGTGGCGTCGTCGCCGAGCCGGGTTGGGAGATCGTCCGCGTTGTGCTGGCCGAGCCGCTGCCTTGGCGCGAGGGCTTTGAGCGCGTGGATGCGCATCTGGCGGCGGAAGGCTGCGACCGAGTCTCGCTCTGCGCGATGGAACTGCGCTCGCCTGAGCCTTTTACCATGCAGGGGTTTATTGACTTCAACCGCGAGTATTGCGCCGTCCTGAAGGCGTGGGGTTTGTACGTGGACGAACTCAATCCGGTGGCGCGCACGAATGTTGCGCCGGCGTGCGATCCGCCGGCTGTGCCTTCGCTGTATGCCTTTTCCTACGCGATTCCCAACGATCAGATCGCCCGCAAAACGCTGATCGTGGCCGGTGCCGGCGAATTGCGGGAGGGGCTCCTCGTGACCGAGGGGATTATCCGCTCCGGCGACACGTCGCCCGCTGCTATGCGCGAGAAGGCCGCTTATGTGGCGCAGGTTATGGGCGAGCGGCTTATGGGCTTGGGCGGAACGTGGGATTTGATTGACGCGGTTGACGTGTACACCATCTATCCTTTAGCGGAAATCCTCGAAGAGATTCTCCTGCCGACGATGGGTGCGGCGCGGCGCGGCGGCGTTTGTTGGCACTACGCTCGGCCGCCGGTTGTGGACATCGACTTTGAGATGGATCTGCACGGCGTGGTGACGCAGCGGATCGTCTGATTCTCTCTCAGTGGATGTCTTTGGCGCGCACGCCTAAAAAATTCAATTGAGTTGACGCTGTCAGCCACCGACCACTGAAGTAGTCGGCTTGTCCCTGCCTTTTCCCAACCCCTCTAGCGCGAGCACCGTGCTAAACCGGAGGTATTCGGATGCAGCACCACATCGCGGGATGCGACATCATGCTACTCGGCGAAACTATACGCCTGCTGACACCAAGCAGCCACTTGGGGGAGAAGCTCCCGAGGCGTTCGCAGTGGCAAATCCTACTGGCTGACCTGCTTTGCCACTACGGTCCACGCATACAGTGCTATCGACGTGTGGGGCGGCGCGCTATCGTGGGACTGAAACTGTTTTACCCCTCACAAGAGGGTGCCTTTTGCCTAAGCGCGACGCTCGACCCGCTATTCGTAACGCATCCGGCGGGTATTCGGGCGCACTAAAAAGCATGGCTACTATGCAGAACGCAGTCCAATTAATTTTGTCTATAACTAAAGGGATGAGTTATAGGCAAAATATATCGGCTCTCACTCAGGGACTACCAACGCCTCGTGCGTTGCCAGCCCGTCGTGAAAACCGCCCCTATCCCTCTGACGGCTCAAGCCGCCAGTCTCACGGAGATTTTCTATGAAGGCAATGATCGGCTGTCTCATAGGATTAGTTTTCGGCTGCGATGTCGCAACCAACCTCACGCACGACGCCGGCAACGACTGTTATCTGGCGTGGTCTCCGGACGGCCAACGCATCGCCTTTGTGTCCGAGCGCGATGGGAATGCTGAGCTTTATGTGATAGCCGCGGACGGCAGCAGCCTCATTGGAGATACGCTTCAATGAGGACGGTTCCATGTGGGGAGCGGCGCGCACGAAGGCGAGCCGCTTGCTAAGGCCGCCAGCGCCAACCCTGCACCTGCCAGTCCACGCCAGCCCCGCACAAAGCCGCGACGTATCCGTCCGCCGGTTCCAAAGCGATTAACTTCCACCGCTCCAATTCGTCCCGCCCCTCGTCCGAGTGCAAAAGCGCCGCCTCTGCTCCCAGCGACACCGCAAAGGTGCCAAGGCCAGCGGCAATGCCGTCGCCCCGCGCTTTGACATAGGCTTCCTTGCGCGTCCAGATGTTGTAAAAAGCCGTCCGCCGCTCCTCGTCCGCCACCTGCGCCAGTGCCTCCTGCTCCTCTAGCGAAAAGAAGCGCGCGGCAATTTGCTCGTGCGCGACTTGGGGGCGCATCCACTCCGCATCAACGCCGACCTCGCGGTCGCGCGCTATCGCATACAGGGCTAGCTCGTGGGTGTGGGACACGTTGAAATGCGGCCCGCCTTCTTGCAGAAAGGGCTTGCCGTGCGCGCCGCGCGAAAAAGTCACCGCGCCGGGATCTTGGTCGAGGTATAGCCCCAGAAGCTGGCGCAGCATCCCCCGCGCCACCACAAAGCGCCGCTGATGGGTGCCGGAGAGCAAGCCGCTCGCTCGCTCGCGCTCTTCCTCGCTCAGACAAGCCGCGAGTGCGGCCACTTCACCAGCCGCGTCCAACTCGACGCACCAGACGTGGATTTCATCGTCGCTGAGCCGAGGCCAGCCCGACGGGATTTCCCAAGCGATTGCCATTAAAAGCTCACTTGACGGCGCAGTTTATCGCATTCAGATTAAGACGGATTGCGAATTTTCTGAAAGTACCTAATCCATATATAAATGAAGGAGTGCCTCATGGCTGCCTTTTCCAGCAAAGATTATCCCGATTACACGTCCGACGGCAAGTACAAAGTCATCGGCACCCGCCCCATCCGCCACGACGGCGTCGATAAGGTCACTGGTGCCGCGGTGTACGGGGCCGATGTGCGCCTGCCGGGCCTGCTCTACGGCAAGGTCCTGCGCAGCCCGCATCCCCACGCCGAGATTATCTCGATCGATACCTCCAAGGCCCTCGCGCTCGACGGAGTGCGCGCCGTGGCCACGGCCAACGACTTGGTCGAGACCGTCGATAAGCTCTCTAATATCGGCGAAACCACCGTTAACGTCCGCGAAATCGCCAAAAACTCGCTGGCCTCAGACAAGGTGCTCTATACGGGCCACGCGGTCGCGGCCGTGTGCGCGGTCAGCCCCCACATCGCCGAAGAGGCCCTCGACCTAATCGAGGTCGAATACAAGGTCTTGGAGCCGGTCGTGGATATCCGCGAGGCCATGCGCGACGACGCTCCGCTCCTCGACGAAGAGCGCACCACGCGCGCGCTCGGCGAAGATACGGGCAAGAAGAGCAATATCGCCACCCACAATCAACACGCCATGGGCGACCTCGAAGCGGGCTTTGCCGAGGCCGACGAGATCGTCGAGCGCGAATTCCACACGGCCACCATTCACCAAGGGTACATTGAGCCGCACAACACGACCGTGTGGTGGAAAAACGACGGCAGCGTCACCGTGTGGGTGAGCACGCAAGGGCCGTTTGAGATCCGCTCGCAGGTGTCGGAAGTGCTCAACGTGCCGGTCTCCAAGGTCAAGGTTATCCCCTGCGAGATCGGCGGTGGCTTCGGCGGCAAGTTCCCCACCTATATGGAGCCAGCCGCGGCCATTATGTCGCACAAAACCGGCCAGCCCGTCAAAATGATCATGAGCCGCACCGAGGTTTTTCAGGGGACTGGCCCGGCTCCTGGGTCCTATATGAAGATTAAGATGGGGGCCAAAAACGACGGCACCATCACCGCGGCCCACTGCTACATGGCGTACGAGGCCGGGGCCTATCCCGGCTCGGCCGTGGGGGCGGGAGCTCAGTGCATCCTCGCGCCTTATTACATCGCCAACGTCACCATTGACGCGTACGACGTGGTCGTCAACAAGCCCAAGTCCTCGGCCTATCGCGCCCCTGGGGCCCCCAACGCGGCCTTTGCCTCGGAGAGCGTCATCGACGAGTTGGCCGAAAAGATCGGCATGGACCCGCTGGAGATGCGGTTGCAGAACTCCGCTAAAGAAGGAACGCGCCGTGCCGACGGCACGGTGTACGGGCAGATCGGCTGCGAAGAAACCGTGCAAGCCGCCAAGGACTCAGAGCACTACCACACCAAGCTCGAAGGCCCCTATCGGGGACGCGGCGTGGCTGGTGGCTTTTGGTTCAACGGCGGCGGCATGTCTTCGGCCGCCATTGCGGTCAACGACAACGGCACGATCAACTTGACTGAAGGCTCGGTTGATATCGGCGGCAGCCGAGCCTCTATGGCCATGATCGTCGCCGAGACTTTGGGGCTGCGGGCCGAGGACATCAACCCCTCGATCCCGGACACCAGCTCGATTGGCTTCACCGGTGGCACCGGCGGCAGTCGCGTGTGCTATGCCACGGGGCACGCCTGCTACAACGCGGCCGAGGACGTCAAGGCCGAGATGTGTCGGCGCGCTGCGCGGCAGCTAGAGGTCGCCGAGGACGACGTCGAGTTTGAGGACGGCAGCTTTGTCTGCAAATCCGATCCCGCTCAGCGGCTCACCTTTGCGGAGGTCGCCGCCAACCAGGGCAGCACTGGCGGCCCAATCACCGGCAAAGGCACGATCAACGCTGGCGGTCCGGGCAATGCCTTTGCCGTGCACATCGTCGATGTGGAGGTCGATCCAGACACCGGCAAGGTCGAGATTTTGCGCTATACGGCGGTCCAAGACGTGGGTAAGGCTATCCATCCCTCGTACGTCGAGGGCCAGATCCAAGGCGGGGCCGTGCAGGGCATTGGCTGGGCGCTCACAGAGGGTTACTTCTACACAGACGATGGCCAGATGGCCAACCCGACCTTCCTCGACTATCGGATGCCGACTACCTTTGACATCCCCTTGATCGAGACGATTTTGGTCGAAGTGCCCAATCCGGCCAGCCCGCACGGGATTCGCGGCGTCGGCGAAGTGCCCTTGGTGCCGCCGATGGCCGCCATTGCCAACGCCATGTACGATGCCATAGGTTGCCGCTTGGGTGAGTTGCCCATGAGTCCGGATCGGGTCGTCGCCGCCTTACAGGAGCATCAGCTAGAGGAAGCGGCCGGCTGAGGAGCCGTTACAGGGCCGCCCGTTCGCGCCCGGTTCCTCTCACGAGGAAGCCGGGCGCTTTTATTACTCAAGATTATGGCCGAAAACATCAACCCCGACGACTTTATCGACGCGCTGCTGCCGGTCGTCGGCCAGTGCGCCCGCGCCTCGCTAATTTTCTACGGCCAAGTCGCCGACATTGGCAAGGCTGCGGACAAGAGCCTCACCGGCAGCAAGGCGCAGGACGCCTCCACGGCCTTCACGGTCCTCGACGCGGCCGTGCAGGATATCCTCCTCGCAGCCGTGCTCCAGCACTTCCCGTTTGTGCGCTGCATCGCCGAAGAGCGCACGCCGCTCAAAAAGCGCTTTGCCGGCAACACCTCGCCCTATGCGGTCATTCTCGATCCCATTGACGGCACCTTGCACTTCAAGCGGGGCGACGCTCCCTATCACATTGTCATCGGCTTGGCTTGCGACGGCCAGATGCTGGCCGCGATTGTCGCGCGGCCCTCAGAGGACAAAATTTTTACGGCCATTAAAGGTGCGGGTGCTTTTGTGCGCGTCGGCGATGGTCGCCCGCGTCGCTTGCAGCTACCCGGCGAACCGCGCACGAATAAAGCCTTTATTTCTTCCAAGGCTCGTCCCTATCAGGCCCTCGTCCGCCCCGCGCTGAATCCGCGCGAAAGTCCCATTGGGGCGGCATTGGTCCTCACAGAGATCGCCGAGGGCACGCTGTGTGCGTACCTGACGCGCCAAGTCGAAGTCTATGACGTGGGCCCGCCGTCGCTGATTGCCGAAGAAGCCGGGGCGCGCTGCTACATTGGACAACGCCGCCGACCGACTTATACTCAGCGCCGCAAATTCGGGCACTTTTTGGCGGCGGCCAACGACGAGATCGCCGAACAACTCTTTGCTATTCTACGCCGTGCACGCCGAGGCCAACGACTATGAGCTACGAAATCAAAGACGTCCTGCCGGTCGTCCACATGCCGTACACCGACGACCAAGCCATTGATTACGCCGTATTGGAAAGCGAAGTCGATTACCTTTTCGAGACAGGGGCGCACGGGTTTTGCCTCGCCTTGGTATCCGATCTGTTGCGTCTGACGGCTGACGAGCGGCTGGCGCTTCCGGCGCGGCTAGTGGAATTCGCCCGCGGACGCGGGCCGGTCATCATCGGCGTTGGGGCCGAGGGCACGGCCCAAGCCCGGCTCTACGCCCGTGCCGCGGAAGACGGCGGTGCAGCGGCCGTCATGGCCATTCCGCCGATCTCCCGCGCCTTGGGGGAGAGTGAATTGCGCGCCTATTTTACCGCCCTGCTCGCCGAGGTCTCCATCCCGGTCATGATCCAAGACGCCAGCTCGTATGTCGGCAACCCGATGAGCATTGAATTTCAAGCGTCGCTCTTTGGCGACTACGGCGACCGCGTCCTCTTCAAACCCGAGGCCACTCCCTTGGGGCCTTGCATTTCGGCCCTGCGCGACCACACCGAGGGCCGGTCCGGCATATTTGAAGGCAGCGGTGGCTTACTGCTGATTGATTCTTTCCGTCGAGGCATTCGCGGTACCATTCCTGGCGTTGAGTTGCTCGATGGGACGGTGGCCTTGTGGCGCGCCCTCGCAGCCGGCGACGAAGAGCGCGCGTACCAGATCTATTTCCCCATCTGCGCGTTGTGTACTTTGCAGATCCAAGGGGGCTTGGACGGCTTCATCGTGGTTGAGCGCTACCTCATGCACAAGCGCGGCCTCTTTCCCAACCAAGTCCACCGCGGCCCTTTGAGCTTTGCGCTCGATGCGGAAACGCGCGCTGAAATTGATCGTCTGTTCGACCTGCTGCAGGACGTGCTATGATCGACTCAAAGCGCATGCAGGCAGTACAGAGCCCGGTGATCCCGCACGTGGCCGCCCTCATTCGCGACAACCCGGGCACCATTTCCCTCGGCCAGGGCGTGGTGCACTACCCGCCGCCGCCGCAGGTCATGCAGGCCCTTGCCCGCTTCGGCAGCGCGATTGTCGAACACCACTATCAAGCTGCCCGCGGTCTGCCCGAACTCAGGGAAGAACTGCGCCAAAAACTCGCGTGCGAAAATCAAATCGAGGTGGGCGACGACCAGATCATGATGGTCACGGCCGGCTCCAATATGGGCTTTTACCACGCCTTGCTCGCCGTTGCCGACCCAGGCGATGAGATCGTCGTGATGTCACCCTTTTACTTCAACCACGAAATGGCCGTAGGCATGGCCAATTGCCGGGCCGTGCTCGTGGCTACGGACGATGCCTATCAGCTCGACCTCGATGCGATTGAGGCTGCGATTACAGCGCGCACCCGCGCCATTGTCACGATCTCTCCCAACAACCCAACGGGTGCGGTCTATCGGCCCGCGGACTTGGCAGCGGTCAATCGGCTCTGCCGCGAGCGGGGCCTCTACCACTTTGCCGACGAGGCGTACGAGTACTTCACTTACGGTGCGGCGCAGCACTTTTCGCCCGGCTCACTGCCCGAAAGCGCCGAGCACACGATCTCGCTATTTTCTTTTTCTAAGGCATACGGTCTCGCCAGTTGGCGGGTCGGCTACCTCGTGGCCCCACGGCACCTGTTGGGTGCGCTGGAAAAGATTCAAGATACCGTGCTCATCTGCCCGCCGGTCATCTCGCAACGCGCCGCGCTCGGTGCCCTCGCGGCCGGAGCTGAATACTGTAAGAATCATCTAGCGGATATGGATGCGGTGCGTCGGCTTTGCCTAGAGCGACTCGAAGCGCTCGGCGAGTGGGTGCAGGTGCCGGCTGCTGAAGGAGCCTTTTATTTATTGGCGCGTCTGCAAAGCGACCTCGACGCCATGGATGTGGTCGCTCGCTTGGTGCGGGAACACAAGGTCGCCGTCATCCCCGGTAATGCTTTTGGATTGAGCGCGGACTGCTATTTGCGCGTTGCCTACGGTGCCCTGCGCCAAGAAGATGTGGCCGAAGGCATGGATCGGCTCGTCGGGGGCTTGAAACAGATTCTCTCTGCTTGACACGGTAGGTTATTTAAGCGTATGTTTCGAATGATAGAGAGCGACCTGAATCGGCGTAAAGAATACCTCAGAGGAAGTTTTCCACTCCTCTGCGACGTGGAACTTCGACAAACATTGTATTCGGTATTCTGGCGGATTGGTCGCTCTTCTTTTTTTCTTCTGCTCGCTCTCCTGATTCTGCCAGCGGTTCTGCTCGCCCAGCCCCTCGCCATTGCCCCGAATGCGCTCGACTTGGGCGTAGTCGGCGTCGGCGTGGAGGCGCGAGCGTCCGTTTCCGTCGAAAATCTGCAAGACGACGCACTTGAGGTGACCGTCGGTATTAGTGGCGACGGCTTTAGCGCGTTATCAGATACGCTGCGCTTGGACGGCAAGGGCGTCAGCAGCCTCGAAGTGCGCTTCAGCGCCCCTGTGGCCGGGGAGTATGTGGGCGAACTGACGTTGCAGGTGGCCGCCTTGTTCAAAGATGAGCGCTTGGTCGTGCCGCTCCAAGCGGTAGCCGTCGTTCCGACCTTGGTGATTTTGCCGACCGAAGGGCTGGATTTTGGCGCGGTGCCCGTCGGGCAAGTGGCGACGGCGGCTGTTATCGTCAAAAACACCGGTACCGTACCTGTGATGGCTGGGCAGATGGAAGTTGTCGATCTACGGGGTCCCTTTAGCGTTGAGGGTGATGTCGGCTCTTGGCCTGACCCCAGCGGTGAAACGCGGATCGACATTGCGTTCGCCCCGACGCGCGCGCGGCCGGTCGCGACTGAATTCGTCGTCACTTCACCCGACTTTGGGAATTGGTCCATTCCTCTGCGGGGGAGTGGTTTGGTGCCGCAAGCGGCTTTTTCGCCTCTCCCGCAAGTGGGTCTCGATTTTGGCACCGTCGAAGTGGGCCGGCGCTTAGCGCACCGCGTGACCGTCCTCAATCAGGGCCAGGCCGAGTTGCACGTTGAAAACGTCGCCATTGAGGGCGCGGCCTTTGCCCTCGGGGGCGGGGACTCGTCGGCGACCATCGCTCCCGAGGGACGGCTCGACCTGAGCGCGGCGTTTGTGCCGCAGAGCGAAGGAGACCAAAGTGGCGTCCTGCGTCTATACACTAGCGATCCGCAAGCTGCCACCGTCGCCATCCCCCTCTCGGGTCGCGGCCAAATTAGCCCGCCGAGCATCGAGATTATCAGTGGTGACATTGACTTTGGCAACGTGCCCATCGGCGGGACCGTGCACGGCCATTTGCTGTTGTGGAACAGGGGAGGACAGCCGGGCGTGGTGAAGGTTGCCTTGGCTGCTGACGAGGGCGTTGAATTCGGTCTCGAACAGCACTCGGTCCTCGTTCAGCCTAAAGCTAGTGCCCAAGTGGCACTGAGTTTCTCGCCCAAGGAATCTGGTGCTCGCCAAGCCATCCTCCACGTCGAGGCCGAAGCCAGGCGTCAGACCGTGCGCTTGCAGGGCGTAGGTCAGTTTTTCGCCCTCAGTCCGGCGACCGTGGACTTCGGTCGCGTTGCCGTTGGCGAAAGTAGTAGCCGGGTCGTCGAGATAGCCAATGTGGGCAACGCCGACTTTGAGATTCACCAGCTTCGCTCGACGAGCGCCGAATTTACCGCCCACACCCCAATCGACGCCGACAGCAGGTTCCTGCTGCCGGCCCACAGCCAGCGCACCTTGCCGCTGCACGTGTCCTTTAGCCCGTCGGCCCGCGGAGCGATTTCGGGGACTTTGCGCTTGGACGGTTTGGGCGCGAATGAGATAATGGCGCTTGACATCCTACTCAAAGGCAACGGCGTGGCCGCGGAAATCGAGTTAAATCCGGCGGGTGTCGTCGATTTTGGCTACGTGGTCTTGGGGGAGCAGACGGAGAGGACTTTAGTGGCCACCAACGTCGGCGATACCGTGTTGCAAGTCGAAGCGCATCCTCAAAGCAAGGAGGCCCACGTTGAGCCGGCGCAATTCGCGCTGGCCCCGGGCGAGTCCGCGCGCCTCACGCTCTTTTTTACGCCCGATGCCCTAGGCGACCGCCGAGGACGCGTTTTGTTGGTCAGCAACGACGTCAAGGATCGCGCCCGTCCACTCGAATACAAAGGGGATGGGGTGCTCGCAGACATCGACTTGGCGCAGATTGTCGAGGTTTTGGTCTCGCGCGGCGAGAAGACCCAGCCCTTGGCCGTCGGCTGGAATAATGTCCCCGTCGTGCAAAAAGACGGCACCAAAGTGGATGTGGCCTTTGCAATTCCCGACTCGCTGCGGCGGGTGCTGATCGGTCGCGAGATGGTCGTTGAGTGGACCCGGCTCGACGAAAACTACGCCCCCAAAGGCAGTATCCAAAAGAAGAAGGTCACAATCTACGAGTCGAGTGGTGGGCGCGTCCTGGCTGAGGATCTCAACTTGCAGCTGTCGGAAGAAGACAATCGCCGAGTGCGGCTCAAAATCACTACCCATAGTTACCCGGGTGCCCCGCCGCAGAGCGTGTCGCAGCTTTTGGAAGCCGGGGGCTGGAAGTGGGAATTTGAGGCCAAGCCGCTGGTTTCCTTTTTGACGATCCGCCCCGGGCGCAATTATACCGACGTCGACGGCAACGCGGTCCCAGGCCAAACCGAGCGTCTGATTGGCTTGCCTGGATTGGCCTTTGCCGGCTGGCACAACGTGGATAATCCGTTGATTTCCGGCATCCATTTCACCGCCATTGGCAATGTGCTCGAAGCTCTGTCGACCGGAAACTCGCTGGCCATTTCTCTGGGCGTGGCCGTTTCCTTTTACAAAGATCAGTTTCTCTTCGGCTTCGGCTGGGATATTTACGACAGTCGGCCCCGAGCCAAGAAGAAAGGCTCGCAGGACTACATTATGACCTTTAAGTACTCGGGGTTGTTCAAGTGAGTAGGCGGTGGTACACCATGGCCGCCGCGCACAAGTCCTGCGCCCCCATCCCCGTCAGATAAACCACGCTCGGCGCGATTGCGCCAAGCCGGCCGCAGGCGGCGTCGCCGATATCTAGTACTGTGCCCTCGGCATTGCGCGCCAAGGCGATCTGCTCGGCTTGGCCCTGCTCGGCGGCAAAGCGAAACTCCCCGGACTTCTGGGCTTGGGCGAGCACATCGACGACTACCGTGCGCTCATAGAGGACTTCCGGCGCGAGCTGGCGCGTGCGACTATCCCCGGCGAGGATCGCGAGGTAGGGAACCTCGGCTAGGGCCGCGGAGGTCAAAATGGGCTGCGGCGTTGGCACTGCCGTCAGCACGGCGTCGGCTCCGGCGATACAGGTCTCTAGCGACGTTGCTATCCGCAGGCTCGCATGCAGGTCCGGCTCGACCGCTTTGGCAAACGCAGCCCGGTTTGCCTCCCGGCGACTCGTGCAGGCAATTTCCGCCAAATCAAAGAGCGCGTCGCAGGATAGGGCCAAAGTCCGCGCAATCCGGCCAGTTCCCAAGATGGCGACTCGCTCGATGGCCGCGCCCGCTAGATATTGGAGACCCAGCGCGCCCGCCGCGCCGGTGCGCCAGTCGGTGATGTGCCCGGCCTCTAGCCGATACGATCGGCCCTGTTGCAGATCTTCAAATGCGATATACGCCTCCCGCTTGGCCAGTCGTCCGGTCGCCACGTCTGAAAATTCTTCGATGATCTTTCGCGCGCGAAACTTCCCCGGCCATTCGGCGGGCATATCCAAGCGAAAGTAGTCGAGTGACCCGCGCTTTTGGACGGATTCGGTGCGCGGTGGATTGTCGATGACCCCCGCGCCATACCGCTCGAACGCTTGGTGACAGGCGGCGAGAAAGTCAGCCGTGGAGAAGCGATGGACAAAGATTTCTTCACGCCAGAAATCCACGTATCATCCTTTGTTTGCTTGACTTAACTTGACGTTTTTTATTCATTAAATTAAAGATGTTGGAGCGATGGATCGAGAAAATCTCTACGTGCAGGAGCTAATTTTGTGGGGGCTGGCCACTGTGGCCATAGCCCTTCTCCTCAAGGCAGCCTTCTGGCCGCAATCTGCTGCACCCGAGCCAACGCCCCCACAGGAAGTCTCCAAGCCGGAAACCGCTCCCCAGCTTAGTCCCATTCGGGTCGAAATTCTCAACGGCGGAGGCGAATCGCAAGTCGCCGCCCGCCTGCGCAAAAAGGTCCGTGCCCTCGGGTTAGACGTGATTCACGAAGGCAACGCGCCCAGCTTTAATTACCTCCACACCCTCGTCGTCGATTTGGACGGCGATATCGAGCAAGCCCGACAAGTGGCGGAGGTCTTGGGAATACCTCATTTTATTCAGCAGCAGAAGGAAAGCCAGTTCAGTCTGGCGAGCGTCTCGATTGTCATCGGGCGCGACTACCGCCGCATCGGCCTACTCGATCCGGCTAAGTAACCATGAGAAAACATCTATGAGCCTGTGTCAAGAGCCGCGCATCGCCCGCGTCGTAGAAATTTTACAAGATAAGAAGGCCTTCGCAATAACCTTGTTGGACCTGCGCGATGTTTCCGACGCCTGCGACTACTTCCTACTTTGTACGGGTTCCTCTGAACAGCACATCCGCAGTCTCGTCGATGCGGTGCGAGACCAGCTCGCCGAGATGGGAGAAAAACCTTGGCACATTGAGGGCGCGGATACTCGGCGCTGGGTGCTGATGGATTTCGTCGATTTCGTCGTCCACATCTTTCGCGAGGAGGCACGCGACTTCTACGCCCTAGAGAGGCTGTGGGGCGACGCCGAGCGCACGGACTTCGCAGATGGGGATGTGCCCGAGGAAGCCGCAGAAAAGCCCTTTGAATTTTCGACTTTCTAATGCCGATGCAAACGCTCAGATGGCAGGACGATGCGCTGATCCTGCTCGATCAAACTCGCTTGCCCGAGGAATTGGTGTACGCGACCTACCGCCACGTCGAGGATATCGCCCGCGCTATTGAAGGGCTGGTGGTGCGCGGTGCACCGGCCATTGGCTTGGCGGCTGCGTACGGCGTCGTGGTAGGTGCGCGCGCCGCGGTCGATTGCGCCCCCGAGGCCTTTTGTCGCCGCGTGGAAGATGATATTGCCCGCCTCGCCCGCACCCGGCCCACTGCGGTCAACCTGTTCTGGGCCTTGGATCAGATGCAGGAGGTGTTGGCGGCGAGTCGAAGCCGCGACAACCACGCCATCTGCGACGCTCTGCTAGAGGCCGCGCACCGCCTCTTTGAGGAAGACCGCCAAATCTGTCGCCAGATCGGCGCGCACGGCGCGGCACTCCTACGCGATGGCAGCCAAGTCATTACCCACTGCAACGCCGGCGGCTTGGCTACGGCTGATTACGGCACGGCCTTAGGGGTCGTCTATGCAGCCCAAGAGGCAGGTAAGAAAGTCGCCGTGTTTGCAGACGAAACCCGCCCCTTGCTCCAAGGTTCGCGGCTGACGGCGTGGGAGCTGATGCAGAGCGGCATCGATGTCAGGGTTATCTGCGACAATGCGGCCGCGGTCGTGCTGCGAAATGAGGCGATTGACTGCTGCATAGTGGGTGCTGACCGCATCGCTAGCAACGGCGACGTAGCCAACAAGATCGGCACCTACGGGCTGGCCATTCTCGCCCGCGAGCACGGCGTGCCTTTCTACGTGGCCGCGCCGGTCTCGACCCTCGACATGGAATTGGCCTCGGGTGCGGAAATTCCCATTGAGAAGCGCGACGCAACTGAGGTCCGCGAAGGCATGGGCAAGCCCACGGCCCCAGACGCGGTGCCCGTTTACAATCCGGCCTTTGACGTCACACCCTGCGGCTTGGTGTCGGCGATCATTTCGGAAAAGGGCGTCGCCCGCGCTCCGTACGAACCCGCCCTGCGCGCTTGGATCGAACCATGAAAAGCTATCCGATCCTATTATTGGCCCTACTCGCCACGGCTCACTGCGCGAGCGCGCCGCGTTGGCGCACAGATTCGGGCGACGCCGCACCCACTAGTCGCGAAGAATTCGACCCGCGTAGCCTTGGCGAAGACTTGCTAATTGAGCCGATTCAACGCGAGAAAGAGGAAAGCGACCAAACCCAAACCCCAGCGGAACCAGCGGTCCCCGCGCAGGACCGCGCTCCGGTAGCGAGGGCTTCGGTCTATCGCCTCCAGCTAGTTGCTCTGAGTAACGAAGCCATGGCCCGCCAGCGCCGCGCCGAGCTAGAACGCGCGCTCGGTGTGAGGGTTTATCTAGTGGCCCGCAATGAGCACTCAGTACTGCAAGCCGGCCAATACGCCACTCGCGCCGAGGCTACGGCCCTCAAAGAGCAGGTCTCCTCACTCGGTCCGGACTACGCCGACGCTTATGTCGTTGAGGTTCCGGCGAGCGCGGTGTCCGATTCTGGTCCTGTGGAACCCGAGCTTGAGCTAGTGACTACCATTGGCTGGAAGGTGCAGATCGCCCAATTCCTAGAACACGACAAGGCCAGCCGCCTAGTGGGCGACGCAAAAAAGCGCCTGAAGCGCGAAGACATCAACGTGGTCTTTAAGGAACCTTACTACAAGATCGAAGTCGGTAACTACCGCACCGAGGCACAGGCCCAGGCCGCGGCTGAACGAATCGGGAAGTACTATCCCCTTGCCCTCAAGGTCCGCTCCCAGATCCTCGTCTCGGAGGAGGACTGACGCGTCATGCGCTTGTATTGTTGTATTATCGCATTGCTCTTCATGGCCTGTGCCCATGGCAAAAGCACCGGACCTTTGGTCTTCGACGAGACGACCACACCGGTCATGCCTACGGTTGTGGACCCGCCGCCAGATATGGCCGATCTGCGCGCCGTTCGCTGGTACTTGCACCTCGCTATTGAAAGCCACGCTCTAGGGCAGACCCAACGAGCGCAAGAGGCCCTCGATGTGGCCTTCGGCATTTTAGCCGACCTCGACGAGCACGACGCGCTCGTGGATACCGTGCAGGCCGCAACGCTCGAATCGGCTATTGAGCAGGCATACCTCGACTTGTTGCCGCACTTGAAGGACTTTCCCGACAACAGCCGCTTGCTGCTGCTATCCGAGGAAAAAATCGAGCACCTGCCGGCCGATGCCAAGCTTTTGGTCCGCATCCGCCAGCTCAGCCCTCGCTGCGACATGCCAATTGACGACAATGACCGCGTCGTCGCCAAGATCCGCTTTTTCCAGACGCGGGGTCGCAAGACCTTTGCCACTTGGTTGCAGCGCGCCGGACGCTACCGCACGCTGATCGGCGATATACTTCGGCGCGAGGAGATGCCCAGTGACCTTTTCTACGTAGCGGTCATCGAAAGCGGCCTCAACCCAAGGGCCTATTCGCGGTCGCGGGCCGTGGGGTTGTGGCAGTTTATGGCGCGCACCGGCCGCATGATGGATCTCGAGATCACCCACTGGATCGACGAACGGCGCGACCCGATCAAGGCGACCGAGAAAGCTGCCCTCTACCTAAAAGACCTTTTTGAAGAGTTCGGCGACTGGCGCTTAGCGTTGGCCGCATACAACGGTGGGCCAGGACGAGTCCGCCGGGCCATCGTCCGCGCCGGCACCAACGACTATTGGCAGCTCGACTTGCCCCGCGAAACGAAAAACTACGTGCCACTCTTCATGGCCGCGGCCGTCATAGCCAAAGATCCACAACTTTTTGGCTTTGAACCCCAAGCCGAAGAGCCAGCCTTTGCATACGAGGAGGTCGTCCTGCCCAAAGACTGGCTTTATGTCGATCTGAAAGCAGCGGCTCAACTCTTGGGCATCGAACGCCAGGTATTGCACGACCTCAACCCCGAGCTACGCCAAGACATCACGCCGCCGAGGAGTAGCTCGCCTTATACCCTTCGGGTCCCGCCCGGCAAGGGCCCGATCTTGCTCGACCAGTACGCCAGTCTGCCAATCCCCCAGAAAGCCGCGGTCCATCAATACCGAGTGCAGCGCGGCGATACGATCTCTGGCATCGCCCAGACCTTTGGCGTCTCCACGCGGGTCATTGCCGCGGCCAATAGTCTTAGAAACCCCAACCTCATCCGGCCGCGACAGTTGCTCTATATCCCGGTTGCCCCGAGGGCCAAACCAGCGAGTGGTCGCCGGGGGACCTATACCGTCCGCCCGAACGACGTACTCGGCCGCATCGCCTCCCAGCACGGGGTGAGCCTGCGCGATCTGATGAAATGGAATGGCCTCAAAACTACTTTGATCAAACCCGGTCAGGAATTGGTGGTGCGACAACAGCCTGTCTTCCGAGAGGTGACGAGCGGCGGAACTTATACGGTGCAGCAGGGCGATACGTTGTGGGAGTTGGCCCGGCGATTTGCGGTTAGCGTCGCCGACTTGCAGGCGTGGAACGGTCTCGAAAAGGCGCTGATTAAGCCCGGTCAACAGCTAACAGTGGCCAACGAGCAAGCGCGGCTGTATACCGTAGTCACGGGCGATACGCTGCACAGCATCGCCCGCAAATTCGGTCTCGCTCCCAGCGATATTGCCCGGCAGAACAATATCGGCCTCTCGGAGACGCTGCTGGCGGGCACGACCTTGCAAATCCCGAGGTGACATGATTGTGGTCCGCCATATTCTCTTGCTGGCACTGGCCTTCATCTTGCAAACCACTTGGGTCGATTCTATAAAAGTATGGTCAATCAAACCCGATTTATTGATTATGACGTTGAGCTTCATCGCGCTGCGCAGCGGGCCGGTTGTTGGGGCTTATATGGGACTGGGGGTCGGCATCTTCCAGGACATCTATCTGCCCGCCGATCTCGGAGTCAATGCGTTTGCCAAGTCGCTTATCGGCGCGGGTTTTGGCTACAGCCACACTCGCATGGTCGCCGATAGCATCCAAGTTCAGACCGCGCTGATTTTTGGTGCTGTGATCTGCCATGATCTCATATACTATGTGGGAGCCAGCGCCGATGTGCCCTTTGAGGTGGGTAGCATCTTGGGCCGCGCCGTGTACACAGGCCTGATCAGTATGGTTTGCTTAGCCGGCTTGACTGTCAAACGCTATATCTTTCCCGCTTGATTATGGAACACCAGCTACAACAAGATCAGCGCCCGCCCCTCAACCGCCTCCTCGTACCCGTCGTCTTGCTGTTCGCGGTTTTGGTCCTGCGTCTGTTCTATTTGCAGGTTATCACCTCGGCTGACTACGCCCGCGAGTCCGAGGAAAACCGCATTGCTCAGCGGCGCGTCAAAGCCCCGCGCGGGCTGATCTACGATCGCGATGGCCGCATCTTGGCTCGCACCCGACCGTTTTATACCGTCTCATTGGAGCGCACCTCGCAAAAGGATTTCGACGCGGCTACTGCGGCGTTTACAGAGGCCATTGGCGACCCAGAACTAGACGGCAAGTACAGCCGCAAATACCGCACCATCCGTCTCAAACGCGATGTTGATTTCCGCACGGTATCGATTGTCGAAGAGCGGCTCAAGGCCGACTGGCCCCTGCTCGACATTGAAATCGAGACCCAGCGCTACTATCCCTACGGCACGGCGGCCGCCCACCTGCTCGGCTATATTGGCATCATCCGCGACCAAGATCTACAGGGTAAAAACGATAACGCCTATGTACTCGGCGACTTTATCGGCAAGACCGGGATCGAGAAAGTGTACGAAAACAGCCTGCGCGGCCGCGACGGAATGTTGTACGTCGAGATTGACGCGGCCGGGCGCACGGGTCGGGAGTTTCCAGAGCGCGACCAGCTTCCCGTGCCCGGCGAGTCCCTGCACCTGACTATTGACTTGGAGGTACAACTCGCGGCTGAGCGTGCCCTGCCCGATAGCCTAGCCGGTGCGCTGGTCGCGCTCGACCCACGCACCGGGGCCGTGCTGGCTCTGGCGAACAAGCCGACCTTTGACCCCAACGTATTCGTGTCTTTCCAGGCCCAAAAGGAGCGGCGGCGGGTGTTGCAGAGCGCGACTGTGCTACTCAACCGCGCTTTGCATGGGCGTTATCCACCTGGCTCGACACTCAAGATGGTTAGTGCCATCGCCGCGCTCGAAACGGGTGTCACCGATACGCTGAGCCTGTTTGAGCCCTGTTATGGTGCACTGCGGGTGGGTAGGAGCACGTTTCGCTGCCACAAGCGGACAGGCCACGGCGGTCTGACCCTCCCCGGGGCGATCGAGGTCTCCTGCAACGTCTACTTCTACCATTTGGCCCGACTGATGAGTATTGAGACGTGGCACAAGTACGCGGCTAAATTCGGCTTCGGCCAGCCGACGGGGATCGTCCATCCCGGAGAAGCCGCCGGCCTCCTGCCCTCGCGCCAGTACTACAAAGAACGCGGCGGCTGGTCTTTCGGCCACCAGCTCAACCTCTCCATTGGCCAAGGTGCCATGCTAGTCACGCCCATTCAGATGGCCCGCTACGTGGCTGCTATTGCCAATGGCGGCTACTTGGTCACGCCATACATCAGCGGCGATCCCCCCCCCCGCCAACGCATTGACGGCATTTCGTCAAGGACCTTCGCCATCGTGAGAAAGGCCATGCGCCGAGTAGTGACTAGCGACACCGGTACCGGCCGCCGAGCGCGGGTGGACGGCGTCACAATCGCGGCCAAGACCGGTACCGCTCAAGTGCCCAGTCGCGACGACGACGCTTGGATGGTAGCTTTTGCTCCGTACGAGAAGCCAGCCATTGTCATAGCGGCCGTGGTCGAAGGAGGCGGCAGCGGTGGGGCGCGAGTCGGCCCAGTCGTGCGCGAGGTCGTCAAAGCCTTCTGTATCCAAGAGGGCATCATTGAGCCAGAGGTAACCGAGGCTGACACGCTCTTAGCCAACAACGGAATGCTCTAGCTCATGCGCCTGCTCCGCCAACTCGACTTACCGCTTCTTATTGGGACTTTGACGATCGTGATGCTCGGTATCATCGCGATCTATAGCGCTACGTATCACAACGACTCCACCTCGGTGCAGAACGCTTGGAGCAAGCAGGTCCAATTTGCGATCTTGGCCTTCGCCGTGGCCATAGCTATCGTCTATGTTCCGGAAAAGGTCATTTACAGCGTTGCTTACCTGCTATACCTGTTCGGCATTGTGAGCCTAGTCGCGGTGTTGGCTTGGGGCACGGGCGATGCCACCCGCTGGTTGCGCTTAGGGCCGTTGATGGTGCAGCCTTCGGAGTTGGCCAAAATCGCGACCATCATCGCCTTAGCGCGCTACCTAAGCGACCGCAATATCGAACACATCAATTCCTTCCGCGGCTTTTTTGGAGCCTTGTTGCTCATATTGGTGCCGATCGCCCTGATTGTGCGTCAGCCCGACTTGGGGACTGCGGTTTCCTTTGGTGCTCCGCTCTTTCCCATGCTCTATTGGGCGGGAATGCGCAAGTTTTCCATCTTTCTCGTCATCTCACCGCTCATCAGCGTCTTCTGCTCTTTAGATCCTCTGTGGCAAGGGGCCACCCCTTACGTCTTCGCCACCTTCGTCGTCGGCAGCACCTTCTTGATCCACCATTTTCTACGCCAACTCTGGCTGACCATTTCCATGGCCGTCATCAACTCCTCGGCGGGTTTGCTCACAGTATATTTTTTGGAGCACTTCCTGCATCCATACCAGAAAGCCCGCATTATGACCTTCTTTAATCCGGAGAGCGATCCCCTTGGAGACGGGTGGAACATCATCCAGTCCAAGATCGCCATTGGTTCCGGAGGGCTGACAGGTAAGGGCCTGCTAGAAGGTACGCAGACCAAGCACGAATTCCTGCCGGCGGCTCACACTGATTTCATCTTCTCGGTCATCGGGGAGGAGGGGGGATTTGTTGTGGCCCTGATAGTACTGGGCTTGTTCTTTTTTCTCATCTATCGGGCGCTGCACATCGCCTCCACGGCCAACAACGTCTTTTACAGCCTGACAGCTGTCGGCTTGGCCGCGATGCTGACCTTCCACGTGTTTATCAATATCGGCATGACTATCGGCGTCATGCCCATCACCGGCCTGCCACTTCCCTTTCTAAGTTCGGGAGGCTCCTCGCTGCTATCCAACCTCATCGCCATCGGCTTACTACTTCACATCGGCACTTACCGCCACGAGTTCTGAATGCACGTCGCTAGACAGGCCGTTTGCTGCGCTCTGCTTGGCACGTTCGTCATTAGCAACCCCCAATGTGGTGCCTATCGAGCCGAGCACGCCCAGCTAGCGCATGCCTATTTGCGCGATGGCCTCTACGGCCACGCCTTGATTGAAATCCGTCGAGCCATCCGCCAAGACGGGCCGGACGACCGCTCGCTCCGCATCGCCGCCCTCGCCCGGCTGGGACTAGGCGAAGTAGATGCCGCGCTGGAGTTGATCGGCCAAGCCATTGCCTTGACGCCAGACAACGACGACCTGTACAGAGCCCTGCGTGACATTTGCCAAGAAGAAGAGCGCTTTGCCCAAACTGAAGAACTCCTCGCGCAATTGCACGCAGACCATGAGCAGAGTGCGTCGCTGTGGGCGACCGAGGGCTGGCTCTATGCCCGTCAGGAGCGATTCGAGGCAGCCATAGAAGCGCTGCGCCACGCCATCCAACTCGACGAGCACCACCTTTTCGCCCACATTGAACTCAGCCGCCTCTTGATCGCCGAGGGGCGTCTCGCCGAAGCCGAAATCGCGCTCACCGAGGCCGTGCGCATTCAACCTGATGACCCGCAGCTCATCCGCACCCTAGGAGATTGTCAGCTCCAACAGGGCCGTGCTGAACGAGCCGCTCGCACTTTTGATCAAGCGCTGAAAGCCGGAGTCATCAGTGCGGTTGACATCGCCCTCACCTACTACGAGCACAAGCGGCCCGACCGTGCCATTGAATACTACGAGCGCGCCTTGGCCGGTACCCCAGATGATCCTCTGATCCTCAACAACCTAGCTTGGACCTATGCAGAAGAAGGCTTGCGCCTCCGCTATGCGCTGAATCTGTCGATGCGTGCGGTCAAGCTCAATGCGGAAAGCCCGGTCTATTTGGACACCTATGCGGAATTGCTGCATCTGTTGGGGCGGCATGCCCACGCAGTAGCCATTATGCGCCAAGCTCTCGCGCTCGAGCCGACCGATGGCGAGCACCGGGCCTACCTCGAGGGCCAGATGACGAAATTTCGCCGTGCGCTCGCCGCACGCCTGTGAGTTAAGTTCGGTAGTGTTGGTAGTTGATATCGAGATTTTCTAGCTTTGCATACAGGCTCTTGCGCGATAGTCCCACGTCTTCGGCCACTTGCGAAATCACTCCTCGATGCCGGTGCAGGGCCTCGCAGAGGAAGTGCCGCTCAAACGAATTCCGCGCTTCCCTGAATCCGCGTTGGCCTAGGTCGGACTCTTCTTCGTCCTTCCAGTGGACGATCTCTTCGGGCACGTCCTCTTCCCGCAATACGCTGCCACTCGCCAGGAGGATCATGCGCTCGAGCGCGTTTTCCAATTGTCGCACATTGCCCGGCCATGGATAGTCCAAGAGGTGGTTTAAGGCCGCGGTGTCGAGGCCGCGAACTTTGCACCTGTTTTGAGCCGCCAATCGGCAGATAAAGTGTTCGATCAACAGCGGAATGTCTCCTTTGCGCTGGCGCAGCGGTGGCAGCTTCAGCGGCACGACGTTGAGCCGGTAGAAGAGATCTTCGCGGAAGGCCCCCTTGCGGACCTCTTTCTGCAAATCGACGTTGGTGGCGGCAATGACCCGCACATCCACCCGCAAGGTCTCCGCGCTCCCAACTCGCTCGAATTCGCGTTCTTGTAAGACGCGCAGCAGGCGTAGCTGCACGCGCAGGTCTGCCGCGCCAATCTCGTCGAGAAACAAAGTGCCGCGATTGGCTAGCTCAAAACGGCCTAAGCGCTGGCGAACCGCGCCAGTAAAGGCCCCTTTCTCGTGTCCGAACAGTTCGCTTTCCAATACGCCTTCAGGTAGCGAGGCGCAGTTAAGCCGCACAAATGAGGCCCTGCGTCTTGGGCTACGCTTGTGCAAGCGTCTCGCTAGCACTTCTTTGCCCGTGCCGCTTTCTCCGGTGAGGAGCACGGTCGCCGGGGACTCAGCGACCCGGTCAGCTTGGGCTAGCAGACGGCGGACTTGGGCGTTTTGAGTGATAAATTCTGGATGATCAGCACAGCGAGGGGAGGACGCGTCCACTCGCGTAGCCGCGTCCGAGTTCGCAGACGTACAAGAATACACAGACAACCTCCCTTCTTTGTTTGGATATTAAATGCAGAAGTGGATATAATATGCGAATACAAATGATTGTCAAGGACAATCAATACAGAAGGGGAACAGAAGGAAGGATCAGGCCACGACAGAGGGCCTATCAGCGCAGATTTCGGAAACCAAACTGTTGTAGTTGTTGGAGCCTCTCGATTCCGCGTCGTAGAGTACGATGGGCTGGCTAAAGCCCGGGGCCTCGGCCAAGCTGATATTGCGGCTGATGATCGTCTGATACACCTTGTCGCCGAAGTGGTTGCGTACTTCTTGGGCCACGCGGCGGCAAAGCTGCAAGCGATCGTCGTACAGGGTGAGCAAAACGCCCTCGATTTCGAGGGTGGGGTTGAGATAGCGCCGCACCACGTGAATGGATTTGCTGAGATTGCTCACGCCTTCTAAGGCATAATATTCGCACTGCACCGGGATGAGTACGGAATCGGCTGCGCTCAGCGCGTTGATCGTCAGCAAGCCCAAAGACGGCGGGCAATCGATGAGTATAAATTCGTACTGCTCCTTTACCGGGCGCAGGGCCTCGGCCAGCCGCTTCTCGCGCCCGACCATGGCGGCCATCTCCACTTCGGCACCCGCAAGACGGATGTGCCCGGGCACTACGAAGAGATCCTTTACATAAGTGGGAAAGGTTGCCGAAGAGGTGCTAAGCTGGCCTAGCAAAACCTCGTAGGTAGAGGCGTAGTCGCTGCCGAGTTCGGCGTTGCAGCCACTAGTGGCGTTGGCCTGCGAATCTAAGTCGATGAGTAAGGTTCGGTGCCCGGAAAGGGCTAGACAGGCGGCGAGGTTGACGGCTGTAGTGGTCTTGCCCACTCCACCTTTTTGATTGGCAATAGCGATGATTTTGCCCATACCGATATTTTGCCCCGTGAAAGCCTGCAAAAAGGCTCAACCAGCTAGAATTGGACCATGCCCCAATAGCAACTTCGGGCTATTTAATGAGCAACAAATCAAGCGGGCCAACTGACCACTCCCAAAATAGAAGGAGCCGCCAAAACTGTACTTCAGGGGAGCTGTACAGAAGGCCCTAATCACCGCCTGCATTCAATATAAATCGGCGCAATGGCTTGTCAAGGGTTTGTGTCAATTTGGTTACAGCCGTGCAAAAAACACATAAGGTCGTATAAAATAAATATGTTGCATGTTTTAACAATCGGTTGCAAACTCTGCGCCACAAGGTTTTTAGACCTGCGGGGGGCACGGTTCCTTATTATTGTTTCTCTCCATACAAAATCTAGAAACGAAAAGTGATGCAAAACGATTCCACGTTCTCAGAATTAATTGCCATCATGGCGCGTCTGCGCGGCCCCGGCGGTTGCCCTTGGGACCGCAAGCAGACGCACGCCACGCTTAAGCCCTATTTGTTGGAGGAGACGTACGAGGCCCTCGAAGCCATTGACGCGGAAGACGACGCCGAGCTATGCAAAGAGCTAGGCGATGTGTTGCTGCAAGTGGTGTTCCACGCCCAGATCGCGGCCGAAGAGGGCCGCTTCGACATTGAGGCGGTTGGCCAAGCCATCGTCGATAAGCTGATTCGCCGCCATCCCCACGTCTTTGACGATGCGAGTGCGGATGGGGCCGACGAGGTTTTGCTTCGCTGGGAGCAGATCAAAAAGCAGGAGCGCCGGGAGCAAGGGGAAGCCGCGCCTTCGTTGTTGGAGGGCATCCCCAAGCACCTTCCCGCCCTAATGCGCGCTCATCGGATCCAAGCTCGAGTCTCACAGCAGGGGTTTGATTGGGACGACATTGATGGCACCCTCGACAAGGTCGAAGAGGAATTCGCCGAAGTGCGCAAGGCTTGGAAGGCGGGTGAGGCCGCAGCAGTCGAGGAGGAGTTTGGCGACTTGCTCTTCTCGTTGGTCAACGCCAGTCGATTCCTCAAAGTAGACCCCGAGCAGGCCCTCAGACGGGCAATCGCCAAGTTCGAGCGCCGCTTCCGCGCCCTAGAGGAAACCGTGCATGCACGGGGCGAGGAAGTAGCCGCGCTCTCACTGGCGGCCCTGGACGAGATATGGGACGAGGTGAAGGCGCGCGAAAAGGCCGAAAAATAAGGAGGCGACATGGAACTGGCACTCGACAAGGTTCCCCTCCGCGTTGACGTGCTGTTTGTCACCACGGTCTTGGGCGTTTTGGCGCTCTTGGTGATGGCCGTGCGCGCCGCGGTCCAGCGGGCAGGACAGGCCGACGACCTGTGGACGATGCGGGCGGCTACTGGCGCGGTGCTCTGGTTGGTGGCGACCGGACTGGCCTCGCTCTCGGACGTGTTGCAGAGCTTCTCGCTACCCTTCTTCACGGGCTTGATGATTTTAACGGGTGGGTTGGCCTTTTCGCGGATGGGGGCCGCGCTGATGGTTGCGGTCGGCCCGGTCGGGCTAATTGGCTTCCAGTTTTTCCGCGTGCCGGTCGCCATGGTCTTACGAGGTATGTACCAGGCCGGGCAAGCGCCGGTGCAGATGACCTACGAAGGGCTCAACTTCGACATCTTCGTCGGCTTGACTGCACCGGCCATGGCTTGGCTGGTCTGGCGTGGCAAGATGGGATCTTACGCGATATGGGCTTGGAATGCGGTTGGGCTGGTTCTACTGGCCGAGGCGATCGTCATCGCGGTTCTCTCCATGCCGACGGAATTCCGCGTCTTCACCAACGAGCCGGCTAGCACGTTTGCGACGTACGCGCCCTACGTTTGGCTGCCGACAGTCTTAGCACCAGCCGCCCTATTGAGTCATTTGTTGGTATTGCGCTGGCTGTTGTCGAGTTGCTCTGGGTCGAGGTAATCCATGGCCGGATCGAGTTTCCAGCGGCACTGGTCGGGGGGCTGTACGGTGCGGCCCCACGCGGCCAGTATGGACCGGTCGGTGCGAAGTGCAGCCATACGTGCGGCGATCCAATCTGGGTCCCACCCGTCTAGGACTTCGGCTTTAAGCGCGGCCAATGTTTCTTGGTGCGCCGGGTCGGCCGCTAGGTCGCAGCACTCGCGCGGATCGGTTTGGAGGTTAAAAAGCTGGCAGGGCTGGCCGTGGTAGTAGTTGAGCTTCCACGGCCCGCACCGAATCATGCGCTGAAAAATGCCCACTTCAGGGAAGGGCCCGCCGGCCCCGGCCGCGTCTTGGCAAAACTCGGAGAAGGCGATGTCGTCCCACTCGGTGTTTTGGGGATCCGCGAGCAAGGGCAGTAGGCTGCGGCCCCGCGAGTTGGGCAGGGCTGGGCAGCCCAAGGCGTCGAGCATGGTCGCGTTGAGGTCGAGCGAAGAAATCACCCGGTCGCAACGGGTGCCTGTGGGCAAGCGCCCAGGCCAAGCGAGTATGGTCGGCACTTTAACCGAGTCCTCGTAAAAGGTCTGTTTCCACCACAGCCCATGCTCGCCGACCTGCTCGCCGTGGTCCGATGTATAGAGGATGAGGGTATTTTCCTCCAAGTCGTTTTCCCGCAGCGCGGCGACGATTTGGCCGATTAGCGCATCCATGCGGTGGACTAGCGCCCAATAGGCGGCGCGGGCGCGGCGTGTCTCTTCCTCGCCGACTTCTTCGATCTCGCAGGCTTGGCGCCAGCGCTTGATGTGGGGATGGAGGTGGTCGCCGAAGGGTTCGGGGGTTTGTGGGGGAGTGATATTTTCGTAGTAGTAGCGATAATCTTGCAAGCGGGCGACAAAAGGCTGGTGCGGCAGCATGAAACCGACCGAGAGCGAAAACGGCTCAGCTGCTTGGCCAGCGCGCTTGGCGACGCCGAGGCGGTTGAGGTAGTCAACGGTCGCGGCGGTGACGTCTTCGTCGTGGACTTGGTAGGCGCTCTGGCCGTGGCCAGACAGGCGCAGGCTGACGCGGCCCGGCCCGGCCGTGCCTGCGAGTTGGCCGTGATCGACGCCCTTGCCTCCAGGTTGATTGGGGCCGTGGTCGCCGACGAGCCGCTCCGCGTACCCGTGCAGTTGGTCTGGCCCAACCGAGTGCATGCGGCCGATGAGAACAGGGCGGTAGCCGCCCGCGCCCATGGCGTGGGCGAAGGTGGGGATGCTGGAGTCGAGGATATGGGAGTTGGTCCAGACTTGGTTGTCGCAGGGGTAGCGGCCCGAGAGCATGGACATTCGCGAGGGTACACAAATCGGCGAGGGGCAATAGGTGTTGTCGAACACTACGCCGCGCGCGGCGAGGGCGTCGAGGTGGGGGGTCTCGACTAATGGATCGCCATAACAGCCGGAGACGTAGGGACTGTGTTGGTCGGAGTGGATATAGAGTAGATTGGGGCGGGGTGCTTGGCTCATAATGGTCCTTGTTGGTTAAGCAGTGTGCGCGACAAGATACAGGGCCGGTTGGGGCCGAGCAAGATGAGGCGGGGCAGGTTTTTCTCGCGCTGCGGCCTTGTGTACGTTTTTTTGAACGGCGAACTGCAAGCGATGGAGATTGGGGATGAAAACTAAAAAAGCCTCCAAGTCGGCGAAGATGAAGAGGAAAGACTACGAGCGCGAGTTGGCCAAGCTGCACCACGAATTGGTCAAGTTGCAGCACTGGATCAAGGACCAGGGTTTGCGGGTTGTGATCGTCTTTGAGGGACGCGACACGGCCGGCAAAGGCGGGACTATTAAGCGCATCACCGAGCCGCTCAATCCGCGTGGCGCGCGCGTGGTGGCCTTGGGTACTCCCTCAGACCGCGAGCGCACCCAGTGGTACTTCCAGCGTTACGTAGCCCACCTGCCGGCTGCGGGCGAGATTGTGGTTTTCGACCGCAGTTGGTACAACCGCAGCGGCGTCGAGCGGGTGATGGGCTTTTGCACCGAGGAGGAGTATTGGGAATTCCTCCATTCGTGCCCGGAGTTCGAGCGCATGCTGGTGCGCTCGGGGATCATCTTGCTCAAGTATTGGCTCTCGGTGAGCGAGGAAGAGCAAGAGAGCCGCTTTCAAGAGCGCGCCCGGAATCCGCTCAAGCACTGGAAGCTCAGCGACATAGACCTCAAGTCGCGGAACATGTGGGTCGAGTACTCCAAGGCCAAAGACGAGGCGTTTTTCTACACGGACATTCCCGAAGCGCCTTGGTACACGGTCGAGGCCGACGACAAGCGCCGGGCGCGTCTCAACTGCATTGCGCACATTCTCAGGCAACTGTCCTACGAGGACGTGATGCCGAAAAAGATCAAGCTGCCGCCGCGCCCATCCCACGGCGAGTACCAGCGCCCGCCTCACAGCAAGTTGAACTTTGTCGATGAGAAGTACTGAAAAGTGGTTTTGCAATCTGCCCGAGTGCAAGCGATGAGATGCGATGTCTGCAAGCCAGTTCGAGTTTCTCGGCTTTCCCCACATCACCGCGATGGGTGTGACGCTGGCCTTGCCGATCCTCTTGACCATCGTCGTCAAGCGGCTCAATTCGGCAAAGGCGACTCAAGCCGTTTGCGGCGCATTCGCGGGCGTGCTCCTACTCAACGAGCTCCTGCCCTGGGGACAGCGCTTGGCGATGGTCGGCCCGCACGAGTTCGCACGGTGGTACCTGCCGTTGCACGTTTGTAGCATTACCGTGTTCGCCGTCGCTGCCGCGCTCATATTCCGCTGCCAGACGGCGTATGAAATCGCTTACTTTTGGGGACTTGCCGGCGCGACCAATGCCGTCGTCACGCCGCCGCTCGTGGCTGACTATCCAGCGTATCGCTTCTTTCAATATTTCATCGCGCACGGCGGCATCGTCGCCGGCGCGCTATTCGCAACTTGGGGCCTCGGCATGCGACCGACGGCCAGGTCCGTACTTCGCGCCTTCGCGCTGCTCAATCTTTTGGCTATTGTCGCGTTCGGCGTCAATTGGGCGCTGGGGAGCAACTATATGTTCCTCAGCCGCCCGCCCGTTACCCAGTCGCCGTTTTTCTTTGCCCCGTGGCCGTGGTATATCCCAATCCTCGACGGCGTGGCACTCGTTTTATTTTACGTACTATTCATACCCTTTAAAATCGGACGCAGGGTAGATAGTTCGTGAGTGTTTATCCATGAAGGCATCCTCCCGAAAAAAGAAAGCAGTGCCTAAAAAATCTGAGCAGCAGGATCTCAAAGCGGATATCGGCACGCGCATAGTCGGGTTATTGGAAACGCCTCGGGTTCCCTTTTTTATCATCGCGGCGACATTCCTCCTAGGGATCTGGACCTTCGACGCCAAACTTTCCCTCAGCGGCGACAACGCCGAATTCATCACCCTGGCGCGCAGTCTGGCCCAAGGCGAGGGGCTTTTGCACATCAACGCGCCCGACCCCAAGCCAGCGACCAAGTACCCTTTTGGCTTTCCCCTTTTGCTGGCTCCTTTGGCGTGGGCTTTTCCCGGCGAGTGGGTGCCGATGAAGGTTTGGATGCTGGTGCTCTTTGCATTGGGGATGGGGGTGCTCTACCAATTGGCCAAGGAGCGAGTGGGTGTCTTGCCCGGCCTAGCAGTGGTAGCGTTGAGCGTTGTGCTCGGCAAGAGCTATTTGACGCACGGGCCGACCGGCGCAGTCTACGGCCCGCTGCTGCTGCACTACGCACACCAAGTCATGTCCGAAGTGCCCTATCTGACCTTTTCGCTTTTGGCACTGTGGCTTGTCGAACGGGGCGTTGGGCGCGAGGGTCTCAAGGGAAACTGGTGGCTCATCGGCGGATTCGCCTGCACCATTTGGGCGTACTACATCCGCACGGTTGGGATCGCGCTGGTGGCGGCTGTGGTGGTCTATCTGTTGCTTCGGCGCGATTTTCGGCGGTGTTTGCTCTTTAGCGGCGCGGCGTTTGTCTGCTGGCTGCCGTGGACATTGCGCAACCAGGCGGTAGGCGGCGGCAGCGTCTATATCAAGCAGTTTTTCATGGTCAATCCCTACCACCCAGAGCGAGGCCTGCTCGACGTGGGTGGCTTTGTCGAGCGCTTTATCGGCCATGCATATCGCTATCTGACGGGGGAATTGCCCAATACGCTAGTGCCTTTTTTTGACGGCACTGAGACGATTTTCCATCCCGCGCCCTTGTTGCTAATCGCGCTTGCTGTCGCTGCGACGGTGTTTTGTATCAAGCGCGGCGAACACCTACTGCTCCTACTCTACGCGGCCTTCTTCATAGGGATCGTGTTGCTGTGGCCCTGGCCCGGGGATCGCTTTCTAGTGCCTATTGTGCCGATGCTCGTCTTGTTGGGAGTCTGGGCCGTTTTGCAAATTCGCGACAGACTGGCCGGAGGTCATGTCGGCAGGCTCGTGGTGTGGGGCTGCTTTCTGGTATGCGTCAGCGGTCAAATTGGCGGCATCAAGCGCCTAGCCGATTACGCTGCCGCTGACTATCCCCCGCCTTGGCTCCGCTACTATCAGGCTGGTCAATGGCTCAAAGCCAACGCCTCGGAAGACGCCATCGTACTGTGCCGCAAGGGCTACTGGATGTACATCGTCTCGGGCCGGCGCTGCGTCGGCTTCCCCTTTGACGAACCGGCAAAAGTGCTGGCCCATATGGAGCGCGAAAAGGTAGATTACGTCGTGCTGGAAAGTCTTGGTTTTCCGCAGACGGGACAATACCTGTATCCGGCCATTAAGGAATACGAAAGCCGCTTCCAGGTGGTGTGGCACGACCCGGTGGTGCCGACGTATGTGCTGCGTTTTCTCAAGCAATAGGTCCTTTGCCCTTGCTCAAGTAGCTCACGGCAGCGGGGCGTCGTCGCGGACTAGGCCTTCGTCGCGGAGTTCGGCCCAAAACGAGGCGGGAATCTCCTGCGTGAGCAAGTCGAAATTCTCTTGCACTCGCTCGGGTTGCCGCGTCCCGGGGATGATGCAGGTGATGGCCGGATGGGCGAAGACGAATTGCGAGGCCGCGGCCCGCAGATCGACTTGGTGGCGAGCGGCCACGGCCTCTAGGGACTTGGCCCTAGCCGCGATTTCGGGCGGCGCTTCTCGGTAGTTGTACGTCGCGCCCGGGCGCGCGCCTTTGGCCAAGATGCCGCTGTTGTACGTGCCGCCGGCCATGATGCCGATGTTTTTTTCCACGCACAGCGGCAAGAGTTCGTCGAGTGCACCTTGGTCGAGCAAGCTGTAGCGTCCGGCGAGGAGGAAGCAGTCGAAATCGCCCTCGCGGGCAAAGCGGGCCAGCATTTCCCATTGGTTCATGCCCGCACTGACGGCGCGGATGACGCCTTCGCCGCGCAGCTTATCGAGCGCGGGATAAGCTCCGTCGATGGCTTCCTGCCAGTGGTTGTCCGGGTCGTGGATGTGGAGAATGTCGATGCGATCTACGCCTAGGCGTTTGAGGCTGTCTGCAAAGGAGCGCATGACGCCGTCGTAACTGAAGTCGAACACGGGTTGGTACGGGGCCGAGTCCTCAAACGCGCCGATCTGTTGATCTTGTTGGGTGGGGACCAAGACGCGCCCTACTTTGGACGCGAGCACATAGCTGTCGCGTGGCACGCCCACGAGGGCTTGCCCGAGGCGGATTTCGCTTTTGCCCGCCCCGTACAGTGGTGCAGTGTCTAAGAGGTTCAGCCCCAGAGACAAGGCGCAGTGCACGACGGAGACGGCTTGGTCGTCTGGTATGTCGCCGTATAGGCCGCCGATGGAGGCGCAACCCAAGCCGAGGCGCGTGACGCGCAGGCCGCTGCTGCCGAGGGTGGCTTTTTCGAGTGGATTCATAGCGTACTCCTCATATTTTATAGATGTAAAAAGCAAAACATAGGCCAAACTACCCGAGACAAAAAGCCCGCTCCTTGGGACCTGCTTGACGCTCACAGAGGCATGCCGTACATTAAGCGGCCTTTGTAAATAACCCCGAACTCATTGAATATAAAAGAGATGTGTCAATCTAAGGCCAAGCTGCTGGCGCTGCTAGTGTTGGCTGGGTGTGCCGCCACCGAAGAGCCGCCGCAAGAGGTGGCCCGCAGCGAGCAGCCGACTTTGGCCGAGTGGCAGTGGACTGATGGCGAGATGCCTTGGGGCACTTGGGATGAATCTTTGTTCGCGCGCGCTCAAAGCGAAAATAATCCCATATTGGTGTATTTGGCCGCCCCGGGATGCGAAGGCCTGTTTCCCGCGCCAACGCCGGCGTTGCGTCAACTGGTCGCCGAGAAATTCGTCAGCGTGCAGGTCGATCCATTCAAGCGGCCGGACATTGCACAGCACTACGACAGTGGTGGTTGGCCGGCCCTAGTAGTGGCCCTGCCGAACGGGCGGGTTTTCGCGCGGGCCGTGGATATTCCGCCAGCCAACGTCGAGTCTTATTTGCGCCGGTTGCGCACGGCCTACGAGGAAAAGCGCGCAGTGATCGTCGCCAAGGTGCAGCGCGCGGCCACTCGTTCCAAGGTTGAGAGACCCTTTGCAATAGATGGTGTTTATCGCGCGTGCACGGCCGCCTTTGACTCGGCCCACGGCGGCTTCGGCGGCCCGACTAAATTTCTCGAGACTTCGGTATTGCGTTTCCTGCTCGTCTATGCCGAGGCGCGGGGCACAGCATCCGCTCGACAGATGGCTTTGGCTAGCTTGGACGCAGTACTTGCCTCGCCGCTCGGCGACAGTGGTGGTTTTCGGGCGTATTCGTACGCGCCGGATTGGAGTGCGCCTGCGAGTGAGCGGGATGCCCTCGATCAGGCGGCCATGCTGCATCTGTTACTGGAGGCCGACCAGCCCCGCTACGCCGAGTCGGCTAGGGCGATACTTAGCTTTGTCGAGGACTCGCTCTTTGATGCAGCCGAGGGCGCGTTTCGCGGCCGCCAAGTCATGGCTGACACTTGGTGGACTGACCCCACGCTCTACGCCGACCGCCAAGCGGCCCTGATACGAGCCTATCTAGCTGCTGCCACCGCCCTAGGCGACGACCGCGCCGCTCAGGTGGCCCTGCAAGCTGGCGACGCGCTCGTCAGCCGCTGTATTGACGATCGTGGTCGGGTGCGGCACGTCTGCGACTCAGAAACCGAGGGCAGTGTCGGCCTGCTCGTCGATCAAGCCTTGGCGGCATTGGCTCTGTGGGAGTTGGGCGAGTGGAGTGGGGAGGCGCGATTTGCCGCAGCCGCCGGGCAGGTTGCGCGATTTATGGAACAATCGTACGATCGCCTCACTGACCTTGGCCCCCTGACGCACCGCGGCAAGACCATCGCTCTTCAGTTCTACGGGCGACAGGGCCGTGCCGAGCGGGTGGCCGCCTGGGCCGGTGAGCCGCATCTGTCACAGTCGCTCGGTCGAGCGCACAGCTCGTGGGCGCGGGCCTTGCTGCTCTACGGCCCGCCGCTATGAGAATTTTGGTGACAGGTGCCACCGGCTTTTTGGGCCGTACTCTGCTTTCCTTGGAAGGGGAAGCCGAGTGGATGGGCTGCGGCCGTCGGTCCTCCGCCGAGGGCATTCCCTACCGCCAGGTCGATCTAGCCGACCGCAAGGCCGTGACTGCACTCGTCGCCGAACTGGCTCCAGATTGGGTGATCAACGCCGCGGCTATGACCGATGTCGATGGCTGCGAAAAGGCCGCGCGTCCCGCTCGGCAAGCCAATGTCGATATTCCCGAGAACTTGGCTGCGGTCTGCGGCGCAACCGGCGCTGGCTTGGTCCATATTTCCACAGATTACGTCTTCGACGGCAAGCGCGGTCCTTACGGCGAAGGGGATGCGACCCATCCGCTGTCTTGCTACGGCCAACTCAAGCTCGAAAGCGAGGGCATATTAAAGAAAATGGAGCGCGTGCTAGTCGTGCGGACCCTGTGGCTGTACGGCTATGTCCCACAGGCCGGGTCCAACTTCCTCACTTGGGTGCTGCAGTCGCTGTCTAGTGGCCAGCCCCTGCGGGTCTTTGCCGATCAGCGGGGCAACCCAACCTATATCCGCGATTTGGCCCGAGCCTTGGTGGCCCTGTGCGGCCAAGAGGCGCGAGGCTTGTTGCACGTAGGCGGTGCGACCTTTATGACGCGCTGGGAGATGGCGCGGGAACTGGCTTGTTTTTTCGGCATTGACGGCGCGTTGATCGAACCCGTGCCGACCCGCGCAGCCGGGCTGCCAGCCGCGCGTCCCCTGCGCTCCGGTTTGCGCACCGATGCGCTGGAAGCCGCGCTCGGCCGCCGGCCCCTGAGCTTTGCCGAGGGGCTTCAATGCCTCGCTGCGGACCCGCATTTTCGCCGAGACTTTCCCCAATTTGCCCGCTAGCGTACTCCTCATGGAACCCGTGCAGATCTCGCTGGTGACGCCCACGTACAACGAGCGGGAAAATCTGCCGCTTTTGGCGGAAGAAATCTTCGCGATCGTCGGCCGAGAGCCAGATATCGACTTGGAGCTCATCGTGGTAGATGACAACTCGCCCGACGGCACCGGCGAAGTGGCCGAGTCGCTGAAGGCCCGCTATCCCGTGCAGGTAATACATCGGCCGGGCAAGCTCGGTTTGGGGTCGGCAGTGATGGCTGGTTTCGCGCAGTCGGCGCGGCCATACCTCGGAGTGATAGACGCCGACTTGAGCCACGACCCGGCGATCCTGCCCGAGCTCGTCCACAGCCTGCGCGAATGCGATATTGCCATGGGCAGCCGCTTCGGGGAAACTAGCCGAGTCGAACGGTGGGCGTGGCACCGCAAGCTGATTTCGCGAATAGGCGTGGGCGCGGCCCGCCTATTGACCGGAGCCGAGGACCCGCTATCGGGTTACTTCTGTCTGCGCCGCCAAGTGATACAGGATCTAGTACTCACGTCTTCGGGCTACAAAATTTTGCTCGAAATTTTGGTCAAGGGCCGCTATCGGCAGCATCGCTCGGTGCCTTTTGTCTTCCGCAACCGCCAGTTCAGCGCCAGCAAGCTGGACCTGCGCGAGCATCTGCTCTTTGCCAAACAGATACTCTACTTCAGCGGCTACAAGCTCATGGGCCGCCACCGAGGGGCTAGATCGTGCGACTGAGCGTCGTCTTCCTCAGCTACAATACCCGCGATCTGACTCGCCAAGCCCTGAGTTCTGTGCTCGCAGCAGTCGAGGGACTAGAGGTGGAGATATTCGTCGTTGACAATGCCTCGGCAGACGGCAGCGCCGACATGATAGCCGAGGAGTTTCCGCAAGTGAAGCTGATCTGCAACGCGGCCAATGTGGGTTTTGCGGCCGGCAATAACGTGGCCCTGCGGCAGGTGACTGGAGAATATGCGCTGCTGATCAACACCGATACCATTGTGCGCCGAGATGCGCTGCGCACAATGGTAGAGTTCTTAGACGCGCACCCTGAAGCCGGAGCCTGCGGGTGCAAAATCCTCGACCCGGACGGCACCTTGCAACTCGACAGCCGCCGCGGCTTTCCCACGCCGTTGGCTGCCTTCTGCAAAATGTCGGGCCTGAGCCGCCTCTTTCCCAAACACCCGCTCATTGCCCACTACCATATGACGTATCTCGACTCCGAACAGACGGCCGAGGTCGAGGTGCTGTCCGGTTCCTGCATGATGGTGAGAAAGGCGGCTATGGACCAAGTCGGCCTACTCGACGAGGACTACTTCATGTACGGCGAGGACATCGACTGGTGCTATCGCTTCCACCAAGCCGGCTGGAAGATCTACTACGTGCCGACGACCGCGATCATTCACTTTCGCGGCGAGAGCGGCCGGGGGACGCCCCTGAAAATTCTCTACCGCAAGAGCCAGGCCATGTCGATTTTTGTCAACAAGCACATGGCGCGGCGCTACCGCTTCTTCCCGCTGTGGCTCTTGCAAGTGGGCATTGCCCTGCACGGGATGTTCCGCTTCCTCGCCCGGGCGGGCCGCGCCTTGGCCATGCCTCTGATCGACGCTGGTTTGGTACTCTGCGGCCTAAAGCTGGGTTTAGCGGTGCGCTACCACCAAGAACTGGTGCCCTTCATCTACCGCATTGAGCAGGCTGGCAGTCTCCTCGGCCTCGCCGCTCAGCCAACGCGCTGGCTGGTGCCGCCTCCGTACTCGGATTTGCAATGGGCTGCTGTGTACGGCGCTTCGACTTTGGTCTGGCTGTTGGCGTTTTACATGTCGGGTCTGTACGACCGCCGCCGCTATTCAGTGGCGTGGTCGGTAGTGGGGGTGACGCTGGGATTTGCCTTCATCGTGATGCTGGTTTTCTTCTTTAAGGCATACAACTTCTCGCGGCTGGCCGCGGTCGCGGCGTGGTTTTGCAACGCGGTGTTAATTGCCGGTTGGCGCTTCGTCGCGCGTTGGTTTTTGCACCAGCGCGGCCGCGAGGGCCGGTTGCGCACCTTGCTAGTGGGAACCGATGCGGTTGCAGTGGATTTTATCGAACAGCTAGAGCGGGCAGGTATGGCCCACTGCAATCTGATCGGCGTGGTGGGAGAGGCTCTCCAGCAGCGCGGTCGTCCGCTGGCCGGTCGTCCGCTGGTCGGCCACGTCGGCGAGCTGGAAGAGTTGGTGCGCGACTTTGCCATCGATCACCTCGTGTTCACTCCGAGCGCTATGGCGTCGTTCTTGGAGCGGCCGGTGCAGTCGCGGGATTTGCGCGTTAGCATGGTGCCGATCGCGTTTGCCGAGATGGTTGCCGATCGCGGCACACACGACTCTGCGCCCCTGCCCCTTGTGGAAATTAGAGCGGGCGGTTGAGTCGAGAGGTGTTGATTTTTTGCCTTTATTTACGTATTGTGAACGCGAGCATATGCTGGGAGAATAACTATGTCTGAAAGGCGTTTGGCAGGCGGTCGGGAGATCGTGCTGCCGATGAGCAAAGCAGTGGAAATTAGTTTTCGCAGCCTGAAAATTCGCTTTGGCCGCTCGCTGATCACCACCAGCGGTGTGATTCTGGCCATCGCCTTTTTAATGTCGGTGTGGAGCAACAACGAAATTGTCAGCAGCCTGCGGAACGCGGACAAAAGCGAGATCAACTTGCTGTTGCAAAAAAACGGCATTGAGACCGGCATCACCGAGGACGGCGATGCTTCAGCGGAGGCTGCAGGTCGCCTACAGGAAGAGCGATCCAAGCAGACTTGGCTCATCAGTCTCTCGCTCTTAGTCTGCGTCGTCGGCATTGCCAACGCCATGTTGATGTCGGTGACCGAGCGATTCCGCGAAATCGGCACCATGAAGTGCCTCGGGGCCTTGGACACCTTTATCGTCAAGCTCTTCCTGCTCGAATCGACTTTTCAGGGGTTGGCGGGGACTTCGGCGGGAATCCTCATTGGCTTCGCGCTGACGCTGGGGTTGGCTCTGCTCGATTACGGCGGCTACACATTCACCTATTTCCCACTGGTCGGCATCGCCGAATCGGCTGGCTACGCCTTGGTGGTGGGGACCCTGCTTTCGCTGGTCGGTGCTATGTTGCCGGCGTACCGCGCGGCCAAGATGGAGCCGGTCGAGGCCATGCGTTCCGACACTTGATTCCTTAGAGGAGATCTGAAATGACCGAAACCGCTCCGGGCGAGGTCGCTGTCCAAGAAGAAGAAGCGGAAAAACGCACTGTAGTACGGACCCAGCAGGTAAAGAAAATTTACTTGATGGGCGAGATTGAAGTTCACGCCCTACGCGGAGTGGACATGGAGATCTACACCGGCGAGTACCTGTCGATCATGGGGCCTTCGGGCTCGGGCAAGAGCACCTTCTTCAACATGGTCGGCGGCCTCGACAAGCCCTCGGAGGGCAAGGTGTACATCGACGAGGTGGACGTCGCCCAGCTCGACGCGTATGAGTTGGCTTGGCTGCGCTGCCGCAAGATCGGCTACATCTTCCAGTCGTTCAACTTGATCCCGGTAATGACCGCGCTCGAAAACGTCACCTTGCCGATGGTCTTCGCCGGCTTGACCAGCGACGAGGCCCGCGACAAGGGGATGGAGCTTTTGGGCAAGGTGGGCCTTGGCGAGCGGCACTCGCACAAGCCCAACGAGCTTTCGGGTGGCCAGCAGCAGCGCGTGGCCGTCGCCCGCGCCTTGGCCAACGACCCGGCCGTCGTCCTCGCCGATGAGCCGACGGGGAATCTGGACCTGCGCACTGGCACTGAAATCATCGAATTGCTCAAAGAGATGAACGAGAATTCCGGTGTGACCGTCATCTCGGCGACCCATGACCACAAGATGCTCAGCGTCTCCGACCGCGTGGTGTGGGTCAAGGACGGCCAAGTCGATCACGTGCGCAATCGCGAAGACCTAGATATCGAAGTAACCCACGTAGAAGGCGAGTAGTGCTGCCGACCTACCCGGCCGCCTTCTGGGTCTGTGCGGTGGGTGCAGTGTTATTGATGGGGGTGGCCAAGGCTGGTTTTGGCGGTGGGATCGGCATTTTGGCCACCCCGCTTTTGGCATTGACGGTTTCGGTGGCGGACGCGGTGGCCCTGTTGTTGCCGCTGTTGATCGCCTGCGACGTATTCGCCGTCCGGCACTACCGCCGCACCTTCGACAAAACGAGTGTCAAACGGCTCCTGCCCGGTTCCGCCTTGGGGATCGGCGTGGGAGCCTTTTTTTTCGGGTACTTCAGTCAGCACGAGCGCGTTCTAGAGATGGGCTTGGGCTGTTTGGCCTTGCTGTTTGTCGCTTTCCAGTTCGGGCGGGCGGCGATTGTCGGGGCCGTGCGGAAGCAGCGTCCGGGAACGCTCGCCGGCGTGCTGATGGGCGCGACCTCGGGCTTTACCTCGACGATTGCCCACGCCGGAGCACCGCCGGTGGTCATCTATCTACTGCCACAGCAGCTACCGCGCCACGTGTTCGTCGGCACCACGGTCATCTTCTTTGCCATGCTCAACTTGCTCAAACTGCCGCCCTATTGGGGCTTGGGGCTTTTTCACGCCGACATTTTTAAGACGACTTTGCTATTGGCGCCGCTGGCGTACGCCGGGGTAAAGTTGGGTGTGTTTTTGCTCCAGCGATTTAGCGACGTGTGGTTTAATCGGGTAGTGTATGGGATGTTGCTGGCGACGGCGCTGCAGTTGATTACTGGAGACAATCTACTGGAGACTATGTTCAATGGACGATAGACCTTACTCCCGCCGCACCTTTCTCAGGCTCTCGACCGCGGCCGCCGCCGGCCTTTCCATAAGTGCCGCTCCGAACCACCGCGACCTGCCCCACCGGATCTTGGGTCGCACTGGCGAATCCGTTTCTCTACTCGGCTTGGGCGGTGCGCACATGGCCTACCACGGCAACATGGAGGAGAAAACGGCCATCGCCTTGATGCACGCGGCCATCGACGAGGGAATTAACTTTTTCGACAATGCTTGGGGCTATTCCAACGGCGCGAGCGAGATACGCATGGGCAAGGTGTTGAGCGGTGGTTATCGCGATCGAGTATTTCTAATGACTAAGGACGCGAGCCGCCACCCCAAGCGGGCGATTGCCCACCTCGAAGAGAGCTTGCGCCGACTGCAAACCGACGTGATCGATTTGTGGCAGTTTCACAATATCAAATTATCCGACGACCCAGAGCGGATTTATGAACAGGGCCTGCTAGAGGCTGTACTCAAAGCCAAAGAGGAGGGCAAGATCCGCTACATTGGCTTCACTGGCCATACCTTGCCCTCTCTGCACGTGGAGATGATCGAGCGCGGCTTTGCTTGGGACGCCACGCAAATGCCGATCAATGTGTTCGACCCGCACTACCTCAGTTTTGTCGAGCAGGTGCTGCCGCTCGCAGTGGAAAAAAATATCGGGGTCATCGCCATGAAGACCTTGGGGGGTAGGCCCGAAGCGATCCTCGCAACAGGTGTGGCGACGGTGACAGAGTGCCTGCGCTACGCCATGAGCCTGCCGGTAGCTACCGTGTGTTCCGGGATGGATTCGCTGGAAAAGTTGCGGCAGAATGCGGACATCGCCCGCCAGTTCGCGCCCTTGGCCGCCGACGAGCAACTCGCACTTTTGTCGCGCACCAAAGAGCTAGGAATGCAGGGCACACGCGAATCGTACAAAGCTCGCTGACCCTGACGCCGTGCGCCATACCTTACTTTTCCTCCTTTTTGCGGTACCCCTGTGGGGACAAGATCTCGACGTTGCGCCGGCTAAACCCGTCGGCCCTCCCAATATAGAAAGCGCGCTGTGGGACTTGGCTGCGCCCTCGGCGGCCAAGCCGACTCGCGCCAGAGCTGGCTCAGATGTGGTCGTCATTTTGGTGCCCGCAGCGGGCACGGCGGTCACCATTGACACTACGGCGTTAGCCACCCTTGGCGTCGAGATCTTGGCCCGGTCCAAAAGCCTGATGCGCGTGTCCGTACCGGCTGCATCGCTGCGGGCGGTGTCTGAGTTGCCTAGTGTGGCCTTTGTCCGCAGGCCACGCCGTCCGCACGCGCAACAGACCTATAGCGAGGGTTTAGCGCTCATCCACGCTCGCGAAAACCACGCCGCTGGCGCGAAAGGCCAAGGGGCCAAGGTGGCGGTTATCGACGGCGGATTTAAGGGAGCCGATAAATTGCCCGAAGATATGCCGGTGCGTCGGTGGTACCGCGATTATACGGGTGAGGGGATATACGCCGGCGTGGACGCCCACGGCACGGCATGTGCCGAGATCATCCACGACGTGGCTCCAGAAGCTGAACTCTATCTGTACAAGGTTGCGGATGAAGTGGATTTGGAGAATGCCAAAGACCGCTGCATACAAAACGGAGTTGCCATCGTAAACTACTCGGCGACTTGGGTGAACGAGGGCTTTGGGGACGGGCGCGGGATCATCTGCGACATCGTAAATGACGCGGCTGACAACGGCATTCTCTGGGTCAACGCCGTCGGCAATTACGCCCGAAAGCACTACATGGGTTTTTGGCACGATAGCGATGCCGACAATCGGCACGATTTTGCCGCTGGCGACGAGATGGTGAATTTTGTCGACGAAATCGGAATCGCCGACGTCATAAACGTGACGCTGACTTGGGACGATTGGCCCATCACTGCTGCGGACTACGACCTGTATCTCTACTATCAAGACGCGTTCGGCAATATCGAAGAAGTTAGCAAAAGCACTGATGTTCAGGGCGAAGGCGGCGCTCCTGTGGAGTTTATAGAATACTTCGTTGGGAGAGCGGGCACGTATGGCATTTCCATCGTCCGCGTCGGCGAGGCCGAGCCCAAGAAGCTGCGAGTGTGGTCTTGGCACCACGACATCGAATATCCGATTCCGGCTAGCAGCTTGGGGATTCCGTCGGACGCTCGCGGTGCGTTGAGCGTTGGGGCGATCCATCGCGATCAATGGGACTTGGGCATAGTGGCAAGCTATAGTTCGCGCGGCCCCACTGCCGATGGCCGCATCAAGCCCGACCTCGTCGCGCCTTCGGGCGTGACAACGGCTTCTTATGGTGCAGATAAGTTGTTTGGGGGGACCTCGGCTGCGGCTCCCCACGTGGCTGGTGCAGCCGCCCTGCTCAAATCGGCCAATCCTTCGCTCTCGCGAGACGATCTGTGGAAGGCTCTCGTCGAGGCCACCGTTGATGTGGGGGTGCCGGGCAAGGACGACAGCACGGGATACGGCAAACTCGTGCTGTCGGTTTCAGCGCCGCAAATTGCGGATGTCTCGCCGCGTCGCGTTCAATACGGCCAAACAACTACCATTGTCGGCCAGGGTTTTGGCACTGACAAAGGGACGGGTAAAGTGGTCTTTTTTGCGGGGAAGGAGCCGAGTGATTCCGACTATCTCGCTTGGAGTGACGCGCAGATTCAAGTGCGCGTACCAACCGGCGCTCGCACCGGCGCGGTGCGGGTGATAACTGGCGGCGGCAGCGACAGCGCACAGGTGGTCGTCACGTCGCCTTACATTGAGGCGATCACCAATCACACGCGCATGGATGCGGGGGCCAAGACCGACGACCTCATCCAAATTAACGGAGACAATTTCGGCCTAGCGCGGGACAGCGGTTCCGCGTGGATTGATTCGGTCGCCGTGTCTTCATTTGAGACTTGGTCAGATCAGACGATACGGTTTCGCGTTCCGCGCAATGCGCCTTCGGGCGATGTAACCGTTGTGACGGCTGAAGGGACCAGCAATGCCGTCCGCATGGAAATCGCCAGTCCGTATCTGGCGCAACTTTCGCCATCGCAAGTACAAGTTGGAGAGAACCTAACGCTGATCGGCGGCAACTTTGGCCACGAGCGCGGCACGGGGTACGTGTTGTTTAACCCTAATGTGCAAGCGGCGGCTGACGATTATGCGGTCTGGTCTAGTGGCATCATCGTCGTCCGGGTTCCGTCTCTGGCCCGCAGTGGTGGGGTGCGGGTTTTTACCGCCGATGGGGCCACCGGGTCTGCGCAAGTGGAGATTGGCAGTGAATGGATAGAGCCACTGCCGAGCAGTGGAATTTTCGGTTACAGTCCGCCTGCGGTTAGCAAAAATCCCAAAAGCGTCAAATTCGGTTTTGAGGGAATCAATCGCGATGTCCTGTGTCAGTTTTCGACTAAGGAAATAAGCGGCGACGAGGTCGTCATTTTCCTCAACGAACAAAGGTATGAAGTGCTCATAGCGGAGGAGGATTGGCGGACTTGGTATCTCGTCCTCGATGGGACATACCTTCAGTCCGAGCAAAACGTCATCGAGTTCCGCAATATCATCAACCAAGACCGCGCGTCAGCCTTCGTCCGTTGGCAGTTGAAGGATGTGGCGTTGTGGAGGCCGTTTAGTGCCAAGCTCGCCGCGGGGACGCGGCTTTTGTCCAAGCTGCTGGATGGTTTGGGCGATCCTTTCCCTACGCCGTTTAACGCGGAAGTTACTATTCCTTTCACCGTCGCTGACGCTGGTCCCGTGCGGATTTCCGTCTATAATTTAATGGGACAGCAGATTCGCATGTTGGCGGATGGCTGGGTGGAAGCTGGTGCGCACCGCGTGCGTTGGGATGGCCGCACGGATGCGGGTGTAGAGGCGGCTTCCGGGGTCTATTGGGCCGTGTTGCAAGCTGGAGGTGCCGTCCAAACGGCCAAATTGGCGTTGATTCGCTGAGCAAGGCTAGGCCCTTGACAGTACAAAAACTCCCCTTTACTTTCTGCGCGTTATGAAATCTTCGCCTCACATTCGTCGCTGGTGGCGCGCTTGGTATTCCCCGAGCAGGGAGAGAGGTGCGTCCATCTGCTAGATTGCGACGAGATGAATTTTCAATCCAACGCGGACGCCCTCGGGTGTCCGCGTTTTTTTTGTACTTGGAGAACAACATGACGATTCACACGGAAACTTTTCGCACGGCTGGCGGCGTCGAAGTCAAGCGCCAGACCGAGGAATTGCCCATAGAAAGGCCGCTAGAGACATTGCTAGAACGGCTCAATACCCACCGAGGCGCTGTCTTCGCCAGCGGCTACGAGTATCCAGGGCGCTATAGCCGCTGGGACATTGGTTTCGTCGATCCGCCGCTGGAGTTGGTGGCGCGTCAGCGCTCCTTTGCCTTTCGGGCGCTCAACGCGCGCGGCGAGATGTTGCTGGAGATTTTTCGCGGCAGCCTCGCCGAGCACGAGCATGTGACGGAGTTGGAGCTAGCAGATGGCCAGCTCAAAGGCGCGGTGGCGCAGATGCCCGAGTATTTCGCCGAAGAGGAGCGGTCCAAGCAGCCGACGATCTTCAGCGTCCTGCGCGCCTTGGTGGCGCTGATGCGAGCCGAGGGCGAAAATCACTTGGGATTTTACGGGGCGCTGGGCTACGACTTGGTACTCCAGTTTGAGCCGCTCCAACTGCGCCACCCGCGCCGCGAGGACCGGCCCGATCTGCACCTCTTTTTGCCTGACGAACTAGTCGTAGTAGATCACCGCAAGGAGCAGGCGCGGCGTTATTGCTATGAGTTTGCCGCCGATGGGTTGTCAACCGAGGGCATGGAGCGCGGCACGGACGCCGTGCCCTATGTGCGCGGCGCAGCGTCCGAGATTACGTGCGACCACGCCCCTGGGGAATACGCCGACAAGGTGCGCGAGGTCATCGCCGGTACCGAGCGCGGCGACTTCTTTGAGGTGACGCCGAGCCAAGTACTCAGCGCTGGCTATGCGGGCGACCCGCACACCCTCTTTGAGAATATCCGCCGCACTAGCCCTAGCCCCTATGAGTTCTTCATCAACCTCGGCGACGAGTATCTGATCGGCGCTTCGCCCGAGATGTTCGTGCGGGTCAATGGGTCGTTCATCGAGACTTGTCCGATTGCCGGGACCATCGGCCGAGGTAAAACCGTGATGGAGGACGCCGAACAGATCCGCGACTTGCTCAACTCAAAAAAGGACGAGGCCGAGTTGAACATGTGTACGGATGTCGATCGCAACGACAAAGCGCGGATTTGCAAGGAAGGCTCGGTGCGGGTGGTCGGGCGGCGGATGATCGAAAGGTACTCAAAGGTTTTTCACACGGTGGACCAAGTCGTCGGAGAGCTGAAGGACGACTGCGATGGGTTCGACGCCCTGCTGTCGCATATGTGGGCGGTGACGCTTACTGGCGCGCCCAAACCAGCGGCCATGCAGAAGATCGAGGAATTGGAAAACTCGGCGCGGCGCTGGTACGGCGGCTGCGTTGGCATGTTGCTTTTCAGCGGCGAGATCAACACCGGAATCACCATCCGCACTGTACACTTGGAGGACGGCATCGCCAAAGTACGGGCGGGGGCGACTCTGCTGTGCGACTCGGACCCCGACGCTGAGGAGCGCGAGACGCGAGCCAAGGCCGAGACCTTTATCAACGCGGTGATCGGCGCTGACGACGCCAAGGATAAGGTCACTCAAATCGCGACTTCGGGGCAGGGCAAGCGGGTGCTCTTCGTCGATAACCGCGACTCTTTCGTGCATACGCTCGGCGATTACGTGCGGCAGACGGGAGCGGAGGTGGTGACCGTGCGCGCTGCTAGATCGCGCGACGGCAGCGGTGCGCGGGGTCTGCGGGACCCCCAGCGCGTCTTCGCCGATTTTGATCCCGATCTGGTCTTCATCTCGCCGGGGCCAGGTACGCCCGAGGAATTCGGCGTGCCGGAACTGGTCAACGAGTGCGTGAGACGTGCGCTGCCGGTTTTTGGCGTGTGTCTCGGATTGCAGGGCATCGTCGAGGGTCTCGGTGGCGAGCTGGGGGTGCTTTCCTATCCGATGCACGGCAAGGAATCGACGATCCGCTGCACGCCCGAAGGGATTTTCGACGGATTCCCCACGGAGTTTGTCGCCGGGCGCTATCATTCGCTTTACGCCGTGCCGAAGAAGCTGCCCGAGTGTTTGCGGGTGTTAGCGCAGACCGACGATGGGGTCATCATGGCAGTGGAGCACCGCGAGTTGCCGGTGGCAGCGGTGCAGTTTCACCCGGAGTCGATTTTGACGCTCAAGGACGATTTAGGCTTGCGGCTGATCGCCCAAGTGATAGGGAAACTAGCGCGCTGAAGCCATGCTGCTGATACTTGATAACTACGACTCCTTTACCTACAATTTGGTGCATTATTTAGAGGAATTAGGGGCGGCAACCAAGGTCTTGCGCAACGACGAATTGACGGTCGCCGCAGCGGTTTCGCTCGCGCCCGAGCGCGTCGTTATCTCGCCTGGTCCTGGTGGCCCAGATCAAGCTGGAATTTCGTGTGCGCTCGTCGAGCGGTTGGCCGGTGTGATCCCCATTTTGGGCGTGTGCTTGGGGCACCAAGTCATCGCCCAAGTTTGCGGCGGGCGCGTCGTGCGGGCCGACGAGATCGTCCACGGCCGCGCGACACCAGTGCAACACGACGGCCGCACGCTATTCGCCGGCCTGCAAAATCCCTTCGTCGCTACTCGCTATCACTCGCTGGCTGTCGAGCGGGAGAGTTTGCCCGAATGCCTGCAAGTATCGGCTACGAGCGAGGACGGGATGGTTATGGGGATTCGGCACCGGCGATGGCCCCTCGAAGGGGTGCAGTTCCATCCCGAGTCGATTCTGACCATAGAAGGCAAACAACTACTGAATAATTTTCTTCGCTTATGAGGAGCGCAACATGATACAAGAAGCTATAAGAGATCTAATCGCCGGAGCAGACTTGGACCGCGCTAAGATGCGGGCGGTGATGGAGCAGATTATGAGCGGCCAAGCTACAGATGCTCAGATCGGCGCTTTTCTCGTCGCTCTGCGGATCAAGGGCGAGACTATCGACGAGATCGCTGGCGGTGCCGAAGTCATGCGCGAGAAGGCTACGCCGATAGTGACAGTGCGCCCCGATCTCATCGACACCTGCGGCACTGGCGGCGATGATTCGGGGACCTTTAATATCTCCACGACGGTAGCCTTCGTCGCTTGCGGTGCCGGTTTGGCAGTGGCCAAGCACGGCACCCGCTCAATATCGAGCCAGTGCGGCTCGTCGGACGTGCTGACCGCGTTAGGGGTCAATGTCGAAGCTGCGCCGGAAAAAGTCGGCGAGTGCATCGACGAAGTCGGCATTGGTTTTCTATTTGCGATAGCGTTACACGGGGCGATGAAACACGCCATCGGCCCGCGCAGGGAGTTAGCTACCCGCACGGTTTTTAACATCTTAGGACCGCTGACCAATCCGGCTGGGGCCAAGAGGCAATTGCTCGGCGTGTTTGACGGCGCGCTGACCGAGGCGCTCGCCGGCGTGCTGCGCGAGTTGGGATCGGATCAGGCCCTGGTGGTACACGGCTCGGACGGACTGGACGAGATCACGCTGACGGGGCCGACGCAGGTCAGCGAGCTTAGAGACGGGCAGGTCAGTACGCGCCAGATTCACCCGGGGGATTTTGGTTTACAGACAGCCTCAGCCGAGGCGCTCAAAGGCGGCGATGCGGACTACAATGCACGCATCCTGCGCGGGCTACTCGACGGTGAGGAAGGGCCGCAGCGCGACGTGGTGTTGCTCAACGCGGCGGCGGCAATGGTCGTTGGCGGGCTGGCCGAAGATATAACTGCTGGTCTCGAAGTGGCCCGGGAGTCCATCGACTCGGGCAAGGCGCGTCAAGCTCTGGATCGGCTGGTCGAGGTAAGCAACTCCTGACAATGGCGGATATCCTAAGCGAAATAGCCGCGTACAAGCGCGAGTTCGTCGCCGACCGCCAGCGCCAGCGCAGTTTGGCTGATGTGCGGTCGCAGGCTCGCGATACGCCGGTGCCGGCCGATTTTCAAGGTGCGCTAACTGCGGATGGGATCGCGCTGATCGCCGAAATAAAAAAAGCCTCGCCGTCCAAGGGCGTCATCCGCGCCGACTTCGACCCAGAGTGGATCGCCGATGCGTATGCCGCCCATGGCGCGCGCTGTCTTTCGGTATTGACGGACGAGGCGTATTTTCAGGGGTGCGACGCTTATGTGCAGATGGCGAAAGCGGTTGCGGGCTTGCCGGTGTTGCGCAAGGATTTCACCATCGACGAATACCAACTCTACGAAGCCCGCGTCATCGGTGCCGATGCCGTTTTGCTGATCGTGGCGCTGATGGATTCTAGCCAACTCGACGACTACCTCGGCTTAGCCACCGAGTTGGAATTAGACGCACTAGTCGAAGTCCACGATGGTGAGGAATTGGCGCGCGCCAAAGCGGCTGGTGCTCAGCTCATCGGCGTCAACAACCGCGATCTGCGGACCTTTGAGACCACCTTGGAGACGACCTTCGCGCTTGTGGATCAGATGCCGGAGGGAGCTGTCGTCGTCAGCGAGAGCGGAATTGGGGATCGCAGCGATGTTGAGCGGCTCGCTGCCGCTGGCGTCGATGCGATCTTGGTCGGCGAATCCCTGATGCGCGAAGCCGATATTGGGACCAAAGTAAGGGAGCTATTGGGCGAGTGAAAAAACGAGTATTTTCGGGCATTCAGCCCTCGGGACACATCCACATCGGCAACTACATCGGAGCCGTCCGCAATTGGCTGGTCAACTTAGAGGACCGCGACAACATCTTCTGCGTGGTCGATCAGCACGCGATCACCGTGCCGTACGACCCGGAGGCTTTGCATAGCGGTACGCGCGAGGCCGTGGCTTTGTACATTGCCTGTGGCCTCGATCCGCAAAAGTGCCGTCTCTTTGTGCAGTCGCACATTCCCGAACACACTGAGTTGGCTTGGCTTTTTACTTGTATCACGCCGATGGGGTGGCTGGAGCGGATGACTCAGTTTAAGGATCGAGTGGGTGCGCGGCGCGAGCGCGTTGGCACGGGGCTGTTCGTTTACCCGACGTTGATGGCCGCCGATATCCTGCTCTACCAGGCGCACGAGGTGCCTGTCGGCGACGACCAAAAACAGCACGTGGAACTAACGCGCGACATTGCCGAGCGCTTCAATCGCCAGTTCGGCGAGGTATTCACCGTGCCCAAACCGGTCATTCCGCAAGTCGGTGCGCGGATCATGGGGCTCGACGATCCGACCGCGAAAATGTCTAAGTCCGCCGAGGGCCAGTACCACAGCGTCGGCCTGCTCGATGATCCAGATAAGGTGCGCAAGACGATCATGCGGGCGGTGACCGATTCACAGCAGGGCATTGTTTTCGATCCGCAGCGCCCTGGGTTGTACAACCTTCTGACAATCTATCAGGCGTTGACTGGCCTAGGGAACGATGAGATTGAGGCGCATTTTGCTGGCAAGGGCTACGGCGACTTGAAAAAGGAATTGGTCGAAGTGGTCATCGCCGAGATTGAGCCGATTCAGGCGCGCTATCGGGAACTGACGGCGGATCCCGCGTACATAGACAAGGTGTTGGCCGAGAGTGTCGAGAAACTGCGTCCGATCGTTGACGCAACCATGGACGCGGTCCGTCGGGCCATGGGACATCGGTAAGGGAGTAGATATGGACCTGAGTGACTGGCGCGAACGCATAGATGGTATCGACCGGCAAATGATTGATCTGCTCAACGAGCGCATGCAGTGCGCGCAAGAAGTCGGGCGGATTAAAAAGGCCGCGGGAAAACCAATACGCGATCCCGACCGCGAGCGCATTGTGTTCGCCAAGACCAAAGCCTACAACCAACAGCTCCAAGGGCTGATGAAGGACGAGGCCCTAGAGGAGATCTACCGGCTGCTCATCGAACTAACCACCTACTTCGAATGCGAGGAGAGCTAGCCTTCTTCCGGCGGGCAGTCATCGTCGGCGTGGGCCTGATTGGCGGCTCAATAGGCTTGGCGCTCAAGCGCACCGGCTTTGGCGGGCGGCTTGTGGGCGTCAGCCGTCCCCCAACCATCGCCCGCGCGCTGGAGCTGGGCGTGATCGACGAGGGTTGGGGCTACGACGAGTTGGGGCAGGCGCTCAAAGGAGCCGACCTAGTCTTTATCTGCACGCCGATCAAGCGGATTCTCACGCTGATTGCGGAGGTAGGTCAGCTCGCCGAGCCGGGGACGCTGGTCACCGATGTGGGGAGCACCAAGCGGCGCATCGCCGCGGCGGCCCAAGCCCATTTCAGCGACGAGGTGTACTTTGTCGGCGGCCATCCGATGGCTGGCTCTGAAAAGGCGGGCGTGGCCGCGGCCGATCCGTTCCTCTTCCAGAATGCAATCTATATTTTGGTCCCCGATCAGAAGGTGCCGGCTGATCGCTACCAAGCATTGACCGCTCTCTTGCGGCAGGTTGGGGCACGGGTTATGGAACTGGACGCTGGGGCACACGACCGGGCGGTCGCCGCGATCAGCCACTTGCCGCAGATGATGGCGACCTCGCTGGTGAGTATGGTCGGGCGGCTGAATGCCGAGCGCGATCACTTCCTGCCGCTGGCCGCTGGCGGTTTCCGCGACTTGACGCGGATTGCTTCCAGCCCGTTCGCGCCGGTCTGGGAGGACATCTGCGCGACCAATGCCGACGAAATCCGCGCGATGATCGACCGCTACATCGCCGCGCTCGCGGAAGTGAGGGAGCGGCTGGAGGCCGAGGAGCTAAAGGCGGATTTCGATTTTGCCAACGAAATTCGGGGGTCCATTCCGAGGGATTCAAAGGGGTTTATCCATGTGCTGCACGAGATCTTGGTGCTAGCCGAGGATCGGCCGGGCGTCATCGCCGAGATCGGGCAGGCGCTGGGGGCGCAAGGGGTAAACATCAACGATATTGAGGTGATGAAGGTACGCGAGGGCGAGGGGGGGACGTTGCGGTTGGGATTTGACAGCGCAGAGAGCGCGGAAAACGCGCTGGGAATTTTGACTAGGCTCGGGTATGTGGCGCGGAGACCCTAGGCCATGGAAACAATCGTAAGCCCAGTCAAGAGAATTGCGGGGCAAGTGTCGATGCCCGGAGAGCGGGAGCCAGCCGCGCGCGCGCTCGTATTGGCCGCATTGAGCGAGGGGAAGAGCACTGTCCGCCACGTGCCCGTTGACGCTGACCGGGTGGTCTCTCTGTTGCGCGAGTTGGACGTTGACATTACCAAGCGCGCAGGGGTCCATGTGGTGCGCGGCGTTGGGCTGCGGGGGTTTCAGGAGGCAGCGGGACCGCTCGATCTAGAGGGGTTGGGCGATACCGCGCTGTTGTTGCTTCCCTTACTCGCCGGGCAAACGTTTCGCTCGCAGGTGAAGTTGGGCGCGGAAGCCGAGCGGTGTCGGCCCTTGCTCGCCCTGTTGGCCCAACTCGGGTTCGCCGTAGAACAGGAGCGCGCGGACACCTTTGTAACTGGGGGTCAGCAGGCCAAAGGGTTCGTCCTCTCCGAGGCACCGCCGACCGATGCCCTAGCGCTGGGCGCGATGGTGGCCGCACTCTTTGCCGAGGGGACGAGCGCGCTGAAAGTCGGCACCCACGTGGAGCGCTTGTTGCGCGGGCGCGGGATCTCCGTTGAGCGGCGCAAACTGCTGTCGATAGAAGGTGGGCAGGCGCTCCAGGACGTTGACGTAGAGATCCCCGGGCAACTTGCGTTGACCTATCCGCTCATAGGGGCTGCGCTGTGCCGCAAGGGGTCGGAGCTAACCGTCAAGCGCGTGGTCATTCGCCCTGGGCAGCGGGCCTTTTTGGATTTGCTGCGGCAGATTGGGGCGGAGATTGTCGCGGAAGACATAGGGGAAAGCGCGTGCGATTTGTACGTGAGCGCCAGCCAGTTAAAGGCCACGCGCGTGGCGGGGTCGCGAACCGATAAGGTCGCCGACCAGATCGCGTTGCTAGCAGTCTTGGCGACTCAGGCGCAGGGGACGACGGTTATCCGCGACATCGAAGATATGCCGCACGTGGAGCATTTGTGCGCTGCGCTGCGCTCGCTCGATGCGCGGATTGGCCAGTTTCCGGAGGGGCTCGTCATCAAAGGCGGCTTCCCGCTCCAGGGTGGCCAACTCGACGGCAAGGGCAATCCTAATTTAACCATGGCTTTTGCCGTGGCCGGGCTGTTGGCCGAAGGGGAGTTGACCATCCAAGGTAGCGAGTGCTTGGCACCCATCTGGCCCGATTTTTTTAAGACCGTACAATCTATTGGAGGAGATTAAATATGAGAGGACTCTTTCGGCTCTTTGTGTGCGCGGCCGTGATGTTGGGTGGCGGCCTACTCGCCATTCGCTTGCTCTACAACGTATCGTGGCGCGAATCCTTCGAAATTGCCAACTGCTTCGTTGAGGATTTGTTGGGGTGATTTCCGGGACGACGCGGGTACTCGGCGTCATTGGCGACCCGGTCGCACACACGGCGTCGCCGGCTATGCACAATGCCGCGCTCAGGGCGCTGAATCTCAATTATGTGTACGCGGCGTTCCGCGTCGCTCCCGCAGCCTTGCCCCAAGCGCTCGCCGGAATGCGCGCTTTTGGTATGGTTGGGCTGAATGTAACTGTGCCGCACAAGCAGGCCGTCATGGAGCATCTCGACGAGATTTCCGCAGAGGCTCAGAGCATTGGCGCGGTCAATACCATTGCCAACCGCGATGGCCGGCTTTTGGGGTACAACACCGACGCCTTTGGGATCGTGCAGAGTCTCAAGGCCGATGGCGGCTTGGACCCGCTGCCGCCCAAGGTCGCGCTCCTCGGCGCGGGTGGCGCGGCGCGGGCCGTGCTCTACGCGCTGCTGGCGCGGGACGAGGTGGAGGAAGTGCTGCTGCTCAACCGCACGGTGGAAAAGGCCGCAGTCCTCGCCGGCGACCTCGACAGCAAGAGCAAGGTGCGGGTCGGATCGCTGGCAGAGACCGGGCCGATTGGGGACGCTGGTTTGCTCATCAACGCCACGGCGCTGGGGATGCACCCCCGCGACGACGTTTCGCCGCTGGCGGATCCGTCGTGCCTGCACGAGCGCATGCTGGTTGCCGACATTGTGTACAATCCCTTGGAGACCGTACTCATGCGGCAGGCCGCAGCCGCTGGTGCATCCGCGATCAACGGCTTGGGCATGCTTGCTTGGCAGGGCGCGCGTTCGTTTGAGATATGGACGGGTGTCAAGCCGCCAGTCGAGGCGATGATTGCGGCCGCACTGGAGCATTTTCCCGCTTAGACTGCTGGCAATAAAGACAAACAACATAAATAACGCATGATAACCGAATCATTAGAAACGCGCATTAGCGCGGCACTGGCCCGAGCGGGTGCGCCTGCCGATTCTCCGGCCCTCGTTGGTCCGGCCACTCGCCCAGAGTTTGGCGACTATCAAGCCAACGGCGTGATGGCTGCGGCCAAGAAGCTGAAGACCAATCCCCGTGCACTCGCCGCCCAAGTCGTGGAGGAACTGGATCTGGAGGACATGGCTGCGTCCGTAGATATCGCTGGTCCGGGCTTTATCAATATCCAACTCAAGGGCGAGTGGCTGGCCGCGCAGTTAGGGAACGTGCTGGCCGATCCGCGGCTCGGCGTGTCCAAGGACGCGCCGCAAAAGGTCGTACTCGACTACTCGCATCCCAACTTGGCCAAGGAAATGCACATCGGCCATTTGCGCAGCACGGTCATCGGCGACGCCATCGCCCGCGTCCTCGAATTTGCGGGCCACGAGGTCGTGCGCCACAATCACGTGGGCGACTGGGGGACGCAGTTTGGGATGCTCATCGCCCACTTGGACGAGATTGCGGACCCGGCTACGGAATTGGCCGATCTAGAAGTATTCTACCAATCGGCGCGGCAGCGCTTTGACCAAGACGAGGCGTTCGCCGATCTGTCGCGGGAATACGTGGTCAAGCTGCAAAGCGGCGACCCGCACGTGCAGCGGATGTGGCAGCAGTTCATCGACGAGTCGCTCGCCCACGGCCAGCGCATATACGACGCGCTAGGAGTCGGTCTCAAGCCCGAAGACGTGCAAGGTGAGAGCGCGTACAACGACGACTTGCCCCGCGTGGTCGAGGATTTGCGGGCCAAGGACTTGCTGGTGGAATCCAACGGCGCGCAGTGCGTCTTTCTGGAGGAATTCAAAAACAAGGACGGCCAGATCACGCCGGTGATCGTGCAGAAGTCGGACGGCGGCTACCTCTATGCGACGAGCGACCTCGCGGCCGTGCGCTATCGAGCTGGCGCGCTCGCTGCCGATCGCATTCTCTACATCGTGGATGCACGCCAGTCGCTTCACTTGCAGCAGGTCTTCGCGGTGGCGCGGGCGGCTGGGTACGCGCCCGAGGCGACCGCTTTGGAGCATCACGAGTTTGGCGCGATTCTCGGCGCGGACAACCGGCCATTCAAGACGCGAACTGGCGGCGTGGTCAAGCTGATGGACGTGTTGGAGGAGGGCGTAGCCCGGGCCTTTGCCCAAGTGAGCGAGAAGAATCCCGACATGGACGAGGCCGAGCGGCGAAAGATCGCCCGCGTGATTGGCATTGGCAGCATCAAGTACATGGAGCTGTCGTTCAATCGCACCTCAGACTACGTGTTCGACTGGGACAAGATGCTGGCTCTCGACGGCAACACCGCTCCGTACATGCTGTATTCGTACGCCCGCATCAAGAGCATGTTCCGCCGCGCTGGTGTGGATGGAGATGCGCTCGACGGCGCGATAATCATTGGCGAAAGGGCCGAGAAGGCGCTCGCCATCAAGCTGTTGCAGTTTCCCGAGGTGGTCGCGGCGGTGGTCCATCAGTGCTATCCGCACGTACTCTGCAATTATCTCTACGAGCTGGCCGACGCCTTTATGAAGTTCTACGAGCAGTGTCCGGTTCTCCGCGCGGACGAGCCGGTGCGGACGAGCCGATTGCTGCTGGCGCTGTTGACTGCGCGCATAGTGCGCCAGGGGCTCGATCTGCTCGGCATCGAGACGCTCGAGCGAATGTGAGGCGTGGGGCATGACGAAGAGACCGGTATTTTTAGCTGGTTTTATGGGCGTGGGCAAGACCCGGGTCGGGCGCATTCTGGCGCGGGAGCTAGGGCGCTGCTTTCTGGACACCGACCGGATGATCGAACAGCGCGCTGGCAAGACCATTGCGGAGATCTTCGCCGACGAAGGCGAGGCTCACTTCCGCCAGCTAGAGCGCGACTGCGTTCTCGAGACCTGTCAGCGCCCGGATGCCGTGGTGGCCTTGGGCGGTGGGGCGATCACCCGCGCCGACAACGTCGAGGCCGTGCGCCGCGCAGGTGTGTTGGTGTGCCTCAAGGCCGACGTGGAGACGATTTTTGCCCGCGTCAGGCGCCGCTCTAACCGGCCCCTGCTCGCCGGGTTGGACCCGCAGGCGCAGCGCGCTAAAATAGAATCCCTGCTCCGCGAGCGCGCTCCTTTTTACGACCAAGCCCACATCGAGCTGTACACCACGCAGGTGCAGACGCCTGAGGACACGGCCGGGAAACTCCGCGACTTACTGGAGAGCTATGCAAAGAATTGACTTAGACATCCCAGGGGCTGCATACCCCATTTTCGTCGGCCACGATATCTTAGGGGAACTAGGGCCGCGCTGCCGCGACTTGGCTTTGGGGCGGCAGGTAGCACTGGTGAGCGACGAGGTTGTGGCTGCGCACTACCTGCAACCTGCGGCCGCGAGCTTGCGCGCCGCTGGATTCGAGGTGTTGGAGATTGTTTATACTGGGGGCGAGGAGGCTAAGAACCTGCACGGGGCTGAGGGCATTTTCACGCAGATGATCGCGGCCGGGTTCGACCGCGGCGATTGGGTCGTGGCCCTCGGCGGGGGCGTAGTCGGCGACATGGCGGGCTTTGTGGCCTCCACCTATTTGCGCGGCGTGCCCTATGTGCAGGTGCCGACGACCATCGTCGCGCAGGTGGATTCGAGCATTGGCGGCAAGACGGGGGTCAACCACGCGCTGGGCAAAAATCTGATCGGCACCTTTCACCAGCCGCGCTTGGTCTTGGCCGACACCAATGCGCTGCACTCGCTGCCGAGGCGGGAGCGGGTCGCGGGCATGGCCGAGGTGGTCAAACACGGGCTGATCCGCGACGCTGAGCTCTTCGCCTTTTTGGAGGAGCACTTGGAGGAGGTCGTGGATATGGCACTGGTGCCGGAGACCTTGGACTGGCTCATCGGCCGCAATGTCGAGATCAAAGCCGAGGTGGTGGCCGCCGACGAGAAGGAGCAGGGCTTGCGGGCCATTCTCAATTACGGGCACACCATTGGGCACGCGATTGAGGCCGCCACGGATTACAGCCGCTATCGGCACGGAGAGGCGATAATTTTGGGTTTGATCGCCGCGGGAGAAATCGCCTGCCGCGAGGGGTTGTGGCCCGAAGCAGAAAGGCAGCGGCAGGACGCGTTGCTGGAGCGGTTGGGGGTGCCCGGGGGATTGGCCGAGGTGGAGGCGGAGCGGATTTTGACCTGTGCCAAGGCCGACAAGAAGCGAGTGGATGGGCAGTTGCGGTTCGTGTTGGGTCGGCGGATTGGGGAAGTGGAGGTCGTGGAGGGAATAACCGATGACACGGTGCGCGTGGCCATTGCATACGCGCAGCGGTTTTGCGAGGGATGAGATGAATGAGAACCAGCCCCACAAAGTGCACCTAGTCAGCTTGGGGTGCCCGAAAAACACGGTTGATTCCGAGCGGATGCTGGGGCTTTTGCAGGGCCATGCCTATCAGATGACGGACGCGCCGGAAGAAGCGGACGTGGTGGTGGTCAATACCTGCGGCTTTATCGAGCCAGCCAAAGAAGAATCCCTCGCCGCGATTATGGACGCGCATCGGCTCAAGCAAGAGGGGCAGTGCGAGGGGGTGATCGTCACGGGGTGTCTATCGACGCGCTACTACGAGGAGCTAGCGCAGGAGTTGGTAGAGGCCGACAAGCTGTTGACGATCGCCGACGAGGCCGACATCGTCCACCACGTTGACGATGTGTTGGGCGTCCAGCGGCCCAGGTACTTGGCCAGCTTGCCGCGGACTTCGCTGACGCCCAAGCACTGGGCGTACCTGCGCATATCGGACGGCTGCGATCACCAATGCGCCTTTTGCGCCATTCCCGCCATTCGCGGGCGGCACGTGAGCGAGCCGGTCGAACAGCTCGTGGCCGAGGCCGAGCGGCTGGCCGCGGAGGGGGTGCGGGAGCTGGTCTTGGTTTCGCAGGACTCGGTGCGCTATGGGGCCGACCTCTACGGCCGGCCGCAGCTCGTGCGCCTCTTACAAGCGCTCGCCGAGGTGGAGGGCATTGAGTGGATGCGCTTGATGTACACCTATCCGGCGTTTTGGACCGAGGAATTGATCGACTTCTACGCTACGTGTGACAAGATGTGCCGGTACATCGACATGCCGCTGCAACACATCTCCGACCCGGTGCTCAAGCGCATGAAGCGGGCGACAACGCGCCAAAAGACGCTCGATTTGTTGGCGCGACTGCAGGAGCGGTTGCCGGGGGCCGGACTGCGCTCGACGTTCATCGTCGGCTTTCCCGGCGAGACCGAGGACGATTTTGCCGCCTTGCTGGAGTTCGTAGCTGAGACGCGCTTTGACTACGCGACTGGCTTTCTCTACTCGCCGGAAGATGGGACTTCGGCGTATGAGCTTGGCGATCCGGTCAGCGAGGAGGTCAAGCAGGAGCGCTACAGCCGCTTGACGCAACTACAGGAGCGCGTGGGCACGGAGAAAAACGACGAACTTGTCGGCTCGCGGCAGGTGGTCTTGGTCGATGCGCGCGTGGGGGAGATGTGCTATGGGCGGATGGAGCGCGACGCTCCGGAAATCGACGGCCAAGTAGTAATCGCCGAGGGCACGCCTCCGGTGGGGTCTTTCGTCGAAGTGGAGATCACTGACGCTGCGCCCTACGAACTGAGTGCTCGGGTGGTGGGAGCGCCGCGTTGAACAAGGCGAAGCCGCGCGACATTGCCGTGGATGGCCGGGCCGGTGAGTTGGTCATCGGGTGGAACGATGGCCGCGAGAGCCGCTACGACTTGGAGGGGTTGCGGCGCGAGTGCCCTTGTGCTCACTGCCGGGAATTGCGCGATACGAGCGAAAGCGGGTTGACGCTTTTGCAGCCGGAGGCAGTGTCGGCCACGGCCGAGGTGCGGGGGGTTAGCTACGTCGGGCGCTACGGCATTCGCATTGAATGGGCCGACGGGCACGATCACGGCATTTATACGTTTGAGTTTTTTCGTGCGCTAGATGCCGGCGGATGAGGCAAAGGTCGTATACTCTGTCAATGCTGCAGCGAATGAGAATCACCCGTATGTTCGCGTTCACAGGCAGGACATATCTTGCATAGGTGCCGATTTAGGAGATGTGCTGCTGCCAGTAGGATGCCTCCCGTTGCATGGAGGACTACTTCAAAGATTCCTTCAGTAGCAACGGGGGCGGTGGCGATGAACGCTACTGCCACTACGAGGATGAGAAATGCTCTCCAACTTTTGTGATTCCTAATCCCCCAAACGACGCTACCTAATGCGAGCGCAACGGCTCCAATAATGATTAATTCCGCGCGTTCACTTGCGAGGAACCCGAGCCCCAGTAACGGCAGAATTGTTACTAAAAGCGGCATTGCCACGCAGTGGATCGCACACGAAAAAGACAGAAATGCCCCTACGACATCTACTAGTTCTTGATCAAAATAGCTTTTTACTTTTTCCATAGGTCTCCTTGCAGATTGCCCACGGCGAACTTTCTCAGCGTGGGGTCATGAACTTCTCGTTGAATCGAATGGTTGTGGCTTGGTTATCGACACTCACGTATATAATTCCCTCTTTACGCCGCCTGACGAACCGGAACGTCGCGGGGTGCGCGGGCGATCCACTGTTCGGCGAGGAGGAGGCCGAGGGCTAAAAGCAGGAATTCGCGCCACAGTTCGCGGCCGTGGCGATTGCCTAAGACCGCGAGGCGCAGGTCGTCACCCGGGTTGAGGAAATGGACTTCCGCGTCCGCGAAAACGCTCCGTACGTACTCGGGCACTACGGGTCCGAGAGCGGATTCGCGGGCGTCGAAGTTGACGGCAAACGCATCGACCTCTGCGCCCGCAGCCCGCAATCGCCAGATGCCAGCCTCGCCGACTTGGGGAATTTTCCACAAGTATTGGCCGCCGACGGGCTCCGGCTCCAAACGCAGGCGCTCGCCCGACGGCGTCGCGGCCTCTACTACAGTTTCCATTGGCACATCGGCCAAGCGGCGATAGACCGTTTCTCCCACTAGGTAAGCGGCATGGCGGTCGGGTGGCAGGCTCAACTCGCGAACCAAGCGGTGCAGGAGGGGGGCGAACAGCCCGCGTTGGTGCAGGTCGTTCCACTGCGGGTCGATGGGGAACGCCGCGAGTGCGACGCGTCCCTGCTCCTTCCAAGCCAGTGCCATGGCGAGTTGTCCGTCATTGAAACGGGCCAAGGGCAGGAGGTCGGGCGCGGGGGTCATGGTGAAATGGGCGTAGAAGCGCGGTTGATCGCCATCGCTGGCGAGGAGGTCGTTGAAAAGCGGGTGGTGAGGCTCGTCCGAATCTAAGACTTGATAGTTGGCTGTGTTGCCGGGTGTGCCGATCCGGTTTTTGAAGCGCCCCGGAGTCAGGCCGGGCAAGAGGTCGCGGTTGTAGTAACCGAGGTCGCTCTGCGGTGCGGGAAAGAGGACCACGCCGCCGCCGCTGGCGACGAATTCGTCTAAAACTGCCTTTTGCGCTGCGCTCAGCCGCGCGAGGTTGCAGAGCACGAGCACATCTACTCCGGCGAGGGTGCTGACGTCGAGATTGGCAAAGAGACCAGTGCGGATTTTTACGACCGGATCGGAGAGGGCTGCCGCCCCGAGTGCCCGGCGCGCATAGTACGCGTCCTCGGGTTGCTCGCCCACCACCAGCACGGTGATGGCGGTGGGTAGGTCGAGCGTGAAGTAGCGGCGGTTGTCGAGCGCGAGGGCGTCGTCTGCGAGCGCGACGTGCCCACTCAACCGCCCGGGCCGGCGCGGCGAAAAGCTGAGTGCTACTTGGGTCGTGCCCGGCGCTCCGGGATCTATGCTCTGGCGGCGCACGCGCTGGCCATCGACAAACAGGTCGAGCGCCGTGCCCGCGCCGCTGTGCGCGATTTCGGTTTGCAGGGTGACTTTGGCGTCGGCCGCGAGCATCCAGCTCGGGGCCGTGACCCGCTCGACGTAAGCATTTGGCCGGGTCTGGGCGAGCGGGCCGGCGATATAGACGTGCGTGCCAGCAAAGGACGGGACTGAATCCTCGAGTTGATCCCAGTTGTATTGGGCCAAATCGGTAAAAAGAAAAAGCTCGTGCGCGGCTAGGGCGGATTCTTGGTCGAATCGTTGGGCTGCCGCGTGCAAGGCCGCGCGCAAATCCGTTGCCTCTTGCGTCGGCGCGAGTTCGGCAATGCGCTCGGCCAAGTAGTCGTAGTCGCCCGCAAAAGGGGCGCGAGGCCGTTGGGCAAAAGGCTGCACTGCCACTTGATCGCGCGAGGGCAAAACGGCCAGCAGGTCGCCGAGCTGGCGTTGGAGTTGGTCGAAGAGGGAGCCAGAGGGCCGTTGGTAGCGGGTGCTGTACGACAGGTCCAAGAGCGCGTGAACGGCCACCGGGCGATCTCCGCCTCCCCATCCGCCGCCGGCCTGATACGTCGGGCGGGCAAAGGCGCAGACGATGAGCGCGATGATGAGCGTGCGCAGCAAGAGGACCAGCCACTGGCGCAGTTGGAGCCGCCGCATGCGGTTTTGCTGTAGCTGGCGCAGAAAGGCAAAGTCGCTGAAAGGCTGGGGCTGGGCACGCCCTCGATGCAGCAGGTGGATGGCTAGGGGAAGGGTCGCCGCGACTAGTCCGAGGAGGACCGCGGGATTGAGAAACTGCAAGACGGGGAAGGGGCTGCGCTAGTTGGCTGAAGGAATATCGCGCTCGGCGGCTTCGATAGTGGCGATGATTTCCTCGGCTGAATCTGCTTCGATGAGCTTCTTTTTGAACTCGTCGTTCTTGAGCAAGCGCGAAATCCGCGCCAGTGCCTTGATGTGGGGGCCTGAGACATTGGCCGGGGAGACCAGCAGGAAGAATACGAAGGCTGGCTCGCCGTCGAGGGCGTCGAAATCGACTCCCCGCCGCTGAGTGCCCATGGCCGCGACCAGTTCGGTCACCGCGGCCGACTTGCCGTGGGGGATGGCAATACCGTCGCCGATGCCCGTGCTCATGATCTTTTCGCGGTCGAGTACGGCTTGCAATACTTGATCGCGGTCGGTGATCGCGTCGCCGACTGGGAGCGAGTTGACCAGCTCGGCGATGATGTCCTCTTTGGATTCTCCTTTGAGGTCAACTATGGTGGATTCGGGCGACAGGATGTCCAGCAGGTTCATGCGCGTTATCTCCGGGTGATTTGTTGAAAAATAAGCCTTCTCTGCGACATTCGTCAACCACTCGTTATTATTGAGTTATGGCTTTTACGAGCCTCGGCACCACGAAGTAGAGCAAGCGACCGCGACTGATTTCTTCCCAAGAGTAGATGCCCAATTCGACCGCGGCTAGGCCCGCAGTCGGCAGGGAGACGTGCGCACCCGTTAGCTCGCTGATCCACTCCTCCATCCCTGGGTTATGGGCGATGATGAGGCCGGTCTGCGCGCTGTCTGGCAAGCCGGTCGCCGCTTGAGCCAAGGTATGGGGGGACGAGAGGTAGAGCGCGTCGTCCAAGTGCAGGATGCTCGCCGGTAGGCCGAGGGATTCGGCTAGGCCGGTGGCCGTTTGGTGCGCCCGGCGTGCAGCCGAGGACAGCACGACCTCGGGGCGCGGGCCGTACGCTGCGAGCAGGCGAGCGATGCGCGGCAAATCTGCGCGGCCGCGCTTGTTGAGCGGACGGTCGAAATCGTCGCTTATCTCGGGGGGATAAGCCGACTTGGCGTGGCGCATGATTAGCAAGGTCTTCATGGTGGGGCGTTGGGAATGGGGAACGTCTTTGGTTGCGTGGGCATTTACCAGAGGGTATTTTTATCAGCAGCAAGATAGTGTGTATTGGTGCTCGATACAAACGCGACTCAGGATTTATAATATGGCTCCACAACCCGTAGAGCTCAACCTAACCATCCGCCCCCAGCACCGCTTTGCAATCATCGACATCGCAGAGCTGATTCGCCAGCAAGTCGGCGACGAGTTGCGTCCCTTTCGCAAAGCCGCGTACTGTTCGTTTCACACCACGGCTGGCTATATGGAGCAGGGCACGTGTAGGCGCTTGGGCCACAGCCGCAAGCAGATCGATCCGTTCATCCGCGCCATCAAAAAAATATTTCCCTACAACGCTGGCTATTTCCACGACCGCATGCAGCTGCGCGACGAGCTCAGCGAGAGGGAAAAGGAAAGAGAGCCGGTCAACGCCGACTCGCACCTGACTTTTATCGCCGCGGGTCTCAAAAACTGCGTGACCTATATCCACCGTCCCGAGGAGCCGGTGTACTTCATTGAACTAGACGGCATCTACAAGCACTACGTGCGCAGCCGGCGCACTGCGGTCATGGCCTACAACCACGCCGAGATTGTGCATCGCGGTCGGGTGGAGATCCCGGTGGGCGGCAGCCATGCTATCGACGCTTTCAACCTCAAAGATCCGCGCTACGGCCTTTTTGAAACGCTCGCCGACCAGCTGCGGCAATACGGCATAGACAAAGGCTGCATTGACATTCGCCTCGCTCCAGAGGAAAGGCACGTCGGCATGACCGTCAACGAGTACGAGACCTTGTTGATGCGCAACGACTTGCCCCAGGCCCTCAGCGATCCGCTGCGCTACGTGTTCCAGCGCGGCAAGCGGCTCCTGCGGCACCCCGCTTCCATCCCCGGCAAGATGCACGCGTACGCGGCCTACGATTCCCTCCACTTCTACAACGAATTGCTCGACCAAGTTCCAGTGGGACGGTCGGTCATTGACCGTATCTTTTCGGTGTTATCGACGCCGGCCCAGCGCATCTTGCGCCTGAAGCGCCACATCCGGCTGCTGGTCTCAGACAGCGCGGGAGCCGGCGCGGACCGCATCTTGCAGGGTACCTACCAAAGCCCAATTCTGGTGCAGCACCAACCGGCTGCGGGCGGCGTGCGCGCGCTCGACGTCACCCTGCGCCGCTTCGTCTGAGCATGCAGGTCGATCCCTCCATCTTCAAAGCGTACGATATCCGCGGCATCTATCCCGACCCCCTGAGCGAAGAAGTAGCCTACGCCATAGGCCGCGCCTTTGTGGCCCTGCTGAAGTGCGAGGAGGTCGTCGTGGGACGCGACATGCGCCTTTCGAGTCCGGCCATAAAGGAGCACCTCTTGCGCGGCCTGGTCGATCAAGGCGCGGACGTCATCGACATCGGCATAGTCGGTACCGATCAATACTACTACGCCTGCGCCACCTTGGACCGCCCGGGCGCGATGGTGACGGCTTCGCACAACCCGCCCGAATACTGCGGCTTCAAGATGGTGCGCCGAATGCCCTATCTGCTCAGCGGCGAATCCGGGATCCAAGATCTGCGCCGCCTCGTGGTGGAAGAAAGCTGGGGTGCGGGTCAGAGGCGGGGCGCGGTTCGGGCCGAGGACGTGACGCCGGGCTTTATCGACAAGGTGTTGAGTCTCGTGGATCTGGCCCGGATCAAGCCGCTCAAGGTAGTGGCCGATACGGGCAACGGCATGGTCGGGCCGATTCTACAAGACGTGTACGAGCAGTTGCCCATCGAGTTTATCGGCATGTACTTAGAGCCAGATGGTCACCTGCCCAACCACGGCCTCGATCCCATGCAGCCGGAAAACCGCGCCGACTTGGAGCGTCGCGTCCTAGCCGAAGGCGCAGACGTCGGCTTTGCCTTTGACGGCGACGGCGACCGCTTCTTCATCATTGATGACCGGGGCCGTTTTGTGCCCGGCGATTTTGCGACTGCGCTGATGGCCTGCTACATGCTAGAGCGCCATCCCCGTGCCAAGATCGTGTACGACGTGCGCTGCTCGTGGGCCGTGCCCGACCTCGTAAAAGCAGCCGGCGGTACCCCACTGATTGAGCGCGTTGGTCATTCGTTCCTCAAGCCGCGGATGTTTGAGGAAGAAGCTGTTTTCGCGGGCGAGTTGAGCGGCCATTACTACTTCCGCGACTTTTTTGGCGCAGATTCCGGCATCGTGCCGTCGCTAGTGATGCTGGAATTGCTGTCGCAGCGCGGGGTTAAGCTCTCTGAGTTGCTTGCTCCGCTAGAGCATCAGTACTTCACGTCGTCTGAAATCAACTCCGAGGTCGCGGATCCCACCGCCAAAATCGCGGCGATAGCCGACCACTACCAAGACGGCCACATCCAGCGCCTCGACGGGATTTCGGTCAGTTACGACGACTGGCACTTCAACGTGCGGCCCTCCAATACCGAGCCGCTGTTGCGACTCAACCTAGAGGCCCTATCCGCAGAGCGCATGGCCGAGAAGCGGGATGAAGTACTCGCCTTTATTCGCGCGTAAATTATGACGGCCCCCGCCCCTAAGATCCCGCGGACTTTCGCCCTCGACCGCCGCTACTTTGCGGCGTTTTTGGTTTTCCAAGGCGCGATGGTTGCTGGCAGCATCTTCGTTTTCGAATTCCTCCCGGCCCTCATCATCGGCGCGCTCTGCGTCGCGTTTTTTGTCGCGGGCCTGCTGCTGAAGCCGTGGCTTATCGTCCCAATTTTGCTGCTGACGACGGGCCTCGACAGCACGGGTCGGCTGTTCGGCGAGTCCGGCCCTTCAAAAGAGATCTTCTTGCTGACGGGGTTTCACTTGGCCTTCGGGCTGATGGTCCTCGGCTTGGCCGCCAACATCTGTCTGCGGCAGCGCGTGCACTTTCCCGACTTCGAGATTAAGGTGCCGCTCTTTTTGTTCCTCGCGTCTATTGCGGTGTCGCTGACGTACACGCCCAATCAGCTAGATGCAACCGTCAGCTTCTTGCGGATTTGCGCCCTCGTGCTCTTCACCTACATGGTGCAAATCACGCTCGACTCTAGGCGGGCCGTGTCCGCGGTCTTATGGTCCCTAGTGGTCTTGACGATAGCGGGCTCAGTGATGGGGGCCTATCAGGTCATCACCGGCCAATTCCACCTGCCGGCCAAGGTCATCACCGCCTTGGGCGGCAACGTGCCGCGGGCGACGGGGGCCTTTCACAACCCCAACATCTTCGCTTCGTTTGTAATGAGCGGCGTCCTGCCGCTGTTGGCCGTCTTGCTCAATTATCGGCTGCCTAGGGGCCAGCGCATGCTCTTCGCCTTGTCGGTCGTCATCGGCATTGGCGGGCTGTTGGCCTCGTTTAGCCGCTCTAGCTGGGTGTCAACGCTGGTCGGCGTGCTCGTCATCCTCTGGTTGAGCGGTAAGCTGCGCTATTTTTTTATTGGAGTTTTTGCCTTTATCCTGCTGGTGTTCGGCCTCAAAGAATTCGTACCTTATGCCGAGTACATCTTCGAGCGCTTAGCCTCCATCTTCACCTTGTTTGATGAGTTCGGCTCGACCGGCCGCGCTTCGAGTACGGCGCGCATTTATCTCGTCATGGCCTCGCTCGACATGTTTGCGGACCATCCGTTCTTGGGCACTGGTTGGCGATCCTTTCCGGTAATATTCTCCCAATACGCGCCGCCCGGATATCCCCACTGGACCCTAGTGAAAGAGCCGCACACTATAGTGACTGCGATCTTGGGCGAACTAGGCATCGTTGGTTTCGCAGCTTTTGTCTGGTTTGTCGGGAAGACGTTCTTTTTGAGCTTGGGGCGCTTGCAGCAGATGCAGGATTCCTATTTGCGCGCCATAGCCATCGGCTTGATCGCCACGTTTGTCGCCTTCCAGGTCAATCAGACGTTCAATGGTGACCTGCCCAGCAACATGTTTTGGTTCTACATCGGCATGCTCTTCGCCGTGCAACGGCTCGACGCGGACGCACGTGCGCCGTGAAGGTCTTAGTCCCCTGTTTGCCGTGCCGGCGCTTGAAGAACGCGAGGATCAATCGTGAAAGTTTTGCTGCTATCGCACCTCTACCCCAACGCCATATCTAAGCTGTCCGGAAGTTTTGTCCACAATCAGGCGCGTTTCCTCCAAGATCATTGTCAACTAGAGGTAGTGGCACCCGTGCCTTGGTTTCCCCTGCCGGGATTTGGGTTGTGGAGTGCCTACCGCCACGTCCCAAGCCGCGAAGTGCTGGACGAAATCGAGGTGCGGCATCCCCGCCGCTTCGCCGTACCGCGGCGGATTTTCTTTACCCAGCAGTGGCGTTTTCACCTCAAGGCTTTGCGCAACGCTGTTGCGGGTGTGCCGGATATCATCCACGCACACTGCGCCTATCCCGACGGTCGGGCCGCTGTTGAGTACGGTTCACAAACCGGTCGGCCCGTAGTCATCACAGTCCACGGTTCCGACGTTAAGATCCTGCCCAAGCTCAAGTCCCAATGGCGGCAATTGATCGTTGAGACCCTAACGCAAGCCGCGGCCGTTATTGTCGTCAGCCAAGAGCTGCGTCGCCAGGTGATGCAATTGGGCGTTCCGGCCGACAAGGTTCACTGCATTCCCAACGGCGTTGACTGCCGGCTCTTTTCGGTGGCCGGGTCGCACCAGCCCGATAAAGAAAAGTGGCACCTACTTTATGTGGGCCGATTTGTCGAGGCAAAGGGATTGCGCGTCTTGCTGCCGGCATTGGCTAAAGTGCGCAGTCAGGGCCGCGATGTCTCGTTGACTTTGATCGGTGGCCATCCTGCGACCGGGACCGCCGATCCTTTCCTACCTCAAGTCAAGGCCTTGAACCTGTCCGAGCATGTGTCGTTTGAGGACGCGATCCCTTGGGAGGAGCTACCTTCCTATATGGCCGCCGCGGATCTGTTCGTGCTGCCCAGTTTCAGCGAGGGACTGACCACGTCCCTGATCGAAGCCATGGCCTGTGGCCTGCCCGTGGTCGCCACGCGCTGTGGTGGGCCAGAGGAGGTCGTCAATGAGGAGATCGGGAGGCTAGTGGCGGTCGGCGACGCGGAGGACTTGGCGGCGGGCATCCTCGCGGTGCTAGACGAATACGATTGCTACGACCGCGAGGTGATCCGCCGACAGGCTGAGGAACGCTACGACTACCGCCGGGTGGCAGCGCGCATTTACGCGCTCTACGAAGAGGTGCTAGCCAGATAATGCCCGCAAATTCCCACCGCTGGCACCAATCCCATGCAACGCGCGTTGCACGGTTGCATAAATGACTACAAATGACGAAAATATAATGAGATAAGATACGTCGTAACACTGTTTTCTACCGTTAGAATCCCATGCTCATTGCCGTTTTTTGGGCTGCTTTATTCCTCGTCGTCTATACCTACCTAATCTACCCAGTTTTGCTCTGGCTCTTAGCGGCCGGTCGCAAGATGCCCGAGTACGCGTCGCTGAGCGAATGGCCCACAGTGTCGCTGATCATTGCCGCGCACAATGAAGAAGTCGTATTGCGCGCCAAGCTAGAAAACGCGCTGGCCATGGACTACCCAGCCGAGCGGCTCGACATCCTCGTCGTCTCAGACGCCTCGACCGATGGCACCGACCGCATTGCCACCGAATTTGCCGCGCGGGGGGTGCGGCTACACCGACAGGAGGTCCGCGGCGGCAAAACCGAGGCGCAAAACGCGGGTGTGCGCTTGGCGCGCGGGCAGTTCCTCGCGTTCTCAGATGCCAACAGCATGTACGCGTCCAGTGCGCTCAAGCGGCTGTTGGCACCCTTTGCCGACGAGCGGATCGGCTGCGTTTGCGGCGAGTTGCAATACGCCAATCCAGATGAGCAAGGTGCTGGCAAGGGCGAAGGCCTGTACTGGCGCTACGAGCAATTTCTCAAGCGCCGAGAGAGCTTGCTCAGCTCCACGTTGGGCGCTAATGGGGCGATCTACGCGCTCCGGCGCGAGCTGTTCGTCGAACTGCGCGGCGATATTATCAGCGACTTTGTCGCGCCTCTGAGTGCATGGCAGCGCGGCTTTCGCATCGCGTACGAGCCAAAGGCCGTTGCCACCGAATACAGCAGCGTTCGCTTTGGCGATGAGTTCCGCCGCCGCCGCCGCATTGTCTCGCGCTCGCTCTACGGGCTATGGACCGAGGCCAGCGTGCTCAACCCATTCGCACACTTTTTTTTTGCGTTTCAGATGTTCTCCCACAAGCTGCTCCGCTGGCTCGTGCCGGTGTGGCTGTTGGTAGTGCTCGCGGTCAATATTCCATTGGCCGTGAGCGAGTACTACGGTATCTTGCTCGCGCTGCAAGTGGCTTTCTACGGCTTAGCCGCTTTGGGCCTCTTGCTGCCGGAGCGGCTCGGGCGCTGTTGGCTCTTCTACGTGCCAGCCTATTTCACCGCCACCAATTGGGGCACCTTGCTGGGGCTGCTGAGCTTCCTAATGGGTCGCCGCCGCCGGGTCTGGCAGCCTGCGAGGTAGAGCGTATATGTCGCGTCTGAAACGCGTTGTCCTGCTGTTGCTGAGCGACACAGTCGCCGTCAGTTTGGCGTCGGTGTTCTTTTTGTGGATGAAGTTGGCCAGCGGCGGGCTAGAAATCGTCCGCCACAACTACGAGCGGCTCTATCCAGATGCTGTGGACGGACCGAGCTTCTGGTATGCGTTGGGCTATTACTCAGACGTGTTGCCGCTAATAAGTGGCTGCTGGCTGCTGCTGTTCCTGTTTTTTGGCTTCTACCAATCCTCCCTGTCTAGCTCGCGCTTCGACGAAATATACGAGGTCGTCAAGGTCGTCACTTTGGGCATCTTGCTGGCCATGGTAGCTACCTTTGACCGCGACATCCGCCTTACTCGGCTGCTGGTCCTGTTCTACTGGCTGGGCATGGTCGCACTGGTGGCGGGCGGCCGGGTGCTGCTGCGCAGTTTTGAGCGGCAACTGTTGTTGCGCGGCATTGGCCTCCGGCGCACGGCCATTGTGGGCGTGAATGCGCGCGGTATCCGGTTGCTGCGTGCATTGCGCTCGGCGCCGGCGCAGGGATATGAGATTGTGGGTCTTGTGCGGGCGCGCGGCGAGAACGATCACGCGGCCATTGACGGCCTGCCCATACTCGGCGAAGTAAGTGAGTTGCGAACCATCCTTGCGGCCGAGAGCATTGAGGCCGTGCTCATCGCCTTGCAAGCCAATTCGCACGAAGAGATCATGCAGATCGTCGAGAAGGCCGAAGGGCTGCCGGTCTCCTTCGGCATCACGCCCGACCTGTACGACATTGTGACCGGCCACGTGCGCACGACGCAGATTTACGGCGTGCCGCTGATGGAACTCATGCCCGAGTTGATGCCGGCTTGGCAGCGGACGGTCAAGCGGCTCATCGACGTGGTGGTAGCTGTCGTCGTGCTCGCGGGTTTGGCTCCGTTGTGGCTGTTGGTGGCCGCGGCGATCAAGCTGACCTCCAAAGGGCCGGTGTTCTTTCGCCAAGAGCGCGTCGGCGAGGGGGGGCGGACTTTTGCGATGCTCAAATTTCGCTCGATGTACGTGGATGCCGAGGAGAAGACTGGCCCGGTGTGGGCCAAGGGAGCAGACCCCCGGGTGACCCCAATTGGCCGGGTGCTGCGCGCCCTGCACTTAGATGAGATTCCCCAGTGCATCAACTTCCTGCGCGGCGACATGAGCTTGGTCGGTCCACGGCCCGAACGCCCGTTTTTCGTCGAGCAATTCAAGACGCAGATTCCCTTGTACATGCGGCGTTTCAACGTCAAGCCCGGCCTGTTGGGCTGGGCGCAGTCCAAGCACGAGTTCGACCTCGATTCCAAGGACGTGGTGGGCATTGCCCGCGAGCGGCTGGAGTACGATTTCTACTACATCGAGAACATGTCGCTCAAGCTGGACTTCAAGATCATGCTGCAAACGGTGTGGTTCGTGCTGACGGGCAAGAGTACGCGCTGATGATACCGACAGGAACGAAGGCTCAACGGCCGAGTTGATGCTTGAGCGCGATAGCTAGCGACCAACTATGTGAGGCATCGAAGGTAGTCTGGTTGGTGAAGGGGAGATCGCCCGCTTGTTGCATTGGGTGGCTGTCATAGACGCCGGTGTCCGCAATGTCGTCTACTAGTGTATAGGTCAGCTTCACTCCAAGAAGCATCCGGTCATGCACTGCGTAATCGGCACCAGCGTGTAACCGACCGGCGGCTACCGTATCGGAATAATCCACATCCGTGACGCTGTTGTAGAACGACAGCGGCGGGTCGTAGACAGGCGGTGACTCTGCCGTATCCTGGTAATTGTTAGAGTACTGCACGTCGCTGATCTTGACGAAGGCCGCGCCTAGCCCGATGCCAATGTACGGGGTCAGGGCGCGGTGTGCCGCCGAGAAATCGCGATAGACGTTCAGTGCTGCGACCCGCGTGGTGAGGTCGCCGATCGAAGCCACGTCATTGGAAACCACCGTTCCATCTTCGCGGCCCGTCCAGGGACTGCCGTCGAGATATTCGAGCGAGGCAAACTCCTGCTCAATGTTATTTTTGCTCTGCGACGCCGAGACCTCTAGGCGCAGGGGGCCGAGCGCACGGCCGAAGGTGATTTCGAACCCACTGCCGGCATCCGCATCGATGGCGTAGCGCCAGCGGTAGCCCGAAAGCTCTGGGACGGGATCGGCAACGAAACAGGGATCTGTTGGATAGCACACGGTATCCCTATTCCAACCCTCTTGGTCCATGCCCGAATTTAGTGCAAGACCGGTCCCGATGCTGAAGTACCAACCGGATCGTCCCGCTTCCGCGCTGGCAGCATTAATCGCCGCACTGGAGCAGATGAGGGCGCACAGCGTGACAAACGAAAATCGCATAGAGGAATCTCTCCGTGAAAAAGACGGACTTAACGCCTGTGAGTTATTGAACGTCGAAATGTCGATCAGGTTTCTAGAGGCTGCTGGCGATGTGGCGATGGACGGGTTAGTCGGCCTCCTGACCCACCTCAGAAATACCGCGCCAATCTCAACGACAAGCTGGTCTCGTTGGCTTCCAGAACTGCTGGGACTGTGACGCCCACGTCGTCAAATGGAGTGACCCAATCTTCACTGGCATACTGGGTGTAACGCGTTTCAGCGCGAAGCGCGAGTTGTTGCCCGAGCGCCTTTTCTAAACCGAGACCGACCGTCCACCCCTGCAAATCCAGGTCGCGGCTGTCTGTTCCGGAAACAAAGTTGGGAGTATCCTCAGCCGATGAACACGGACTGGCATCTAAGCAGCCGTAATAGCGGGTCGTAAACTGGGCTTCAACGCGGCGAATGCCTGCGAGCGCGTAAAGATTCCGCAACGCGCCAGAGCCTCCGCCCAACTTGAGCGTGAAGCCGTAGCTTCTGTCTTTGGCGAGAGACCAGTGATCGGGCCAGCTTTCCCCGAGTTGATTGCGCCCCGGGGACTCCCCAATCCCTGCAAGTTGGCCCTCCACTTCGCCGCCGTGCAATGCAATATCGACCTCGCCGCTCAGGTAAAAACTGCTCTCAGCGAGGGAGGCGCGATAGCCGGCGAGGAAGCCGATCCCATACGCCGATGTATTGGCGGAATCCCCATCCTGAAACACCATGCCCTTGCGTGGCTCGGGCACCAGCGTGTTCTCGGCGGTATTGTCAACGGTTTTATCAAAGGAAGCATTGAGCTGTTCCACGGGGACTGCTATGCCGACATAGAAGCGCTGGTCTTCGGCAAACGCCGCGTCGATCTGGGCTAACACGGGCGGTATAGCTAGGAGCATTGCCACCGCGACAGAGGTCAATGGCCTGTGTCGATTGGTCAGCAGGGATTTAGCCACCTTGTCGATCATCGTTGCACCTCCATTCAGTTTGGGCTCGGAGATATCAGCGCAATACCGGAATGTCTAGGGCATCGCCGAAGTCTCGTCCGTTGAGGTTCTTTTTTCTTGGAGGGATTATAATACAGCAGATGGACAGAGCTTCCACAAGAGACAGACGGCCCGACCCCAACCTTTAACGTTTCGCGGCGACTGTAGGTGCAGAGGGGGACTCAACTGGGACGACGGCTTCGGCTACAAACGCGAACGGAGCCATCTGAAGGCATTTACTCGAACACAGTTCTTTTCACCGTGCCCCAAGTCGCTGGGGCCACACCAGTGGGTACTGCTTCCAATTCCAATACCCAGATAGCGTCATCAGATTGAAAGGCGATCCTAGTGCCGTCAGGTGACCAGACGGGACGCGTGTCGCCGATGCCGGAAGTCTGGGTCAGGTTTTGTGGGTTGGTTCCGTCGGCGTCCATGATCCATATATCCGAATCGCGGATGCTTAAGCCCTCGCGAGAGGATTGAAAGGCGATCCTAGTGCCGTCGGGCGACCAGACGGGACGCATGTCGTCGACGCCGGGATTTTGGGTTAGGTTTTGTGGGTTGGTTCCGTCGGCATTCACGATCCATATATCCCATCGTCCACCGACGAGGTCCCGGTCGGATTGAAAGGCGATTTTGGTTCCGTCGGGCGACCAGATTGGACCTCTACCATCGTCGGTGATCAGGACGCGGTTGGGCACGCCTAGTTCGGCGCGGACGGGCAACAGGGCTAGGACGCCAACTAAGACGCCTGCGGTCCAACAGAAATGCGAGGCAAGATAACGCATGGTACGATCTCCTCCCGGATGTTTAACGGCATAAGACGCCCCAAGAGCGAAATAGTTCCCGTAGTATCGTCTGCAGATTGAAAGGCGATTTGTGCACTCGTTCCACGATCCTACCTCATGCCTTGAGTGCTAGATGGACGAGTGTCCAAGCGCGGCCTTTGGCAATCCTCCCGGCTAGACGCAGCCAGCCGCCGTAGTGCGACACGCGCACAAAGGAGGGCGTATCGAGCGTATGCTGGACGAAGAAGTTCAGACGCGATCCTTCGTCGCACCAGTGAATGCCGTCGGGCGATATCTGCACCCGCACCTCGGCGTCAATCAAAGGGTTGGGCTGCGAGTCCTCTTCTTCAAAGCGGAGTATCTGCACGAAGAAAATGGCCTCTTGGCTCCAGCCGACCTCGTGCGGCTCGGTGACAAAATCGCTTTCCCAGACCTGATTGCGCTCCACGACGGCGGTGTGGCTCTGTCGCATACTCATTGGGCAAACTCCCCGGATAATAACACGGAGTCGATATAGAGAAAGGCCCGCGTATCCACGTCAGCTTCGACCCAAAAGGCTGCGTTGAGCATGCACCACAGGTTGGCCATGGCCGGCAGTTCAATGCAGTGCATCCCCTCCGGCCCAAAGGTGTGATCGTTGCACTGGAATCCGGTGAAGGCCCGCCTTTTGAGATCCAAGCCGATGCGCAGATAGTGCCAGTTCATTTTGGTGGCGATTTCGTTGTAGCACAAAAGCTGCGGCTCGGCTGGCACATCCTCCCAGCCCTCTGGCCCCAAGTGGAAATGCGACACGGTCTTGCCGCTGTGGCCAATGGGCTGTACCGACCGGGTGGCAGGCTTAGTCTGCCAGCGTCCTCGGCGCTGGCCATCCTCGGCGTTGAGGTAGCGCAAGTGGGGCATCCAGCGCCGCCCTTGGGGATTGCCGTCTTGCACGTCGAAGAGCACACCCCAAGCGCGGACATCCATCTCGCCGAGCTTGAGTTTGGACGCTTCGGGCTTGAACGCGAAATAGCACTCTAACTGCACTTGGCCCAGTGCCCGAAAGGTGTGCCGCTTGATGCCTACGGACAGGCCGCCGGCCTGCGGGCGAGTGGCCAGCTTAAGGGCGTAAGTGCCCTCCATGGAGCCGGCCGTGCCAGTGTCCCACATCGTCAGGTTGCTCAACATGGGGGGCCGCAGGTCACGGTAGTCGGGCAGCATGGCATCGAGCGAATCTTCGTAATTGCCGATCAGTCCGGTCCAGCCGTTCAACCCCGCGTCGAAATCGTCGTAGCACAGAATGCGCTCGAGGGGGTCAAAGCGGCTCAACCGAGGATTGGCTAGCAATGATTCCACAGCATGCTCCGGTATTAGGGGTGGATGGGATTCGATGAGCTTCTCGCCAATAAAAAACCCCGCCGAACAGTGCGCTCGGCGGGGTCAGGACGTCTGATGAGGCAAGCGTCCTATTCGTCGGCTGTTGCCTTGACTTGACCCCAGCTCACGGCCTCGACAGCCGTGCTTATTTGGGGGGCAGTCCAACTCGCGGGCACGATCGGCGACGAGACCCAGCGGCCGTGCATCTGGGTCTCCGCAGACACGCCATAAACCGCGGACTCGGGATTCGGCAGGTCTGCAAGAAATTCCATACTGTACCGATCCCGATCGGGTACGGCTTCCACGTGGCCCCACGGCACGAAGGTCGGCTGTGTTTCGGTGGGCTCAACGATCTCTCCACCAGCTTCGACTTCGATCTCGTCGGGGTCGAAAACCTGTAAATAGATCGCGTAGCGGGTCGCGTCTTCGACCCCTTCCCACTCGACCAGCACGAACTGGGACTGAGGGCTAGAAAGGCTGGCCCTTACTTGCTCCGGTGCCAGAATCTGAGCACCGTGAGGACATTGCGCCCAAGCCGCGCTCGCGAACGCGAGAGCAACACCGGCCATCAGCATCTGCTTTTTCATAAGGCACCTCCTTAGAAAGAGTAGATACTGCTAGTTAAAATACCATCATTTCCGGCAGATTCCAAATTTTTTATCTCCACGTCCCCTACTTGTCGCCGCGCGGATTAGCGCGCAGAGTCTTGAGATGGCCGTCGAGGACTTGCACGCCGTAGCGGAGGGCATTGCCGACGTTGAGGTAGCGATATCCCCAGCGAATTTTCTCTTGAATCTGGTCTACTTCCGCCAGCGTAGTGCCTGCGGCGATTCCCGTGTCCGCTAGCTGTTGCGGCACATCGCGCATGATTTCCCGCACTTGCCGCGACTCGGTATTGGTGATCGTCCCCACGGTCGCCGACAGGTCCAACGGCCCGACGAAAAGCACGTCAATGCCGGGCACGCGCTTGATTTCGTCCAAGTTGTCGTAGGCTCGCTGGCTTTCGATTTGGAGGACGACGAGCGTCTCTTCGTTGGCGGTTTTGATGACCTCGTTCCAGTCCGCACCCGCGATTTGGGTCCACATGGGCGAGAGTCCGCGCCGGCCTTCGGGAGCGTAGCGGGCGGCATCGACGGCGGCGGCGGCTTCTTCAGCCGTATCGACTTGGGGCACCATTACGGCCACTGCGCCCGCGTCATACGCCTTCTTGATCAGCGCGGGGTCGTTCCACGCGACGCGCACCATGGGCGCGACGCCGCGCATCCGGGCCAGCACCAAGATCGAGTCGAGTGCTTCGGTGGCGAAGGGCATGTGCTCGGTGTCGGCCCAGATAAAATCGGGGCCGGTGGAAATGATCAACCCGGCCACGTGTGGGGTGGGAGCCGACAGGCTGGTGCCAAAGAGGATCTCGCCGCTGCGCAAACGCGCTTTTAGGTTGTTGGGATACATGGATAGCTCCGTTGGATTTAACCGTACAGTGAATAGAAGATGAGGCCGCCGAGCAGGATGCGATAGGCGGCAAACGAGTAGGTGCCGTGGCGCTGAAGGAAGCGGAGTAAGAAGCCGATGGACAGGTAGCCGCTGACGGCGGCGGCGAAGATCCCCAGCCCCAAACTCAGCAGCCCAGCGCCGCCTAGGCCTCCTTCGAGCAGGGCGAATAGTTGCAGGAGGCCGCTGGCGCCAATGGCCGGCAGGCCGAGCAAAAAGGAGAAGCGAGCAGCATCTGCGCGCTGAAGACCCACGAAAAGCCCACCCATGATGGTTGAACCAGACCGCGAACAACCGGGAATCAGGGCAAGAGCTTGGCACAAGCCGATGAACTGGATCGACCAGAAGCCGAGGTCCTGCATGGTGCGCTCGCGCCGCCCCACGCGCTCGGCCAGTATCAAGAACAGCGCGAGGACGATCAAGCTTGTGGCGATGAGGGGGAGTTGGCGGGCCTCGGTCTCGATAAAGTCGCGTCCTCCGAGGCCGAGCACGGCAATGGGCACGGTGCCCACGGCAATGGACCACGCCATGCGGCAGTCTGGGCTGTGGTTGAAGTTGCGGTGCATCACCCCTTGCAGCGCGGCGACGACTAGCTTTTTAACATCGGCCGTGAAGTACGCGAATACAGCCGCGAGCGTCCCCAGTTGGATCACTGCGGAAAACGCCGCGCCTGGATCGTCCCAGCCGAGAAAGTGAGGTACTACTCGCAGGTGAGCTGTACTGCTGATGGGCAGGAATTCGGTCAGACCTTGGACTATGCCTAAGATGAGCGCTTGTAGCCAGTGCATGGAGGGCTTAAGCTAACCGTCGCCGCCCGCCCCGACAAGGACGGCGCGTCCCTTGACAAAAACGCGGGCTGGTGTGCAGAATACCCCCTGATTTTTACCCTAACAAGGAGATCTCATGGCCGTTACCATTAAAGACGTTCAAACCATTCTCACCCAACCGGGCGGCTCCCGCTTGGTCATCGTCAAGATTATCACGTCGGACGACGGCCTGTACGGACTTGGTTGTGCGACCTTCACCCAGCGCTTCCACGCCGTGCATACGGCCATCGAGCAGCATTTCAAGCCCTTCCTCATCGGTCGCGACGTGGACCGGATTGAGGAGACTTGGCAGATGTTGATGGTCAACGGCTATTGGCGCAACGGCCCAGTGCTCAACAACGCCATCTCTGGCGTCGATCAGGCGCTGTGGGACATCAAGGGCAAGCGGGCGGGGATGCCGGTGTACCAATTACTGGGCGGTAAGTGCCGCGAGGGGGCTGCGGTGTACGGCCACGCGGGCGGCGACACGCCCGAGGCCGTCGTCGATAGCATCCGCCAGTTCCAAGAGCAAGGCTATCGCTACATCCGCTGCCAGATGGGCGGTTACGGCGGCAAGGCATTGACCTTGGTCAAACCCGAGGGCGCTCCCGAAGGTGCGTATTACAACCGCAAAGAGTACATGATGAATCACCTGCGGATGTTTGCGCACATCCGCGCCGAACTGGGCTTTGAGGTGGAACTGCTGCACGACATCCACGAGCGGCTGCACCCGATTGAGGCGGTGGGTTTTGCCAAGGATGTGGAGGAGTTCAAGCTATTCTTCTTGGAGGACGCGCTCGCGCCCGAAGACATTGAGTGGTTCCGCCACATCCGCCAGCAGTGCGCGACGCCGCAGGCCATGGGCGAGTTGTTCAACCACCCGCACGAGTGGACGCCGCTCATCGAGGGACGATTAATTGACTTCATGCGCATGCACGTGAGCCAGATGGGGGGGATCACTCCGGCGCGCAATGTGGCGGCTTTTGGGCAGATGTACGGGGTGCGCACGGCTTGGCACGGCCCGGGCGACACCTCGCCGGTGGGGCATGCGGCCAACCTGCATCTGGACTTGTGGGCACCTAACTTTGGGATACAGGAGTGGTGCCGGTTCGCAGAGCACATATACGAAATGTTTCCGGGGCTGCCCGAGGTGCGCAACGGGTACATGTATCCGAGTGATGGCCCGGGGTTGGGGATCGACATCGACGAGGACTTGGCGGCTAAGTATCCTTGTAAAGACGAGGTCATAGGGTGGACGCAGACGCGCTTGCCCGACGGCAGCCCGGCGCGGCCCTGAGATGAAAATCCTAGTTTCTAATCTCGGCAGTACCTCGTTTAAGTACAAGGTCTTTTCCATGCCCGAGGAGGTGGTTTTGGCGCGGGGCGGCATGGATCGGATCGGGGGTCAAGGCTCGGTGCACACCTTCGAGATTGGCAGGGCCGACGAGGTTGAGCAGGCCGTGGAGTTACCCGACCACGCCAGCGCGATTGACGAGGCCCTCGCGCGCTTGGCCGAGGGGGGGGTGTTGGCTTCTGTGGAGGAGTTGGACGCCGTGGGGTTTAAGGCTGTTCACGCGCGCGCTATTTCCGGGGTGGTCGAACTCGACGAGGACATCGTCGGGCGGATGGAGGACTTTTATCCGCTGGCTCCGGCGCACAATCCCGCGTACGTGGCGGCGATCCGGCAGTTTGCGCGGGTGGCCCCCAAGGCGCGGCGGGTCGGATGCTTTGAGACGGCGTTCCACGGTGCGATGCCGCAGCGGCGCAAAATGTACGCAGTGCCCTACGCTTGGTACGAACAGTACGGCATCCAGCGCTACGGCTTCCACGGAGCCAGCCACCTCTACGCCGCTGAGAAGGTCGTGGAACTGGCGGGGCGTGCTGACCTCAAACATGTCAACATGCACTTAGGTGGGTCCTCGTCGCTGTGCGCGGTAAAGGACGGAGTCTCGCAGGGGGCGTCGCATGGACTAAGCCCGCAGAGTGGCCTGCCGCAGAACAACCGCATCGGCGACTTGGATCCGTACGCGCTGGACTTGGTTATGCGCAACGAGGGGCGACCGTGGGACGAGGTGTTGGCGCAGTGCGCTAACGAGGGCGGCCTCGTAGGGCTTTGCGGGTACGGCGATATGCGTGACATTGAAGCGGGTGCGGAAAGCGGGGACGAGCGCTGTGCCTTGGCCATAGCCGTGTTGGCGACGTCGTCGCGCGACTGGCTGGGGGCTTTTGTGGTGGAGATGGGTGGGCTAGACGCGATTAGCTTTACCGGCGGGATTGGCGAGTACTCGACTGCCGTACGCGGCCAGATTCTGCGCGACTTGGAATTTTTGGGAGTGGTGATGGATGCGGCTAAAAACGAGGCTGTGCAAGGCGAGGGCAGCTTGCACGCTGAGTCGAGCCGAGTGCCCATTTACGTGCTGCGCACTGACGAGGAATTGGTGGTGGCGCGGCAGACTTGTGAATTTTTGGGGTCATGAATACACCAACGATATTCGAGGTCTATCCGCCTACTAGCGATACATCGCAGACATGCCCACCGGATGCTGATGACGCTACGCGTACTCTTGACGGCGGCGCAGATAGGACAGATTATCTCGTGAAGCTGGATTCGTGACATGACCGTGCACGACACCAGCTATGTCGAAGAGGATAGATAACATGAGGATCGAGCCGGAGATCAGCGGCGTGAGTGTCGTCTTGCTCGGGGATTTCAACCCGGCGATCTTCACGCCGGCTTGGTTTGCGCTGCACGGTCTTCTGCCGGAGAGTGTCGCAGACAGCGCGGAATTACATATTGCTAATCCGCAGGTGACTAACTTTGTCGCTGGCTGGCTTCGCCTGCAGGTCCAGGTTGATAAATTTTTCGTCGAAACATTGCAGGCACCTCACGTTCGCCTGCGAGACCTCGTCGTACGGATATTCAAGGAGTACCTGCATCATACGCCCCTCAGGGCGTTCGGAATCAATCGCGACGTTCATTTTCGGGTGGAAAGTTTGGCCGAACGGGATCGAATTGGCAGAACGCTGGCACCAGTGGAACCGTGGGGGACTTGGGGGCGTGACCTCGATCTAGATGGCAGGCATGGCGGGATGAAGTCGCTGACGATGTCGCAACTCGCCCCCGATGGAAGGCCAACGGGAGGTCAAATCAACGTTACGGTGGAACCGTCTTACCGGATTAGAAATAGGCAAACTGGAGTTTATGTAGGAGTCAACGATCACTATGCCATCGACAATGCCGAGTTGGAAACTGCCGAGCGCTTGATGGAGCTTTTCGATGACAACTTCGATACGTCACTTGAGCGTAGCAACGGTATCATTGATCACATTATGTCCTTAGCAAAGACAAAGGAGGACTAGTTCATGTTGCAGGCGGTTCAATCCACAGCGGTACAACATGCCAATCCGCATGAAAAGCTCAGCGATTTCGGTGAGAATGCTGTGCAGCAGGAGCCCCTCGTTCAGAATGCGGACCAAGCTATCACCTTGGCGTTAGAGCAGGGAACGGACTCTCCGACAACAATTGTGCACGACCAGGACCAAGATATGGAAGAGGAGACCTTGCCAGCGTTCGCCGACCATGAACAGGACAGCGATGTTTTCTCCTGGATTGTGAAACTACCGGAGCTTCCAGTAAGCCCATCCCCGTCTGTGACACTCCATGCCCTACAAGAGTGGGAAGGATATGTCACTGAGATAAACGACACGGAATTCACTGCAAGACTGACCGACCTGACGGCAAAGGCGACCTATGCGGGGGAAGAAGCGAATATCCCCCTAGATGAAATATTAGAAGACGATGCTGCCAAATTGCAGGTCGGAAGCATCTTCCGCTGGGTGATCGGCTACGAGCGCACGGCGGGAGCGAAAAAGAGTGTTTCCTATATCGTGTTTCGCGATCTTCCGGCGATTACCAAGACTGACCTTCGGGATGGCGAGGAATGGGCTCGTAAAATCATGGCGGCTTTCGAGCAGTGACAGAAGCTGGGGAGGCGGGAATCCCGCCAGACGAGGATGAGTTTGAGGTCGTGTTGTTCGGCCCCGGCTACGGCGAGAGCATCGTCCTACATATAGGTTCCGGTGGTTGGGTGATAGTTGATTCCTGTGTCAACGCCGAAGGAAACCCACGTGCCTTAGAGTATCTCGAAAGCATCGGCGTCGATCCGGCGCAAGTGGTCGATCTGGTTGTGGCGACTCACTGGCACGACGATCACATATGCGGGATGACGAGGCTAGTGGAAGTCTGCAGCAAGGCCGATTTCTGTTGTGCCAATGCTCTCCTCAACAATGAATTTCTCGCGGCCGTTGGTGCTTTGGAAAGTCGCCACCTCTCCGAGGCCGGTTCAGGAGTTCGAGAGATACACCGCGTATTCACTTGGCTTGAGTCCAAGGCGTCGCGCCTCACGTTTGCTGCGGCCAACCGACGTATCCATGCTTGGGGCAATTGTGAGGTCTGGTCATTGTCGCCTAGTGACGTCGCTTTTTGGAACTTCCTGCAATCTATTGGCAATCTGTTCCCCAGAGAGAATCGGACAAAGACACGGATTCCATATGTTACTCCCAACGATATGTCAGTCGTGCTCTGGATCGGCGTTGATGATATTGCGGTGCTACTCGGTTCGGATCTGGAAAAGCGCGGTTGGGTAGAAATTCTGCAGAGTGAGGAGCGGCCAACCGACAAGGCGTCAGTATTCAAGGTTCCGCACCATGGATCGGAAAACGCCGATGAACCGGATGTGTGGAACCGGATGCTGGAATCCAATCCCGTCGCGGTGCTGGCACCATGGTGTAGGGGAGGCCATGTACTGCCGAGCCAACGCGATGTGCGGCGTATTCTCGCACACACAACAAACGCCTATGCAACGGCGAGCACCGGTTTGTCCGCACCATCCCAAGTGCGCAGGCATAGTATGGTTGACCGAACCATTCGCAGTACCGGCATCGAACTTCGACAGCTAGCGATGTCACCAGGCGCGATTCGGCTGCGGCACCCGCTCGGCTCGCAGGGGCGATGGAAGATAGAAACCTTTGGTTCGGCCTGTGGTCTCGGCGACTTAGTCGAGTAAACTATAATCTATTGCCCCAAACAGTAATCCAAGCAGCGATTCGCTAGCCATGTGGATAAGGAGAACACTGGCGGAGGATGTTCTCAAGCGCAGACAGCCTAACGACGTACAGATCGAACACCAAAATGAGAAGGATGAACCCCATGTTCGGAACCATTCGCAACCCGTCTGGCGAAATGCTGGACTACACGTTTCACGCCGGCACGGAGGGATCGCGGCACATCGCCGTCTTGGGGCACGGCGTGACCGGCAACAAGGACCGCCCCTTTGTCGTAGCGCTCGCCGAGAGATTAGCGGCCGCTGGCATCCACGCGTTGCGCTTTTCCTTTGCCGGCAATGGCGCGTCCGAGGGCCGCTTTGCCGACGCGACGATCTCCAAAGAAGTTGAAGATCTCGGCGCGGTGCTCGACGCTTTAGACGGCTATTCGGTCTGCTATGTCGGCCACAGCATGGGGGGAGCAGTCGGCGTCTTGAGCCGCGACGAGCGCATTCGCCTGCTCGTCTCCCTGGCGGGCATGGTGCATACGCACGCCTTTGCCGAGCGCGAGTTTGGCGAGGAGGTGCCCGACGAGGGATGCATGTGGGATGAGCCAGACTGCCCGCTCTCGCAAGCCTACATGGACGACATGGCCCAGATCGACACCGTGGTGCGACGCGGGGCCGAGATTGTAGTGCCTTGGCTGTTGGTACACGGCAGCGAGGACGACGTGGTACCGATTGATGACTCGCACGATATTCTCGCCCGAGCGAGGGACAACGGCGAACTCGTCGTCATCGACGGGGCCGATCACGTCTTTAGCGAGCACGCGCAGGTCATGGTCGAAAAGGTCGTTGGCTGGCTACAAGGGCAGTGGGCATAAGCATCCCCGCCGGTCGCAGTCTACCAGAGATCGCGCGTACCTCCTATCTTTAAGGGAGGAAACCCGGTAATCCCGCCGGCCATGTGCGCTCTGCCCAGCTAAGCCATGCAAAAGAAAACCCCGAGTCGCCTGAGTACTCGCCAGCAACGGACCTTGCTAGCTGTGGTGGCCTTGGGCGTCTTCATGGTCGCCGACACGCTCTATTTGCTGACCAATCGGCTGGCCGACGCTCTCGATTTCGCCTACTTCGCCGTCACCGACATTTCCCTGCCCAAGTTTTACCAAGGCATGGTGCTGTCGCATACGGGCGTCGGTCTGGTGCTGGTGGTCCTGGCGATGGGCTTTGTGGCTTGGCACCTACCGGCGGTATGGCGCAAGAGCCGCAAGCGGGCCATCCTCACCGGCATCGCCACGCTGACGCTGGGCATTGTACTGGCCATCAGCGGGCTGTTCATCCTCAGCGCGGCGAGCAATCGCGGCAACCCGGTGGCATACTGGAGCCACGTGGCCGCGGCGGTTTTGATTCCTCTCTTTTACTTGGCTCACCGTCGCCTCTCACTGTGGAAGCCCTCTGCGCGGAGCTATCGCATTGTGCCCGTAGCAGTGGTCGGGCTGTTGGCGCTAGCCGTGGTGCTACACGGGTTGAGTTATAGCGGCGAGCAGTACACGCAGGCGGCCGAGGAGGCATTTGCCGCTGGCAAGCACACTGGGCCGGGTTCCAAGGCGCGGGAGGTCGCTGACTTTGCGCCTGACGAGTTTGTCCCCGCCAATTTTGTGCCGGCTGAAAGCCCCTTTTTTCCAGCGGCTACTACGACTACGACTGGCGATGTGCTGCCCTCGCGGATCATCACGCGCGGCGATCTCTCGCAGCCGGAGAAACTCGCTGGCGACATGGACGAGTATGGCTTTGTGGTCAACGAGCCGATTGGTTCGGAGACTTGCGCCCGCTGTCACGCGGCAATCGTCGAACAGTGGGCGACGTCAGCGCACCGCTTTGCTTCGTTCAACAACCCCTTCTACGAGGCGACGATCAACCACATGCGCAGCAACTCGACCGAGAGCAATGTAGAGGTTGACGCGCACATCGCCTATTACAAGGACTTGGCGGGCGAGGAGGCCAAAGTCAAGTCCAAGTGGTGCTCGGGTTGTCACGATCCGGCGTTGATGCTGGCGGGCAAAATGACCGAAGAGATCGACCGCGCCTCGCCCCAAGCCCAAGCCGGGCTGACCTGCCTGGGCTGCCACGCCATCGACGAGATTCACGATCAGACCGGCAACGGCAACTACAACATCGCCGACGAACAGGAGGATCCCTATCTGTTCGCCGAGGCCAAAGAAGGCGTTGGCCGCTTCGTGCACGACACGGCGCTGAAGGCGAGGCCCATTGTACACAAGAAGCAGATGCTCAAGCCCTTCTTTCGCACTTCTGAGTTTTGCGCCACCTGCCACAAGGTCAGTCTCGACTCGCGCGTCAATGGCTACCGCTGGCTGCGCGGCCAAAACGAGTTCGACAATTGGCACGACAGCGGCGTGGCGCTCAACGCCGCTAGGACCTTCTATTTGCCTGCTGTTAAGCGGGTTTGCCAGGATTGCCACATGCCGCTGGAGGAAGCGGTTGCGGGCGACGTGTCGGCGCGGGATGGGTACGTCAAGTCGCACCGCTTTTTGGCGGTCAACACGGCCCTGCCCTTCATCCGCGGCGACGAGGAGACCATTGCGCGGATCGAGGAATTTCTGCAAGACGAAAAACTCAGCGTCGATGTGTTCTCACTGCACCACCAAGAAGAAGCGCACTACGCGCTGGACAAGAGTCAACCGGCGCTGGTGCCCGGTGGCGAGTACACATTCGATGTGGTGGTGCGCAACAAGGGCGTCGGGCACACTTTCCCGGGTGGGACTAACGATTCCAACGAAGGCTGGCTAGAGGTATCGGTGGTAGGTGACGACGATGCGGTGCTGGCTTTGAACGGGGCGGTGCAAGACGACGGGCACGTCGATCCAGGGGCGCACTTTTACAAGGCGCTGATGGTCGATGCAAAAGGCCAAGCTATCCACCGGCGCAATGCGCAGGACATCGTCACGGCTGTGTACGTGCGCACTATTGGTCCCGGTACGGCGGATGTAGCCCACTACAGCTTCGAGGTGCCCGAGGACTACGCGGGGCGTAAGCTGACGCTGCGGGCGCGGCTGTTGTGGCGCAAGTTCGACCGCGCCTATACGGAATTTGCCTTTAACAACAACCGCGAGGGTTTCCGCCGCTTCGACCAAGTGCCGGATTTGCCGGTAACTGAGATCGCCCGCAGCGAGGTGGCGTTGGTAGTGGGAGGGCCGTCCGCGCAGGGTGTGCCAGATGCGGGCGACTGGATGCGCTTCAACGACTATGGCATCGGCTTGCTGCTTCAAGACGACACCCAGGGTGCTGCACGGGCTTTTGCGACGGTGGAACAGCTAGCGCCGGAGCGCTTGGACGGTTGCCGCAACTTGGCCAAGGTTGCCGTGCGCGATGGGCACTTGGAGCGAGCGTACGAGCATTTGGAGGACTGCGAGGCGTTAGTTAGCGGCGATGGGCAGACGGCTTGGGTGTGGGGCGTGGTGTTGCAGGAGGATGGCCGTTACGAGGCTGCGGCGCAGGCGTATCGCCGAGTGTTGCGCGACTTTCCCGAGGATCGTGCTACGTGGCGGAATTTGGGCCGGGTGCTCTACCTCGATGGCCGCTTTGAGGAGGCTTTAGAGGCCCTCGACGGCGTACTGGCCATTGACCCGGAAGACCGCGTCGCTCACTACCACCGGATGCTCTCGCTGCGCGCCCTTGGCCGCGAGGACGAGGCTCTCATTGCCGAGCAGGCTTACCAGTACTACCAGATTGACGAGTCGGCGCAAGAGTTGACGCGCCGCTATCGGCTAGAGCATCCGCACGACAACCGCGAGGCGCTCAAAATCCACGTTCATCCGCTGGGGGAGGGTGGTTGAGGGCGCACGTGGAGAATTTCTTCCATGCCGAGGGGCCGCACTTGGTCGGCCTCTAGGGTGAGGACGGCTCGGTTGGGAAACTCTACTTCGTAAGCGACCCCTTCGCCGTGAATGAAAACCACGATCCCGACATCGCCGACGATCAGTTCGGCTTGGGGTTGATCGGCTGTCAGGACAGCCCGTCGGTGTTCGGCTAGGGGTTCAGCTAGGGGTTCGGCTAGGGTATTCATGGACTAACTCCTTTGTGGAACGGCCGTTACAAAACGCAGCGCGGTCTCGCCGTGGCGGATAAACCACACGGTGCGCAGATGAAATAGGCCGTATGATGGTGTGTCAATATATCCAAGGATAATGTATTTGGTGCCGTGCTCAGTTGCAATGCGTTCGGCAGGTAGTTGCGTCCTGACGATGATTAGCAGACCTCTGCGTAAGTCCTCGACATTGTGGTCGTCATAGCCTAATAGAACGAATAGACCGTTCTTGCTTTCGTCGTGCAGTAGGTAAGTCAATTTTTCGTCGGCGATGTAGGCTTCGCTGCGATTCATGTCGAGCTAATCCGATTGCATTCTTTTTGCGTGTCGTTTACTCTAGCAAACACCTGTGTATCACACCTTTCACACTGCTAAGGCTTAATGGGAAGAGATATGACGAGTAAGTACGCAATAGATGCAAATTTTATGCCAACATCTCGTAGTATGATCTGGCGACTCTTGGTCGGCGCATTGATGTTAGTCGCCTGCGGCCCGGAAGAGCCTTCGGAACCGGCTCCGAAGCCTGAGTACACCAAACCGGCTGCCGACTATGCGGTGGGGCGCGGGCGGAAAGAGGCTCCTGCGGTGCGCTTTGTCGATGTGACGCGAGAGGCTGGTCTCGAATTCAGGCACGAGACTGGTGCGCGCGGCGACAAGTGGATGCCGGAAACCATGGGCAGCGGCTGTGCGCTTTTTGATTACGATGGCGACGGCTGGCTGGACGTGCTCTTGGTCAACAGCGAAGGCTGGAGCGGCGAAAAGGCCCCCGGCAAGCTCTATCGCAATCTCGGCAACGGCACTTTTGATGACGCAACGGGACGCGCGGGTCTAGACTTTTCGGTCTATGGCATGGGCGCGACGATTGCCGATTACGACGCCGATGGCGACCCGGATATTTACTTGACGACCTTGGGGCCGAACCTGCTGTTGCGCAACGACGCGGGCCGCTTTGTCGATGTGGCGCAAGAAGCGGGCGTGGCGGGCGCGGTCTGGCGGGACGATGCGGGCAATGAGAATCCCGAGTGGTCCACGGGCGCGGCTTGGGTCGATGTGGATGGCGACGGCTGGCTGGATCTGTTGGTCACCAACTACGTGCGCTGGTCGGCTAGCACTGACATATATACCACGCTCGACGGCAAGGGAAAGTCCTACGCCACGCCACAGCAGTACCCCGGCTCGACGCCGAGGCTCTATCGCAATCTGGGTGAGGGCCGTTTCCGAGAAATAACTGAAGAGGCCGGTCTGTTGTTGCCCGAGGGCAAGTCCATGGGCGTGGCCATGACCGACTTTGAAGACGATGGCCGCATCGACTTGGTCGTCACCAACGACACTCAGCCCAATTTCCTGTTGCAAAACTTAGGTGGGGGTCGCTTTGCGGAGCGGGGTCTCGCCGCGGGCATTGGCTATGACGAGACCGGACGGGCGCGAGCGGGGATGGGCGTAGATATTACCTCGGTCGCCAACGACGGCGTGCTTTCCATCGCCATTGGGAACTTCAGCCGAGAAGCGCTCTCGCTCTATCGCCAAGCCGGCGGCGAGGTCTTTGTCGATGCTGCGGGCAAAGCTCGGCTGGTGCAGGCGACGCTGCAGCCGCTGACCTTTGGACTGCGCTTTTTCGACTACGACCTCGACGGCTACCAAGACCTGATCTTGGCCAATGGGCACATTGAGCCAGAGATCAACTCGACGCAGAAGGAGATCGAGTATCGTCAACCACCGCAGTTGTTTTGGAATACCGGCGAGGGGCGGATGATCGAGGTGTCGGAGCAGACGGGTGGGCCATTTGTCAAGCCAGTGGTGGCGCGAGGGCTGTCCGTCGGCGATATAGACGCAGACGGCGACTTGGACGTGTTGCTGACGACCAATGGCGGGCCGGCCTATCTATTGCGCAACGAGGGACCGACCGGCCGCGTGGTGGAGCTTGACCTGACGGGCAAGGCACCCAACCGCGACGCTATTGGCGCGAAGGTGACTGCGCAGGTGGGCGAACAGGAGCAGGTGTTCATGGTGCGTACGGGATCTTCTTATCTGAGCCACAGTCCGATGAGCCTGACCGTTGGCTTGGGCGCGGCCGAGCAGATCGACCGCTTGGAGATTCGCTGGCCGGATGGGACGGTGGAAGCCCTTGAACAGCTTGCAGCCGGGTCGCGCTACGACATTGCGCAGGGTGAGGGTATTGTGGGGAAGAGGGCCTTTGTGCGGTAAGCTATTTCAATGGATCAAGCGGCCCTTTTGGTCGTGGCTGACCTTGTCGGGGTCGTGCGGCCCGGAGCGGGCGCGCTTGGCCTCTCCTTGTTTGTAGCGGTGGCGCATTTCCGTTTGCCGCCATTGCAAAAAGCTGCGTTCCTGCGCGTTGCGGTTGCGCGCCGAAGGTAGGGCTGGGATTTCGATGGTGGCGTAGGTGATTTCGCTTACCCGGCGCGACAGAGCGACGATTTCTCCTTTGCTGATGACCAAGGTGACGCCGACGTTGGCCTCGACAATGGCGACGCCGTTTTCGCGCGCTCGGGCCAACACGGCGCGGTCTTGCTCCTTGGAACGGGAGCCGTAGGAGGGAATGAGCAGGTACTGTGCTCCGTCGAGCACTGGGATGCGGGCGATGTCGGGGTTCCAGCGGTCGTTGCAGATGAGGAAGCCGCAGCGGCCAAACGGAGTGTCAAAAGCGTGGGCATGAGCACCGAGGCGGTTGTACCACCAGGAGGGATGATAGCCTTCGGCCAGTTGCATTTTGTGGTACTTGCCGCACAGGCGGCCTCGGTGGTCGATGAAGACGGCGCAGTTGTACACATCGTCGCCGATGCGCTCGGCTAGCCCAAAGGCGAGGCATATTCCCAACTCGCGGGCCAGCTCGCGGAAGCGGCCAATGACCGGGCCGCGCGTGGTGACGGCCACGTCCCGCATCCGTTCTTCCGGTTCCTCCTCCGTGATCAGTTCCATGACTACATAGCCCTCTAGCACCCCTTCGGGTGCCAAGGCCAGTTGGGCACCGCCTTTGGCGGCGGCGCGGAACATGGCTTCCAAGTGGTCGGCATTGCCGGCTAGGTCGAATTTTTTAGGCCGGAAGGAAATGGCGGCGACATCTACTGATTGGTACATGGGTTCTGTCTCCTATTCTTCTTTGCGGCAAAAGCGCAGTGCGTACAGGTCGGCGTCGTACATGACAAAGTGCAGGCGCACTGGCCGTCCGGCCAACGGGCCTACCTCCGCGCCCGATTCCCATTCCACTGCTAAGTCCGTCTGATCCTGAAAAAGCTCGGGCGAGTCCGCTAGCGCCAAGCCGGGGAAGGGCTTGCCGTTTTCGTCTTGGACCTCGACGCGGATGCTGCCGGCCGCGGAGGTGGCCATATTGAGCCTCAACTGATCGCCGCTGAAGATCAGGGGCTTGGTGGTGAACTGGCCGCCGCGATAGGGCGCTTGTACCGAGGCGAAGCCATCGAGGCGCATGGTCAGGCGGCGGATGCAGGAGGTGGGCATACGCCAGTTCTCGGTCATGTAGAGCGACAGTTCGGCGGGTCCGGTGCGCAGCAGGCCGCGCATGATGTACACGCTGCGGTCGTGCCAATTGCCGGGGTCGGGCCCCGGGCGCACGAAAGCCTCGGGGAAGAGGCGGTCGAAGTGGAGGCCGTCGTGGCTGCTCATTAGCACGCCGTCGTTGACCCCGGGGTACGGCCAGCCGGGCGTGGGGCTGCGGCTGTTGACAAAGCGCGAGGGGAACATCAGGTAGAGACCGGGTGAACGCTCGTAGGGAACGCAGGAATTGGTGTACATGTGCTCCAGCGGCGCATCGCCGGTGTCGATGGCTTCTAGCGGACTCCAGTGAACAAAGTCGTCGGAGGTGGCGCGGCGAATCCAGCGCACGCCTTCCTTAAAGGCGCGAGTGGCACCGTGGCCTAGTTCGCCGTCGCTGCGAATGCCTCGGGTGTACATGACGTACTGGCCGGTCCACGGGTCGCGGAAGGCGATGTTGTGCGAGTCGAACGGGCCTTCGGTCTGCACGGGTTCGGGGTTTTTGCGCCAGTGGAAGCCGTCGGGCGAAGTCGCAGTATAAATGGCACCGCGCCGGCCGATGCCTTTGTAGCGCTCTTGCTCTGGGGCTTCTGGATCGAGGAACGGGGAGAAGTTGACTAGGTCGGGATCGTCGATGACTAAGTTATTGGCCGTCGAGCCTTGGAAGTCGATTAGGCCCAACTCTGGTTTGTGCCAAGTGATGCCGTCGCTGCTTTCGACGTAGGCGGTGCAGGCGCGGTCGGTTTTGTTGTTGTCGGCGTGGGGAATGCAGCGGTACCAGGCGCGGAAGCGGTCGCCGTCTTTAAAGAGCACGGCGTAGGCGAGGCCGCCTTCTTCATAGGGGTGGTCGATGCGCACTGCGGCGTTGCGGCGCACGGGCTGGTGGAGGACTTGGCGGGCGTCTTGTAGCTCGTCGATGAGGCGGAGGTCGAGTAGTAGTTGGCGGTCGGAGCCGATGGTGATGGGGGTGTTGGGCATGGTGGCCTCGGGGGTGGGTAGTTGGAGTGTCGGCGGGCGTATTATAGCTAACGTAGGGCTGGTTTACAACTTGGCCGTCTGGTTGGGGATAGGTACCGTTTTCTGACGGCGACAGAGGCTGACGATTGAAAAAGATTCCGGAGTCGCAATGGTACTAGGGGCTATAAATAGACTACTGCCGACGATAGCGCGCTGCCGCACCTCGTCGGGAATGAATAGAATGGTCTCTTCGGCTATCTCAAGATTCTCTATGTATCTTCATCTTGCTCAGTTGGTCCCACTTCGTCGGCTGGGATTCGACCCTTGATTTTTTGGATCAATGAGGCTATTGACTTCCGATTGAAATACCACAGAAACATCAACACGATACCGCTGACTGAACCAATAACAGCAATGATGACAAACACTGTAAAGGTACGATCGGAGGTTATCTGTGTTGTGAACAGAGCGATGAGGAATGAAATGCTGATGGATAGTAGAGCAATGCCAAAGTTTAGGAAAAGGTTCGAAGGACCTCCTCTTTCAAGGGTATCCAGTTCGTAATCCGTAATTTCGTATAGTGAAAGCGAATCGACTGGACCTCGCCGAATCCTGACAGATTTTTCGCCGCTACTCTCCGTTTGGGACATACTAAAGGTGCTTCTTTAGCCATTCGTTGCGGCAGATTGGATTTCGCCAAGCCGCTTCAACGCCAGACTTTACGACGAGAAGACGGCTCCCATTCGGCAGGTATTGGCCCAAATCATCGCGAATCTTTTTTGCACTATACTCGGTCACCACTGCCCATGTCGACTCAGTGATGTGAGCCCAAGTGCCGTATGCCTTGATGGCATCATGGAGTTCGTCATAATCATCGCCTCCGGCCATGTCGTAGGAGATGATATAGCATTTATTCGTCAAAACGCATTCTTCTATATTTACTGAACAGTATCATTTGGAGCGGATGCATAATAGCCAAATCCGATAAAATGTAGACCGTCTCTCGAATCTAGGCAATGGCTCTCGCTGGAAAGAACTGCCCAGCAGATACTCTTCGCCCAACACCTGTTGATTGGCCCGCCCGCAGTCGTTCGAGATCATTGTCTAGGCCCGAGAAACCTATCGCCATCGTAATGGATCATGTGATTAGGGGTGTCGCAAAGCCATACTTCCGTTTCCCAAGCGATGTTCTTCATGTGCTTGCGGAATTCTTCGAAATCCGGAAAGGCACTAACATAAACGACACCCGAGGAGCACTCGGAAAGCATGTCCTCCAGATCGGCGACCCGCGTCGGCGACATGGGGCCGTGCGATGTTACTGCCTCAACGAGAAACAGCCAGTTTCGCTCGGCGTCGTAAAACACGACATCCGGCATTTTGCCGTGGTCGGTGATCGGGATGCCGAGTTCGTCAAGGCTCTCCTCGTCTACGTATAGGTCCTTCTTGGCAGTGTCGCCGACATAGAGCAGGCGTGCGCCGGGAGCGAAGCGCGGCCCGAATTCTTCCACGACAGCTTTTTGCACCTCGTTGTGCTTGCCTGGGGAGAACTGAAGCTCCTGTCCATCGGCTAGCTTGAGCGGAATCATGGTGTGAAGCCGTTCACGCTCGTAGCGCTCTACAAGAGTTCCCTGCTCGTGGCGGAATTTTTCCACGGCTGAATCCCAACCTTTTGTCCCATAGTGCTGCACGGCTTCCAAGGCCGCTTCCGTGATGGCGTAGTGAGCGCGCGGGCTATTAGTCGGGAGGCCGGGTTCGAACGGGTTGTAATCGGCGACTCGCGCCTGAACGAACTGGTGGAGCGCCTGACGGCGGAAAGTTTCTCTTGTATTGGGTGCGTATTCGGTACCGTAGTGCTCCTTAACGTAATCCATGATGCCCTTGGTGACGGTGCACGATCCCTGTTTTGCATCTGACCAAGGGGCATCCGGCGTCAGCCCGCACAGGGCAATCAGTGTCAGACCCGACATCTGGTTGTGCTGTGCCGGTGGCATGCCGAGTGCCTTGAGGATTTCCCTAGCTTCTTCAATGCTGGCCAACGACTGCCTCCTCCAATTCGGGATGGGCAATCAGGTCCATGACAAGCCGATCTAGGCCTTCCATGGGGTTCGCGAGATGTTTTACGCACTGACCAAGCGTGATGATCGTTTGGTGAGCAGGAAGCCGCATGGTGCGTAGTTCGGTGGCGCTCACCTGAGTGTTGCCGTTGACCGCACGGAACCATGTATCGAGCAATCGGCTGTTGTAGAGCACCGCCAGACCCCATGCTTCGTCTTCGGCGAGCGTGCCTCCAGGCCGATGGATGTAGTTGAGATGATTTTCGAATCCGACCTCGGGGGTCGCAAATTCCGTCGCGATGTAGGGAGCCGCGGTCAGCCGGCGCGCCTCTTCCTTGGCGCTAAAGCGGCGCATGAGCACATAATTCCTGTTCGGTAGCAGAAGTGCCTCGGTGCCGGAACGCTTGATGTACTCTGGCTTGTGTCCGTTGAGCGGCCAAGTGGCCTGCATAGCGTGTACATGGTTCATCCATAGGAGCGGGACATGGCTATCCGGCACCTTGCCTTCCTTGTCTATAAACTCCGTTGCACGGAAGGCGACTACGGGGCCGGTCGAGATATCTAGGCCGAAGCTGCGGAGGCTCTCCGGCCATGAATCCACCAGAGCCAACACGTCGTCATCTCCTTCACAGATCGGCAAGCGGAGAATCTTGTTTGTGGAATCGAGGTCGAGAGCCGTGTTTAACGGAATCTCGCGACGGTCGGATTCACCGATATCACGGACCCCGCGACTTGATGAAATGACAAACGGCGAGTCGGTCTTGTCCCAACGCCGGAGATTATAACGGGTGCCGGAGACAATGACGTTCTCCTGTAGCACCTCGTCCCGACTGAAGGCGTCGCGTCGAGAGCCGAACACATGGACTTCCGTTGGTCGGATCATGTCAAAGAAAACGTTTCTGAACTGCCTGAAGTAAGGGCCGGACGTAAAACTTCGAGGTGTGATAAATACGAAATCTCCATTTTCGCGCAGTAGTACGGCACTGACCGCCATGAAGAGAGCGTAGATGTTTGGCTGGCCGTGAACTACGGTGGAAGCAGCACTCGCACGCGGGTCAGCCTTGCTGATCTTGAAGTAAGGCGGATTGGCGATAACGATGTCAAAGTCTTCGGCTACCGACCGATAGGGAAAGAGTCCGCCGAGCGAACGCAATGTCTCGGCGTGCGCTATGATGAAGTCGGTCGCCTCGACCTGCACGGCGACCTTCACTCCACGGCTACGGCACCAGTCGACAAGATAGTCGATAACGGCCTGTAGCGGCGCGATCAGGTCTCTATCGACTTCATGGACGACCAGTTCGATGATATTTGGCATTGAATCGCGGGAGACAAGCGCCTCTATGGCCGCACAGCAGAGAATACCTGCTCCCGCGGCGGGATCGAGGACCCGCAGCTTTGGCCCGCTCACCTTGATCCATCTGGCCATGAAATCCGCGGCGGGGACTGGCGTGAGATATAGACCGTGATTTTTGCGGTGTTCGTCGGATTTCCTTTCGACGTAATACTCCCCTACGCGATCTGCATAGATAACGGGCCGTTCACCCTCTTGGGGAACAGGGAATGCCGATGGCGCAGGCTGCGCCCGGTAGGTCGAGTCCTTTTTCACTGCTTGGCCGAGCCTCATAATTAGGTTGCGTTCAATAAACTGAGCTTACGATAAGGGATGCTCCAAATCAAGCAGTAGTTGGCGGTTGGAGCTGATGGAGATAGGGGTGTCGGACATGGTGGCCTCTGGGGTGAGTAGTTGGAGCGTCGGCAGGCGTATTATAGCTAAGACATTTATTAATTTATGATTACTTGATTGACTAAATTAATATTATTATATAAATTTAGTCAATTGACTTTACGGAGGTGAATATCGACATGGCTGAGTTCTCAAACCCGTTTCGTCCAGGTGCTGGCCACCACCCGCCATATTTGGCCGGGAGACATGAGGAGCGTGAAGAGTTTCGTCGCCTGCTCGGGCAAAGCACGATTCTGGAAAACATGGTCCTGACGGGGCTTCGAGGAGTAGGAAAGACGGTGCTCCTCGACTCGTTCAAGCCTCTGGCAATGAGCCGCGGGTGGGTGTGGGTAGGGACCGATCTTTCCGAGTCCACAAGTATCAGCGAGCACAACATGGCTATCCGGCTTTGCACAGACCTATCTCCGGTCACCTCGAGCCTAGTCGTGGAAACCGAAGAGGTGCGTCGCGTCGGATTTGTCGCTGACACAGACCAAGTCTCGCGAACCCTTACCTACCAAGCTCTCATAGAGATCTACAACCACATCCCTGGTCTGTCGCTCGACAAGATCAAGGGGGTTCTGGAAATCGTGTGGCGTGCTCTATCGAAGGAGCAGAACATACGCGGGATCATATTCGCCTACGATGAGGCACAAAACCTCACCGACCAGTCGGCAAAGGACCAGTTTCCTCTGTCTTTACTACTCGATTGCTTTCAGTCTCTGCAGAGAAAGGGCCTGCCTTTGATGCTCGTCTTGACCGGCCTTCCGACGTTGTTCCCCAAGCTAGTGGAAGCCCGGACGTTTTCCGAGAGAATGTTTAGAGTCGTGTTTCTGCAGAGCCTCAACAAGTCGGAAAGTGAGGAGGCAATTCGGGAACCGGTAGAAGATGCTGAGTGCCCGGTGCGTCTTAGTGACAATTCCGTTAACACGATAATCAACATGTCCGGCGGCTATCCGTACTTCATCCAGTTCATCTGCAGAGAGGTGTACGACGCGTTCATTCAGAGGATCGATAAGGGGGAGAGCGCGTCGGTTCCCACTGCGGGGATCGAACAGAAACTCGACACAGACTTCTTTGCCGGGCGATGGGCTCGTGCATCTGATCGGCAGAGGGCGTTGCTGTTCGTAATTTCTCGGCTTGAGAATTGCGACGATGAGTTCACGGTCCAAGAAGTGGTCGGGGAATCCAAGCGAGCCTTGGACAAACCGTTCAGCAGTAGCCATGTCAATCAGATGCTCGTCGCCCTTGCCTCCCAAGGACTGGTGTACAAGAATCGACATGGCAAGTATTCCTTTGCAGTGCCGCTATTGGGCCAATTCATCAGCCGACAGGAGCAAGGGTAGACCTGTAACAGGCGCGGCCTGCTACTGTTTTCGCAGTGATTCCTTCAATAATCTGCCCCAGGTTTTGTCATAGGGATGGACGACCTTCACCTGCTCCTTTCCCCGGTAAACTGGTCGTCCCTCGTTTGCCCAAGCGAAGATTGATCCTTCTAGATTATAGACCTCCGTATATCCCTTTTTCATTAGAAACTGGGCAAGTTCCGACGAACGGTGCCCCACGGAACAGTACAAAACGATAGGCCGGTTCGATGATACTCCTTGAAGCGCTTTCAGAGCTTCGTCTTTCGAGGAGACTGACCGGGCATCCTGCAGATGGCTGACGGCATATTCCTCGGGTTCTCGCGCGTCGAACAGCAGGAGGTTTTCCCGATTTGTAGATTCGTCGAGCCAGGATTGCAGCGTATCGGTCGATATATGGGCGACTGTCGGAAACTCGGCGCGGATCGTCTTCAGCGTCAGGGACCAGGATATGGTGCTGTCCTCGCCTTCTTCCTGTGCCGACGCGGCGACGCCAGCACACATCGCCAGTCGTAGGGCAAACGCGAGAACTGTCTTAAATTGGTGGAGGTTGAGTCGGCGCATGAGGATGATCCAATCCGATGGATGAATATATAGAAGAGGAGGAACCGACCCGATGCAAGACCTACGCATTGCCGCGGTGCAGATGAACTGCCGCGTCGCGGAACGCGATCGCAATTTAGCCACTATCGAGCGCTTTGCCGAGGCAGCGGCCGCGCAAGATGTCGACATCGTCTGTTTTCCCGAGCTATGCGTGTGCGGATACAACGCCGGCGACACCTCGACACCGGAGCCCGAGCCGCTCGAAGGTGAATCGTTGCGCAGGCTCGAAGAGATCGCACGCAACTGTCAGATCACGCTGTTGGCTGGTATTCTCGAACGGGACGTCAGCGGCATCGTCTATAACACGCAGGTCGTCTGCGGCCCCGAGGGATACGTCGGCTGCTATCGCAAGACGCACGTTCCCGATGCTGAGATTGGCACTTGGCGACACGGAGACGATCTTCCGGTATTCGACCATGGGAAGGCTCGCTACGGCATTGAGATTTGTTACGATTCCCACTTCCCGGAATTGAGCACCCTGTTAGCGGAAAAGGGGGCCGAGGTGATCTTCCTGCCCCATGCCTCACCGGGGGAGACTCCCACAGAAAAGCGGGCTCGCTGGATGCGCTACGTTCCCGCTCGCGCGTACGACAACAACGTGTACGTCGCCATCTGCAATAACGTCGGAGACAACGGGGCTGGTCGCACGTTTTCGGGAGTGACCTTCATCTGCGATCCCCTCGGCGCGGTCATCGCCGAGGGACAGAGTGGCAGCGAAGAAGAGATGGTCGTCGCCGATCTGAGTGCGTCGGCGCTAGCGGAAAGTCGCAGGGAGACGCTGATGTTCTTCCGCCATTACCGCCGGCCCGAGATGTACCGGCGCTGGGAGAACGAGATTGGATTGCGCGGGGACGGTCAATCGACGTCCCTCGCTGGTCGGTAATTTTAACGATAGGAGAGCTAAAAGGTGATCAAGTCCGTTTTGTTCCGCGAAGACAACGTGTACAAAGCCTTCCCCGATCTCGTCGAGTGCGGCGATGGCACTTGGGTATGCGTGTACCGGGAGAGTCTCGGGCACACGGCCCTTCCCTTTGGCCGTATCGTCTATCACCTCAGCAGCGATGGCGGCCGCACTTGGAGCGAGAAGGCCGTCGTCGACGAGGTGAACGACCCGGAAACCGAGGGCCGCCTGAACAACCCGCGCCTGCTAGCCCTCGACGGCTCTGAGGTTCTACTCATCTGCGACCTGCTGCCCCGCCTTGAGCCGGAGCACCACCCCGATTCGGAGATCCTCATCTACCGCTCGACCGATTCAGGCCGCACTTGGAGCGAGCGCGCCTCCACCGGGATCAGGGGCCACATCTGCCCGTGCATATTTCGCACCAAGGCCGGTGAGATCATCATCGGTGCTGACCGCGTTGGGCCGAGGGACGACCGCGACGTGGTCTGGCTCCACAACGCCTTCACCTCGGCCGATGGTGGACGGACCTGGGGACCGGCAATCCACGTCTGCTCCGACCCGAAGTTGTGGCTCAACGAGGGGACCTACGTCGAGTTGGACGACGGCACCTTGGTCTGCTACCTGCGCGAGGACTTGCGGCGTGCCATTGGGCACAAGGCGATTTCGCAGGACGGCGGCAAAACTTGGTCTGGTCCATACCCTACCTTCCTCACCTGCTGCGTTGGTAGGCCGCGGGCTGGCATCCTGCGCAGTGGCGAGGTTGCGGTCGTCCACGGCTTCCAGCGCCTGACGCCGCCGCGCAATCTCGTACTCCACGTCGAGACCCAGGCTATTGCCGCGGACCCGGACTGCACTGCCAACTACGCTCGCCAAGCCGGCCACCGGTATTTCTTCATAGACCACGACCGCAGCATCCACTGCGACGGTGCTTACTCCGGCTGGGTACAGAGACCATCCGGAGACTTGTTCGTGGTGCAGTACATCAACGACGACGGCCCCTACGCCCACATCCGCAGCTACGAGATCGGCCGCTCCGACTGGATCCTCTGTCCCGAGGGAGACCTGCTACTGGAGCCGCCGCGCTGGCCTGGGTACGTCGATAGGGCTGCGGCGGCGAGTGGGGAGCTGTACGACTTTTAACAGGAGATGACTATGACTCGTTTACAAGACGTCAACACCACGGATGTGCGCGGCGCCATTGAATTGGGTTGCCGCACTATGTCGAGAGTTTTCAATGCCGACGACAACGATATTCCCTTTTTCGGCTCGCGCGTGCGTCCCCAAGCCGAACTGCGCTTTAGCGCCGCGCATTCGGAGGCGCACGTGCCCGGCCGCCACCTCAACGCTCTACTCAACGCCGAAGATGCGGCGGGCGTTGCAGTAGATGAAGCGGCGATTGAAAAACACGCGGCCGCGGCGTTCTATTCGTACAGCGGCCCCATCGCCATGCCGCTCAACCGGGCCGAGTTGGACGGTCCGCTGGTCAACTTCATCCCGCACAACATCCGCGAGGGGTTTCACGCGCTCTATCCGCTGGTGCAATACCGCGACTCGGACCGGGCGCGAGAGCTAGCTGAGGCCAGTATCGAGGCGTTTCGCCGCTATTGGAGCGTGGACGAGGGATGGGATCGACCGACGCTGCAGGGGTTGGGACTGGAGGCGTGGGAGAGTCTGTTCATACCGGGGGAAGCCCGGGCCTTGGGGCCTTTGGTCAAGTACTATCGGGCGACGGGTTATGGGCCGGCTTTGGAGTTGGCTTTGGAATTGGCTGAGAAGATCACGGGTGAGTTTTTCACTGCGGACGGCGGCCACGACCGGGAACTGCTGGGCGACCACACGCACTCGGTCACTTGCGTCATGTCGTCGTTGGCGCAATTGGCCGATCTGACGGGTGACACGGCGCTGCTGCTGCGCGTCAAGGCTTTTTACGATAATGGCCTGTGGGCCATGCGCGATCCGTTGGGTTGGGTCGTCGAAAGCACGCGTCCCGATGCGGCACCCGACCGCGGCGAGGTCAACAATACCGGCGACATCGTCGAGACTGCCCTGATCTTGGGGCGCTGGGGCTGGAGCGAGTACTTCCAAGACGCCGAGCGCATTGTGCGGGGGCATATGCTGCCGTCGCAATTACGCGACATTTCCTTTATTGACGAACCGCCCAACCCCGAGGGCGTGGACGGCCTGCGCGACGTGGCGCAGCGGCACCAGGGAGCCTTTGGCTTTCCAGCGCCGTACGGCCACGAGCCGGTGGAAGCCGAGACTGTTGGCTTCAATATGGATATTGTCGGTGGGGCGGTGGCGTCTTTGTGCGAGGTGTACCGGGAGATGGTGCGCAGCGGCCCGGCGGGGCACCGGGTCAATTTGCTCTTTGACCACGAGACCGAGGCCGTGCGCGTCGAATCTCCTTATACGCATGATGTCCTGCGCGTCGAGGTTAAGCAGCCGGGGCCGTTGTGGGTGCGCCTGCCCGGCTGGGTAGCGCCGTCTGACTTAGAGGTAACAGGGGCTGTGTCGCCGCGCATAGACGGCGGGTTCCTCTTCTTTGCCCAACCGCCTTTGAACACTCCTATCGAGATTCGCTTTGCCTTGGCCGAAGAAGAGTTGGTTCTGCAGCATCGGACTCGTTCCATCCGCGCCCGGCTGCGCGGCGACGAGGTAGTGGCGATGGATAACTTTGGGGCTGATCTGACCTTTTTCCCTTCGTTTGATTGAGAATCTTTGCACAGGATGTGAGTTGACGGCGCGCATTAATTGTGCTTGGTCCCCGTGAATCCGGGCGATATATTAGCGGCCCCTATCGCAGCAGTACAATCACTCCAAGGAGGGTGAACATGGCGAAAATCAAACGGCCTAAAATCTATCATATGTGCTCCCTCGGTTCCCTGATGGGATACGGCGACAAGAAGGGCGAGTGGAGCGCGGCCAAAAAGCTCAAAAAAATAAAAGACGCTGGCTTCGACGGCTTTGTAGGGCGCGTCTTCATGGTGACCCCGGACGAGGTCTCGGCCTCGGGGTTGGTCTTTGCTTGTACCACCGACTTGGGGGGCATCCGCGAGATCAGGCCCAAGTTGCGCGAAATCAAGGCGGCGGGAGCGCGCTGCGTCAACGTGCAAATGCTCGACCATGACACGCTCACCCCGCGGGCCGTGGAGGTGGCGCGGCGCTTGATGGACGCGGCCGAAGACTTGGAGATGGACGTGGCTGTGGAGATGCATCGCGATACGTGCACGGAAACGCCGGAAAAGACCTATGCCTTGGCCGCTGGTTACGAGAAGGCGGAGAAGAAGCCGCTAAAAATGACTTGGGACTTTTCCCATCCGGCGGTGATCAAGCATTTGTCGCCGCCCTACTGGGAGCGCTTGGCCGAGCGCGTCGATCTGATTCAACTGGCGCAGCAGTTTCACTTTAGGCCCTTCAACGGGCACCACGCCATGATTCCGGCTATTGATCACAGGGGCAAGATCATTCCCGAATTCGTCGATTGGCTGGAATTTGCCGAGCAGGTCATGGCCTGCTGGCTGGAAGCGGCCGAGCCGGGTCGGGAAATGTTCGCCTGTCCCGAGCAGATTGCCGGCGGCTACCATTTGTCGGTTTTCCCCGACCGCTGGAAGGACGTGCAGGTGGTGCGCCGCGAATTGGACAGGGTGTGGAAGAGGCAACTGAAGAAGTGGAAGGCGCCGGCTTAATCTCGTGCAGATAAGCGTCGAGACGCCTCCTTTGGACTCGGGCCTGACTGAGGAGTTGATCGATTTTTGGGAGGGGATTTTCGGGGACGGTTACCAAGCCGACCGCCCTGCGTACGCCGGTGATGAACGCGACTTTAACAGCGATACGTTCTATCTCATAGAGCAGGGGGGATGCACGGTCGGTAGCAGCCATTTAACCACGGCGGTAGGCAACCCAGAACTGAGTGGATTGGGCGAGGTGGCTACCGTGCCGCAATGTCGCGGCCAAGGCATTGCCAGTCACTTGTGTCGGGCGGCGCGCGACGATTTTTTGGCCTCGGGGGGACAGGCCCTGTTCTTGGGTACAGTCAATCCGACTGCGGCCCGCATTTACCATCGCTTGGGTTGGCGCAAGATGGCCGGTTCTACTGTCTGGACTTTGATTGCCAGCGGGGAATCGCCTGAGTCTTTTCTGGTAGATTACTTTAGGGCTAGTGATGAGGTCGGGATTGAGCCGGGGTCGCCGGCCCAGCGCGTGCCCATGATCCCCTTGATTGTCACGCCGCACGACTGGTGGGTACTCGACGCCAATGTCGAATTGTACTCGACCCGCTATATCGAGCAGAATTCCTGTATGGGGCTGTATCCGCGCTATGCCAAGCTGGTTGAACAAGGAGCTGGCGCTTGGTTTGCCGCCCGCACCCGGGATGGGCGATTGGTGGGCTTGGCTAGTGCGCGGCCCGACGGGGAGGGAGCTTGTCAGGTGGATGGTTTCGTCCACGGTCGCTACGGAGAGGCTTGGGTCAATTTGATGCGGGCGGTCATGGACTGGGCTGGGGGGCGTTGCTGGGTGCGGGTCTGTGTCGAGGACGAGGAGAAAGGCGCTTGGTTGAAGGAGTTGGGTTTTGTGGATGGAGGGCCGGGCGAGCCGTTTGTCATGGGGGGGCGGACCGTCGAAGCCGTGCGATTGGTCGCCGGTATTTGAGGAAAGATCATGGTACAACTGCGCGACGTAAATACTACTGATATCGGCGAGGCCATTAGCTTGGGCTGCCAAGCCATGAGCCGGGCGTTCAACGCCGATGACGCCGATATGCCCTACGGCGGAGCGCAGGTGCGGCCCGAAGCTTTTTTGCGCGGCAGTATGGAAGGCCACATGCCGGGTCGCCTGTTGAACGGTATGCTGGCGGCTGAAGACGCCATGGACTTGGACTTGGACGAGGAAGTGATCGACAAGCACGCCCGCGCAGCCTTTTTCTCCTACAGCCGGGCACCGCTGCCTTTGCAGCGCATCGGCCAGCACATAAATGGCGAGGGCGATCCCATTGAACTGCAAGAGCACAATTTGCGCGAGGGATTCCACGCTCTATACGCGTTGACAGCCTTCCGCGAGTCCGAGCGGGCTATGGAATTGGCGGCCGCTAGCATTGATTTGCTGTTCGATTATTGGGTGCCCAACGAGCAATGGGATCGCGTCCGTCTCGAACGCGACACGCCGGTGCGCCTCCGCGATTCCGGCGAGGGGACCTTTATCCAAGGACCGGCGCGCGCCATTGGGCCGCTGGTCAAACTGTACCAGGCCACCGGGTACCAACCGGCCTTGGAATTGGCTACGGTGCTCAAGGATAAGGCCGTGCGCGAATTCTTTCTCGACGACGGTTCCTTTGCCACCGAGCGCTTTGGGTCGCACGTGCATTCGACGACCTGTGCGATGTCGTCGCTGGCGCAGTTGGCTGAATGTACCGGGGACGCCGGGCTGATGGAGCGGGTCAAGCGTTTCTACGATGGCGGTCTGTGGGATTTGCGCGATCAGATCGGTTGGTCCATTGAGGTCTCGAGCCGACCCACACTTTGTCGCCGGGGCGAGGCCAACAATACCGGCGATATCATCGAGACCGCGCTCATCTTGGGGCGCTGGGGCCACCCCGAGTACTACGCCGATGCCGAGCGCATATTGCGCAGCCATTTGCTGCCGTCGCAATTGCGCGATGTCTCGTTTATCGTCGAGCCAGATAATCCCGAGGGGGTGGACGGCAAGCGCCAAGTGGCGCACAGGCTGCGCGGCGGCTTTGGGTTTCCGGCTCCCTACGGGCACGAGCCACTGGGCATCTGGCAATCGAACAAGCCGCGCATTGGCTTCAATATCGACATTGTCGGTGGGTCCGTAGGCTCACTGGCTGCGGCGTACAAGGCTGTGATGCGCAGCGATGGAGCGGGGCATTGGGTGGATATGCTGTTCGACTGCGAGACCGATACTCTCGAAATACAATCGCCCTATACGCATCCGCGCCTAGCGGTCAAAGTCAAGCAGCCGGGAGCACTGCACGTGCGTCTGCCGCCTTGGCTCGACAGCGACCGCCTCGAAGTTGAGGGTGCCGAACATCCGATCTTGCGTGACGGCTATGCGGTGATCGAGCATCCGCCCGTGGGACACTGGATCGGCTTTGCGTTTGACTTGCCCGTCCACGAGACGACCCTGACGTGGCGCGACAGCGCCATCCGCGCGCGGCTGCGTGGCGACGAGGTGGTGGCGATGGATAACTTCGGTACGGATCTGACCTTTTTCCCGCCGTTTGATTGAGCGGGGTAATAGTATCCCTCGCAGGAAGGGTGCCTAGGAGGAAGGTCCCCAGCGGATTTTGACAAAGAGCGTGCCGCTATAATACATTCAAGGACTAGGAGAGAAAATCATGTTTGACGAAAAAAAGGCCACTGCACTAGTAGCTCGCATTCTAGCGTTGGCCGGCGGCTCATCGGAGTACATCAAAGTGCTCAAACTGGTATATCTAGCTGACCGGGAATCACTGAATGAGCAAGGACGTAGCATCTCTACTGATAGCTGGGTATCAATGAAGTTTGGACCCGTTCCTAGCAACACGTATCGCTTGATGCACCAAGAAGACGATCCGAAAAATCACCCTGTATGGAGGCAACATATTGAGAGCTTGGCCGACTACAAAATAGGACTCAAAAGCGACCCCGGCACAGGGTGTATGTCCGAATCGGAATTAGAAATTATCCAGCACATCTGGGAAGACTACGGACGCTTAGACATTTGGGGCCCTAATGGACTCATTGTATATACACACAGCCTCCCCGAATGGGAACAGCCAGATCCAGAGGGCCTCGTCCAAGCGACATCTATTTCTCTTGAAAACATCCTCCATGCACTAGGCAAGAGCAAGGATGAGATTGACGAAATCATGGACTTAGAAAGGACGAGTGAGTGGCTAGAAAAAGTGCTGGCATGATACACCGTCCCATTCTTCGTGCCGGACATATTCTCAAGTCAAACCACCATCCATACCACCTCTTCATAATCCTCTCCAGTCCCAATAAAGATAACGAAGTTCTTTTTGTCATGTGCTCAGATGCTAGGAAGAATGTAGGGCAAGATGTTCGCCTACACCTAGGAGATCATCCTTTTATAAGTAAGGAGACGGCCTTAATTCTTAGAAGGACGATTCGAGCGGACATCGAAAAAATTGCCAGCAGAATTCCAAGCGATTTTGCCGTGATAGGCTCTCTGAGCGAGGAAGTTCTCCGTCGCCTCCAAAACGAGGCCAAAGCTTCGAGAAATCTAGCGACCGACTTCAAGGAAGACCTGTCGTAGTCGATAATTGTCACTGCGTCCGGTAGTGGGCGACGGCGGCGGCGTCCAGCGCAATCCCGAGCCCATTTCCACGGGGCACGACAAAGTGTCCTGAAGCGAATTCCAGCGAGCCCCCGATCAGGTCGTTTTCGCGCACGAATGGCAGTTCGTCGCAGGGCCGCAGATCATTGGTCAAGGTCGCTTGCAGATGCGCTGAGAAGGCGGCCTGAACCCCTAGACACAACCCCCCGGTCTGCAGCCAGATCGGGCAATTCGCTGTCTCGGCGATGGCGGCGCTCCGCTTCACGGGAGCCACGGTGCCGCTGAGGTTGAAGCAATCCACGGCGTCTGACTTGACCGCGCAGAGAACGGCGTACGGGTCGATGAGGTGCAACGCCTGCGGGATGTCGGTCTTGTGGCGCAGCAGCGAATACCACGCGTAGTTGACGTTGATCTTCTCTACCGGATCCTCGAAGCATTCAATGTTGTAGGGCACCAGCTCCTTGGCGAGACGGACCGCCGTGGTGGGATATTTGAATCCGCAGTTGGGATCGACGCGAATGGCGTAGTCCACTCCCGCCGTCGCTGCTGCGATCGACTCCGCTTGGCGCACAATGTCGGCCGGATGCGCCTTGAGCTTGTGAACCGTGAACCCGAGAGCTGCAGCTTTTTCCGCCTCTCTGGCGGTCTCCTCCGGAGGCAGGTGGGGCGACCAGTACGCGACAGGTACTTCATCGCGTACCTTGTCGCCCATCAACCTCCACACTGGAACTCCTTTGGCTTGGGCGACAATGTCGTACAGAGCGCACTGCCACGGCTCGCTGGCACGCTCCAGAGCCATACCCAGCGGATCTTTGCCGATGAGTCCATCCGCTTGCGGCTGCACTGCGCGGCACGGCTGCCAGATTTCCCCCAGGCCGATCAGGCCTTCGTCCGTGTGGACCCTCGCAATGGTGTGCTCCCAGTCCGCGTGGCCGACGTTGCGGATGGGGGCGATGTAGGGGACGTCCACTTCGATGAGTTCGATGTTGGTAATTTTCATCTAACTATCTCGCAGGTGTGATATAAAAGGGACTTCGGGGGTGCCTTTTTGCCCACGGACCTGTCGACGCGAGCCCGACCTCTACATCTTTCCCGCCGTTTGAATCTCACGCCTAACTCAGGCAAAGTACTCCTCGTCGTCTCGCAGCGCATTGCGGTGCGGCAGATATTCGACGACCAGCTCTACATCCACCAAGGTCACCGGGTGAATGAGCTGGGCATCCTTCTCCACGACCTCTACCTCTACCGTATTTATCCCCTTCTGGGGCAGGCGCTGGATCTGCTTGAGATCAATGTGCAGCCGGTACCCGTTGACCGCGTAATCCGGCCTGGGGCGCAACTGGTAGGTCCAGTCGGCCTTGCGCCAAGCGGTCTCGGGTATTTCGCCGCCATTCCACTTCAGCCCGATCCGGTCCTCGTACGTCAGGTGCTGCAACATCAGGCGCAACTCGCAGCGCCACAATTCGCCGGCTCGGTCCCGGCCGGCCACGTCGTCGCTCACTTCCAGCGTGAACGGTCGCGCTGGATCTCCGCATGGCAATTCGGCTGGTAGCTGTTCGGTTAGACCATGGGTAGGGGCTGACTTGGGATTGATGGGGATGCCGAGCCGGTACCTCTTGTCGAGATTGTCCAACAAGTCTGGATGTCCCATAAACCGCATCCTTCCAGCCGCCTCATCATCGTATGGATAGCGCTTGGGCATTGGGTAATACGTGTGGAAGAACACGCCGTGGACCCCAGCGGCATAGGCATTGGCTGCAGCGGCCCGCACTGACGGCCGGGAAAGCTCGGGATTATTGGTCGATTCCATACCTGCTAACACCCGCACATCCCTACCTTCGGCGGCAGCGACAACGGCCCGCAATCCAGTGGTGTCGTTGGCAAAACCACCGACGACCTGCATGCAGATCAGTGCGTCGACGATCCCTTCCTCGATCCAAGTCTCCACGTCCATCCCCATCCGCTTATTGCCGTCGAGGGACGCGCCTATGCGGACCACCAACCGCTTGGGACGGCCCTGCTCTGCGGCGGCCCGGTCGCAGAGTTGGCGTATTTCCCGCATCCACTCGGTCAAGGTCTCAGTGTGCTCGGCGACCTCTCCGCGGCCGATAAACGGCGCGTAGTCACACATGTTCAGCTCAATGCCGTCGCCGGGGTAATCTCCGACTAGTTCGGCGATTACTGCCAGCCGGTCCGCCCGAACTTCGGGGACGGCAAAGGATAGCCGGTTGGGGTTGTCGAAGCGGGCTTCGGGATACTCGGGCTCTGCGCCGACTTGCCATTCGGGATGCTCGGTGGTGAAGTCGGCCACCCGGCAATTGGTGACGCGGTCGTGCGGTGTGTGAATCATGTTCAACAGCAGGCTGGGCAGAAACTGGAAACCGCGCTGCTGCGCGTGCTGGCACACGAGCAGCAGCGGGTCCGTGCCCTGTTCGATCATGAGCTTGGCGTTGTGCGCCGCCCGCCACCAAATGTCGTGGTCGGTCAGGTCGACGTTGTGCCCCCAGCGTTCGCCTACCTTGGTGGCGTAGAGCAAAACACTACAGTCGCCCACGGCATAGGTGATGGTGTCAATGCCGAGGTCGACTAGCTCGTCGATAGGCTCTAGGTACTGCTTGGCCCCCATGGGCGGCTCGTACAAGTACACGCTTGAATGGCGGCCGTCGGTGTAGAACATCACTTCGTGGGTCTTGCTCATGATTGTCCTCCTTGTCTCTTGATTGGAGCTGCGACCTTTTGACCTCACAGCGTCAATCCGTGCGTCAACAGGTGCAATTAACCCCAGTCGGACGGCGCGATCAAGTCCCTTTGGCAGATTCTTGACTCACCATCGGCAATGCCCTATGCTTGGCCATTCACCTCCCCAAATAATTGAGGATGCCCATGATCACCGATGCGCAATTAGCCCAGTACGAAGAGCAGGGTGCCGTAACCATCGACAGTCCCTTCACCACCGAGCAGTTGGACAGAGCAGAGGCGGCGTGGGACCGCTTGCGCGACAACGGCGGTGCACCGTACGAGGATCCGGATTACGTCGAAGTTATCCAGCACCCGTACTTTGAGGAGGTGGCCAAAAAGCTGCTGCGCGCCGATGCGGTCCATCTGTGGTGGGGCCTGGCCCCCCACGAGCGGGCTCCGGCCTCAGCGCCGTACGACGATCTCCGCGAGCAGTGGGCGCGCGGGTGCCACGTGGACATCCAGGCCACACTGGAGGATTTTGAGGCCACCCCTCGCCGGATGCGGGCCGAGTTGTGGTTCTGGCTCAACGACGTGCCCGCGCATCGCGGTGCCATGCGCATCCTGCCCGGCAGCCACCGCTCCATCATGGCGCACTGGAGTCGGGTCCTCCGGCCCGAGCACAAAGCCGAACTGCCCCGCGTGCACGGCCTGCGGCCGGCTCCAGTCTCGCCGACTGCGGCCGCTTTCCCCGAGTACATCCCGGACCTGGGCGAGAGGCCCTGGCTTGAGTGCGAGCCCATCCCCGCGGTGGCGCGGCGGGGACAGATCCTAGTGCTCTGCAGCGCCGGACTGCACTCGGCTTGGCAGAACGAGGACACTGTGCCCCGCAAAGCCATGGGCACCTCGTGGATTGCCGCCGGGGTTGCGGGCGGCCTGCCCAAGAACCAGCGCGACGCCCTGATGGACTTCTTCCCCCGGCTGCGGCGTCAACTGCGCCCGGACCGCGCCCACATTGTGCCGGATCATTTCGACTGGCTCTTTGAAAGCGACTACGATCCGCTCTGGCCGGAGACTTTTCCGCCCTCCCATTGAGCAGTTGGCTAACGCCGATCGCCGCCGCAGTCGGCCTCCTATTCTCGTCTTCCTTTGGTGTATTGGCGATGGATCGCATTTCCACGGCAATTGGAGCGTGGCCCATGTATCGCGGCGACACTCGCCTCACGGGCCGGGCCGTCCTGCCGGGAGCCATGCGCCAAGCGCCCGTCGTGGCTTGGCAATACTTGATCGAGGGGGGCGAAGTGTGGGCGGCTGTACACGCGGCAACTAGCTCCTCGCCGGAGACGAGCGCTGGGTCCGAGCAATTCACCCCGCCCCACCTCCGCGCTGCCGAGGACCGGCAATGGGGCCTTGGACCCCGCTTGGTCGATTTGTACGGCAACGGCCAGTTGGTGCCCGATCCGGGTCGTGCGGCCGCGCTGTTGCCCGAGGTCCCCGGGCTGCAGACAGTTGAATTCCCACTGGTTGCGGACGCTCCTGGGACCGATCCCAGGCAAGTGGTTTGCTATGCCCACGAGGAGGGGCGGAAGCGGGAAATATGGCGGTCGGAGGTATTCCACACGGTCCAGAACACCAACTTTGTCGTCGCCGACATAGATGGCGACGGCCGCCTCGAAATCGCCTTTGCGCCTCATTACCGGATCATTGTCCTCGACGCGCAGAGCGGCCGCACCAAGCACTTGCTCGACATGCACGGCCTGCGCAACTACGGTTTCTTCTGCACCACTGACGTGGATGGCGACGGCCTGCTAGATTTTGTCGTTATCGCCGACTTTGCCATGCACATCGACGTGGTCAAAAACGAGGGGGATCGGCTGAGGCTGCTGTGGCGGCGCGATATCGAGCAAAATATCCAGAGCAAGAGCCGCATCATTCGCCCCGGGCCCAATCCTGTGCAGGACATCGACGGCGATGGCCGCATCGAGATTGTCTTCAACCTTTTCAACGAGTGGGACGACGGCCAATGGCATGTAGTCGCCTGCGACGCACTCACCGGCGAGACTGTACTCGACTTGCCCCGGCAATATCTACACGGCACCGCTGATGTCGATGACGACGGGGTGCCCGAACTCTTTGTTTCTCGCAGCGCGGGACTGCTGGTGCCCACCAATGCCGAGCTGAGCCTCCTGCGCGTCGATGGCGAGTCGGCCATACCCCTGTGGCGCCAGGCGCGCGGACAGTGGGTAACAGCGGCGACCGAGCTTCCTCCCACCCATTCGACCATTGTGGCGCGCGGCACCGACGATATCGTAACTGCGTCCCTGACGGCCTCGGGCCAGCGCGGCTTTTTCACCGTCGAAACCAGAGATGATCGGACTGAACTGTTGCGCGCCTTTGTCCTCGACCGGGCTGGGGGCACTGAGCAGGTGTGGAGCTTCGACCTTCCGGCCCGCTCCCGGATGCAATGGCGGGCCTCCGCCGATATAGACGGCGACGGGGTTGACGAGGTGCTCGTCAGCTTCCACCAGACGCACGGCGCAATAGCTGAATTGGGTGTCGCAGAGGGTGCTCAGATTCGCGCTCTGCGCCTGGAGCGCACAGGAGCTGCTGGCACCCCTGGCGCGGACGGATCGGGTATGCAGACGCGGCCAGTAGCCGTGGCAGCTAGCAGCCGCCAGCCAACCCGAGTGATCTTCGAAGGAGCCAGTCGCCACATTCTAGCGCTGGAGCCGCCGCGGGTCCAAGGAGATTCGGCAATACTGCGCTGGCGCCTTCCGGGAGCCGGACCAGCCCTCATCGCTGACCTCGACGGCGACGGCCGGCCCGAGGTGGTGTACGCGGATCAGACGACCTCTGGAGAGGGTGAAATAGTTGCGGCTGACCTCGACGGCAATCCGCGCTGGCGCCGACGGGTGGCGGGTTTTCCCGGTCCCCATCCGCCGTGGAATTTTGGCGGGATTACTAGCTGGTGGAGCGGACGTTACAACGACGCCGAGCGCGACGATATATGGGTCTCTGCCCGCCGCAGCACCATGCACAGCGACGAAGCCTGGGTCTTGCGGGGCGCGGATGGCGAGCCTCTGTGGCACCTGCGCGAAGTGCGTACGGACCAAACCGGAGCGGACGAAAGAGGTTGGGGGGCTGGGGGCTCTTTCGTGGCTTCGGCCGATATCGACGGCGATGGCCTAGAGGATGTAATTGGCCTGTATCCGGTCAATTACATGGCCGCCCGCGGCACCACGGGTGACCTGGTCCATTCCATATCCGCGGCCAGCGGTCTGTTCGCCGGTGTCTGGGCCGCCTATTGCCAGCCGATGGTGGCCGATTTCGATGGCGACGGCCGCGAGGAATTGCTCTGGTGCGGTCCCTACCACCACGGGCTTACCACCTTGGACGCCAGCGTACTCTGGTACCACGCCGGTGGAGCCAGCATGGCTGGCGTCGGCGATGTCGATGGCGACGGTCGTTTGGAGTTGGGCATCACCGGCTGGGAAGAGGGCCAGGGCCTGCGCTGTCTGGACGCGGCCACCGGAGCGGAGAAATGGCAATGGCCGCTGCCGGGCAATGCGCGCACTGCGGTCTATTCCGCGGACATCGACGGCAATGGCCGGGATGAATTTCTCTTTGCGGTCGAGCAGACGCTCTTTGCGGTCGGCGACCGCGACGACGCACCGCATCTGAGGTGGCAGTTGGACTTGCCCACGAGGCCGGGTGATCTGACTTTGGCCGATGTCGACGGCGACGGCGAGATCGAAATCCTCTTCATCGGCGAGGACTCCGTCCTCTACTGCCTCGATTCCGCTCGCTGAGTTTTTTCGCTAGCTCGGCTGGACCTCTGCGACGAAGAAGTCGTCGGGGAGGATGCTCTTGGTCTCGACCCCGTGACTGTACTCGGGCAGCCCGATCGTCGTCACCACGCCCATGGCCGTGAAGTGCTCGCACTCGCCGCTGGCCCCGCTCTTATTGCCCCCGCCGTGGCCGCGCAGCCAGGCGGCGTCGATGACGCGCACCCCCTTCCACATGCCCCGGGTGGCATTGAGGTGGCCGAAGCGCGCCAGATCCGAGGCGCTGATGACGACCCAACCCGGGCCGCTGCGCACGACTTGGCCGCCAATTTCGTAGGGTGGATCGAGGTAGGTGTACGCGTCTGGAATGGTGGGGTAGAGGTGTTTTTGCTCTTTTACGTCGCCGCCGGCGAGCCAGTCCCAGCGCTCGTACGGGATGCCAATGGCGTCGAATAGGCGCTCCTGGATCACGTCCTTGAGGTCGCGGCCCCAAACGTAGGTCAGCGCTTGGCCTAACCGCCAGAAGCCGGCGCTGCTGTACAGCCCTTGGGTGCCCGGTTCGGCATGGGCGTAGCAGTCGTAGAAGGGATCGCCCGTCCACTGGGCCCATGCGGGGATGCCGGGAACTGCGTCCCGCTCTTCGAGACCCGTGCGCTGCTCCCGCCAGCGGTTGCCGATTTCAAAGGGGAAGCCGCCCCAGTGCAGGCTCTCATCGCGCCGCCCGATCAAGTGGCGCCAGGTGAGTTTTTGGTGGTGGCCGCAATCGAGGTACTTGTGCTCGTGCGATAGCTGCCCGGCCCCGGTCCACGTCTGGTGGATTGGCTCGTCCGGGTCGAGGAGGCCGTCGCCAACGGCCGCGCCCAGCGCCACCCACGTCAGGGCCTTGCCGACCGAGGCCGTCTGATGCCGATAGTGGGGGTCGCCCCAGGCGTGTACTAGGTATCCGCCGCGCGTGAGCACGGCGCCGTGCTGGTCGCCGCTGTGGTCCTCGCCGCCAAAGCTCGCCCCCCTGACATTGAGGCTGGCTAGCCAGGCGGCGAATTTCCGCGCATCGAGACCGGCTTCGGCGGGCGTGATCTGTATCCAGTCGCGATCCGGGTACGCGACCCAGTCCGGTACTTGTATCGTTGCCGTCGGGGCAATCAGATGCATGGTTCAACTTCTCTGTGTAGTGTATTATAAGGATCTTTTTGGGAACTTGGTCAAGGTAGGGCGCATGGGTGACTTCTGCCCGAGGCGCCCCGGACACACGGACATCGCATGATCAAACTCGGCTGCAACGCCATGCTGCGGGTCGCCGAAGACCTGCCCTATGCCGACAAGGAAGACCCGCGCAACTGGCTGGACATCGCCGCCTTGGTGCGCCAGATCCGCGCCTGGGACCTCGACGTGGTCGACTTTCAGCTCTTCCGCGGCTTCCGCGCCCGGGACCCGGCCTATCTGCGCTCCATCAAGGCCCTCTGCCAGCAGTGCGGCCTGCCCATTGGCTTTTTGGGCGTGGGCCGCGGCTTTGTCGGCGTCGAGCAGATCGACGGCCGCCCCCAGGGCGTTGCCCTGCCCCAAGCCGAACGCCGCCGGCGCATTGCCGAAGTCAAAGAGGGCATTGATCTGGCCGCCTTTATGGGCGCGCCCCTGGTCCGCCTCTTCGGCGGCGGCATCCCCGCCGCAGCCGTCGACCGCCGCGTCCTGTGGCAGGACGCCATTGGCAGCTTCCAGGAGGTCTGCGACTACGCCGCCGGCAAAGGCGTGTTCGTCGGCCTTCACAACCACGCCCCGGTCATCGCGCCCACTGGGGACGATATTCTCAAAATACTGCGCGATGTCAACCGCGAAAACTTCACCTTCATCCTCGACACGGGCTGGTGGCAAGGCTCGCCGGGCGCGGCGCCCTCCGGGACCGAGGATCCCGCGGTCGACTTCTATGACTTCATGGAGCAGACCGCGCCCCACGCCACCTATGTGCGGGCCAAAATATACAAAATCGACCGCGGCCGGGAGGAGTGGCTCGACTACGAGCGCATTGTCGAAATTCTCCGCCAAGTCGACTTCAACGGCAATATGTCCATCGTCTTCGAGGGCCAGGGCAATGCGGTGAGCGACCTCGAGGCCATTGGCCTGGCCGTCGACTACCTGCGGGGATTGCTCGCCTAGAAGCGGTTTCATACTCAGGCAATGGCCAGTTCCCGCAGGCGCGCGACCATGGCCCGCCTGCGAGGACCGGCAGTCTCGATCAGGTGATCGGTATAGGGGAACGGCCGGATCAGGGCGCGGACCTGCTCCCTCCGTCGGGGCGAATCCCCGGGATCGGGCACATAGCTGATAAACGCGGTGCGCCGGCCGCCCTGGCGGCCACGGGCCGAATGCCAGATGCGCGTGTCGAACAAGACCACGTCGCCGGGCCGCGTCGCCACTGCTACTGCCCCGGGCGGGTCCGCAAGGTGCAGACGCGGGCGAATTCCCCCTTCCCTGTATCCGCATTCGTCGAACAGGGCTTGGCCGTACGCCGGGAAGTGGCTGCCGGGAATCACGTTCAGCGATCCAGAATCCGCCTCCAACTCGTCGAGGTAGATCGCAGCCTTGATGGTGTAGAAATCCGGGTCCCGGTCTCGATCGCCCAGCACGTCGCTGTGCCACGGCGTATCACTCCTGTTCAGCCAGACTTCCCCGCCGCCGTGGAACAGACACGGTCGCCCGAAAATGTCCTGCTGCGCCGCGGTGATGCGCGGATGCTCGACAAAGCTGGCGAAGTCGTCGTCCAACTCGGCACAGCGATCCTGCTTGCGCGTGCCCCGGCTCGGCTGCCCGAGGTTATCCTCAAAGTAGTCGTAGACCGAGCCCCCAGCGATCAGCCTGTTGTACGCCGCCTCGAACTGGGCTATCTCGTCTGCCGTCAGGCACGCCTCCAGCTTGAGGAAACCCATGGCGCGGAATTGGCCGACTTGGAGTGGGGTCAGCATAGTCAACTCTCACTACCCCGGCGGTTGGCGATGGAGCGCGGCGTTAGGTCGAAAAGGGTCTCGTGCCCGTGGAAGAAGCGGTTGAGTTCGTCGACCATCAGCTCGAAAAAGCGCGGGTAGCTCTGTACGGTCACGCCGGCGATGTGCGGAGTGACGAAGACGTTTTCCAAGTGGAGAATCTCCTTGTCGCCATAGGCGTTGTCCTCGCCCACATCCGGGTCGAACACGTCTAGACCGGCGACGATGTCGCCCCGCTTGAGCCGCCTCACTAGCGCATCCGAATCCACTACTTTACCGCGCGACACATTGACGAACACCGCGCCCGGCTGGATCAGGTCTAGCTCTCGTTGGCCAATCATGCGCTCGGTGCGCGGGGTGTGCGGGGCTAGGCAGACGATGGCATCGCACTGCGACATCACGTTGTCCAACGAGGTTTTGAGGAAGCCGACGGCGTCGGCCATCTCCCGCGCCAGATAGGGATCAAACACCCACACTTCGGTCTGGAAGGGGCGCAAAAATTGGATTAGCCGCCGGCCAATGTGCCCGCAGCCGATCAGGCCGACGCGCTTGCCGGTCAGATCGCCGTGGATGAAGCCAAAGTCGCTTTGCGGACGAGGGCTCACGTTGCCGGCGATGAGGCGGCGGAATTGGGCACCGGCGTTGCGCAGGGCAATGATAATGAGCGCCAAGGCCCACTCGGACACTGGATACGACGAGCCGTTGGTCGTATCGACCGTGCAGACACCCCGCTCCCAGGCGGCCTCGACGTCGATGCGGCTGGCAAAGCGGTCGCCTTCCAACTCGCCGATGATTTTCAGGTTGGAGGTCTGTTCCAAGATCGCGGCATCGACCGTTGGGCAGCCGTGGCAGACCACTAGTCCGTCGTAACCACCTAGCCGCTCGCCTAGCGCATGGGCGATCTCGGGATCTGCGTTGGTGTCGTAAATGCCGCCGCCTTCGCATTCGAACCAGTCCCAGTCGGCGAAGGCTTCGAGGCGTGCGAAATCGGTCGCGGCGAGGTACTGCTCGCGCACGTGCTTGTTGCAGGCGATGAGTATTTGGGGGCGTGAGTTCATGTTGTAGTCTCCGTTTGAGGATTGGCAATATCCACGATTACCCGCGAGGCTAGGGTTGTAAAAACAACTAGCCGATAGAATCTTCGGCAACGATTATTAGGAATCTTCGGCAACGATAAGTCGCAGAAGTGCCCGTTGCAGGCAATCTCTTCGAGGGTACGTTGCGGAATTGCCGTGCCAGCGGTCAGTGGACGCCCCACCAATGGGAATGGGCAGTGGGAGTGTCGTTGACTACGACCTTGCCGCTGCTGGGACGCGTACATAGACGGAAGTTGCCGTAATCGCCTAAAAGCCTGCATGGCAATATGGAGGAGCCCATTGGGATTGTTTCGGCCCCGGCTGTATAATTGACATTCCATCCTATGTCGTGAAATGTGCCTAGCGAAATGTTTGTTACATTTGGCAGATCATTTTCTCGTATATAATAAGCGCTAAAAAATGCCCACTGCATTACTAAACCCCAATGATAAGCTCGCCTTGGAGAAACGAGGGTGTTGATGCTTAGTGGAATCCCCTTGTCGGCTAGTTCCGCGTAATCAATGACTACTGTGGCATGATCATTGGAGAAGGAAACTTTCATTAAATCTGCTGTTAGGGTCTGATCGTTTATAGGAAGACCATCTTCCCCAAGTGCAGGAGCCTCAAGCATATTGCGGTACTCTCGCATGGCATTAGGCCCTGTAAACCACGCTGTCCAGATCGTCTTCCCAGGCCGAAGACCATCTGGAACTCGTTCCCATACTACATACCGGTCCCAAACTGGAGATGACCCGATGCCCATAGCATGGCCCATCTCGTGTTGAAAGATGCGCCTCCAGTGTATTTCAGGGGCGTCGGGAGGTGCAAAAAAACTGTCCAAGTTTGAATTTATTTGCTCGTCATCTATTGTAATCCGGGCTATAAGGGGAACGTCACCGTCAGGGCGAAATAGGGGAACACTAGCAAAGCCTTCGGGCCTGTCGTCAGTCCATACACTACTAGATCTTTTCATCTCCTCTGTTGTCGGCTTATCCACATAGATACGTATATCGTCTATGACCTCACCCTCTTTAAGACGGATAGTGCGATCTCCTACTGAGATGGTGGTCGGGGTGTCAAAAACGTGGTCAGGCATGTCGAAGAAGAAGTGCTCCCACTGACGGGCAACATCTATTATCCATAACCTCTTTGAGTAGTCAAAGCTATCGAGAAAGACCAACTCTATGTCAAAGTTATCGTCGGCTGTGGTATCTGTGGTATCGTCGGCTGTGGTATCTGTGGTATCGTCGGTTGTGGCGTCGGTAGTATCGTCGGTTGTGGTGTCGGTAGTATCGTCGGTTGTGGTGTCGGTAGTATCGTCGGTTGTGGTGTCCGTAGTATCGTCGGCTGCGGTGTATCGGTCATCGCCCATGAAGCCGCATAAGGGGCAATTGGCTTTACTAGCGGGAGCTGTGGGCGGTGGTGGGTTGCTCGGAGAGCAAGCGGCAAGGGCAAAGACGAAGGTAAGTAGAAGTTTCATGGTCTTTCTCCATGGATTAGGGGTTATCCTGTACTTAGGTAGGCTCACTGTTCGAACCCCCTGTGAGAAGCTATCTCGTTTATCGTATAAATACATACGTTTGTTATAGGCGATAAATATATAAACGTAAGTCCATGTTATAGTCTCCGTCTAATTTAGCGAATCTACTTCTACTAGCACTCGGCGTTGGGCCGGGTCAAAGGCGACTAAAGTAGCTCCGTCTTCTAGCAGGAAAGTATCGCTTTTGAAAGCGGCGCGGTTCGCAACTCGCGTCAATGGGCGGCCATCCACCCGCACTGAGCGCACCTCTCCATTCGTCAGGCGCAGGGTCAGGTCAGGGGTCTGCACCGGCAGGTCGAGGCGGATGGTGTTGCCCTCTACTGCGATCTCGGCCATTGCGCGGGCGCAGGCATAGGTGGTGATTTGGCTACAGGTGCTCCATTGGGTGCGCTCTCCCCTCGGATCGCGCTCGGCGAGGCGACTCACCACCTTCTTGAAAGCCTTGAAGCCGCGCCGGTCCTCATCGTGTAGCCCATAGAATCCCTGCCAATGGCTGATGAGCACAGCCGGTTCACCCGCGTCGATGAGGGCCGGTAGGCGACCGCTTTCTAGGTCGGGAGTGATGTACTTGTCGGGATCGACCTCGCCATAGCCGGTCCAACTGCCGGTCCAGTCACCAGTGGAGGCGATGATTTCTCCGGTGGCTTGTCCGGTTTGGCGATCGGGATACCACACGGGGGTGTCCACTGTGTCCTCCCTAGAGACTCGCTGAAAAAAATAGGGCACTGGGTTGCCCGTGACTTGGCGCACGGCCTCGCCAGCACAGCGGGCGTAAAAGGGCAGGGTGCGACCGCCGAAGCCGCCCGGCGAAGTTACTCCTTGCGGCGTCAGGCCCACAGCGACTAGAATGCGGCACGCTTGGGCGATGTACTCGGTGACCAACTCTTCTTGGTCTTCGGGCAGCGCGGCCCAATCGTATTGCTCCCATATTCTAGAGGGCAGCGGCTGCAAGGTTTTGGGATCTAACACGAACGTGTGGGTGAGCATCTCGGGCGTGATGTCGAAAGCGGGGACGATGACCTCGCGGCACATGGCCAACCATTCGTCTTGCTGGGCTTTGCTGAAGAGGGGCAAACCCTCGTCGATACGCCCTAGGGCCGCTGGGCAGGGGACTACTGAGAATTTGCCTCGGACGCCGCTTGCTAGGCACCATTCGGCGAATTCGCGGGTAAAGGACTCGGGATGGACCACTGGCAAATCCTCCCAGCGCTGGGGACGGCCCTCGGCGATGGTGCGGTCGCGGAGGAAGAAATAGTTGAGGTTGACTAGCACTGTGGAATCGTCGAAGATGATGGACAAGGGCACCCGATCGAGGGCGTGGCGGGCGATTTTAGCGAACAGGAGCGTCCTCCTTTTATTAGAATCTGCCGAGGCTGAGCGGCTGTTTGGCGTCTAATATACTATGCTGTCTTGTCGGGACAAAAACTACATCCAATGGGGTAAATCAGTCTCGTACTGGCTAGGGTTGATCTCTGATTTGCTAGGCGGAGGGTACGACCGGTGACCAGTCGCCCGCGCGCCGCCGTGCGCCTCGCCGGTGTGGCTCTGCTGCTCAGTGGTTTGGCCTTCAACCCGCTGGCCCTCGCGCATTTTTTTCCGGGGCATCCGCTTGGCATCGAGGGTATCATCGTCCTTCAGATCGCCTTGCTCTTTGGCGGTGGTTGGCTCGTTTGGCGATGCCCTCGGCTGCCGCTAGTTCCTATTGTGTTCGTTGTCCTCGCCTTTGGCACATTTGCCGTCCTTGGAGGATACGGCACGACCCGCTCACTGCAAAGGGTGCAGGAACGCAACCGGCTCTTGGCGACTATTGATCGCAGCGAAGCGGTGCAGCAGCATCTGAGCGGCGAGGTTCTGCCACTTCTCGCCTTGGGGATGTACCAAGGGCAACTGCCCGCCGCGCCGGCTCGCGCGCTTTTTGCCGCTACGGTTGCTGTTGCGGATGTGGAGCAGACCGCGGAGGCGACCGAGATCGTCCCGGCATTGGGGATTAAGCGCCAGCAATGGAGGATTGCACCTGCCGAGCAGGTTCACGGCGCAGACATTCAACTGTGGAATTCGCTCTTGGCTGCGGTACATTTCTTCGACTATACAGCCTTCCACATTGAGACTGGCCATTTTCTCGACGCGGAAGAGACGATCTACCAAGCTCGTCTGCGCTTCGACGCCTCGGCGCAGACACAAGACGGGGAGCGTGCGCAAATTCGGGCTTGGCTAATGCTTGACTGGCAGCAACAGGAAGATGACACTTGGCGGATTCAGCGCTGGGAGACCGAATCGCTGGAGATGATCACTCGGGAGCAGGCGCTGTTTGCCGAAGTTCTCGATGAGGCGCTCCCGCGCGACGAGGATCGCGCCCGGGCTAGGTTCTCGCGCCACGCCGAACTGGTGCGCCAGTCGTTTAGCGACTCTGCGTTCGTCGCGCCGCATCGCTATTTCACTCGTCAGGCCTTTGACCGCCATCCCGGCATTAGCGTCGTGGATATCGACGCCGATGGGTACGACGACCTGTACATTGCCGTGCGCCAGGGTAGGAACATGCTGTTGCACAATGGCGGCGACGGCACGTTCACTGAGCGCGCAGCTCAATACGGCCTCGATGTGGAGCACCACACCGCGACCGCGCTCTTCGCCGATTTTGACAACGATGGCGACCCGGATGTATTCCTCGGCCGCACGCTTGCGCCGAGTCTCTACATGATCAACGAGGACGGGCACTTCGCTCCCCGCGACTTGGGCGATGGCGTCTTGCCGTTCCTCGTGGCCTCGATCTCAGCGGCCGATTACGACGGCGACGGTCTGCTCGATGCGTACTTCTCCACGTATGCCGCGCGGATGTTGCTCGCCACGGTTACCTCCGCGTCCCGAGCTGAGCCTTGGGGTGGTGCGCTGTTGGCCGACTTCCTGTCTGCAGATCACGCTCGCGCACTCTACGACCTGAGCCGCGACCGCATCGGCCACCTCATCTACGATGCGCCCGGGCCGCCTAACGTCCTGCTGCGCAACCTTGGCGACGGTCGCTTTGAGCCAACCGCCGCCGTGTGGCGCAATACGTTACAGGCGACTTGGGCCGACTACGACCGCGACGGCGACCCGGATCTCTACCTCGCCAATGACTTTGCCGCTAACAACTTGTTCCGCAATGACGGCGGTGCCCTCGTCGATGTCACTGCGGAGAGTGGGGCTGCGGATCCGGGCTTTGGCATGGGCGCGAGTTGGGCCGATTACGACGGGGATGGTCGCCAAGACCTGTACGTGACCAACATGCACAGCAGCGCTGGTCGCCGTATCACGGAAGCTGCCGGGTGGGCGGGTGCGGCGTTTGCCCCTTTGGCCCGGGGCAACTCTCTCCTGCGGAACGGCAATGAGGATTTCACTCTCGTTGCAGACTCGCCGGTGGAGGACGGCGGCTGGGGCTGGGGCGGCCAGTTTTTGGACTTTGACAACGACGGCGACCTCGATATCTACGCCCTGAGTGGATACTACACCCCGCCGTCTGAAGTCGCTCTTCCCGAGGATACCTGAAGCTTGTTTTGGCGCACGGTCGTGCGCCATGGGCGGACGGATGGGGCGTACAATGTGGGTGCGCGGCTCGACGCTGGGGCCTCGCTCAGCGGATACCAGCGCAACCGCTTCTTTCTCAATGTAGAAGGTAGCGACTTTATCGACGTGTCGGGTCTGTCGGCGGCGGATTCGCCTGCGGATGGTCGCGCTTTTGCTGCCTTGGACTTCGACCGCGATGGCCGCATTGATTTGGCCGTCGTCAATGCTAACGAGCCGTTCTGCGAGCTGTTTGCCAACCGCAGCAAGGCGGGGCATATCCTCGCGTTGCGGTTTGTGGGGGGTAATGACCGCGACGAGGTCTCACGCGAATGGAGCGTGCGCGATGGATATGGCGTGCAGGTGGAAGTGGATGTCGGTGGGAGGACGCTGCTGCGCGAGCATCGAGCCGGCGAGGGCTTTTCGGCCCAAAACAGCGCGACCTTGATTGTCGGCTTAGGCGCACATCAACGAGCGGATGTGGTGCGCGTGCGCTGGCCTTCGGGGCACATGCAGCGTGCAACTGATGTAGTGGCCGGTTCGCTGTTGACTGTGTACGAAAATCCTCGGCACTCGCCTACGGGGGTGGCGTTTGTGGTGGTGCCGTACCGTAGCACGCCGTAATTTTCACGACGCTCGACGGGAATACGGCTGCCATTGCAACGGTGCTGCCATCGCAGGCTCGCCTAGTAACTTCAGGAGGTATAAAAAATGGTCGTTAATGTTGCTCATCGGGGTGCGTCGGGGAACTATCCCGAAAATACGTTGATCGCCTTTCAGAAGGCATTGGAAATTGACGTTGATGAGATTGAGCTAGATCTCCACATGACAAAGGATGACCATCTAATTGTCACGCACGACTCAACCGTAGACCGAACGACAGATGGCACGGGCGCGATTGCCGAACTCACACTAACTGAAATCAAAGCCCTTGACGCCGGAAGAGCGTTTGGTGAACAGTTTCAGGGTGAGCGCGTGCCAACATGGGAGGAAGCATTAGACCTCGTACAAGGGAAGGTTAGACTCAATGTCCACCTCAAAGAAGGAGGCAATCCAGACGGTCTCTATGAACGCAAGGTTGCACAGGCATTGCGCGAGTTTCAGATGGTAGAGGCTTCTATTTTGGCATGCAGCGATGAAAGCGTTGGAATTTTTGCCGAGATTGACTCGCAGATTGAGTGCCGGCTCTTTCGCGCGGATCGCACCCCAGAGGAATATATCCGAAAATCAGTAGAGATGGGGCTGCGGACGATGCAGCCGGGACGGGACATAACGACTCGGGAGTTTGTGCAAAAGGCCCATGCGGCAGGACGAGTTGTGCATGTCTTCTACGCGGATACTCCTGAAGATATGCAAGCTTACATCGAGATCGGCGTTGATGGGATTTTGACAAACTATCCGGAACGACTGAAAGCGGTTCTCACAGAAATTGGGTAGAGAGGTGAGTCAGGTGTGGAGCAGGGGCCACTTCGTCACACCAACTTTTTGAACACAAAAGCTCCTAACTCGTAGCTTATTACGCGATCGTCGTCGTCAAACGTAAAGAGGGCGATTTCTCCGGCTGCGCGACCTTCGCGAACGAGCCATTCCTCCTCTTTGTCCGTCGGTTCGAGGACTGCCGGGGCGTGTAGGGAATACGCAGACCCACCGTGCGCCGCAAGCCGCAGGCTGCCGTCGCGCACCTCAATGTCCACATCAATGCCCGGCTCGGCGCGATAATAACCGACAAAGCGCCGCAATGCCTCTGGTGTTGGTTCAAGCGCTGGTTGCTCTGGTACAAGCGGCACTGCTTCGTCGGCATTTAGTACCATTTCAAGTACTTCTTCTGCAATCTCAAGGCCTCCGTGCGGGGGCCACATGTTGATGAGAACAACTACGCCGGTTTTCCGTGGAACGTTAAACCACACCTGTGTGCCAAAGCCGTGAATCCCGCCGCCGTGATTGTGATAGACATGGTCGCCGATGCGGGTTGCTCGCCAGCCTAGACATTGCCCCGCCGACCAGTCCGGCTCGACGTATTGCGGTTGTTGAATCTCCACCAGTGTTGGTCCCTTGAGTACCTGTGCCCCACGGCGATCTCCGCCGTCGGTCTGGAATTGAAACGATACCCACTTTGCCAAGTCGCCAACGGTGGAATGCAGTTGACCCGCCGCTGCAATCCCGTTCAGGTGGGCGTAAGGAGCGCGTTCAGGACGGTCTTGGTAGGGCGTCGGGTTATAACCGACAAAGAAGTGAGGACGCAATTCGTCCGTGAGGTCGAAGACTGTGGATGTTAGGCCGAGCGGCTCAATGATATTGGCGTGGACGTATTCGATGTATGGCGTGCCGGTGAGCCTGTACACCACTTCGCCGAGTAATCCAAATGCAAGGTTTGAGTATTTGAAAGTGGAGTCCTGCGGGATGACAATCCCCGTCTCCGGCAGTTTGCCAAGCATCTCCTCGCGGCTGGGGAAGTGGAGATCATTCCAACCGGGCGTCGGCGACTCGGTGACCAGGCCGGAGCGGTGGGTCAACAATCGTCGGAGCGTCACACCATTGACATCGCCGCGGATAGCGCGAGCTGAAGCAAATTCGGGAATGTGCTGTGTTAGTGGATCTTCCAACTTGAGTTGTCCCGCGTCCCGCAACTGCATAATCGCAGTTGTCGTGAACGTCTTGGTCACTGAGGCGACGCGGGCAATCGTGCTTTCAGTGGGTTTTTTGCCCGCATTGAGATCTGCTGCGCCAAACCCGCCGAACCAAGCGAGTTCTCGATCGCGGATAATGCCGAGTGCCATGCCGGGCAGTCTATACTTGGCGACCGTTGTTGCGGCCAAGCGTTCGATGTCTGGTATCAAAGTTTGGAGAATACAATCTGCCATTTGTAATTGTAATCTTTCTACGGTCGCCGCCGTGCCCTACGCTTGATCCAGCGCCCACCGGGTCGCCGCCACGTGAGTTACGCTGTCGCCAAGGGTCATGTAGTACACGGTGAACAGCGAGCCGTCCGAGAGTTCGACTGTTCGCGGATAACCTAGATCGGCGGGTGTGCCTTTCCCGGTCACCGTTCCATCGGTGGTGAGACCGTCGTCGCGCAGTGCGATCTCGTCTGCGATTTCCCATGTTTCGCAGCCGTCGCGAGACAAGCAGCCCCGCACCCCGTATGGAGCCCGCCGGTATCCGTAGCTGCAGAGGACATTGCCGCTGCTTAGCAGCAACAGGTGCGGAGGGTATCCCCACATCTCGGTCCTTCGGACCTCGCTCCAGGTTTTCCCACCGTCGTCCGAGTGCGTCTGGAACAGGTACTTCTCTTCTTGTGGAATGCGTTTGCTGCCGCTGGCCGTGCGCACCATCGCCACGATGCGTCCGTTCGGCAGCGTTAGGAGGGAACTCTCGTTGAACGGATGCTCGCCGCCGTCGTACGCCATCGTCACCATCTCATAGGTGTCGCCGCCGTCTTCGGAGCGCAGCACCCAGGCCCGGAAGGGATCGCCTGCTGAGGCGCTGCCGTACACCTGGCTCACGATGGTATCGTCGGCGAGAACGCAGCTCTTCAGGTCGGTCCCGTTGCGGATCAGGGCGAAGAACGGCAGCTCTTCGCCGCTCTTGAGCAGACGACGCTCCCAGTCGCTTGCTCCCGGTCGCTTGCGCGACATCTGCAGGCTGTGCTCCACATGGATTCGTTCGGGGAACTCCTCCACCGCAAAACCGCGTCGCGCGAACTCCTTCCTGCGTTCGGGTGGGTACACGTTAACGGGCCTGGAGATCCTGATCTGGGTGCCGTCGCTCAGCACGGCGCTTCTCAGCGTCTCTGGGCACTCGCGGTACTGGTCGTCCTTCCCCTCTTCGAACCAGCTATCTCCGCCATCCGGCGAGAACAGTTCCACGTGACCAGTTGCGCCTCCCGCCAGTCCACCTGAATGAGAGTTCGCTGCACCTTCGACGCCGCGCGCCAGCGGCGTGTGGGAGTTCCAGTTGAAACCGACCCAGAGTTCGTCGCGGTCTCCCTTTACCACGGTCGGGAAGCTGGAATACCGAGCGTCGTCCCAGTACAACACGGAATGGCTTTGCTGCATGAATCGTCGTTTTTTTGGTCGGCGCGGTTGAAAAAAGACAGGCTCCTTAGTAGCTTGGGCATGACCAAAAATCAATGCCTTCTCTTCCAAGGAACCTGTTGTGGCCAAGGTATCGTCTTGTCCCCCCTCAGTCAAGCCCATAGGCGTATTGGTTCAATTGCCATAGATTCGCCCCAATTGCAAACTGTCCACGATAGACAAACCGCGGGCGCGCGAAACGCGGGCCTGCAACGAGGACATCATGCAGCCTATAGATATTGGATCGAGCAAACAGCTTTTCGTCGACGATCGCTTCATCGCCACTGGCAATGGAGTGGAGCTCACCATGAATCCACCCTACCAGGCCCCGGAGCCGGTGGTGACCGTCGACGCCCCGTGGGAGGATCCGTCCGACACGAGCTTTGGCATTTACAGCAGCGTGTTGGGGGAAGATGACGGTCGCATCCAACTGTGGTATCACGTGCGCAGGGCAAAGGAGGAATCCGAGCTCAGCCTCGACCAGGCCTACGTTGGCTATGCCGAATCGACGGACGGCATCCACTTCGACAAGCCGGAGCTGCACCTGATCGAAGAGAGCGGGTCGACCGCCAACAACGTCGTCATCCCGAGCAAGCTCGGTGGCAGCTCGGTCTGGATCGACCCGCATGCCCCACCCGAGGAGCGCTACAAGAACCAGTCGAAGGTCTACAATCCCGATGTGGCGATGCAGTTCCACATGCACAGCTCGCCGGACGGCATCCACTGGAAATTCCTTCGCCGCTTGCAGCTCCCGCACCGGGGTGGCTGGGATACGCAGAGCATCATTTTCTGGGATCCGGCCATCGGGCGCTACGTCCTCTACACCCGCCGCTGGGTCGCCAAACGCCACACCACCGCCGAGGGAAACGAGAACTACCGGACGGTCAGACGGCTCGAGTCTGACGATCTCGTCAACTGGGACAATCAGGAGACGGTCATGTGGCCGGACGAAGAAGACTTGGCGACCTACGAGACCGGCGCGCCGCTGGATCCAACCGCGCCGGAAAAACCCTACGGCAGGACGCCGATGGACTATTACGGCGCAACTGTATTCAAGTACCCGGACCCGAACGGCGTGTACGTCATGCTCGCCAACGCCAATTGGTACTGGTTCAACCGCGAGCCGGTGGTGACCACGGTCCGCGACGACATGGACGTCGTGCGCACCGAGACCCAGCAGATCTACGGGCCCAGCCGCTTCGACGCGCGCCTGTCGGTGAGCCGCGACGGAGTGAACTTCCAGCGCTGTGGCGGACGTCGGCCTTTTCTGAGCCCGGGGCCCGAAGGCAGTTTCTCCTCGCGCATGATCTGGGCCATGCCGCATCCGGTGCGGATGGGTGATGAAATTTGGATCTACTACAGCGGCACCAACAGGGATCACGACGGCCTCCTCGACCCGGCGGGTAAGGGCCTCCTTTCCGGCATTGGTCGCGCGATTCTTCGGTTGGACGGGTTTGTATCGGCGGATGCGGGCTACGGCGGCGGCGAAATCGTTACGCCGATTGTCCGCTTCGAGGGCGAGCGTTTGGAACTGAATCTCGACACCGGCGGCGGCGGCGCGGTGCGCGTGGAGCTTCAGGATGAGTCCGGCCGGCCGGTCAGCGGCTACACAGAGGACGATGCGTCCTACATCTGCGGCAATTCGGTGCGCATGCCGGTGCGCTGGGGGGAGCGCGAGGATGTCAGTTCGTTATCTGGGAAACCGATCCGGATCCGCTTCGTCATGCGCGACTGCAAGCTGTACGCGTTTCAGTTCGTCGACTCGCCGAGTTCGTAACTGTACCGATGCGATCCGGACCCGAAGTAGACCCGCCCTGCATGTCTCGGACATACCTGATCTAATGTGGCCCTACATTTTCTTTAACCGCGCCATACTACGCATCAGCAGCAGGGCCCCCAGATAGCAGCCGACCGCGGCCCACAGTGCAATGGCAAAGCCCCAATGCAGGGCGATGAAAACCGCTAAGGTCGCGCCGAAGACCGAGGCCACGCCGTTGACGGCAAATCCCCAGTCGATGCACTCGCCGACGTAGCGCGCGGCGCGCGGAAAGGGCATGCCCATCAAGAAGCCCGGCGGGGCGATCAACGCGCAGCTTATGGCAACCCGCACTCCCCAATCAAGCCCTCCACAGATTGCCACTATGTGAGGAAAGAGCACCAGATGCGCCGATGTCCACGCGGCGACAAAGACGAACGGCAGCCACGGGCCGCCGCGCTGCGAGTAGAAACTTCCCGCGCCCGAACTCAGCAAGAGTGCCAACAGGACGATTGGAAACGTATAGGCCGAATGGCCCAAGAGCAGGCTGTATTGCTGGATCCACACTACCTCGATCAACATGTAACCCATGCCAATGGCGGCGAAGTACAGCCAAGCGACTCCCGACAATCCAGTGTGCCCCCATCGTCGCGGCAAGAGCAAGAGGGGCACTCCCACCGCGACGACGATCGCCAGTACGGCCACCACCAGCAGCCGCGCCAGCGGAAATCCGGCAAACTCAAAGGCCAATGCCTGTTGCTGCCGCCCGCGATCCAAGCGGTCCCAGCGCCCCATCTGCGCCACAAAGGGCCGGTCGTCGGTCGGCGGGCTGATGTCGATGGCTGCGGTGGGCCAATGCGCTTCCCAGCCATCGGCAACAATCCGGCTGATTAGGTGTTTGGCTGCGGGGGTCGGATGGAGGGTGCGACTCGCCGGGTCGGCTGCGGCAAACAGGGCCGGTAAGGTCGTATCGACTAGGGTGCACGCCAGTGGCTGCCGTCCCAAGACCAACACCTGCCGTCGCTGCGTGGGCAGGTCGTACACCGCGAGGTGGCTTTCCGCGGCTAGCCCCAGTTCTCGCAGCGACTCTAAAGCGGCGCTGGTCAGACGCGGTATGTACACTTGGTGTTCAATTAGCAAAATCCCGTCTGCGGTCAGGGCGCGATAGAAATCGGCGAGGGCCTCGGTGGTGAATAGGTAGTTTTCGGCGAGGGCAAATGCCCCAGACGAGAGCGCGGCGAACGTATTGGAACTGCGCGAGATAATCAGGTCAAACGCGGTCGGGTGCTGTCGGGCATAGACGCGGGCGTCTGTGCTGTGAATCGCGACCCCGTCACTTTTGTACAGGTGGCCAAAAAACGCAGCTTGGGTCCCGTGGGTGAGCATCTCGTTGAGGCCAGCGTTGACTTCGACCGCATCGACGCGCTGCGCGCCGCCCCATTTGGCCTGCATCACTTCACTGCCCCCACCGGCCCCGACCACCATCACCCGCTCGGGTGAGAGTGCGCGGACCAGTGGCCGCAGGTCGAGTGCAAACTCGGGTGCGACCGCAGGCAGTCCCTCGCGCCAGTCGTCGCGCACGCGGTAGAGCAGCATGTTGGCTGCGCCGTCAATGTCGATGCCGCGCTCGGCCGCGCTGTAGGCATAGACCCGGATGCGGCCCATGGCGTCCCAGCGCTCGGCGACGATGGGAGCCTTGGCAGGTGCCTTGGACACGAGCGCGGTATCGGCTGCAAAGGTCGCGCCGACAAGTGCGACGAGTAGGGCCAGTGCCCCTGTGCGCTGGTAGCGGCTAGGCCCCCATCCGGCTAGGGCACCGGGAATGCAGCACAGCACGGCTGCGGCCGGCACCCCAAAAATGTTCATCGCGGCGATTGCGGCTAGGCCACCGCTGGCTGCTCCCACGAGGTCGGCTGCGTAGAGCTGGGCGGTGTTTTGGCGGTGGCGGCGCAAGAGCGCGGCGCAGAAGGCCCCGCCGGCCAGATAGGGCAGCACCAGCAGCCCCACGCCCACGGCGAGCAAGGCGAGGTCGCCCCCAGAGCGCCCCAGCGCGACGAATTCGATGGGCAGGCGCGTTACAGCAGCCGGCCCGAGCACGGCGGTTCCACTGGCCAAGAGCGCGGCCGTGCCGATTCGCGGCGAAGTAGCCCACGCTGGCCAGAAGCGCAGCGACAGCGCCCCGAGGCCGAGGCCCAGTACGGCGAGGGAAACTACGAGAAAGGCAAAGGAATAGAAGAATTCAGCGGAGAATATCCGCGTCCAGACGATTTCTAGCGCCACCAGCATGGCCGCGACCAAGCCGATGGCCACTTGGTCGCGGCGCAAGGAATTCATGGTGCTAGTCGAGGTGGAAGACCTCTTCTAGTTCGATTAGCGCGTCTTTGGGGCCGCCCTCTGGTATTTCGACTAATCCCTCGTTGGCTTCCCCCCAGCGCTGCGTGGCCTCTTCGGCGAGAAAGCCGTCGAGGGCCGTGGCAAAATCCGTCTCAGTCTCAAAATAGCCGAAGACGAGGCCGTCTGCGTTCATAAAGAGCGAGTAGCGGTGCCAGCTGTGGCGCGTGAGAGCCGCGCAGACTTCGGGCCATACTTGGCGATGCACTTCCTTGTACTCGACGATTCGATCTTTTTTGACCTGCATCTGAAAACCAACTCGTCGCATTTGCTCAAACTCCTTTAAAATTGTCCATGTCCGGCACAATGGACTGCCCGCGCTCCAAGTCGAAGTCGATTTCCACGGAGTGCGCTTGGTAGTCTTGGTCGCCGCGGGTGGTCTGATACACGTCGTGGCCCTCGACGCAGATGGGCATGGTGTGCCACACTCCGAGGTGCAAGCAGACGCCTACGTCGCCCGCCGAGTAAAAAGCGCGCAGTTCTTCGGCTTGGATGTCGTCTTGGATCGCTCCGACGAGAAACACGCTCGGCGAGTGTAAGCTGGGGTAAAACGATTGGCCGGCATCCGTGTGAAAGGCAAAATGGGCGCGTTCCAGCCCCTCGGAGATGGGCACGCGCTGCGGATGGGGTACGTACCAGTCGGGGCCATCTTTGGGCTCGGATCCCGGCGTGGCAAGGACTGGGTACGCGTTGGTGGCATAACCGCCTTTGACTTTGTCCGGCTTGCGCTCCTCAAAGGTGCGAATTACGTGGCCGAAGGGGGCAAACGTCTCGGGTACGAGCGGTTCTACTGGGATTTTGACGAGGTTCCACATGGCAATCTCCTTTTATTGGCGTGATTAGTCGATGCCCAAGGCGGCGTCTATCTCTGCTTGATAGGCGTATGATTGGCAGGATTCGACCGCGCTGAGCGCCACTGGGCCACCGGCGCACCACGACTCGAAGACCGCGTAGAGTGCGGCCACGTCCTTCAGGCCGCAGCGGCCATCCACTTCGACGGTGCGCTGGCCGCGAACGGCTTCCGCCATTTCGTGTAGCTCATACGCGATTAGCTTCAAATCGACGAGCGGGTCGCCGGCCGAGACGCCGCTCGGAAAGAGGTGGCGAGTTAGCGGGTCGAATGCTAGTCCCGCGCCCTCGGCAGACGCTAGGATGTCCTCTTGGCTCAGAGTCTCGGCATCGCGCCGCGCAAGCGTTATGCGCCCTCCGCGCACGCCAAAGCCGTCAATGCTGCCGTCGGTGCCCATGATTAGCTCGCGGTGCGCGCCTGCGTGGCCGGCGATTCCGACGATCCAGTTTAGGGTCGCGCCGCTCTCCATTTTGAAGATCGCTTGGGTCGTGTCCTCGGCCGCGGCGGGTATGCGCTCGGGCATGGCTGCGAAGCGCTTTTTGTAGAATTCGTAGTCCATGGACATGGCTGCCGCTTTTTGCCGCTCCGGCTCTATCATCCGCGCATCGGCATAGACTTCGGCAAAATCCCCCAACTGGTAGCGGATCATGTGGGTGAAGTGCACGGCCATGTCGAGGATAAAACCGCCCAACTCCCGGCGGTGGCGCCAAGGGGTGATAAAGATGGAGTTGCCCGCGCCGAGCGAGTGGTACATCCCCATATAGGGCGTGCCGATGGCACCGGTGTCGATCAAGTGACGCACGATGCGGGCCGAAGGATCGCGGCGGAAATTTTCAGCTACGGAGACAATGCGCTCGTTGCGCGCAGCTGCGTCGATGATTCGCTGACAGGCTCTCACCGTGATGGCCAGCGGTTTTTCGACTAGCACGTGCAATCCCAAGTCGAGGGCTTCGCAGACGACGGTGTGATGCACCGAAGGATCGGTCACCACGTCCACGGCTTCCAGGTCCGGCACCTGCTGGACCATCGCCTCCATGTTGGTGCAGACCTTGGGGCGGACTCCGAGGAGTTTCTCGGCTTCGGAAGCGGCCATTTCGGCGTTTTCCGCGCTGATGTCGCAAACCGCGCTCAGTTCGACTGCATCGAAGGGGGAGTCGGCTAGCTGCTTGAGGCCGTACAGATGGCGGGTGCCCATGCCGCCGCAGCCGACGAGGGCCAAGCGCACCTTGTCCATTGGCTACTCCTGCCAGTTGGGGACGCTGCTCATGTCGGGCAGCAGGGCCAAGCCGCGGTCTTGGTCGAAGTGGACATCGACTGAGTGGTCGTGATAGTTCTGGTTGCCGCGCGCGGTTAAGTACACCTCCTCGCCGCGCAGGCACACGGGCATGGTGTGCCACACCTTTAGGTGCATGCAGATGCCGGTGCTGCCGTCGGAGTAAAAGGCGCGCAGATCCTCCGGCTCGATCATGGGCTGGATCGGGGCCACGAAAAATACGGTCGGACAGTGCCGACTCGGATAGAAGGACTGCCCAGCGTCGTCGTGAAAGGCAAAGTGCGCCCGCAGCCGGCCTTCGGATAGGTCGAGCTGGTCGGATGAGGGGTCTTTGACCTCGGCCCGCACGGTGTATGCGCGCTCGACGAGTGCGCCCACCACGACCTCGGGTTTGGCCTCGTCAAAGGTGGAGATGACTTGCCCGAAAGGGGCAAAAGCCGAGGGGGTCAATGGCTCCACGGGAACCTTGAGAATTTTTAGCACGGCAACACTCCTTTTGTCAGAAGGCCAGCAGCATCGGCCCCATGCGCTCTAGCAAGAGGGCCCGGTAGCGCTCGGCTTTGGCCACTTGCAGCCGTTCAAGCGGGTTGAAGTCGTCGGTGATGAGTTCGCCCTTGGCGGGCATGGGATGTTCGTGTGCCGCGAGCCACGCGGCCTCATCCGTCGGGGAAATCGGCTGCCGCGCAGCTAAGAAGACAAAGTCGTTAAACGCTTCGCCCGGCAGCGAGACGAGGGCTAGCCGGTGCGGATAGACCTCGCCCAGCGTCCGGTACACGGCCGCCGCGGCATCGGCTTCTGGCCCTTCGGTGAAGCCGACGAAGTTTAGGGCTAAGAGGCCGTCGTCTTTGAGGAGCCGGTCGAGCTCGCGGAGCATTTCGACACTCAGCAGGTGGCTGGGCACAGATCCGCCGGTAAAGCAGTCGTGGACGATGAAGTCGTATTGCTGGTCCAAGCGGCGGATTTCGTAGCGGGCATCGCCGACCAGCAGCGCGCCCGATGGCTCGTAGAGAAAGTATTGCTGCGCGGCTTTAGCCACCTCTGGGTCCAGTTCTAGCGCGTCGGTGGCAATGCCTTGGGCCGCAAAGGCCATGGCAATGTAGCCGCCGCCGAGGCCGATCAGCAGCGCATTGCGCCCCTCTGGGTGCAATTGGGGCAGGTCGGCGATGATTTTTTGGTAGCTGAGCACCGGCCCGCGCGTGTCGAGCCGCAGCGCGCTGATGACTGAAGCGTCCGACAGCATCCACCGCACTCGGCGGTCGCGGTCATCGACGACCCGCACCCAGCCGTAGTGGCTTTCGGCTTGGTGGACTAGGCGATAATTCCCGTATTCGGTCGGCTTTGGGTCGGTCTGTAACCAGAGCGTCGCGCCGGTCACAATCGCCGCGGCTGCGACCGGTCCTACCGCTGCGTGCCCCCACCGTCGCTCGTATAGTGCCACGATGAGTGCTAACAGGATCAAAGCCGCACTAACTCCGTAGAGGATCACCCGCGACCCAAGGGCCGGCAGCAAGAAAAACCCCAACAGCAAGGTGCCCACCACGCTGCCGACCGTGCTGACGGCAAAGACCGAGCCGGCTGCCATGCCCACGCCAGCCCGCCGCCGCGCCGCCAGTTCGATTACCTGTGGCCCCACCATCCCGAGGCAGGTCAGCGGCAGAGAAAAAAGCAGCAGGGCACTGGTGAAGGCCCCGGCGCGCAGCCCCAGATCATTAGTCCATAACAAGATCGGGCGGCAGACAAGCGGAATCGCGGCCGTCGTCAGCCCGGCGAGTGCTATCGCGTAGGAAAGCCGAAAGTGCGTCTGTTTGTCGGCGACCAAGCCGCCGAGATAATAACCCAGCGCCAAGGCGATCAAAGCGACGGATATGAGCGAAGACCACACGTAGAGACTGACCCCGTAAAAGGGGCCGATGATGCGCGTGCCCAATAGCTCTAGCATCATCACCGCCGCCCCGGAGATGGTTACGGTGCCGTAGAGCAGCAAGCGGTTTTGGTAGTTTAGCTGTTCTTCACTCACTGTGTTCTTTCTTTTTAGCCGCCTGTACAAGCTGATTGTAGATTTTCATCTCAGCATCGGCCCGTGCATCCAGCCCCTGGCTTTTGTAAAGACGGGCAAGGTTGAAGTGAGTATCGGCGTTGTCCGGCGCTAGCTTGAGCGCCTTGGCAAAAGCCTGGATGGCTTGCTGCAAATCGCCGTTCATCATATAGGCCGAGCCCAGATTGTTAAAGCCCTGGGCATAGCGCGGATTGAGCGCCAGCACGATCTCGTAGTGGTGGATCGCTTCGTCAATGCGTCCCTGCCGCAGTAGAACATTGGCCAAGTTGTTGCGGGCACTGAGATCTTGGTCGTTGATGCGCAATGCCGAGGCGTACTCAACGCCCGCCTCGGCGTAGCGACCAAGACCTCCGTAGAGCACCCCTAGGTTGTAGTGCGCGTTGGCGTCGTCGGGGTAGATATTGAGGATATAGCGGAAACGCTCGATGTCGGCGCTGACGGGTTGGATGCGTTTGAACATGGCTAAGAGCTTCTCGCCTTGATCTTGGGCTCCCTGCCGCAAAAAGAGCGTGCCGAGTCGGTGGTAGGCTTCGGCCTCAAAAGGATCAAGGACAATGGCTTGCTTAAAGAGGCGCTCGGCTTCGTCTAAGCGGCCCTGCTGCATGCGGACTTGGCCAAGCCCAGTGTAGGGCGGGGCGTAGTCTGGATCCAGGCTGATCATGCGCGCGAAGTTAGCCGCAGCCTCTTCGAATAGGCCCTGATTGCCGCGGATTTGCCCCAACCGGAAATAAGCGTCGCCATAGGCTGTGTCTATCTCAGTGGTGCGGGTAAATGCGCGGCTGGCCTCTTCGTAGCGCGCCTGCCGCTCATAGACCACGCCCAAATTGTAGTGGATGGCCGCGTCGTCGGAGCGTTTGAGGGCTTGCTGGAGGGCCTCTATGGCTTCGCTGTAGTGTCCGTCGTCGGCGTAGGCTCTGGCGAGTTTGCGGTAGAAGTCCCCCCGCTCGGGGGCGGCGTGCAGACCCTCTTGATAGATGAGCACGGCATCGGCATTGCGTCGCTGCCGGACGTAGATATCGCCCAAAAGGAGATAGGTATCGGCGTGATCAGGGGCTAGCTGTACGGCCTGTTCGGCCAGTTGCGCCGCCTGCGCTAGATGACCTTGAACCAGATTGAGGCGGGCCAAGAGCAAGAGAGCTTCAAGGTGCTGGCGGTTGGCTGCGAGGATCTGGGTACACGCGGCGACGGCATCGGTGTATTTGCCCTCTGTCGCTAGACGCTTGGCTTCTGCTAAGTGATCGCTGTCGCCGTCGCCGTCGCAAGCGCAAAGCAATGCGCAGGCGAGAAAACCTAGTGCCCTATAGCTGAGCCGCGTCATACATGGTCGCCAAGTGATCCTCGTAGATGGAGATTTGTGCGGCATACTTTTCCCGCAGGCGGTCAGTCAGTTCTTTATAGAGGCGATTTTCCTCCCCCTTGGTCCACCAGTAGCGAACTTGTTTGACTACCTCGTCGTATGGCTTGGGCTTTTCAGGGGTCTTTTCTAGGACTTTAAACAGCGAGAAACCACCTTGGCGGTGTGGAGTCTCAGTGATGGCCACCGGACCAGTGAGCACGCCAACCTCCGCGGCTAGGGCCTCTGTCAACAGCTCACCGAAAACCACCCGCTCAAAGGAGTGGATGTGGAAGTGCCCCTCGTCGCGGCCTTGGCGGATGCTGCGACTTGCAGCCAAGGCCGCCATATCTGCACCCGCTCGAATGCGTGCCGCTAGCGCCTCCGCCTCTTCTTGGGTGGCAACTAGGATCTCCTGCACGGTCACTTCTCGATCTTCCATGAAACGATGCTGATTGGCCTCGTAGTAGCGTCGAAGCACATCTTCGCTCAGATCGACGTGCTCTTCCACGTCGCGGCGGCGCAGCTCTTCGATGAGCATCGCGCGTTTTTTCATCCGCAGCCAGTCGGATATCGCCGACTCCTGCGCCAAGCCGCGGCGTTCGATTGCCACGGGGAAGAGTACCTCGGGCACCAGATAGAGCCGGACGAACTCATCAATACCGCTACTGTCGGTGCCCACTGAGGCGACCCGACGCACCTTCGGGTAGAGCGCTAGGAAATCAGCTAGTGTGATCTGGCCACCGTCGTATCGGCCCAGAATGCCCTCTGCGTCGATAGCCTCCACATTGTCTTGGGCGACGCTGGTGGCTAACTCGGCGATACTATGGGGATCCAGTTCGACATTGTATTCCCCCATCAACTCGGTAATGAGCGCTCGCCGACGTTCGCCGAAGGTGGCCATTAGCACCCCTTGGGAAAAGACTAAGTAATAGCTGGCCGGCGCGGGACGTTCGTCCAACACCTTATATATGTCGTAGCCGGCTTCGACCTTCAGCGGCGCGCTAGTCTCGCCTTTAGCGAGATCAAAGAGCACCTCCGCCACATCGAGCGAAACCCCGAACTCTTCGATATTGTCCCGTCCAACGTAGGAGTTCAACTCCCCCTGGTGACTCCCTTGCTGAAGGTGGGTCAGGGGTTGGCCGGACAGTTCCTCAAACGGGGTCCCATTCTCTAGGACACGCAGGGCCTGGGCGGCCTCGTCGGCGGTACCTGAGCGGATACGGGCAAGTTTTAGTAGCCGGTTCCACTTGCTCTCGCCCCACTGCCGTTGTATTTCCTCTTGCGGCAGGTCGATTTTGTCTTGGATTTCCAGCTTGACGAATTCCTGGAAGAGCTTTTTTCCCCGCTCCTGTTCCCATTGCTCTATAAAATCTGGGTCGCTGTCAATCTGTCTCCTTCGCGCCTCTAGCAACAGGAGCTCCATGTCGATCATTGCTTGGAGGTATTCGTCGAATGCAGCGACGCCTTCACGCTCAGAGAGTAGGAGGGGAGGCATGTCGCTTTTGAAGCGCTGTAAATCTTCGAAAGTAATAGCGACTTCGCCCACGCGGGCTACGATGCTTGTATCGTCTTGGGGGGAACTACAGGCGGCGATAATGACCAGAGACAAACAACCGATCGCACGCGCCGCCATTTCAACTCTTATCTGCACGCCGAGTCCGGGCGTAGTACACTTCGCGCTGGAAGTCATAGGGTATATCCACAGTCTCCACAGGTGCGTCGCGGAAGTCGAATCTCAGCACCATATCGCGGACCCACAGCGTGAATTCCTCGACGTCGCGGTCGAGAGGGGGAAAGACCAAATATCCCTCTTGCTCTTGGCCGCTGAAGATCATGTCGTCGGCAAACAGGGTGCGATTCAAGAGATCGCGCCGCTCCTTGAACCCCTTGCGCGCATTGCCGCCGTAGGCTTGGGCGTAGGGCCAATAGTACTCGGTCAGGGAGAGGAGACTGAGCGCCTCGTAGCGACGCCCGTTGGGGGCGATCAATTCGATGTTGGCTGGATTTAGGCGAACTTTGGGATAGGCGTAGTTTTTGACTTTGACCAAAAATACGGTAAATCGCGTCGGAGCCTCCTCTTCGCCGGGCGGCGTCCAATCGCCATAGGTATAGGGATTGGTAGCCACGGCGTAGGGATTGGGCAGGGTAAAGCCCTCAGGAGCCGCTGAGACGCCGGCGAATTGCCGATTCAGGGCCTCGGACGACATGGGCAACATCGCTACCTCTAGACGATCTTTGACGAAAGTGATGCTGTGGTCGTCGCCGACCAAGTAGTTGTCGTCCGCGATTTCCGCGGGCACCACCGGACCGGTAAAGTGCCGATACCCGAACTTTAAGCCGCATCCGGCGAGCGCGATTAGCAATAGGAGCAAGCTACCCAATGGCTTCATGGCTATCCTCGCTTCTTTGTTGGCCAAAGCTATTAATACAAGATGAGGAGGGGCAGTTGCCCCTCCTCTCTTTGCTAGACGGCTGATGCAATACAGCCTTTGCTTAGTCGAGCTGGCTGTTCAAATGACTCTTGACTCGACCCCAACTTGTGGCTTCGACCGCCGTGTCCTCGATTTCGACTTCGTCGGCCTCCAGCAGGATATAGTCGAGCATCTGGTCGCCCTTCTGGTCTTGACCTGTGGAGCCACCCAGCGGATAAAGCTGATGCTTGGCACCGGTCTCGCCGCCGTCGCCATCGAGCGGACGCACGCCGATATGGGTCACTTGATCATTTTCGAATATGTGCCGAATCGCCTCGTCTTGGGTCACACCGTGGATGTCCCAAAAAGCGTTGCGGAACTCGAAGGTGTAAGAGACATTGGTCGAGAAATGCTCGGCATCCGGTGGATTGACGGTCCAGGCGATCTCGAAGATGTCGCCCGTAGGTTCGCCCTCAAACATATCCGAACTCCAGCCGATCGGCGGCAAGTCGATGTATTCGAGCAAGCTGTTGTACGCCACGGGCTGGCCCGGCAGCGGCTTGATGCGCAGGTGATAGCGCTGCGCGTTGAGAACCTGATCGACGTTTTCGCCCAAGAAGTCGCCGCCCGAGTGATCCGGATCGAAGGTGATCTGAATGCAGTCGTCGTTCCACCAGCGTTTCTGGTCTTCTTCGATTAGACGCAGGGTGTCGTCTTGAACGCGAATGAAGAAGTAGAAGCGATTATCCGGTGGCGTGCTCCACGCCATCAGAATGCTGACGTCGTAGTCTTCCTTCTCAATGGTCTCACCCCCGGCGGTAAACATGCCCTCGGTCGTGAGGATAAATTCCTCGTCCAACCAGCCCCAATCGTCTTCGAGGCCATCGATGGTCATGGCGCTGGGGTTGGGCACTCCTGGGATGAAATACTCAGCGCCGACGTGCGCGTTAGCCGGACTGACTAAGGCGAACGCTGCAGCGCAAACGACAGAAAGAAAAAGGATTTTTTTCATACGTTCCCTCCGTGGGATAGTGGTGTAGCTATCGACGATTCATCTTCTAAGACGCACTATATTACGTTTTTTAAGGGGGCTTAGCAAGTTCAATGTTCGCCGGTTCTTCTTACTCTTGGCCGGTGCTGGCGAAAATGCGAATGAACCCAAGCGAGGTGTTGCGCTTCTCGGCCTCAAAGTTTTGTTCCTCTAGCTGCAGGCCCGCATTCAAGGTTAGCTGGTACCCCAAATAGGCCGAAGTATTGGAGAACAGGATCGAATAGACGCGGCTGGTAAAGTCCTCGGCATAACCGACTTGTAGCTCGGCCGGCCGGTCGCGCAAGTTTTCAAACCAACTGAACTCTAGGCCGAGCGCGATCCAAGTCTGTTCGAGGATCGCATAGCGCGAAACCAAGAACAGGGTTTCCTCTAGCTCGCGGATATTGGCCTGCGACAGATCGGTGGGGGTTTCGCGCCTGAAGGTACTCTTCCACTTGGGCCAGATGGTCAGATCCGCGCCGATGGGAATGGTGTAGTCGGCTTTGGTGATCAGCCCGAAAAACGAGCGGTCGCGCTTGTCGGCAGCCTGCTCACCCCGCTGGTTGAAAAGCTCGTGTTTGACTTTGGCGGTCGCCCTGAAGTTGCGGATGCGATTGTAGTTCGCCTGCAAGTAGATGCTGTTAACGAAAGTGTCTTGGTTGTCGAGCGGATCAGTAAAGTCCGTCCGTCCCGTTGGGTCAACCCACAGCAAGCGGTCTTCTCGGATGTTGTCTGACACGAGTTTCGCGTGTTCAAAGAGCGCGACCCGCAAGCCCGGGAAGTTCCAGCGCACGGTGAACAAACCGTAGTTGGCTTTGCTCTTGCGCGCCGAGCTTAGCTGGCGTTCGCTCAAGCGGCCGAGGGTTAGCTGTGCGTCCTCGCTGAGCATAAAGCCGCCGTAGGCGTTGTAGCCACGGTGATCGCGGTCGTAGGGATAGTCGGGCTGGCGGTCGTCTTCAAAGCGGTCAATCAGGGTGTTGTTGTTCATGTCCATGCCGAAGAGAAAAGCCGGCGGATCGACCTCATAGCGCAGGAAAGGCTCGTCGTAGTCGGGCCGCGAGTTGCGGTTTTGGTTGAAGTCGGAGACGAAATCGTTGTTCTCGTCTAGCCCGGGGAACACCGCTAAGTCGGCACCCACCGAGCCGCCCGAAGCGCCTATCCCGGTGCCGAATTGGCCGGCCCGCTGCCAGTCGGCAAAGCGATCTTGGTCGTCGTTGTCATCGACGAATTCGAAGAGGTGGAAAATTTCACTGCTGTAATCGATGCCGCCCAGCGAGTTGGCCATGAACGCAGTCGTGCTGTAATTGGGGTCCATGGTGAACATCTCGCCGTAGGCAAACCACGGATAAGAAGCGTAAGACGCGGTGACATAACCGGCCTCTCCCTTGTCTTCGGCGAGGGTGTGTTGCTCTAGGTTTTGGTTGGGGAAGCGCCGGAAGCGCCGGTTGCGCACGAACTCGGCGCGCAGGTCTAACCCGCCGAGGCTTAGAATCTCAAAATCTACCCCTATTACATCGCTGCCGGTGGGCAGCCCGTACTCAAAGCGCAGAAATTGCTGGTTCGACCCGTCGGATATTTCGCCTTCGGCTTGCGCCACGGGCAAAAAGACTGGATCGCCCAAGCGGTCGGTTTGCACGTTGGACGTGACGGCTACTCGGTAGTCGTTGGCCAGAATCAACTCGAACTCGATTTTACTCGCCTCCTGATAGGTTGGCACCTTTTCGGTGGGCCGGAAGCTGTTGCGGATGTCGTAGATCAGTTCGATGTTGTCCACACCCTTGGCTTCCAAGCTGCCGCCGGTGCGGATCCCGCCGCGGACGATTGGGGTGATTTCCGGGTGAATCTCGCCGTCGATTAGCACTCGGTCGAAAAATAGCAGCGCGCCGTCTTCGCTCGACTCGGGAGAATCGTCTGAGATGAGGATCGTCACGGTCTCGACGCTGCCCGTGTTCTGCGGCGTGGTCAACACGCCCTTGAGCGAATTGTCGCCCATGTCGAGGGTGCTCCGCGCGTTGTGGGCACTGACCCACGTCGCCCCCACCTTGGCAAAGTCTCCCACTTGGGCCACGCCCCGGCCACCGAGCAGGCGGGTGGAGTTTTCCACCAGGGCTGCGGCCTGAGACTGGGTCCCGGCCGGGTTGGCCGGTGAGCTGATGCGCGAGCCGAGGAACGTGAATGCGTACTTGTCGGAGAGGAAGTCCCACTGGATGCCGTTAAAGGTTGGTTTAGAGAAGGTCAGGGGGGTTAGGGTGGTGCGAATGGCGTCGCCTACTGTCAGCGCGGTGTGAAATTGGCCCTTGTGGGCAGACGAGATCACCACGCGGTCGAACCAACTGCTATAGCGCGGGCTTTTGAAGATGCCGCTGCCCTGGCGCAGGGGGTTGTTCTCGGTCCAGTCGTAAATCGTCCAGCCGCGGGCGATGTAGTTGCCAAAGGCATCGTAGTGGCGGTTGCCCTCTAGCTGTATATCGACGTAGCGCTCGTATTCGTCGCGGGCGTAGTTGCTGTACTCCCAGCCCCGCCAACCGTATTCGTAGAAGAGATTTTGCGGCAGGTAGAACTTGCGGCGGTTGGGCGCTAGGGCGCCGGGGTGGATGCGCACTCCGTAGATCCCTGGCTCGGCTATGGGCCGATAGCCTGTAGTCAACTGGGCCGAAGCGCTGTACCAGTCTAGAGCTAGCAGCGAGAGTACTACACACAATGCCGATCGGATGCGAAACAAATACATGAGATACCCCTCCCTCAAGAGGCTTTGCCGAATGGGCTAATTAGTACGCTACGTTGATGACCTGCGTCAGATTCTGGACATCGGCCTGCGCGTCCACCTCGATTCGGCACACGTAAATCCCCGGGGGCACGCGCCGGCCCTCGTCATCTGCGCCATTCCACGTATAGACGAGAAAGCCGTCGCTACTGCGGCCGCCCACCAACGAGCCGACCTGCCGCCCGTCGAGCGCATAGATATCGACCGCTACCGGGGCGTCTGCCTTCAATACCGCGAAGCGAATCTCGGCTTGGTCGCCGATCCCGTCGCCGTTGGGCGTGAGGACTTTGGGCGCAATGGAGACTTTGTCGAGCAAGCTCTCGGACGCGGGCACTTCGGGCAGAAATACCGTGGTGGCCGCCCTCCCGGCCGGATCGACCTGCTGCCAGAACTCCATTTCGTCGGTGTGGCCGACAAAGGCAGAAAAGAGATAGGGATTGGCGAATACGTTGACCTGCAGGTCAATTTCAACCTCTTGCCGCCGAATGAGTTGCGGCAGTTCCACTACCAGCGAGTCGGGCAACAGCTCTAGGGAGACCGGCTCGATCTCGGCACCGGAGACGCGAATGACCACGCTCTCGGCTGCTGCTTGAGACGGCGTGTTTAGCCGCAGGCGGTTAAACCCCTTGTCTCCAGATTTGAAGTCCGGTTGCAATACGTACGTAAAGTTTTCCGGCTGGCCCACTTGGGCCTCGTTGGGGGTGACTTGGCCGAGCGCCCCGTTGAGGAACGAGTCCGTGTAGTTGAGCCGCAGCCCCTTTAGGGTGGGGGCCACGTCTGGGCTGTCCGATTTGAGCAGCACCCTGAACTGCACGTAGCGCCTTGGGCTGGGCGAGAGAAACTCTTGGCCGGAGAACAGGTAGGTATTGCTCCAGCCGCTCCAATCCTGGGTCGGCCGAATGTAGGGCACGATATCGCCCTTCCACCGTTTCTTCAAGGCGTCATATTCGTCCTTGGTTACTTCGTGGCCTTTGCGGTGGTAGTACGTATTGCCCTCGTCGAGGCCGCTGCCCGAGCGCGTCTGCGCCATAATTTGCGTTCCTGGGGGTAAGTCGGCATCCCATTCGAGAGTGCGGAAAACTTTGGGGCGGTCGTGTACCTTGAGGAAATCCGAACGCAATTCCACTTCGGCGACATAGCCGGTGGGTACGACGACAGCTTCGGCTATCGCGCCGCTGCTGCTGCCCCCGAAGATCATTTCGAGATGGCGCAGGGGCCGGTACGGGTGCATGAGATAAGTAATCGGCTCGGGATTGTGCCAATCGCCTGGCGCGGGGAAGTCGAAGAGAATGTCGAAGTCGATGTCGCCGGAGGGCTTGAGTTCACCGGCTGACCCCAGCAGCCGGTGGCGCAAGATGCGCGGCCGACCCCAAGTGGTGGTCTCCTGAAACGCTACGAAGATGACGCGGTTGATCCAAAAGACAGCGCCCAGATCCCAGCGCCATTGGGCGATAAACTGGCCGGTCTCACTCCAGTTGAGTTCCTCCCAGAAGGTATTGACATTGCCGTCGATTATCGCCGGAGCGCGCTCCTTGCCCTGATCGTCGATGATCCCACCTCGCCCCACGGTCCCTTGGGAGATGTTTTGTCCAAACGAGATGACCTCGACTTCTGCAAGGGCCGCGTCCTCGCTCTTGACGTCGGCTATGATGCGGATGTATTGGGTGGGCGCGAAGGCCGTGGAGGCGTCAGCGTCCTCGGCGGGCTGGCCAAAGCTCAGCACCCTTTTGGTAGCCTCGCCGAAGGACACTGGATACGACAAGAGGGTCTCTTCGTTGCGCTTGGTCGTGCCGCCGATGAGGTTGAAGAGGAAGACGTTATCAGTGATACTCTGGAACTTGCCGTCGGAGCCAAAGACCCGGAGTGCCCGCAGCGGGCGCGCTCCTTCCTCGTCGGGGAAGTGCAGGCGAACCTCCTTGACGGCCACCATCCTGCCCAAGTCGATCTCGAGCCACCAAGTGTCGATCGGGTCGTCTTGGCTGGGTTTCCAATAGGTGGTGGTGTCGCCGTCGATAATCAGAGAAGCGTCGGCCTCATTAGATCCGACCTTCCAGACTCCACCGGCCTGAATGCAGGGCTTGGCGCATGACGAAGTGGCTTTTATCTCGTGCGTGAACAGGGGGGAACTCGGTGCGGCGTTAAAGGGCTGCTCGAACTTGACCGGCCGGATTGATCCATCCCCTCGCAGGTCAACAGCCCCAAGCGGGTAGATCCACGTCTCCCACTGCGCCTTAGTGTTTATTTCAAAAACCTCTTGAGAATGGGCAAAACTCGCTGGCAAAACCAGCGTCAGCAAACTAAGCCATAGTCGTTTCACGGCTATCGCTCCTTTCTCAATACGCCACACCCATGCTGCTGGAACGCATGAATGTTTCGCTCTCAGTGTGGACTTGGACCACGGCGAGGTACAGCCCCGGCGGGACTACCTGCCCTTGGTCGTCGCGTCCGTCCCAAGCCACTGCATAGGCACCGCTGGTGCTTTCGGCTTCGAGGATGGTATGCACTGGGCGACCGGCCAAATCAAAAATTTCAACTGCGACTTCAACCGGCTTTACCAGTTGCAACAGGCTGTAGATCAGCTCTACTTGGTCGTTGATTCCGTCCCCGTTGGGGGTGAAGACCGGGCTGCTCACCGCCAAAGAGGATACCAACCGGCTGGCCGAAGCGGCCGTCGTCAGCACCCGCAGAGCATTGGTTAGCACTTCTGGGTTGGCGTCCCCGGGCTGCACCCGCTGTGGTACGCCGCTGTCCTCGGCCTGCGAGTCGAAGACCTCGGCCTCGACCGAGGTGCCTTGGATGAAAATCTGCGTGTCGAACACGGCGCGCATTCGGTAAATGCCGGTCTCCGGTCGCTGCGAGGAAAAGAAAATGGTCAGGCTGCCCAGCTCCGCTTTCACGCTGTCGGGTGTGACCTCAACCCCGTCTTCTCCGGTGAAGAACTGCCGAAACACTGGCGTTGATTGGGGTGTGAGGATGCGCAGGGCGTCAAAGCCCGTGTCTGTCTCCTCGATTTGGGCTACGACATCGTAAGCAAATGTCGTAAAGTCTCCGGCGGTCACAATGGGCACATCGCCGGGGGGACGGGGGACGTCTAACTGGGAAATCTCGGCCACCAAGATCTGGGCCACAGGTGGGATCGTGTGTTCGACGCTCAGCGATGTGAGCCGCAGGCCGTCGAGAATCGCGCCGCTTTCGATCCGCACCTCAAACTGGAAATAGCGCCTTGGGCTGGGTAGCTGGATGGGCTGGCCGGACTCGGTGAAGGGGGCCGACCACAGGCTCCAGTTGACTTGGTCGTCGTCAATTGGGCCGCGCACGCTCTCATCGAGGGACTTATACTCGTCTTCAGTGACGACTTGCCGCTCGCGGGTAAAGAGGTCGGTGTACTCGTAATAGACCCGGGGGTTGTCGTCTAGGCCGGTGCGCATTACTACCGTCAAATTGGCATCGGCGGCTGGCTCGACGACTAGCTCGTCGCCGCTCTGGCGCAGCTTTTCCAACGTCCATTCCACACGGCTGAAATTGGCTGGCTCTCCGAGGTCAATGATCTTTGACCGATAGGAACCGGCCGGCGCAAATCCCGTGCCGAAGAGCTGGAATTCGGCCAATTCAAATGGGCTGGCCGAGGTAACTTCTAGTTCAATGTAACGGACAAATTGCAGAGGAAAGTCGATCTGCGCCGTGTTCTCGCGGGTAAAGTCAACGCGCTTGATGGGAGCGTATATCGGCTCGTCTCGCTCGTTGAAGCTGGCACCGTCGTTGACTTTGAGCACGTAGCCGCGGATGTAGTCTTCGCTGAACGGCCGCCCTTCCGAACTAACGCCCTCCAAGCGCGGAAAAAACTCAATCCGATTGGCGGGGAAGCGGGCCCCTAAGTCAAAGAAAAACTTGGTGCCGTCTTGGGGGATGCCAAAGCGCTTAAACGCGAGGTGGGTGGAGGTTGTGTCGATGCCATCGACGATCTCCAAGAGAGGCCGCACAACCGCTATGTTGTCCCAGACCAGCGCTTGGGCGCGTTCCTCTACGTAGCCAGTGGGAAACCCATCGACCCAAGTCAGGCTCGGAATGACGTTGTCCTCAGAGGTAAAGGCTACGAGTTGGATGGCACCCGGCACATCGAAACTCATCGCGGTGGAGAGCAACTCGTGCTCCCGCCAAGCGGCTCCTTCGTCCCCGCCAACTATCCACTGGCGGACTTCCGCAGTCGCTGGTTGTGAGACGAGGACCGCAGCGACTGTGCACAGTGTCGCAAGGCGAGAAATTGTCGTGCGCAAGCCCATTGATTGGAACTCCATGCTAGTAGGCTACTGCCACCGCCCCGAAGCGCACCACTCGGCCGCGGTCGGTGTTGGCCCCAATGCGCGCCAGATACAAACCTGGCGCTACGAGTTGATTGGCCTCGTCGCGGCCGTCCCATTGCAACGCGTGATGCCCAGCACCTTGCACTCCACCTGATAGGCTTCGCACTCGCTGACCGGCCAAAGTCAGCAACTCGACGTCCACTTCGACCACATCAAGCACGCTGAACAAGGTGTATTCAATGGCCACTTGGTCGTTGATGGCGTCGCCTTGGGGCGTGAAGATCGCGGGTGTGATCACTACGTCGGATAGCAAGGATTCGAGAGAACCGGAACTGACTAATACCCGCAACTGGTCGGTGCCCAATTCGTCGCTAGCATCACCGCCTTCAACGCTTTGGGGCAGCGAGTCACCCTGCCGTGCAAAGACCTCGGCGCGCAACTGGTCGGACGCACTGTACACGGTCGTTTCTAGCCGCAACCGAAGCTCGTCGCTGGTATCCGGTCCGATCATCTGCGGCAAGTAGATCGCCAACTCACCCCCTTCGTCGACGATGCTGTCCGGCTCTACCGTCGCCAGCGGATCGCCCATCTCCAGTCCCAGCAACTGGCCCGTAGAAGGTAGGCCCAACCGCACTGCGTCAAACCCCTGCTGGCCGGCGTCGGAAAATTCGGCGCGCAAGTCGAGGACGAACTCGGTCGGTTCGCCCGCAGGCACTTGTGGCACTTTGCCGTCGGGGCGCAATTGGTCAACCGCAGCGACCTCGCCCAAGATCCGGTCGGCCAAAAGTGGGGAAGTTTCGATGGTGACCCAATCGAGGCGGGCGAACTCCCACAAGGCTTCGGTCTCTAACTGGATTTGTAGCTGAATATAGCGCCCCTTGGGCACGCGAGGCCGTTGTCCCGGGACCCGGATCGGCGGCGACCAGAAGCTCCAATTATTTATGTCATCGGCGATGATACCCTGCCAACCCACGGCCGGGGGATCCCACGGCCACACGCGTGGTTTGAGCTTGGCGTACACGTCTTTTTCCACTTCCACGGGCTGGGCCAAGTCGTTGTACGAGTGATAAGCGATGGGGCCGTCGTCCAGCCCGGTCTTGATCTCGATGTTGACTCCGGCCTTGGCGGCGGGAGATTCGACTAATTGATCTCCATCGCGCCGCCAGGTACTCAAGCCGAAGTTCACCTCGCCGACATTGACCAGATCCCCCATGTCGATCACCTGCGATAGCCAGCGTGCCCGGGGGACGAAACCGCGGCCATATACTTCTAACTCGGCCAGCGCGTAGCGCGTGAACTTTGGTGGGGCATCTGGAAGCACCCGCATGCGGAAAAAGCGCAGATACTGGAGCGGGAAGTCGACCTCGATAACTGCGTCGAAGTTCTGATCTACTTTGGCCAACAGTTTATCCAGCGGTAGATAGTAGTCCGTCTCCTGCGTGCCGGCGACACCTGAGCGAAATTGCGGGGGTAGTTGGCTTTCGACAGCCACCTTGTCGTTGCTGGCCGTCAGTTCGTAGGCTTCGAATTTGTAGTTGGGTCGGTATGGCTCTTGGAAGAAGGGGTCGTTGCCCTCGGGCGGCACCAATTTGAAGTGATCGGCGGGAATCTGCATGCCCATATCGAGCGTGTAAAACTCGCCCCAGATACCCCCTAGTCCTCCGCTGCCCTGAAAATCGCGCCCTTCGTAAAAAGTGTTGAGATCGCCGTCGATAAATTCCATCGGGTTGGAGACGTGGCCGGGCCGAGAGACATCGCCGATTGCCCGCCAGACGCGAGGCATCCCCTCTTGGTAGTCGATGTCAATTGGCTGCCGATAGCGCGTCCAGTGGCGTAGCTGGGTAACCACATTGACGTCAGGCTTGAGTTCCAGCGGTTGGATCGAGCCAAGGATCGTGGTGTTATCGACCATCAAGTTGACCAGCGTCTGCTCTTCCCAGTCGAGGCCATCGGCACCGCCGAGGCGAAATTGCGACACCTGCGCTCCAGCCGTGCAGACTTGGGCTATGGCCATACACGCTGCTGCCAAACAGAGCTTGGATTTCATACCGGCCATCTCCTAAAAAAGCAGAAAATCTCACGGCGAATATAACACAAAATAGCAGGTGCCTGTCAAATAATTAATCAACCCCAGAATATCACGTTCCAAGTCATGCCGGTGAAATGGTCGACGATCAGATAGAACCCGCCGGGGGTGAAATAGCCGAGGATCATTCCCATGAAAAAGGGCCGCGTCTTCAGATAGAGCCGCACGCCTCCGTATTTGAGCACGAGGACCTTGATCCCCCAAGCGATGAACATATTGAACCACAAGTGGTCCATGATCCAGATCGGCCCGATCACATAGCCCAGTGGATGCAGCGGCCACCAGACGTAGAGCCAGCGCGCGACCATCAATCCGGTCATAATCGCCGCGCCAATCCCCATATTGACCCAGCCCCAGCCGTAGAAGTCGGTCGGCGTGCGAAGGACCTTCTCCACATAGCTGTAGTTGCCGCCGCTCCAGATCCACAGGTTGATCGCCCCGTATTTGTGGCTGAGCAGCATCACCATCCACACGGCCGCACCCACGGCCACGACTAGCGCCAAGACGATGATCCAAAAGAGGGGTCGGCGGTTGCGCCCCAACTCCTCGCCCAGTCGCAGACTGTTGGCGCAGGAGACCATGACGAAATTGCGCCCGGTGGTCCACAGGAAGGTCGTCGCCAGCACGACTAGGCCTTGGGTTCCGATGACCGACGAACCTACCGCGGACACTAAAATCCCCGCTGGCACCACCGGCGGCGAGCCGTCCGAAAGCCCGCCCTCGGCCACCACTCGCGAATAGCCAAAGATGATGACGACGCCCAAGAAGAGAATGGCCAGCCCGAAGACCGGTCGTAGTCCAGCCAGCCACAGCCAACCTACTATCACCAGACAAGAGACCGTCAGCACAATCAGGGCTGCGCGGTAGGAGAGGATCTCGTCGCTGTCGTCAATGTTCTCGTCGCCTTTGAAGGCCTTGCGCCACACGCTTCGCAGATGCTTGCGCGCCGTCCAGATGCCGCCCAAAAAGAGCACGAGAATCGCGCCCATCGATTGGTAGGCCAAGAAAGGATCGCGTACTGCGTGGCCGGCACCCCCTGTCTCGCTACTGACCACGCCGAGAATGCCAAAAATGCCGCGCACCGCAAAAGAAAGCAGGTTGAAAAACCACAGGCTGAAGGCGATGTCGGTCTTGAGAAAGTAAAAGAAGCCGATGATGTTGAAGCGCAGCGCGACGTACAGGTCGGCCGTGCGGCGGAAAACCGGCACGTCCATGCGTATTGGATCGACGTTCTGGGCGATGGGGATGGTTTCGGGAAAGTAATTGTATAGCCCGTGCAACGTGCCCCACAGCGCGGGGATGGCAAAGCCGGCCCACATGACGGGGTTTTTGAAAAAGGGGCTTAGCTTTTGGTCGTCTTCGCCCTCCTCGGTCATGGCCAGCGGCACCTGCATCAGCGGGTAGATCAGCCGCTCGTGTTGGATCCACTGTTTGCGCAGGATCGCCATGAAGGAAATCATCATCAGGAAGAGGGCACAGATAAAGGGCGTCCACACCCCGATGACGCTGCGCCATACTTCCCAAGGAATCGGTTCGTCCCGTCCACTGCCCTCGTAGAATTTGCGGACGGTTTCCACGTCGTGGACCATCAGCCAGTCGGGGATATAGGGATGGATCAGTTGCCGCCACTCGTTTTCAGCCGTGGCGTAGTAGAAGGGATAGCTAATGGCACTGAGGAACTTGGCGACGAAGAGGGTTGGAATCGGCGAGGCCATCACCATCATAACATAGACGACCAGCAGTTCGCGCCGATTGAGCCCCCAGCTCGGGTGTACGAGCTTGAGCAGGGGATTGATAAAAAGGGTCAGTAGGAAGAGGATGAACACCGCTCCAGGCATACTGGTGCCCAGAGCCATAAAGGAGCCGTGTAAGTAGAGGGTGCCGTAGGCGGCCCCAGCCGACACGCTGAAGGCTCCGGCGCATCCGACTAGCACGGATTTGGCAGTAAAAGCCGGTACTGCGTCTGACTCCTTAGGCACGGTCTGCTCGGGTGTTGGTGACATTAGCTAGCGCGAGAGAATCAGCCGTGAAACTTGGCGACCAATTCGGCTGGTTTGCCATCTACCGTCGCCGGGTCCAGCGCCTGTGTGCCGAAGACCACGGGAAAGGTTTGGCCGGTTTCCCGGGAGCGGGTTTTGGAGTCCATATAGGTTACGCTGAAAGCGCGGCGGGCCGACGTGGTGGAGTTGGGCCCAGAGCGATGCAGCAGGAAATTGTGCAGTAGAATGGCCTCCCCTGCCTCGGCTTCCAAGTCGATCACCGCCTCCGGGGGTGTGTATTGGGGCTCTTGCTCGGCGGGGAGAAAATGCCGCTCGTTGATGATGCCGTGCTTGTTGCTGCCCGGCACGATCTGCATACAGCCGGTGGCAGTGGTCGCCTCGTCGAGCGCCGTCCACACGGTGACGATGGGATTGGTGTCGATGCGCCAGCCAATTCCCACGTCCTGATGCCAGGGCAACCCGCGGCGGAGTTCGGGCGGTTTGTTCATAAACATCGAGCGGAAGACCGAGACTTCCTCGCCGATGTAGCGGCGGGTAATCTGGTGGAAGAGCGGATGCTGAATATAGGCGAGGAAGAGCGGGTCTTGCTCTAGGTCGTCGATGCGCCGGTACGCGAGCGTCTGCACCTGGTTGCCCATGGTGCGGCGCACTTCGCCGTCCTCTTCGACGACCTGTAAGCGCATGTGTTCGTAGCGGACGCGGCCCAGCATGATGTCGTCGATGCGTTGCTGCAAGGCGGCCAATTCGTCCTGGGACAGGACTTTGCCCAGCCGCACGTAGCCTTGATCCATGAACTGCTCGTGGTGTGCATCGTCAAAAGTGGCAAGGGCTTGCATGATGCGGTCTCCTCTTTTAAGGACGGGGTATAAATACAATACCTAGGGTGTGCTCGTGCAATGCCGCCTCGATCAAGGCTCGTACACAGTCAGGATCTGGTCGGCTGCGACGTCTTGTAAGCGCTGCACAGTGCCGCTGGGCCAATGGATTTCCACCTCGTCGACGCGGGTGCGATCTCCCAACCCGAAAAAGGGGCGCAGTGCGCTTTGGCACATGTAGCTCGATCCGGCGCGCACCACATCCCACCGGACCCAGTCGCCCGCGGCAACGCGGATCTCGGCCCCGACGGAGTCCCCAACCAACCGCAAGCTCAAATAGTGCTGGGAGTTGCCGCCGTCGTTGCGCAAGAGGGCGGCTGGCTGGTTGTTGTTGGCTACTGAGATATCGAGGTCGCCGTCGTTGTCGTAATCGCCCATGGCCGCGCCGCGGCTCACTTGCCGCAACAGCAAGCCCGGTCCCACCTGATTGCTCACGTCGGCAAAGCGTCCCTCCTGATTGCGGAAGAGTTGGTTTTGCTGCTCATACGTCACGGCGTCGAACAGGTGGATGTTGTCGTCGAGGTGGCCGTTGGCGACAAACAGGTCGCGGTCGCCGTCATTGTCGTAGTCGATGAAGAGGGTGCCCCACGCGAGGAACTGCAAGCTGGGGACCCCTAGCCCGGACTGAAAGGTCACGTCGGCGAAAAACCCGTTGCCGAGGTTGCGGTACAGGCTGTTGGTTTCCCACTGGTAATTGGTGACGAAGAAGTCAAACCGGCCGTCGCCATCGTAGTCGCCCACGTCAACCCCCATGCCGGCCAGCGGCTTGCCCGCGTCGTTGTAAGCGACCCCGGCTAAAGCGCCGATCTCGGCAAAGCGGCCGCCGTCGTTGCGGTAGAGCAAGTTAGGGGTGCGGTCGCCAGCCGCGTACAGGTCGAGATCGCCGTCTGCATCGTAGTCGATGAAAAAGGCCCCTAATTCCTTGGCGGCATCCGACAGCAGCCCGGCTTCCTCGGTGACATCGGCAAAAGTAGCGTCGCCTGCGTTGCGATAAAACACGTCGCGCTGCGGCTCAAAGGCCTCTGGCCCGCAGTACACCGCAATCCCGCCGGAGCGGATGCAGGGCTCGTGTATCTCGGGGCGAAACTTGGCGTAATTGGCGACGAAGAAATCCAAGTCGCCGTCCAAATCGTAGTCGGCAAAGGCCGCGCCTGTACTCATCGCTGGATTGACTAGGACTGGCCCGGCCACGCCAGCTTGGTCGGTGACATCGGCGAACCGGCTAGTGCCCTCGTTGCGGTAGAGGATATTGGGGCCGTAGGCAGTGATGTACAAGTCCAAGTCGCCGTCTGAGTCGTAGTCGGCTGCGGCACAGCCCAACCCGTAGCCCGAATTGGCTACGCCGGCTTGGTCGGTTGCATTGGTGAACTGACCGGCGCTCGCGTTGCGGTAGAGTGCGCCCGGTCCGACGCTGTTGACGAAGTATAGGTCGAGCCACCCGTCGCCATCGTAGTCGAAAAAGGCCGTGCCCGAGCCCATGGTCTCCATTGGATACTTTTGTCCCTTGGCTCCATTCTGATGGCGAAAGGCGATTCCGGCCTCGGCTGCCACCTCGACAAACTGCACCTCGGCGCGGCCCAGCGCGGCCCACAGGCACGCTAAAGCAGCTCCCAAGAGGGTGCGCCGCGTCACGCGCGCTCGGAGTCAGCGGCGGCTTCGCTGGCCCCGCGGCCGGCGGCCATGTTGCGGATCATCTTGACCACGTCGCCAAAGGCCTTGTAGGCGACGGCGATGACAATGCCGTAAAAGAGGACGCTGGCGGCGATAAAGACGATTTGCCACAGGACTTTCCAAGTTTCGACGTCCATTTACACTACTCCATGTTGCTAAAGTCTAGGGGACGAGGCGGATGCGAGCGCTGCGTGAGCGAGGCGACGACCAGCATGGCGAGGCCGCCCAAGGCTAGGCTGGTAATCCCGACGAGATTGGAGTTTTCGACTAACGGCAACAAAAACTCGGGTACCAAGTGCTGATTTTCGTTCATGATCAGGAAGTTGAGCGGCACCAGCGCGCCCAGTATCAGGGCGCAGTACGCACCCGGGGTATTGGCCTTTTTCCAGTACAGCCCCAAGGCCACGGTGCCGACGCAGCCGGCGAAGTAGATGGTGCCGGTGACGTACATAAAGCGGAAAGCCGTCTCGGGAAGCTGGTAGAGCGCGCCGAAAATGGCCAAGAAGGCGGCGAGGATGACGACGATGGCCCGGGTCCAGTAGATCTCGCGCTCGCTCGACAGCCCCCCCCAAGTGCCGTCTGCCTCGCGCCCACCCCTCGACTTGGCGAGCATGGCCTTGATCGGCGAGACCACATCGCGGACGATGACGCCGCTCCAGGCCAGCAGGTAGCTGTCGTGGGTGGACATGAAGGCGGCGAACATCCCGGCCATGAGCAGACCAGCTATGCCGATGGGCAGGATTTTGCCGAGCATTTCGGGCATGGCGTAGTGGGGGTCGGCCTCGGGGTTGCCAAAGTAAGCCAGCGCTGCGATGCCCCAAAACATCGGCACCATCGCCCGTCCCATGACTGTGGCTGCGGCGATCCAAAACACGCGGCGGGCCACCTTGGGGCTTTCGGCACTCAGCGGCCGCATCATTTCGGGTTGCCATACCACGCCGACCAAACCGACAAAAAATAAAAACGAGATCATTGAGATGCCGTAGTCGGGGTTGGCTATGGGGTCAAAGCCGATGTCGCCTTTGTGGACTTGCACGGTTTGGACGAGGTTGTCCCAGCCGAGTTGCGGGTGATTGAGAATGACATACGTGCCGAAGAAAAATCCCAATGACAGCAGCACGAACTGGGCAAAGTCCGTTAGCACCACCGAGACCATGCCGCCCATCAGCGTGTAGAAGACGACGATGAGCAACATGCCGATCATGACGTAGTTGACGTATTCCTTGTCGAGGCCGGTGAAGCCGACGACGAACTTGCTGCCGAGGATGGGAAAAAGCCCCATGTTGAGGGTGCCGGCGAGGGCGAGGATGATGCCGCCGAGCAGGCGCACGCCGCGCGTGTACTTGAGTTCGTAGAACTCGGGCACGGTCATTACCTGCAAATGGCGCAGGCGGCTGACGATGAAGCCCGTGCGGCCGATGATCAGGGTGGTGATCAGGGCCATGAGGCCAAAGACGAAGGGCACAAAGCCGTATTTAAAGCCCTCCTCGGCCATGTACATGACTGTGACCAGCCCGAGGCCGGTCGAGACCATAGTGGCGACGGCCATGTGGGTTTTGAGGCCGCGGCCGGCGACGAGGAAGTCAGAGATGCCCTTGATGGCACCTCGCGCCAACGTGCCGGCGACGATGGTGCCGCCGACATAGACGAGGACGATGGCGTAGTCAATCCAACTCAGGTGCATGCGTACTCCTGTGGTGGTTGCAGGGGCGAAAAATCTGAACAGCCTGCGAATTTAACACTTTAGCGAAGGTGTGTCACCTGGGGAGATTGACCTCCCAAAGGGCGATTTATATACTTGCGCCGCGTTTTACCGCGTAAACACCAACTGCTACGAGGGGTATGAATATGTTGCTACGACTTATGCGTCTGTCGCTGCTGTTAACCGCGGCTCTGTTGTGGGCCAGTTGCGGGGGCGATGACTCGACGGTGGGACCGGACGGGTTGGACGGCGCAGGCCAACTTACCGAGGCTAGCTTGGCACAGGTCAGCGAGGTCTTTGCGATCAGTTGCGCCTTTTCGGGTTGCCACAGCGGCGGGGATCCCGCGGCCGGTTTGTCGCTGGAGGGCGACTTTGCTACTCGCATCGTCGGCGTCGCCAGCGAGCAGAGGTCCGGTTTCCTGCTCGTCGACCCGGGCAATCCCGACGAGTCGTACCTGCTCCTGAAGGTGCGCGGCGACGACGAAATCATCAGCCAGCAAATGCCGCCGGGCAATCCGTTGCCTGCAGAGCAGGTGGAGATAATCCGCGCGTGGATCGCCAGCGGAGCGAAAGAGTAATGCCGGTCTTTTCTCCAGCGTCCTTGACCGAAACCACCGCCTCCATTTTTGCCGCGGCTGGTATGCGCGCTGACGAGGCGCGCGTGGTTGCCGAATTGCTCGTCGAGGCCAATCTTGTCGGCCACGATTCGCACGGCGTCATCCGCATCCCCCAGTACTTGGGACAAGTCGAAGCTGGCGATATTGTGCCAGACGCCGCTGTCGAAGTGGTTCACGAGGCTCCGACGCTCGCCGTGCTCGACGCGCATTGGGGCTTTGGGCAGGTGGCGATGAGTCGCGGCGTGGATATGGGTTTGGAGAAGGCACAGGCCACGGGTATGGCCGCTATCTCCGTCCGCCAAGCCAATCACATCGGCCGCCTCGGCAGCTATGTGGAGCGCATTGCGGAGGAGACTGCTATTGCCCTGATGTTTGTCAATGGTGCGCCGACCTGCCGCATGGCTCCGTGGGGCGGGCGCGAGGCCCGGCACGGCACCAATCCAATCGCCATGGCGTTTCCGTCGCGCAGCGGCCCGTCGGTCGTCCTCGACATGACCACGTCGGCGGTCGCCGAGGGCAAGGTGCGGGTGCAGCGCAATCGCGGTGCCGAAGTGCCCGACGGCTGGCTGCTCGACGCCGAAGGCCAGCCGACCAACGATCCCAACACCCTGTACGCCGATCCGCCCGGCACCATCCTGCCCTTGGGCGGCAGTCTCGGTCACAAGGGCTACGGTCTGAATGTGGCGGTTGAGTTGTTGGCTGGTGCGTTGGCCGGAGCTGGGTGCCTCGCCCAGGATCGGCGCTTCCGCAACGGGGCATTGCTGTTGGTACTCGATGTGGAAAAGCTGGTGGGATTAGACGCTTATTTCGCCGAGGCCGACACGTATATCGAGTTTGTCAAATCCGCAGCCACTGCACCGGGAGTTGAGGCGATCTTGATGCCTGGAGATAGCGAGCGGGCGATGGCAGAGAAGCGGCAGGTGGAGGGAATCTTTATAGAGGATGAGACGTGGGCGCAGATTGTGGCGGGTGCGGCGAAGGTGGGGGTTGAGGTGAGTGGTTAAAGGAATAAAAATGCCCCCTTTTTCGTGCATTATACGTACGAAAAAGGGGGCATTTTGCAACCTGATGTTGCACACCCAAAGCCTAAAACACAATGCTCGACACTGCTTTAGAAATCAGCGCCAGCGCGATGGAAGACATGCCGACCAATCCCATTCCGCACGAATAGCCCGCCAAGAGAATTGGCGCGTACGCCCGCCAGCGGGCTTCGCCAAAGCGCTTCTGCAAGTGATAGCGGCCCAGCAAGGCACCGATGAAGTTGGGCAGCAGAAAGTGCGGCCACGCGCCCACGCCGCCGATGAAGCCGTAGAACAGGGCGACCGGCCAGCGCAAGAGTGATAGCCCGCCCAAGATTCCCGCGCTGCCCAGCGCGCCCGTGAGCACGTATTCCCAGCGAATGATGGACCTGATCAGCTCATTGCCGCCCTCGGCGAGCGTTGATTTGGCCCAGAACGCCTGCATGGTGGCGTGGAAGGGCCAAAACTTCTGCACGTAGGGATAGGCCGACGAGGGAATCGGCCCAAGCTTCCAGATAAAAGACCAGAATATAAACGAGCAGACGAACATGATTAGCAAGGTCACGCCGGCCAGCTTGACGATGCTGCCGAAGTGGGTGCGGGTCAGTTCTAATTGCTTGAAGGCCGCGGCTTCGTAGCCCCACTGGAAGAGCGGGATCGGCGCAAACCACACGGCCGCGCCCTGATAGCCCGACAGGTAGAAGGAGCCTTCGCGCAGATAGGGGAAGGACGCCCCTTGCGGCGAGCCGGTCAGGCCGATCATGCGCGCGCCGATGTACGAGTAAATCGGCGTCCACACAAAGCCGAAGAACGCACTGATCCACCAGGGAAATTCCGGCACCAAATACCACACCAAGACCACAAAGCCGAGCGTGCTCACCGCCCAGATGCCCAAGGCGAGGGGGATGGGGATGTCACCGCGTCCTGCGGGTAGCCCGCTATCGTCGCCTTCGCGCTTAACCCCGCGCAAAGTCCACAGGGTCTTGCCCACCATGGCAAAACCCATCACGGCCACGAGGACTGCGCCGCCAATGGAGAAGCTGAGCCAGAAGTCGAAGGAATTGGCGATCTGCGTTGGGATTGCCGACATGCCCGGCTCCCAGGTGTGCAGCACGTCGTACGAGTAGAGTACCGGGTTGATGAGGATGTTGACGAGGAAGGCCGCGGCAAAGGAGCCGACCACGATCCAAAAAGGCAGGACAAAGCCGACCATGACGTGTCCGAGGTCCGTGCCAATGCCCATGATGCTGGCTGGCAGCATTTCCTTGAGGGAGACGGTCAGGTCAATAAACGGAATCGGCAGGATCGTCACGGTTTCGGTGAAGAAAATGCCCGAGATCGTGGGGATGACTACGTAGAACAGTCCCCAGATAATGCCGATAAAGGCTCCGATGCTAAAGACCTCCCAGCGCCAGCCTTGGCTCGGTCCCGAACTCTCGGCGAGGGCGGTCGCGCCGCCAGCCTGCACTGCGGCCAGTGGGTACGGCAGGCGCTCGATGTCGTTGGTGATGCGGAAGAGCACGTAGCCCAAGGACAGACTGTTGACCTTCTGCATCACGATGACGGTCAGCAGCAGGGCGATGGGCTTGAGCCAGTCGGGGTGCAAAAAGGAGCGTCCCTCTAGGGCTTGTGAACCGCGCGGGGGCACCACCCAATCGGGGATGTGCTGGTGCAAGCCGTCGGCTTGGGGCGATTGGATCAAGTACTGGTCCCAGATCAGCCCGCCAAAAGGTCCGCCGAACAGTTCGGCTCCTGTGCCCAACTTGCCGCCCATCATGACTAGGCCGCCGGCTACCCAGTAGAGAATGATCACCTCTTGGGTGCGCAGGCGCGCAAAGGAGCGCTTGGCGATTTCGATGAAGAGGATGAGCGTCACCCACTCGGCACCGCCGGCCATGCTCTGGCCAGTCACCAACCCCAAGTAGATGGCCCCGGGCAGCATGATGAAGCCGACAAACAGCGCGGCCCACAGGGTCTTGAGGTTGAAACCCGGTTCAAATTGGAGGTCCGAGGGAATCAGCTCGGGTGATTTTTTGTCGTCTTGAGCCATGCGCTAGTTTCCGTACAGCGGGTGCCCTTGCCCGGGGAACCAGATCATATCAATGCAAAAGGACAGGCCGATTGCGGTGAAGTACCCGAGAATGAGGCCGATGAAAAAGGGTTGGGCGCGGTGGTAGAGGCCGATGCCGCCCGAGCGCATAATAGCCCATTTGGCCAGCCAGGAGACGAAGATCGAAAAGACGATAATGGTCATGGGGTAGGAACAGATGCCGACCGGCATGCCAATCGGGTGCAGGGGCCACCACGAGAAGCGGTAGCGCATAAAGGTCAAAAGTCCCATTGCACCCGCGCCGCTGACGAGGTGGCCCAACCGCGTCCAATCGGGGGCCTTGAGGTCGATTTTGCGCAGGCTTTCCACGTAGGGCACTTGCGAACCCGTGCCGAAGATCCACCCTCCGTAGTTGTACGCGCCAAAGGAGTAGCCCATGTAGAGCGCAAAGGCCATGGAGACGACGAGGGCCACCAGTGCCGAGAGGAGGATGAAAAAGCTCAGCCAGCGGCGGTTGCCGCGAATGTAGCCAGACACCTTGGCGCTGTTGGCCGCGGCGACCATGAAGAAGCCCTTGAGCTCGTGGTGCCAGCCGTAGGACAGCCCCATGGCGATGTTGCTCTGCGCGGTAGCGTGCGGCCCGAGCGCGTAGCCGACGAAGGTCTGACCGACTAGCGGGGCGCGGCTGAAGAGCAAGCCGCCCTCCATGATGATGCGCGTAATGCCGACGTAGAGGACCAAGGTGGCCAAGATGAAGAGCGCGACCGTGGGCGGGTTCATGCCGGCCCGCCACATCCAGAAGGCGATGTAGAGCAGAGCCAGCCCGCCGCCAAAGACGATCATCCGGTAGGACATCAGCTCGTTGGTATCGTCGATGTCTGCATCGTTGCGCACGGCTTTGCGCCAGATTGCGCCGAGGTGCCCGCGCGCCATCCACAGCATTCCGCCGACGAGGGCGATTAGCGCGCCGAAAGACTGCCAGCCGATGCCGGGATGGCCGAGGGTGTACACGTCGCGGCCGGCAATGGTATAGCCAAAGCGGTTGAACAGGCCCTGTTGGAGCATGGTTAGCACCGTGAAAAACCACATGCTGAACGACACGTCGAGATTGACGAAGTACGTGAAGCCGACGATGGCCCAGTTGATGTTGGTGTTGATGGCGGGAAATTCGCGGCCAATGCGGATGGGGTCGGAAAGATCGCGCGGGATGGGCGGGAAGGCCGGAGTAAAGTACGTGACCACGTTCCACATGACCATGCAAAAGGGCAGGGCAAAGCCGAACCAGAACGCCTTTTGCCGCACGAAGCTAGGCCAGTTAGAGCCTTGCGGCGGGGCGATGAGCTGTTGGGGCAATTCCATCAGGGCGAAGGGCAGGCGCTCGTACTCGACCCACTGCTTGCGCAGTGCCGCGACCATGCACTGGCACAAAAAGAAGATGGCCATCACCAAACTGGTCCACCAAAAGAGCGGCACGATCCAAGCGCCCCAAGGAATGGATTCGCCCGCGGGCAGGCCGTTGTAGAACCACTTGAGGGCAATCGCGTCGTTGGGCACCAGCCATTCTTCGATGTGCTGCACTACTTTGCTCTGCCACTGATTCTCGGGCGAGGCAAAGTACTGGGGGGCGGCGACAACCGCGATCATGTACGTGGAGGTGCCCCAGGTGGGAATCGAGGCTCCCACTAGGGACATGATGAAGATGAGGCCCAGTTCGCTGGTGCTCAGGCCGCGCACTTTTAGCAGCGACTTGGCCGTGGCGTTGAGAAAGACCAAGCCGGTAAAGAGAAAGACCACACTCAAGGGCAGATAGCTGATCGCCCACTGCGAGGACTTGAGGATGAAGATGCTGTACGGGGCCCCGATGTTGATCAGGACCACGAGGCCCAAGCCGATGAGGAAGGCGCGTGCGGTCATGTCGGCTGTCCGGCGCTACTGAGGGTATGCTGTGCGTCTTCAGCATTGGGGGTAAATTCGGATGACACGCGCTCGCGGTACTCTTGGCGGATCCCCGGTGCTAGGGTGCGCCAGACGAGGAATCGCTTGCGCAGCACGTTGAGGAATTTGCGATTCATCCGCTGCCAAGAGGCCACGTCGCCGCTGAGGCGCTCGATGTGGGTCTCGATTTTGTAGATGTGGTGCTCGCCGGTGGGAGTTGCCTGTAGGCGCACCTGCTGGCTGATACCCAAGTCGTAGGGTGCCAGCCAAGTGCGCATGGCAATGGCGTAGGATGGCTCCGGCCCGTCGGTGGTGACGGATAAATCGACGTCGCGGGCGATGAAATCGCCGATCGAGCCTTCACCATACGCGGCGAAGACCGACTTGAGATACACGTACATGCTCGGGACTTCGGCTCCGCCGACCGTGAAGGGAAAGTCAAAGCGCCAGTGGTCGCCAACGGGGGGAGGGAATTGCCATTGCCGCGTCACGTCTGGGACGGCCATGTTGGCCGCCATGCGCGCTGGATACAAGGTCGATAAATAGACCGTGCCGATGACTACTACCGTAGCCCATACTGCGGAGAGCGACGAGTAGTTGAGCGTCAGGCCGGCGAGCAGCCCGTATTGCAGCATGAACAGATGGGCGATTTGGCCTAGGGCGTAGCCGACCACCGCGCCAAAGGTGGCAAAGACCGTGGATTCGGCCAAAAACAGCAGGCCGATGTGGCTGGGGGCCAAGCCCACGACGCTGTAGATGCCGATTTCGCGCACGCGCTCATACACGGCCCCCATCATGGTATTGAGCACGATCAAGGCGGCGATGATCACCGGCACCAAAAGCTGGCCGGCCCCGCTTATTTCGGTGGAGCCAATCGAGCTGTAGGCCACGACGCGGTCGCCTTGGCCGACGAACAGGGTCAAGGCCACCCGCGACATAAAGGACTCCACGCGCCGGACGAATTCTGGGTCGTCTGCGTCCGCGGCAATGGCGATGGAGCGCAGGCGGCCATCCATGGCGCGGACCCGCTCATAGGGCAAGAAGAGCGTGTTGATTACTTCGAGGTGGTTGAAGGTCTCGACCGCGGTGGCGGCCAAGGCGCGCGGATCTTCGGTGCTCTCGCGCGTGATGAGGCCGGCGTCTTTGACCGTATCCACGGGCGTTAGGCGCTCGCCATCGAGATCGAGGACTTCTTTCAGGGCTGCGCTGTCAAACAGGCCGATGACTTGGTACTCCTCGCCGTAGAGCGCGATGGAAGCCGTGCCCACGTCCTCGGGGCCAATGCCGACGAGCGCGGCTAGGCTGTCGGGCAAGATGACTGTCTTGTCATCGCCCGCGGCGAAGAAGCGGCCCGCCGAGATGTGCGCGTCGAGGCCCGTGACCTCGGCTTCAGCCGGCTGTAGGCCCACCAAGCCGTGCGCGAAACTGGCCGCGCCGGTTGGAGTGGCGACAAAGTCGATATAGGCTCGTTCGGATTCGACTGGCGACAAGTACCAGGCGCGCGGCACGACCAAGGCGCGGTCGCCGAACGCGCTCTGCACGTAGTCCAAGATGGAATCCTGCATGCCGCGCCAGGCGCGGTCGCGGATGAGGCCGCCCTCGTACAGGGGCGAGGTGTCGCGCGGCAGGCGATAGAAGTCGAGGCTGGATTTGACCGAGGTAAAGGAATTGACGGTAAAGGTCAAAAAGGTCAGAGTAGCGGCCGTCAGCGCGGTGCGCAGGCGGCGTTTGCTCAGGTTGGAGATGCCCAACAGCACGGCTGCAAAACCCGCGGCAATGCGGCCCACGTCGGTCTCGTGCACGCCCGAGACTGCGCCCTTGCGCCGTTGCAGAAGCGCCTTGAAGCGGGTGACGACGATGAAGATGACGAGGACACCCAAGGCGAGGATGACAAACGCGAGGAAGATGATGTACGGCGAGCTGCTCAGCTTGAAGGCCGGATGAACGAAGCGCAAGATCAGAAACACGAGGACGAAGATGCCGACAAAGCCGGCGATTTGCCGCCGCACGTCTGGGAAGCCGAAGAAGAATCGCTCGCAGAAGAAGGCAAAGGGCAACAGGAGCGCGAAGTAGAAAATCACTGCGCGGACCGCGTCGTTGGCGGTGGCCTTGACTTCCGGGTAAATGCGGGCCTCTAGCCCGAGGGCGCGGCGCACGGCGCGCTGGTAGCCGGTGTAATCGAAGGCCGCGAGTTTGTCGCGAGCCTCGATCAGGGCCTCCCGCGCTTGGCCGTGCATGGCCTGTAGCTGTTCGAGAACGATGCCGTGGCGCACCATTTGTTTGATCCGCGCCTCGTCGATGATCCAGATGTCGCGGGCCGCCTGCAACGCCGGGTAGGGAATAAGGCCCTGTTCGACTGGGAAGCCCCCGCCCTGTGCCCGCTCAATGGTCGCCATATCGACGTGGGCTGGATCGAGGTCGGCGAACAAGGCGGAGTCCGCGTTGGTGAGCATGTAGCGCACGCCGGCGAGCGCGCTCTCGCCGCCAAAGGCCCCCTCGCCGGCGAGGATCTTGACGCGGGTGCCTGGCTCGGCAAACACCACGCCGGCCTGCACCACCCGGTCCTGCACTGCGCTCTGGTTTTCGATGTAGTTGAGAGAAAAAGAGCGCGGCGGCGCGTCGTTGGTGCCGAGGACGTTGACGCGGTCCATGGCCGATAGATAGCGCGGATCGACCACTTCCAAGAAGCTCAGGGCGCGGCAGCGAAAGAGGACCTGCAACATGCGGTTTTCCCACCAGCCATACGGCTGGGTACCCGGATAGGTTTTGTCGCCTTCTTCGCCGAGGTCGGGCGCGGAGACAATGCGCCCGTATTCGTCTAGTTCAAAGGCTTGGATCCGGTTGGCAAAGCGGTTGCGCACAATGTCGAACTTGAAGTAGCCGTTCTCGTCTCCGTGCGTGGCCATAAGCGTGCGCACGCCGGCCACGGAATTGGGACCGGGTTGGAGATAGGTGACGAGGGCGTTGGGCACTGGGGCCTTGGGCACGGCGAAATTCACGTCGCGGTCGAACCAGTAGATGTTGCCCTCTAGGCTGTGCCCCCAATCGCGCAGGGTCAGCTTAGTGTCGTTGAAAAAGTCCGGATCGGCAGCGGCCTTGAGCATCAGCCCGGCTATGGTGCGGGTCTGTTCGGCGAGGTTGTCGAGCGCGACAAATTCGAGCCGGTCGAGGGGCGTATCGACGCGCTGACGCAGTTGGTTGGGCGTGACGAAAGAGAGCGCCTCTTTGCCCACGAAGGCCGCGGCCTCGCTGTCGAGGGCCAGCCGCACGGGCATGAAGTTTTTCCACACCCGCTTCTGCGGAGCTACGGCGTCTTGGTAGCGAGCCGAGTCGGCGAAAATTTCGCGGTTATAGCGGGCAAAGCGCGAGGCGTAGTGCGCCATCAGGTTCTTCTGATAGTCGTCGTTGCGCCAAGCCGAGTTGTAGAACGTTCCCATGGTAAAGCTGCCGACCCGAGGGCTGTAGCTGGCCAAGTCAAGGCCGACAAAGAGGCGGAAGTCGATGCGCTCGGCAGGTGGGATCTGGTCGCGGAAATGTTCGCTTTTGCGCGCATGGCGGTAGAGGAAATCGTTGACGCCGGCCAAGCCCTGAAAGTGCCCGGGGGTGGCCAAAAAGAGCACGGTGTAGCGGGTGCCTTCGGCGACGAGCAAACGCGCGATCTCGAGCAGCGCGGCCATGCCGGTCGCGCTTTCGGCTCCAGGGGCGAGTGCGGGGACGACCGAGATCGCGTCGTAGTGCGCTTGCAGGACGATGATTTGCTCGTCCCACTGCTGGATTTCGCGGCGCTGACCGCGCGGCATATCCTCGGCCAAACCCGGGAGGACGGCGAATATATTGCGCGCCTGGACCTGCTCCCACTCCATGCGCGCTTCGAGATGCACCTGTGCGTCGCCGCTGCGCGCTTGCTGCCGCAGGATTTCCGCGTCCGCCGCTTCTACCCAAAAGCGCGGGATGTCCACGGGCACTTGGAGGAATTTTTCCGCGGCCTCGCTGCGCGTGACGCGGCCATCGTCGTACAGCAGAATGGCCTGCGCGCCCAAGGACCGCGCTTCGACGTGGGCGTTGCCCGAGCCAAATCCCATCAGCGCAATGCTGCCCGCTAGCCGTTGCCCATCCATCTCGGCTAAGCTGCCGCGCCCCAAGTCTATGAGGTGGCCGGAGACACCGCCCGGTGGCAGGGACGGTGAGCGCACGTGGTTGGGCCACAATCCGTAGATGGGAAAGGCTACGTCCGAACCGCCCAAGCGCAGCCGACCACCGCGATCTAGGGGAACGGAAAGGGGGAAAAGTTCGCTGGTGACTCGGAGGCCGAGGCGGTGGAATTCCCCTTCGATATAGCGAGCCGCGTTCGCGGCCCCCGCATAGCCGGTGACGCGGGATGAATCCGCGGTGAGGATGCGGAGGTGGCGCTCTAGATCGGTGGCGTTTATTTGCGCGACGGCTTCGCGCAGGGAGGGTGCTTCATCGGTCGCTGGCGCTTCGCGCAGTGGCACCCAGCCGATGGCTCGTTCAATCCAGCGCGAAATGGTGGCCGGATCAAAGGCTGTGACCGATAGCAGGAAGAAGGCCGCGGTGGCAAACAGGAGGAATTTAGTCAGCATTGATGAACGCGTGTCGGGCACCGGACAGAAAAAGAGGCAGGCCGTAGCCTGCCCCTAGGCTATTCAGCTTGGCCTGTCTAGCTAGTTGGCCGCCACCTTGTCGATGTTTTTGACCTTTTTGATGTCGCGCTTAAAACGGAAGTGGAGGTCAATGGTTTCTATGGGTTCGTCGCGGAAGTTGTAGCGCAGCCCGAACTCGGGAATCTCGACGGCGATCTCGGCGACATCGTCGTGGATCTTGGAGAAGATCACATAGCCTTCAACCTCTTGTCCTGAAAAGCAAAACTCGTCGTCTGGGTACTTGGCTAGGTTATAGAGGCCGCGGCGCTCGTTGTAGCGCAAATAGCCCAGGCCGTTGAAGGCCAGGGGGAAACGCCGGAAGTACTCCTCCACGTCATAACTTCCCCAAGGATAATAGCGCCGTCCATTGGCCGACTCCACGGTCACCATCAGCGGATCGAACTTGACTTTGGGGTATTCGTAGTTTTTGACCGTGATCTTGAAGATGGACAAACGCTGCGGTGCCTGGCCCGTGCGCGGGTCGATCCAATTGCCATAGGTAAACGGATTGGACGGCAGCTCGTCGGCCGGACCGCTGGCGTTAGTGGACTCGGCCGGGTACTGGCGGTTGATCTCCTCGTCGGTCATGGGCCGCACGGACACTTCAAGGCGGTTTTGCACGAAGGTGACCGTGCCGTCGTCGAGGATTTTCATGCTCGACCCTTGAATATCGGTCTGCTGCTGGGCCACCTCTAAGGGCTGAAACCGCCCGGGGATTAGGTAATGGCCGCAGCCCAACAAGAGGGCCGCAGCAGCGAGGATGGAAATTTTTTGGTAAGCGTACATAGAACACTCCTCTCTGACGGACTTATAGCTCGACGGGATTTGCAGCCTGTCTGCGTTGGGAGACAAATTTCCCGAACTGCCCTTCATCTACGGCGACAACCGCGGCGTATTTCTCGCGCAATTGCTCGATGTAGCGGTCGAACAGGGGCGCGGCCTGCGCGTCGCGCAAATCGCGCGCGACTTGCGCTTGTAGTTCCCGCCCTAGCGCGCCCGAGCGGGCGTAGCGTTGCGCGTTGGCCTCGTAAAAGGCGCGCACCTGCGCGGGGTCAAGCTGGATGTGCGCGTAAATTTCTCGCTCCCACAGGGCTTGGATCAGCTTCTTTGCGCGCACCTTGGCACGGCGTGGCTCCAACTCGGCGTACAGACCGTGCTTGCGCGCCTCCTGCGGCAGAATCTGGTCGGCGACAAAGGCCCGCGTCACCTTGAATCCAAGGGCGCTGACATCGGTCGGCTGCGATCCGGCGTCCGCTCCGAGTCGGGCGAGGGCCTGCTGGTAGTCCGCCGCGCTCCAATCGCCCGCGGCACTGCGGACCAACCGCATTTCTGGCCGTGCTGTACCTGTGGCGACCTGCCGCAACGCGGCCGTGTCTAACTGCACTGCGTACTGACCGGTCAATCTCTCTAGATAAGCCAAGTTCGCCTGTTGCTTCTTGTGTCGGTCTAGGGCCGCTTCCACGAGCGAGCGGCGATCTGCCAACGAGACCTCGCGCTCGGCCGCAATGGCTACCACCAAAAACTGCCCATCAGTTTCCACCAACTCAACAGTCCCCACTTCCTGCAGGAACAGAGCGGCCATGCGCGCATCGCCCGCGTTGAGCGCGTTGAGCCACCCGCTCTCGCTCCACTCTCCGGCCAAATCCACCCCCGCTTGAACCTTTCTAAGGGCCTCCATAGCTGCAGCCCGATCGCGTACGGGCAAGCGACGCAGGCGAATTTCGCGGGCCGCACCCGATTCGGCAAAGAATTCCGCTAGCTCAGTTTCTGCATGAGCAAACTGTTCGCCGATCTCGCGCACGAGCAATTCCTCGACCAGTTCTTTGCGCTCCCAAGCCTCCATTGCACCGGCGACCGCTTCGTCTAACCCTTGGGCGCGGGCTTCGATCAGCAGGAGTTCCTTGTCGATGAGGGCCTGAAATTGGCGACGCCAATCCGCAAGGGGCTGGGCTTCGCTGCCGTCGGACAGCTTTTCCAAGGCAGCGGCAAAATCTCGCTCGCTAATCTCGGTTTCGCCCACTCGGGCCAAGACCGCCGACGCACTTTCTGGCGGCGCGTCGGCGCAGGCCCACAATCCCAAGGCCAAGACCGCCATCTGCGGCTTTAGAAGCTCCATCCCCTTCTTTCGGCTGGCCGACCTCCCAAGCGCTCCTCCTCTAGCCCAGCATAGAGCTCGATAAAGGCAATGGTATTGCTCACGTCTTGGTCGGAGAGGTTGGCAAAGTTGATGTCGTTGACCTGAAAGCCAACGTTGGATGTGATGCTGTACCCTTGATACTGCACTCGATTGGTGTACTGCACGGTGAACACCTTGCCGATGAAGTCATCGATGTATTCGGGCGGCAGCGGGTCGGGGATCTCCTCGGCATTGCGAAAGATTACGGCTTCCACCCCGACCTCGACGCGGCTTCTCGTCAGCACCGGGAACACGGCGGACAGGGAGAAAATTTCGCTCAATTCGTTGATCTCAAGCTGGACGGTGCGCGGTTGGGTGCGCTTGCGCCACATGTTTTTCCAGCGCGGGATCAAGGTGATATTGCGCCCGATGGAAAACGGATAGTCCGCCTTGTTGATCACACCGTAGAACGCGCTGTCGCGGAGGCGCTCGGCTGCTTCGTCTCGCTGATTGAAGTGATCGAGGCGGAACTTGTTGGCAAAGGTCAGGTTGCCACGGGTGTACTTGTAGCCGATGAAGCTCTGATTGACGATGGTGTTTTTGGTGATTAGGGGGTCGTCAAAAGGTTGCAAGCCGCCAATGGAGCCGGGGCGCTGCACCCATTGCAGCAGGTTGTCGGCGATGTTGTCCTCGACGGACTTGATCATGTGAAAGGCTTCGAACTTGCCCGTCCTAGAAATATCGCGCACCGCGCTGAGCACCGCGTACACGGCTGTTGACCGCTCCTCGCCGGCGATCAGCCACTCGCGATTGCGACCTACGGTGATATTGACCCCTGGATAAATCTCGGTCCCGCCGTACGCGTTCCAGCCGCGATGGCCCTTGCGGTAGGGATAGTCGGCCTCGTCGTCGTTTTCAAAGCGATCCACCACGGTGTTGTGGTTCATATCGACGCCGAAGAGGAAATCGGGTGGGTCGATGTAGTGGCGCAAGAATGGCTCTTCGTAGTCCGGGGTGAGATTGGAGTTTTCGTTGAAATCCGAGAGCAAATCGTTGTTTTCGTCGAGGCCGGGGAAGACGGCGTTGTCGCCGCCCGCACCACCCCAGCGCGGCCAATCGACGAGCTGGTCTTGATCATCGTTGTCGTCGATGTACTCGAACCAGTTCTGGCGCTGGTTTTCGTAATCCACGACATCGTTTTGGTCGGTGATGTACCCGCGCGTGGTGTACCCGTGGTCCATGCTGAACACCTCGCCGTAGCCAAAGTAGCGGCCCACGCGGCGCGTGGCGTTGACAAACCAAGCATCGGCTGTGCGGTCACTCTTTTTGAGGTTGCTCAGTTTCTGGATGTTGATGTTGGGATAGCGCTGAAACTGGGTGTTGCGCGCAAATTCGCCGCGCACCTCTAGGCCCCATATATCCTCGATGGTCAAGTCCACGCTGGCGATTTGGTTGGCCGAGGGCAGTCCGTAGTCAAAGCGGACGACGCGCTGGTTGGTGTTGTCGCGTACGTTGCCTTCGGAGCGGGTGACTGGCAAGAAGATGGGCTGGCCGTTGATATTAGTCTGCAAGTTGGAGGTAATCTCCACTCGGTAGTCGTTGGAGAGCACCATGGCGTAGCTGACCTTTTGCACCACCAGCGGGTCGGGCACCCGGTAGCGGAGGAGGATCGGAGCCTCTTCGAGGGCTTCGAGGAAGCCCTCGCGCTGACGGCCGCCCTCAATGGTGGGATTAACAGAGGTCTCTTGGCCATCGACGATCATCTGCGCCGAAAAGAATAGAGCACCGGAGCCATCGCCGGGCGAGTCGTCGGAGATGCGGATGACGATTTCGGTGACGTTACCCGAATTCTGGCTGCTGGTCAGCAAGCCGGCGCGCGAGTTTTCCGAGAAATTGCTACTCGCCGAGCCGAAGTTCGTATTGACATACGTGACTCCTAAGCCCATGAAATCGCCGATTTGGGCAGTACCGCGCAGGCCGACGAAGTTGGTGAAGTCCGTGTCTTGCACTCGGTTGGCCCCCTGTACCGCCCTTACCGGCTGATTGACGCGCGACAGCAGCACCGTAGCCTCGTACTTATCGGACGCAAAGTCCCACTGGACGCCGTTGAAGCGCGAGCGGCTGAAGGTCAGTGGGGTCAGGGTCGTGCGGATGTAGTCGCCGACGGTCAGAGCGGAGTAGTACTGGCCCTTGGAGTCCGCGGCCACGATTAGGTTTTGAAACCAACCGCTGAAGCGGCTGTCTTTGAAGACCGAGCTGCCAAAGGCCAGCGGCTGCTGTTGGCGCCACTCGTAGACGCGCCAGCCACGGGTGATCCAGTTGCCGAAAATGTCGTACTGGCCCGTGCCCTCTAGCTGCGTGCTGACGTAGCGCTGATACGGTTCCTTGGCGTAGTTGGTGTACTTGTAGCCTCCCCAATTATAGATGTAGTAGAGATCTTGGGGCACGTACCACTTGCGCATGGTCGGGATCAGTGGGTCGAAGCCCTCGATCCGAACCTGCGAGGTGGCGCCGCGCTCGCGCCCCGGGGTCGCCGCTTGGACGCTGGACGCTACAACGGCTAGGACCAGCAGGGCAAGCCCCCAGAACATAACTTTGCGCATAACAACCCTCCCTTAGGCGGTTCACTTGTGCTTGGCGCGGCTAACCGCGCAGTAAAAAATCGGCGACCGAAATGGCTCGGCCATGTCGGTCAGTACACTACGGCGATACTCCGCATCTGCGTGGCGATGCCAGCGTCGGTGGCGGCCTTGAGGCGAAGCAAGTACATACCCGGCGGCACGGTACCGTCGTCGTCGCGACCGTTCCAACTAACTTGGTTGGGGCCGGAGCGATCGCGGGCTTTGTAGAGGCGATGCACCGGCCGGCCGCTCAAGTCGTACACGACCACCTCGACTTCGACCTCGTGGGTCGCCTTGAGCAGGATGTAGTCGAGGGAGATCTGGTCGTTGATGCCGTCGCCATTGGGCGTGATTACCGCAGACGAGAACACGACGCCGGTAAAAAGCTCGTCGTCGATGCGGGCACTGACGACGAGTGTGTTGTCGGTAACCTCCTCGGCCGCGTTGCCAAAGGCGACTCGCTGTGGAAACGCATCGGATTGGCTGTCGGCGACCTCGCCGCGAAATTCCGTGCCAGAGACGGTTACTAGGCTGGCGAAGCGCACAGCGACTTCTTGGCCACTGCGGGTAATGCGTTGGTCGGGAAAGCTCACCTGTAAGCGACCCAAATCGGACGCCGTGGTAAAGTTGTCAATCTCGACGCCATCGACGCGCACGCCCGTGGCGCGGGCTGCAAACGGAGTGTGGATGATCACGGTGTCAAAGCCGCGGTTGCCGCTTGAGACGACCGAGCGCAGATGATAGGTAAATTCGTTCTCCTGCCCTAAGGTCGCCGTGGCCGGGCTTATTTCAGCAATGACCGAATCGGCGAGGGACGGCACCGTGTAGTTGAAAACCACCGAGTCAATGGCGGCTTTGTCGAGCAAGCTGTTCGACAGGAGCTTGAATTGCAACTGGAGGTAGCGCCGATTGTCCGGCGAATTGATCGGCGATCCGAGGAGTTCGGCGTAGGGCGGGGACCACGCACTCCAATCGCGGTCGTTTTCGAGGACGATGCCGGCGTACGAGGGGTCGAGTGTACGGTCGAAATCCGCTAGGGCCACTTCCTCGAATTCACCGGGAATGCCCGTCTGGCGAAAGTAGAGCGAGTCCGTAGCGACGAAGCCGGTTTTGGTGCTGAACTGGGCTTGAGCGGTGCCGTCGATGCGGCCATACACATTGACCGGCCCGAAGTTGGCCGCTTCACCTAGGTCAATCACTTGCGATATGTACTGGGCAAAGGGCGCGACGCCGACGCCAAAAACTTCGAGGTCGCCCATCTGGAAGCCGCGTTCGCCCGTGCTGCGCAAAATAAAGAAGCGCACTTGCGTCGGCGGAAAGCTCAGGTCCAGTTCGGGCAGGCCGTGCGAGCGGTCTTGTGCTATGAGCGCGTAAACGGGATTGCCGCCGATGAAGTTGAGCGAATCGCCATCGTTGGCGTAGAACTCGTAGCCGCGTAGCGAGCGCTCGTCGTCGTTGAGCACGCCGCGGCGAAAATAGAGGCGATGGAGGACGAAGATAGCGCCCATATCGACTTTGAGTTCGGCACCGTTGGGGTTGGTGTACACGCGCCAGCCTGTTCTGTAGTCACCGTCGATGAGTTCGTTGATTATATATCTGGAACGCGCAGCGGCCGTGGTCACCGAGGTTTCAGCGCTGCCGCCGAGTTCCTTGATGCGCGGCAGGATGTTTTCCTCGGGGTCGGCCTCCAGCGGCGAAAGCCCCCTTTCGTCGGTGACTTCGAGTGCGTTGAAGACGATCGAGTTGCCCTCCCACTCCAGTCCATCGCCGCCTATTTTGAGCCGTTCCGCGGCCACGGCCGGAGTGCTATATCCCATCGCTAGGCAGGCTAATGCGAGTGCGGCACGGGTCATCGCAGGTCCTTTTTGCTGTAAGGTGGCAAAAGCAGTCCCCTCAGTAGGCCACCGGTACGATCCGCTGCACCGTCTCGGTTTCGGAATCGCCGGCGATCTCGATTTGTAATAAATAAGTCCCCGGCCTCACGAGCGCACCGACATCGTCGCGACCATTCCAAGAAAAGTGGTAGCGCCGAGCGAGCCCATCGCCGCTGTCGAGCGCGCGCACTTTGCGGCCGGCCAAGTCGTATATATGGACCCGAATTGGTCGCGGAGTCACCAGCTTGAGCGCGTCGAATTCAATGGCTAGCTCGTCGCCGATCCCATCTCCATTGGGCGTCAGCACAGGCGTCGAAAGGGCGACGTTGGCCAGTAGGAGGTCGTTGATTGGCAGTTGCACGGAGACGGATTCACTCGGCACATCGGCTTTGGCATCGCCTTGGTCAACGAGTTGGCGCACGTCGGTGCCGAGGTTACTGTTGCCGAGGAAAAGGTCGAAACGCGTCTGGTTTTGGTAAATGATACTGCTAAACGAAAGCTCGATTAGCTCCGAGCGGCGGATCGTGGCTGGTAAATCGACGACAAATCCTTCGGCGACCGGGGTGATTTCGACCTCCACCGACTCGTCTCCCAACTTCAGGCTGGTGAAATCAATAGGCACGGACGCGATCATGGTCAAGCGGTCAAAGCCCTGCGAGCGCCCGCCAAAGATCGGCAGGACGAAGTACGTAAAGTCCTTTTTGACACCCGGTTCGACTTGGCTGGGGAAGACCTCAGCGCGAGTTTCGAGAGCAATGGGATTTTCCGTGTTCAAGTGAAGGGAGTTGATCGATGGTGCTGTGCTAGGATCGTCCGAAATCAGGCGCAGGTCGAGTTGGACATAGCGGCGCGGCGAGGGCGAGTTAAAGAGCGCGCCGGAAGTTACATAAGGATCGCTCCATACGCTCCAGTCCGAGCCGACGGAAATCGTGATTTTCGTCGGCCCGCGCAGGCTCTTGGGCGTCTTGTTCCACTTCCGCTCGGTAATCTCTTTGCCCTTCTTGTCGAAGTAGTGAATGTTCTCGACGACTTCATTGCCGGTGCGGCTGCGCAGCTCAATGCGCGTGCCGGGCGGGGTCTCGGAGTCCCACTCGACCGAAGTCAGGGCCTTGGCTTCGCCTAAGTCGAGGATCGGCGAGGTTAACTGCAACTCGGCTGGAAAGCCCTCGCCGTAGATCTGGAACTCGCTAATCAGGGCGAAGAGGCGGTAGGAGCCATGGGTGCCCGTGCGCTGGCCGCCGTGGCGGGAGGAAGGGAAATACTGCTTGATGTAGCGAATTTTCTGCAACTCGAATTGATGGTCGAAGTTGCGGATATCCGTCTCGTTCAGCGGGCTGTCGTCAACAAAGGCAATCTCGTGGAAATTCAGGGTACCATCTGGAGCAATCGAGCCGTCGGAAGCGAGGAGCTGGTACCAGAAAAAGTTGGCGTAGCGGCTGCGAATCCGCGACGGGGCACCGGCTGGCTCGCCGATGATGCGAATCTGGTCAATCCAGTAATGGGCCCCTAGGTCGAAGATGATGCGATTGAAGATATCGAAGCCGGTCTGGGTCTGGTGGTAGGTCTGCATGCCCCAGTTGGTGACAATATCGCCGTCAACCATGTTCTCGCCGCCGGAGAGCACGGCCTGCAAGTCGGTGATGAGTTCGATGTTGCCGCCGCGCTCAATAATCCCGAGGGAGATGTTGTCGCCGATAGTAGAGACCGAAATCTCGGCTAGGCCGGCACCCTCGACGAACTTGGCTAGTTCGATGCGAATGATGCGAATCAGGCCCGAAGATTTCTTGAACTCGCTGCCGCTGCCATCGGCAAAGCTACCGCCAATGTCGTCCGAGCCAGACGCGCTCAAGCCCAAGGTGCGCTGGCGGGGATCGAGGACGAGCTCGTGGCTCTCATTGAAGCCAACTCCCTTGGAGAGGCCGTAGCCTAAGGTGCCTTCTACAGGCACCAATGCGTTGGTAAAGAACTTCTCGCCGCTCGACAGCAGGATGGTGAAAAACTCAAAGGGCGGCGCGGATTTGTCGAAAGTAATGACGATTTCGGAGGCCGTGACCAAGCGGCCCAAGTCGAGTTCGATATAGGCGTCTTCAATGCCGTCGGCCGGATCGGGAGACCAGCTAGTCGCTGGGTCGCCATCCATGATGTGGTCCGCGTCGCGGGCATTGCTGCCAACGCTGCGGATGCCGCCGCCAAAGTGCTCGGCATTGCGCACGGCGTCGATGTTTTTACGCACGGATACAGGCTGGATCCGACCAGTCGCTTGGAGTTCCACGGCCCCGACCGGGTGCGTCCACTCTTGCCAAGCAGAGCGAGAGTTAAACGAGACGCGCTCGCCAAAAGCGAAATTGCCCAACACCATAACGAGGCATAGTGCGCGAGTGATTGTCATAGCCGTGTTCCCTTAGCCCGTCCTGCATATTGATATGCCATAGCGGGCTGGCTGCGGGCCGCGCTCAGTACGCTAGTCCCACTAACAATGACCGGTCCTCAGAGCCGGTATCTGTATCAATGGAAAGCTGCAAGAGGTAGAGTCCGGGCGGTACCGTGGTACCGCTCTCGTCCAAGCCATCCCAAGCCACTTGTTGTGGGCCATTGAGCGCGCCGCTTTTTTGCAAATGCCGCACTGGGCGGCCCGCGAGGTCGTACACGATTAGATCGGCGGGCACCTGCGAGAGCGCGCGCAGCAAGATGTAGGACACCTGGAGCTGGTCGTTGACTCCATCGCCGTTGGGACTAAATACCGGCGGATCGGCCTTCAATTCGAGGACGAGTTCTTGGCGCAACGCACCTTGGATGGACAAGCGGTCGGCTTGGGCTTCGGGGGTAGCGTCTCCGGCCACCACGTCTTGACCGAGTTCGCCGGTCTGACTGTCGAAAACCTTGGCAAAGAAAGTGGTGCCATAGACCGTTACCATGGCCTCGAAGCGGATGCGCAAAAGCTGGCCCGATTCAGTCACTCGGTCGTCGGTCAGTTGGATGGCTAGCCTGCTCTCGTCCTGCGCGTCCTCTTCTGTAAAAGCGACGGGTCCCCCGTCTAGTTCGACGCTATTGACCGTGGCCTTGAAAGGCGTGCGGATTTCCACGCGGTCGAACCCATCGTTGGCATCACCGAAAGTCGAGCGAATGTAGTAGTCGAAGGTGTTGCTCTCGCCGAGGGTGACCGTCGCCGGAGTGACTTCGGCTGTCAGTTCTTCAGCCAGTGTCGGAATCGAATAGTCAAAGGAGAACGAATCGACAAAGGCCGACTGGCGCGCGTCCTCGGACGAAAACAACAGACGGAACTGGACGTAGCGGCGGTTGCCCGGCGAGAGTAGATCGCCAAAGAAGTCCTCGTATGGTGCCGACCAAGGGCTCCACTCGTCGATGTTGTCGATGATCGCGCCCTTGTCGGACGAGGTCAGATCGTCATACTCGTCGGCCGCCTCGGGTGAGCCTATCGGCAAGATGGGTTCTTCCTGCCGATCTTCGCCCTCAAAGATATCGGTTTTGCGATAGAAAATTTTGGGGTCGGGCACCGAGCCTGTGCGCGTCTGCAATACCACGTTAGTTAAGGGGTCAAAGCGGGTCGGCAGGCGAATTTGGCCAAAGTTGGCCGCCTCGCCGAGGTCGATGACTTCGGAGAGATAGCTGCCAGTGGGCGCGAAGCCATCGCCAAAGACCTCGACTTCCTCGATGATGAACTCTTGGCCCGAGCGGCTAATCAGGCGGATGAAGCGCACAAACTGGAGGGGGATATGAGCGTCAATATCCGATTCGCTCTGTTCGAGATTGGCGCTGACTTGGTTGATGAAGGCGATCGGACGATCCTCGCGCAGTTGCGCGGGGTTGCCGTCGTGAACAAAAAGCTCATAGGCGCGGAGGAAGATGTCGGGGTTGCCCTGAAAGCGAATGCGGTTGATCGGCAGGATCGCGCCTAAGTCGATGACCATGGAGGTGCCATCGGGGCGTCGCTCGCGCGTGACGCGCCAGAAGGTCTCGGCATTGCCGTCAGTGAGCAGGCCGGTCAGGTTCTCGCGCGACTGCGGTGAGGAGATGTTGCCACCCCGCCGCGTCAGGGTGAGGTTTGCGACGGCATTGGTGGTCGAGTCCACCACGGCAGGGAGCAGGACAGATGCATCGGTGGTGAGTCCGGTCAGTTCGCCGACATCGTCCCATGCAAAGCCAGAGCCTCCCGCGGTCCACACGTCCACGGCGCTGGCCGCCCTAGCGCCCAACAGAATGCAGATCAACAGCCTAAATCGCCATTTGAACATAGCGCGTGTTGCCTCTCGTCCCCATAAACAAAACAAGGGGAGGGGAACCGATTCCCCTCCCCTTGTGAACTTAACTGTAAGACGAAGACTGCTAAAGTTTGGTTTAGAGCTCTTCGCCTACCAGCGACTTGACTTGGCCCCAAGAGGTTTCCTCGACTGCCGTGTCTACAGCTTCAATTGGCGTCAGGAAGATGTCGGGCATGCCGCCGCTGTTCATAAACTGCTCGGCCATGCTGTACTGGGCCTGCCACCAGAAACCGTTCTCACAGCAGTTCTCAGACATTGGATCGTTGCCGTTGGCGTTGAGACCTTCGTCGGCGTCGTCAATCGAGATCGACATGCCGATGGTCTGCTCGGCCGCAAGCGTCCACACCGTGCTGGCGTCCGGGCCACCACTGATCGAGAGCGGGTCCATCAACTCGGCGCTGAACTCGTAGTAGTACTCTTGGCCTTCGTTGACGTGACCGGCATCGACAAAGTCGGTATGGGTCCACCAGAAGTTCAGGGCGTCCTGCTCGAAGTTACCCAGCGCGCCGTTGTACATCTGGACGCGCGAGAACTGCTCGGAGAAGCTCAGGCACATCTGGTAGGCCGGCTGCAAGTCTTGGTCGTTGGGCGCCGAGTACGGACCGCCGCCTTGGTTGTCGGGGTCGAAATGCACTTCGCAGTTGTCATCGCGGAAGGTGCAGGTGGGGTTCTTATCGACGATCAGGAAGTCGTCGTGGACGTGAACCATGGCGTGAATGCGGTTGTTGGCATCGCTCCAGCCAATGATCAGGTCGATGAACAGGTCATCGGCGTCGTCGGCACCGCCGGTCAGCGGATTCATGTCTTCAATGGTGACCTCAAAGCTGCGATCAACCCAAGCCCAGTCGGAATTGTCGCCATCGATGGTGGGCAAGGCGTTGCTAGGGATACCCACGGCGAAAAAGAGCGGTACTTCAGCCGGCTCCTGCGCGAAGGCAGTGCCAGCGACGAGCAACGCGCCTAGAGTCAAAGCTAGGACTTTGCGCATTGTTAAATCCTCCTCATATAGTTGCTGGACATAAAAAGTGAAAAGAAAAGGCCCGCCATAGAGCTTCAACGGGCGGAATTTACGGAGTTGCTCAAAAGTGCAGTGGTTGGTACTACAAACCTCCTTTCATCGGCGATTTTTCGGGGCATTTTATAATATATAGTTGGGTAAACAAATAAATATGTACTTGGCTGTCAAGATTTTTTTGCCCACAGATCCTCCTAGTAGGCTACGGAAATGAGCGCTTGCGCTTTCTCGTCGCCAGCATCGCCCTCGACGAGGACTTCGAGCACGTACAGGCCTGGGGCCACGCGATCTCCACGGCTGTCGCGGCCATTCCAGACGAGTTCGCGCTGGCCAGCGCGGCTGTCTTCGCTGCGGTCGTACACCGGCCGGCCGGCGAGGTCGTACAGGCGCAATCGCAGAGGGCGCGGTGTCAGCACATTGACCAGTGCGATCTCCAGCGTCAGTTCGTCGTTGATCCCATCGCCGTTGGGGGTAATTGCCTTGGACAAAAGGGACATATTGGCGAGTAACTCCTGGGAGACCGGCAAGCTGACGATGTTGGTGTTACTTTCAATCTGGTCGGTGGCGTCGCCCGGGTCCACGCGCTGCCGCACGCTCTCGTCTTGGCGGCTGTCCTGCAAAAAGACGTCGAAGCGCGTAGATTGTCTAAATACGGAGGATTCAAATTTTAGCTCGATGAGTTGGTCGGTGCGGATGTGGTTGGGCAGATGGACTAAGAAGCCGCTCGCGGTGGTGTCCACCTGCGCGTCGTCGAGCGCGGTGCCATTGTGCGCGACGCTCGTAAATTGCACCGGTGTGTCCGACTCGACGGCGAGGCGGTCGAATCCGCTGGCGTTTTCGGGCCGCAAGTAGTAGGTAAACTCCGTCAGTACTCCCGGTAGGGCCTGCTGAGGAGAAATTTCGCCGAGTACGCGGCCGGCGAGCGGTTGGGTGAAATTGACGGCCAAGTGGTCGAGAGAAGCCCCCACAGTCGGAGAATCCGAGGTCATGCGCACGTCGATTTCGAGGTAGCGGCGCGGCGAGGGCGAGAGAAAAGCCTCGCCTGAGAAGCTGTAAATGCGACTCCACGCACTCCAATCGCCGCCCGCGGCGAGAGTGGTATCGATCGGGCCTTTGAAGCTGGGAATGAGCTTGTTGTATCTCCTCTCGGAGACTTCCTTGCCGTTTTTGTCATAGAAGCTATAGGTTTCCAAAATTTCGTTGCCGGTACGGGTGCGAATCTCAATGCGCGTACCGGGCGGCTCGTCTCCGCTCCACTCCACGGAGTTGAGGTTCTTGCCGGCACCTAAGTCGATCAGAGGGGAGCGGAAATCGACCTCCGACGGGAACCCCTCGCCGAAAATCTGAATCTCGTCGGTGGTCCCACCAGCTCCGCAGCCTGGGATCGTGCTGGCACCGCCCACCTCGCCGAGCCGCTGCAAGGAATAGCAACTGGTGTCCCAGTACTTCCAGAAGATGCGGACAAATCGCGTCGGCAGCAGGTCGAAGTTGTGATCGACTAGGCCCTTGGAGGTCTGACTGCCAGGCGAGGCACCGGAAAAGTGCTTGGTCCATAGGCGGGTGCCGTCGGGCGAAAGCGAGCCGTCCGAGGTCATAAACTCGTAGAAGCGGAAGTCCCAGCGCCGGCGGTGAACGTAGTGGCGAGTGGTAATGCCACCACCAAAGCCGGAGCGCACGACCACGCCGCCGATGATCCGCGTTTGATCGACCCAATAGACTGCGCCTAAGTCGAGAACCATGTGGGCGAGGATATCGGTGAGGCCCCTAGAGGCCGTGCCAGCACGCCAGCGCTCGTACAAGTCGCCGTCAAAGAGCGCTCTCGCTTTGCCGAGAGGCTGCGATTCGTTGCTAGCGAGATTAATGTTGATATCGACCGACCCGCCGCGTTCCAATAGCCCGAGGGCGATGTTGTCGCCGATGGTCTCGACTTCGATCTCGGTGAGACGGGCATCGGGCACTAGGAGCAGTGGCTCAAAGCGGATGAATTGGATTGGCTCTTCGTCGATTTGTTCTATTTGGTACGTCACCCGATGGTGGGTGTTTTCCTTGATACGCCCTTTGACGCGATAGACCAAGGAACCTTCAATAGGTGCGGCGATAAAGTCGGTTTCCGGCTCGCCGGTCGAGAGCAGGAGGTCGAAAAGTTCAAAGGGCGGAGCCTCCGCGTCGAATACCAAAGTGACGCTTTTGGCCGAGACTGCGCGGCCCAAGTCAATCTCGATAAACCACTCGTCCGGACCGGCTTCTGGATCGGGTGCCCAGCCGGTCGCTGGATTGCCGTCAATGGCCAAACGAGTGGTGTTGAGATTGGATCCCGCGTTGCGGATGCCGCCGCCGAATTTGTCCAAATCGCGCACGGCGTCGGTCGCCTTTTCAATCCGGGTTGGCTGGATCGAGCCCGACGGCGTCAATTCCACCGCGCCCAAAGGCAGATCCTCCCATTGCCGCCAGTCGCGCGCCGAGTCATAGCGTATCTGATCGGCTGCTAGCGGATAGCTACTGCCCAAGACCAAGACGGCGACGAGGGCCATGCGAAAATTCATAAATACCTTCCTTCGGGCACGTATCGCAGAGAGGGAATGTCCCAATCACTTACTTAAATTTCTATGTTAAAAATACCTGTGGCGCAGAGCAAGGCAAATAGGCTGCCCGCAGGCTGGAGCGGAATTTCTGCTCTATTTGTATCTTACTTTCTAAATAGCCCGAACTAAGTCCTTTCTGGAGAATATGCCAATATGATTGGTCGAATTGCCCTCAGCGCGCTGATCGCCCTGCCGGTCTGCGCCCAGCACGAGAAAGTCGAGCGGAGCGTCAACCTGCCCACGGGTTGGCCCACCGTCATGGTCCTAGTGCCGGCCGGGTTTTTCCCCCGGGGCATGGAAGGCGAAGCTTTTGACGAGCAGCCCGTGCGCGAGATTTACCTCGACGCGTACCTGATCGACAAGTACGAGGTCACGGTGGCGCAATGGGGAGAGTACCAGCGCGACACGGGTGCGATGATACCGGAGTGGACCCTGCAGAATACGGCCGCGCGGCAAAATCACCCCATTACGCTGGTGACGTGGTACGACGCTGCGGCCTTCTGCCAGTGGGCTGGCAAGCGACTGCCCACGGAAGCCGAGTGGGAGCGCGCCGCGCGCTGCGACGACGGCCGCAAGTATCCTTGGGGCGACGGCCTCGATGCCTTTCGCGCCAATTACTTCCAAAGCGACGATCCGTTCGAACGCGGCTTCGGGGCCATCCTCAGCACCAACCCGGTCGGCTTTTTCGACGGTTCCAATAGGGACGGCTACCAAACGCGAGATGGCTCCAGTCCCTTTGGGGCCTACGACATGGTGGGCAATGTCTTCGAGTGGACCAACGACTGGTACCATCCGAGCTACTACGTCTTTGGCCCAGATGTCAATCCCGCGGGGCCGGACAGCACTGGGGTCAAGGCCGTGCGCGGTGGCTCGTATGCGGTTGACGCCAGCCATGTGCGGCCCTCGTACCGAGCGCGGGATGCCCCGGACTTCAAAGGCCCGGACGTGGGATTTCGCTGTGCCGCCAGCGCCAAGATGGGCACGGGTACGGTGCAGCGCCGCAAGACGTGGGGCGAGATAAAAAACTCCTCGCTACTCTGGCTTAAAGGGGGGAACGATGAATAAACAGAGGCCTATAGCAGTCGTCGTTGCGCTGGCTCTGTTCGCCAGTGCCGCAAGCGCACCGGGGCAGGAAGACGACTTGCGGCAGCGCTTCGGCCTCCAGCCGCTGCCGCCAGTGCCCTATCCCGAGAACAACTCCTACAATCCCGACCGCGTCGAGTTGGGACGCCTGCTGTTCTTTGACCCCATCCTCAGCGGCGAGAAGGACACGGCCTGCGGCACCTGCCACCTGCCGACCTTTGGCATGGCCGATGGGCTACCACTCGCGGTGGGTGTTGGGGGCAAGGGCTTGGGACCGGAGCGGGTGACGGGGCGTTCGGCGGTCACCGGCGACACCGTGATTACCGAGCCACGGCACACCATGACCCTCTTTAACGTCGGGTACAACGGCGACGAGTCCGGACTGCCCTCGACCAAAGGCTTCATGCTGTGGGACGGCAAGGACCGCGGTTTGGAGGCCCAAGCGCTGCGGCCGCTCATCGTGCGCGTGGAGTTACGCGGCGACGCCTATGAGCGCGAGATGGCCGTCGATAGTGTGTTGACGAGGTTGCGGGGGATCCCCGAATATGTCGCGCTCTTCGAGCAAGCTTTTCCGGCCGAAGCCGACTCTGTGGCCCGGCAGTTGCCGCGCCTTGGTTGTGCCCACGACCCGACGCCCTTGCAGTCGGTCATTACGCGCTCGACCTTCGGCCGGGCCATCGCCGCGTTTGAACGCGAGCAAAACACGGTCAACACCGCGTACGATCGCTACGTGGCCGGCGACGACGAGGCCCTGACGTCGGCGCAAAAGCGCGGCCTTGAGCTCTTTCACACTAAGGCGCGCTGCGTCAACTGCCACAGCGGCCCGCTGTTTACGGATTCGAGCTTTCGCGCCCAAGGAGTCGAGCAGATCGGGCCGGGCCGAGCGTCAGCTACGACCAACACGGGCACCCCGCGTCCGACGGGGAAAGACGAAGGCCGCTTTCTCAATACGGGCAACCGCAGTGACATCGGTGCTTTCCGCGTGGTGGGTTTGCGCCAAATTGTGCAGACGGCTCCCTATATGCACGACGGCGCTCTGGCGACACTGGAGGATGTCATCGAGTTCTACGACCGCGGCGGTGGGGACGAAGCCTCCATCCCCGCCGAGAATATCGATCCCGAATTAGTCCCCCTAGGCCTGATCGACGAGGAGAAACAAGACCTGTTGGCCTTCATGCATGCCCTGACTGATTCGACAATAGCGGTTCACGTACCAGCGCGGGTACCCAGCGGGTTGCCGCCAGCCGGCCTCGAATTGGCCGCTGAGGCGGGCCTCGTGGTCCCGGTTCCCGCACCGTCGGCTCGACCTGTGGCCGTGCGCGTGTTCAATTTTCCCAACCCCTTCAACGCCTCAACCTCGATCTCAGTGGCACTCCCGGAGGCGGGCGAAGTCGATGTCGAGGTGTACAATATCTTGGGGCAGGTGGTGCGGCAGCTCTTTAGGGGATACCGGCCAGCCGGCGTCTATCAGCTGACATGGGATGGGCGCGACGAGGGCGGGCACGCGGCTGCCAGTGGAGTATATCTCGTCTCGGCGCAGATGGGTGGCACGCGCTATATCGCGCGGATGACCCTCGTGCGCTGAAGTGGACCGGCAGGTTTTTACCTTTGCGGCACTGGCCGCCATCCTGCTGCTGTGGGGATGCGGACGAGAGCCTGATTCCCCAGTAGCCGATCCGCCCCTGCGCCTGCAAGAGCGGTCGTCGCCGGTGGTCCACTTCGCCGATGTCACCTCGGCCGCTGGTATCCACTTTAAGCATACCAGCGGTCTTTCAGGTCGGAAATACGGGGTGGAAGCCCTCGGCTCGGGAGCTGCTTTTTTTGATTACAATGGCGACGGGCACATGGATCTCTACGTCGTCAACGGGGCCGACCTGCCCGGTCACGTGTCGCCCCAGCCGCCCCGCAACGCGCTCTACCGCAACCGAACAGACGGACGCTTCGTTGAAACGGTGGCCGGGGTCGCCGATACCAGTTACGGCATGGGCTGTAGCGCGGGTGATTACGACAACGATGGAGATGCTGATCTCTTTGTCGCCAATTTTGGCACCAACGTGCTCTACCGCAACGAAGGCGTTCGCTTCACCGATGTGACGGCTGCGGCCATCCCGGATAGCGACCGCAGCTGGTCCACAGGCTCGGCTTTCGCCGATTACGACTTAGACGGCGACTTGGATCTCTACGTGGCCAACTATCTCGACTACCAGTTCGAAACCGATCCTCTCGATGAAAACGGTCGCCTGAAGAAAGACAGACGTCACTACGCCCCCACTGAATACCCCGGTCAGCGCGACTTTCTCTATCGCAATGAGGGCGAAGGTCGCTTCGTCGATATCACCGAAGAAGCGGGGCTTTTCAGCCTCGAAGGACGCGAATTGGGTGTCGTCTTTTTCGACTGGGATGGCGATGGCGATCCCGATCTGTTCCAGGCCAACGACGCCACGCCTAATTTTCTCTACCGCAACGAAGGGAACGGCTCTTTTAGCGAAATCGGCTTGGCGGCCGGCGCGGCCTACAACGAAGCGGGCAAGCCCGAAGGGGGCATGGGCACCGACATTGCCGATACAGACGGAGATGGCCACTTAGAGATTGTGGTGACCAATTTTCAGTGGGAGAGCAATACCCTCTACCAAAGTAGGGGAGATGGATTATTGCGCGATCGGTCCACCGCTTCGGGATTGGGGGCACCCAGCTTCGACCGCTTGGCTTTCGCGGTCAACTTCTTCGATTTCGACCGCGACGGCGACCCGGATCTCTACGTGGCCAACGGCCACATCGACGACAATATCGCCGCTTTCGACCCCCAGGTTTCGCATGGCCAGCGCGACCAGCTTTTCCTCAACGACGGCCAGGGGCGCTTCGCCGAAATCTCCGAGCAAGCCGGTCCTTTTTTTCAGCGAGCCATGGTGGGGCGCGGCGCGGCCACGGCGGATTACGACAACGATGGCGACGGCGATCTCTTCGTAGTCAACAGCAACCAATCCGCCGTACTGCTGCGCAACGATACGGCGTCGGCAAACCACTGGCTGGCCCTGCGCTTGGTCGGCACTCGCAGCAACCGGGACGGCTTGGGCTCTCGGGTTACCGTGCGGACGGGAGACCGCGAACAAACGCTGCAAACCCGCGGCAGTTTTAGCTATCTATCGCAGAGCGATCCCCGTCTCTTCTTTGGACTGGGTGCATACGACCGGGCCGACCGGATAGACATCGCTTGGCCCTCCGGCATCCGCCAGCAATTAAAAGCCGTGGAGGCCGACCAGCTACTGGATATTTTGGAGCCAACAGAGCCGGTCGCAGATCGCACACCCCACGGGGATAGCATCCACAAAAGAACGATCCAAGCAGGACAACACTCGGCACCGTCCGCATTTGAACTAGAGCGGTTCTGGCGGGAAGCCCCACCCGTCTTGATCGACGCCGGTCGCTTTGCCCCGCCCGATGGCGCAGACCGCGCGTCTGGCGATGCAGTCGATGTGCTGACCGAAGCAGTCGCCAGCAAACCCCGAGATCCAGACGCCCACTTCCGCTTGGCCGAAGCCCTGTACCGACTGCGACGCTATAAGGAGGCAGAGGTTCATTTCCAAAGAGTCGTCGCCCTCGATTCCTCCCATGCCCAGGCTTATACCGGACTAGGAAAACTCTACGGCGATCAGGGCGATCGAACTAAGGCGCTGGCGGCGCTTCAGCAGGCGCTGGCCCTAGGGGACGAAGCCATCGCCCACTACTACTTGGGAAATTTTTACGCCAGCCAAGGCTCGTACCAACAGGCTATCTCGCACTACCAGCAGGCTATCGAGCGTCGGTCCGACTACGAGCAGGCCTACATCAATTTGGCTGGCGTCTATGCCCGCCAAACAGAATACAGCACGGCCATTCAGATCCTGACGCGGGGCGTTGCCGCGCTGCCCGGCAGCGCCGAACTCAAGTTTCGCCTAGGGTGGAATTACTCTGTCCAAGGCCGCCATGCGGCAGCAGTGGAGCAATTCCAACAAGTTATCCGCTTGGATCCCCAACGCCACCAAGCCTATGACTTTATCGCGCGGATGTACATGGCCCAGGAGAAGAGGGAAGAGGCCCAGCAACTTTTGCAGCAAGCCCTAGCGGCTCATCCCGACGCGAGTGCCCTGCTGGCGCGATTGGGGGTCTTGCTGCTCGATGCGAGAAATCCCGTTCAGGCTAGTGAATACCTCGAGCGGGCCATCCGCGAAGATCCAGATCACGCAGAAGCCTATTACAGCTTAGGGCAGGCCTATTTGCGCACCGGTCTAAGTGATAGGGGCCGTGCCGTGCTGCACTACTTCGAGCTTTTGCAGAATAACTACCGGGAATTACTGGACTTGAAAACGGCTATCGTGCTCAATCCCAGCGATGCCGCAGCGTGCTTCGGGCTGGGAAAGGTGTATGGGCGCATCGGGCGCTACGAAGCGGCTCGCCAAGCGTATCTGGCCGTTTTGAAGATCGATCCCAGCCATATCGACGCCCAGAACAATTTGGGCAATATCTATCTGCGCCAGCAGCGTCCACACCAAGCCATCCAGGTTTTCAGCGCCTTGCTACAGGCCGATTCGAGCTATGTGCGAGCGTACAACAACCTCGGCTATGCCTATCTGGCCATCAACTTGCCTCAGCGGGCCATCCAAACGTATAAAAAAGCGATTGCGATTGATCCCAAATACGCTCAGGCGTACTCCAGTCTAGGTGCACTCTACATGCAGCAGGGGAAAATTGCCGAAGCGCGGCAACAGTTAGCGATCTACGAGGAACTGACTGGGTCTCCACCATAAACATGCCCATAACAAGAGCAGAATTAGCTTGTTATGAGGTTGGATTTTAATTATTTAAGGAGAGCATCCATTTAGCCACCATTCTTCAATTCCGCAAGGAGCTCGAAAGGAGGTAGCGGCTCTCACTAGTTTTTCCGTTGTGCGAGTCCCATCCAAGGGCTTGCCTCACCCTTCAAAAGGAGCCTTTTATATGCGACGCTCGCTGTTACTGGTTGCCTTTTTGTTGCCTCTCGTTGCGACTTCCTCTTTCGCCCAAGATCCAGTCGAAGTGCCGCTCTATTTTGCCGTGGGCATTCCCGACAACATCCTGCCCACCATCGACGGAGAACGCGATGATTGGGCGTGGGTGGATCCGAGCTTTGAGATAACTAGTACCGATATGTTCATCCTGACCGGCGGAGTAGATGACGCCGACGACCACTTCATAGACATTCTGCTCGGCTGGAACGAAGGGCAGAATCGGGTGTACGGCATGGTCCACGTGGTTGACGATTATCTGATTGTGGACAAAAACCCCGGTTGCACCTTCCGCGACGACAATTGCGAGATTCACTTCGATCCAGACAATCAAGGCGGCGGTCCCTACTCGGCACCCAACGACCAGGACCTACAGCCGGCCTATCAGATCTGCTTGAGTATGTCCGAGCAGTTCCCCCGGGTGCAGATGTACAATGGAGCGCTGGGCAACTTTGAGCAGGACGCGCTCAATTTCTGGTGGACGCATTCGGGCGATTTCGTCCAGAACGTCAACGCCAACGTGGGTAACGAGTACTTTTACGAGTTCAGTCTCCTATTCTTCGATCCGCTGTCGATCAGCGGCGGGCCCGACGCCAGCACGGAATGGATTCTGACGCCTGAATCGACCATCGGCATGGGCATTTCCCTCGACGATGCCGACGAGGGCCTCAACGCCAACGGCAACGATCCATTGTCTGAGGAATGCTGCGAGAATGGTTTCTGGTGGCAGGCGTATGTGAGCATGGGCGATCAGTTCGCCAACACCGGAGGCATCCCCGATGTCTTCATGACGCCGACAGAAGACGTGGACACCGCGGTTGAAGTTACTTCTTGGGGTCAGGTGAAAGGCCTGATAGGGGAAGGTCTGTAAGCCATTAGGTCGTTTTTCTTTTGTGCCAAGAAGGGAGGGCGGGGAGTACCTGCCCTCCCTTCTTTGGTTGCGACGGGGTGTGAGGAGCAAGCCGAATGCGCGCCCTCTTGATCGGTGTGGTGCTGGTCGCGGCTATAAGCCTGATAAGCCCGTGGGCCGTGCTCATCGTCAAAGGTTCGCTCCTGACCGGCAATGCCATCCCCGTCATCGCCGTGCTGTTCTTCTTTGTGCTGACAGCACTGGTCTCGCCCCTGCTCAAATCCCTGAGCCGCCATCTCGCTTTCACCCGCGCCGATCTGATCCTCATTTACGCCATGATGCTGGTAGCCGGAGCCGTGGTCACTACCGGCTTTACTGGCGGTTTCATGTCCATCATTTCCGGGATCTACTACTACGCCACGCCCGAAAACAATTGGGCCAATCTTTTTATTCCCCACCTCGATCCTTGGGTCACTCCCCAAGACCCCCAAGCAGTACACTTGTTTTTCGAGGGGCTGCCTCCAGGCGCTCCGATTCCCTGGTCCGCTTGGATCATATCACTGGCGGCGTGGACTTCTTTTATGATAGCCTTTTCGGTGGTTATGTTCTGTCTAGGCATTATGCTGCGCGGCCAGTGGATAGACCGGGAGCGACTGGTCTTTCCGCTGACCCAGTTACCCCTGGCAATGATCGAGGATGCCGAGAGCGCAGAACGGCGCGTCGGTCGCTTCTTCAAAAGCCGCTTGCTGTGGCTGGGGATTTTGCTACCTCTATTGTTGCACTCGTGGAATTCGTTGCACAACTACCACGACGCCTTTCAGCCGCTCGCCGTAAAAGGCAGGATACCCTTGCTCGACGGTCGGATGAGCGTGCCTTTCCTGCTCAATTTTCCCGTGCTCGGTTTGTCTTACCTCATGCCGCTGGGCGTCTCCTTCAGCCTGTGGTTCTTCTGCCTGGTGGGGCTGCTCGAACAAAGCGCCTTTGCTCGCATCGGCGTACAGCTCAGCGGCGGGGATATGTGGACTTCCGGTGGAGCAAGCCCGCCCCTTTCACTGCAGATGTCGGGCGCTATGTTAGTGCTGGTTGTATTTGTATTGTGGAATGCGCGCCAGCATCTGGGCAGTTTTTGGCGTCAAGCCTTAGGCCGCGAGGAATCGACCCGCCGGGAATTGCTCGGCCCGCGAGCGGCAGTGTGCGGTTTCGCAGGGGGGGTACTCTTCATGTCGGTTTGGCTCATAAGCACGGGGCTCGATGTGTATGTAGCCATCCTGCTAGTCGTTGGTGCCTTAGTTGTGTTTATCGGCCTAGCGCGTATAACCTGCGAGGCTGGTCTGCCCAGTATCCAGACACCGATGGTACCCCAAGCTTTTATGATCCGCGGCTTTGGTCCTCAAGTGCTGGGCCTGCAGAACATGACCGGCTTGGGGTTGAGTACGGTGTGGTTGGGAGATACTGCGGCCAATATGATGAATTCAGTGATGCATAGCTTGCGCCTGAGCTCTGGCCAAGAGCGGCACCTACGCCACCTGCCTTGGGCGCTGCTGATCGCTCTAATGATAGCCCTAGCCGGTTCGATCTGGTACACCATGAGCTTGGCCTACACTCACGGCGGTATTAATCTGCACGGCTGGTACTTTCGCGGCGTGGTGCGCTGGCCCTTCAATCACATGGCTTCACTGGCCAATGCGCCCGAGGCGAGTTTTGCACCGAGGCTGACCTTTATTACCCTAGGGGCTGGCGTCATGGGCGCGCTACTGTACCTGCGCCAGCGCTTTTTGGCCTGGCCCTTGCACCCCATCGGTTTCCCAGTGTCCAACACCCACCCGATCATCACCTTCGGCTGGTTGTCTATCCTGCTGGCTTGGTTGTGCAAGGCGGCGATCCTGCGCTACGGTGGGGTGCGGCTCTATCGGACGATGAGACCCTTCTTTTTGGGCCTAGCGCTGGGCGAGTTCTCCGCTTCTGCACTCTGGGTCTTTATCGACGGAGCATTCGGGGTAGAGGGCAATATGATTTTCGTATTCTGAGGTTCTAAAGGGCACGAAAAGGAAATCCAAATGCGATACTTGCGCTCGCTCAAATTGCTCTTGGCTGTCGCGATCATCGGTGCCGGGCTAGCCTTTTTTGAACGGCAGCGTACGACTGAGTACGGGCACCTTTTGGAACGCACGCACGCACGGGGGCAACCTCAGCTCAAAGGCACGTCCTTGCAGGAGCTGGCGCGAGTGTTGCTGGAACTGTATCCAGAGGGAGCCGAAGCCAATCTGCTGATGGGTACGGCTCTAGCTGACGAGGGACGGTTGGAGGAGGCCCGGGCGCATCTGGAGAAGGCGATGGAAGTGGACCGGCGCAATTTGCAGCTACTCTTTTTGTACGCGCGGCTTTTGCTGGATATGGGAGAGGATGCGGAAAAAGTGCAAGAGGTGGTGGAAGAATTGAATCGGTACTTTCCTCGGTCGCGGGAGAAGGTGGAGCAGTACTTTGGGGAGGCTTCAAAAGGGAAGATGCGGTTTGGCGAGGATGATCTTTACTGAGAATTAAGAATTAGGAATTAGGAATTCCCGGCCCCAGCCCTAATTCTCAATTCTCAATTCTTAATTCCTAATTCTCAATGCAGGCGGTCCTCGTAGATGTGAATCTGGTCGGCGTACTGATCCTTGAGTTTGACCAGCAACGCATCGAAGCGTTCTTGAGTCAGGTCTTGAAGCACGTGGGAGCGCACTCGGCCCCAGACCTCGTCCAAGCTCTGCTGGCGACTGGGCACCTTGTTGAGCACCTTGAAGACCGTAAAACCCTGCGCGGTTTTGACCGGGCCGACGATCTGGCCGACCTCGGCGTCTTTGGCTTCCCAACCTAAATTGCCGTACTTGTCGGGGCGCAAAAGCTGGATGCGCCCTTCAGCGCGGCGGATGCGGGTGCTGCGCCGCGAGTAGCGGCGGGCCAACTCGCCGAGGTCGCCGCCGCGTTCGATGGCGGCCAACAGCGAGTCCGCTTGGACTCGGGTATCGACGAGGATTTCGAGGATCGAGATCCGCTCTTCGCGCACGTAGAGGTCCTTGTGCGCCTCGTAGTACGCGCGAATTTCCTCTTTGGACGGTTTGAGCGTTTCGAGTACTCTGATTTGGCGGATGCGCTCGACTAAGGCTTGGCGGCGCGTGGTTTCAATGCCCTTGGCGACGCCCTCAGCCTCGTGGATGCCTATTTCGCGGGCGTGGCGTGGCAACAAAACCTTGAGGGCATAGAGGCGACGGGCGAAGCGGCGCAAGTCATCCAATTCGCGGATCTCCGCCGGGTTGCGCTCGCTGGTCATGGCGGCCATAAAGTTACTCAGCGTCCACGGCTCGCCGTCGAGTTCGAGCAGCACTAGCTGAGTCTCTCCCTTTTTGAACGTGGGCATTTCTTCGCCAGCTTCGCTGAGCCGAGCCAAGAGCAGCTCTAAGGTTTCACGTCGTTCTGTAATGTCGGCGCGGTTGGCTAGTCCTTCGAGGAATTCAAAGGTGGCGAGGGCGTGCTTCTGCTCCTGCATGGCTTTGATGACGGCCGGGGCCATCTCCTCGAAGGTCACTTTGCGCTCGTCGGTGACGACGAAGACCGAGAAGCCGTCTGGCTCCTGCACGGGACCGATGATCTCGCCGGGTTTGGCCCTGAATATCTGGCGGCGCAGAACGTAGTTTTTGAAATCGAGGCGGCTCTTCCAGCCAAGGTCTCCCCCTTGCTGGGCGGTGTTGCCGTCGTCGGAGAGTTCGCTCGCCACGGTGGCAAAGCTGTCGGGGCCGCGCAGCCGGGCGAGTACTTGGTCGATAGCGGCTGGCCCGCTGGCGAGGATGCGGCTCAGGCGGCGCTGCTGGCCGATGCGGTGCTGCTCAAAGTACTGGCGGGCCTCGTCGCGGCTTATGTCCTCGGCGACAGCGACCACGCCGCGGCGGTACATTTCGTCGAGGATGAGTTCCTGTTGTCGTTGCGCGACCTTGCTTTTGACCTGGAAGTCGTTTTCTAGGCCGTTTTGACGAGCGGCCAACAGCAAGATCTCGACGTCGATGAGTCGCTCAAGGGCTTGGCGCTGGAGGTCGCCTTGGGCGTTCTTGGGAAAAAGCCGTGCAGCAGCGCGCTCGACGCGGTCGCGCGTGATGGTGACGTCGCCGACGCGGGCGAGGACATCTGGGCTGGGCGGAGGTTCGGGGGAGGTGCAGGCGAGGAGTACAGCAGTGAGCAACAAAAGAAAAAGACGCAGCAAAGAGGCCTCCTGGTGGAAATTTTCATCTATTCCAATAAATATATTAGCGCCTTAGTGCCGTGTAAATTTGCTAAATGCTAATTAGGTTATTGTAAACGCATCAAAGTAATGATTATTCCAAGCAGACTTTCAACGTGCATCGTCGCCTTAGTATGCGGCTGTACTGCGAGCGAGCCACCGGCTGTGCCTACTGTGCGCTTTGTCGATGCGACCGCCGAAGCAGGAATCGATTTTGTGCATACCAGCGGCCGGTCCGGGCGCAAATACGGGGTGGAGACGATTGGTTCTGGAGCGGCGTTTTTCGATTACAATCGCGATGGGTGGATGGATTTGTACGTGGTCAATGGGGCGGATTTGCCTGGGTATGTCTCGGCGGTGCCGCCGCAAAACGCGCTGTATCGCAACGACGGCGGGTACTTCGCCGAGATCGGCGCAAGCCTCGGGGTGGCGGATGCGGGTTACGGCATGGGCGCGTCCGCCGGGGACTACGACAACGACGGGGATGCCGACCTCTTCGTCACCAACTTTGGCCGCAACCGGCTCTATCGCAACGAAGGATCGGCGATGGATTGGGTCTTTGCGGATGTGACGGCTGCGGTCGGGATTGGGGCGGACGAACGCTGGTCAACCGGATCGTCGTTTGCCGATTACGATCTCGACGGCGATCTAGATCTGTACGTGGCGAATTACTTGCGCTACGAATTTGAGCGCGGCGAGCTGAGTGAGGGGGGAACGCTGCGCTGGCCGCGGCGGCACTTGGCTCCTACCGAATACCCGGGGGAGCGGAACGCGCTCTGGCGCAACGACGGCGGTCGCTTTGTGGATGTGACAGACGCGGTTGGGCTGCTCACGCGCGAAGGCCGCGAGTTGGGCACAGTATTTGTCGATTGCGACTTCGACGGCGATCCCGATCTGTTTCAGGGCAACGACGCCACGCCGAATTTTCTCTGGCGCAACGACGGCGGCCGCTTTACCGAAGTGGGGCTCGTGGCTGGCGTGGCGTACAATGCCGGAGGCAAGCCCGAAGGGACAATGGGCGTGGATGTGGCCGACGGCGATGGCGATGGTCGCCTCGACTTGGTAATGACCAATTTCCAATGGGAGAGCAACACCCTGTACCACAATGCGGGCGGCGGGATGTTTGCCGACGAATCACTGGCCGCGGGTATAGCTGCCAACAGCTTGGACAAGTTGGCCTTTGGCATCAACTTCCTCGACGCCGACAACGACGGCGATCCCGATCTCTACGTGGCCAATGGCCACATCGACGAAGACATCAATCGGTTTGACCCACAGGCCGCGTACGGCCAGAGCGATCAGTTGTACCTCAACGATGGTCAAGGTCGCTTTGCCGATGCGAGTGTGAGCACTGGCGTGGCCGCGCCGACGCGGGATTTGGTCGGCCGTGGCTCGGCTGTGGCCGATTACGACAACGATGGGGACTTAGATATTTTTTTGGTCAACACTGGGCAACGCGCTCTGCTCTGGCGCAACGACACCCAAGCGGGGCACTACTTAGCGCTGGCGCTAGAGGGGCGGACGAGCAATCGAGATGGCTACGGCGCTCGCGTGGTGGTGCACGTGGCCGGCCGGACGCTGGTGGCGGAAAAGCGCAGCGCAGCGAGCTATTTGTCGCAAAACGACGCGCGGATGTTTTTTGGCTTGGGGTCGAGCGAGGAGGCCGAGCGGGTGGAGATCGCGTGGCCGTCGGGCATTCGCCAAGTGTTAAAGGGCGTGCGCGCCGGTCAGGTGCTGCGGGTCGTCGAGCCGGATGCGAGTGCGCCACAAGAAGCGGCTGATGCAGCTATCGCGCAGGCTGCGCCCCAAGGCCGCGATGCCGAGGATCTGGAGCAGTTCTGGAGGGAAGCACCCTTAGTCTTGCCGGAAAAGACACGCGCTCCTCTGCCGCGCGCAACCCCGTTGTCCGAGTTGCGCACTGCGGCCCGCGTCCAGCCGGAAGTAGCCAGCGTCCACACCGCACTAGCCGCCGCGCTTGCGCGCGAGCGCGCGTACGGCGAAGCGGAGGCGGCTTATCGCCGTGCGTTGCAACTCGACGCGGGCGTGGCCCCAGCCTACGTGGGCTTGGGGAAGCTCTACGCCGACCGCGGGGCGCTAGGACAAGCGGTCGCCGCGCTGAGACAAGCGATTGCACTCGACAGTACCCTAGCTGAGCCGCACTACGTGCTAGGCAACATCCACCTGAGCCAACAGCGTTTGGCCGCAGCCGTACCGCTCTACGAGCGCGCCATCGCGCTGTCGCCGCGCTACCTTCAAGCCTATTTCAACTTGGCCGGCTTGCACGCGCGGCAGACTGATTACGGCCCGGCCATAGACGTTTTGCACCGAGGTCTTGCGGCCCTGCCCGAAGAAGTGGAACTCATGCTGCAATTGGCGCGGATCTACTTTGCCCAGGCGCAATACGAAGCTGCGCTAGCGCAGCTCGCCAGCGTGGTACAAGCGCAGCCCCCGCGCGCTGAAGCACATGAGCTGGCGGCCCAGATCTGGATGGCGCGCGAGGATGTGGCTGCGGCCTGTGCCGCTTTGCAACAGGGGCTGGAGCACGCTCCGAACAGCGCCGCGCTCTTGGGGCGGTTGGGCATCCTGCTCTTGCAGGAGGGCGCGGACGCCGAAGCCATACCCCTTTTGCAGCGGGCCTTAAAGGCAGATCCGGATCGCGAGGAAGTGTACTATCACTTGGGCCAGGCGTTGTTGCGGCGCGGCGCGACCGTGCGCGGCCGCAAGCTCCTCGACTATTTCCACTCGTTGCAGCAGGAGCACCAAAAATTGCTGGCCCACAAAACGGCCGTGGTGCTCAACCCCAACGACGCGGACGCGTATTACAAATTGGGTGTGGTCTATGCGCGGATTGGTCGCTACGAGGCCGCCAGCCAAGCGTACCAAGCGGCCTTAGCCGTGGCACCGGGTCATCTCGACGCCCGCAACAACTTGGGCAATATCTACCTCCGCCGCCGGGCATTGGGGCTGGCCGTTGCTGCGTACCAAGAGGTGTTGCGCCGCGATCCCGATTACGCTCGTGCCCATTACAACTTGGGTAATGCGTACCTGTTGGCTGGCGAGGGGGCGCGTGCCGCAGCGGCGTTTGCCCAAGCGGTCGAAGCCGACCCCGAACACCGCAAGGCGCAGCAGATGCTCGCCAAGCTACGTCAGCGCGAGGCCCAAGGTGAGCGCTGAGCGGTGGCTGCAGCTCGGCGTGGGGCTGATAGCCGCGGCCGTCATTGGCTATGAAATCGGCCTCGTCCGGCTGTTTTCTTTTTTGCAACACTATCACTATACGTTCTTAGTGGTCTCAGGGGCGGTGTGCGGCTTGGGGCTTGGGGCCGCGTTGAGTGCAGTGCTGCACGTGCGGGAAGAGCGGCTACACTGGCACTTGGGCTATTGGGCGGTCGGCTGTGGCGTCAGCATGATCTGCGGTGCGTTTGCCGTAGCGCAATTTCCCCGCATGCCACTACTGCTGCTGGTCGGCATAGCCGGCCTTCCCTTCATCGCCGCTGGCGCATTCCTTGCCTTCGCCTTTCGGGCGCGTTATCAACAAAGCCAAATTCTCTACTTTTGGGACTTGGTCGGCGCAGCGCTGGGCATCCTCTACGTCGTGCCGGCCCTCGAATGGCTGGGCGGCGTCGGTGTCCTATTAGGCGCGAGCGTCTTCGCTATGGCCGCCGCGGCTTTCTTTTTGAATCGCTGGATATGGACCTGCCCAATTATTTTAGCGACTGGGCTTGTCGTTTACAGTTTCCAACAACGCGAACTCATTGATCTCAGTGCCCTAGCTGAGGACGGCGACAAGCCGATGTTCCGCGCCTTGGGTGCGGAGCGCCATCGTGGGGAAGTGAAGGACACGCGCTGGAGCGCGTACGCGCGCACTGACTTAGTCGATCGCACGGGCGACACGGGCCTGAATCTGTATGTAGACGGCGGGGCTGGCTCGTACATGTTCCGCTTCTCCGGGGATTACCGGCGGCTGTTTTTTGTGCGCCGCGAGGCCGCGTTTTTCCCCTATTACTTTTCGCGCCGCGAGCGCGCCCTGATTATTGGGCCGGGCGGTGGTGCCGACGTGCTCTACGCGCTGATGACCGGCTGGCGGCATATCGAAGCTGTAGAGATTAACCCGGAGATCGCTGCGCTGGTTCGCTCATACGGAGAGTACAATGGCGGTTTGTACGACTTGGAGGGCGTGGAGTTGCACATTGGCGATGGCCGCAACTATTTGGAGCGTTCGCGTGCGCGCTACGATCTAATTGCTCTGCCTTTGGTGTATGCTGAGGCGGCCGATTTGGTGGGGTACGCGCTCTCCGAGAATTACCTGTTCACTCGCGAGGCGTTTGCCGCCTATCTCGATCACCTCGCTGAGGGGGGACGACTGGCGCTCATAGTTCACAATCACGCGCTGATGTTGCGCGTGGTCGCCACTTTAGGTGCCTTGTGGGAAGAGCGCGGCTACGAGCCGAGTGCGGTCCTCGACCATCTCGTCGTCGTCAACGGTGCTCGCGGCGACCCGGCGCGGCAAGAGGCGCACCGTCCCTTGTTGCTGGTGCAACAGCAGCCCTATACGGTCGAGCAATTGGCGCGACTACACGCGGTCATGGAGGAGTTGGGTTTAGATGCGTACTTCTCGCCCGGCAGACGCGAACGGCCTGCGCTGGCGGCGTTGCGCGGGACTACATTGGCGGACTTTGTCGCTGCATCTGCACTCGATATTTCGCCGACGACTGACGACCGCCCTTTTTTTTACGACGCTACTCGCGGGCTGGATTCCAAGCTAACTCGGCTGTTGGTCGGTGCGCTGTTGGCGTGCGCACTGGTGATGTTGGTGCCGCTTGGTGCGCCGAGTATGCGCCAGCGGAGCGCGTCTGGGCTGCCGCCTCTGCTGTGGGCGTTGTTCGCCGCTGGGTTGGGCGTGGGCTTTATGATGGTCGAAATCCATCTCTTGCAGCGCTTTGGCCTGTTCTTAGGCTATCCAACCCTGACGCTGGCAGTCGCGCTCTTCGGGCTATTGCTGGGCACGGGGGCCGGGAGTCTCGTAGGTGGGTGGTGCCGCACACTTGCGCACCCTCGGGGGTTGGGGTGGGTTGGCGTGGCTGTCGGCCTTGTCTGTTATCTCTATGGGTTCTTGCTCGATGGTGCGCTCGTTGGGGCGTTGGCGTGGCCGCTGGCTGCGCGCGTCGGGTTGACTCTGGCTCTCGTCGCGCCACTCGGGATGTTGTTAGGCACCTGTTTTCCCTCCTGCCTGCGCTTGGGTGGTTCACAACGCGCCGGAATCGTCCCTTGGCTGTGGGCTGTCAATGGTTTCTTCTCGGTGCTCGGATCGGTCGGAGCCGTGGCTTTGGGTATGGAATGGGGAGCGAGCGCATCGCTCGCGGTCGGCGCGGCTGCGTATGTGGCGGTGGGTACGGCGCTCTTCTTGGGCAGCCGCCGGACTTCTGCGGACGTGGAAGTGACTCGCCCGGCTAGTGCGGGCCGCTGGGCGGTGGGTGCTCTGCTCTTGGTCGCTCTGCTGTGGTATGCGGCCTTTAGCTTTATCGGCGCGCGCTATTGGGGTGCAGCCCCTTCGGCTGCTCATCCGCGCCCGCCGATTGCGGCCGAGGTGTGGCCGGATGCGCTGCGGGACTTTTGAAGGCTCAATTTCGCTACATTTTCCCATTCCGACGCTGTTTTGGACCGCAACCCAACCTATTGCTCAAGAATGGTCGATACCTACTTTACAATGTTCCCATACATTCCCAATCCTCTTCAGGAGCGTCCCTATGAACGCACCCACCGATTCCTATCCCCTCCGCTTTGACGTCGATTATCCCGACCGGCCCCTCAATCGCCTCACGACCTTCTTCCGGTTGTTTACCGTCATTCCCATTGCGATCGTCTTGGCCTTTATAGACTCCAGTATGATGTACAGCCTTGGTTACTTTGGTTACCTTGAGTACCTCTTCGAATGGTTCCCCAACAATCTCTTCAACTGGGTCTCCGATGTCTTCTTCAATTGGGTCAGCTTCTTCGGGTGGGTCCAAAACGCAGAAGGCGAATGGGAGTGGAATTACGGCTTCGGCCTGCTCTTCATCCCGATCCTGCTTATGCTGCTCTTCCGCCGCAAGTATCCCCGCTGGTGGTTCGACTTTAATCTCGAATTCCTGCGTTTCGCTACCCGAGTCTGGACCTACGCATCGCTACTGCGCGACGAATACCCCTCCACGGACGAGGAACAGGCTGTTCACTTGGACATCGATTACCCAGATGCCCAGCAAGATCTCAACCGCTGGTTGCCCCTAATCAAGTGGTTTTTGGCCATCCCCCACTACATCATCCTGATCCCGTTGAGCATTGTAGCTCTTCTCTGTATCATCGTGGCTTGGTTTGCCATCCTCTTTACTGGGCGCTATCCCCGAGACTTGTTCAATCTAGTAGTTGGTGTTGATCGCTGGTGGCTGCGCGTTGACGCTTACGCCTTTATCCTAGTCACCGACCAGTATCCACCCTTCCGGCTATCTGATTAAGACCGCTTATGTCCACCTTTTCCAGCCTGCGCCTCGCCGCTCCGCCTTCCTCTCGGAATGCTTGGGAAGCCCAACGTCCCGCTCTCTTGGAGGCCATGCAGCAGATCATGGGGCCTTTGCCCGGACCGGAGAAGCGCGGGCCGCTCGATGTCCAAATCGACGAGGAAGTGGACTGCGGCTCTTATACTCGCCGTCTCATTACCTACGTCTCTGAACCGAATTGTCGGGTTCCTGCCTATTTGCTGATTCCCCACGCCGCCCTAAAAGCTCCGGCCCCGGCCGTGCTTTGTCCCCATCCCACAGACGACCGCATCGGCCACAAGGTGGTCGTCGGTTTGGGAGATCGTGCCAACTGCGCGTATGCCAGCGAATTGGCTCAGGCTGGCTTTGTCACGCTCGCTCCGGCTTATCCCTTGCTAGCCGACTATCGCCCCGACTGGCGTGCTCTTGGCTACCAGTCGGGGACTATGAAGGCGATATGGGACAATATGTGCGGCCTCGATCTACTGGCTGAACTGCCCTATGTCGCGGGGTCGTCTTTCGCCTCCATCGGCCACTCGCTGGGCGGTCACAATTCGATCTACACCGCGGTTTTCGATCTGCGCATCGCCGTTGTCGTCTCCAATTGCGGCCTCGATTCCTACCAAGATTATATGGACGGCGATATCACGGGCTGGACCAGCGATCGCTACATGCCACGCTTAAAGGACTACATCCTAGCGGACCTTCCCTTCGACTTCCACGATATGATCGCCGCGTTAGCACCGCGTCCTTGCTTCATCTCTGCACCTTTGGGCGACTCCAATTTTCGCTGGCGCAGCGTCGATTCAGTGGTCGAAACAGCCCGAGCGGTGTACGATCTGTACGGTGCCGGCGAGGCCCTCCAAGTGGTCCATCCCGACTGCGGCCACGACTTTCCCGACGATATCCGACAGCGGGCTTACCAGCTTATCGCCGAGGCCCTAGCTGGCGGCGACTGACGGTCTTTCGGATTGCAACCATAGGCTTGGTTTGCTATTGAACGAGGATGCGGTAGTTTTTGTACGATGGTTGCCGCGTCAGGATATGTATCGATACTTCCCATAGATAGAATGCGATCTTTACGTAAAAAATGCTCAATTTCTTTCTGCTTCTGCTTCTCTTGTCCGTCCCCCTCTACGCCAGCCCTCGCTTCCACGACGCCACCCAAGAAGCGGGTATTGGCTTTGTCCACGTCAATGGGGCCAACGGCCAGAAGTTCGTCATTGAAACAGTCGGTCCCGGCGGGGGACTTTTCGACTACGATGGGGACGGTCGTCTCGACATTTACCTAATCAACGGGGCCGCTGTGCCTGGGACCGACTACGACCCCGCGCCGCAAAACGCGCTCTACCACAATCGCGGCGACGGCACCTTTGCCGATGTAACGGCGCACGCCGGTGTCGGCGACACGGGTTACGGCATGGGGTGCGCGGTCGGCGACTACGACAACGATGGCGACCTCGATCTGTACGTGACCAACTTCGGCGCGAATGTGCTATATCGGAACGAGGGTGATGGCACCTTTGCGGATGTGACAGTCGCGGCCCAAGTCGGCGACGAGGGTTGGGGAGCGAGTGCTGCGTTTGCCGACATTGATCGCGATGGTTTCGTCGATTTGTACGTGGGCAATTACCACAACTTCTCCTATACCAATCACCGCGTCTGCGCCGAGGGTGGCAGCGGGCTTCAGCTCTATTGCGGCCCGGAGGCCTTTGACGGGGTGACCGACGTGCTATATCGGAACGGGGGCGATGGCACCTTTGCCGACATCACGACCGCAGCCGGGTTGGGCAGTGCCGAGGGCAAGGAGCTAGGGGTGGTCTTCGGCGATGTGGATCTCGACGGCGATCCCGACCTCTACCTAGCGAACGACAAGACCTCGAACTTCTTGTATCTCAACGACGGCACTGGCCACTTTGCGGACGAAGCGCTGCTGGCCGGAGTTGCGTACAACGAGGACGGGGATGTCGAAGCGGGCATGGGCGTTGACATGGGCGACTATGACAATGACGGCGATCCCGACCTCTTCGTTACCAACTTTCAGTGGGAGACGAATACACTGTACAAAAACCTCGGCGATGGCACCTTTGTCGATGAAACCTTCTTGGCTGGGTTGGGCAAGGGCAGCATTGCCTACTTGGCGTGGGGTACGCGTTTTTTCGATGTGGACAACGATGGCGACCGCGATCTTTTTATCGCCAATGGCCACTTGGAAAGCGATGTCGAGCAATACGAGAACGCGACCTTCCCGCAGCGCAATCAGCTCTTTCTCAACATTGGCGACGGCCGTTTTGAGGAATACGCAGAGGACGGCGGTGCCTTGTCGTTGAAACGAGTCAGTCGCGGCGCGGCCTTTGGCGACTACGACGACGATGGGGATATCGACATGCTAGTGGCCAATGTCGCCGCTCAGCCGACCTTGATGCGCAACGACGGCGCGAGTGGCCACTGGGTGCGGCTGCGGCTAGAGGGCCGCGACAGCAACCGCGCGGGCATCGGCACCCGCGTCGAAGTAGTAAGTGACGGACGGGTGCAAACCGACGAAGTACGCTCGGGGGCCAGCTACCTCTCGCAGAGCGACGTGCAACTGCACTTTGGGTTAGGAACGGCCACGAGTATTGAGCGTGTAATCGTCTATTGGCCGAGCGGCCGGGTCGAGGAATACGCAGATTTAGGCATCAACCAAGAGCATTTGCTCGTCGAAGGAGCGGCGCAATGAAGGTGCTGCTGATCTGTCTCGCATTGTACGCCTGTGCGGAGGAAAGTCCGCAGGAAAAAGTGCGTCCTGGCGCAGCCATGGACGCCGAAGTGCTCTTTACGCGCGGCACTGCGCTCGCCTCCGAAGGCCGCCACACGGAAGCTATTGACGCCTATAAACAGGCCGCCGCACTCGCACCTAAATCCGCTAAGATTCACTACAACCTCGGCAATGCCTACGTGCGCCAGCTCGATTACCCCAGCGCGATGGCGGCCTATCAGCGCGTATTGACGCTGGATTCGACGCACGTATCAGCGCGGCACAACCTCGCGGCCATGTACGTCAAACAGCTCAACTATGCCCAAGCTATTGACGAACACCGCCGGGTGCTCTCGTTAGATCCCAGCCATCTGACGACCTACTACGACCTCGGCTACATCTACTTCTTGCGCGGTGAGTACGGCGAGGTGGAGACGCTGCTGCAAGCGGGCCTGGACCGCGACTCGACCAATGCTTCCTTCTACCGGCTCTTGGGCCGGACGCGCCTGAAGGAACTCGACTTTGAGCGGGCTGCGGCGACTCTGACGCGCGCGGTCGAGCTGGACAGCACGGCCGCGGCCGCGTACGTCGATCTGGCGCAGGTGGAACTCAAGCGGCGCGAGTACGCGGCGGCTGAACGCGCTGCTCGCCGCGCCATTGCGCTCGACTCCTTGTCCAAAGAGGCGTACTTCGCGCTGGCTAATGCCCTCAAGCGGCTCGGCCGCCGCGAAGAGAGCACCGAAGTGCTGACGCAGTTTCGGGAGCTCGACCAGCAGCTCGACAAAATCGACGACCAACTGCGGATGTTGGGCAATGCGCCCGACGACCACGAGGCGCGGGCGCAACTGGGCCTGCTGTATACAGAACAGGGGCGCTTGACTGAAGCGGCCGAAGCATATCGGCTGGCCGTGCGGCTCGCGCCGGACAGCTTGCGCTACCGCAACAACCTAGGCAACCTCTACCTGCGCTTGGGCCAACTCGCCGAGGCCGTCGTCGAGTATCAAGCCGCGCTGGCCTTGGACTCAGAATACGCCAATGCCCACTACAATCTAGGTCAGGCGTACATGCGCTTGCAGCGCTTTGACGAGGCCCTAGCTAGCCTCGCAGAGGCGCGCCGCTTAGCGCCGGAAGATGTGGAGACACATTACTTTTTGGGACTGCTGCACGCGCGCGTCGGTGATTACGCCAAGGCTGCCGAGATGCTGACCATTGTGGTGGCGGCCCGGCCGGACTGGCTCGACGCGCGGCAGAAGTTAGCTGTGGCGTACTTGAAGTTGGGAAAGGTAGAAGAGAGCAAGCGGGAGCTAGCGGCGATCCAGCAGATGAAAGAGAGCGAGCAGCATGAGTAAGCGTTGGATGGGAATGGCACTTTGCTCGGCGTTGCTCGGCCTAATCGGCTGCGCTGAGGACGGCCCGGCCATGGCCACCGAGGATGCCGTTTTGGTGGAGGTGGGGCAAATGGCGATTCGGGTGGCGGACTATCGCCACTACATCGCGCGAGTGGCACCGGAATTGCGGGTGGAATACGGGGCTGAGAAACTGTTGGAAGCCATCGTCGAGCAAACGCTGCTCGTGCAGGAAGCCGAGCGGCGGGGATTGGGCGAGAGCGCGGAGTTTTTGCAGTGGCAGGCGCAGGCGCAGGCGCGGCTGGTGCAGCAGGCTTTGTACGAGCGCACCGGGATCGTCCAACCCGAGGTCGCCGAGGAGGAACTGCGAGCCTATTTCCAGCGCAGCCCGTACAACCGCCGCGTGCGCTTCAGCCTGCTGATGGTGCGCGACCAAGAGCAACTGCCGGAGATTTTGGCCGCACTCGCCGAAGGAGCGGACTTTGAGGAACTGTCGATGCGGCACTCGCAGGATTCGCGGATTCTAGAGCGTCAGGCCGACATGGGCTATCACCGCTGGGGCGATACCATGGCCTCGCACGCCGCCCTGACCGAAAGGGCCTTCTCCATGCAGATCGGGGAGATCTCCGAGCCGATGCAGGTGGCCGATGGGTACTTTCTCATCAAGCTCACGGACATGCACCCGGTTAGTTTCGAGCAGGAGCGAGAGACCATTCAGCGCTTGGTGATGCGGGAAAAGCTCGGGCGGCAGCTCTTGGCTTATTACGACACCCTGCACGCGCGCTATAATGTGCGCTACGAGCTGGATGGGCTAGCGGCGGACCGTTCGCCAGAGGCCGTCGTGGCCGAGTACGACGGCGGGGTGCTAACGGTCGCGCGGGCCCGCGAACTGCTAAAGGGCCAAGGCGCGAGCGAGAAGGTGCTGCGGCGCGAGGTCGGGCGGCGCGTGTTGGTCCCGCTCGAAACCACGCGGCTCGCACTCGCCGCCGACCCGGACCTGCAACGCGAGTTGGAGCGACTGCGGCAGGTGCAGCTTGCGCGGCGCTTGCAGGACGCGCTGCAAGCGCAGGTGCCACCGCCCAATCCCAACGGCCTGAGCCTGTTTTACGAGGAGCACAAGCTCCGTTACACCGCGCCGGCCGAGGTGGAGGTGCGCCGGCTCCTCGCCCGCGACGAGGCCGAGGGCACCGCCATTGTCGAGCGGATGCGCGCCGGTCGCGATACGACCGAGCTAGCGGATCGTTTCGTCAGCGTGATTTACGGCAGCGGCGCGCTAGAGGGCGACAATCCGGTCAGCCGCGCTCTGCGCGCCGACGAAGGGACTTTTCACGGTCCCTTTGCCACGGATAATGGTTATATTGTCTTACAGGTATTGCGCCGCCGCCCGGATCGACTGCCGCCGCTGGACGAGATCCGCGAGCGGGTCGAGGCGGATTGGGCGACGGCGCAGCTCCAAGCTGCGGTCAAGGAGCTGGCTGCGTCTCTGCGCCAGCGCCGCGCCAACGAAATCCGCTTCAGCCCAGACGCTGTGGCACTAGCCCTGACTTCTCATGGCGAGTAATTCCATCGTTCTGCAACCTGCCTATATTGTCGATCGCCGGCAGGACTATATCTGGTTTGTAAGCCTGCCCTTTGCCGCGGTCTGCTTTGCGTTAGTGTCGGGGCACTACCTGCCGGGGGCGGCGCTGGCGGCCATTGCCTTGTGGGTAACCATTCCGCACCACTTCGTCACTTGGTTGCGCGTCTATGGCTCGCCGGCGGAATTCGCCCGCTTCAAGGAGCGGTTCATTCTCGGGCCGATAGTATTGGTCGCCTTTGCCTACGGCCTGATCCAGTGGGCACCGTTGAGCTTGGTGTTGATCGTGACTTTGTGGGATCACCAGCACAGTTTGATGCAGCAATACGGCTTTGCGCGCGTGTACGACTTCAAGGCCAAGGCCGGCACGCCCGCGACTGCCAAGTTCGACTTGGCCTTCAATTGGATCTTCTTTGGCAACATGCTCGTGGTGTCGCCGCTTTTTTCTACGGTCTGGGTGCGCATGTTGCACGAGTGGCACCTGCCCATCAGCGCGGAAGCGGTGACGACGGTACACCTAGTCTCGTGGACTATTGCCATTGCCTACGGCCTGGTTTACGTGGGACACATTGCCTATTGCGCCTGGCGCGGCTACGCGCTCAATCCCCTCAAATACGCCTTTCTATTGTCGAGCTATTTTCTGTGGTACTTCACTAGTTTTACCACGGCCTATCTGCTCGTCTTTGCGGTGGCGCACCGGATCATGCACGGGATCCAGTACATCGTCATGGTGTATTTCTACAACCGCCACAAGGTCGAGCGCACGGGCGGCGACTCGGCCCTCATGCGCTACGTGGCGGGCAAGGGGGGCGTCAAGTTCTTTCTCCTGCTGTGCGCAGCCTATGCCGTCGTCTTTCACGCGCTGAGCGAGGGCTTGGTGCGCGACTTTGGCTTTGGCCTCGTTGGCTTCAACACCAATTTCGACCTCTTCAGCTATTCGCTGCTCAGTTCCTTTGCCCTGATCCACTACTACTACGACGCATTTATATGGAAGGTGCGGAAAAAGGACGTGCAGGAGGGGCTGTAGTAGCTACTGATCACTTAATTAGTGCTAGGAGATTGAGCTATGCTCGAAGTCGTCCTCGCCGTCGCCGTCTTCGCCGTTGCCGCGGCCATTGTCCGCCAAGCCGCGGCCGATGCGTGCTACGATCTCTCCGACGGAGAGCGCCATCCGCACAAATGGGGCTACACGGACACCCGCTTTGAGTTCGATGGGCCGAAGACCGTGCGGGTGACCGGCAGCCGCTATCCGCTGGCCGGCTTCACCATGCCGCATTTCATCCCCTTTGTCGAAGAAATGCTCCAGGTTCCGATTGACCCCGACGAGATGGCCGTCGAAAAAGAGAGCCACGAGGTACCGCCCTCGCGGGCAGACGCAAGCCTCGTCGCCGCTTGGCAAGACGAGCTCGGCGCAGAGCGGGTTTCGCTCGACGACGAGGAGCGCCTGATCCACAGTCACGGCCAGCTCAGCGTCGATGAGGTTTATCGCTTGCTCTACGGCGACGCCTTGGAGCGAGTGATCGATCTGGTGATTTATCCAGAAAGCGGAGATCACGTGCGCGCCATCGTGCGCCTCGCTTCCGAGCACAATGTCTGCCTCGTGCCCTACGGTGGTGGCACCAACGTCAGCGGTGCGCTGGCCCTGCCCACTGACGACGATCGCGTTTTCGCCTCGGTCGATATGCGGCGCATGAACCGAATTGTCGATCTCGACGAGGACAACCTCCAAGCTTGCATCGAAGCGGGGATTTCGGGCAAGGAGCTGGAGCGAGAACTCGCCGCTCGGGGCTACACCGTCGGCCACGATCCCGACAGCATTGAGCTTTCGACCTTGGGCGGCTGGATCGCCACCAATGCCAGCGGCATGAAGAAAAACCGCTACGGCAATATCGAAGATATCGTCCTCGAAGCGACCTTGGTGACGCCGACCGGAGCGGTGGAGACCTTGCACACCACGCCGCGCAACTCGACTGGCATCCAGCCGCGCGGGCTGCTTTTTGGCTCAGAGGGCAACCTCGGCATCATCACCAAGGCCGTGCTCAAGATCCATCCCCTACCAGAAGTGCGCGAATACGGCTCGTTGGTGTTCAAGTCCTTCGCCCAAGGCGTGGAGTACTTGCAGGCATTGCGCCAGACCGGGACCTTGCCGGCGAGTATCCGCTTGGTCAACAACCAAGAATTTCGCTTCGGCCAGGCCCTCAAGGCTGCGCCCTCTCCCTTGAAACACCTCAAGGAAAAGGTGCAGAAGTTCGCCTTGTTGAAGGTGTTGGGATTTGATCCGCTAAAAATGGCGGCGTGTACGATCGCCATGGAGGGAACCCATGCCGAGGTCGCGCACCAGAAGCGGACGATCTTCAAGCTGGCCAAGGCCCACGGTGGCAAGAGCGCCGGCGCTACCAACGGCCGGCGCGGCTACATGGCGACCTTTGGGATCGCCTATATACGCGACTTTTTGAACCAGTTCGATTTTTTAGGCGAAACCTTTGAGACCTCTGTGCCTTGGAGTCGCATCCACGACGTGACGCAGGCCGTACAAGCGGAGTTGACCGCGCAGTGTAGCGCGCGCGGCGTCGCCGGGCGGCCCTACCTGTCGTACCGGGTGACGCAGACGTACCACACGGGGGTGTGCATCTACTTTACGATGGGATTTTCTGGGCGGGGATTGGAGCATCCCATTGAGGTCTATCACGACATTGAGCACGCGCTGCGGCAGACGATCTTGGACAACGGCGGCTCGCTATCCCACCACCACGGGGTAGGCAAAATTCGGCAGAGCTTTGTCCAGCACATCCAGAGCGACAACAGCATCGAGGTCCTGCGCAAGACTAAAGAGGCGCTGGATCCCCAGAATATTTTCGGCATTCAGAATGGGATTTTTGGGAGTGCGTGCCGGAAGCCTGAGCAATAAGACCGTCGTTATCACCGGTGCTTTGTTGTGAAAACGCCCCACGGGTCTGCGGCCCTCGCCGGGCCCGGGCTGTCCATCAAGTTACCGATCAACCGATTCCCTTAGGAGGACCGGACCAATGCAAATCAGCTACGCCACCGCAGGATTCAAGGACCCGCTCGATGAGGCCCTCGATGAGATCGCCGCCGCCGGGTATTCCCACATCGAGCTTTCCTCGCAGGAGGGCCACCTCGAACGGATCTTCACGAGCCGGGAGCTCGAGCAGCTGCGGTCGCGGATCGAGGGGTCCGATCTGCGCACCGGCACCGTGCACGCGCCGATGATGCGCAACGTGCTCGGTGCCCCGGAGGAGGACTGGCGGCGGGAGAAGGCCGCCCTGCTCGGGGAGTACCTGCGCATGTCGGGCGCCCTCGGCGCCGGCGGCATGGTCATCCACCCGGTGCCGAACCCGCGGTTCGTCGAGGATCCGGAACGCCCGGAGCTGACCGGGATCATGTCCGGGGCGGCGCGGCGCTCCCTCGACGACCTGGTGCCGGTGGCGCTCGAGTCGGGGGTGCGAATTCTGCTGGAAAACCTGCCCTACCGCTCCCACTACCCGTTCCTGACCATGACGGAGCTGCGCGGCCTCGTCGACGACTACCCGGAGGAGGCGGTGGGGCTGGTGGTCGACACCGGCCACGCCTGGACCGCGGGGAACGACCCGGGCGGGGAAATCAGGGCCGCGGGCGAGCGCCTGTGGGGAACCCATCTGCAGGACGTCGACGGCGAGGACCCGCAGGACAACCACTGGGCCCCGCTGCAGGGGGACCTCGACTGGGAGGCGATCCGCGAGGCCCTGCGAGAGGTCGGCTACCGCGGTTTCTGGACCTTCGAGGTGGCCACTCCTCGCCGGGGTGAATCGCCGGCCGAGCTGGCGCGGCTGACATACGCAGCGGCCCAGGAGCTGTCCCTTCACCCATAGGGCCGGCAAAATTCGGCAGAGCTTTGTCCAGCACATCCAGAGCGACAACAGCATCGAGGTCCTGCGCAAGACTAAAGAAGCGCTGGATCCCCAGAATATTTTCGGCATTCAGAATGGGATTTTTGGGAGTGCGCGCCGGAAGCCTGAGCAATAAGACCGTTGTTATCACTGGTGCTTCTGCGGGCTTGGGCGCGACGCTGGCGGTGGAGTGCGCCCAGCAGGGAGCGCGGCTGGTTCTCTTAGCGCGGAATGCCGAGCGGTTGGAGGCCGTCGCCCAAGAGTGCGAGCAGTTGGGGAGCGAGGTGCTGACTGTCGTTGGGGATGTCGCCATAGCCGAGGATGGCAAGCGGCTGGTGGAGGCCGCGATCGAGCGCTTTGGGCACATAGATTACTTGGTCGCCAACGCTGGCGTCAGCATGTGGACCGCGTTTGCCGCGATCGAGGATGTAGCATTATTCCGCAAGCTGATGGAGGTGAATTACTTGGGGGCCGTGCATTGCGCGCATCCGGCGCTGCCGCATCTGAAAAAAAGCAAGGGGCTATTCGTGGCTATTTCGTCCATTCAGGGGCAGGTGGGGGTGCCGCTGCACACAGGGTACTCGGCGTCCAAACACGCGCTACAGGGGTTTTGCGATGCTTTGCGGATGGAGGTGGCCGAGAGTGGGGTGGGGGTGATGACCGTGCTCTTGCACTGGCTCAAGGGGACGGAGTTGCGGCAACGTGCTCTGGGAAAAGACGGGAAGGCGTTGGGCGATGCATCGCGCAAACACCGGGCGGGAGCGGTGAGCTTGGAGAAGGCGGCGCGGGCGATTGTGCGCGGGATGCTGAAGCGGCGCCAGCAGCTCTACGTTCCGAGGCGGCTCAGGCTGCTGGCGATGGTCCACGCCCTGTGGCCGGCGCTGGCCGAGTGGGTCGTCAAGGGGAAGGTGGCGCGGGAGGAAGGGTAGGCTGAGAGGCTGCGAACTTTCGACGCGGGGCCGATCCTTCAGTTTGAGAATTACTTCGGGCCCACAGTCCTCACTCTTTCCTACTCTCCATCGGTTGCTTCAGGGCATCAACGGCCAAAGTTAGCGGATCAGTTATAACCTATCCCTCTTATCTCTTCACCACGCAAAAAGTTCTCCCGCCTCCATCGTCAGCTCTCGGCCCTGACCGCCGTCCTCGCGCACCACTAGCTGCCCCTCGGAGTATTCGACATCAGAAACGCCGGCGAAGTCGGAGGGAATCTCCATGAGAAAATTGGCGTAGGTGAAAACCTGGGTCTCGTCGGCATCGATATAGTGAAAGAGATAGCGGCCGAAAATCTGGCCCTTTTCCAACAACACCGGGCTAGGTTGGTGCAGGCCCGTAGTGCCAAACTCCAAGCCGCGGGCAAAGGGCTTGCCGTCGCGGACGTGCCGCCAAGCGTCGAACCAAGGGTATTCCTCCTCCGGCCAGATGTAGCCAATAAGGAGTCCTTTGCTGGCGTTGATGGCTGTGGTCCAACCGTATTCTTCCTCGATTATGTACGAGACGACCGCTGGAGAGGCGTCATCCGTCAAATGGCGAATATCGACCTCGGTGCCGTCTTTTTTGAGTGCGGAGGGCCAGCTCACCTCCGGGTTCTCGGGCGTTGGCATGGGCGTTTCCTGCATAAAGCCGCGCGTGCCGTTGGCATCAACGCGGGTGCTCTCGTCCAAAAAGGGTGGACCAATGGTTGGGTGCTGGACGATGTTGTACACGCGTCCCAAATGGCGGGTGTTGGTGACGGCCTCGGCGACTGCAAAGATGGCCTGATCCTGAGCCATGCGAATCGAGCGCACTACCTTGAGGCTGGCCAGGGGCAGTTCGGCCGACATTTGGGCCATGAGGTGACCGTCTTCTGCGCGGACGTCCTCATCTACGGTCCACCACACGCGCGTGGCCTCGCCGTGCCAGCCCATGCCGTGGGCCTGCTCGGCTTTGGTGGCCGGCCCCCAGCGGTCGAGGCAGAGGAAGTGCCCCATGGAGCGCGGCTCTATGGGCGGCGCTTGGTTGGGGGTGTCGCCGAAAGACCAAGAATCCCATTGCAAGGGGTTGAGCGGATTGCTTTTGAGGTGGAAGTCGGAAATGGAGCCGCCGCCTAAATCGACGACTAGCATGGCTGCTTGGCCGTCGAGTACGAGGGTGGGGCGGTCTTCGGCCGTGCTATGCGAAGCCGTCCAGAGGAAAGCGACGAAGAAGAGGGTCCATTTCATTATGGGTGCTCCTTTTATTGGTGAAAGATGTCAAAAGAGACGTAACAACGTACTAGAAATTGACAGCAGGCAAAAGACGGCGGATGTTGTTTCTGCTATGAGAGTTTCTCTAGTCATTACCCTTTCTCTCCTCGTCCTAAGCGGTTGCCAAGAGCCGACTGGCCGCTCAGAGGCGTTTCTCCAGTCGTACTACCAGGGCTTGGACTTGCTGGAGCGCTATCGGCTCAGGGCGGCCGAACGCGCTTTTGCGCATTGCGTTCGGCTGGAACCCGAGGCCGCCGAGGGCTACTGGCAGCTAGGGAGGGTGCGGCTCGTGCAGGGGCGGATAGAAGAAGGCGTGGGGTTGCTGGAACAGGCGGCGAGCCTGGACCCTGAATTAACGGCGGCGCGGTCTTTGGTGTTGGAGACGTTTTTGGGTCGGGGGAAAGAGGCGCTGGAAGAGGGGCAGTTCGCGCAGGCGGAAAAGTATTTGCAGCGGGCGCTGGCCGCCGATCCCGAGGGATATGAATCGCTCTACTGGACGGCGGTTGCCGCGCTGTGGCAGGAGGATTACGCCCACGCCGATTCGATCTTGCAACAGGCCGTGGCGTTGCATCCCGAGCCGCTGGAGTTGCGCTGGCACCGGAAGTGGTTGCAGGAGGCATTGGGGCGGTCGGCGACCGGGGAATTTGCCGATGCCGTGCCGCAGGGAACCATCAGCGGGCGGTTTAGCGAGATCGGGGCCGAGGTGGGAGTCGATAAATTCGACGGAGGTCGCGCTAGCGCTTGGGCCGACTACGACGAGGACGGAGATCTCGACTTGATCGTCATCGGCCATCCAGCACTGGCGTACTTCCGCAACGACGGCGCGCGTTTTGCCGAGCGGACGCAGGCCGCTGAATTGGTACTACCCGAGGGCGGGATCGGGGTGCAGACGGCTGACTACGACAACGACGGGGACGCCGATGTGTACGTGACGCGCGATGGGTGGTTTGGCGGCGGCGTGAATGCGCTCTTCCAAAACGACGGCCGGGGCGTCTTCGCCGATGCGACGGAAGTGTCGGGTACGGGCGATCCGGGATCGAGCTTTTGCGCGGCGTGGAGCGATTTCGATCGCGATGGATACCTCGACATCTACGTGGCCAATGGCACGGGCGCGACTGGCGACTCGACCAATGTGCTCTATCGCAATCGTGGCAATGGCACCTTTGCCGATGTGGCGGAAGCCGCCGGGGTGGCGCACAAGGGGCAGGCGTTAAGCACGGCGTGGGGCGACTTTGACGGAGATGGCTGGCCTGATCTGTACGTGTGCAATTTTACCGAGCCGAATGTGCTCTATCGCAATCGAAGTGGCAGTGCGTTCGCGGATCAGACGGAAGCGGCCGGTGTAGGTGCCGAGTACATCGATGGCTTTATAACGTTTGTCCTCGATTACGACAACGACGGTGCGCTGGACATCTTCGTGGGCAACTGGAGCCAGTACCTGGTGGTGCTGGCCGATCGAGTCGCGGGAAAATCGACGAGCGAGCGCGACCGGCCGGTGCTTTTTCGCAACAAGGGCGACGGCACCTTTGCCGATGTGACGGAAGCTGCCGGGCTAGAGCGAGCGCTGGGCACGATGAGCGGCGTTCCCGGCGATGTGGATAACGATGGCTGGGTAGATATCTACCTCGGCAACGGCGGGCCGCAGATGGGCCGGCGCGAGCCGGATGTGCTTTTCCGCAATCGGGGCGATGGCACCTTTGTCGATGCGACGGTAGCCGCCGGGCTGGGGCACTTGGGCAAATCGCACGGCGTGACCTTTGCCGACTACGACCGCGACGGCGATCTCGACCTCTATGCGCCAGTGGGCGGCGCTCAGCCGGGCGACCAGTGGCCCAATGCGTTCTACCGCAGCGAGGGCTTTGGCAATCACTACTTGGTGCTGGAGTTGGAAGGGGTCGAGAGCAATCGCGACGGAATCGGTGCCAAAGTATGGGTGTATGCCGGCGACTTGATGCAGTACCAAGAGGTAGCTTCTGGATACAGCTTTGGCAACAGCAACAGCTTGGAGTTGGAATTTGGTTTGGGGCAACGGGTGCGGGCTGATCGCATTAAGGTGGCGTGGCCCAGTGGGCAGGTCGATGTGTATCGGGATATTGAGGCCGACCAGCACTTGTTGCTCAGGGAAAGGGAGACGCGGTGAAGGTGCTGGCTGCAATCGCGCTGTTATTGGCTGGGTGCGCCGCCGAGCCGGATGCGCCGACCGCGTACCGCCAAGCGCAGGAGTTGATCGGCGGCCGGCCGCTGCGGAGCTTGAGTCAGGCCGAATTGGCACAGGCCGAACGCCTAGCAGCGCAGGCGCGGGCACTCGATCCCGAATTGTACGAGGCGAGCTTTACCTTGGCCGCGCTCTACGTGGCGCGCGGTGCGTACGAAGACGCGACCGCACTCTACCGCAGCCTAGTGGAGGCACGCCCCGACGACGGGCGCGCCTATGCCGAACTGGGGCTTAGCCTAGCCGCCCAAGGGCGCTATAGCGGGGCACTGCGTGCCTATCAGGACGCCGTGCGCCGGGGCGAGAAGTCGGCGCTTATTTACGCGTGGCTGGGCCACGCCTATCAGGCGCTCGGCCACTTGCAAGAAAATCTCCACGCGGCGCAGGCGGCCTATCGCGCATCCCTACAGCTTGCGCCCGAGCAGGCGGAGGTGCGCTACCAACTAGCGCGGGTAGAGGTGCGGTTGGGGCGGGACGCGGAGGCGCGCGCTCTGATGGAGCAGGCGCTCGCTAGTGCGCCCAAAGACCCTGGGATCCGGGCCGACCTCGCCGCGCTATACAGAGAGACCGGGCAACGGGAGTTGGCCCGCGCCGCGCTCGTCGAGGGTTTGGGCGCACGCGATGGGGGGGGCGAGGAAGCCGTCTTGCACTACGAACTGGGGCGGCTGCTCTGGGAGGAACGAGATGGAACAGGGGCCCTGGCGCAGTTTGAACGGGCGCAGGCCGCCGATCCCGACCTGTACCCGGTTTATCGCTATCTTGGTTTGATTCACAGCGCAGAAGGGCGGCTGGACTCGGCACTGGCCGCGTTTGCCGCGTTTGCTAACCGACAGCCCGGCAATGCCGCGGCCCAAGTAAGCATTGGCATCGTCCACAGTCGCATGGGCGCGCTCGACGCAGCGGAAGAGGCGTTCAAGGCAGCGATCGCGTTGGGCGGAGCGGAAGGGGATGCGGCCTTGAAGTTAGGAGGGCTATACGTGCATCAGCGGCGGCTGCGCGCGGCTGTGCAGGTGTTCAAAGAAGCCACGGTCGCGCATCCGCACCACGCCGAGCTTTTCGCGTCCTTGGGCGATGTCTATCGGCAGTTGGGCTTGCTCGCCGCGGCTGTGCAGGCCGGTGAGGAGGCCGTTCGGCTCGAACCCGAGCGGGCGCTGTGGCGCTTTCACCTCGCCTCGACCTACGAGCGGTTAGACCCCGGCCGAGCGCGGGCCGAGTGGCGCGCGTACGCATCTTTGGCAGAAGACGACGCGAGCGAGGCGCAGCGACTGGTCCACGCGCGCTCGCGGTTGCAAACTTTACAACAGGAGGAACGATGATCGACTTAGTGGCTTTTGACCTCGACGGTACAATACTCGACGCAGAAGGGCGGCTGGCAGATTCGGCTGCGGCGACGCTCGAGGAGCTGATTGTGCGCGGCATCCCCATAGCCAGCGTCACTGGGCGCAGCATCCTGCGCATCCAACACCCTTTTGAGTCTCATCCAACACTGGCGCGGGCACTTTACATGGCTGGCTATAATGGCTCGGTGATTCTCGGGCCGGGAGAAGGAGCGGAGCGAGAGGTGCTGCACGAGGAGCGATTGGACGAGGAGTCCTTTGCCCAAATAGTCGAATACGGACGCGCCGAGGGGCTAAACCTGATGTACTGTCTATTCGAACGCACGGACGCAGGGATCGCCGAGGAGTACCGGCATGTCCGGCCTATAGATCACCTCGAAGCACTCAGAGGGCCGGGCATGGTGCTCGACGTTGATTTGTACGCGCGTTGCCAGAGCGGCGAGTTGGGCGTACCGCCCAAGCTCATGCTGGAGGTAGATCCGGCGCGGCGGGAGCAGCACATCGCCGATATCAAAGCGCTGTGCGGAGATCGGGTCTATATAGCGTGGGCGATTCCCGATCGGGTGGAATTTATGCGCCGGGGCGTGGATAAGGGCGTAGCTCTGCGGACGCTAGCCGAGCGGATAGGTGGGAGTACAGAGCGCGTCTTGGCGGTAGGGGACGCGGACAACGACTTGCCCATGTTGCGCGCGGCGGGGACTGGGGTGTTGCTGGGGAATGCAAAGGACGAGGTAAAGACGGCCGTAGCCGGGGATGGAGTGCGGATTGGACCGAGTTTTGCCGACGATGGATTTGCCAAAATGGTGCGGGAATACGCGCTGGATGGACGGGAGCAGAAATAATGCAGGTGTTTTGCGGAATCGCGCTGTGTGTTGCCGTTGCGGCCTCGGCTTTGGCCCAGGAGGGACAAGCCGCGGCCGACTCCCTCAAGGGCGGGGAGATGGTAAAGATCGCAGGAGAAAAGAGCGAATTTTACATAGATAAATACGAGGTGACCAACGAGGAGTACGCAGCTTTTCTGACCGAGAAGGGAAACGCCAAGGTGGAGGGCATGTACTGGGTGGAGTTGGGGAGTCGATATACGGCGCTAGTGGAGGAAGACGGTGTGTACAAGGTCAAAGAAGGATTTGCGCGGCATCCGGTCATTGAGGTGTCGTGGTACGGGGCGATGGCCTATTGCCAGTGGGCGGGCAAGCGCCTGCCGACGCAGGAGGAATGGCAATTCGCCTGTGAGGGAGTTGAAGGGCTAAAGTACCCGTGGGGGGCGGATTTTGAGGAGGGACGCGCTAATATTTTCGGAGACAAAGACGGCCATGCGCGAACGGCGCCGGTGGGATCCTTTCCGAGTGGAGCCAGTCCTTTTGGACTCTTGGATATGGGCGGCAATGTGTGGGAGTGGACGCAAGGAGGCGAGAAAATGCAGTTCCTGCGCGGGGGATCGTGGGTCAATGGCCCGACCTTGACCCAGTGCAACAAGCGGACCAACACCAAGGACTCGCATTCGTACATCAAGGGCAACACCATAGGCTTTCGCTGCGCCCGCTAAATGCCCGCGCTAATTTTTGTCCTCCTGCTCGCCGCCAGCGTTCAGGCCGATCCCTTCTTCGTGGATGCGACGCGAGAAGCCGGTCTAGATCATCCCACCGTCAGTGGCAGCCCGCACAAGCGCTTCATCCTCGAATCCACTGGCAGCGGCGCAGCGTTTTTCGACTACGATCAAGACGGCGATCTCGATCTCTATGTGGTGGATGGATCGACTTATGCCAACTATGGTGTGGGGCCGGGTAATGTGCTTTACCGCAACGACGGCGGAGCTTTTGTGGCGGTTGTAGCTGGCGTCGAGGATCGCGGTTGGGGCATGGGGGTGGCTGTGGGGGATTACGACGGCGACGGGCAGCGCGATCTCTATGTGACCAACTACGGTGCCAACGCGCTCTATCGCAATCGCGGGGATGGCACCTTTGCCGAGGTTACAGCGCAGGCTGGGGTTGCCGGCGATGACTTCAGCGCGAGTGCGGCGTTTTTCGACTACGATCAAGACGGCGACCTCGACCTCTACGTTGCCAACTACGTGGTCTTCGATATCGAGCCGGTGCTACAAGATCCGGACTTGGACGATCCCTGCGTCTATCTGGGCGGGCTGCGGGTTTTTTGCGGTCCGCAGGGGATGGAAGGCGGGCGGGATCGGCTTTACCGCAACGACGGTGAGGTTTTTACCGACGTCACGGTCGCGTCCGGCGTGGCCACGGCCAATTTCCACTATGGCTTGGGCGTGATGCCCGCAGACTTTGACCGCGATGGAGATCTCGACTTATTCGTGGCCAACGACGAGACGTCCAATGTGCTGTTCCGCAACGACGGCGGTCGCTTGGACGACATAGGCTTGCAGGCCGGCGTGGCGTACAACGGCGACGGCGAGCTTGAGGCGAGCATGGGCGTAGATGCGGGCGATTGCGACGGCGACGGCGATCTCGACCTCTACGTGACCAATTTCTACGGCGAGACCAATACGCTCTATTTGAACTCGGGTGGTGGAACCTTCATTGACGCTACTGCCGAGCGCGGCTTGGCGGCCCCGACCGTGGGCTATCTTGGGTGGGGCACGCGCTTTTTCGACTTTGACTTCGACGGCGACTTAGATCTATTCGTAGCCAATGGCCACATCTATCCCCAAGTCGATCACGCCAGCGCCGGGGGCACATACGCCCAGCGCAACCAGCTTTTTGCCAATGAGGGAGCGGGCGCGTTCTCTGCGGTGGAAGGGGGTGGCCCTGGGCTAGAGGTGAAGAAGTCGAGCCGTGCGACTATCAGCGGCGACTACGACCAAGACGGCGATGTCGATTTGTTCACGACCAATATCGACGACAGCCCGACGCTCTTGCGCAATGAGACGCTCGCTGGTCGCTATCTTGTGGTGCAAATCGATCCGGAAGTCGTCGGCACTTGGGTGAGAATCACGGCGGGTGGACGGACGCAGGTGCGGTCGGTTGGCGGGGCGGCGGGCTACTTGGGTCACGGCGATGTGCGCCTACACTTTGGTTTGGGCCGGGCCGAGCGCGTGGAGCGCGTGGAGGTGCTGTGGCCCGATGGCACGGTGACGCGGTTGGAGGATTTGCCGGTGGATGAGGTGGTGGTGGTAAAGGGCGGGGACAATTGACGAGGCGATCTTTATTCCCTAGCTTTAGCGTCTTTCCAAATTCACCTGTATATAACTCATGTCTTGGAATTTTGTCGTCAAAAGGGTCGCCCTTTTCCTGATTGTAGTATGGGCAGCGGCGAGCGTGAACTTCTTCGTGCCCCGGCTGGGTACGGGCCGCGATCCCATTCGCGAAAAGCTCGGCCAGCTAGCGGCCAGTGGGGGATTGCGCCAAGACGGCATTGAGGCCATGGTAAAGGCCTATCAAGCCAAGTTCGGCCTCGACAAACCGCTCCACGTCCAATACTTCAACTTTCTCAGCGATACCTTTACGCTCGACTTGGGCTATTCGCTGGCCAACTATCCGGCCCGCGTCGGGCAGATCATCGGCAACGCGATCCCTTGGACTATTGGGCTGATGATCATTTCAGTGCTGCTAGGGTTTGCCTTGGGCACGCTCATGGGGGCGCTGGCGGCTTGGCCGACGGCACCGCGCTTTATGCGCAACTTGGCGGTGCCGATGATGACCATGTCGGCGATTCCCCCCTATCTGCTGGGGCTGATTGTGCTCTACATATTGGGCCTCAAGCTGAACCTCTTTCCGCTTTCGGGCGGATACTCGCCCGGCATGTTGGCGATCTTCAATCTCACCTTTGCCCTCGACGTGTTGCACCATTCGATTTTGCCGGCGCTGGCCATCGTCTTGCAGCAGGTCGGCTTCTGGGCGCTGGGGATGCGGGGGATGATGGTCACGACCTCGGGCGAGGATTACATCACGCTCGCCGAGGCCAATGGCCTGCGCAACCGCACGATCTTCTTCCGCTTCGGCCTGCGCAACGCTCTGCTGCCGCAGCTCACGGCGCTGGGGTTGTCGCTGGCCAACGTGGTCGCCGGCCAGGTCATCGTCGAGGTGATCTTCGCCTATCCGGGGATCGGCACGGTGCTCTTTCAGGCCATCCAGGCCTCGGATTATACGGTTATCAACGGCGTGGTGCTGATTCTCATCATGTCCATCGGCTTGGTGACTATGCTGATGGACTTCTTCTATCCGCTGCTCGACCCGCGTATTACCCATAGCCGCCACCACTAGCCATGCACCGTTTAGACCAAATTCTCTACTACTTGCGCGAAAGCCCGATGCTTGCGGCCGGCCTGTGCATGATCCTGTTGGTGGTGCTGTTTGGGGTCTTGGGGCCGATCTTCGTCGATACCTCGAAGGCACAGCCACTGGCTACGCCGCCGCGACAAGAGCCCTCGCTGGAGCATCCCTTTGGCACCGACGACTCCGGTCGCGACCTCCTCGCCGTGATGGTGGTGGGGGTGCCGCTGACTATGCGGATTGGTCTGTTGGCTGGCACAGTGGGGCTCGGGTTGGGCATTTTTCTCGGTTTTACGAGCGGCTATATGGGAGGTAAGATCGACACGGTCATCCGCGGCCTCGTGGATACGCTACTGACTGTGCCCGGCCTCGTGGTGCTGGTCTCCATTGCCTCGACGATCCGCGAGGAAATCAGCGTCAATATCATGGCCTTGGTGGTGGCTTCGCTGGCGTGGATGTGGCCCACGCGCACGATCCGCTCGCAGGTTTTGACCATGCGCGAGCGGGCGTACGTGCAGATGGCCAAGCTCAACGGCATGAGCAACGGCGAGATCATCTGGAAGGAGCTTTTCCCCAATCTGCTGCCCTACCTCGCGGCCAATTTTACCAATGCCGTCAACTGGGCCATTCTCTCGTCAATCGGCCTAGAAGCGCTCGGCTTGGGGCCGCAGAACGATCCAACGGTCGGCATGACCATTTATTGGGCCATCACGTTCTCTGCGCTTATTCGCGGCATGTGGTGGTGGTGGGCGATTCCAATCTTCTTTATCGGTGTGATCTTCGTCGGTTTGTTGATGACCGCGGCTGGCTTAGACGAGCTGGCCAACCCCAAACAACGCAAGGCCGTATGAGCAAGGCCGACAAAGAGGTGCTGCTGGACATCCGTGGCTTGGAGGTCCACTTCGAGACCCGGCGCGGCATTGCCCGCGCCGTCAACAAGGTTGATCTGACCCTGTACAAAGGCGAGCGCTTTGGCCTCGTCGGCGAATCTGGCAGCGGTAAGACCACGTTGATTTTGGCGCTGTTGCGGATGATCAAGACGCCGGGTCTCATCGCCGGAGGCAAGGCGACCTTAGACGACGGCACCGACCTGATTCAGCTCGACCGCGAGCAAGTGCGGCAGGCCCGGCTCAAGCGGGTCGCCATGGTGCCGCAGGGCGCGATGAACTCGCTCAATCCGGTGATGAGGATCGGGGATCAACTGATGCTGACGATGCGCGAGCACGCGGTCGAAGATCAACCGCCGCCCAAGGCCGCGCAGTTGGAGCGCGCGATTGAGCTGTTGGCTAGGGTCGGGTTGAAACCGGAAGTGGCCCGTCTGTTCCCCCACGAATTGAGCGGCGGCATGAAGCAGCGGGCCTGCATTGCCCAAGCCATCTCGCTCAATCCGCAGCTCATCTTGGCCGACGAACCGACCTCTGCCCTCGACGTGGTCGTGCAGCGGCAGATCATGCAGACCTTGCGCCAGCTACAGCACCAGCTCAATGCCACCGTGCTCTTGGTGGGCCACGACATGGGCCTGATGGCGCAGTTCGCCGAGCGCGTGGGCATCATGTACGGCGGCAAATTGGTCGAGGTGGGCCGGGTCGAGGAGATTTTTCACAATCCGCAACACCCCTACACTCAACTTCTGATTTCTAGCATTCCCTCGTTTGAGACCAAGGGCGAGTTCAAGGGCATTCCCGGGGTCGCGCTGTCGTTGTTGGAGCCGCCGTCGGGCTGTCTTTTCCACCCGCGCTGCCCTCAAGCCATGCCCCAGTGCAGCCAGCGCATACCGACCTTGAAAACGGTCGCCCCCGACCACTTAGCGTCGTGTCTGTTGCACGAGGAGGACGCAGATGCCCCCGCTTCTTGAGGCGCGCCACCTGCGCAAGGTCTTCCGCAGCGGCGGCCAGCGCTTCGGCCCCAGTACCGAGACCATAGCCGTCAGCGACTTTTCTCTGTCGATTGACGCCGATAGGCCCTCCTTTACCACGATTGCTGGCGAGTCGGGCAGCGGCAAGACCACGATCGCCCGCATGTTGCTCGGGGTACTCGATCCCAGCGCCGGCGAGGTGCTCTACCAAGGACGCGATGTCCACGACCTGCAAAAGGAGGAGCGGCGGCAGTTTCGCAAGGACGTACAGGCGATTTTTCAAGATCCCTTTGAGGTGTACAATCCCTTCTACAAGATCGATCACATCCTGACGACGCCGGTGCGGAAGTTCGGATTGGCCGACTCCAAGGCCGATGCGTACGATAAGATACGCGAGGCCCTGCGCGCAGTTGGACTACGACCCGAGGAGACGTTGGGTCGCTACCCGCACCAGCTTTCGGGCGGGCAGCGCCAGCGCATCACCATTGCGCGCGCGCTGTTGCTCAAGCCCAAGCTGATCATCGCCGACGAGCCGGTGTCCATGGTGGACGCCTCGCTCCGCGCGACTATTCTCTCCACCCTGCACGCGCTGTATCGCGATTTCGGTATTTCCTTTATCTACATCACCCACGATCTGACAACCGCGTACCAAGTCAGCGAGAACATCGTCGTCTTGTTCCACGGGGCTGTGGCCGAAGCTGGTCACACGGAGAAGGTGATTAAGGATCCGCAGCACCCCTATACGCGCGAGTTAATTCACTCGATCCCCGTGCCCGAGCCGGGGCGTGAGTGGATCGACGAAGCAGTGGAAGAAAAGGAAGTGGTCGATATAGAGGCTATAGAGGCCGAAGAGGCGGCTGCCGGCTGCCGCTATGTGCTGCGCTGCCCTCAAGCCATGGCCCAGTGTGCGACCGCGCCGCCGTTTTACAGACCAGAAGCCGAGCGGGCGGTGGCTTGTTTTCTGCACGCGGAGTCGCCGGTGTTGGAAAGCGGCGATCTAAACGAAGTGTTCTCGGCGGCGGCCGACGCGCAAAAATAATTTTCCGGAGAAATGCGATGCAGGGTCTGTTGTTGTGTTTGGTGGGGGTGCTGTTGGTTAGCTGTGGGGACGAGGGGCACAAGAACGTGCCACGGAGCCGGACCTTGGTCATGGATTGTTCGAGCTTGCAGGACTGTAGCGGGCAGATCAAGGACTACAACTCGTTTAACCCGTTTTTGTTGACTGGCGTTTCCAAGACGGGTTGGAACTTCCAATACGAACCGCTGTACTTCTACAACGCCTACAATCCACACGCCGACAACATCATCCCTTGGATCGCCACCGGGCACGAGTACAACGAAGACTACACCGAGGTCACCATCCACATTCGCGATGGGGTTGAGTGGAGCGATGGGCAGCCGTGGACGGCGCACGACTTGGTCTTTACGATCAACATGCTCAAAGACAACGCGCCACATTTGTCTTTTTCTACCGACATGCAGACGTGGGTAAAGAGCGCTGTGGCGACCGACGATCACACAGCTAAAATCGCGCTTACCAAGCCTAATCCGCGCTTTGTCTTTAGCTACTTCACCAACAACTTCGACAACGGCGTCCCCATTGTACCCAAGCACATTTGGGAGGGCCAAGACCCGCAGACGTTCAGTAACTTCGACTCGGAAAAAGGCTGGCCGGTCGCCAGCGGCCCGTACGAGATCTTCATTTCCGTGCCCGCACAGCGGGTGTGGGATTTGCGCCCGGGATGGTGGGCGCAGAAGACGGGCTTTCGCGAGCCTCCGGCCGTGGAGCGCATCATCTATCTGACGCACATGGAGGAGACCAAGCGAGTGCAGAATTTGATCTCCAACGCCATGGACACTTGCCTCGACATCCGGCCGCCGAATATACAATCGATCCTCGACGCCAATCCCAACGTCTCTACTTGGACCGGGCGCGAGTTGCCGCTCGGATATCTCGACTGGTGGCCGGTGTGCTTGGGGTTCAACAATTTGGAGCCGCCGTTTGACGACCCGGATATCCGCCGCGCCATCAACTACGCCATTGACCGCGACCAATTGGTAGCTATTGGCTGGCAGGGAGCCGGGACTAAATCGCACCTGCCGCTACCGGACTTCCCGCCCATCCGCCAATACACCGACACGATTCAAGACTTGGTGGAAAAGTACGAGATCGGCGTCCACGACCCGGCCAAGGCTGCGGCGATTATGGAGCGCAAAGGGTGGAGCAAGGACGCCGAGGGCTTCTGGACCAAAGAGGGCGAGCGGCTCAAGATCGTCATCGACATTTTCGATATTTTTACTGACTTGGCACCGGTCTTGGTGGCGCAGTTGGAGCGGTCGGGTTTTGACGCCGACTTCCGCATGACGCCCGATGCGTTTTCGCGCATGGCGCAGGGCGCGGCGCGGGCCTTCTTGATGGGTAATGGTGCGAGCGTGCGCGATCCGTATTTCACGCTGCGGCTCTACCACAGCCGATTCGTTCGGCCCACTGGCACGCACTCCGAGCGGTTCTGGCGCTGGTCGAACCCGGAGTTTGACGCGCTGGTCGATCAGATGGGACAGACCGCGCCCGACGACCCGGCGCTGCAGACGCTCTTTCGCGAGGCCATGGAAATCTGGCTGGCCGAGCTGCCCTCCATCCCCATCGTACAGTGGTATCACCGCATCCCGCACAACCAGACCTACTGGAAGAACTGGCCGTCGGCGAAAAACCCCTATATCAACAGCGCCTACTGGCACAACACGTGGCTCTTGGTGTTGCTCGGGCTGGAGCCGGTGGAGGGATAGGGTGCAATGCTACAGGAGATTCACACCTACCGGAGCGTCTGGGATGCCATTGCGGACAGCCCCGAAGAAGCGGCTAACCTCAAGCTCCGTTCTCTGCTAATGGATGCCATAAAGGCGTACATTGATCAAGAGAAACTCACTCAGGAAGAGGCGGCCAAACGGCTTGGTGTGACGCGATCGCGTGTGAGTGAGCTCGTCAATGGCCGAATCAGCAAATTCACCATTGACAAACTAGTGAACATGGCCGCACGAGTTGGACTGACTACTCGGATTACTGTCAGGAGAGAGGAAGTCGTAGAGGTAAGATAAAAGGAGAACAACCATGCGCTATCGGCGATTTGGGCGCACGGAATTACAAGTGAGCGCGGTCAGCTTAGGCGGGGCCTACTTGGGGGGCAAGGATCCGGAGCGCACCGCGGAAAATGCCCAGGAGATTGTGCGCCGCGCGTTGGATTTGGGCTGCAATTACATCGATACAGCACCGCTCTACGGGCCGAGCGAAGAGCTGCTGGGCAAGGCGCTGGCCGGGGAGCGCCGCCCCTTTTACTTGGCGACCAAGGTAGGGTTTAAGCCGGACGACTTTGACTACCGGCGCGATTCGGTCTTGCAGAGTTTGGAACGCAGCTTGGCCTTGCTGGGCCTAACTAAGCTGACGGTGGCGCAGATCCACGAGGTGAACATGGCGGGCTGGGAGCGAATCGTGGAAAAGGGCGGGACTTTGGAGGGTTTGCGCGCCGCGCAAAAACAGGGGCTGTGCGATTTTATCGGCGTGACGGGCCGGGCCATTCCCCTGCTGGCGCGGCTGGCGGCAACAGGCGAATTCGACTCGGTGCTGTGCTACCACGACTACCATCCCTGTGTGCAGTTAGCAGCGGAGCAAGTTTTGCCGGCCGCCGCGCAAAGCGATATGGGCGTGGTGCTGGCGACAGTGCTGGCTGGAGGTGTGTACGTCGCTGGTAAGGACCAGCGCGCGGCGGTGGAGCGTCGGTTCGAGGGCGAGGAAGAGCGGCAGCGGGCATGGGCGATTATCGAGCAGCTAAAGCGACAGGAATCAACGCTGCCGCAGAGCGCGTTTCGCTGGGTCTTGGCCGACGAGCGGGTCTCGACCGTGTCCAGTGGCGCGGCGAGCGTGGCGGAGCTAGAGGAAGTGGCGCAGGCCGGGGATATGACGCCGCTGGAGCACTAGCGCTTAAATCCAGCCGTGCTGAGTGGTCACGGGCGAGCCGGAAGTCTGGGTCTGCCAATGCGGGCGGCGGCCTATTTTGACCTCGCGCCGAGTGAGGGACGAGGCTTCGGCGGCGAAGAGGATTTCCATGATGTGCCGCCCGTATTGGCCGTGAGTCGGTGGCTCGATGTTGAGCGCAATGGCCTCGGCAAAACTTTTCCACTCGTGGTACATTTCGGTTGGCGCGTCCTCGAACGGGACGTCTTCCCACGTATCGCCTTGGCCTACTTTGACGTATTTCTCGCCGTGCTGGCTGAAGCGCAGCGAGCCGTTGGCGCAGATCACTTGGCATTCAAAATTCGGCGCACCGTCCGCGAAGCCCACGGCCACGGCCGTGCCGGCGAGGCCGTTTTTGTAGCGGATAAAGGCCGTGGCTGAATCGTCGGCGGCTTGGTAATGAGCGCGGGTGCCAATGGAAGCTGAGACCGACGCGGCTTGCGAAGCCATCACCCACGTGAGCCGATCGACGACGTGGACTCCGTTGGTCAACCACATGCCGCCGCCGTGGAAGCGACTGCGGTACTGGGGCCGGCGGCCGGCGAAATTCCAGTTTTTCGACATGTAGCTGACAGCCGTAATCACGGGTCCAAGTTGACCGGAGTCGAGGATTTCCTTGGCCTTGAGGCTGGTGCTGTAAAAGTGCTGCGACAGCCCGACCATTAGCTTGACATTGTTTTCCGCGGCCGCGGCGACCATGGCGTCGCATTGCTCTAGGTTGATGGCCATGGGTTTTTCGACGAGTACGTGCTTGCCGGCGCGGCAGGCGTCGATAGTGAGCTGGTGGTGCAACTGATGACCGAGCACGACGGCGACCGCATCGACGTCGGCATCTTCCAAGAGTTCGTGGTGCGTTGAATAGCCCTTGGGGATGTGGTACTTGTCCATGTACTCGCGCCGCTTCTCCTCGAACAGATCGGCGACTGCGATGACTTCTACTTGGTCGAGATGGGCGATTGCATCGCAGTGGGAACGGGCGATGCCGCCGAGGCCAATGATGCCGACTTTGAGCGCTGCCATAGGGTATCCTTTGCTGTGAATGAGAGTGCGCTAAGTATAGACTGCGGCTTGCCCGGCCACAAATCGCCGCCCATTTGCGGCAAAATAAATTATATCCTAAGATGCTCTGATGCCCGGTAATTTCACCTATCGCTCGTTCGCTTTTGGGGCCTTGCTGTCCCTGGCGATCAACGTGTTTTTCGCATATGCCCGGCTGGCGATGGCCACCGCGGGCATGTCCTCCGATTACATCACCGCCGGAGCGGTGTTCCTGTTCTTTCTGGTGGTGGCTTTTATCAATCCCGCGCTCAAGCTGATGCGCCGTGCTTGGGGCTTTAATCGCTCCGAGTTGATTATCATCTACGCGATGATGATCATCGGTTCGGCCATCCCCACGTGGGGTTTTACGGGCAACTTGATCGCCATGTTGCCCAATATCTACTACTATGCCACCCCCGAGAATAATTGGTCGGAACTGCTGCATCCCTACGTCCGCGAGTGGATGGTGCCGCAGGACCCAGACGCGATCAAGTACTTCTTCGAGGGCCTACCCAAGGGGCAGCCCATCCCCTGGGAACACTGGATGGTGCCGCTTGCGGCTTGGGTCTCGTTCATTCTGGCGATCTACCTGATGATGATCTGCATCGCGTCGATCGTCCGCCGCCAATGGGTTGACTACGACCGCTTGACCTTTCCGCTGTTGCAGCTACCCATCGACCTGACCGAAGAAGGCAAGAGCGGGTCCATAATCGGGCCGCTGTTCAAAAGGCCGCTTTTGTGGATCGGGTTCGCGCTACCCGTTGTGCTGCACAGCACCAATGCTCTAAACCACTATTTCCCCTTTATCCCGGCGATACAGTTGCGCCACCACATCTCGCTGTTTAACCACGCGCTGAACCTGGCGACCAACGTGAACTTTGTGGCGATAGGGTTGGCGTACTTTTTGAGCTTAGACGTGGGGTTGAGCATCTGGCTCTTCCACTTGTTGACCAAAGCGCAAATTGCCACTGAGAACGTCCTCGGCTATTCGCTGCCGGGCCGCACCGACCTATTTATGGAAGGCTCGATGTCGGTGTCCTACGAGGGGATGGGGGCCATGCTGGTGTTGGTGATCTACGGGCTGTGGAACAGCCGCGGCTATCTGCGGCGGGTCTGGCGCAAGGCCCTGTACAACGAGGAGGGACTGGACGATTCGCAGGAGATTCTCTCGTATCGGGCGGCGCTGATCGTCTTGGTTCTGGCCAGCGCGTACGCCACCGTCTGGCTGACCTTATCGGGCGTGCCGTGGTGGGTTTCGCTGTTTTTTCTCTTCGTCGCCTTTTGCATATTTTACGGGCTGACGCGGATCGTCGCCGAGGGCGGGTTGGGTTTTGCGCGGGCGCAGATGACGGCGCAGCCGTTTGTGATCGACGCGGTGGGCACAGAGGCGATAGGTCCGTCGGGGCTAGTGAGCTTGGGGATGACCTTTAGCTGGGCGGGTGATTTGCGCACCATGGTGATGGCCTCGGCAATCAATGGGCTCAAGCTAGCTGATATTGGCCGAGTGCGGGGACGGCCGCTGTTCTGGGCGCTGATGCTCTCGATTGTGGTCGGTTTGGCTGGTTCGGTGTGGATGGTGGTGTGGATGGGGTACCAGTATGGGGGTATCAATTTGGACTGGTGGTTCTACAATCGCTTCGGCGAGATCGTCCACGGCGACTCGGCCTACAAGATCGCCAACCCGAGGCATCCCTTAAATGATTTTGACGAGATTGGGCCGCGCTTTTTGTTCGCGGGGATCGGCGCGGCGATCATGGGGATGTTGATGTACGCCCGGCACCACTTCCTCTGGTGGCCGGTGCATTATCTGGGCTTCCCCATCGGCGCGACGCTGACGATCATCTGGACGTGGTTCAGCGTCTTCATCGGTTGGGTCTTGAAGGCACTGGTGCTCAAATACGGGGGCGTGACGCTCTATAGACAGTTACGGCCGCTGTTTTTGGGGTTGATTTTGGGGCACATTTTTGTGTCGGGGTTTTGGGTGTTCTTCGACTATATCACCGGGGAGACCGGCAATCGGATTCCGATTTACTAAGGGAGGCAACAATGCGAGCAGGAGATAGAGAAAAAATTGGGCCACACGGCTTGGAGGTGACGCGCTTGGGGCTTGGAGGCACGACTTTTGGCAACATGTACTCGGTACTGAGCGAGCAGGAGGGGCTGGACGTGCTAGACGCGGCCTTTGCGGCTGGGGTGCGCTACTTTGACACTGCGCCGCTGTACGGCTACGGCCTGAGCGAGACGCGCTTGGGGCCGGGGCTGGCGCGCTACAACCGCGACGAGATCGTCCTGTCCTCGAAAGTGGGCTATACGCTGGTGGAGCGGAAACCTGGCGACGATTACGTCGATCTGTTCATCAATGCGCCCGAGCTGACCAGCTATTTCGATTTCTCGCGCGACGCAGTGCTGCGCTCGATCGAGGGAAGTTTAGAGCGGCTCAAAATGGATCGCCTCGATCTGGTGCTGATCCACGACCCGGACGAGGGGAAGAGCATTGAACCGGATTGGACGCCGGGCGAGCGAGGGTACTTCGATCAAGTGATGGCTGAAACCTATCCCGCGCTCGACGAGTTGCGCCAGCAAAAGGTGATTAAGGCGCTTGGCTTGGGTATGAACCAATGGCAAATGCTGGCCGATTTCGCTCGCGCTGGGGACTTCGACGCCTTTTTGCTGGCTGGCCGCTATACGCTGCTGGAGCAGGAATCGCTGCGCGAGTTGTTGCCGCTGTGTTTGGAGAAGGGGGTGCGGATCGTCATCGGCGGGCCGTACAATTCGGGGATTTTGGCTACCGGAGCAGTCGAAGGTGCGTATTACAACTACGCGCCGGCACCGGAAGATGTGCTGGAGAAGGTGCGCCGCATTGAGGCGGTTTGCGCGCGGCACGAGGTGCCCTTGTCGGCTGCAGCACTGCAATTTCCCTTTGGGCATCCGGCGGTGGCGACCGTCATTCCCGGGGCGCGAACCGTCGCGGAAGTTGCCGCCAATGTGGATTGCCTAGAGCGCGCAATCCCCGCCGACTATTGGGCCGAGCTCAAGCAGGAGGGGTTGATCGACGCGGAGGCTCCGACGCCTTAGGCATCGATGCGAACGATTCCCATTCACACCGAGGAGTAATCACAATGTCCAATTGGCCGATGCTCAAGCACTACGATCGGGATCATCTCGTCAGCATTGCCATGCCCATTGGCGGCATTGGCACGGGCACCGTTTCACTGGGCGGACGCGGGGATTTGCGCGACTGGGAACTGATGAACCGCCCGGCCAAGGGATTTGTCCCAAGGGGCGATGGGGGCCGGGGAGCGGGGGCATTTTTTGCTCTGTACGCCAAACCCGCTGGCGGCCCATCCGTCACCCGTGCGCTCGAAGGGCCGGTGGACGTATCCGAATACCAGGGTGCGAGCGGCAGTGTGGCGGTCAATCACGGCTTGCCGCGCTTTGCACAATGTGCGTTTGCTGCGGCTTATCCACTTGCACAGGTACATCTGTCCGATCCACAAGTTCCGGTCGCGGTTTGTCTCGAAGCGTTTAACCCGTTTATACCCGCCAACGCCGATGACAGCGGGATCCCCATCGCGGTGCTGCGCTATACGCTCACTAATCGGACCAACAAGCGCGTCGCGGTCTCGGTGTGCGGCTCGCTGCCCAATTTCATTGGCAACGATGGCGTGGAAGAATTGGCCCAGGCCAATCGCAATCGCTTTCGCAAGGCAACCCACTGTCAGGGCATTTTCATGGACAGCACAGGGGTTGATCCCACCGCCATGAGTTATGGCACTATGGCCCTGACCACCACGGCCAAAACGGGTATTACTTATCGCACGGCTTGGAAAAAAGCCGGGTGGGGCACGTCTCTGCTCGACTTTTGGGACGACTTTGCAGCCGATGGCCGGGTGGAAAAGCGCCCCGGCGAAGGGGCTGACATGCCGAGTGCCTCGCTCGTGGTGCGCACCAACATTTTGCCCAAGCAACACAAGACGATCACCTTCTTGCTGACGTGGCACTTTCCCAATCGGCACACGTGGTCGCCGGGCGACGATCCCATTGGCAACTACTATGCGACGCACTATGGCGATGCGTGGGATGTGGCCGGCAAAACCGCGCCGCGGCTCAAAAAGCTCGAACAACAGACCGTGCGCTTTGTCTCAGCCTTCGCGGCAAGCGATCTGCCCGAGGTCGTAAAGGAAGCCGCTCTTTTCAATCTCAGCACTCTGCGGACGCAAACGTGCTTCCGCACCCCGGATGGACGTTTATTTGGCTGGGAGGGATACAACGATCACAGCGGCTGCTGCATGGGCTCCTGTACGCATGTGTGGAATTACGAACAAAGTACGGCGTTTCTTTTTGGCGATCTGGCCCGCACGATGCGCGATACCGAATTCAATCACGCCACCGACGACCAAGGCATGATGAACTTTCGCGTCCATCTGCCCCTCAGTCGCGCTCGTGAATTTGGCAAAGCCGCGGCCGACGGTCAGATGGGTTGTATTATGAAAGCCTATCGCGACTGGCAGCTTTGCGGCGACGATGCCTTCCTGCAATCGATTTGGCCAAAGGTCAAAAAGGCCCTTGAATTTTGCTGGATCGAAGGAGGGTGGGACGGCGATGGCGACGGGGTTATGGAGGGCTGCCAGCACAATACCATGGATGTCGAATACTACGGGCCTAATCCACAAATGGGGATATGGTATCTGGGGGCTTTGCGCGCCGGCGAGGAAATGGCGGTCCATCTGGGCGAAGCTGACTTTGCGCAAACTTGCCGTCGGCTCTACGAGAGTGGCCGCGCCTACATCGACGAGCAATTGTTCAATGGCGAATACTACGAGCATCGCATTGAGCCACCCAAAAAAGTGGCCGCAGCGCTGCGGCTGGGCATGGGCGCGGCCAAACTCTCCGATCCAGATTACCAACTCGGCCGCGGTTGTCTGGTAGATCAGCTCGTTGGCCAGTTTTTCGCCCACGTCTGCGGTTTGGGCTATCTGACCAAACGCGCCCACGTGCGCCAAACCCTCAAGAGCATCCGCAAGTACAACCACCGCAAGAAGCTGACTGATCACTTCAACTGCATGCGCTCTTATGCCTTGGGGGATGAATCGGCCTTGCTCATGGCGAGCTATCCCCGCGAGCGGCCCGACAATCCATTTCCTTATTTCACGGAAGTGATGACCGGGTTTGAATACACCGCGGCCATTGGCATGCTCTACGAGGGTCAGCTCAAAAACGGTCTGCAAACCATGCGCGACGTTCGCAATCGCTACGACGGGGCCAAACGCAGTCCCTTTGACGAAGCCGAATGCGGCCATCACTACGCCCGGGCCATGGTTGCTTGGGCCGGGGTGCTGGCGCTGACGGGATTTAATTATTCGGGGGTTACAAAGTCCATCGCCTTTGCCGCAGAGCCCGGAACCTTTTTCTGGTCAAATGGCGCTGCTTGGGGCACGGTGCACATTGCCCAGCGCCAGTCGGGCTATCGCATCGTCTTGGACGTTTTGTATGGGCGGATCAAGATTAAGCACTTTCGGCTGACCGGCGTGGGCGAGCATACCTTTGATCGGGAGCTCGTGCTGCGTGAGAACAGCCAACGGACTTTTGTCGTAGGATGAGAGTATCGAGCAAGGAGCATACAACATGACGCGCTATACCCGCATTGGCCTGACCGGGGCCAACGGCACCATCGGCCGCGTGCTGCTGGCCGGCTTGGGAGCCGAATACGAGTTCAAGGCATTCACGCGCCGCCCAGTCGATTTTCCCGCCACGATAGTCAATTTCGACCGCGCCGCAGAGGTCGAAGGGGCCTTTGAGGGCTTGGAGGCCGTCATTCACCTAGCGGCCGATCCCAGCCCAAGCGCCTCTTGGGAGAGCGTGCGGGATCACAACCTAGAAGGTATGTATCAGGTGCTGGAAGAGTGCCGCCGATCTGGGGTCAGACGTCTAGTATTTGCCTCGACCAATCACACCCAGCACGGCAATACTATTTTGACCACTCCAGAGACCTTGGATCCGTCCAAGCGCACCCGCATGCGTTTGGACGAGCCGCCTAATCCCGACTCCATGTACGCGGTCTCCAAGCTCTTTGGCGAAAACATGGGCAAGCTGTACAGTCAGCGCTACGGCCTCGAATTTGTCGGTTTGCGCATCGGCTGGATCATTGCTGAGGACGATCCGACCACCATGCGCGGCACCTCTGCCGAGGACTATATGCGTGCCATGTTCCTCAGCCATCGCGATTGCATCGAAGCCCATCGTCGAGCCTTGGAAGTGGATACCCAGTACCTGCTAGCCTATGTGGTCAGCGGCAATGGACGGCGCGTTTTTGACTTGGAGGTGACCGAGAAAGATCTGGGTTATATGCCGCAAGACGACGCCGAGGATTACTTTCGCCGAGTGGAGGGTTAGGACTAGGCAAGTGCACAATGCGACGTTGGCCTCGGGCCGCGCCATCCCGAATGGTTTAACATGGTCCAATGAGCTGAGCTTATGAAGGCCATAATTGGGGGGCTTATTGGGCTAATTTTAGAGGGTGGTGTCGGCGCAGAGCCGCCCGTAGAGGCACTGAGAGGAAGCGCCCTTCCCCAAGGCTTTAGCTTGGGCCAGAATTATCCCAATCCCTTCAACCCCTCTACGATTATTCCCTACCAACTGTCGGTTTCTGCCCACGTGCGGTTGGAGGTGTTCAATCTACTAGGACAGCGCATTGCGACGTTAGTCGATGGGCAACGGCCGGCTGGCGCTCATGCTGCGATGTGGAATGCCACAGGTGCAGCGGGAGTTTATATCTATCGGCTGACGATGGGTGGGGCGAGTCTGGCCCGCCGAATGGTGCTAGTTGATGGGCTAGCTGGAATTCCGATCGGCAAGGCGGTAGCCCCGCTCACTGCATCCCAGTCGCCGTCGGCTCCAGACTTGGTGGTTCAGCCGCCTTGGGTAAACCACAGTACCCAGAAAACGGGTCAACCCTTTAGAATAAAAGTCATAGTGCGCAACCAAGGAAACGGGGAGGCGGCCTCGACGACCTTGCGCTACTATCAATCGACGGACGCGACGATCTCTGTAAAAGATAGTCTAGTAGGCACGGATGCCGTGATCGGCCTAAACGCTTCGAGCAACAGTCCAGAGTCGATTGCCCTAAAGGCCCCGTGGACGGTAGGAACTTATTACTACGGGGCATGTGTAGATGCGGTGATCGGAGAGAGCGATACCAACAACAATTGTTCGGATGCCGTGATTACTGAGGTGATTCCGATAGGAACCGGTGGTATATCCGCCTTGGTGGCCCTGTACGACGCGACCGATGGACCCAACTGGAAGAACAACACCAACTGGCTGAGCAAGAAACCCCTTGCGGATTGGTATGGCGTCACAGTTTCCAACTGGGAAGTGACCGAACTGGACCTTTCTGACAATAAGTTGAGTGGGCCCATCCCATCCGAGTTGGGCGATTTGTCCTACCTGACGACGCTATCCCTTCACACCAATGCGCTCACTGGTCCCGTGCCGCCGGCGTTGGGCAATCTGTCTAACCTGACGACACTATCTCTTCACACCAATGGTCTGACGGGTGCGCTGCCATCGGCGTTGGGCAACTTGTCCAACCTGCGCTATCTGTCCCTTCACACCAATGCGCTGACTGGCCCCGTGCCGCCGGCGTTGGGCAATCTGTCCAACTTGATGACGCTGTCTCTTCACACCAATGGTCTGACGGGTGCGCTGCCGTCGGCGTTGGGCGACTTATCCAGCTTGCGCTCTCTGTTTCTCGATACCAATGCGCTGACTGGCCCCGTGCCGCCGGCGTTGGGTAATCTGTCCAATCTGGAGAAGCTATATCTCAACCAAAACGCGGGTTTAGCGGGAGTATTACCCCGTGCCCTTACCCGCCTCAGCCTCACGGATCTAATGTTAAGTGGAACGCAGTTGTGCATACCGCCGGACGACGAATTCCAGATGTGGCTACAGGGGATTCGGAATAGGCGCGTTCCCATCTGCATCCGCAGCGACGAGTCGCAGGCGTACCTGACGCAGGCGACGCAATCGCTGACGCATCCCGTACCCTTAGTGGCCGGGAAGCGAGCTCTCTTGCGGGTGTTCGTCACGGCGCATCAGGCCCTTGATGTCGGCATACCCCCGGTGCGTGCGACCTTCTATCGCAATGGCATTTGGGTGCATACCGCGGAGATTCCAAATCGGCAAGGGGAGATCCCCAGGGCCGTTGACGAAGGCGTGCTCTCGGCGTCTGCCAATGCGGAGATTCCTAGTTCGGTTGTGAGTCCGGGGTTGGAGATGGTGGTCGAAATCGATCCCGGTGGCACGTTGGACCCCGCCTTGGGCCTTGGTGGTCGCATACCCGAGACGGGTCGGATGGCTCTAGACGTGAGGGAAGTGCCACCGCTCGATCTGACGCTGGTTCCCTTGCTCTGGGAGGAAGCCCCAGACCGTTCTATACTGGACGAAATCGAGGGCTTGTCGGCCGATGACGATCTGTTCTGGCCGATGCGCGATCTCTTGCCTGTGCGCGACTTTAGCCTGAGGGTGCGCAGACCCGTATGGACGTCGATGGATCCTGTGGTTGCCAACAGCGATGAACTACTCGCTGAGATCGCGGCGATTCAGGTCTTGGATGGAGGACGCGGACGCGGACACTACATGGGCATCCTGCGGCGCGGTGGTGGTAAAGCCCTGATCCCTGGAACCGCGAGCGTATCAGCCCTCGACGGATCGACTATGGCGCACGAACTTGGGCACAACATGGCGCTCAAGCATTCCCCGTGTGGCAATGTGGATGCTGCCGATCTCCGTTATCCCTATAGAGACGGAACCATCGGCGCGTGGGGGTACAATTCCCGCACGCGGACCTTAGTGCATCCCAACACCCCGGACTTGATGAGCTACTGCGGGCCCCGTTGGATCAGCGACTACAACTTTAGCAAGGCACTCGAATACCGCCGTAGTAGGGAGCACAGCGCGGCGGCCAAGCCGCCTGCCCCGACGACGACAATGTTGCTGTGGGGAAGAGTGAAGGCGAGCGGCGAACCCGTCCTTGAGCCGGCGTTCGTGGTCAACGCCCCGCCGGCACTACCGCAGACGGGCGGTCCGTACCGGCTCACAGGTGAAGATGCCGACGGCAGCGAATTATTCGCTTTTAGCTTCGATATGGCCGCGAGCGCCGATGGAGACGCAGGCGCTGCCTTTGCGTTTGCCCTCCCGGTACGACCGGAGTGGGCCGATGAGTTGGAGCGCATCACGCTTTCCGGTCCCAAGGGGGTGGTGACGATAGATGGCGATGGACCTCGGCCGGTCGCCATCTTGCAGGATCCCTCCACTGGACAAGTGCAAGGTATCCTGCGAGACTGGCCAGAATCGGGGCCGGTTTTACGGACCGCACGGGAGGCGTTACCGGAACCGGGTCTGTTCATCGTAAGCCGCGGCGTACCCGATCCAGCCTTGTGGAGCCTCCTCTCGCCCGCCGAGGATTCGACGCCTTGAGCAGTAGATTTCTTGGACGTATCTTAAGGCCGATTACCAGATCCTTGCGCCTGGGAAATCATCTCAACCTCGTCCTCTAAGTCTGCTGGATAACCTTCTAACCAGACTCGAGGACTTAATTAGAAAGGAGAGGCATGACCTCTTTCCCCCGCACCGCAAACGTATGCCCGGAGTTTCTGCACCAGAAACTCACCCGGCGCATAACCCCCTTGCTCGTCGTTGCCCTTAGTGTCCTGATGCCGCAGATGGCATCGGCAGGCGCTTGGACGCTTGAAAAGGGCCACGTATGGAGCAAAATCACTGTCATGTCGCAATCGACCGAGCAGCACTATGATGCGGGTGGAAATGCGCTTGACATGCCCGCCGACGCCCGCTACCAATCGCAGCAGGTCTATTTCGACATTCGCTACGGCGTGACCGACCAAATCGACCTCGGCCTACAGATTCCGTATCTCAGTAATAAGTTCGTAGATAAAGATGAGAGCAATGATGTGGCGACTCCGCCGCCTGCTCTGGAAACGGAATCGGGCTTGGGAGATATACGCGGATTTGCCAAAATTAACCTCGTGAACAGCGCTGACCTGGTGGGTACGCTGAAGTTGGGATTCAAAGCCCCTATGGGCGACTACCGGGAAGTGCCCGAGGCCCTTTCCATAACCGGCGGCCAATGGGATTTTGACGTGGTCGCACAACTGGGCCGCTCCTTTTATCCAGTGCCTGTTTACGCCAATCTCGATCTGGGGTATCGCTGGCGCGGAGAATACAAGGATTCCGATCCTAATCCCGATCGTAGCTACACCCCGGGCGCAGAGTTTATTTTTAACGCCGAGGCAGGCTATAGCCCCATGGACAAACTCCTCGTCGCCCTCAAGTACGAAGGCATTGCAGGAGCGGAGTACGACGCCCTAAGCAATCCCGGCGATCCGGAAAAGCTCAGCCAAAGCGTATCCTATCTAGCGCCGACAGTCTTGGTTGGCGTCCATCCCAACGTGAGTCTTGAAGCCTCGGCGCGCATGACGGTCAGCGGCAACAGGTATTTCGCTGGTCCGACCTATGCGGTGGGGATTTCTTTTGCGGGCAGCCTGATCGAGAAGGTGATTCATCAGGGGACTCCGTAGTCCTATTCGATGGAGTAGAAAATCAGGGGAAGGGGCTTTTGGGTTCCTTCCCCTGTTTTATTTTATGCAGGATAATGCGGTAGGGAGAACTATCCATACAAGGAGAAATCGACATGAGTACGCCAGACATTACCTTGGCCTCGGGCCACGCCATTCCGCAATTTGGGTTAGGCACTTGGATGTTGCGCGGCCAGCAGTGCAAAGACGTGGTCAAAGAGGCCCTCGAAATGGGCTATACGCATTTGGATTCGGCCTGGATGTACGAGAATCAGGACGCCATCGGCCAAGTCCTCAAGGAGATCGGGGCAGATCGCGATAGCCTCTTCATCACCTCCAAGATCTGGCATTCGCACTTAGAGTACGAGGCGACCTTGGAGCAGATGGAGGAGATTCTGCGCGATCTGCAGACTGAGTACGTTGATCTCCTGCTCATCCACAGCCCCGGTCAGGGCGTGCCGGTGGAGCGCACCTTGGCCGCTTTTGAAAAGATCTACGAGGCCGGTCAGGCCAAGAGCATTGGCATCAGCAATTTCAGCATTGAGCAGACCGATCGGGCTCGAGCCGCCACCGGCTTGCCGATCTGCACCAATCAGGTGGAGTATCACCTGCGCCACAACCGCGAAAGGCTGCGGCACCATTGCCACGCCCACAACGTGGTACTGACGGCGCACCGCCCGTTGGCCCAAGGTGACCTCGCCCAGGACGAGGCCCTAAAACAGGTGGCCGCCGAACACGGAAAAACCCCAGCGCAAGTGGCCTTAAAGTGGCTTTTGCAAAAGGATATGATCGTCATCCCCAAGGCCAGTTCAACGAGTCATTTGCGCGACAATTTGGATTTGTTCGACTGGCAGCTAGGAGACGAGGAGATGGCGCGTCTCGACGGGGTGGGGACCGATCCTGATTAGGTCTTGCAGCGGTTGTCTCAGTAATAGTAAAACGCATAAACCAGCGCGGCCCCGCCGACGCCAACGCAGGTGCCCAAGATCAGGCCGATGAAAAAGGGTAGCAGGGTGCGGTAGAGCCGGATGCCGCCGTAGCGCAGGGCCAGGAGTTTGATCAGCCAGGCCAAGAAAATCCCAAACCAGTCGATGGAGACGGTGTTGGTTAGGGCGATGCCCAGGCCCACCGGGTGCAAGGGCCAGCCGGCGAAGCGGTACTGGGCCAGCGCGAGCAGCCCGGCGAGGCCAGCGCCAACGGCGAGGAACACGGCCACTAGCGGCTCGGCGGGGTTGGGGTTGTTGATCGAATTGGCGACCCAGGACCAATGGTATTGCGGCGAATTGACGAAGTACCAGCGGTAGCCGTGGATCAGTCCGTGGCGGTAGCCCAGCCATATGTAGCAGACCATGGTGGTTATGAGGCCGACGATCATGGCGGCGGACAAAAAGAACACCAGCTTGCGTCCGCTGATTTTGAGCCGAGCTGGCTCGCAGACCTTGAAGGCGTGGGCGAGGGTGCCCATCAAAAAGAGTTGCAAGTCGGCGGTCCAGACCATGCTCAGCCCCATTGCGCTCAGCCCTTGGGCACCAAAAGGGGCGGTGCCTACGAGATTGGTCAGGATCGGCGGCACGGAGGCCGGAGCGCGCAGGCGGCCGATCCCGGTCTGGGCCAATAGGCGGGCGATGCCGAAGAATATCACCAGCGCGACGAGCAAAAAGACGATGCTCCAGATCAGACTCAGGCCGCTGGCCCAGAGGAAGCCAGTCATGTACGTCAACCCGACAAGTCCGAGCAGAGCAGCGACACGCGGCGATATCGGGTTGTCGCGGTCTGGGGCACCGCTGATGATCAGCCGCCACTGGCGACGCAGGAAGTGGCGCGATATCCACAGCGAGATTCCGACGATGCACGCGAGCGAGCCAATCTGCTGATGGGCGAGCAGCACGTCGGGTGCATGGGGCTGGGCCGGCAGCGCTAGGGAAATGCCCAGCCAGTTCAGCAGGGCACCTTCGGCGGCGATGAGTATGTGAAAAAACCAGACGCTGAACAGCACGTTGAGGCCGACCAGATAGCTCAAGCCCACGACCAGCAGGTCTGTGTTAAGCCCGTAGCTAAGCCCGAATTGACGGATCTCGATGCGGCCGCCGGGAATGCCGAAGCCGTGGATGATCTCGATATCCAATACTCGGTCGAGCATGTTGACGGTCGGCAGTGTCCAGGCGATGAGAAACCCCAGCCACAATAGCTTGCTTTTGAGGATAGACGCGGTGGGGTTTTCCAAGCTTTCGAGGAGCATGTTGGGGACGGCGGCGAGGGGGTACACCAAGCGCTCTTGGCGCGACCACTGGTGGTGGACGAGGCTTATTAGCGCGATGCTAACCAAGAAGAAGGCCAGCATGAAGAGACACCACCACAACAGCGGCCCAGCCCACAAGGCCCAAGGCACGGGCGCGGCAGCATCCGTGCCTTCAAAAAGCTGGCGGATCGCTTCGAGGTCGCGGGGGACGGCCCAGTGGGGAATGTGCGGCCAGAGCAGGTCGGACCAGTTGTTTTCTGGGGTGGCGTAGTAAAAGACGCCAGCGATTAAAGGGATGAAGTAGCCGCCAAAGCCCATGGAGGGCAGTACCACGGCGACCATGAGCGCGGCATAGACCAAGGCAAAATTGGCTGGCGAGAGGCGCAAGAGCGGGTGGAGCAGGCGCAGCGCGAGGGCGACGACTACAATCCAGAAGATCAGGAAGATGACGCCGACGGTGTTGAAGTGATCGGTCAGCCCTGTGTAGTTGCCATAGAGAACGTAGGTCCGCACACTGGTGAAGGTCATGCAGACGGTAAAGACTAGGACGAGGACGAAGGAGAAACAGGTGCCGAGGAAGGACGAGCGCATAGTTGTCTGTTGGTTGATGGCCACTAACGATACCATTCAGCAGATATATACGCAATGATCGCCGGGTTACAGGGTGGGCGCTTGGGCTGGCTCGTCTTTGCCCTCGCCCTCGCGGTGCGGCTCGCCTATATCCTCGAAGCAGATGCGAGTCCGCTTTTTGAGCATCCGGCGGTCGATGCCAAGACGTACACCCACCACGCCCAGCGCTTGGCTGCGGGCAATTGGTTGGGCGTCGGTGAGGGGCCGTTTTGGCAGCCGCCGCTCTACCCGTACTTCCTCGGGGCGGTAAAGAGTCTTTTTCCAGAGTCATTTTTTTACGCCGTGCGTTTTGTGCAGGCCCTGCTAGGGGCGCTGATCTGCGCGATGAGTTGGTGGGTCGGGCGCGCTTTGTTCAATCCGGCGGTGGGGTTGCTCGCTGGGGTCGGCGCGGCGCTGTGCGGGCCGCTGATCTTTTTTGACGGCGAGCTGTTGCCGGCTTCGTTAGCCGCCTTTGTCGATCTGCTGGCTCTAGTGGTGCTTTTGCTCGTCTGGCGTCGTCCGAGCCATTGGGGGTTTTTGGGTACTGGGGTGGCCTTTGGCATTGGTGCGTTGGCGGTCCCGACGGTGCTGACTTTTGCGGCAGCCGTGCCCATCGTCCTCTTATGGCGTACTCCCCGTCGGCAGGGTTTGATTTGGGCCGGTGCGTTTTCACTCGGCGTGGTCTTGGCCATCGCGCCGGTGGCTTGGCGCAACTGGGCCATTGGCGGCGACGGGGTGGGGATTTCCTACAACGCGGGGATCAATCTGTACATTGGCAATAATCCCGACTATGCAGAGACTGTGGCCATTCGTCCGGGGTGGGAGTGGGACGATTTAGTTACCCAACCGGCGCGGGAGGGGATTGAGCGGCCCTCGGCTAAGTCGGCTTATTTTGCCGCGCGGGCTTGGGACTACATACGGGGCGATCCGACTGGGTGGCTGGGATTGATGGGGCGCAAATTAGGGGCGTTTTGGCACGGCGATGAGCGGGGGCGCAATCAGCCGATCTACTTCTGGCGCACCTATTCAACGGTGCTGTCGGCGACTTTGTGGAAAGCGGGCATTGCCTTCCCCTTTGGCTTGGTGGCTCCTTTGGCGCTGTGGGGCATGTTGCTAAGTCTGCGGCGAGTCGGGCCGACGTGGCCGCTGCTGTACGTGCTGTGCTATTGCTTGGGGGTGATTGCGTTTTTTGTGGCTGCGCGCTACCGAGTGCCAGTGTTGCCAGTACTCATAGTCTTTGCCGCCTATGGGGTGTGGGCGTTGTGGGATTGGGGGCGGGCGGGCTATTGGCGCGGCCTAGGACTGGGATTGGCTGTTTGCTCGGCCTTTGCGTTGGTGGCCAATAGCCACCTAGCGCCAATGGACATGGAGGGGGATGCTGCCATCCACTACAACCTGGGCAACGCGTATGCCGAGGCTGGGGACAAAGAGCGAGCACTGGCGGCGTTTGAGCGGGCGGTGGCTGAGGATCCCGAGTATTGGCAGGCGTGGTTAAATCTGGGTGGGGTCAAGGCGGCGCTGGGTGACCTCACAGGCGGCGAAGAAATTTTTGTGCGGGTGGCGCAAAAGGCCCCTCGGCAAGTCGAGCCGTGGATGAACTTGGCGCACGTGCGGATCATGCAGCGAGACATAGAAGGAGCCTTTAGCTACTACGAGGCCGCGCTTAAGGCTAATCCCAAGCTACTACCAGCTTACGTGGAGATGATCCGCCTCTACGGGCAGATGGGCGATCTAGCCCGAGCAGCGCACGTCCTCCAACGAGCGGTCGATCACTTGCCCGCCGAGCGCGAGCGCTTGCGTCAGTTCTACGAAGAGATACAGACGCGGGCGTTGGGCCGCTAGGGGTCTGGCTGGATGACTTTGAGCACTTGGTTGGCGGCGACCTCTTCTATGATTTGATGCGTCCCATCCGGCCAGTAGATTTCCACTTGGGCGCTCGTGGCCGCGCCCAGTCCGAAGTGCAGGCGGGGGTCGTGGCTGGACAGATAGCTGCCGCCCGATTGGCGCTCCTGCACTTGGCGTATTCCGTCGGCTACAACCTCCACTCGCGTACCAAGGGCATCGGGGTGGATCTTTCCCACTAACAGGATTTGTAGCCAGTGATGGGCATTGCCGCCGTCGTTGCGCAACAGTCGCGGCCGGGCTGCTACTGTGGTCACTAGGAGGTCGAGGTCGCCGTCGTCGTCGTAGTCGGCCACCGCCGTAGCCCGACCGGCGTTGGCCTTTTGAAAATTTGGTCCCATCGTGGCCGAGACATCGGCAAAGCGGCGGCCAGCGTCGTTGCGGAACATCTGGTTGGGTTGCCGATAGGTCTGGCTCGAATCCACTTCTGCAATGCGGTCGATGACGTGGCCGTTGGCGGCGAAGAGGTCGAGGTCGCCGTCGTTGTCGTAGTCGAAAAACTTGGTGCCAAAGCCGAGGTGTCGGTACGAAGGATCGGCCAGTCCTAGGCGCTGGGTGGCGACGGCGAATTGGCCTTGGCCGTCGTTGCGGTAGAGGGCGTTGGTTTCAAAGGCGAAGTTGGTGACGAAGAGGTCGGCATCGCCATCGCGGTCGTAGTCGCCAAAATCGACGCCCATACCCGCGTCGGCGTGCCCGTGCTCGTTGTAGCGAGTGCCAGCGATCAAGCCCACTTCGGCGAAGGTGCTGTGCTGGTTGGCGTAGAGAAAGTTCATGGTGCCGTCGTTGGCCACGTAGATGTCGGTATCGCCGTCGCGGTCGTAATCGGCCAGCGCGACACCCAGCCCCTTGCCCTTGAGTGCGATGCCGGTCTCCTCAGTGACGTCGGCGAAGGTGTTGCCGTCGTTGCGGTAGAGGAGGTCGCCGGTGGGGTCATACACGCTAGGCTCACAGTACGAGCGCACTTGGCCCTGTTGGCAAACGGATTCATCGTCGAGGGCGTAGCGCACATAATTGGCGACGAACAGGTCGAGATCGCCGTCGAGATCGTAGTCGAGGAAACCGGCACTGGAGCCCCAGCGCGGATCTGCTAGGCCAGCCGATATTTTGGCGAAGGTGCCTTGGTCGTTGCGGTAGAGGGCATTGGGGCCGTAATTGGCGACGAAGAGGTCGGGATCGCCGTCGGCGTCGTAGTCTGCGGCCGCAACGCCAAAGCCGTAGCCGGGGTCGGCGCTGCCACTGTGGGCGGTGACGTCGGCGAAGGTGTCTGCGCCCGCATTGCGATAGAGCCGATTGACCGGCGGTTGGTCCGGGGGATGACCGGTTAGGTAGGTGCCGTTGGCAAGGTAGAGGTCGAGGTGGCCATCGCTGTCGTAGTCGAAGAAGGCCGCTCCGGCACCGAAGGTTTCGACATAGTAGTATTCGCCGGAAAAGCCGTTGTAGTGGACGAAGTCGATGCCAGCGGCAGCTCCAGCGTCGGCGAAATGCACTGGTGGTGCTGGAGGGTCTTTAGGGGAGCAGGCGCAGAGAGTGCTGGCGAGGGCGAGACCCCATATTGGCACTTGAAATCGGATGCGCGGGCGTGCAGATTGTGAGACTGGACACATGTCTACTAACCACTAAACGGGAGAACGGACAATGCCGTTTATCAACGTGAAGATGCTTGCAGGGCGTTCCACCGAGCAGAAGCGGGCCTTAGTCGAAGCGCTGACCCAAGCCATAGTGGATACCTGCGATGCGCCCCGGGAGGGGACGACGGTAGTGCTCGAAGAATGCGAGCGCGAGAATTGGGCAAGAGGCGGGGTGCTAGTAGCGGACCGCCAGCAATAAGGTGGCAGAGGCCAGATCACAGCACGTGGGCCAAAGCTGCGGCGATTAGCAGGCCGAAGGAGACCCAGCCTAGCAGGGCCTCTGCGACAACGAGGAGCTTGAGCTTGCCCGTCGCATCCCAAGCGCGGGAGTTGACGTGGATGAAGGTGTAGAGGCTGAAGGCGATGCAGTCGGCGAGGGTGGGTTGGTTTGCGCTGGAGGCGGAGCGCATGGAGCCGGAAGCTGTGCGGTACGCCAAGCCACAGAGGAGGATAATGGCGAGCATGAAGGCGATTATTCGCTGGGGGGCCGTGCCGTAATCCGAACTTAGTCGCCACAGTTCTAGGCCCCAGCGCGCTGGCTCGTTCCATGCGCGTGCGAGGCGCTGGTGGTCCATGCGTTCGGCGCGGCAGGACGCGGCGTCGCTGTTCAAGCCTTGGGCTAGGAATTGGTGGTACAGGGCGGCGTAGGTTGGGTCGAGGGCGGTGTGGGTTGAGTCGGCTGCGGCGAGATGGCCTGCTAGCTGGAGCCAGCGCACTTGGATGCGGCCGAAGCGCGGCTGGTGCAAGTAGAGGTGACTGTTAGTGGCAAAGGTCGAATCCGCTCCGGCTGTTCGCAGATCAATCAAGGCGAAGGCGGCGCGGCTCAGGTCGAGGGAGCGGTTGAAGAATGCACTGAGGCGGATGACGCGGCCCTCGCTCTCGCTGAAGTCGGCTTCTTGGCGGAAATACGCTCCGTCAAAGTGGACTTGGTCAAAGGTCGCACTGCGGAAGCGCGCCGCCCGCGCAAAGGTGAAGTCGGCAAAGGACGCCTCGCCGCTGAAACGCGCTCGGTCGAAGGCGACTTCCCCGTCGGCACGTCCGCTGTCGAAGGACACTTCCTCGGCGAAGCGCGCATCCCAAAACAGCGCTCGGTCGGCGAAGCGGACTCCAGCGAAAGATATGGGCTGCGCCCAAGTGGTCTCTTTGAAAGAGGCGATTCCGGCGAAGGCGGCGTCGGTGAAGGTGGCTGGCGCGGCAAAGGCGGCCTGCTCGAAATAGGCGGCGTTGTCGAATTGGGTCTGGGCGAAGTGGGCGCGCTGGCTAGCGAAGCGCGCGCCAACGAATGAGGCGACTCCAGCGAAGCGGCTTGCGGTTAGGTTGGCATCGCCGAGGAAGTGGGTCTTTTGGAAGGTCGCGTGTTTGGCCAGATGGCTTGCGCGCAGGGAGAAGTCGTCGGTAAAGCTCGCTTCGGCAAAGGAGAGGCCACCGGCAAAGTGAGCGCGTTCAAAGCGCACTGGGGTGAGGAACACTACTTGGCTGAAGGACACCTCGTCGAGAAAGTACACTTCCTCCAAGTCGAGGGGGACGCGCAGGGTGTCGAGTCCTGAAGTTGGCGCAAACAGGCGTCCGCGGAAGGCAACCTGCCGATGGATGACGGCTGGGCCGTTGGCTGGGCGTTGTAATTGGGCGATCAGAGTCTCAATGGGGAGTAGGGGCAGGGTTTGGCCGGCGATGGTGGTATCGGCCGCGGGCGTCTGGGCGCTCAAGGCGGTGCTCAAGAAGAGCAAGGTAGCAAATGAGAGTTTTGGTAGCATACGGGCTATAATTGGGACGCATCGAAGGGATAGGCCGCGCCAACTGGAACGCTACGGTGCGGCCATCGTCGCGATAGTACTGTTGCCGATCATGCGATCCCTCGACGAGGCCGGTCGCATGGTTGACGACTGGTAAGCTCGACCGCGTTCGAGGGGCCGGCCGATGGGTGGCGGGTCAGAGCTTGATGACGGCGATGAGGACGCTGGTGATGGCCACCAACGTGCCCATCATCCAAAGGAAATAGGTGTCCATGCGCTTATGGAGTGCGCGAATTTGTTCACCCAATGAGCGGTTGGTCTCGTCGATGCGCTTGTTGGTTTCGTCGATGCGTTTGCCCAATGAGCGGTTGGTCTCATCGATGCGCTTGTTGGTTTCGTCGATGCGCCCATGTATGGCACCTACTTGGGTGCGCAGATCTTTAATATCGTCGCGCAAATAGCTAATGCTCCAAGGCATTTCTTCAGGGGTAGGGACCGCACGAGTTTGGGGGTCGGTGCTTTCGCTCATGGCTGGATTCCTCAGTGGGGGAATATAAATGAAGGACTAAAAACCACCAACAGGCGGCTTCCGGTGCGTGTCCTGCAATATCCATGCCAGAGCGGACAGTCTGATAGGGCGGTGCGTAGTCGGCGCAAGCTGTGTCGAATGGTATCCATCAATGGGTTGCTTAGGTTCCTTTCGCTGTTTGGGGGAGTACGAAGCCCGGCCGAGATCGGCCTTCAACTTTTTGGCAGTTCGCTGGCTGGCCTGCCCTGCCGTCTGCGCGGCGGATTCTTGACAAGTCCGGCGGAAAAGCGTAACAAACAGCCATGCAATATCCCCTTCTTTGCGCCGTCTTCATCGCCGCCTTGAGCGTCCTGCCCGCTGCTGCCGACACCATCGTCGTCGGTGCGAGCGGACTGAGTTGGCGCGATGGTGGCGGCGAGATCCAAGCCAAGGTCATTCGCAGTGCCCAAAGCGTTGAGAACACCAACGCGCCCGGCGGCGTTATCGACTTTGCAGCCGCTAATTTTGCGGACTGGATTTTTCCCCAGCGCGCCGATACCACGCTAAACATCGCCCTCGGGGCCAACACCGAGTCGCGCGGCGGTTCGATCACTTCGCCCAACAACCTCAACGTTCGCGGCGAACTGGCCAAGCTCATCGACAACGACGGCCAGAGTGGACTCGATCTGCGCTTGAGTGCCGGGGCCAAAAGTGCCCAGGTTTTGGGGCTGATCATCGACTTGGACTTGGGCGCGCGCTTTGGCGTCAATCGCTTCCGCTTCTTTCCGCGCAACGCCGCGCCCGAATTCCCCGCGCCGAATTTCCCCTTCCAAAACGATTTCATGCGCAGCTTTGAGATCTTCATCAACGACGGTACGCCGGACACTCAGCGCGAGGGGGTGCCCATCCGCACGAGTGTGGCGCTAGAGGGTCAAAACGAAGAGGCGGTCGTCGATATCCGCATCCCGCCGCAATACGTGCGCTTCGTGCGGCTCAAGTCCCTGACGGCGCTGGGTTTTGACATTGCCGAGTTCCAGGTCTTTGGCACGGGCTTTGTGCCCGAGGCCGTCTATATCTCCAATATCTTTGACTTTGGCGATCTGGCGCTGTTGGGCAATGTGCGCTGGGTGCAGGAGCAAGTCGGCGATCCGCAGCTCTCGCGGATTGCGGTGCGCACGCGCACAGGTATTGATCCCGAGCCGGTGGAATTCAACAAGGTGCGGCCTGGCGAGAAGATCTTCCGCGTCGGTGGGGGCAATGTTGGGTTGCAGTCCGGTGGGGCTGGGGGCAGTGGCGCTGGGATCAGCAGCGGCTTAGGCACGGGAGAAGTGGGGGTGCCGTGGAAATTCGCCAAAGATATCGAAGACGAGGGCCTGCAGGCGCTAGTTGCGGAGGTCCTCGACAACGAGGAAGTAGATTTGCGCGACGCGGTACAGGCGTTTAATACGCTGTCGCAGGAGGAGCGGGAGCAGGTGACGTTGAGCGAGGCCGACTACAAGAAACTTCCACGCGGCGACCGGGCGACGATCCGCAACGACGTGAGCAACTGGAGCGCGTGGTCACCGCCCTATTCCCCGAGTAGTATCGTCCTTCCGGAGACCTTGGGCACCGAGGGCGCGGGTGGGCCCATCGTCTCGCCAAGCCCGAGGCGCTATTTCCAGTTTATGATCGAGTTCTTCAGCGACGACTTCGAGGCGGCCACGGGCGTTGGAGGGCTTTCCTTTGACGTGCTGCCATCGCCCTTTGCCGAGGAATTGATCGCCGAGATCGGCCCCCGCAGCGCAGCCTTGGGCGAGAAGACGGACTTCACCTACGCGGTGCGGAGCAAGTTTCGCACTGGTCAGGATCGGGGTTTTAACCGCTTGCGGATCGCCACTCCGCTCCGGGTGGAACGGGTCGGAGCGGTGCGGATACACCCACCCGAGGGCGATGTGTTGGAAGCTGATTTCAGCGGCGCGATGCTCGACGAGTTGCCAGTGGTGCGCGGCGACTTTGCGGTTGTAGAGGTAGCCGACGATGCCTTTGCCATTGAGTTCCCGATTGTGGGCGAGGACGACACGGAGTTGCGGGTGAGTTTTGCAAACGCGGTTCTGCGCTTCGGCACCACGTTCAGCGGCCAGGTGTTTAACACCGCATCCGAGGGTCAGTTGGGGCAGAGTGTAGTGGCTGGCAATGCGGCCGATTTGGGGGAGGGCGACCCGGACACGCAGGCGCTGGGTACGCCTTTTGAGGGCAATCTGTCGGTGCAAGTACCCATCTCCGGCGAACTGCTGATTAACGTGCGCGCTCAGCCGCCGGTTTTTACTCCCAATGGGGACGATGTCAACGACCAAGCCGAGTTGCAATACGACCTGACCAATGTGGGCCGCCCCACGCCGCTGCGGGTTGCGATTTTCGATCTGGCCGGTCGGCCGGTGCGGCATTTGTACGACGCGCTGGATCAGAGTGGGCGCTTTGCCCGGCTTTGGGATGGACGCGACGACGCGGGACAGTTGGTGCCGCCGGGCAATTACGTGTTCAGCGTCGCGTTGGACGCCAAGACGGGCCGAGCTAGAGCGGTCGCCGCGGTTGTGGTGGCATATTGAACGGAAAATGGGTGCTATGAAGAAATACTTCGTCATCTTGGGACTGGTGCTGATAGTGGGCGTTTCGGCCCGAGGCCAGACCAACGTCCAGCGCGGCGGGGGCGTCAGCTTTGAGCCGACTGGCCCGGGCGTGCTCTTTGGTGCACTCGATCCGGCGGTCAAAAAGTGGTACGTGCCGCAGGAACTCTTCGTGGACTACGGCTGGCGTCAATGGGAGTACTCCAACTACGCCCGCACTCCGTATGAGCGCTACGTCAACACTACCCGCGAGGGCGACTACTTCTACGATGTGTATGGCAATTTTACTACGCGCGGTTGGCTGATCTACGACTGGCGTCAGTTCCAGCCGCAGCCCTTGGGCAGCGGCATCTTCCAGAGCACGCGCTTCAATCGCTGGTTCAACGCGGTGACCATCAGCGGCGATTCGCAGGGTCAGTACAACTACGCGATTACGGTTGGCGACCGGATTCGCACGACGCTGACGCCGATGACGTTTTCCAAGCCGGACTTCAACGGGGTGCAGGTGGATTTTGCCTCGGACAAGTATCAGGCGACGATCCTCGCCTCGCGCATCAGCGAGCCGATCCGCGGCTCCACCCAGCTTTCGGGCGGGATTACCGAGCCGGTGACGCAGACTAATATCACCTCGTTATTTGGTGGGCGAGCGACGTTCCAGGTAGGTGATTTCGTCGAGGTCGGTGCCCAAGTGATGGACGCCAGCAATGGCAATACACTGCTCGACATGTTCACCGGCGATTTGGTTGCTGGCAGCCTCACTGCTGGGCAGAGCACGGCACCGCTGACGGCGATTGCGGTGATCCTGAGCGACGACTCGCCCGAAGATAACGAAGGGGGCGCGGCCCTGTTTAGCCACGACGTACGGATCACCAGCCGCGACTTCGACACCGGCAAGGAGACGGTTTCCACCTTGCAGGAGGTGGTGCGGCCCGGCTCGCAGTGGCCGGTCATCTTCGGCGGGTTCCGGCGTCCGGGCTTTTTGGCTGCGGATGGCCCAGAGCGGATCATCGTCAACTACGACTTCAACGATCCGGGTTATGTCGGTCCAGACCCGACGACGATTGTCGCGGTGGACTTCAATTACGTGCTGGCCAACGACTTTAAGGTCGAGATGTGGTCCGACCGCCAGACGGGCTTGCGCGCCGTGCCGCCTCCGCCATTGACTGCCGAGGTGATTGACGCTGCGCAACCGGCGTTGATTGCGGTGCGGCGGGCCGAGGGCAATGTCGCGGACATCACGAACTTGCAGCGGATCGAGTTTTCCTACGGCCTGCCGACGGCCAATCTAGTCGGCGGCTTCACTATTGAGGGCACTGGGGTCCTCGGCTTTGATTTCTACGGCGAGTGGGACCGCAACAAGCGCTATTTCCAGTTTCCCAATGCCGCGCTGTTCAACGAGGGCGAAGAGCACGCGGTTTCCTTCGAGGGGTCCGACGCCTGGTACTTCAATGTCTCGCGCAATGTGTTTCCCTACTTCCTCTACGGCGAAGCCTACGCCATTGACGAAGCCTATTCGACGACGGCCTTCTTGGTCAGTGCTACGGGCGAGGTGCAATACGACAATACCCAGCGGCATTTGTACGAGTTCGTCGAAGACAACGACGACCAAGACCGCTTCCCCGATTGGATTCGCTTTGGCTCGACCAACGACCGGGCGATTTTTCCCGGCTGGGACCAGAACAACGACTTCATCTCTGACTTCAATCAAAACGACAACGCTACCGCGGCCAATATCATTCCAGACTACGACGAGCCGTTTCTGCGCTACAACGTCGATCGGCCGGAATTTCTCTTTGGCATTGATTTGAATAACAACAATTGGATCGACCGCTTCGAAGACGACGATCTGCCCGATTATCCGTACAAGCCGGATCGGCAGGGGTACAATCTCTTCGGCGGCATCCACCTCGCGCCGGATATGCGGCTGACCATTGGGCGCACGGACGAGGAGTCCCAAGCGACCGACGCCTTTAACGAGACCAATTACGCGATGTTCACGCTGGATCGGGACTACGCGAACTTGGGGAACCTGCGGGTCTTCAACATGCTCAAGCAGGCCAAGGACACTATTCCCGACGCCCGGCGCGAACCGACACCCTTCGTCGGTGCGCCGATTCAGCCGGTGGTGCGCGACATCTTGGCGGCGCAGGACACTTGGGTCAACACTGCGTACGCGCAATTCGATTATCAGGGCATCGAAGGGTTGAACGTGGTCAACAAGCTCAAGTGGGAGCATTTCCAGCAGAACGCCGAGGACCCGCGAGACAGCATTGGGCGACCGCTAGAAAGTACCGCGAGTTTCCTAGGGCTGATCAACAAGGTGGATTACAGCTACGGCCTCGGCCGCTTTGACTTGCAGCCGAGGTGCAAGAGCGAGTTTTTGCGGCAGACGCCCTTTGTCGTCGACGAGGAGCGGCGCGAGGAATGGGCGCTGACCGTGCAGTTGATAGCCCGCTTGCCGGTCATGCGGCGCACGGTTATAGAATCCGGCGTGGAGCAGTTGTGGTTTAGCGACCGGGTGCAGGACGAGAATGAGCTGCGGGCGGTGGGGCTTTTGCAGGAGACAGGGGATTGGCGCTCGACCCACATCGCGGTGCAACTGTCGACGACTTCCGATTACCAGGGGTACCGGCTGACCACGCAAGCGGGCCTGCGCTTTGGCCGTATCCTGAGCGAACGGGTGATTGAGGATAGCGACCGGCCGGGCGTTTTCACAACCGACGACAAGGGCAAGAATGAAACCACGACCTTTATCACGGTATTCGCTGGTCTGGAGTGAGGCTGTGTTGCGCTTTTGCTTGCTAGCGATTGCAGCTCTGGGTTGCGCCCAAGAGCCTGAAGAGCTGGTGCTGGCTCGAGTGGATGGCGAGCCGATTACTGCGTCGGAGTTTAGGGAGTTTGACGCGCGGATTCCCGCTGGGATGAAAGAAGGAGGACAGCGCCAAGTGCTCGAAAGCCTGATCGACAAAAAGCTGCTCCTGCGCGAAGCGGACGCCGCCAATATGGCTGAAGACAGTTGGTTCAAAGGCGAACTGGCCCGCTTCAAACGCGCTCGGCTGATGGCGCTGTACATGGAGCGCGAGGTCGTCGCTAAGATCGAACTTACTCCCGAGGAAATAGAGCGGTACTACCGAGAGAGCGGTCGGCACCGCGCTCTGCGCTTGGGCGGCATTATGGTCGAGAGTTTGGAGGAAGTAGGGGCAATCACCGATCAGCTCGCTGCGGGGGACGATTTTCACGAGTTGGCCAGTGCGCACTCGGTTCACGAGAAGACCGCCGCGCGCGGGGGCGACACCGGCATCTACCAGACGCGGGATCAGATGTCGGAGGAGACGGTCGAGCAGGTGCTCGATCTGGCGATAGGGGACGTTTCCGCGCCGGTGCGCGAAGTGTTCGGCCACGAGGACTTTTACGTAATCTACAAAGTGCTCGACGAGATTCCAGCGCCGCTGAGCGCGTCGGAGCGGATTATCGTCGAAGAGCTGACGGTGCAAAAGCGCCAGGAGCGGATGCAGGCACTTAGCGATTCGCTCCTGCAAGCGTACGCACCGGTGCCGCGCCCGGCGGCGATCCAGCGGCTCGTCGAGAATGGGGTCATGGCGGACCAAACCGAAGTGCTCTGCGCGTATCGGGGCGGCGAACTCACTGTCAGTGGTTTTTTGGCGGCGTACGAGCTGCTCACCGGCAGGAGTTTACAGGCGGCTGACAGTGCGCATGTGGCCGAGGTTTTGCACCGCCGAGTGCTGCCCGACCTGTTCGTAAGTGCTGAGATCGACGCGGCTGGTCTAGCAGAGGACGAGCGTTTCAAGGAGACCGTGGCGTTTAAGAGCGAGGAGTTGATGCTTAGTGCATTGCGTCGGCGGGAGGTTGACCAGTACGTGAGTGTAACCAAAGAAGAAGCGCGCGACTTCTACGACGCGCATCCCGAAAAATTCGCTCGGCCCGAGAGTACGACCATCGTCGAGATTTTGGTGGCGTCGGATTCGCTGGCCCAGCGCTTGGGAGACGAGTTGCGCGCGGGGGGCGATGCCGCAGCGTTGGCTCAGCGCCATACCCGGCGCGAGGGCAGCTTGCACCACGGCGGCCAGATGCAGCTCAATGCCTATACCCAAGGATTATTTCCCATACTGTCTGCTGCTGTGCAGGAAGTCGCCGTCGGCGAGGTGGGTGGGCCGTTGAAGACCGAGCGGGGCTATTCGGTCTTCAAGGTCCTGGAGCGCACGCGCGAGCAGATCCCGTACAACGCCGAATCGCAGCGCCGCGCTCGGGCCTACGTGCGGATCGACAAATCGAAAAGAGATTACGTGCGGTTCGTGCGCAATTTGCGGAATAAGTATCCGGTGGAAATTGTCGAGGGCAGTTTGGAAAAGCTGTGAACAGTGCGTTGGACAACTAACATAGCGTTGGTCTTGGCACTGGCCTTGCAGGCCGGAGCGCAGACGGATTACGGCTACCGCTTGGGGCGGCAGGAAAGGGGCGAAGTCCGCTTTAATGCCCAAGGGCCAAGCGTGCTGATGGGGGCGTTGGATCCCACGGTCATGCGCTGGTACATGCCGCAGGAGTTGTTCGACGAGTACGGCCGCCGCCAGTGGCGCTACACGAACTACGCCACGGAGCCGTACCGGCGTTACATCGACCGCAACCAAGAGGGCACGTATTTCTACGATACCTATGGCAAGCTGATCTCGCGCGGCTGGCTGGTGTACGACTGGCGACAGACGCAGGCGCGCACGGTCGAGAGCAGCCAGTTGACCAAAGAGCGGCGCTACGCCACTTGGTTCAACCGGCTGATTATCTCCTCGGATGCGAGCGGCGACTACAACTACTCGCTGATGATCGGCGACGAGATTTTCGCTACCCTGACGCCGATGACCTTCCGCAAGGTTGGCTTTAATGGGGTCGTGACGAGCTTTGCGGCGCGGCATTTGCGCTTTACTGGTTTGTTCTCGCGCCCAAGCCTGCCTATCGTCGAGATTGACCCGGATATTCCGACGGCCTCGCAGGATAACTTTACTAGTTTGATCGCCGGGCGTCTGGAGGCCGATCTGGGGGCCAACGCGACTTTGGGTCTGACCTTGGTCAATGCTCACAATGGTGCCGGCAATCGCGAGAGTTTTGAGGGCAATCCACTCAAAGGCGTGCTGACGACTGGGCAGCTAGGCCGACGACTCAACAAGCTGATCGTGCGGCTGTCCGATGATTCGCCCGCAGACGGCGAGGGCGGGCCGGTGTTGTTCGGTACGGAGGTGGAGATCACTACGGCGCTTAAGCGCGAGGTGCCGGTTGAAGGCGGCGTGCGGATGGTTTTTAAAGACACCACCTTCACGGGCAGCAGCGTTGGCTTTGCGCCGGTGATAGAGGGCGGGGAGGAGCGCGGTGGGTTCTTGCGAGCCGATGGGGCGGAGAGCATTGTGCTGCAGTACGCGTTGGCTGCCGAAGAGGGCGAAAGCGAGGAGGGCACCTTGCGCTTGGCCTTGCAGCGCCGGTTGGATCTGGGGTTGGACGAGGCCGACGACGCCATCACCCGCGTCAAAAACGTGCGCTTCCGCTTCGTGCTGGCCAATGACTATCGGATCGAAGTGGCCTCCGACCGGCAGAACAGCCGCATCGGCATCCCGGAGTTTTTGGTGGTGACGCGGGCCGCTGGCAATGTCAAGAATCAGCTCAATCCGCGCGAAGTCGTCTTTGATTACGGCTTGCCGACCGCCTCGCAGATCGCCGGTATTACTACTGAAGTGCGCGACTGGTGGGGCTTCGACTTGTATGGGGAATTCAACGTCAGTACCCAGTACCGCCAATTCCCTTCGACGACGCGCGAATCGCATCGCTCGTTTTCGGGGATCCAAGGCGACGAGCACGCGGTTGGCTGGCTGTTCAATCTCGTGCGGCACGCAGATCCTTGGCGCTTCTCGCTCGAAGGCTTTGGCATGGACGACGCCTATGCCACTAGCTTCAAGCCGGTAGACAGCCGCGGCTTGGTTGACTACTCGCCCGAAGCCACCGACAAGCTCTACGATTTCGTCGAGGACAACGACGATCAGGATCGCCACCCCGACCAGAAGCGGTTTTTCCAGGGCGGACTGGTGCCGCCGCAATCGACTGCGCTGAGCGGCTTCCAGGTGCGCTCGGACGGCGTGCCCGACCCAGCGGTTTTCCCAGGGTACGACGAGAACGGCGACTTCATCTCCGACTTCAATCAGAACAGCAACGGCGACCGGGAGAATTTCTTCCCCGACTATGAAGAGCCTTTTCTGCGCCACCACTCGGACCGGCCGGAGTTCCTCTTTGGCATTGACCTCAACAACAACGGCTGGGCCGAGCGCTTTGAAAACGACGATTTGCCCGACTATCCCTACAAGAAGGACCACTGGGGCTACAACGCCTACGCCAGCGTGGAGGTCAACCCGGAAATCCGTCTCTCTGCCGGCTACCTGCGTCAGGACATGCGCCAGGTTGACCGCAAAAATCACACTGCCTACGGTCTCTTTACTTTTGAACGGGATTGGCCTAACCGCGGTCGAGTGCGGGTCTTTGACATGCTGAAGAAAGCCGCAGACACCATCCCCGATCCGCTGTCGCAGTGGGTCGTGCCGACGCTCGAATTCGGGGCGGCTGGGCAGACGAGCGGGCAGCACATTGCCGTGCCTGATTTGCTGGCGGCCGAGGACACTTGGATCAATACGTTCTACGCTGAGTGGCAGTACGCCAGTCCGCGGCGCTGGAAGACTAAGCATCGCTTCAAATGGGACTGGTGGCACCAGCGCGACGCGCAACTTGGTGCGCTGGGGCCGTTGGGGCGCAATGGCCGCGAGACCTCTGGTTTTGTGGGGTTGATCGACAAGATCGACGGCGTTTTTGCGTGGGGCGCAGTGGCGATTTTGCCCCGCTTCAAAAGCGAATTCCTTAGCCAATCTCCCTTTTCCTTGGCCGAGCGTCGCCGCCGTTCTTGGGATGGGATTGGGTCGCTGTTGGTCCGCTTTCCCGTGATGCGGGATTCAGAGCTTGAACTGGGGTTTGAGCAGCGGCTGTTTTTTGAATTGCTGCAGGACGAAAAGGTCCTGGTGGAAAACGTGCTGACGGGAGATTTCCGCGGCACGGTGTGGGCGGCGCAATTGAGCAATCAGCGAGAGTATCTAGGCTACGGATTGACGACCCAGCTCGGGTTGCGCTTTGATAGGCGTTCTTTGGAAGTGACCGGGCGAGAGCGCGAGACGCGGGTCGCGGGATTGGCGTTTCTGTCGATATTCGCGAGTCTGTGAGGTAGGCAACAGTATGCTAAAGACCTGTATCCGACTTGTGCTGATGCTCGCTTGGCTGACTAGCGGGGCAGACGCGCTGACGATTTATCGGATTGGCGGTTCGTCGCTGCCGGTGCCGGAGTTGGCCGAGGGAGTGGAGTTTGTGCAGCTCGATTGGGAGGGAGTGGAATCGGCGCAGCACGGCCAAATCGAATTGCTGAAGATCGATGCGGACTTTGTTGAGCCGGAGCAACTGGATCCGTCGGTAAACCTGACGCCGCGCCTCAAAGAACGCGGAGGGCGAGTGCAGACGCTGGTCTGGCGAGGTTGGGAGCGAAGCGGCGATACCGAGGCCGTGTTGTGGGACGAAGACGTCGAGACCGTCTTCTTGGGCGACGGACATTGGACGACCTCGGGCATTGGTGTGCGGAACAAGAGCCTGATTTTCGAGTTCGGGGGCAACTTCACGGTCGAGCGCGTCAAGTTCTATCCACGCGAGCGCTTTGAGGAAGAGCGCTTTCTACAGCGCTTTATCATCGGCACCAGCGACGGCGATCCGCTCAAGGAAGGCACGCGCGAGTATACTGCGGGTACGCGCGGTTCCTTATTTGACTTCGACATCGTGCATCGGGCTAGCGAGAACACGACTTCGGTGGTCGAATTGGAACTGCCTCCGGTGCCGATTCGCCGCATGCTCTTTGAAGCGCACGAAAACACTCAAGGCATCTGGGAAATCGCCGAGTTTGAGATATACGGCAAGGGCTTTACACCGACGGCGCGCTACGTGTCCAATGTCCTCGATTTAGGTGGGCGCGCGGCGCTGGGCGAACTAAGTTGGGGCAGCCAGGTCGATCCCGGTGCGCAAATCGAGCTAAGTATGCGCGCTGGCGACGACAGCGATCCGAATACCTATTGGCGCCACACGTTCCGCGGCGATGAGCGGACTCGGCTGAATACCCGGGGGCGGCCTTTGACGCTGCGGTCGTACAATCGGCTGGAGAGAGCCCAGCAGGCCGGTATCACGCCCGACACTGAAAACTGGGAGGGCTGGAGTGCGGCCTATGACCTGGCGTTGGGCGGTGCTCCGATGCAGGGGACGCAACCTCGTCAGTTCGTGCAGATCAGGGCCAACTTCCATTCCACAGTAGAGGCAGGGGGACGGCTGAACTTCGTGCAGTTTGCCGTGTCTAGGCCGCCGATGGCCTCCTTGGTTCTGGCCGAGATTGCGCCCGTCTTGGCGACCACGGGTGTGGCGACGGAGTTTACCTACATGCTGCTGCCGCGACTAGAAGCGGAGGACTTGGGTTTCGACACCATTGAGATTGACACACCGACTCAGGCGGAGGGCATTGACGCAGTGCGCTACAGCGGCGAAGAGGTTGCCTTTGAGGTGCGGCGGCTCGATGAGCGCGGCTTTGAGGTCGGCGTTCCGCGGATAGACCAAGCGCGCGATGGGGAGCTGATAGAGGTGGTTTTTCGCTGCGAGGTGTTCAAGTTTGGGACCTTGTTCTCGGGCCGCGTGTACGATAGCACTCGACCGCAGGAGGTGCGCCAAGTGGTGACGCCGGGCGAAGTGGTTGAGTTGGTCGAGGGCAATACGCTGAGCGTGGGGCTGACCCATATCGCCGGGCAGGTGGTCGGTGCGCTCAGACTCTTGCCAGCGGCGTTCACGCCCAACGGAGACCAGATCAACGACGCAGTGCGGATTGAATACGAACTATTGAATGTGACGGGAAATGCCGAGGTAGCGGTGGTGCTCTACGATTTGCGGGGGACGCGGGTCGGCGAGGTTTTTCGCGGTCCGGCGCAGAGCGGCCAGTTTGCCGCAGAGTGGGATGGTCGGGACGGAACGGGTGCTTTACTCAATCCTGGGCTGTATGTCCTGCGTCTCGAAGTGGAAACCGACGGTGGCACCAAGGCCCGCTCGCGCATCGTCTCGCTGGCGTACTAAGAGGAGAAGACTTATGCGCTACATCGCCGTCGTTTTGCTGTGGGTAGCTGCGGTCCATGCCCAAGGGGGTGGTTACCGGCTCACCGCGGATCAGCTCGTCATTGACCGCGCTGCGCACTGGCGCGCTTGGGAGTTTCCGGTGGGTACTCTGACGATTGATCAAAGCGGTACGGTGACGCCGTTTGAACTGCGCCGCAATACGGACGCCACCAAGGACATCGTCCACTTCTTGCGCCTGCACCCGCCCGAAGACCTCGCGCGGGAGAAGGCGGCCGAGGAAATCGAGCTTGCAGATGCTATAGAAGCGGGTTCCAACGCGCCCGACGTGCTCCATGTGCTTGACGGGGACTTGACCACCTACTGGGAGCCTGATCCGGTCGTGGATGCTACCGAGTTGGGGGCGCAGTGGTGGTTTACAGTAGATCTGGGTCGGCTGGTAATCGCCAAGCGCATTGTGCTCAAGTTCGTCGAGGAAGGTCTAGGCGATCCCTTCCTGCAATACGACGTGCTGATTTCCGACGGCGAGGTGCCGGAGAAGTTCATCTCTTCGGAAGAGCCGGAGTTCGATGTGGTGTGGCGCACGTTGAAGCCGAACAAGACCGAGCGGCTGCTGGAAATTTCTCTCGGCGAGAGCGCAGAGGCCGAGGAGCGGGAACTATCGGATCAGCCGATCAACGCCCCGCCGACTTCGGCGATCTCGGTGACGCAGAAAGAATTCGCCGGCACCGGAGTGCGTTTGGTGCAGGTGGTGGTGCGGGGGTCGGACTTCGACCGCGGTTTTGAGGTCAGCGAGGTGGAGTACGAGGCGTTGCCGGCGGCCGAGCGAGGCGCAGTCGTCTATTACAAGTTGCAGCGCGACGGGCGGCTGACCGAGGTTGATGAGGCGGACTATGTGCAACTACCCGCCGACCAGCAGGGCGGAATCTCCTACTACCGCTGGGAGCGGCCTCGGCTGGCCGAACTCGAAGTTTGGCACGAGGGCGACGACGCGATGATTGCCGCCTTGGCCCGGGGCGGCGATGTGTTTGCCTCTCAAGGGCTGCCGGTGGGGCGGACCATCGATGGCAACGTGCAGACCTACGTGGATCTGATCTTCTCCTTCGACCGCCAAACCATTCCCGGCCCTGAAGGCCATATAAGCTTTGACCTAGGTTCGACGTACTGGATCGATACCTTCCGCATTGCCTACGGCGGTCAAGCGCTCCGCGATCGCTTCAGCTTTCCCTCCTACCGCCTCGACGCCTCGGACGGCGCGCTCAACGCCGACGGTAGCCTCAAGTGGACGACCGTGGCCAGCCGCCAGCAGTCGAGTACGCGCAAGGAGTATGAGGGCCACGACTTTGAACTGATCAAGACGCGCTTTTTCCGCCTAGTGTGGGAGCAAATCATCGTAGCCGTTGGTGGCCACCGGGGATTTCCCGCTTCGGTGCAGCTCTACGGCCAGGGGCTCCAGCCCGAGGTCTGGCTTGAATCGGGCTTAGTGCGGCTGGGCGGGCGGCGGAACCTGCTGTCGATAGAATGGGATGCCGATACGCCGCCGGGCACCAGCGTGCTGGTGCAGACGCGCACGGGCAACGAGCTGAGCGAGGTGCTGCACTATTTCAAAAAGGACGGCACGGAAATTTCCGAGAAGGAATACAACAATCCGACGCTGTTGGACATCTTCAAGGGGCCGATTGTCGCCGAGGAGGTGGAAGGGGACGACTGGAGCGGCTGGAGCCAGCCTTACGAGACCCCAGCGGGCAGCGCGATTACCTCGCCTAGCCCGCGCGAGTTCCTCAAGGTGCGGGCGACCATGCTTTCAGCGGACCCAGACGTTAGCGCCGCGTTGCGCGCGATTCGCCTCAATTTTACCAGTCCGGTGGCCCAAGGGTTGACGGGCGAGATTGCGCCGTTCAGGGTCGATTCGCTGGGTGTGGAGAGTCCCTTTTCCCTGTACGTGCGACCGGAATTCAACCGGCGCGACCCTGGCTTTGACCAGTTGCTGCTGGTCGCACCGGCGGATATGGCGCTCGGTTTTGCGGGGCTGTACGCGGGGCCAGCCGGGGAGGAGCGCGAGATGGAGGGCGTCGAGGTCATCCCCACGAGCGCGGACAGCTTGCGCCTATCCTTTGCCGAGATTAGGCCCAACACGGACGTTGAGGTCGTGCGCCTCGACTTTCGCACCGCGCTTTTTGGCATGGGTGCGGTGATGCGTGCCTCGTTCCAACACAGCGCTAGGGGCGAGGGCACTTGGCAGCGGGTGGATCCGGGCAACGCGCTCGACGAGGTGGCGGGCAATACAACGACGCTGGTGGGCGACCCGACGCGTGGGGAACTGTTGCTCGACGTAGAGGTGCGCCCGCCGGCGTTTACGCCCAATGGCGATGGCGTCAACGACCACGCGATCTTCGCCTTCAAGGTCGTGCGTCTGGACGACGATGGCCCGCTGGAGGTCGCCATCTACGATTTGAGCGGCCGGCTGATGCGCCAGCTCGCCGAGCAACACTCGACGACTACTGGCCAGTACGAGATCGCTTGGGACGGCACAGACGAGCAGGGTGCGCGCGTTCCGCCGGGCGTCTATTGCGCGTTGCTCCGAGTGGCCGTTGACGCCGGGGGATTGAGCGAGGAGAGGACCAAGGTGTTGCGCACGGTGGCAGTGGCCTATTGAAGGCTGCGGTCCATATCTGACAGCCGCGGAAAAAACGCAAGCCAGTCACGGCGCAGCCATAGGTAAATCTTTGTTTTTATAGAGGCTCACCTTGGGTCACTTCATCGCCGGCGGCTTCTGGCTCCTAGTGGACGGGTTTTTGGGAAGGCCGGGGACCCGGATCACGTTTTATTAATGTGCACGGAAGGAGTGTTTTGATGGCTGCGTTGTCTGGGGCACGACCGAATATCGTTTTTATCTGTTCCGATCAGCACGCGTTTCGCTACGCGGGTTATGCGGGGCATCCCATTGTGAAGACACCCAATATGGATCGCATTGCAGAGCATGGGGTGGTCTTTACCAATACGTATTGCGGCAGCCCGGTGTGTGCGCCCAGCCGGGCCTCTTTGATGACCGGCATGTATCCGTCGGATGTGGGGTCTTATTGCAATTCGACGGTGTGGGACGGCAGCCATCCGACCTGGGGCACGCGATTGAGTGAGGTGGGATACGATTGCCGGGCCACCGGGAAGTTTGATTTGCACGATGATTTTCCGCGCGGGTTTAAAGAAATCGACGTGATCAACGGGCACTGCAGGCGGCCGGACATCACGTCCCTTTTTCGCCGACCACCGTGTTATCGCATAGGTGAGCGCGAGGGAGTAGACGGTGCACCGCGCAATGAGCGGCACGAGGATGCCAAGAAGACGGATGTAGCCCTGGATTTTATCCGGGGCGAATCGCTTGATCTGGAGACGCCTTGGCTGTTTTACCTGGGATTGAGTGAACCTCATCCGAAATTTGTCGCCTTGCAGAAATACTGGGATATGTATGCCGAAGTGGACATGGATTTGCCGGATATCCGAGCAAATGATCTGGAAGAATTACATCTAGTGTATCAGGCGATGCGGCATTTTAAACGGGTCGCTTCACCGATTTCTGAAGATCGCATCCGTCGGGCGCGAATGGGATATTACGGGATGATTGCAGAACTGGATGAATATATCGGTCAGGTGTGGGATGCCTTGGAGGCGACCGGACAATTGCAAAATACCATTTTCATTTATACCTCGGATCACGGTGAGGCGCTGGGCGAACACGGCATGTGGTATAAAAACAATTTGTATGAAAATGCGGCACACGTACCGCTGGTGATGGCCGGGCCGGGTCTGCCGCAGGGGGCAGTTGTCGATACGCCGATGGCGCATGTGGATCTGGTGGCGACACTGCTGGATCTGGCGGGGGTTCTCGCACCGGAACTGCGCGGGCATTCCCTGTTGCCCTTGATCGAGGGATCGGCGAGTGAACATCCAGGATGGACGTATACAGAATCACATTCGGAGGGGAATTGCACGGGATCGTTTCTGATTCGAAAGGGTGATTGGAAATACATTCATTTTACATGGTATGATGATTTGCTGTTTAATGTGAAAGAAGATCCGGGTGAGTTTCACAATCGGGTGCAGGATCCGGATGCGCAAGATGTATTGAGCGAATTGCGCGGGATTTTAAATGGGCTGGTGGATACAGAACAGATTACCCGCGATGCATTTGCCGCACAGGATCGGAGATTAAAGGAACTTTTTGACGGCAAAACGGAGGCGGAGATTGCCGGCTATTTGGCGGGACGTTTGGGGCCGGGGTTAGCGTGCGTGCTGGCCGCTACCTTCGTCGAACAGTGGAACAAATAACGTGAGCAATAGACCCAATATTCTTTTTTTGATGGCCGACCAGATGCAGGCTCGCGTGCTCGATCCAGATCACGTCTGTCAAACTCCTTATTTGGATCGGCTGGCCGGGGAGGGCGTGCGTTTTACCCGCGCCTATACGCCCAATAATATTTGCTCGCCGACCCGGGCGAGTCTGATGACCGGGCTGATGCCGCACAACCACGGGGTCTTGGAGGTGCTCTATCCCAAGGTGCCGGATTTACATGCGCTGCGCACTGATAAAGTGCATTGGGCCGAGCGCATGGTGGACGCTGGCTATCGCACGGGGTATTTCGGCAAGTGGCACATCGAGCGCGATAATGCGCCGGGCCGTTTCGGCTGGCAGGTCAACGGAGTCAGAGGCGGTGCGCTCCACAATGAGTTGGTCGCCGAGGTGCTGGGAGGTAAGCCGCTGCGGCCGGAGTGCGATCCAGCGCATTACCTCGAAGCGCCGCACGGCTATGGCCCCCATCTGTTCTACGGGGTGACCGACCGGCCTGCCGAAGAGCGCAGCATGGGGCTGACGACGACGCTGGCGCTGCGCTATCTGGAGGAAGTGGTACAAGGCGACGCTCCGTGGTGTGCTTTTGTCAGCTTTGAGGAGCCGCACGATCCCTTTATAGCCAGTCGCGAATTCTACGACCGCTATGCAGAGCAAGCGCTGCCACCGCCGCCCAATGCCGATGATGATCTGGCGGACCGGCCGGGGCTTTATCGGCGGGCGCAGGGCATTTGGAGTCAGCTCAACGAAGAGCACAAGCATACAGCGCGGGCGTGTTATTTCGCGTCGATTAGCGAAATAGATGCCCAATTCGGGCGGGTGATCGACTTTCTCGAAGGGATGGGCAAACTCGACGACACGATCGTTGTAATGTGCGCCGACCACGGGGATTTATTGGGTGCGCACGGGCTGTTCTTCAAGGATATTTCCGCGTTCGAAGAAGTGTATCAGGTGCCGCTTATTGTGCGTGGGCCTGGGATTGCCAAGGACGCTGTTTGCCAGGGTCGAGTCGGCTTGCACGATCTGTGCCCGACGTTGTTGGAACTGACCGACTGCGAGCCTATTGATGGGACCGACTCCCGCTCTTTTGTGGAGCTGTCGCGCGAACCGGCTCATGTCGCCGACGAATGGACCCGAGGTTATGCCGAATACTTTGGCAACCGCCACCGGTTGACGCAGCGGGTGGTGTGGGACGGCCCGTGGAAGTTTGTGTTTAACGGCTTTGATTTTGACGAGTTGTACCAGCTAGACGAAGACCCCTATGAAATGAAGAACCTGGCGCAGGAACCCGCCTATGACGAGCAGGTCAAAAAAATGACGCGGCTCTATTGGCGCTATGCCCGCGATACGGGCGACACGCCGCTTTTTGAAACGCTCTATCCCGCGCTGCGTTTGGGTGCGGTGGGGCCGCTGGCGGCAGATGAAGATTAGGACTGAGACGAGATTTCACAAAAATAGAGGAGCTGGCGATGGCACGAGATATCAAGATCACCCGCATCACTACGACGCATTTTGACTACGAGATCGCCGATATGGAGTTGGAGGAGCAATTGGGCTTTGACACGGTCTATAGAAAAGGAGGCCGTCTGTCTCAGAGTGGCGGCTTCCTGACCATCGAGACCAGCGCCGGGATCAGCGGCATCGCGCCCAACGGCATCGACGCCCGCACGGCGCAGTACTTGCTCGGCCGCAACCCGCTGGACCGCGAGATCATCTGGCACGATCTCAAGCGCTCGCGGCGCGGCCAGGACGGCACGCCACCGGGCGCGGTGGACACCGCGCTATGGGATTTTGCTGGCAAGCTCTACGACGCGCCGATTTACGAGCTTTTGGGCGGGGGTTGGCGCAAGAAGTTGCCGGCCTACGCTTCGACCTACCACGGCGACGAAAACGGCGGTTTGACGACGCCGGACGACTTCGCGCAGTTTGCGTTGCGCTGCAAGGAGCAATACGGCTATCCGGCGTTTAAGATCCACGGCTGGGTCAACGGGCCGATCGACCGCGAGGTGGCGGCAGTATTAGCCATTCGCGAAGCGGTGGGCGACGATATGGATCTGTTACTCGATCCGGCCGGGTGTTTTCCCACATTCGAGGATGTGCTCAAGGTGGGTCGCGCCTGCGACGAGGCGCGTTATATGTGGTATGAAGATCCGTTCAGGGGCGGCGGGTTTTCGCGCTTTGCCCACGTCAAGTTGCGCGAGCTGATCAAGACGCCGATGCTGATGGGCGAACACGTGCGCGGGCTGGAGGCCAAGGCCGATACGATTACCGCCGGTGCTACCGACTTCGTGCGCGCCAATAGCAGCGCCGATGGCGGCATTACCGGGGTGATGAAGATCGCCGCTATGGCCGAGTCGCACGGGCTGGACGTGGAGTTGCACGGCGGCAGTCTGGCGCACCGCCACATCATGGCGACCTTGCGCAATGCCAATTATTACGAGTTGGGCTTGGTGCATCCTCTGGTCAACGATACCAAGCCGGCGGTCTACAGCGAGAGGCGCTGGCTCGACGAGTTGGATTCAGTGGATGAGAATGGTTGCGTGGAAGTGCCGGAGGGGCCGGGGCTGGGTGTGGAGGTGGACTGGGATTGGATCGAGGAGCATAAGACCGGGGAGATGGTTTACGAGTAGCTTTTACATAGCGGTGGCGTACTAATCCGATGCGAGGAATGCCAATATCGACGATATTCTATCGGGCAAGCCGCCGCTGAGGTACGATATAGCCCAAGTCTTTAGTTGCCGCTTGGGAAACCTATGGAGAATCTCAAGGAAGAGACTTATGGACCTTGAGTTGAAAATTGAGAATTTTGGACCAATCGACGAGGCGACTATCCAAGTTGGTCAGTTTACGGTATTCGCCGGGCCGAATAATACGGGCAAGACGTTCGTGGCGAAGATGCTGTATTCGATTCTTAGGGCGAGGAACGAGAATCATGCGCGAGTGTTTTTTCATGCAATGGCCCGCCTCATCGGAGTACATTTGCACCATTTCGATCAGAGAGATCATTTACTAAGCGTCCCAGAAAAACGCTCACTGGCCGAAATCAGAAAGGGAATCTACAAGATCGACTCTATCCTACAGGAGGCGTTCCCAAGTCAGCCGATTCAAAATGAACTCGACAAGCTCAAGGAAGTGCAACCCAAATTAATGGCTGAGATTGAGACGATAAGAGGGCATTCCCGAATCCTTAAAGACCATGTTGACAAAACAAGGGAAGATGACCCCATTGACTTTATTGATACGATTCATGGCTCTCTTGAAGCATTTATAAACGATTTGGAACGTCATTTCAGGAACGTGGAATCGGCGATTAGTGCAGGATGGGACTTCGGGTATTCTCAGAACGTGAGCAGAAATTTTCAAGAGGCTAGTTTTTCAAATCTCAAAGGGGACGGCGATTCCCCCTTGTATTTCAGCGTTGAAGGAGTGGGCGAATTACTGGATACAGACAAGGTTTCCAAGTTCACTCCTAGTCCGCAAGTCATTCAGAACGTGCTATCGTTCCCTAGCGTATTCTATTTAGAATCTCCGCTTTATTGGAAACTGAAAAGTGCTTTGGAGTCGATTAAGCTCGACCCACGTTCCCTTTTCGAGACTTCTTTGAACGGAGTCCCAGACTACTTCTACGACATGGCTGTTGCCCTCAGAAGGAAGCGCATAGAACATCCTTTTGCCGAAATCCACAAAAGTCTGCACGATGCGATTGGCGGGAAAATTTCGTTGAGTGAAGAGGGCGATCTTGAATTTCAACAAAAAGGCAAGTCAATTCCGCTCTCTCTCACGTCAGCGGGGGTTGCAAATATGGGAATGCTGGCCTTGCTAATTGAGCGAGGGGCCTTAGACCAAGACTCTTTTCTTTTTGTTGATGAACCCGAATCGAATCTCCATCCGGCTTGGCAAGTTGAAATGGCGGCGTTTCTCTTTGAATTGGCCCGTCAAGGAGTCAATGTGGTGGTCTCTACCCATAGCATGACGATCCTCAAGTGGCTTGAGGTGCATGTAAAGGAAAAACCAGAAGACCGGGAGCTCGTCAGATTGAATAAGTTTCCACCGGATGCCGAATGGAATGGCGACATGGACGCGGTGATGGCAGAGGTCAAACAGTCGTTGACTAAGCCTTTCTCTGATCTCTACATCAAAGGGCTATAGAATGCCCTTATCCCAATTCGCCGAGCCAATAGAGTCTGCCGGCGGCGTCAAAGCGTATCGGATGGATAGCACGAAGAAAGGATCCAACATGCGCAGCGCCGCCGGACTTGGAACATGCGAGTGCTGTGACTATGTAACGGTCAGCAAGGATAACCAAAGCGTTGTTTTTATAGAGGAAACCGACTTAGAGCGCACTATAATTGACTTCAAAGAAAGGTATGATTACCTCGACGCCGCCGACCAAGTTGACTTGCTTTACGACGAAGTTCTTAAAGAGCACCGGCTCAAACTTTATGGGTCGATGTTGGTTCTGTGTCGCCTGTCTTGTTCGGAGGACGAGGTGAAAGAGTTTTTACCAGAGAATGAATTTCAGTTCTGGCTCGTAACGACTAGCACGGCTTCCTTGGACTCTGTTATACTGATGGATAACTTGACAGACAATTTGAGAGGTTTTCTAAAAAGTCCATTAACCAGAGAGATGATGGACGTGGTCGATATTATTCCGTCGACTGAGTTGGCCGAAAAACTATCGGACGAAGTCATTGAAATAGATTGAACCTTCCCGAACTGTATTACATTCACTCCTGTAAATTGGACTTCGATTTAAGCCTAGTGGAGATTCCCCATGCAGAGTACAATAAGCTCTCCGATGCGAAGGCATGACCATGCGCTGCTTAGAGCCTATTCGCACTGAAGCTGATCACGCACGGGCTATGGCCCGCATTGATGAACTGTGGGGATCGCCCACAGGCACTCCGCAGGGAGATGAATTAAAAGCCTTATCCTTGCTGGTAGAAGCCTATGAGCGTGAGTGTCATCCGATGGGTGATGTAGATCCGCTTGCCGCTATTGAGTTCTCTATGGACCAAGCAGGGCTGACCTCAAAGGATGTGGAATCGTTACTGGCTCAGAGCGGCATAGTGGATGCCAATATCGACGATATTTTGTCGAGCAAGCAGCCGCTGAGGTTAGATGTAGCCAAGGCTCTTCATCGACACTTGATCATACCGATGAAGGATCTCATTAAAGAATTAGCCATATAACCGAATGAAAAAACCATTATTCACTGTCAAAACCGATGCGTTGGACGCTGATCTGGTCCGTACCGGCGAGACGACCTTTGAGTTCTTTCAACGACAGTGCGAGCCGGGATTTGTTGAATATCGGGAATGGATAGAGGAGCTATTTCAAGACCTTCCCATCGAGCATTGCGAGACGTTCCGTGGACGCCTTCGCAGCAAGGATTCCGCTGAGTTTCAAGCCGCGGCCTTTGAGATGCAGCTCTACCGAATGCTGATACGGTTGGGCCTAGACGTCGAGATAGAGGGCGATTTGCCCAGAACGAAAAAGAAAATCGATTTTCGCGTTCAAAATGACCGCCAATCGTGTTTCATAGAAGCTACTGTGTGTGGATTCGGCCAAGGGGACTTCTCTGATACTGACCAAGAGCATGATGCAATCACAAAACTGAAAAAGGGACTGCCTAATCCCCATCTGGACATCTGGCTAAAGGCGGAGGGACAACTAAAAAAATATCTGAGGAAATCCGAGATAATTAGCCCATTTGAGGAACTTCTGGCTCGTTTTACTCGGGAAGAGTTCGAGAAAAATAGCAAGTTACCATGGTTCTATCCTGAATACATTTTATTTGAAGAAAAATGCGAAACAGAGATCAAGGTGGGAGATTGGACTCTCAAGGGAACTCTGAAGCTACCTTTCCTACAGTGCGAAGGACATATACATGGACCATGGCGGAGCGGGGGCATGGACGGTTATGGACCGCTCTTGAAGTCCGTCAAAGCCAAAGCCAAACATTGGAGTGGAATAGACCTAGGGCATCCTTTTATCATAGCTGTTAATAACTGCCACTCTGAGTTCACTTGGGAAGATGATTGCAGTGATATTAAACGTGCTTTGACAGGCAATCCTGATGCTGCGGACCGTGCGAGTTTCATACCCGCTCTGCATCGTATCTCCGGTGTGATCGTAGTCGGGAAAGCATATATGGGAGCGGAGAGAATGGCACCGGTCAAACTGTTCAGAAACGGGAACAAGGAGATACCCGATTTTTTACATTTTCTTGAAGAAAAGCAGATATTTGGTAACTTGCTTTGACGACCCGAGCCATCAAAGCGAATTGACAAAGAGCCCAAAACAACAATGGCCAAGTTAATTGATTTACGACCGAAAGGAGCTTATTAATGGCAAAAACGACGGTCGAAATTCCCGACCATAAAATGGCAGAGTTGGAAGCCTACAAAGATCGTCTAGGCGATCTATTGTTGCTAGGGTTATCTCAGGTCAAAATTCAGGAAGCCCTATTGCTCTATAAGCGGGGACTTATATCGATTGGCCGGGCAGCGGAAATTGCCGGTCTGACAGAACAGGAAGTAGTGCAACAGGCCCGGGCCTTTGGAATCCAACCTCGTTGGAGTGAGACCCAGATTCAAGAAGAACTGGCGTGAAGGTCTTTTGTAATTCCGGCCCTCTAATGGCACTAGGTAAAATCGGTGCTTTGGATATTCTTTTTCGGCTATTCGGTCAGGTAAGCATCCTACAAATGTTCACCGAGAGGTCGTCATCGAGGGAGGAAGGCAAGGGCACATCGATGCAAAGAGGGCCGAAATAGCAATCCGTCAAAAGCAACTCATCGTTGAGGAAATAGCCCCGGATGATTTTCCATTTGAGATCGCTTCACTGTCTCTGGATACAGGTGAAAAAGAAGCCATTTATCTCAGTATGCAAGAATCGGGTAGCCTAATACTACTCGATGACCTGAAGGCGAGAGAAGAGGCAAAAAGGCTCGGTTTGACTGTCAAAGGCACATTAGGCTTGCTTGTTCAAGCCTATCGAGAAAACTTGATTTCCTCTGCTGAAGTCAATGCTTTTATGGAGACCATCATTACTCACGATGATATCTGGATTTCAGCCGATCTGTGTCGAGAGGTGCTCAAGAGAATCAACTAGAGCAGTAATCCGCCTCGGTCACTGACTTCTATAGGAAACTCCCATACGCTATTTGGAAGTATCCAGCGCCTGTCTGTATTCACTTCTATTGAGGGGAAAAAAATGATTGATCTGAGCAAGTACCGCATTGTCGACCTATCGCACGAGATGGTTCCCGGAGAGAAGAAAATCGACGGGCACTACCTGCACGGCGAGCCTTTCTACGGCCGCTCGGTGGAGGTGCAGGAGTTTATGGCCTATGGGGCCCGGATGCACTTCATTCAGAGCCAGACGCACAATGGCACGCACTGCGAAGGGGCCTACAAATACCTAGATGAAGGGCCGGACATGGCCGGCATGCCGCTGGCGTCCTACATTGGCGAGGCCGTGGTCTGCGATTTTTCGCACAAGGGGTCAGGAGAGGGAATCAGTGCCGACGAATTTCGCCGTGCAGGAGTGAAAAGCGGCGATATTGTGCTGGTGCGCACCAACCCCGAACACAGCGGCGAGCTACCCTACTTCGAAGCCGAAGTGCTGGATTTCTTTATTGAAACGCGGATCAAGTTGCTGGCCTCGGGCGGCAATTTGTACTACGGTCCATCCACTGTGCCCAATGCCCACATCGATGCCGAGCGCCGACTGCTGGAAGAGGGTATTCCCATGGTGGACGCCCTCTTGGGATTGGAGCAACTGACAAAGGACCGCGTCTTTTTCATCGCCCTGCCGCTCAAGATGCAGCGGGTCACGGCTAGTTGGACTCGGGCCATTGCTCTGGAAGAGATCGACTGAGTGTCAGCTCAGGGTGACGACTTCTTGTTCGACGATTTCCTTGGTGTGGGTAAAGGCAGCGGGTGCGGCCAGTTCCAAGGTTTCCGGCGAAAGTCGAGCCTTGACCTCTGGGGAGAAACGGTCTAGACCGCCGCGCACGCTTTCGTGCTGCTGCATGTAGCGCAGAGTGAGAAAGCGGCGGTCGCGGTCTTTGGGCACCCAAGAGAGCGCGCCGTGGGTGACCAATTCGGAGATGATGACCACATCGCCGGCCTTGGGCGTTACATTGAGCACTCCCTCGGGCACTTCGGTGCTGAAGTACTCGTCGTTGTATCCATCTGCCGTATAGCTGTCGGGATAGAAAAGCGACCGCGGATAGTCGAAGTGGCTCTTGTGGCTGCAGGGGAGAATGATAAGCCCGCCGTCGCCGGGATAGACGTCGGTCAGGTAGAAGAAGAAGACTAGGTCATTGCACTGGACTTTGCCGCCGATTGTGCTGTAGCGTCCCTGCTCTGGATTGCGGGCCGGTGACCCGGGGACGCCACCGTGCAGGGGATGGAAGGGCTTGCCGTGGACATCGACCATCAGGTTGCCGCTGGTCAGGCGCGGCCGATCGTCGGTCAACTCCTTGAGGATGGGCCAGGTTTTGGAGTGGAGGGTCAGCGCTTCGAGGGGCTTGTCGAAGGCGAAGGCATTGATATACCAGTTGAAGTGCTCGCGCTCGAGATTGATTTCGAGGCCGGCGGGCACCTCCTCCGGCGGCGTGTCAATGTAGCGCTGGGCCGCGTCTTGGGCTGCTTTTAATTCCGCGCCTTGCACCACGCCTTGGAGGTGAAGGTAGCCGGTCAGGTCGAAGAAGTAGCGCTGTTCGGGGGTCATGCTGTACCTCTTTGTGCAACGATTTGGAAGGAATAGAGCTGGCTCTGGCGCAGGCTGAAATGCAGGCGCACCGGCTCCTCGAGTTCTGCCAGCGTGCGGCCGCTGCGCCACTGGACTTGGTGGGTCGTGCAATCTGCGCTTAGCGGCAGACACTCGCCTAAAGAAAAACCATCGATGACCGCCCCGTAGAGGGTGCGCACCTCGACGCGCACTTCGCCCTGGCTGGCGTCGGCGTTGAGCCGGAGGGCGTTGCCTTGGTCAAAGCGCAGCGGGCGGGTCGTCAGACTTCCCGGCTGGTCTCCTGCGGCAATAGAAACAAAGCCATCCACTCGCAATTCGGCGATACCTAGGGCATCGCCGCGCAAAGGCCGGCCGTTGTGTTGCGTACCCAGTAAATCGTTGATGCCGGCGTGCGGAATGTTCGAGCCGCGATAGTAGATGCGGATGCATTCGTCCTCGACTTGGACGTGATCGATGTACAAGCGCTTTTCGTCCCAGGCTTGCTCGTCGCCGCGGAGGAAGACTTGGCGGTCGCAGACCCGCGTCCACTGGCGGCCGTCGCGGCTGAAGGTGAGTTGGGCGTCGATGGTGTAGTTGGTGCCCGCTAGCGGTTGAGAATCGCCGGTGAACTCGTGATAGACATTGAGAAACCCGAGGTAAGCGCCTTGGTATGGCAGCACGGGCATATAGTAGAACTCTGTGCCAGGGCCGTCGCGCTGGTCCGGGGTGAGCACTTCTTCGATATGAGTCCACGAAGCGGCGTCAATGCTCTCGGCCCGCCCCATGCGCCGAGTGGGAAAAACTGAGGCGTCGTAGGGCACGCCTCGGTTGCGCCAGGTGCGCTTTTTGTGGTGGCCGTTGGGCCGCAAGTACATGACGTACAGTCCGTAGCGCTGGTCCCAAAACAGGGACTGAGAGGCATCGCCCGTGGGGGCGATCACTGGATTGGGCTGGTGCGCGGTCCAGCGCAGCCCATCGGGCGACCAGGCCATGCCCACTCCACCCCCGTAATAGTAAGCCATTTTGTAGCGCCGCGCCGGGTCCTGTTCGCGTTCGTCTTTGGCGACCGTCATGTCATGGGCAAAGCCCGCTGGCAGGGCGAGCAGATTGTTGGCCGTTGACCCATTGAATTCGACTAGCCCCAGTTCGGGGCGCTCGAAGTGGATGCCATCCTCTGAGACGGCGTAGCACAGGCCGGGGCTATTTACTTCGGGGTAAATGCTGTACCAGAGATTATATGTGCCTTTGTCGCGGTCCTTAGCTATATCGCAGTAGAGGAAGCGCTGGCCCTCCCAAGGTTTTTCCATCTCGAAGACGGGATTTTCTGCGAGTTTGCGCGGCTGATGCACAAAGCGGGCGGCGTTTTCCAGCGAATCGATCAACAGATCATCGAGGAAGAGCTGGCGTTCGGGGCCGATATCGACGATGGGGGGCAGGCGTTCGACCAGCAGTTCGTTCATACGGTCAATTCTAGTGTATCGCGCGTGGTGATTTCTTTGCGGTTGTTGAAGTCGCGCACGGCGATTAGCTCCAAGGTTTCGGGAGACAATTGGGCCTTGACGCCGTCGGGAAAGGGGTCGGAGGGGCCGATGTGCTGCACGCCGTAGCGCAGGGTGAGAAAGCGGCGGTCCCGGTCTTTGGGCTCCCAGGAGAGCGCGCCGTGGGTGAGGTGTTCGGACATGATGACTACGTCGCCGGCTCTAGGCGTGGGATTGGCCACTCCTTCGGGCACTTCAGTGCTGAAATAATCGTCGTTGTAGCCTCCGTCGGCGGTGTAGCTTCCTGGATAGAAGTAGTCATGTTCGCGCAGGAAATTGGCCTTGTGCGAGCCGGGTACGACGATGAGCCCGCCGTCGCCGGGGAAAACGTCGGTGAGATAAAAGAAAAACACCAGGTCGTTGTTGTATATTTTGCCGTCCTTGACAAAACTGCGACGCCAGCCCGGCCGGTTTTTGCGCAGGTCTGATTCGAGTCCCGAATGCAGGGGATGAAAAGGTTTGCCGTGGACATCGACCATCATATTGCCGCCGCCTAACTTGGGTTTGCCGCCGGTCAGTTCGAGCAGGATGGGCCAGGTTTTGGGGTGCATGGCCAGCCGTTCGAGGGCTTTGTCAAAGGCGAAGGCGTAGAGGTACCAGTTGAAGTGCTCGCGGTTGAGGTCAATGCGAAAGCCCTCTGGTAGCTGATCCGGCGGCGCGTCGATGTAGCGCTGGGCCGCGTCTTGGGCGGGGCGGAGTTCGCTCTCACTCAGCACGCCGTGCAAATGGAGGTAGCCGGTTAAATCAAAAAAATAGCGCTGTTCGGGGGTCATCATCTCGTTTCCCTGTGATCATGGTGGCTGGTGACTTATATTGATTCCGACTCTGTCGGACGTAAAAGTACAAGTAACCAAATACGGCTCCGGACTTCAAGGGGTTCCAACTCAAAACGGTCCTTGGCAGCCGGAAATTATCAATTAGGAGTCCGTTCATGGCCCGCGTGCGCATTGGTGTTTTGGGGTGTGGTGCTATAGCCCAGGTCCAGCACCTACCCAACCTGTTGGAACTCGACGAGGAATTTGCCGTTCCCATTGTCTGCGACGTGTCCCCCGATCAGGCGGCTTACGTCGCCAAACGCTTTGCTATCCCCCGGCACGTCAGCACCCTCGACGATCTGCTAAGCGCGGATATCGACGCGGTGCTTCTCTGCCATGCCGATCCCAAAAGCGACGCGGCAATCGCTGCTTTTGCCGCCGGCAAGCACGTGCTCATCGAAAAGCCCATCTGCGCGTCTTTGCAGGAAGCCGACGCCATGATTGCAGCCATGCACAAAGCTGGCACCGTGGGCCAAGCCGCCTACATGAAGGCGTACGATCCGGCCTTTGCGCTGGCCAAACGAGAGGTGGAGGGTTTGGATTACAGCTTTATCCAGATCAACCACTTGCACCCGAGTAATTATCTTCACCTCGACCACTTCAACGTGCAGTACGCGGGTTCGCAGCGTTCCGCGATCGCCGCCCAACGCCGGCGTGCCTATAAGGAAACACTGCGCCAGGCTTTTGGCGACCTTTTCGAGCAAGCCGAGCCGGTCTGCGGCATCACCTACGGTTTGATCCACGACCTTTACAGCTTGCGCACGATGGTGGGCTCGCCCCGCGCTGTGATTAGCACGGAAATCTGGAAGAACAATCGCTCGATTACCTCAGTGCTCGAATACGCCAATGGCGCGCGCTGTGTCATCAGTCGGGTTGACTTGGAAAAGCTGTGGGATTTTCGCGAGACCTTGGAAATCTACGGCGACGATAAGCGCGTGCTGCTCACCTATCCGACCGGTTTTTCGCGCCGCGTGCTCTCTACCCTGACTATCCAGGGCATTGACGAGCACGGCACTAGCTATCGCAAAGAGCCGGCTATTCCCTGGGAGAGCGCCTTCACCGCGGAATTGAGCCACTTTCACGCCTGTATCACCGAGGGGGTGGAGTGCCACACGCCGATCACTGAGGCGCGCCACGACGTGGAACTCATCATCGATATCACCAAGGCCCATATCACCGGCCAATCTGTGGAGAGGAACTGTGATGAAGGGCAATAATCTTTACGACCCTGGTTTGCATCTATTTCTCGACGACGTGGAAGTACAAGATCATCCCGGTTTTGTGCGCAAGGTGCAGCGTCCCGAGCGCGTGCGGACGGAGCCGGTATTAAAACCCGACCGGCCTTGGGAGGGGAAAGCCGTGCAACTGTGGGGCTCGGTGCTCTACGACGACGACGAAAACTGCTTCAAGATGTGGTATTACTCGAGCAACAACGACCTGTACGAGCGCACCGGCCAGGGGCACTTTATGTGTTACGCGACCTCAAAAGACGGCATTGCGTGGGAAAAGCCGGAACTGGGGATCGTGGCTTGCGAAGGGTCCAGCGCCAACAACATCGTCTATCCGCCACCGGGTGTTCACTACGGCCTGGATCCGTGGGGCGTGGTCAAAGATTTGCAGGAGCCAGATCCGTCCAAGCGGTATAAGATGGGTATGTACCAGCAGCGTCCCACTGCGGACGCTCCGCAGGAAACGCCCACGATGGACCGCCAAGAGCGCAATGCCTTGCGCAAAGTGCTCTTCGACAAAATCCGCGACCACCACGGCATGTACGCGGCCTTTTCGCCAGACGGCATTCACTGGCGACTGGATGACTGCAATTACGTGCCTCGCTCGGGCGATGCGGGGGCACTGGTGTACGATCCCATGCAGCGGCGCTATCTAGCTACTTCGCGTCGTTATGAAACTTTGATGGACCACTTTGTGCTCGAGTGGAAGCAGTACCGCCGCGTCATTGCCTTGTCTAGCAGTGAGGATTTCATCCACTGGACGCCCCTGAGAACCATTGTCAAACCGGACGATTTCGATGATCCGAGGGATCAGCTATACGTGATGGCACCTTTTGTCTATGGCAATCAGTACATTGGTTTCATCGGCATGCTGCACTCGGCCACGGAACTGGGGCCGGTGCAACTGGCTACGGCTCGGCATCTGGACCACTGGCAGCGGGTGGGCCGCCGCGAGGAATTTTTGCCGGTCGGCTCACCGGGCACTTGGGACGGGGCTTGGGCTTCTCTGTCATCCAATCCTCCCGCCCTTGTGGGAGATACGCTGTACATGTGGTATTCGGGCCGTCCCCAGGCCCACGGTACTGAGGGCAATTCCACTAGTTCGATTGGCCTAGTGACCCTGCGCAAGGATCGCTTTGTGGCGCTGCGCTGCGGCATCGGGGGCGGCGAATTGATGACTGAACCCATTGAAGTCGTTGGACCTAGGCTTGGGGTCAATGCCACCTGTTTATTTGGACACCTGCAGGTGCGCGTCATTGCGGAGGCCTCTGTGCCGGAGGGGTTTGACTTTGACTCGTGCAATGGATTGGCACGGGGAGACGAGACGGATTGCGAGGTTACGTGGGGGCAGGAGCGGCGCGATCTGACGCCTTTTGTCGGTCGGGAGATTCGCTTGCACTTTCGCACCGATAATGCTACGAGCTTGTACGCCTATCGAACCGGGGATAGCTCTCGCGTTTAACGAGGATGAGGAGAAAAGACAGTGGACGAGTTAGAGGTTAAAACCCTACCCGCGCTCGATTGGCACGGTATCTGGCCCGGCTACGTCAGCCACGACGAAGCCGGACTGTATTTTCCCCAAGATTTGCCCACCGGCATCCGCTTGACCGTGCAGCAAGCCGAGTGCTCTGAGCCGGTCATGGCGCGCCAAAAGCGCTGGGAAGCCGGCAATATTCACTATCCAAGTTTGATAAAGGAAGGCGACCGCTATCGCCTGTGGTACTGCTGCTTTGCCGACCCCGAAGATCCGTGGGTGAAGGCCGGCCACGTGCCGGGCAAAGTGCCCGGATTGTGGTGCTACGCCGAGAGCGACGACGGCTTTCACTGGGAGCGGCCCGAATTGGGACGGGTCGAATACGCGGGTTCCAAGGATAACAATATCCTCTTCGTCTGCGACCAAGTGGGTTCGTCCTATGGGTACATGAACGTCATGCGCGATCCCAATGGCAGCGACGAAGAGATAAGGCCATTGGCATTACCGGCAAGTTCGAGGTGGACGGCCGGCCAGCTAGCCGGGCGGAAGTGATGGAATTGCGGGCCAAGCGCGAGGCGGCCGGAGACGCTGGTGAAATCGGCACCAACATAACCTCGCAGGTGGTGGTCACCGCCGGGGTGTCGGCCGACGGCTATAGCTGGACTCACCTGCCCGAGCCGATCATGGCGCCGCCCTTCTTGCTCGATACGCAGAATATTCTCACCTACGATGCCGATAGCGGCAAATACGTCATTTATTTGCGCAGTGGTCGCGAGCGGCGCCGGGCCGTGTCGCGTTACGAAGCCGATACTTTTCGCGGGCCGTGGGACAACCACCTGATGGTGCTCACGGCAGAGCCCGACGATCCGCCCGATTGGGACATCTATGCGCCGGGCTATTGTCGCCATCCACACGGCCAGCACCTTATGTTCTTCAGTCCCTATCGTCGGGCCAGCGATCTGGTCGATGTGTACTTGGCCACCAGCCACGACGGCCAGCTCTGGTACCGGCCGGAACGCAAGCCGATTATTCCGGTGAGCGAGCGCTATGGCAGTCTCTACCCGACGCCGGAGCTGGTGGAGTTGGATCAAGACCACTGGGGCGTGCTGACTCTGGCCTGTCCGCACCCGCACAACCGCTCTTCCGACCAGCCGCACGAGTACATCTGGGCCACGTGGAAGCGCGATCGGCTGGTGGCTTGGGAAGCGGACGATTGGGCGGAATTTGCCCTGAGCGAACAGCTATGCGCCGGCCAGCAGCTCAAGATCAATTTCAAGACGTTGTTGCCGGGCGCCTTTGTCGAAGTGGAAATCGTCGATGGCAGTTTGCCCAATCGAACGGGCGCAACTTTGGTCCCCGCCCTAGAGGGATTCAGTTTTGCCGACTGCGACCGGATGTCTGGGGATGAGTTGGCTGCCGTGGTGAGTTGGCGGGGCAAGTCGGATCTGTCGGCGCTAAAGGGCCGGAAGATCCATTTGCGATTTCGCATGGCACGCGCCCAACTCTTTGCCGTTACCCTCTGATAGGAGACAGAGCATGCTGGTGGGAATTGTCACTTTGAAATCAGCTCCCTGGGAATTGGAGGATAATTTTCGGCGGCTGGAGGCTTATGTCCGGGAGGCGGCCGGGCGTCGCGCCCAAGTGATTGTCGCGCCCGAGTCGGTGCTGGATGGTTATGTGTTTAACGCAGACCCCACATCCCAATTGGCGGACATGTTGGAAATTGCCCAGACCGTGCCGGATGGATCCTATATCCAGCGGGCGGGCGCGTTGTGCAAAGAATTGGGGATCTATCTGATATTCGGCTTGCTGGAACGGGAAGACCAGACCCTGTTCAACGCCTGTGTCATGCTCGATCCGCAAGGCGAGGTAATCGCCCATTACCGCAAAATTACCACTGCGGGAGAGTATGCCATCACGCCAGGCCGCGCGCTGCAGCCGTTCGACACGCCCTTGGGCCGGTTGGGCTTTCTGTTGTGTAGCGACCGCACCGTGGACAATTGCGCGGTGTTGGGGGTCCAAGGGGCTCAGGTCATTTTCATTCCCATGGACGGCAGCGGCGGGCCGGAGAACACTGAAAAAATGCGCTGGCGGGCTCGGGACAATCACTGCTGGATTGTCATTGCCAACACTTGGAGCGCGGTAATCATTAGCCCCAGCGGGGAATTGCACTTGGAGAAGTACGAAACTGAATGCGTCAGCGTGCAATATGTCCACTTGCCGAAACAGGATAACAGTCAAGGACGGTCGCGCTTTGTCGCGCGTCGGCCCGATTTGTACGGTCCCCTAGTCACCGGACACGAAGACGGCTACTACGATGGGGAGGGCAAACTCACGGCAGCGGGCGAAGCGCGCCGACAGGCCACACGCCGGAGGGCAGCGGAGGGGTCGTGAAAGACAATATCGCGGATATCCGCGACCGGGTTGCCCGCCACGATCTGAGCTACGACGCGGTGCCCTTTACCTATTTCGAGGGATTTATTCTTGGCAACGGCGATCTGGGTGCCGTGCTGTGGTTTGAGGAGGATCGCATGGTGCTCAGCTTGGACAAGGCCGATGTCTGGGAGCGGCGCGCGGACCAGAGCTTGGAGCCGGGCATGGATTACCGAACGGCCCTGCAGCAAGCCCGCGACGGTAGCTTTGATCCTAGCTGTCGCGTCTTCGATCCGGTGCGGCCCCCCGACCGAGTCTGGGGCAACAAGCTGCCGATCGGTCGCGTCGAATGGCCGCTTGGGCAGACGCCGACCGCACTGGAGGGCAAGATTTCGCTCTACGAGGCTGCTTTTTCGCTGGAATTGCAACTGGATCAGGGGGGGCTGACTGTGTGGGGGTATTTGCACGCCTGCGAGAATATCGTCGAGATCGAAATGGAGGCGCACGGCAAGATCCCACTGCCCGCTTGCAGGGTCGTCCGCCGCTTGGACGAGCGCAGCGAAGAGATCATGCAAATATGGGATTATCCCGAGACCGAGTACGGCGGCGAGGGGAGCGATCGCTACTTAGTGCAGGGATACAGTGGTGACGAGGAGTACGCGGTGTTCGTTCGCCAGTGCTGCGCGGCGAGCAACCGAGCTCGCTGTGCTGTCACAGTGATCCGGGGTGCGGCCGGCGATGCGCTGCCGGCTCGGGCGGTCGCTGCTGTGGAGGCTTGGCAGGGACGCGATGACCTTTTTGACGAGCATCTGGCGTGGTGGGCGCGCTTTTGGACGCGCTCGCATTTGCAAGTGCCCGACGCCGCTCTGGAACGCTTGTGGTACGCGGAGATGTACAAGCTGGGCTGCAATGCACGAGAGGATAAGTATCCCGTCACCATCATGGGCGTGTGGAACCCCGATACGCGCATTCCGCCTTGTTACGGCGACCTGCACCACAATTTAGAAACCGAGATGAACTACTGGCCCATCTTCGCCGCCAACCGCCTCGAACTGGCCATGCCGCTCTACGACCTATTGGTGGACCAGTTGCCGCGCTTTGAGGAGAATTGCCGCACCTTCTTCGGCTGGAGCGGAGCTTACCTACCGGCCAATATGGATATCTATGGCCAGGGCGTGGGCTTTATGTGGTTTCCTTGGAATTTGCAGGTCGGCGTGGGTGCTTGGCTGGCTCAGCACTTCTGGTTGCACTATTGCTACAGCGGCGACAGGGACTTTCTGCGCGACAAAGCTTGGCCCTTCATGGAAGCTGTGGGCCGCTTCTGGCTGGGATTCCTTGAAGTCGACGAAGAGGGCGTGCTGCACGTGCCCTGGTCCTACTCGCCCGAGTACGACGACATTGTGTGCAAGGGCCGGGATTCGGCGTTTGATCTGGCGCTGGTGCGCTATTTGTTTACCACGCTTATCAAAGCCGCAGAGCAACTCGAATTGGGCGAGGAAGAGACGGCGTCTTATGGTCAGGTCCTAGAAAACCTAGCGCCGCTGCCTGTAGACGAGAACGGCATTCAGGTTTACGCCGGGGTGCCGTTGGAGCGCAGCCACCGCCACTTTTCCCACTTGATGGCCATTCACCCCCTCGGTTACGTCAATGTCGAAGGCGACGCTGGCGACCGGGATTTAATTGAGCGTTCGCTGGCCCATTTGCGCCACATCGGCACGGGCCACTGGTCGGGCTGGTCTTTCCCTTGGGCGGCGCTGATTGCCTGCCGCGCCCGGCGCACTAATATGGCTCACTCCATGCTGCGCTTTTACACCGATCAGGTGGTGCTGCCAAACACCTTGCAGGTGAGCGTTGACTGGCGACAGACTGGTTTCTACACGGCCGAACATGGTTTTATCAATACCCTAGAAGCAGGCACGGGTGCTGCCGCGGCGGTTATGGAGATGCTATTGCAAAGTTGGGGAGGCAAAATCCGCTTCTTTCCCTGCGTGCCGGCTGCGTGGCCCGCGGCGTCTTTTGATTCCCTGCGCGCCGAGGGGGCCTTCTTGGTCAGCGCCTCGTATCGAGACGGAGTGGTGGAGTGGGTACACATCACCAGCGAAGTCGGCCAGGACTGCGCCGTGCACAATCCGTGGCCGCAAGGTGACGTGGTGCTGCGCGATCTGTGTACTGGTGCCGAGGTTTTGCTAAACGGGGATGTGCTGACCTTTGCCACCGAGGCAGGGGGACAGTACGAGTTGACCGGAACGGTGGCAGGTCGGCGGCAAAGACCTGGAGCGACCTTCGCCGGCCTGCCGCGCTGGGATTAAAAGGGGGCGAGCATGGACAATTCTTTAACGGCACCGATCATTGACGCCCACGGCCATACCTTGGATCTGGCCTTCAAGTCGGAGCGCGAGCTGCACCAAGGTTTGGGCGGACTGACCGATGTGCCCCTGATGCGCGCCGGTGGGGTCGCGGCTCAGCTAACCGCTTGTTGGGTGCCAGATGCGAGAATCGGCGGGCCCCACGGCAATCGGCATCCCCTGCAGGAGGTCTTGCGGATCGTCGACTATCTGCATCGCCAACTCGAAGGCGAAGCTGGGGAATACGCAGTGCTGGCTACTACTGCCGATCACATCGAAGAGGCGCACAAGAGCGGGAAAGTCGCCTTTGTTTTGGGCCTGGAGGGCGGCGATGCGCTCAAGGGCGACTTGAGCGTGTTGCGCACGCTCTATCGGCTGGGGTTGCGGCACCTCGGCTTGGTGCACGAAGGACGCAATGCCTTGGGCACGGCGACGCAGGTGTGGAACGGGCCGACCATGCGGCTTTACGACAGCGAGGTCGATCCGCCGGGACGGCTGACTGAGGCTGGTCGGCAGGTCATTGGCGAGATGAACCGGCTGGGCATGCTCGTCGATATCACGCATATGGTTGAGGCCTGTTTTTGGGATGCGCTGGAAGTTGCCCGCGCGCCGGTCATTGCTACGCACGGCAATGCGCGAGCGCTGCGGGACACAGTGCGCTACTTGAGCGACGATCAACTCCGGGCGGTGGCTGTTACCGGGGGTCTGATTTGCCCTAGTCCGATGCCACTGGGTCCCGGGGGTGAAACAGCCAGTCTGGAGATGTTGCTGGATCACATTGATTATATAGTTGCGCTGGTTGGATCTGCCCACGTCGGCTTTGGTACGGATCTGCTTGACCAGCTCAACGCTCGGCCGATCGGGTTGGAAGATATTGGCGCGAGCCAAAATATCGTCGAGGGCTTGCAGCAGCGCGGGCATCAGGCCGAGGCGATCGCCGGGATTATGGGCGGCAATTTTATTCGCGTTTTCAGAGAAGTAGCTGGCTAGGCTGCTGGCGTACGAGAGGAAAAACTGATGCATCAACCATTTCTGGACTGGTACGATATCTGGGCGGGACAGGCCTGTGCCAACGAAAACGGCGAGTCCTGGATAAAGGACCCGCCGTTGGGTGTGCGGTTAGCAGTGCAACCGGCGCGCAGGTCTCCGGTATTCTTTCGTGCGGAACAGCCTTGGGAACAGGCTCGAATGGCGTATCCGTACGTCCTTTTGGACGACGGGCTCTACCGGATGTGGTTTTGGACTTCGGGAGCGGAAGAAGGCGGGGTGCGTTTCAACGGCTATGCGGAGAGCCGGGACGGTTTCGAATGGGAACGGCCGAACTTGGGGTTAGTGGAGTACGGCGGTACTAGGGCCAATAATCTGCTTTCGCGTCACAGCGATTTTGAGATCAACTCGGTATTCATCGATCCCCATGCCGATCCCGAGGAGCGCTACAAGGCCATTGGCCCGAAGACCGTGTTTTACCGCAACGGGGAAGTGGATGCGGAAATGGATTGGGTGCAGTTTCGCCAGTTGGGTGCCGATACCGGTACGCGGGACGATCCTACCATCAATACCATGCAGGTTGTGGAAGAACAGTTCGGCGTCCGCCGGGACAATGTGGTACAGGGTGCTGTCTCTAGCGACGGGTTGCACTGGACTGTACTCGACACCCCCTTAGTGAACGTCGGCAATAGCGTGCTCGACACTCAGAATGTCGCTGCCTACGACCCGGAAACCGGAGAATACGTTGCCTATTTGCGCGGCATGTTCCACAACGAGAACAAATTCGGCTATACCGGTCGCCGGGCCGTGCGCAAGACCGGAGGGAAAAAGTTCGGCGCTTGGGCCCCACCGCGCTACGTCCTAGTGGCCGACCCGCAGGACCACGTTTCCGACGATATATACACGCCGTGCTACTGCCACTATCCGGGAGTGCCCGGCTTGCATCTGATGTTTCCTTCGGTGTACCACCGGCTCGACTCAGAGCAAGATGTCCAGCTAGCGGTGAGTCGGGATGGGTGGAATTGGGTGCGGCCCGAGCGCAAGCCCATCATCACCCTCGAAAGCGACGAGGGGCAGTATGGTTGCATCCGCGCCGCTCCTAACCTAGTGCCGCTCAATGAGGAAGAGTGGGGCCTGCCGTACGACGGCCGCTACAGTCGGCACGACCACGGACCGGCCGAGTTGCCCGAAGGCGAGTTTCGCTGGGCTATATGGAAACGCCATCGGCTGGTGGCCCTGGAAGCACCGCTGGAAGGACGGGCCACCACCATTCCGCGCATTTGCCAGGGCGGAGAATTGCGCCTCAACTTCCAGACCAAGCGAGCCGGCTGGATCAAGGTGGAAATTGTGACGCCGCCGATTGAGCCTGTAGAGTCGATTGAGCCCTTAGAGGGTTTCAGTGCAGACGAGGCCGATGTCTTGGTGGGAGACGAGTTGGACCAAGTCGTTACGTGGAAGGGCGAGAGCGATCTAGCGGCGCTAAAGGGAAAGCAGGTGGCCGTGCGCCTGTACCTAGCGCGGGCCAAGGTGTTTTCCATGGCTATCTAAATTGGCATTCTTAGTACCTTTTCTCTATATCTTACGGTGCTTCTTTGAGAGTCGAGTCGTTTCCCGATCTCACATACCTTCTTTCGGTTGCCAAGCGGACAATCGCGGTGGGGAAGGGTGCAGGGATGGAGCGCGTTGCCATGCCATTGAGCCAGAACGCCAAGCCGTCTTTTGGACTTGGTGGTCTAGTTCGCAAGCGAACAGCGCGCAACTCGATGCGCACGCCGGCGCACCGAGTTGCGAAATCAAATCCAAGGAGGGGTTTTATGTCGTATTATAGGCCGTTATTAGTTGCATCTGCGATCGTACTCTGCTTTGCCGTTCCAACTCAGGCAAACGCTTATACAAGTGTTAGCTGGATACGAGTACTGGAAGGTGGAGGCGTCGAGGTAACGCTAAAGAATATCGAGACAGTCGTTTTCGGTATTAAGGCTACGATAGATGAGGTTACCTATGGAATAGGTGCCGGCTGCCTTCCGATCCCGGCAAATCTGGTTGTTGAAGGCAAGCAATTCGTAGTCAAGCTATCCAAGTGGCAGAAGAAAGAATCATCAAGCTGGGTTGATGTGGATGGTACTGAGCAGGATGGCACTCAGTTTTGTTCTTTAGATGCTCCAGGGCCAGGAGAATATCGCTGGGTCGTAGAGATTTCCGTGGACGGTACTCTACACAAGTATGCCAGCACGAATACATGGACCGTAGCTGGTGAAGAAAAGGAAGAAGAAAAGGAGGAAGAAAAGGAGGAAGAAAAGTCAACCGTCGTAGAGGCCAAAAGCTGGGGAGCAATCAAATCTCGGTTTCATTAGGAGATTGATTTTCCGATCTGCTACCTTACTAGACTAGGGACAGATAGAACTTGGCCTGCTCGGCGGTCCCCCCTACCGGTCTGGAGTAACTAAAAAGCGCCGGCCCTCCTGCTGTGAGAAGCATTTTTTAAAACCCTTCTGCTCCGGTTTGTCGCTTGAGCAACAGATGGATCATGACGATGTGTATAAAGGCTTCGCTATTGCAAGTTAAAACCTCATAATCGAAAGAGCCAGTCGGGATGCGCGACTGGCTCTAAGGGCATGGTCGAACCATCTACGTCCCAGCGGTGATAGAAAATTGGCTTATTGACAATCTGCCGGTAACTTCGCTGGAAAATCCGACGAAGGAGAAACCGTAACTCTCGGCCCGGCTCAACACCTGTTCGAGGGCGACGGGATGGTCCGGGTCGGCAGACCAACTGCGGTGCCATTGGTTTTCGTCTGCTGTAAGTGCAAGGCGATTGGCCGTCCAAACGCCCTCTGCTAGAGCGAGAGGATGGGCTGTGTAGTGCCAGCGCGTGCTAGCGGCGTGTACCCAGAAGAAACACTGGGCACCGTCCAAACGCAGCCGATCGGCCCTCAGGTGGACCGCAACTGCGGACTGGCGCATATCGAGCGGGTCAGCGCCGACCCAACTGCGGTAGCACAGCAGCGGCAGGATGGACAGGGGGCGCTCTGGGGTATCGGCGCTCCAGCGCCGGTGATCGGTCCAGATAAAGCTCCCATTGTCCACACCGCCCTGCGCGGCCCAAGTGGCTAGGATGAAGATATTGCTACCGTCGGCCACCATGCTGGCGTGGTAGTCGTACGAACACCAGCCTTCTGGGCCTTTGTCGAAGTTGTTTTTTATCACTTTCTCTCCTCAATAAATGTTAGCCCATCACGCCGGCCGATTGGGCGACGGTGGCGAAGAATTCGTCGGTTTGCTGTGCGATGCGCACTGGGGTTAGAGGTTTGATTTCGAGTACTGCATCCCCCTGGAAATCGACTTCCTCTAGGGCGTTGAGCAGGTAGCGCCAATCCGCTGCGGGTATTTTGCCGGTGCCTGGCATGGTGTGCAGGCGGCCGATGCCCACGTCATCGCCTAGGGCATCGCTGATGTGCAGGTGACAAATGCGGTCTTGCAGCCGATCGACGTACTCTTTGAGGGGAAAGCGTTTGAATTTTTGTATGTGGGTCGTGTCGAGGCAGATTCCAAGGTCGGCAAAGCGCGCCAGCGCCCGCTGCAAAATGGACAGGTTCCACAGCTCAGGATCTTCTTCTTGTTCGCCTTCGGATGCGTTTTCCAGCGCGATTTTGACGTTGTGCTGGCGCGCGTACTCTAGCACTTGGGCGGCAAAATCGAAATTGGGATCGGGGCCGTCGAGAGAGAGATTGGCCGCGTGTACTACTAGGACGTGACTGCCTACCTGCGCCACCGTGTCGATTTGGCGGTGGTAGCTCTCAATGGTATTGTCGCCGCCCGTGTGCCAACTCGAGCGCACGCCGCGCAGGATTTGCGCCAGCCGAGGCCGGTGCTCCTCGGCGTAGAGGTCGAATTGTTGGGACACCAGAGCTTCCCGGGCGGGGCTCGTCCACTCCCAGCTAGCCCATTTGGGCCACAACTCAACGCCGTAGCCAGCGGCAGCCACTTCGTCGACGACTTTTGCCAGACTGTCCAAGCCGCCGTCTAGGGAAAAGCTGGTGCCGCCTTTGCGCAAGGGGAAATAGTGAATGTAATTCCACAGGCTGATGGAGATATTTAGTTGCATGGGGGCCTCTTTTCTCAAGTTGGTTTGCGGTGGTTCGCTATTACCATCCGTGCATGCCGTGTCCCTCCGCCGGGAACCAGATCAGATCCACTATCATAGAAAAAATTACTCCGACCACATAACCGATGGCCAGACCGTAGAACAGGGGTTTGCCGGCGATGTAGGCCTTGGACCCGCCGTAGCGCAGCAGGATTATTTTGACAATCCACACGATGAACAGACTGAACCAGTAGAGGCGGAGCCCGAACGTGTGCTGGAAGGCCAGACCGATGGGATGGAGGGGGAACCAGTGGAAATAGCCGCGTAGCAGGGCGATGAGCGCGGCTTCGCCAAAGCCAAAGAGCCACACCGCCCACTTGTTCAGGTCGGGCAGCATGGGGTTGTTGAGCAGATAGACCATATCTTCGAAGATCCAGTTGGCCTTGCCGCCGAGGAAAATCAGGCCGCTCCCTTCATAGGCCAAGCTGATTGTCTCGACGGCCAAGACGACGAATCCGATGGGAAAGGCGATCAGGACCATCGCCGTCAGCCGCCCGGGCTGCCGCTCTAGGGAGAACAGGCGGAAGCAGTGGGGCAGCGCTGGCCAGGCCGGAATGCGGAAGGTGCCGAAGAAGGCATTGCTGGTGAATACCTTAAACGCCACTAGGCTGCGCGGCGACTGGAAGGCCGAACCGACTAGCTCGATGAGGAAGGAATCGCCCTTGATATGGGGCTTGTTGGGCAAGAGATAGGCAAAGCCAGTGGCAGCGACGAGTTTGGCTATGACGAAGTAGGTCAGCGTCATCAGCAGGAAACCGCCAATAGCCACGGGCAAGCTCATGCCCAGTTGCACTCCCCAGCCGATGACGCTGAGTGCCGACAGAATTAGGCCAGCCAAGGCCAGCCGGTAGAGTGCGACTTGGCGTGGCTCGCCTTGGCCGCTGCGCACTTGGTGCCATACCTCACGCAAATGGCGTCGGGCCAACCAGATGGACCACAGGCCGATGAAGACTAGGGCACCGTAGCTCTCCATGTAGATGATGTTTTGCGCCTCGGGTTGCTGGCCAGCGGCACCCACGGCAAAGCCACCGATGGAAAAGCCGGTCCGCTTCATTAGGGCTATCTTGAGCGCGGCCAGCAAGTGGAAGAAGATCATGCTGCCGAGGATATCCACTGGACACAAATAGGTCACGGCCATGATCAGCGGCAGAATGCGCACGGTGAGAAAAAAGTCCGGCGTCAAGTTGAGGTCGTAGAATTTCCAGTAGAATTCGATGGGTGGCAGGCCCAGGGCGAAGTAGGTGGCGATATTGTAGAGTATGGGCAGGAAAACCAAGGCGAAGCCGATCCAGAAGACGGGCTTGCAAAATAGCTCGGGCCATCGCTTGCCCTCAAAGCCTTGGGTCAGATCTAGGGGCATTTGCGCCAGTGGAAAGGTCAGCTTCTCGGCTTCGACCCACTGTTTGTGGAAAAGGGCGATCAGGCAGAAGCCGAAGACTACCATGGCCATAGAAACGCCGAGCCACTGGCCGATGGCACCGATCCACCCGTCCCAGGGAATGGAGGCCCCTTCGGACAGGCCAAACCAAAACGGATCGACTACCCGGGGAGAGGCATTGGCAAAGACGTGCCAGGGAAGGTAGTCGAAGAAGAGCTCCTCCCACTGGTTCTCGGCTGTGGCGAAGTAACTTGGTGCCCCCACAATTGAGGTCCAGTAGGTCATCCAGCCCAACTGCGGAATCGTACCCACCACCCAGAGCATGGAGAACAGGGTCAGCAATTCGCCGCGGCTGAGCGCCACGCGTGGCCAGAGTGCCCTGAGCGCCATATTGATAAAGAGCCACAGCACAAAGGGCATGAACGTGGCCATGGGGAATTGCGAGTGGACGTAGCTGCCTATGTCTAGGCGCTCGCCAACGTTGACGATGTAGTAGAAGTTGGCGGCTATGGTCAGGGCACCTAGGACAATAGCGCGCACGGTGATCTGTGGCGGACCGTTCATGGGCTACAGAGCTGTTGAAAATAGTAGGACATCAGTCCTTCAAATTGGTATAAAACCTGTATTATGGGAAGAAAGAACCTATTTTATGGTCAACTGCTGTATTGCTGCTTCCCGAATCGCATAGAATATGGCCCGCTTGTTTCTTTTTTTTCTTCTTGCTGCCCCCACTAGTGCCCACGCCCAAGCTAAGGACGCTTCTGAGGCGGCCGCTATTGCCCAGCACAGCGCCAAGGTGCTCTTTGAGAAAGGCGACTTGGAGGGCGCGGTGCCGTTCTATCGCCGCGCTATTGAACTCGACCCTCAGCGCCTCGCCGCCCACCTTGAACTGGGTGTCGCCCTCTTTCAACTTGGCGATGTGGACGGTGCGCTGGCAGCATTCCGCACGGTCTTGCGTCTCGATCCCGAACACGCGTTAGCGCATAGCTACCTAGGCAATGTGCTGTACAGCCGCCGGGATGTCGAGGGCGCGGTGTGGTCCTATCGCCGCGCCATTGAACTCGACCCCGCGTTGGCTCAGGCCCACAGCGACCTAGGGGCCATCCTCTACGGACTGGGCGATATGGAGGGGGCCATTGCCGCGTGCAGCCGGGCCATTGAGCTCGAGCGCGACCACGTACAAGCGCTCTACAATCTAGGCTTGGCCTACAAAAAAAAAGGCGATTCGGAGCAAGCGGCCCAATCTTTGCGCCGCGCCATTCAGGCCGATTCTACTTACGTTCCAGCACACTATAGTTTGGCCCTGCTGCTCTATGAGCGGGGCAATGTAGCAGAGGCTATCGCCCAGTATCGTCAGATCATCTCCCTAGACCCCAAGCACAGCCGCGCCCACAACAATCTAGGTCACCTCCTCTATAGCCACGGTGATGTCATCGGTGCTATAGCACTCTTGCAGCGCGCTCTCGAACTAAACCCCGACTACGCCCAAGCCTACTTCAATTTGGGTCTGGCCTACAAAAAGCAGGGACGGATCGACGAGGCAGTGCAATCGTTCGGCGCTGCTCTGCGCCTGCGTCCGGGCCATGTCCGCGCTTACAACCACCTAGGTGCTGCGCTCTACGCCCGCGGCGATAGGGTTGCTGCAGTCCAGGTCTACCAGCAGGCCATTCGCCTCAAGCCCGACTTTGCCGGCCCGCGCTTTGGGCTGGCGACTATCCTGCAGGAGCAGGGCAATGAGGCCGCCGCCATCCAGCAGTACCGTGCCATTATCGATGTTGGCAACGATGAGCACTTGCAGCGCATGGCGCAACAAATCCTCCGCGCTATGGGGGAAAAACCGTAGGTTCAGTGCTCTACAGCGTCAATGCCTCGCCCTTCTTCTACTACCACAAAACGATCTCCCGCCACTTGGGTGTATTGGTCGATTAAACCGCTGGGCCAGCGAATTTCTAGGGTATCCACTGCGGCGCTCGGCCCTAGTCCAAAAGTGAGCCACAGACTGTTGTGCGATAGGTAGCTCGAGCCGGCGGCCACCTCTCTGAGCTGTTGCTGGCCGCCGGCGACTAGGCGCACTCTGGTGCCGATGCCGTCGCGGTTGCTGTTGCGGCCCAAGGTGCGGACGGTTAGCCAGTGATTGTCGCTAGCGGTGTCGTTGCGTAGCAAGGTAGGCACGTCGTTTTTGTTGACCACGAAAAGATCCTCGTCGCCGTCGCCGTCGTAATCGCCGACCGCAGTGCCCCGGCTCGACTTGACGATCTGCAGACCTGGGCCAGCTTGCGCGCTCAGATCGACAAAGGCAGCACCATCGTTGCGGAAGAGGTTATTCTTCTGGGCGTAGCTCGACTGCGGAAAATAATCCTCTAGGGCAGCAGTGACGTGGCCGTTGGCAATGAAGATATCCAGATCGCCATCGCGGTCCCAGTCGAAGAAAGCCGTACCCCACTGCAGCGGCATGAGCGTAGTGCGGGCGACGCCAGCGGCAAAGGAGATATTGGCGAAGGCGCGGCCGTCGTTGCGGTGGAGGGTGGCGGTCTGTCCTTCGTAATTGCTCACCGCTAGGTCCAGGTCGCCATCGTTGTCCCAGTCGCCAGCGGCCAGACCCATGCTGCCCTCGGGCCGACCATCGGCGTCGTAGGCCACGCCCAAGGCTAGGGCCTCTTCGGCAAAAGTGCCGTCGCCTCGGTTGGTGTAGAGAAAGTTGGGGGTGGCGTCGTTGGCCACGTAGAGATCCAGATCGCCGTCGTCATTCCAGTCTAGAAAGGTGGCTCCGAGTGTCTTGCCTAGGACGGTGTTGAGTCCGGCACTAGTGCTGACGTCGGCAAATGCGCCGTTGCCGTCGTTGCGATACAGCACATCGGGCTGGCCGGCAAACGCTTCGGGCGAGGCTACGCTGGCTACTCCGCGCTGGCCGCCGAAGAAGCCGTCGCGCTGCTCGCCGGGCAGTAGGGTGGTCTCTGGATCGAAGACCACGTAATTGCCCGCAAAAAGGTCTAGATCGCCGTCGTTGTCGTAGTCCCCGAAAGCGCAGGCCGTGCCGTAGCCATCGTCGTCTACTCCGGCTAGTGTACCGATCTCGGCAAAGGTGTCGTTGCCTTGGTTGGCAAAGAGGAGATTGGGGCCGTAGTAGGTGATGTACAGATCGGCGTTGCCGTCGTTGTCGTAGTCCCCGGCCACACAGCCGGAACCCCAGCCGCTAGCATCGGTACCGGTCTGTTGGCTGACATTGGCGAAGGTGCCGTCGCCCCGATTGCGGAACAGGGCGTTGCGCGGGATTGCGCCATTGGCCGGAGGCTGCACATCGCGCGGGAGATCGGCATAGCGCGGGCCCGTAAAGCCCAGTCCGCCATTGACGATGTACAGGTCGAGTTGGTCGTCGCCGTCGTAGTCGAAAAAGGCGGCACCCGACCCGGTCGTCTCTAGGATCGTAAGGGCGTTGTTGTTGCCGTACCAATTGCGGAAGGCCAGCCCCGCCTCCCGGGTTGCATCGGCGAAGCGGGGTTGGGCATTGCAGATAGCAGCGCTGAGGAGGGCGGCTAGGAGCAGAAAATTAATTGTTGGTACCAGTGCCCTTACCTCCCTCGGCTAAGTAAGAAGCCGTCTTGGAAAAGACCCAAGACGGCTTCTTTGAGGCTGCAGGAGCGAAGCCCCTGCGGTTTTGCTGGCGGTACAGAGCCTTTACTTCAGGAAGGTCATTGCCCGCGATTCAACGAACGAGCCCGCCTCCATGCGGTAGTAATAAACACCGCTGGAAACCAACTCGCCGCTGGTATTGCGCGCATCCCAATCGGCCCGGTATTTGCCCCCGGTCATGGTCTGGTCGGCCAAGGTGGCCACCAACTGACCGGCGGCATTAAAGACCTGCAACTTCACGTGTGCTTCGGCATCGGGTATGGTAAACTCGATGACGGTGCTCGGGTTGAAGGGGTTGGGAGTGGCATTGCCCAGACTATATGCGTCGGGAGTGCTGGCGGCCACCTCTGCTATAGCAGTGGCGACGTCACCCAACTTGCCCGAGGCCAAGGCCGTAGGCGTATAGAGCAGCAGATGGGGGCCGTAGGGGATAGAGGTCTCGTCGTCCCCGTAGCCGTAGGAAAAGGTCTCTAAGCGCATGCCGTTTCTCGTATAGAGACCGTCGTAGGGACCGCCCTCTTGCAATAGGAGGAAACGGGTACCTCCCGGCCGCATCTGGCCCCAGCTAGCGGGGAATTCGATTTCAAAGGCGCAGGCACCGTCGCGTCCTAGTGCGCTTATGGTCGCCGCCCGGCTGCCGGCATTGATAAAGACGATGTTGCTGGTTTTGTCGGCGGTGACGCCCAAGTTGTTTATTCTGGATCCGCCCAAGGCGCCGATGGCGGCGGCTTCTTCATTGGAAATAGCGTCGCCGCACAAATCGCCGTTGCGGTTGGCCCACATCACATTGCCGTCGTGGTCCAGGCGCAGAATGTTCGGGTGGGCCCACGAAGAGACCCAGATGCCGTCGTCGGTCACCGAGATCTGAGCGGGGCCGGCACCGGAGACGGTCTCGTTGCCGTCATCATCGACTCTGATCACGTTGTAGAACTCGGTTACATCGAATGCTTGGGTGATTTCGCCGGTGGTTTTGTCGCGCACTTCAACGGCGTTGAAGGGAACCTCTTGCCTGCCCCACAGGGCGTTGAACACCACATCGCCTTTGGGCTGAAATTCGACGATGCGGTCGCCGTTGGCATTGGGCGACTGGCCGTTGGTGCCGAATTCGGTGACTCGATCCCAAGATTGAGCGGCGCGGTTAATGCGGATTTTGTAGAGCCCGCCGTTCTCTTCGCGGCGATGGGAGGTCCAAAAGATCTCTGGATCCTGATCGTCTATGCGCATGCCGCCAAAGGTGCGGGCACCCTCAAAGCCGAAGTCGAATTTCCAGCGCTCCCAAGCGTTGGGGTTGGCCAGATAGTCCGTGCCCAAGGTGCCGCGGACCATGTCGCCGGCCGTGTGGCCCCGGTCGGGCACTTCGCGCTCGTATTCTTGGACCCAGATTTCGGGCGGATCCTGCGAGGTGTCAATATTGGGGGCGGTGAACCCCGTGGGACCCGCCCCAGGACCGGCTAGGACCGGCCTGTCGAGGTTGTTGACCGCGACCACGTCGAATTCGTAGTCGCCGGCTCCCGCGGCATTGCCCTCCCAGTCGTTGCCGTCCCAAGTGACGGTGCCATCGCCGGATTCGGCGACTTGACCTGGCGTGGTGGCGATGTACAGATCTTGGGGCTCTAAGCGCAGCCAAGCGCCGGCTGGCCCCCGCTCTCCGGTTTCGCCGCTACCTTTGCGGTAGATCACTACCCAGACTGTGGCGCGCTGGTTGATGGTAAAGGGAATGTCCACGCTACCGTTGCCGTCGTAGGCCACATCCTGAGTGGAAACGGCCATTGGATTGAACTCACCGGAGACGTCAGGTAGTTCAAATGCATCTCCATAGTCAGGGCCTGAGGGGTAGGTCGGGTCCTGTGCCCACGTCGCCCCGACGGCGAGTGCTGCTATTGACCAGCTAATGGCCAAAATGCGCAATTTACGCATGGTGCCTCCTTGGTTTGAGAAAAAGTGAATGACTACCTGCTGCAAAATCAATAACTCAGTAAAAATAAACAAGTTGAATACTTAAAAGTAGCCGTATTTCTAGGAATATGACTTTTAGCCGAGTCTGTCAAGCATTTTTAAGAGGTTCTTGCGCCTGATTTTTACTCATGGACATCAGGCGGGATTTTTGAATTCGACGCTGTAGAGTTCGCCGCAGCGTATCTGAAAGCCCAGCGAGATCGGCCCTTCGCCTTGGTGGCCCAGGTCGGCTTCGCCTTGCCAGGTCACTTCGCGATCTAGGTGGTCGCCGACTAGCCAGTCGCAGTCCTCGAATGAGCGGCCGGGCAGGGGCTGGTACTTGCGATCCATGACCTGCACCTTTACGCTGCCTCCGGGCACGGTCTTGAAGTTGAGGTGGACGCGGCGCTGTTCAATTGCTAGCTGAAAGGTTCTGAAGCGCCCCTCTACCGGTGCTTCCAGAGCAGCGAGCCGTCCCTTGGGCCACCAGGCCCAAGCAATGTGCCCGTGCGGCGGCTGGCGCAGGTGCTTGTGCGGTTCTGGCGAGCCGCATATGGTGATGCCCATGCGCTCGCCGGGCAAAGGCACTAGGCCGACGCCGGCTGACACGGCCCCCTCGACCCAGGTGCCCCCATCGCCGGGTTCGCACACTGGCCCGCCGGGCACGAAGTTCCACACCACATTGTCCGGGCTGGCGGCCAGCACAAAGCTGAAGGAATCGTCTATCAAGCGCCAGCGCAGCGGGAACATGAGGTGGTAGTCGGTGGTGCCCGGCATTTTTGTTTTGGAATTGGCGTACCACAAATCGTAGGGTTCAGCCGCGGCGTTGGGCCAGAAGACTTCCTCGGACAGGGGCAGGCGACGGAAATCTGCAGAAGCAGTGCGACCGATGCTGCGGCGGTTGAAGAAATGGCTGCGGCAATAGGCCACGTACTGTCCCAGCACTGGATCGTACTCGCAAACATTGAGGGTGTCGCTGATTTGCGCGACGAGCGGATCGGGGATGGGCGTCCAGTTAAAGCCGTCGGGCGAGATGGCGCCGAACAGGCCGTCCCACTTTTCTGCCTCCAGATTGAGCGCTCCGACCTCATCGGGCCTCTGTTGCAGGTAGCGCTCCTTTTGCGCCGGACTTAGATGGCCCACGTAGATCATTTTGTAGCGCTCTTCTGAAGAGGCCGACTCATCCTTGAACACGGTGGCACCGTGCAAACCGGTCTCTTCGACCTGGGGCAGCCCATAAACAATATTGTTGTCCTTGGAACCCTTGCGATCGATGCGGCCCTGCGCGGGAAAGCGCCAGTTTTCACCGTCGTCTGATTCGGCGTAGCAGATGTAGTCGGCTGCGCCGATGGGATATTTTTCGTGGCCGACATGTTCGCCCGCGAACAATTCGTACCAGAGTCGGTAGCGCCCCTCTTCGCGGATTACGGTGCCGGGCCAGATGAAGCCTTCGTCCGCGGCTGGCAGTAGGAAAGGCTCGCTCTTAGTCGCTGGTTTGGCGCGCAGGCGGATGCCGGTGGGCATGTAATTCGGCTCGTGTATCAGGGGTGGTCTCTCGTCGTTGGTCCAGATGCGCAGCCATTGCCCTTCGGCGTTGCGCCAGCCGGTCGAATGACTGCCGTGATGGACGTAGCGCCAGTCGTGAAAGTAGATAATATTCGACGGCAATTTGTAGGGCGGGCGCTGGTTGCGGATGGGAGAAATCACGGTGTTGTCCTTTGCGAAAAATGCGGCTTGGGTGCCAGTTATAGGAGCCGTCCATATTCGGTAAAGCCAATGAGGACGCGGGCGAAAAAAGTCAGCGCATCAAAAGCGTCGCTCGCCCGCGATGCCTCGTCGAATGTCTTGACCTCTCGCTGTAATCCCACGATCGTGCGCAGATCGTAGCCGAAGTACTTCGAGCGATTGTTCACGTTGAGATACAATGTGTGCTGGTCAAAACTATTGCGTGCATTGACCCGGTCCTCGACCCGGTAGGGTAACGGCCCCAAGCCTTGGATGCCCAGTTGTAGCTGGCTGCGCTGCATTAGCGGCAGGGTACAGCGCAGGATGGGAATGACACTGAGTTCCGAGCGCACGGTGCGGTGGGTGTAGCGGCCGTCGAGTTGGCGGTCGGCGGCTTGGTCCACTAGACGCAGCAGCAGGACCTTGAACTGGGGTTGGATCTGCAGCCGGTGCCAATGCCAAGTGTAGTCGGCACGGCTGACCCAAGTGAAGAAATCGAGCCGTTTGTCGCGCTGGACTAGGCCGCCGGGCAAGGGGCCAGCTTGTTGCCAGTTGAAGCGCAGGCGGACTTTGTGGACCATCTGGAGGGTGGACCAGGGATTGAGCCAGCTCTCCAGATAGGTGTCATTGACATAGCTGTTGCGATACAGCAGCGGGTCGGCGCGGAAATTGTTGGTGAAAGAGGGCTTGTTGCCGGCGACTAGGCCGCGAAAATCTGTATCTATGCGCTTCGGCCGTTCGACCAGCACGGAGAATTCGTCGGCGATATCGTCTTTGACGCGGCGCAGGTGGTTTTCGAAAAACAGCCGCTGCAGCCGTCCCAACTCTTCGCGCCGGTAGTTCACCAGCGCGTAGGTCGATTTGTTGCGCCCGCCGCCAGCGATTTGTTCGATGTCGTAGCGCCCCGCCCCCAAAGACCACTGAGACGTCAGATCTAGCTGACCGAATAGATGGATGCCGCGCTGGTCGGCGTCGTAAGGGTAATCGGGGTCTAGATCGTCCTCGCGCACATCGGGATCGTCGTTGTTGTTGCGGTCGAGGCCGTAGAAGAAGTCGTTGGATTCGACGTAGTACATGAGGAAGGGCTCGACGTAGTCGGGCACATCGTTGAAGTTGCGGTTGGTGTCGGGCAGGCCGTCGTTGTCGTCGTCCTGGCCGGGGAACACTCCGTCGATGTCCTCGTCTTCGCGGTCGTTGGGTTGCCCCTGTAGATTGCCCACGCGCTTGTCTGGATAGCGGTCGCCGTCCTCGTTGTCCTGCACTAGATCCCAGAAGATGGTGTTGTTGGCCAGGCCGGCCAGCGTAGTTTCTGTCAAACCGATTTCGAATGGCACAAAGGTGCGCATTCCCGTGTGGAAGTCTGGATTCATGGCAAAGGCTTCGGCCCCTAGACGGCCTCCCTTGAACCAGCGCACGGCATTGATGTACCAGGCCGATCCTTTCTCGGAGAAGCGCGGTCCTCGGTCGTACAGTGTGGTCTCGTCCATGCGCGCCGGAAAGCGGGAGTAGCGCGCTGAACGGGCGTATTCGCCGTTGACTTCTAGGCCGGCTAGGGCAAGGTGCATATCGGCGCTGTAGGTGAAAAGCGACGTGTTTTCGCCCACATTGATCCGCCTTCTGGCCAGATTGGAGCCGTCCTGCACATTGCCCTCGGCGCGCAGGACGGTCCGGTAGAATGTGCTCACGTACTGATTGGGATAGCCGCGTCCCCGCGGATTGTTGAGATTGAGGGTAGCCACTTCTACTCGGTAGTCATTGGCCAGCGCCGCTTCCACAGCCACCGATTCCACGTAGGGCTCCTGCGACAGATCGAAGACGAACACCAAGTGCTCGTTGCCGTCGGCTTGGAGGATCTCCTCGGGCGATTCGAGTTTGAACGTGGCCAGCAGCCCTTCGAGGTTGGTATTCTTACTCACATCAATGCCGGCCTCGTGGTCGGCGCGATAAAGGTAATCGGCAAAGAGCGGCATATCGTTTCTGCCTCGGTAGTAGAGCGTGGCTATCTGGTAATAGCCCCGAGGGTTAGTGTAAATGGTCGGGTTGAATTGGCCCGTCAGCCGGGAGATAGTGCCCACCTGCGTATCTACACCTTCGAAGTGGCGAATCACTGTTGGCACGATATCGGGCCGGGCTTCGCCGTTGAGTATGAGTTGCGCTTCCTGCACCAAGGCACCGCCGCGGCCGTCGTGGGGCGAGTCATCGGTAAAGCGCACCACAATCTGGTCCATGGACGGCAGCTTGGGTCTCAGGGATCCTTTGAGGCTGTTGTTGTCTTGAGTGCTTTGATACACGTGCGTGTTCACGCCGTTTAGGCCCAGCCGCAGGGCCCCGATATCCGTTTCCAGCCGCGTCCCCAGCAGAATGGTCGAATCGTCGGCAAAGTGCGTATTTTCGATGGCCCAGGGGGAAACGGATTCGATGTAAAAATGAGGACGTTCGATGCGCGATCCTAGGAAGGTGAAGCGGGCATAAGGAGTGGCCAAGTCGAAGCGGGCACCATTAAAGTCAACTTGCGACAGGGTCAGCGGAGTGAAGCGGGCGATCAGACCATCGCCGACAATGGCGCTGTATCCCCAGTCGTTATAGCTGTCGCGGCCCACCACTAGAAAATCGAAAACCGTGCTCCACTGGTTGCGATCCTTGAAGATGCTGCTGCCGTATTCCTGACCGAGCGTGCGGCGCTCGGTCCAGTCGTACAAGTCGTAACCAGTAATGAGGGGATCGCCGAAGGAATCGTAGAAGGCCCGAGGTCGGTCGGCGTAGGGGAAGGTGTGGTCCGGGTAGTTGGAATAGCCCTGAAAGGCGTAGTTATTGTACTGGGGCAACTGCCGCCAGAGAAAGTCTTGGGAAGGCAGAATCTCGGGAATGCCCAGACGCGGCGTTTCCGCCAAGCTCGGGACTATTGCCCACAGCAAGACTAGGAGCACACAGCAGATGTGTATTGTCGGTTTTTTCACGATCTGCCTACTTCCATCAGTACACCACGGCTACAGCGCGCAGGCGGCTTTCTTCTTTGCGCTCGAGAAGGAGCCGCACGCGCGCTAGGTAGAGTCCTGGTGCCACGAGTTCACCGGCATCGTTCCTGCCGTCCCATAGGCCCGGCACCGAGGGCGACGCGGACACGTATTCGCCCGCGCTCAGGGTGGCTGCATATAGGGCGCGCACAGGCCGGCCTTGGACATCGAATATGTCCACTTCTACTACTTGGGGCTCGCTTATCCGCGCTAGGGTAAATTCGATCGCTGTTTCGTCGTTGATGCCGTCGCCGTTGGGGCTAAATGCTTGTGGTACCGGGCGCACTTGACTCAATAGGGTCCCTTCGACACCGCTGGCAGATACCTCCCATGAGCGCGGCTGACCGCTGTCTGGGTCGGGTTCAATGTTCTCTTCGGCATCCAGCGTCGCGCCTCCGTCTGGACCAGAGACTTGGGCGCGGAACTGGAAGACATTGCTCAGTAGCCGTCCGCGGAAGCGCATTTCTAGGGTCCCCGTTTGGCGCCAGGGCTCGGCCAGTACTATATCTAGCTCGGTGCTCGATGCTGTGGTTGTGGCGATTTCCATCCCAGGTGGAGGCACAATTTCTTCTAGCTCGATCTGACTGGGTAGGGCAACACGCACCCGCTCTACTCCTAGATCATCATCACTGAAATCCAACTCTAGGCGATACGTGAAAAGGGTGTCTCGACCCAGCACGGCCCGATTGGGTTCGACCCAGCCGCGGACCAGCGAGGCGGGAATCTGGTCGGTGAAATCGACAATCAGACTGTCCAAGCGCGGGCCCGCATCTTCGACTTGAGTCTCCATATTGACCCGGTACTGCAGGAAAGTGCGCGGTTCGGGCACCTGTAGCAGAGCCGGACTGGTGTGTATAGGCGCGCTCCAATCGCTCCAAGTGCTGCCGTCGTTTGAGCTGCGGAATTGCAACCCGAGCGCGGTACCGTCCGGCACTTGGCCGCCCCAGCGCACAGAGGTGAAATTCTTGCGCTCTCCGGGCCGTCCTAGGTCTAGGGGCGGCGAGACAAAGTTGCCCGCAGGGGCAATACCACTGCCCAGCACCTGAATCTCGGCTACTTTGGCGCGCTGCACCGCATCGACCTCGGCGATGATCACTTGTAGGTAACGGGCAAAGACTGGGGCAAAGGCGATGGCTGTGCGTTCGGGTTGATCAATGCTGTGCAGCACGCCCACCTCGCTCCAGCCAAACTGGTCGTTGCTTACTTGGATGGCGTAGCCGCGCAGGGTATTCTGGACAAACTCGTCGGCGTTTCTACCCTGAGTCAGGACCCGCACCTCGCTGATTAGACGCCGGTTCAACAGATCCACCTGGGCAATGGCGTTCAACTCGGTCGGATCTACGGTCCAGCCGGTATTGAAGCGGCCGTCGAATACTTCTGGGCGGTTGGAGGGCAGCCTGAACGCTAGGTTTTCTCCCTCCACTGAACGCAGGCTCAGGCCGCCGGCTGGCTGACCTATGTCGATGCCACCGGGAAAGCCAGCGATTACATCGGCCTTCAGTGTATCGGACCAGCCGGATACACCCGTCCTGTCTAGCTGGCCGCGCTGCACTTGCTGCCAAGTGTCCAGTCGGCTCACATCCTTTGTCTGCCAGCCCGCGTCTTCTTGGGGTTCTCCGCTCCAGTACCAAAAATTCTGCAACGCACCAAAGGTGCTGACCCATGACTGCTCTGCGGCGCTCACCTCCACAACTAGGCCGCTGCTGTTGCCCCGGCCGCGATTGACGACGCGCACGGCCAGTTCGTTTTTGCGCCGCTTGAGCTCGACCGGGTATTCTTCCATGGTGGTCCAATTGTCGTCGCTGCCGATGGTTTCGCCGTTGAGGAAAACCTCGTATTCGTCTGCTGCAGTCAGGCGCAGCAGGGCAGATCCCGCCTCGGGTGCATTGAGGGTATGTCGGTAGTACACGGTCTGCTCCCACTGATCAACGGTCCATTCTTCCGCATGACCTGTGGTGCCCACCAGCAAGGCCGCGGCCAATAGCAATGGGCGCAACTGCCAAGGCGGCGATTTACCCGTTTGGCCTGTGCTCGTCCACATCATTGTACCGGCTCCAGTCCCACGACCATGCGGATAAAAAACTGTTCGAAATTGATATCCTCGAATTTTCGGGTGCGGTCCTTCATGCGGCGTCGGCTGATCTCGTAGCCGGCTGTAAGCGCCATATCGAAACCAGCGTATTCAAAGCGATTGACCAGCATGAAAAGCGCATCGCGGGTGTTGTAGTCTTGGTCCTCATTTTGGCCATTGCGGTAGATGCTAGGCAGCGCGGATAGCCCTTGGACACCGCCGCGCAGGAAGGTGCGTTCGGTGAATTTGAAGTCGGCCACTAGCATGGGGAAGCCGAAGACCTCGGACACTGGCTGAATGCGTCCCCCGTCGTCAGTGCGGCGGCGCAGCATGAGCTTGTAGCGCGGCGATACTTCTAGCCCGCCCAGACGCCAGCGGTAATCTGCTCGCAGCACCGAAGTCCAAAGTTGAATCGCATTGTCGCGGCTCTTGGCATTGAGCTGTTGGTTGGCTTCGAACTTGAGATTGGCACCGACAAAGAGGTTGCGCACTCCCCGGAAAGCGAAGTCGACGAAGGCAGTGTTGACGGCGCTGTCCCGCATTAACAATTCGTCTTCGACAAAGGTCTCAATGGTGGCACGCGGATTAAAGATGTCGAAATTGGCCACGTCGCCAAAGCGGAATACGCCGTCGGGGATATCGTCCCGCACTCGCTTTAAGAAGTCCACTGCCCGCACTTCGCCCCAACTGCCGAAGCGCCGCTGGTACTCGGCTTTGGCGTACCACACATCCGCCCGCTGGCCACCCCAGATGGCCTCCATATCGTAGCGCCCGAGGGTCAGTTCCAGCGCCCGCTGGGGCTGAAAGCGCACAAAGAGATGGTAGCCCTTGCGGTTGAGGTCATACGGGTAGTCCGGCTTGTTGTCGTTTTCGCGCACGTCAATGACGCCATTGTTATTCAGGTCGTCGCCGTAGTCGAAATCGTCCGGGTTGACGTCGTAGAGCAAAAAGGGTTCGAAATAATCAGGTACTTGGTTGCGATTGCGGTTGGTGTCGGGGGTGCCGTCTTGGTCCTTGTCTAGACCGGGGAAAATCCCGTTGTGGTCCTCGAAACTGGGTATGAAGAAATCGTCTGGAAAAGGATCTTTGTCGTCGTTGTCGTCAACTGTGTTTAGGTCGAGGGTATTGTTCAGGCTCTCGTCGGTCGACCCCAGCTCGCCGGCGAAAGGCCCGGTGCCAGAGGCAGCGTACGCTCCTAGCGTCAGGTCGGTCACCGAAAGCTGGGTGCGGTACTCGGGGCCGAGGTGGAACAGTTCCCCGCCAACGGCAATTTTCGGGGTGAATTCCCGCTCGATATTGAGCAAATAGGCGTGGCCTCTACTATCGTGGCGTTGGCCGCGGTGATGGTGGACAGGGTATTGGAGGAAGTTGAAGCTGTGGGCCCACTCGCCCTTGAAGCGGAAGCCCTTTACGTCCGTGCTCAGACCTAGGCCAGCCAAGGTGAGACCGGTCTGGCGGCCGTAGTCAAAGCGGATCTGCTCGACATCGGCGCCGGCGGCTCCACGTCCTTTGGAGCCGGCCAAACTTTTGTAAAAAGTTGCGCGGTTGCGCTGCGCCGGTTCATTGCGGGATTCGCGCGGATCGACGGCGTAGATCTCCGACACACTGACGCGATAATTGCCGCTCAGCAGCGCCTCGAAGGAGGCCGACACCACTTCCTCGTCCTCGGGCAGCGGGAACCAGAACAGGACATAGTCCTTGCCATCGGCGCGGAAGGATCCATCGGGTTCGGGTGTCTGCAGTGGATAGGTGCCCAAGCGGTGGCCCTTTAACACTTCCACGTAGGGCGGAATTGGCCGTTTGAAGAAGAAGTCCTTGTTGGGAAAGTTCGGATTGAAATCCTCTGTGTTGTGGCGCGTGACAAAAGATTCAATGTCGTCTCGTCGCTCGCCGTTGAGCAGGATATTGACATCGAAGATCCGGGCTCCGTTGCCGTCCAAGGGCGAGGTGTCTTCAATGCGGACCACCAAGTAATCGATTACCTGGACCCGATTGGGCAACTGACCCTTCATGCCGTTCCAGTCAGGCGGCGAGCGAGTGTCAATGCGGAAGAGGTTCACATAAGAGGTACTCAGGTCGATGGTGCGCCAGTTCCATTGCCAGTGGCCGCCCAACAGGTACGCAGCGAAGGCCGCGGTGCTCAAGGCGGTGGCGTCCTCCCGGGAAAGTACGGGCTTGTCCATGCGCGAGGCTAGGACCGAGAAGTTGTGCCTTTCGTTGGCCAGGTCCCAGCGGATGCCATTGAAGGCTGCCAGATCTAGGATCAACGGCGAGAAATGGGTGCGGATGCGGTCGCCGATGATCAGCCGCGTCTGCCAGTTATTATAGCTGTCGTCGGCTACCATCAGGCGGTTGAGAAACCCCTCGTAATTGTTCGGCTTGGCAATGGTGCTGCCGCTGAACACTTGGGCTGGATCGTCGAAGCGGCGGTTCTCCCGCAGATGGTACACCTCGACGCCGTTTACCAGAAAGTCGCCGAACTCGTCGTACACGGGGTTGGCCGTGCGCGTGATGACATTGCGAGGCCAGGTCCGGTAGCCCTCTAGGCCGTAGTTGTCGTAGGTGAGCAGGCCGGGACGGTAGAGCATTAGGCGGGCACCGGTGGTATGGGGCTCGATAAGTCTGGGGTCGCCTTCGCCACACACCGTCGTTGCTAGGGCCGCTATAAGCGCGCCTGTTGAGATCGCTTTTAACATGGACTCAATTCGTCCTCACCTGCAGGAAAAATTCCGAAGTCTCTACTGTGCCCGTCGTGCTGGAGTGGACAAAGTCGGTAAAGGATTTTCGCAGTCCTAGATTCATGCTGATCCGGTAGCCGGTGTAGCTGCTGTTGTTTTGCAAGCCGATGATATAGTGCCAGGCATTGAAATCGTTGGAGGGTGCCACGGCATCGCGAAAGCGGTGCTTCAGGAGGGGGAAGCCCTGGATGCCCGCCTTTATGGTGGTGCGTTCGGTCAAGAAAAAATCGAGCCGCACGATTGGCGCTAGGTTGGTCTCGTCGGCTAGGTCGCCCAACAGTGCTGAGTCAGAGCGATGATAGGTCCATTTGAGCATGGGGGTCAGCGTCAATTTCTGGCGCGGTTGCCAGACGTAGTCGGCCCGATTTACTAGGGACAAAGACCAGTCATTGCCCGAATTTTGTGTCTGACCATCGTCAAAGGTATCGGCAAAGCGGTGGTTGAGTTCGCAGCGCCAGGTATTGTTGAGCGTCAGGTGGTCGACGCCGGTGTAGTTAAATTTTACATAGCTCAGATGGGCATGACTGTTGCGATACCGCAAGGGATCGTCGCGCAAGCCGATTTCGTAGCGGCCCCGCAGCAGCGGATTGGATACGTATTGATAGAGCGGATCGGGAATATCGTCCTGTACGCGTTTGCTGCGGTGGCGCAGCTTTAGGTGGATATTGTGAAACAGGGGTCGGCTGTACTCGAGTTTGGTGTACAAGGCGCGATTGCGACCGCCCCCGGCAATCTGGTCGGTAGCGTGTCCGCCCAGCCGCAACTCGAGCTGGGAAGTGGGGTTGAAGGTAAAGAATACATGCTGACCTTTGCTGTCGCGCTCGTACGGGTAGTCGGGTTTGTTGTCGTTTTCGCGCGAGTCAACTACGCCGTTGTTATTGAAATCGTCGCCGTACACGAAGTCCTCGGACTCGACGAAGTACATGAGGAAAGGCTCTTGATAATCGGGCAGAAGATTGTTGTTGACATTGGTGTCGAAGATGCCGTCGCCGTTGTCGTCTAGACCGGGAAATACCCCGAAGCCGACGTCGCGTAGGGAGCCGGGAAAGAGGTTTTCTTTGACTTCAATGGCCGCCTCGGTGATGTCGTTCTGGAAGCGCAGTTCTAGGGGATCGTCGTGTTCCCAGGAATCGGGCCAGGGGTCCAAATCGTCGTTGTCGTCAACTAGTTCGAATTCTTTCAGGGCGGGTATGAATTCGTCGAGATAAGTGAAAGAGGTGCGGTATTGGGGTGGGACCCGGAACAGCTCCCAGCCCACGGCGAAGTTCGCGAACAGGCGCTTGCCCTGTAGCGAATAAGCACTTACAGGCCGCTTGTGCCGTCGGCCTTCTTGGACGGGAAAGATGAGGTGCTGGGTGCTGGTATTGAGGTCGCCGCGCACTTCGAAGCCGAGCAAATCCAGTTCGAGATTGGCTCCGTAGAGTTCCAGACCCGAGGGAAAGCCGTAGTCGAACTCAACCCATCCCATATTCGAACCGTTGCGGACGTTACCTGCGGCCCGCACCACATTGCGCCAGTCTTCCCACACTGAGCCGACCACGCCGCTTCGGCCGATGGGGGCACCTAGATCGATGGCGTAGTCGTTGGCCGCTAGGACCCTAAAGGAGATATGTTCGGCCTCGGGCGGCACTTCAAAGCGGAACAGCAACACGTCGTCGCCGTCGGCTTGGAGGACATTTTCGCCGTCTAGCTCCACTGATTCGGCATTGTTAAACAGGCCGCCGCGCGAACCGAAAAGACTGCCGTAACCAACGGTGTGCGGTAGCCAGGCCTGACGGCGGCGCAGATGTGGTACGTCTTCCAAACGCAGGCGTTCGGGAATCATGCGCCGCTCTTTGCCTAGGGCTACGAGGCCGGCGATTCGGCGCACTTCCGGCGCTGTCTGGCTGGGCTGGCCGTTGACGATCATTTGTACATCGTGGACTTGGGCACCAACACCATCTGCGGGCGAATCATCGCTGATGGCGAGAAAGACTTCGCTGGGTGTGACCAAGTTGGTGGGGAAAGCGCCTTTGCGGAAAGATCCCTCCCGGCGTCCCAGCAAGGTGTCGGTGATATGGGTGTTGACGTACGAGGCACCAAATTGCAAGACACTGCCGATCTGGGTTTTCCAGTGTCCGCCGAAGAGATAGGTCACAAAGTCGAGCGGCCGCGCAGAGGCGAAATTGCGCAGGGGTTCGGAAATGCGCGAGCCCAGGATGGTGAAGCGGTTGCGCTGCGAGTTGGAGTCCCAGCGGATGCCATTCATGCGGTTAATCGATAGCATCATGGGTTTGAAGCGAGCCTCCACGGCCCGGCCGAGGATGACCGACGAACCCCAGTCCTGATAGGAATCACTGGCGACGACCAGATTCTGAAAAAGGTCTCGGTAGTCGTCGTCTTTGAAAATGATGCTGCCGCCGAAGGGCGAAATGGTGCGGAATTCCTGGGTGCGGTAGAGATCGGCACCGTTGAGCAAGGTGAAGCCGAAGGGGTCGTAAACGCGCGTCTCCTCGTCGAGGAAGAAGCCGCCCGCTAAGCGTCGCAGACGGATATCGCGGTAAGAAAAATGAGCGTAGTTCTCATAATCCTCGTTGGCCCACAGAGGATAGTATTCGCGGTTGAGGTACTGGCCGTGGGACCGGTCAAAAAAGCCGGTCAGCATCAGCAAAAGCAGGCAGGTTGTTTTAAAGCAGCGCATCTCAGTACACCACCGCTACGGAGCACAGGGCGGTTTTGTCGCCCTGGTCCAATTGGGCCCGCACTCGCACTAGGTACAAACCCGGCACCACCAAAGTGCCATCGTCGTCGCGGCCGTCCCAAAAACCCGGGCTGCGCACAGGGTCGCTTCCGGCTGGAGGGCGCACGTATTGGCCGCCGCGCAGCGCGCCGGTGTCTAGCTGGCGCACCAAGCGGCCTCCTAGGTCGAAAATGTCCACGTCTATTTCCTGGGGCACACTGATCCGAGAGAGAACGAATTCAACTATGGTATGGTCGTTGATGTTGTCGCCGTTGGGGGTGAAAACGGGCGGGTTTGTCCGCACTTGGTCCAATATCGGCCCAATCGCGTCGAATGCTCGCACACTCCAGGAGTAAGGGGCACCGGTTTCGGGATCAGAGGCGTCATCCTCCTCGGCATCGAGTGAGATAGCTGCCTCTGGGCTGAAAAGGCGCGTGGAAAAGGCGAACTGGTTGGTCAGCAACCGCGCCCTGAAACGCAGTTGCAACTGGCCGGACTGACGCCAGAGATCGGCCCATACCAACTCCAGGGCGTCTCCCGAAACGGTGGTGCGGGCGACTTCCATCCCTGGGGGAGGCACAATTTCTGTTACCTCGGCTAGGCTCGGCATGTCGATGCGGATGCGCTCCACGCCTAAATCGCCTTCGTCGAATTCGACTGCGAGGTGGTAGACGAATTCGGTCTCGCGTCCTACTACTCCCTTGTTCGGTTCCACCCGGACGCGAGCGGCCGAGGTGGGCGTTTGCTCGGCGAAAGCAATGATTAGACTATCCAAGCGCGGACCGACGTCTTCGAAATCGGTGGAGAAATTGACTCGATACTGTAGCAAGTCCCTCGGTTCGGGTACCTGCAGATCGGCTTCTGAAGCATTGGTTTCAGGGCTCCAGTCGCTCCAGGAGACGCCGTCGTTCGAAGTGCGAAACTGCATGCTCAGGGCGGTGCCTGCGGGCCGCTGTCCGGTCCAGCGGAAGCGGTCGTAGATCTTGCGCTGGTCGGGCAAACCTAGAGCTAGTGGTGCCGAAGTGAACGTACCCGCAGGGGCTACTCCCTGACCGGTCACCTGAATATCGGCGATGCGGGCCCGCCGCAGTGGATCGAGTTCGGTGGCGACCACGCGCAAAAAGCGGCCGAAGATCGGCTCAAAGGCGACGGCGGTTTGCGCAAAATCGGCAATGCCGCGGATGGCACCGACTTCGCGCCATTGAAAACCGTCGTTGCTGACCTCGACGGCATATCCCTGCAGCGTGTTGGCGGCAAAATCTTCGGCATTCTCTCCGGCCGTAAAGACCCGCACTTCGCCGAGCAGGCGCTGGATACCGAGATCGACGCGGGCAAAGCTATTGAGTTCGTCGGGTTCGATCGTCCAGACGCTTTCAGCTTGGCCGTCGAATACTTCCGGTCGATTGGCCGACTGACTAAGTGCGAGGTTTTCGCCCTCGACTGTGCGCAAACTCAGCCCGTCGCCGCCCACGTCAACGCCTCCCGGGTAGCCGGCAATTACTTCCGCTCCGAGGGTGTCGTCCCAACCGGAAAGCCTGGGGCGCTCCAGCCAACCGCGCTGTACCGTTGTCCACCCTGCTACCTCGCTCATATCTGCCGTCAGCCAGTCGGTGCCTTGCTGGGGATCGCCGCTCCAGCGCCAGACCTCCTGCAGGCCGCTGGTAGTACTCAGCCACACTTGGTCGCCGGCGACCACTTCGACGATCAGACCACTGCCGTTGCCCTGTCCCCAGTTTTCCGCGCGCACGGCTAGATGGTTGTCACCGCTTTGCAGGTCGACCGCCAGTTCCTCGACGGTTGTCCAGTCGCCATCGCTGCCCACTGAGTCTCCGTTGAGGAAAACTTCGTATTCATTGACCGCGGTCAGACGCAGCGCGGCCTGTGTGGCTTCAGCCGCATTGAAGGTAAGCCGGTAGTGGACGGTCTGGTCCCACTGCGCTATCTGCCACTCGGCCGCAGCCGCAGGCGAGAGCATCGCTAGGACAAAACCCACTACCGATGGCCTGACTTTCATTTTTCAGCTATTTCTCGTTGTGCTTCCGACTCGATGTCGAGGCTTACAGTGACGAGTTTGGTAACTGGATTGACCACCAGACGGTGGTATTGGCCGAAGGGCTTCCAGCGCTTTGAGCCGTTTTCCCATACTTGTTCCGGCTCTTGTTCCGGCACGGACAGGCCAATGCGCCGCAGGGCTTCCGCCGTATCAAAGGGGTCCATTTTTTTGAACGTATAGGTCACATAAGACGCGTTGTCGTGTAGCAAATCCACGTAAACCCAGGTGCTATCTCCATCCGCATCTCTCCACTGTAGAGTGGTTACTTCCGCGGAGCGCGCAAAGTCGAAATCCGGTTCGCCCAGGCGCTCCTTTAGGGCTACTCCGGTTTTGTTCAATATCTGATGCACCGCAAGCAGCGGCACTTCTTCCCGGCCGCAAGCGGCGAGAAAAAAGAAAATTGCAAAGAGTATGCTGAATCGCACTATTCCACCTTGAAAGTGAAGGGATACGTCACCAATACAGGCAGTGGCGTCAACCGAGGTGCTGTGGCCCGCGCTCCAGGACCACTCGCCGGTCCATTCTCTCCACTCGTGGCACTAGTCGCTGGCGTTTGTAGTGCCCCTATATCAATGGGTCGGAAAGCCCACCGCATAATTTCTTGCTGCATGCACTGGTCCACGGCTTGGCTGCCCACGCTCGAGTTGGTGGCCTTGGCTTCGGAAACGGCTCCGCCCACCTCAATGGTGAAGCGCATGGTCACGGCACCTTCGGTGGCTTCGCCTTTGTCGAATGCTTCGACGAAGCAGCGGTTGAGACCCGACAAGCGCTGCCGCACCACGGCCCGAATGGCACTCAGGCTGCGGGTGCGCTCGCCGGGCAGGTTGCCCATGATCTGGCTGGGGCCATTCTCGGAAATCATCAGGGTTTCAGCGGTTTTGCCGCTGGTTGATCCCTTTTGCACGACGAGGTTTTCCACTTTGTGTTTAAAGACAAAGCGCAGATCCCGCTTTTCCACGGGTTTGTCAAAAGCCCCGAAACGCAAGACGAAGTCCTTCAGAATCAGCACTACTTCCTCGGTTTCGGGATAAACCGGATCGAAGACGATAAAACCGCCGTAATTTTCGCCCTTAAATATGGGCTGGTCCTCCTCGTAGTTATAACTGCGCACCATGCCCATGCGCAGTTCGAAGCGATAGAATTCGTTGCCGCTCTGGCCCCGCTGCGAGCGGTAGTAGTTTTCGAAATTGCCATAGGGCGACGACGAAGTGATGCCGTAGGCGCGCAGGAACTGACCTTGGTCGGTCTCTAATACGGCTGCCAATGGGTCGAGCATGACTTTGGGCTGAGTGCGGTTGAAAATAGTGACTTTGAAAACGGTGAAGCGGTTGGGCGTATAACCTAGGCGTGTATCGGTCCAGTTGCCGTAGGTATAGGGATTGGTCGAGTACTTGCCGCGCCCGGATTCGTCGGGAAAGAGGGCATTGAGCTTGGCGTCGGTCATGTGCTCTACCTCGAGGCGCAGACCGGCTAGTTCCCAAGAGGTCGCGCCATTCTCTTGCAGACTATAGATCTCTTCCGTTTCCGCGGACTCGATGACCGGCAACAGCAGGGTCTCGCGCTTGACGGCCGTGGGAAAGAGAAAACAGCCTGATAGTAGGCCGCACAGAGCAATAATCCAGATCAATCGGCCGCGTCCCATCGCGCTATTATCCTCTTTACTCATCGGTTCTGCTCCGTGTAGAAATCGATCTGTTGCTGGGCAATGGAGCCTTGCTGAGTCAGGGCGAACACCACTAGGTTGACGCCCATTTGTAGCTGTGGCTCGTTGCGGAATTCCTTTTCCCAGGCGCGTCCATATTCCTTGGTCGTGAAGATCGCCACCAGCCGCTCGCCCAGAAAAATGCCTTCTAAGAAGGGCACTTCGGGATGAAAGTCGCGGCTGTGCACAAGCCTTTCATGAGTCCGCTTTGGCGGCGGACCATCGTCGAAATCGTAAAAGCTGTAGTATATGGGGTGATCGTTGGGGATGACCTTGAAGCGCGCATCCCGCCCTAGAGAAGCCTTGAGCATTTCCCGCAGCGAGGCTTCGGCCGGGGTGTACTCAGTGGCGGCATCCCGCCCCAACTCGCCCATGGCTTCGACCATGACAAAGCCGCCCTGCCGCAAATAGTCGCCTAGATTGGCGATCTCCTGCTGGGTGGGTTCAAAGGCTTGATCGACGGAAATGTACACAAAGGGTGCCCGGAAGATGGCGCGCGAATCGAGGAAGAGATGGTCGTCCACTTCGGCCCGAATCTGGGTAAATCCATTAATTGCTTCAACCAGCTCGAAGATGGCCCGCTGGGTTGATGGTTTGAAGTCGTTGCCCCAGGCTAGGGCTAGGTAAACGAAGCCTGTGATGTTCTGTTTGTCGGCCGGATCCTGGACCACCAATCCCTTATAGCGGCCGATATCCAGCGCTTCCAAGTCGAGGAATTCTTCCTGCATACTGATGCGCTTCTCCGGCTCTTTGGGGCTTTTGATGGCTACGCGCTGTACTTCGGGCTGGACCACTTCCAAACCTAGATCAGCACCGCTGGCAACGCCGAAACGGAAAGTCTTGATCTTGCCGACTAGGTCGGGGAGGCGAATCTGGGGTTTGCGGGTGATTTGCGGCTTGGCCGCCCGCACTTGGCGGGTCATTTGCCGCTTGGGGATTTGCTGTTTCTCAAACTCAAAGGCTTTGGTTAGGCGCGGTTTGCGCACCACGAGGTGCATCAGTGGAGGTTTGGGCGCTTTTTTTTCTTCTTCCCTAGTCGCTAGGTAAATTGCGGGTATGGCCAACAAAACAATAGCCACTGCTAGCGCCCGGTAGAGCACTCCGCGCTGTCGGCGCAGTAATTCCTCCAAACGGAGTGCGTCCGTCGGTGTGGCGAAGCGTTTGGCATCGATTTGAGTGGCCATGGTATTCCTATAAGCGGTTGGCTTCGATCCACTCTTTGTGCATGCGGGCAAAGCGATGGGCTTCGGCCTGTTCGTCGGCTAGGCGCTCAAGAACCTGATCGTAAACCTGCACTGCGTCCTTCCACTGCCCCAATGACTCGTAGCAGACCCCCATGTTGCTCAGTGCTCCGATCTCGCTTTCGGTGCCGGGATAGTCGCGCGCGATTTCCGCAAAGCCGGCTGCCGCCCGGCGGAATTGGGCCGGGTCTTGCTCTTCAAGGGCTTGGGCAAAGATCTCCTCGACTTCGGCGTAGCGCAGGTAGGCCACTACTTCGCGCAAGTCATCTATTAATTCGGGAACCTTTTGCGCCACCGGACTGCTGGGAAAGCGGCGGATGACTTCTTGGTAGGCCTGCAGGGCGTTGTCGTATTCCTTCTCGTTGTAGTAAAAGTCGCCGATGGTGAACTGGGCATTGGCCGCCAGAGCGCTGCCGGGGTAGTCGGAAACCACGCTTTGGAAGGCGGCGATGGCTTGGGACGTCCGTTCCATATTGAGATGGGACCAGGCCAGATTGTAGAGGGCATCGTCGGCCAGATCCGATCGCGGGTGCATTTCGAGCAATTGCTGGTAGTGCCCTTGCGCCGTCTCGAATTGGCCCAAGTTGTAATGGGCTTCTCCGGCCCGGAACAGTGCATCGGGTGCCAGTTCGCTTTGGGGATAGGCGCTGGCTAGGTCGGCAAAGGCAGCCGCGGCCTGCTCGAACTGAGTCTGGTTAAAATAGGCGTATCCCAGATAGTAGAGGGCATAGGGGCGGTTGCGATGATTAGGCGTCTTCTGCAGATAAGTTTCGAGCACTCGCACGGTTCCCGCGAGATCTTCCCGCTCGAATAGGGTTTGTCCTACAGCAAAGCGCATATCGGCCGAATAATAGGAATCTGGGTAGTGGGACAGTGCCTTTTGGTAGGTGTTGATTAGCGCTTGGGTGTCGCCCCGTGAGCCGTGGGCGTCGCCCATTAGGAAGTAGGCTTTCTCTTGGAGGGAATAGGGTTGCTCTCCGCGCACGGCGGGCAAGTCCAAGGAGAGAATCCGCTGGCATAGGGCCTCGACTTGATCGAATTCCTCTAGGTTGTAGTGAAGTTCGGCCAGCACCACTAGGTGTTCGGCGCGTTCGAGTGAATCGGTTGCTGCCGCTACTAGGGCTTGGTAGTCCTCGATGGCTTCTTCCTGATGACCTAATTCGAGATGGGCCAGACCAAGCATGCGCTGGGCCGCCCTTGCCAACTCCTCGTTGTCGCTGTGCAGCAGCATCTTCAGGTCGGCTGTTGCCTCTTGGTAGCGTTTTAATTTGAGCAGGCTTACGCCGCGGCCGTAGAGGGCACCTAGGCGCACCTCGTCGTCGTCGGCTAGTTCAATGGTGCGTCCCAATGCCTCCACTGCGGCGGCAAATGTCTCCGTTTCGATCAGGGTGCGCCCTTTCATGTAGTGGAGACGGGCCTGTTCGTTTTTATCTGTACTGGCCTCTAAGCCCGCCGCTAGCGCCTCTAGCGCCCCCGAGAAATCGCCCGCCGCAGCCAGCAGGTTGCTCGCTTCGAGCATGGCCTTGGGGAACAAGTTTGAAGTGCGATCAAGCTGTCGGAATAGCTCTACTGCCTTGCCGGGCTGGCCCAGATCTCGGTAGCACAGAGCTAGTTCAAAACGGGCCCCGTGGCGCTGCGGAGCCTCGGAGTATTCTTGCAGAATGGACTCGTAAGCGGCGATGGCCTGCTTGAAGTCTTCTTGCTGGTAGTGGATGCGGCCCAGTTGGAAAAGAGCGCTGCGCACGTAGTCTGGGTCTTGGTCGGCGGCGACGATCTCTTGGTAGAGCTCCAGTGCCTGGGCCGTGTGCTCGGCACTGCCCAAGGCACCAATCATCTGGTTGCACAGGGCGATATTAAACGGGGTAGCCGCTAGGACTAGTTCGCTGCTGGGGTAGTCGGCGGCAATGCGTTCGTAAGCGGCGATCGCCTGTGCGTAGGTCAAGCGGGCATCGTCGTTCGCAGCTTGGCGCTGAACCTCGGCCCGCTCGTAATGGGCTCGTCCGATCTTATAAAGGGCCCAGGGCGGTGCCAGACCAGCGGCTTTGGCTACATCCCCGTACGCATCTAGGTAGAGTTGGTATTCGGCGATGGCGTGCTGATAGTTGCCAATGCCGTAATAGTGTTCGGCCAGCAGGGATTGCATGCTGGCCTGAAAAATGCGGTTGCGGCTACCGTCGATGGCCTCGCGGTAGGTGCGCACTGCTGCTTGGTCATCGCCGCCTTGGGTGTACATATCGGCTAGGCGGATGTAGGCTTCGGCCACCAGTTTTTGTTCCTGGGCGAAGGCGGTTATAACCTTGCTATAGGCGGCAGCGGCAGCGGCAAAATCCCCACTTTGGGCGCGACAATCGCCTACTTTGATCTGGGCTTTGGCCGCCAGTTCTAGCGCGGTCTCGTCCACTAGGCCGGCTATTTTTTCGCGCCGCATCTTCAGTAGGTCGCGCTCGCTGAGGTGGTCGATGTCTTGGCGGGTTACTACCTCTTGGTACCAGGAAGTGGCCTGATCGTAGTGCTGCTGCAGAAAGTAGGCTTCGCCGATTTGGAAAAGCGCCCGGTCTGCGCGGTACCCTTTGGGAGCGTGCTGTACCAATTCTTCAAAGGTGGTGATGCTTTCCCCGTACTGGCCCAATTCAAAATGGGCCCAGCCGATATTGTAGAGGGCGTTGTCGAGGTATTGGCTGGCGGGATATTTCTGCAGAAAAGCTCGGCCTTCTTCTATGGTGCGCTGGTAATCGCCGCTTTCATAGAGGCAGTTGATCAGCCGGTTGCGGGCCAGTTCCCGCATCTGCGGGGAGGTAGTCTGGGCTTCGGTCTTGCGGAAGTAGGCGGCCGCTTCTACGAAGTCGGTAGCGGTCCGTTCGGCGAGTTGGCGCTGGCGTTCGGGGTCGCGCTCCCAGGCGGCGCGGCGCTGGGATTCTTGGGCGCGCTTGAAGTAGCTATTACCCGTTTGGTAGAGGGCGATTTCTTTGATTGGGGCCGTAACCTCGCCGACCGCGACCTCAATCTCCGCCGTGTAGAGCAGCGGGCTTTCAATGGCATTGATGCGCTCGTAGGTTGCGATGGCTTGCTCGTAGTCCTCGGCGGCGTAGAATTTCTGCGCCTGCTTGAAAGAAGCTTGTATTTCGTCCGGGGTCGGTACAAAGTACGAGCCTACTACTAGCCCCAGCAAAGTCCCTACGATGAGCAGAGGTGTCATAGTACCTCTCAACGAGAAAGATCAAGCCAACACACCAAATTTTGCGGATTAGTCCAAACGGTAAGAAAAGGCAAATGCGGTTGCAAGTATTTCTCCATGCGGTTTGAGAACGGGCTTTTTACGCCAGCAGCAGCGGAACGGAGTAGATGTTTCTTTGGCATGTTGCTAGCGGTAAGGTATATTACGGCCCTGCGCGTCCTATTCGAGTCCAACGAGCCGCACAAAATCGAAGAGGAGAAGGAAATCTGAGCAGCTTTTGAAGTGATTGATAGGAAACTCTCATGCGCTATTTCATCGCCACTTTCTGGCTAGTCCTAACCTCCGCCGCCGCTCCCGCGGAGGATGCCCTGCCGCACCACACCATCCTCCGCGCCGCCGGGCCTATCGCCGTGGACGGCCACCTCGACGAGCCTTCTTGGGAGGCTGCCCAAGTCATTGATCAGTTCGTCTTTCCTTGGTGGACGGAAGGGGCCAAGGATCGCACCGAGGCCCGCTTGCTGTGGGACGACGTGCATCTGTACGTCGCCTTCACCGCGCACGACCCGCACATTTCGGCTACCCTGACCGAGCGCGATAGCCCGGTGTCGCGCGACGATTGCGTCGAGGTATTTATCGCCCCAGACACCAGCCAAGTCACCAGTTATTTCAATTTTGAATTCAACGCCTTGGGCACGATTCTGGACCGCTCGCCGCACGCCGAGCGTTCGTCGTCATGGAACGGCGAGGGCGTGCAGGTGGCCATCGACATCCAAGGCACACTCAACCAAGAGACGGATAAGGATACGCTCTGGACCACTGAAATCGCCCTTCCCTTTGCCGTCTTCGCCCCATACGCCCCCCACCTGCCCCCGACCGCCGGCGATGTGTGGCGTCTCAACCTGTACCGCACGGGTGGCGTGGTCAATCTACAGTACATTACTTGGTCTAATACCCTGACGCCCAAGCCGCAATTCCACGCGCCCGAGCGCTTTGGGGTGGTGCATTTCGACCGCCGGCCGGTATTGAGTCTGCAAGACGAAGCCGAGTAGGAAGACGCGGCTAGCCGTGTCTTCATCAAATCGGGATTCCCGACGAACTACTGCTACAGTTATCTATCGCGTTCTACTGCTATTTGCGTTGTTCGCGTCCTGCGAATCCGCCCAAGAAGCGCCGCTCGTTCTCTACGAGAGCCCGCATGGATTGGTGGTGCTGAAGGCGGCGCGGGTTGATTTTGCGGAAGAGGATAAAGGGGCGGTTGCGGCACGGGCGCAATTTGACGCGGGTGAAGACCACCTCAGCGCGGGTCGCTGCGGTGCTGCGGCTGCGAGCTATTTACAGGCCGCAGCGCGGCGACCGTCTCCGGCAGTCTGGCTCAATGCGGGGGTTGCGCTGCTGTGCGATGGCGAGTATGAAAAGGCTGGGGAGGCGTTGGCAAAGGGACTGGAACTTTCTAAGGCGACTACAGAGGTCCGAGCCGCTTTGCTGGGCAATCTGGGCCAAGCTCATCAGCGCCTAGGGCGTCTCGACTCGGCGCTGGTGTCCTACCAAGGTGCGGTGGCGCTGCACCGGCAGAACGGCTTTGCCGCTGGCGAGGCCCAAGCGCTAGGCGATTTAGGCGCGGCCTATTTCATGCAGGGCGATCCAGAGCAGGCGCTAGGTTTTCTAAAACAGGCGCGGGATGGACATCGGCGGATCGGCGACCACCTCGGGCTGGCGCGGGATCTCGACCGCATCGGCACGGTTTACTTCGTCCAGGGCGCGGCGGATTCGGCACTGACAACCTTCACAGAGGCGCTCGTACTCTACCGGAACGAGGGGTATTTGCGCGGGCAAGCTGGCAGCCTGACGAATATCGGCAATATCCACTTAGACGAGGACAGGCCCGATTCGGCGCATTTTTACTTTTCCGCAGGACTGGCCGTCCTCGAGCGCCTAGCCGACGATGCGGCTCGCGCAACTCAGCTAGTGCGAATCGGACAAATCTACCAGCAGCAGGACGATCTAGAGGCGGCGTTGGTCGCCTACCGCGAGGCGCTTTCTATACATCAGGCGCAAGGAAAAGTAGATAGCCAAGCCGAGACGCGCGACCACATGGCGCGCATTTTTTTCCAGCAGGGCCGTTTGGATTCGGCGCTGTCCGCGTACCAGTCGGGGCTTGCGCTCTACCGGCGCTACGATAGCCACCCGGGCAAGCGGGCGCAGGCATTGGACCACATCGGTGATGTGCATCTGTATCAGGGTCGCTTGGATTTGGCGCTGTCCGCCTTTGAAGCGTCGCTGGAGATCTACGTCGCCCATGGCCATCCGCGCGGTCGGGCCGTCCAGTCGAGTAAGATCGGTCAAGTGCTGCAAAAGCAGGGTCGTCTGGACGAGGCGATAAAAGCTCATCGTGTGGCGCTATCGCTGTACCGCGAATTCGATCTCTATGCCGAGGGCGCGACCCAACTTGACTACATCGGTCACCTCTACTTCCGCCAGAGCAAAATCGACGAGGCGCTCGCCTCCTTTGAGAACGCCCTGCACGTCTTCACGCAGGCGGGCAACCGCCAAGGCGAGGCCGCGCAACTGAGCAATATCGGCAACATCTACTTTGAGCAGGGACGCTTGGACGAGGCGCTCAAGGCATTTGGCGATGCCCTGCACGTTTTTCAGTTGATCGGGCACCGGCAGGGGGAGGCACAGAGCTTGGGCAATATCGGGTTGGTGTACCGCAAGAAGGACGAGCGGGCACGGGCGCTAGAGGCGCTGCAGCAGGCGCGCGCTGCGTATGCCGAGGTTGGGGTGCGGAGCGAGGGAAGGCGGACGGTGGAAGCGGCGATTCGGTCCATCGAGGGGCATTAAGACCTTAATGGGCGGAGGAGGAGAAAGAGAAGCGGTTGAGGTGGATTGGGATGGGCGCGGCGTCCCCTTCGCGGATATGGACGATCTGGTCCATGGCGAGGTTGGAGAAGCGCTGTTTTTGGCCCGTTGTCGGCCAGGTAACTTCGACAAAAAGAAGCGTATCGGCGCGGCCTAAACCGATCTCTTGTTGCAGGCTCGACGCGCCGAAGCTGCCGCCCGAGCCGACGGTGGCGTAGATGTCGCGGATGAGGCCATTTTCGCGGATGCGCGCTTGGATGCGGGTGCCCAAGGCGTCTCTGTTGGATTGGACGCCTTCGAGGCGGAGGGTGAGCCAGCGATGGCCGTGGCCGGGATTTTCAAACAGGACATTCTGGTAGAAGTCGCCGTCATAGGCTCCGCCTAAGACGATGTAGATGTCTTGGTCGCCGTCGTTGTCGATGTCGGCAAAGGAGACCCCGTGGCCTTTTTGGATGTGGCCGAAGCCGCCGGAGAAGGTCGCCTCCGCAAAGCGCTGTCCGCCGACGTTGCGCATCATGCGGTTGGGGAGCAATGAGCGCAGGTCGGGGTTGCCGGTGCCGATATAGCAGTCGAGGAAGCCGTCGTTGTCGAGGTCGCCGAAATTGGCCCCCATGGCTAGGATAATTCCGTCCATGCCGACCTGTGCCGTTATATCGGCGAAGGTGCCATCGCCCCGGTTCTGGTAGAAGCGGGGCCTTGCTGCGGACGAGGGCTGACCTAGATAGACCGCGGCGATGTCATCGGGGTTTTCGCTGTGGTAGCCGGCGGCGAAGAGGTCGAGGTCGCCGTCGTTGTCGTAGTCCCAAAACCAAGTGGGGAACGATCCCTGCGGCTCGGCGACGCCAGCCGCTGCGGTCGCGTCGGCAAACGGTTCCCGTGGTCCTTCGTTGCGATAGAGGACGTTGTCTTGGTCGAGGCGGGAGAGATAGAGGTCGGGATCGCCGTCGTCGTCGTAGTCGCCCCAAGTTACGCCTTTGACAAAGCCGATATTGTCGATGCTCAGTTCGGGTGCGACATCGGCGAAGGTGCCGTCGCCTTGGTTCTGGTAGAGTTGGCAGGGGTGCGGCTCCCAGGCATCGGACTCGTTGCCGACGTAGAGGTCGAGGTCGCCGTCGTTGTCGTAGTCGCTCCAGGCCGCCGAGTGGGTGGGATGAAAGGCGAGGAGGCCGGCCGCTTCGGTCGCATCGGCGAAGGTGCCGCCGCTGTTGCGCAGCAGGGAGTTGGGGTGGTGGCCCAAGTCGGCGAGCCAAGCCCCGCGCAGCACGAGGAGGTCGCGGTTGCCGTCGTTGTCGTAGTCGGCTTGGCAGATGTTGAGGCCGCCGACTTGGCCGGTGAGTCCGGCTTGCTCGGTGCGCTCGGCAAAGGTGCCGTCACCTTGGTTGCGGAAGTAGCGAAGCTGGTCGTCTAGGCCCCAAGAAGAGGCGACGACGTCGAGATAGCCGTCGTTGTCGAAATCATCGACGATGCTGCCGCCGGATAGAGCGACTACATCCAAGCCTAGGCCCGGTGCTCGGTCCGCAAAGCTCCCGATAGTGGAGGAGTCGGCGAAGCAATCCGGGGGTACGAGCCACTCGGGCGGGACGGCGTGGGGGTACTGGCCGAGGGTCATATAGGCGATATTGAGCAACCAGCGGGCGCTCAGGTCGTCCGGATTCTCGTGCAGGGCCGCTGTGTACTGTTCGATGGCGGTCTGTGAGCCTTCTTGCAGGGTGTGGATTCCCTCGCCTTGGATGGGCAACAGACAGGAGGCGATGGTGTGGTGGAGCAGGCAGTTTTCCTGTTCGCCGAGGCGCAAGTAGGCGATGCTCAGCCGGTCGCGGACTCGTACATGGAGGTCGGAAGGCAGGTCTTGCGCTTGTAGGATATGCAGTTCGGCGATGGCCTCGCGCGTCTGGCCGGCGCGCAGAAGCTGGATGGCCAATTCGAGGCGCAGCGCCTGTTTGCGCTGGCGGCTTTGCGCTTTGGCTAGCTGCTCGCGCAAGTAAGCGGCGCTGGCGGCGTTCATGTTCAGGGTGTTGAGGTTGGTGGGGACTTGGGCGCGGACTTCGCTGGCGATTTGTTGCAGGCGGGCGACCATGCGCTCGGAAGCGGATGGCTGGGCTTGGGAAGCCGCTGGGTAAAGCGTGAAGAGGATGAGGACGATCGCTAGCATGATTTTGAGGATGTCAACGCGCCTTCTTAGGACGCGCTACTATATCTAAAAAGACATTGACAACATAAGAGCCATTTGTTATGACTAACAGCCTCAATGCGATTCAAAACGCGCTCCGAGTATATCGGCGCGAAAATTTTTTATCGAGGCAACCCCATTTCTTAGGAGAGGGAGACAAGTTATGAGGAAACTATTGACGCTGAGTGTGGCCGTATCGCTTTTGGGGCTGAGCTCGCCTTCTTTTGCGCACGTGCCCGAGGGGCTGATCTTGGGCGTCTGGCAGTGGCCCACGTCGCATCTGCCGGTGATGGACGGCGATATTTCCGAGTGGGACGTAGTGCCCGACAACTTGTGGCTCACGCCGTTCAGCGAATTCAACGGCGAGCTCCTGCACGTAGTAGTGGCTGGCGAGGTTGGAGCCGAGGTCAATACTGCGGATCTGAACTTCCGCTGGACCTCGGGCTGGAACGACGAGCTGGACCGCCTCTACTTCGTCTATGACCGCTTCGACGATCTGTGGGATCGCGATGCCGGCGGCATCGGTGGCGCTGGCGGCGACGACAGCTTTGAGATCAACCTCGACGCCAATCACGGCGGCGATGTCTCGTGGTTTGGTGCCGACGACTTTGACTCTGAGGAAGAAGTGCTGCGCAACCGCGGACGCCTCAACCAGATGAGCCACTACCGCTGGCCACCGATGGAGCCGATTGGCTGGAACTGGCTTTGGGCCTCGAGCGCTACTTGGCACGACGTCGAGCCCTATTCGTGCTGCGGCAGTTCCTTCAACCTCAACGGTGCGCACGCTACTGAGGCGACCTTCCAGGCCGAGTGGTGGACCGTGGGCTGGGACGACTTCGACCACGCGTCGCCCGAAAATAGCGTCCAGCACGCCTTCAGCGAAAACGATATCATCGGTTTGGGCATCTCGATTATCGACAACGATGTGGGCACCGACAGGGACACCGACCGCCGTTTCGCTGCTTGGCGCATGGGCGGCGCGCGTTGCGGCAACGGCGACGGCAAGTGCATCACCGACTTCATCTTGCTACCGGCGCAGATGGAGCTTTTGCCAACCGCTGTCGAGAACGATAGCTGGGGCCACATTAAGGCTTCGTACATGCAGTAGCAGTCCCGGTAGTTTGCGGGTTTGACTTAGGGAGGTAGATCAACTGCGATCTGCCTCCTTTATTTTTTAGGGCACTTATGACGTGGAGAAAACTTCTTTTACTGTTGGCGTTTTTTGCCTGCGTTAGCGCTGTGTATGCTCTCGCCGAGCGACAGGCGCGGAGGATGCAGGCGACAGAGGCGGAGCTGAGTATCGACTGGGATTCGGTCGTTGATGATCCGGAGGAGCGGCTCGAGATCTCTTGGATGAGCATCCCGCGCTTTCCCACTGCGCGCGAGGGCACTTGGATCGAAAAGCGGCTCGAAGCGCGGTTCAACGTCGATTTCAAGCCGCTGTTTACTAGTCATTTTGCCTATATGCGGCGCCGGCCGCTGGTCTTTGCCGGCGGCAATGTGCCCGATTTGTTCTACGCCGGCGATCCGGTCGTGGTGCAAAAGGACGCCCACCACGGCTATGCGCTGCCCATTCCCTACGAGGTCATCCAAAAACACGCGCCCAACTACGTGCGCTATCTCAACGAGTACGCGCCCTCGGCGTGGCTCTACGCCTACTGGAAGGGGGCCAACTACGGCATCCCCACTTGGGGTAGCAGTCTCGGCTATCCTGTGCCGGGGATCTGGAGGATGGACTGGCTGCGCAACGTCGGCATCGACAAGGTGCCGGAAAACCTCGACGAGATGTACACGGCGCTGTGGAAGTTTCGCCACGAGGATCCGGATGGCAATGGGATACAAGACACCTACGGCATGTGTCCCAACGCGCAGGCTTGGTTCAATGTCTTCGGCGCGATCTTTGGGGCCTACGGGATCGTGCCGCACGGCTGGATGCTGCGCGACGGCGCGGTCGTGTGGGGCGGGACTCGGCCCGAGGTCAAGGAGATCTTGGGCCTTTTGCGCAAGTGGTACGCCGACGGGCTGATTGACCCCGACTTTGCGATTGGCCAAATCAAGAGCAGCCCAATACCCTACCAGAAATTCGTCAGCGGTAGGACGGGATATCTCTTTAGCCAGGGCGGCTATAATAGCTTTGACAAGTACAACAAGGCTTCGTTGGTATCGGTCATTGCCGAGTTACAGCCGAGTGCCGAAGTGGTGGTCGGGCCGTTTCCGGCTGGTCCAGCAGGCATCCGCGGGGCACGGGTGTGGAGCACGGCTGCCCATGTCTTTGTCTTTGGCAAGCAGGTGGCGGCAGTGCCTGAGAAGGTGGTGCGGATGCTCAAAATTTTTGAGGCGCTAGCGGTTGAGGAAAAGCTCTTTGTGGAGGTGCGGATGGGCCAGCGGGGCGTGCATTGGGAGTTCGACGCTGAGCGCGGCCTGTACCATCTGCCGCCCTACGACGACCGCAACGTTGCCAGCAAGCATCTGACCGTGTTGAACGTCGATGGCCCGGGCGGCTTTTTTGCACCCTGCGGGGTCCGGCCCGCTATTGCCGACAAGTACTTGCCGATGGCGATGCTGCAACACCGCGAGCGCTATCAGCGCACCGAGTGGGCGCAGGCCGGCCTGTTTGGCAAGCCGGACGTGGTGCCCTCGTCGATCAAGCACTTGCGCGATTTGCGCAATTTGCAGATGACGGTTTACGCCGAAATCGTACGCGGCGAGCGCGACCTCGACTATTTCGACGATTTCGTGGCCGAATGGACGGAACGGGGTGGGGCGGAGATGACCCAAGAGGCGCGGGAAATCTACAAGGTGCGCGAGGAGATTTACAGGAAGGTAGGGGTGCGCTAGACCATGTGGCCGTGCCGTCCTCGCATGTAGAAGGTGCCCTCCCGGTTCATACCGGCGAATTTCCACGCGCCGGGGCTGATGGGCCAGGGCAGGACATCGGCGCGGTCCGCCCATTCGCGGTAACGCTTTGCCATTTCCCCAACTCGGGCTTTTTCTCGCTCCGCTAGATCGTTGAGTTCGGTGCGATCTTCGTCCATGTTGTAGAGTTCCCAGCCGCCTTGGCCGCTGGTTTCGCAGACTAGTTTCCACGGCCCGATGCGGATGGCGGCATTGCCCTCGTGCTCCCAGTACATAGGCTTTTCGCGCGACCACTCGCGGCCTTCAAGGAGTGAGAGGAAGCTCTCGCCTTCGAGGGGGGTAATGGCGTGGCCGTCGTATTCGGCGGGGTAGGAAGCGCCGGCTGCGTCGATGAGGGTGGCGGTGATGTCGATGATCTGGGCGGGGGCGTGCGCGAGGTCGGGTTGTTTGATGGTGGCAGGCCAGCGGACGATGCAGGGGGTGGCGATGCCGCCTTCGTGGACCCAGCGCTTATAGCGGCGGAAGGGGGTGGTGCTGACATTGGCCCAGGGCACGTCGTAGCTCATGTACGTGTCCTCAGCCCCGGGCATCAGACCGGGGATGTTGCCCATTTGCACGGGCCGCCCGTCGTGGGTTGTCAGGCCTTGTAAAAAGACCCAATCGATGCGATTGCCGTCCTCGCACAAGAATTCAGCACAGCCGCCGTTGTCCGAGAGAAAAATGATCAATGTATTGTCTTCTAGGTCGAGTTCGCGGAGTTTGGCGAGGATGCGGCCGATGCCTTGGTCCATGCGATCGACCTGAGCGGCGTACACGGCCATGCGCCGGTCTTCCCAATCTGGGTCGGCCACTTCATTCCAAGGAGGTGCGTCCTCGTCGCGGGGCGATATGTCCCAGTGCGAGCTGACGATTTCCATGTCTTTGAGCGCTTCGTGGCGGGCGGTGCGCGCTGCGTCCCAGCCGCCTTTGCGGTACTGGCCCTGATAGCGGGCGATGTCCTTCTCAAAGGCTTGGAGCGGCCAGTGCGGTGCTGTGTACGCGACGTACATGAAAAAGGGCTGGTCGGCGCTTTCAGAGATGAAGTCAACGGCGTGATTGGAGATGGCGTCGGTGAGGTAGAAGTCGGTGGGATTGGCGGCGATAGGTTCGCCGTCGAGGGCGCAGGTGCGCCCGCCGAAGTAGCCGCTGTTTCTACCGAGGCCAAAGAGGCGGTCGAAACCGTGCTGCATCTCGGGGGGCGTGTCGGCGCTGTCGGGTCTTTTGCCGCAGTGCCACTTGCCCGACATTAGGGTGCGATAGCCGCGTTCCTTGAGTACTTGGGCAATGGTGACGGACGAGTGGCGCAGATAGCCGCCATAGCCAGGAGCGTTGGGGATGCCGCCAGCCATGTGGCCGATGCCGGCTTGGTGTGGATAGAGACCGGTCAGCAAGGCCGCGCGCGAGGGGCAGCAGCGGGCGAAATTGTACATCTGCGAGAAGCGCAGGCCCTCGGCGGCGAGGCCATCTAGGTTGGGGGTGCGGATTTCAGAGCCGTAGCAGCCGAGGTCGGAATAGCCCATGTCGTCGGCGAGGATGAGGACGATGTTGGGGCGCTGGGAGGTGGTGGGCATGGAAGGACTCCTTCTGCGCAAATTAGGAATTAGGAATTACGAATTAAATTAATAATTCTCAAAAGGAAAGGAGATGTTTTATGGCTACAGTTGACTCTATAACGCATGGATTGATTGCAGAAGAGCGCGAAAAGTATGCAAAAGATGGGTTCTTTATTCGCCTAGATGCCTTCGACATTTATGAGATTGATGCACTGAGCGACAGAATCGAAGATCTCGTAGAACTCATCGAAACCTCTGACGTGTTGACAGAGAAAGAGAAGCAAGCAATTCTGAAACGCAATGCCGGAACTGATGCGACTTCTGGACCTGCATCGTTAAACGGTATAACGCGACTTCACAGGTTCAGTGCATTGGTGCGATCCCACATTCGCGACCCAAGGCGGCTGGATGCGGTCGCAGAGATCGTGGGGCGAGATCTGTTCTGTCCAAACGATCTATATTTTTTTAAACCTCCGGGCACCGGGCGACCTATTGCGTGGCATCAGGACTCGTGGTATTTCCGCAACACGTATATCAGCAGCGTGGGGGACGCTATAGACCAATCGACGATTGGAACCTGGCTGGCACTGGATGATGCAGACGAAGAAAACGGATGCTTGTGGGTGATCCCCGGTAGCCACCGCCTGGGCGTGATAGATCACAGCCAGGTCGAGAGCGATGATTATTTATTGCAAAAAAGGGCGTTGTTGCATGAAAGCTGTGTTCGGGTCTTGAAATGAGTCAGGCTCTTCGGTTAGATTGGTTCGTGGTTTCCAGCAAGAAACACGTTCCTTTCTTCCCAAAGAGCCTGTGATGAGCAAAGTATCTGGCAGTTCGCCCTCGGTCAAGTCGCAACCGGTGTATCGGGTTAAGAATTGGTCGTCGTATAATCGGGCGTTGGTGGCTCGTGGTAGCCTGACGGTGTGGCTGGACGATGGTCTGTGGAAGCAATGGTATGCTCAGGGGCCATCGCAACGGGGTGCTCAGTTTGTCTATTCGGATCCAGCGATTGAATGGATGTTGACGATGCGGGTGTTGCTTGGGTTGCCGTTGCGCCAGACGCAGGGGTTTATCCAATCGCTGTTGGACTTGATGGGGTTGGCCTTGGCCGTGCCGGACTACTCGACCTTGTCGCGTCGCCAAGGGGCCTTGGCGGTGGAGTTGCCGAAAAAGCAGCCCGATAGCCCGGCTAGCCCGATGCACTTGGTAGTGGATTCGACGGGTTTGAAAGTCTATGGCGAGGGCGAGAGGAAAGTCCGTCAACACGGCTGGACCAAACGGCGCACGTGGCGCAAACTGCATGTGGGGGTCAACGAGGCCACCGGCGAGGTGGTCGCGCAGACGTTGACGTCCCATCGGATCGATGATGCCTCGCAGGTGGCCCCTCTGTTGACCCAAGTCGACGAGGCGGTGGAGGCGGTAGGCGGCGATGGGGCCTATGACAAACAGAAGGTGTTCGACGCCTTGGCCACGCGGAGTGATCCCTCGATTCGGCCGATCATCGCACTGCGCAAAGACGCTACAATCCATCAGCATGGTAATTGTAAGGTCCCCCCGTTGGCGCGCGATGAAATCCTGCGGGCCATACGACGAAAGGGACGCAAGGAGTGGAAACAGGCCAGTGGCTATCATCGACGCTCGTTGGCCGAAACGCAAATCTATCGCTATAAGCACCTCATCGGCGACAAGCTGAAGGCGCGTAGCTGGATCAACCAACAGGTCGAAAGTCGCCTCGGCTGTGCCCTCCTCAATCGAATGATCCATGTGGGCAAACCCCAGTCGTATCGAGTAGAAAAAATCAACTGAACAAAAAACAACATTCGACAATGATGCCCCAGATATGATTCATGCAACAACGCCCTAAAAAGAGTGGCTGTGTCAGACGAGATGGAAGAACAGGCCATGCCAGTAGAAGTGCCGAAGGGCGCATTGGTGTTTTTCAACAATGCGCTATTGCACCGCAGCACTCCCAACAGATCAGATCGGTTTCGGCGGGCCTATATCGTGCATTACATGAAAGCGACAATTCAGCATACCGGGAACAGACCAAGGATTCCCGAAGGCACGGAGCACTGGGGCACCCCTGAGATGTACATCTGTGGACAGCAATTGCCCGGATGCGTACAAACAACGCTTGAGAAAGACAGCATGGACTGGGACCGCGCATTGGAACGGACATTGACAGAAGACGACATTAGGATTTCGGAGCTGTAGTAGCCGAGGTCGGAATAGCCCAATGTCGTCGGCGAGGATGAGGACGACTAGAGAGCCAATTGAGGTGTCAAATGAATGTACTGCACATCCTCTCTGATCAGCACCAAGCGGCCTGCATGGGCTGCGAGGGCCACGCGCAGGCGCTGACGCCCAATATGGATCGGCTGGCCAGTGAGGGCATGCGATTTTCAGCGGCGTACACCCAGAATCCGATCTGCACGCCTAGCCGCATGAGCATGTATACGGGCCAGTACTGTCACAACCACGGTTTTTTCGGTCTGGGTGGGCCGCGTCCGGAGGGAATGCAGAGTTTCCTTGGCCATTTTAAACAGCATGGGTACAAGACGGCGGTGATCGGCAAGACGCATGTGCCCAACCAACCGCGCGACTGGCTGTTGGATCACGTTGACTACTGGATGTCTGGCACCTCGACGCCAGTGCCGGGCGCGGGCGGTCTGTCGCCGTATCAAACGTTTTTGGCTGGTGCCGGTCTCTTGGAGCAAAACGACAACTTTCGCATCACTGGCTACCCAGCCCTCCATCCTGTTGGTTTGCCTCAGAACCAGTTCCGCGCCCGGCCATCGGAGCTGCCGCTGGAGTACAATGTCGAGACTTGGTGCGTGGACCGGGCGATTGAATTTATGGAGAGGTGTGAGGGAGATCCCTTCTGTATGCAGGTCTCGTTGCCGCGACCGCACGCGCCTTATACGCCGGATCGAAAGTTTTGGGATATGTATGCAGACGGCATCGCGCTGCCGGAGACTTATTACCAAGACCCGTCGGGACGCCCTCCGCATTTCCGCGATATGCACGCGCGGTTTCAGCGGGCTTGGGAAGGGGAGGAATGGTCACCGGAGGAGGGAGCGCGCAACATCTGGCGCGGCTATCTGGGCTGCGTGACGCAGGTTGACTACTGCATTGGCCGCCTTCTGGACTACCTCGACGAACGCGGCTTGGCTGGAGATACGATTGTCGTCTATAACTCCGATCACGGCGCGTACAGCACTGCTTTTGGCATTCAGGAAAAGGCCCCTGGGATATGCTCGGAAGCGGTGTGTCGGGTGCCGATGCTCTGGCGGGTGCCGGGCGTTGCGGCCGCGGGCAGGATTTGCGACGCGTTGGTGGAAAATGTTGATTTGGCCCCGACGTTTATGAGCCTCTGCGGGTTGCCGGCGATGGAGGGCATGGACGGGGTGGACATCAGCGAGCTTTTGCGGGGTGGAACCGATCCCGTGCATGAGGTGGCGGTCACTGAGCATCGGCACAGTAAGGCGTTGCGCTGGGGCAAGTGGCGCTACGTGCACTATCAGCCGGAGGATTTCGGAGGCGACTGCGGCGAGCTCTACGACTTGGAGGCCGATCCGCACGAGGCCCGCAATTTGTACGGCGAGCAGACGTATCAAGAGATTGTCGAGCAGTGCGAGAAACTTCTGTGCCACTGGCTGATCTCGACGCGGCAGTATCGCACGGCGTTTTTGGTGGGAGCGTGGAACGAGGCTAATTACGCCTGAGAGGTTTGTCTCCGATGAAATTCAATAACCATTCGCCCCGTTTTTCCTCTTTTTCCATCGGCCTCGATATGGATGTGAAGTTGCGGGGCCTGCGCAGTGGCTTCTGGCGTTGCTTTGGATTGTCGGTAGGCTTCCTGATCGGGTTGGTGCTGCTCGATCCATTTAGACCGACGGCCGAGCAAGCCCCCCGTCCTCCAGCCATCAAGCTTGTCCAGACACCCGTCGTGGCCGAGCAAGCTCCTGTCCTTGAGCAAGAGCCTTCTTCTCAATCGATGGCATCTGAACCACCGCCGAGTCCGGTCAGTGTCGGCTCGCATAGCGCTAATACTCGTACCCAAGGCGTTGAACAGTCGGAACTACCTGTAGCAGGCAGTCTATCTTTCCTTCCCCGTGTTCCTCCTAGTGCGATACGTACAGGGATGGGTTTAGCTCCGAGCCTATCAGCTATCGAAGATCCAACCGACCTAACCGATAGATATGAGACGCCAGTAGATTTCTCCTTGGAGATGCCGGATGTACACAGTATAGAGCCCAGACAGCATCAGCCTAGCGTCGCCGCCCAGCAGGAGATCAAGAGTGTTGTCAAGCTAGCCAGTGTATGTTCAAGCAATGATTTAGGTTGGGAGCCAGCCGGTTTTGCAAATAATCGGACGGTCGATGCGTTGGCGGATGCACTCAATGAATACACGAGCCTACGAGTGGAAGTTGGCGATCAACTCACGTTTGGCGATGATCGCCTCCTCGAACTCTCCTTAATTGCCAAGCCGATATACCGCAATCTAAGCGAGGAAGAATTGCAAAATGTAGTTCGATACCTCATGGAAGGGGGATTCCTTTTGGGAGGGGTGCGCCAAGAGGTTATCTTTCGTGGCTTAGAACATCACGGTGGCTTGGTACAGGGGGAAGATTTCTGGTCTGAGGTATTGCCAGACGACCATCCCGTCTATCGAGCCTTTTTTAAGCTAGAAGGAGGTCTGCGGTCCCGGACCTTGCTTAGCATGAATCCCTCTGGAGGACCACCCAACGTGACTACAGTTAACGGCCTAGTAGGTTACTTCATACAGGGCCGGATGTTCGGCATAGACCCTATTGAGAGTCGTGCTTGGCGGCGAGGCAACGACTTTGAGTTGATGCTCGCTACCAATATAGTGGTCTATGCGTTGACCCAAGAAGGTTCCATCGCCCAACTCACGACGAGGTAAGAGAGGAATTGAACTGAACTATGTACGAGCAATTAGAAATACACTACGAAGGGCAGACGGAATTCGTCGCTACAGACCAGCAGGTCAAGCCTTTGCGGCTGTTCGTTACTTGTCCGGCGGGCTTGGAAGCCGGTGCCGATGTGCGGGTTTCGATCAGCACGTTCCATTCCTATTCCCGCAAGTGGACGCTTGAAGATCCTTTTGTCGAAGGGGGTGAGGGCGTGGTGGTGATCGGGCACGGGTTGGCGTGCGACTGGACCGATATGACGCGGGGTGGCGACGGGCCGGCTGGCGGTGGGTTGGTGGGAAGGCCGCTCAACGAACTCTATTTGTGTACCATCCAAGTTACCAAATCGCTGAGTGCGGGAGCGCGGCTGGTCTTTCCTCTGGGCGTGATGCCGTCGCCGCACGCGGATATAAGCGGTGCTCTGCAGGTGCGGGTGCGGCGACCCGACGCTGAGGTTTTCGAGAAGGTGGGGGCTCCCATTCCGCTGAGTAATGCCCCTGGTCCCTTGACGCGGCTGGAAGGGAGGATCGCCGCTACGGCGGATGCGGAGGGAAAGCGCAGGGCTGTGGTTTTCACGACGGACGATCATCTTAATCCAATATCTAGCTACCGGGGGACGGTGACTTTGCAGGCCGATGGCGCGGTTGTCGGGTTACCCGATGAGGTAGGAGTTGGTGCCGATGGGAGGGGTGTGGTTGAGGGCGTTAAAGTGCAGGCCGACGGTCCGGTCCGCATCACGGTGCGCGATGTCGAGCGCGGTTTAGAAGCTCAGAGCGGTCCGACGCAAGCAGTCGGCGAGCGCGGCCACTACTTCGGCGGCATCCACTTCCACACGCGGCTTTCAGTGGACGGCGACCGGGAGCCGCGCGCGGCATACGCCTATGCCCGCGACTTTCTCAATCTCGACGTGATCGCGATGACGGACCACGCGCCAATTGGCCCCGGATGGGCCGAGTGCTTGGCGGTCAATGAGGAGTTTTACGAACCGGGCCGCTTTGTGACGATTCCCGCGTGGGAAAGCTCCAATGCGTACGGGCACGCCAATCTCTATCTGCGCACGCCGGAGGTCGATGGCGGTACCTGGCACTGGAAACCGGAGCTTTGTCCCTCGGAAGTGACTTGGGACGATGATGTGGTCATGGTGCCGCACCATCCCAACTGCGGACAGCCCATCGAGTACGGCAAGCACCGCGAGGTCATGGGCAAGACGTTTTACTGGTCTCAATACCACTGGGAATTCCCTAACAAGCGAGCTAGGTTGGTGGAAATCGTCCAAGGGCGGGGCAATTTTGAAGCCGACGCGCTCGACGAGTACTGGGGTATTCGCATGGGGGAATTGGGTGCTTCGGTGCAGGATGCTTTCGCCCAAGGCTGGCGCTTGGGTTTCGTGGCTGGGACCGACAACCATCAGGGACATCCGACGCAAAATCCGGGAGGCTACGTGGGCATGACCTGTTTCCGGGCGACGGAGTTGACCCGCGAGGCCGTGTGGCAGGCGATGGACGAGCGCTGGACCTACGCGACTTCGGGCGTGCCGATTGTCTGCGACTATACGGTCAACGGCGTGCGTTCAGGCGCGGAGGGCGCGTTGGCGGCAGGCGAGCAGGTGCATTTTTCCGCCAGTCTGCACGGGACCGCGCCGATTGAGCGGGTGGAGATCATTGCCAACGGACAGTGCGTATGGCAGGACACGCCCAACGCTTGGGACGTGGAAATCGATGAGGCCGAATTGCCAGCGCCGGAGGGCGCGTGGGCTTATTACTATCTGCGGCTGCGACAACAGGATGGGCACCGGGCGTGGTTGAGTCCAGTGTGGTTGGATCGGGGATGAACGGAACGAGACGGGCCGATGTAGAGCGTGGGATGCGCGTTGCCATCGTGCAAAAGCAGGACCAGCGCACGGGTCGGCTGACCGAGGGCGTGGTGCGGGATATTCTGACCAAGTCGGCGACGCACCCGCACGGGATTAAGGTGCGCTTGGAGACCGGCGAAATCGGCCGAGTCAAGCAGGTGAGCGGTTAGAAGTAGTAGAACGAATAGACCAAAGACGACCCGCCCACGCCGACGCAGGCCCCCATGATAAACCCCAAAAAGAGCGGTCGTACTTTCCTGTAGAGAATGACCCCTCCGTAGCTAATTAGAATCGACTTAACGAGCCAGGCGAGGAACATTCCAAACCAGTCACCGCGCACAGTATTGGTCAAGGCTACGGCCAGCCCTACCGGGTGCAGTGGCCAGCCGGCGAGGCGGTGCTGGGCAAGGGAGAGCAGTCCAGCGAGTCCAGCGCCGATGCCGGTGAACAGGGTAGTCAGGTGTTGGGGCGGATGCGGATTGTTGACCGTTTTGGCGACCCAGCCCCACTTGCTCAGCGGCGAGTTGATGTAGTACCAGCCGAAGCCGTGCATCATGCCGTGCTGATAGCCCAGCCATATATAGACCACGACGGTGGTGACTGCGCTGACGACGAGGGCGGAGGCGAGGAAGAACAGCAGCTTGCGGGCGCTGATCTTTTCCTTGACCTCCTCGCAGACCTTGAAGGCGTGGGCCATAGTGCCCATGAAGAACAATTGCACGTCCGCGGCCCAGACCATGTTGAGCCCCATAGCGGTGAGACCCTTATCGCCGAAATAGGCTGTGCCGAAGATGTTGGTAAAAAGCGGCGGGATAGAGTGAGGCGCGCGCAGCCGTCCCAAGCCGGTCTGCACCAACAAGCGCGCAGTGCCCAAAAAGACCAACAGCGCGACCAGCAGAAAGGCCAAGCTCCAGCCGAGGGAAAGGCCGGTAGCGTGGAGGAAGTACGCCATATAGACCAAGCCGACGACTCCCATCAGCGCTGAGGTGCGCGGCGAGGGCAGGTGGGTGTTCGGACCTCTTGCGCCGCTGGCGATAGCGCGCCATTGGTCTTTGAGGAAGTCGCGCGACATCCACAGCGACGAGACGATCAGGAAGATGAGCGCCCCCATCTGCTGGTGCGACATCAGCACTGAGACCTGCTGGTGCGGCTGGGCAGGGAGGTTGACGCCAACCCCGAAAAAGCCCAACAGGCCGTGTTCGAGATAGACGAGGATGTGGAAGAGCCAGACGCTCAAGAGGACATTGAGGTTGAGCAGGTAGCCTAGGCCGACGACGAGGAAGTTGACGTTGATCCCATAGGAGATGCCGATGCGGCGCAAAAAGATGCGCGTGGAGGGAATGCCGAAGTTGTGAATGGTCTCAAAGTCGAACACTTGGTCGAGCATGTTGACAGTCGGGATGATCCAGGCGATGAAAAAACCGATCCAGAACAGCGGGTTCCTAAAAAGGCTCTTGGCCGGGTTTTCCACGCTTTCGACCATGGCCGTCGGTACTACGGCCAAGGGATAGACCAAGCGCTCGCCGCGCGCCCATTGATGGTGCAGCAGGGCGATGAGCGAGAAGCTGACCAAGAAGAAGGCGACCATGAAGAGGCCCCAAAAGATACAAGGGCCGAGCCAGGCGTCCCACGGCAGCGGCGCACCTTCTGGGGCACCCTCGAAGAGGTTGCGAATCATCTCTAGGTCGCGTGGGGCAGCCCAGTCGGGGATGTGGTCCCAGAGCAGTTCGCGCCAGTTGTTTTCCGGGGTGGCGTAGTAGAAGACGCCGGCGAGCAGGGGAATAAAATAGCCGCCAAAGCCCATGGTTGGCATGACTGTGGCCACCATCAGCGCGGCGTAGATGAGGGCAAAAGTCGAAGTCGGTAGCCGCAGGAAGGGACGAATCAGCGCGAGCAGGAGAGCGGTAAGCGCGACCCAGAACAGGGCGAAGATGACACCGACGGTGTTGAAGTGGTCGGCGTAGCCCGAGTAGTGGTCGAGCAGTATGTAGCTGCGCACCCCGATGAAGTTGTGGCCGACGCACAGCGCCATGGCCAGCGTCCATTCGAGGGCAGAGCGCATCACTTGCTTCCCTTGCGCCCGGCCTCCCAGTCGTCGTCGAGCATTTTGAGCAGTGCGTCCATGTCGCGGTTACCGGCTTGGATTTCCTGCATGATACGGGCTAAGGAGTGGACGAAGCCGGTGGGAGGGTAGTCCTCAATCGAGATGAAGTAGCCGGGCGTCCAGCCCCAGTGGTCGAGGTTGGTGCGCATGCGCTCGAAGAGACGCTGGGTCGGTCCCCAGGTGCTTTTGGGGCCATCGACGCCTTCGATTTGGGTGGCGTTGAGCAGCATGCCCTCGGCGTTGAGATACGCCTGATAGACCGCTGGGTGATAGTAGGCCTCGAGCACGGCGAGGGCTTTGTCGTAGTACATGCCTTGGGCGCTGGAGGTCATAGACCAGCCTCGCTGCTGGTTGGAGGTGTTGATGAAGAGGGGCGGGTGGCCGGTCATGGAGGGAATGGGCCAGTACTCGATTTCAAAGTCGACCTGCAGCGGCTCTACATCGCCGCTCATCCAGCAGCCCATCATCCAGGTGGCGGCATGCTCGTTGAAGAAGTCGCGCTGCTCCTCGTTGTACCCATCGCTCAGCGAGCCTTTCTCGACGAAGTTGTCGAGCAGCGCGATCATGTTTGCCATGATGGGACGCATCAGCGGGTCGGTAGCGAAGGTGATTTCGCCGCGGTCTCGGCGCACGGTCCAGGAAGGCTCGTCGGCTGGGCGGGTTGGGTCGTAGAGGTTGGTTTGGATCGCGTAGGAGAGAGGCACCCCAGCCGACCACTCGCGGCCTCCATAGACGAGGGGTTTGTACCCGGCGGCTTTTATCTCGTGCAAGGCAGCGATAAAGGTGTCCCAAGTCTGCGGCGGCTCGGTAATGCCAGCTTCGGCCCAGATGCGCTTGTTGACGGCGATGCCAGTGATCTGGCGGCCAACTTGGGCCGTGTAGTACTGGCCGTTGTGCAACGGCGGCAAGTTTTGCCCCACTCGGTCGTAGAGCGCGCGGGGAATGGGGAGCAGGTGGTTGCCATTGGCTAGGAATTTGGTGTAGTCGAGGGTCATTACCACGTGGGGCAAGTCGCCGGTGGCAATGGCGCGGCGGTAGTACGCGCCGGCGTCTTCGTTGCCCAAGTCGATCAACTCCACCGTCCAGCCGGGATTTTGGCGCTCGAAGGTGGCCTTCCAGATGTCCCAGTGGACCTGGAAGCCGGGTCGGCCGCCGATATTGCGGGTGACGCGCACGACGCGGGCGTCTTCCTCGCTGGCGCAGGCCCCGAAAGCGAGGAGAGCGGCGAGGGCAAAGGTTGCGAATTTGGCAAGGGGCATGGGGTGGAGTCCTCAGCGAATGGAACCAGCAGTTAGGCCTTTGACAAAGCGGCGCTGCATGGCAAGATAGAGTATAGTGACGGGCAGCGACAAGACCACGACGCCGGCAAAGATGTAGTTCCAGTTCTTGACGTACTTGTCCGAGAGAAAGCGCCATAACTGCACAAAGGCCAGTTCGCCCTTGTTGGTGCCCATGAGGATGAATGCGTGGGGAAAGTCATTCCAGGTAAAGAGTCCCCAAAAGATGATGATCGTCACCGTGCAGGGAGTCAGTAGCGGAAAGATCACGCGCCAGAAGGTACCAAAGGGCGTGCAGCCGTCGATCAGCGCCGCTTCTTCGAGGTCGCGGGGGATGGAGCGCATGAAGCCGCTGTAGATGAACAGGCATAGGGGCAAGCCGTAGGATACGTAGTGCAGCCAGAGGGCAAAGTACGTATAGCCGATGCCGAGGTAGTTGAATTGGCGCAAGAGCGGCAACATGAGGATTTGGAACGGCACGGTGATGCCGGCGAGGAAGAAGATGCTCCAGAAATGGCCGGTGCGCATGCGGCGGCGGGTGAGGGAGTACGCAGCCATGGAGGCGACGACGATGAGGGTGGTGATGACGGCAACGCACATCAGCAGGCTGTTGAACATCGGCGCGGCTAGCTTGATGCCGGTGAAGATGTAGTGGTAGTTTTCGAGGGTCGGTGCCTCGGGAGGTGCCACGGGCGAGCGGATGATTTCCGGCAGGGTCTTGAACGAGTTGAGCAGCGCCAGAAAACAGGGCGACACGTAGAGTAGCCCTAAGAGCAGCATGCCGATCTCGAATAGGGGCAGGCGGCGTCTCATAGGTCGGTCTCGCGGCGCTGGAAAAAGGCGACTTGCAGGGCGGCGACCAAGACTAGGAAGGCGAAGACGACAAAGGCGATGGCCGAAGCATAGCCCTGGCGGTCGTTTTCCGTGCCGAGCCAGTAGATGTAGTAGCCAGCGGTAAACGTGCGGTAGCCGGGGCCGCCTTGGGTGGTGACCAAGATCTGCGGGAAGAGGTTGATGCCGGTGATCAGGGCGATGACCGAGTTGGTCTTGATCATCGGCATGAGCACTGGGATTTGGACGCGGTAGAAGGTGGCCAAGGGGCCCGCTCCGTCGATCTGCGCCGCCTCGTAGAGTTCGTTGGGGATGGTTTGTAGCCCAGCGAGGAAGATGGTGGTGTAGAAGCCGAGGCCGTGCCAGAGAACCAAGGCGAGGATGAAATAGGGCACCAGCGCTGGATCGCCCATCCAGTCTTGGGCCAGCGCGTCGAACCCGAAGACGCGCAGCAGGGTGTTTATGGCACCAGTGCGGTAATTGGCCAGATATTGGAAGAGTAGGGCGCTGACGAGGATGCTGAGGATAAACGGGTAGAAAAACAGGCCGCGCACTAGGCCGCGCATGACCTTCATGCGATCTAGGAGCACGGCCAAGACCAGCGACAGCGAGGTGTAGCCGACGACGATCATGGCTGTCTCAAAGAGCGTGAAGCGCAAAGCGGCGAAGAAGCGATCGTCGTCGAGCAGCTCGCGGAAGTTGTCCAAGCCGATAAAGCGGGGGTCTTTGGTCCAGCCAGACCAGTCGGTCAGGCCGTAGGCAAACCCGAGCAGAGTTGGCAGGGCGAAAAAGGCTAGGTAGAGGAGTACGGCTGGGCCGCAGAGTAGGGCCGAGGCGGTTGAATTTTCGATGGAAGCGCGCTGCATGGCGCAGGTGTAGCTAAAAAAAGGGGCCTAGGATGTCAAGCACTGCTTGGTCAATGAGGATACTATGAGCGAAGTACTGACGCAGTACCGCAGGCACAAGGGCCTGTTGCTGTTGGTGACACCGGGACTGGCTTTTCTCCTCCTCTTCAATTACCTACCCATGTTCGGGCTGGTGCTCGCCTTTAAGGAATTTCGCCTGAGCGCTGGTATCTTGGGCAGCGCGTGGAGCGGGCTGGAGAATTTTTCTCGCCTCTTCGGCGGGGCGGACTTTCCCAATGCCCTGCGCAACACGGTCACCATCAGTTTATTGCGCTTGCTGTTCGGCTTTTTCGCGCCGATCGCGCTGGCGCTGATGCTCAACGAGATCCGCGTTTCCTGGTACAAGCGCACCGTGCAGACGGTGACCTATATCCCCTATTTCCTCTCGTGGGTGATTTTGGGCGGTATCTTCCTGATGATTTTCTCGCAGAGTGGCCCGGCTAACCAGATTTCCCAGCTCTTCGGCGTCTCCCCGATAGAGTTCCTCACCAATGACTTCTGGTTTATCGTCGTGGTCATCGCCACGGGGATCTGGCAGGCGGCTGGCTATGGGGCGGTGATCTACTTGGCGGCACTGGCTGGAATTTCCCCCGACCTGTACGAGGCGGCTGTCGTCGATGGAGCCGGGCGCTGGAAGCAAACCTTGCACATCACCATCCCGGGTTTGGTGCCGACGATTATCACGCTTTTCATCCTCAATCTCGGCCACGTGCTCAACGCGGGCTTCGACCAGATTTACAACATGTACAATCCCATGGTGTACGACGCGGCCGACATTATCGATACCTATGTTTTGCGGCGAATCGTGCTAATGGATTTTGGGCTGGCTACTGGGGCCGGACTTTTCAAGTCGGTGGTCGGCTTGTTGATGGTGGTGCTGGCTAACTCACTGGCCCGGCGGCTCAGCGGAGGGGAGCAGGGCATATGGTAAGCCGCACGCGAGGCGAGAAGGTATTCAACGTCTTTAACCTGACGGTGTTGGGCTTGGTCGGGCTAATGGCGCTCTATCCGTTCGTGTACACGATCTCGATGTCGTTGAGCAGTGCCGCCGAGGCCATGCGGGCGAGCCTACATCTCTACCCACGGGATATTTCGCTGACCTCGTACCGCATGGTGCTGTCCAATCCCGAGATCGTCACGGGGTTCACCAACTCGATCCTGCGCACGGTCTTGGGCACGGCGCTGACGCTCTTTTTTACTTGTCTGACGGCCTATCCGCTGGCCCGACGCGAAATGCCCCACCGCAGTCCGCTGCTGTTCTTGGTGCTTTTCACCATGCTCTTTAGCGGCGGCATTGTGCCCAACTACTTGTTGGTCAAGAACCTGGGGCTGATCGACTCAATATGGGCGCTGGTGCTGCCGCAGATGCTAACGGCCTTCAACATCATCGTAGTCAAGAATTTCTTTCAGGCCATTCCCGAAAGCCTGGCCGAGTCGGCCAAAATCGACGGGGCCAGCGAGTTCAATATTCTCTTTAGGATATACGTGCCTCTCTCCAAGCCGGTGCTGGCGACGATTGGGCTGTGGACGGCCGTGGCGCACTGGAACCACTGGTTCGACGCCATGCTCTATATTGCGTCGGACGAGAACCAGGTCTTGCAGACCTTTTTGCAGCGGATTGTCATCGAGAACAGCATCGAGCTGATCGAACAGGGGTTGGTCGATCCGAACATCACCGAGTTCACGCCCGAGACGATTAAGGCAGCGACCGTGGTCGTTACCATCCTGCCGATGCTTTTGGTCTATCCGTTCGTGCAGAAGTACTTCGTGCGCGGGATCATGCTGGGGAGCGTCAAGGAGTAGGGCGACCGGCCGGTCGCCCCTACGTGGGTGTCCAAGATGCCATCAGACCTTAACCACTGTCCTCACATCTGAAAGCCGCCAGCGACCAACATCGATACGCCGGTGAGGTACTCGGCTTCGTCCGAGGCGAGAAAGGCCACGGTGCGGGCCACGTCTTCGGGCGTGCCAATGCGGCCTAGGGGGGTTTGCTCCTCAAGGTCGTGGACTAGGGCGGCCGTGGTGTCGGCGTCTGGCTCGTCGCGCTGGGCGAGGCCCGCAGCGATGTAGTGGGTGCGCTCGGTGAGGGTGTTGCCCGGGCAGACGGCGTTGACGTTGATCCGGTGGGGAGCAAGCTCCCAGGCGAGGGATTGGGTAAAGCCGATGATGGCGAATTTGGACGTGCAGTACGCGGCGTAGCGCGGATATCCTTGGCGTCCGGCCGTAGAGGACATGTTGATGATTTTACCGCCGTCGCCGCGATCGATCAGGTGCCGGGCCACAGTGCGCGAGCAGAGAAAGGTACCCTTGACGTTGACGGTTTGCACTTGGTCCCAGGCGGCTTCACTCAAATCGACGACTGGGACGCGATCTGGTCCGGGGCGCGAGCCAGCGTTGTTGACTAGCAGGTCGATGCGGCCAAAGTGGGCGAGCGCGTCTTGTACCATGCTCTCGACTTGGTCGGCGTTGGATACGTCGGCTTCCACTGCAAGGGCCTGCTGGCCGACGGCTTCGATTTCGGCGACGAGGGCGGGCAGACCGCCCCAACCAGAGTCGCTATAGGGCTGGGTGTGCAAGTCATTAACTACGAGGTCGCAGCCTTCGCGCGCTAGACGCTGGCAGATGGCACGGCCAATGCCGTGTTCGCCGCCCGCGCCAGTGACGAGGGCGACTTTGCCGTTGAGATTGTACATGGGTTTCTCCTATGTCATGGGGATATCGTTGGCGTGTACCACATCACTTACCGCGTCTGGCCCAAGTCTTGTGCCACCCCCGGCCCGTAATCCGCCATCGCGGTCATAATGTACTGATTGAGCAAGTGCTCTTCGTGCGCAAGGCCGAACATCCAGATTCGGCGATACATTTCCTCAATGACTGGCTGGTATTGCGGATCAGGGGCGAGGTTCTGCATCTGTCCGGGATCGCTCGCCAAATCGTATAGTTCGTCGTAGTCAAATCCATTGTAGACGAATCGCCACTGGTCGGTGATGGCGGAACGTTGGATGCCATAGGTCTCGTTCCCATTCGTCTGGAAGAAGAGCGCATCGCGCCAGTCGGCCGGTGTTTCGCCTTTGAGCAACGGAATCAGGCTGGCACCGGCAAACTCCACCGGGCTCTCCACTGCGCCCATCTCGAGCAGCGTCGGCGCGAAGTCACAGAGAGACACGAACTCGTCGCGCACCACGCCTTGCTGTCCACCCGGCATCTTTGCGATTGCCGGCACGTGGTAGCAGCTCAAAAACGACGGCAGGCCCTTACACCACAGGCCGTGATCGCCCAAGTAGTCGCCGTGGTCGGAGAGGTAGAAAATGATCGCGTCTTCATACTCTCCGCGCTCTTTGAGCTTGTCGATCAACTGCCCGAAGAGCCAGTCCTCATAGGTGCAGAACGCCAAGTAGTGCTTGATCGCGTCCTGGTGTTCCTTGTGCGTCAACTGAGCAAAGCGGTCGCGAGTGCGGCGGTAGAGGGCTGGTTTGTCGTCCAGCGGATCGTCGAAGGTGTCCGGTAGTGGGAATTCCACGCCTTCATACAAATCGAGGAAACGCTTGGGCGCGACATACGGATCGTGTGGACCGAGGGTCCCAACATACAGGCACCACGGCTCGTTCCCGTCTAGCGCATCCATTTTCGCCAGCGCAGCTTCGACCACCGTGCGGTCGCCGAATGGGTTGTCCTCTTCCCCGTCGCGGAAATACTGCGCCAAGAAGGGATGGCTATTGTCGCCATAGTGGATGTACGGACGCATCCCCGCGCGCCTGATCTCGCCGGGGGCACGCCCGCGACCATTATTGTCCCTAGCATGCTGTTGCAAATTGCGCAGTTCGCGTTCGCGGGCTGCAGCGTCTTGCTCGTCGCGGCTCAATCGTCTACTGTGGCGCGCGCCTACCGGCACGACGTGCTCCCAACCATAGTCGTGCGGCTGTTGATAGTTGCTGACATGCCACTTACCCGAAAAGAGCATGCGATAACCCGCTTCCCGCATATCCATGCTCCAGGGGCGGATGTGATCTTTCAAGCCGCGGGTGATGGCATTGGCGACGTTCACGTTGTGCCAGACGCCGTGCTGGGTCGGCATCAGGCCGGTCATAAATGACGCGCGCGACGGGCAGCAGTGCGGTGACGGGCAGAAGGCGCGACTGAAGGTGACGCTCTCCTCGCGGAACTCGTCAAGCACGGGTGTCTTCGCTTTGTACGCGTCGCCAGGTAGTACGGAGCACGCCCGTTGCTGGTCGGTCATGAAGATCAGTATGTTCGGCTTGTTCATTTTTTTAGTGAGTTAAGAGGGCGCAAGGACCGATTCGAAAGGGACAGGTCGCCGTCATGATCGATCAACTCAAGAATCGTGCGAGATTGACCGTTCGGCGGATTTTGAGGTATATTGCGGGCCATATTTCCGTTGGCATGTCCGGCGACTCACTTCCTTTTTTGAGTCCCACAAAGTTGTATTTGTATCATCGCTAGATAACGACAAGGAGTACAATATGGACAAGGTGCGAATTGGTATTATCGGCCTTGGCGGCATGGGTAGCAACCACGCCACCTATCTTTCTCAAGGCCAAATCGCCGGTGCGGAGCTCGCGGCCGTAGCTGATGTCGATCCAGCCCGGCTCGCGGACGTGCAAGCCAAATACGGCGCTAATGTGCAAACGTTCGCTGGAGCCGACGCCCTGTTTGCGGCCCAATGCGTGGACGCTGTAATCGTCGCCACTCCCCACTACTTCCACCCCCCGCTGGTGATCCAGGCGTTCGAAAATGGCCTGCATGCAATGAGTGAGAAGCCGGCCGGGGTCTATACGCGCCAAGTCCGCGAGATGAACGAAGCTGCGGCCAAAAGCGACCGGGTCTTTGGCATGATGTTCAACCAGCGTGCACGCGACGAGCACCAAAAGCTGAAGTCGCTCGTCGAATCCGGCGAACTGGGGCCGATTCAGCGCACGATTTACATCATCAACAACTGGTTCCGCGCCCAGAGCTACTACGATTCGGGCGGCTGGCGGGCGACTTGGGCCGGCGAGGGGGGTGGCGTGTTGGCCAACCAGTGTCCGCACAATCTCGACCTGTGGCAGTGGATCTGCGGAATGCCGCAGCGGGTGCGGGCCTTTTGTCGCTTTGGGCAATACCACGACATTGAGGTTGAAGACGATGTAACGGCCTATGTAGAATACGAGAACGGAGCTACGGGCGTTTTTATTACCTCTACGGGCGAGGCTCCGGGGACCAATCGGCTGGAGATTTCAGCGGACCGCGGCAAGGTGGTGTTGGAAGGCGGCAAGATCACCTTTTGGCGCACGACGGAGTCGGCGAGCAAGTTCCTCGAGGAGTGGCCGCATGGGTTTGGCAGCCCGGAGGTTTGGAAGTGCGAGATCCCGGGCGGCGGCGGCGAGGAGCACAAGGGGATTACCCAGAACTGGGTGCAGGCTATCCGCACGGGGGTACCGCTGTTGGCTGCGGGGACCGAGGGGATCAACGGCGTGGAGTTGGCCAATGCGATGTTGCTTTCGACGTGGACGGACGATTGGGTACACATCCCGGTGGATGAGGATTTGTACTATGAAGAGCTGCAAAAGCGGGTGGCTACCTCCAAGGTGAAGGAGGAGGGCGGACAGGTGATGGACGTGCAGGGGACGTTTTAATGTTTTAATCACAACAAGAAGCGGTAGGGAGTTTTACTCGCCGCTGGCTCGAATTTTGGAAGGAGGGAACCGTGAAACTTGCGTTGATGCCAGGCCGTCAGCTATCGGCGGCAGAGATGCGGCCTGAGGGATTCGAGGCGGTGCAGATGTTTTTCGGCGGGGGAGCAGATGGGGATGCGCGGGACCCATCCGTAGAGAGTATCGACGAAGTACTCCAGGCGGCCGATATCGCGCTGGCGGCGATGACTTTGCACGTCGATCTGGTCGGGCCAAAGGGGACGGTTCGAGAGGATGTCACAAGGTTGATGCGCTGCGTGGAGAAAACCGCAGCACTCGACGGACGTTTCGGCGACAATGTGCGACCGGTACTGGTGTGGCATCCGTCGGGATATCCAGAGGAGGGGGTTGACGACCAAGCGGTGTTCGAGGGGCTATGCACAGGGCTGATGACGGCCTGCGCGGCGGCGGAGCGGTTTGGCATTGTCATCGCGGTGGAAATGACGCGGGCGGGGAGCGTCGATGGGGTGGAGCGCTTTTTGCGATTGCAGGACCGAGTGAGATCCAAAGCACTCAAAGTCTGCATGGACGCGGCGAACTTCGCGCCAGACCGCACTCCCCTGGTGCGCGCGGTGCGGATGCTCGGCCCCGATATCGCAATCGCCCACGGCAAGGATGCGCGCTTTGCCGAAAACGGCGAGGTGGTCGACTACGGGCCGGCGGGGTCGGGGTACTTGGACTATCCGACCTATATCGGCGCGTTACAGGAGTGGGCACAGGTACCCTATTTCGTCTTTGAGTACCATAGAAGTCGCGATGACCTATTGAATGCACGCGATGTTGTGCGGGCCTGTTTGTAAATCTTAGCCCAAGTAATGATACAACAGCTCTGAAACCATTATACGAGAATCAACATGGCTTATTACACAGATCTTTTTTCACCTGAGACATACGAAGTTTTTACCCAATCAAATCAGAGCATCTCTGGATTTAGAGTACGCCAGAAGAACGCCGCAAGCCAGATCAAACCTGGGGACAAGCTTGTTTGCTACGTAACCAAGATTTCCCGCTGGATAGGTATCCTGAAGGTGACAAGCGAATTCTTTGAGGATAGTACGCCTCTCTTCTATCTTGAGGATGACCCCTTTGTGATCCGATTTCGTGTAGAACCGCAGATTTGGCTGTCCAAGGAGAAGGCTGTCCCAATCCATGAGGACCATGTCTGGGAAGCTCTCTCATTCACTCCGGTCTTTTCATTACTCGATCGTGCCCCGCTTTCGGAGATATGTTCCTTTATCTCTTACGATAGCGTGAGAGAATTATCTGACGAACAACACCTATCCTACTTGTCGGACGCAGTGCTTGAGGAGTACTCAGAGGAAGCCTGAGCAGCCCAATGATGCGAGCGATGGGTACATCTCGCTTCGAAAATCCACAACGTTAGGTGACATGTGCCTTATTGCTGCGAGTTAACATACATGTTATCATTTTATGTATGAGTAGGACCATTGAATTCTATCGTACGAAAGACGGGAAATGCCCGGTCATCGAATTTCTTGATCGCATAGACGGTAGGGATGCCCAGAAGATCTTATGGGTGTTCCGTCTGATCGAACGGATCGATCACGTTCCCAAGCCGTATCTAAAGAAGCTCTCCGGCACCAATGGCATTTGGGAATGTCGGGTGAGGACAACAGGGGGAGCTGGCCTGCCCCCTTAAACCTGGACAGGTTTGGATGTGAGTATTTTCTTGTTTCTTAACGAGGAGCATACTCATGAAGCGCAAAGGGAGCAAATCTCGTACTGTCGAGCAAATTATCCGCATTTTGCGGCAGGCGGATGGCGGCCAAACGGTGGCCGAACTCTGTCGCGTGCATAACATCGCCGAAGGCACCTTCTATCGCTGGAAAAAGCAATACGGCGGTATGGATGTAGCCGATGCCAAGCGCTTGAAAGCGTTAGAAAAAGAAAACGCCGAGTTGAAAAAGATGCTGGCCGAAGCGATGCTGGATAATCGGGTGTTGCAAGCGATCAACGCAAAAAAATGGTAAGCCCGTCGCATAAAAAACGAGCCGTCCACTATGTCGCCGAACAGGGGATGTGCTCGACGCGGCGGGCCTGCCTTGTGGTCGGGCTGGCGCCCTCGAGTTATTATCATCGGCCGCAAGGCCCCACCGACCGGCGGCAGCGGCTGGAGCAGCGCATTATCACCTTGTCGAAACAGCATCCGCGCTGGGGCTATCGGCTTATTCATCAGCTCTTATGCCGCGAGGGTTGGACGGTCAATCGCAAACGCGTCCAGCGGGTGCGGCGGCAAGCCGGGTTAGGCGTACCACCGGTGGAGCGCCGGAAACGGTGCCCCCGGTCGGCGCGGCGCACTCCGGTGCAGGCGGCCTATCCCGGCCATGTCTGGTCATGGGATTTCATTTTGGATCGAACCACCGACGGTCGGCCGGTGAAGATGCTGACGGTCGTAGATGAATATACCCGGCAGTGTTTGGTCATTCACCCGGCGCGTTCGATCCCCAGTGACCACGTGTTGGATACGCTTCAAGCGCTGGTCGAAGCGTGGGGCGCACCGGCGTTTATGCGCTCGGATAATGGCTCGGAATTTATCGCCCGACTCATTCAGGATTGGTGCGCTGCCGCCGACATCCAGACGCTGTATATCGAGCCGGGTAGCCCGTGGCAAAATGGCCTCATCGAAAGTTTTCATAGCCGTTTTCGAGCCGAGTGTCTTACGCCAGAAATCTTCTTTTCGATCGCCGAAGCCCGCGTCGTCGTGGAGGACTATCGGTGCCTGTACAACCAGCAACGACCCCATAGTAGCCTCGGATATAAAACACCCGATGAATTTGCCCAAGCCCTAAACTATCAGCCCGCCGAGACCCGGCCAACTCACATCTAAAGTGATCCAAGCTTTGGGGGCCGCTCAGAGCCTATCGCTTCTTTTCTTTCTTCGTTGAAGAAGGCAATCTAATCGTTACCCATGGATACTTGAAGAAGACCAGCAAGACGGACATGCAGCAAATTCGTCGAGCTGAACGATATCAGCAGGACTATTTAGCACGGAAGAAAGGAGCCTCGTTATGAGCGATGTTGAGAAATATATCTCTGATAGGAAACAGGCAGATTCCGAATTCGCGGAGGGTTTTGAGACGGGCTATATCGATTTTGAAATAGGTGTTCTGCTCAGACAAGCCCGCGAAGCGGCAGGTCTTACGCAGGAGCAGCTTGCGGATCGGATTGGTACTAAAAAGACGGCTATTTCCCGACTAGAGAACCATGCCGATGACATCAAACTTTCCACACTGAGGAAAGTGTCAGACGCACTTGGTCGCCGTTTGGAACTCAGGTTACGGTAATTCCTAAATCGACGAACATACACTGTGAAAGAAATAGCCATTACAAACTTCTATTCTTGGTCCATCTTCAGCCAAGAACGCCAAATCGACTTCAACGGTCATCTGTGGGTGCGTGAAGAAGGCAATGTCCTGATCGATCCGGTGCCCATGGCAGCGGCTGATTTGGAGCAGTTCGATCAACTGGGCGGAGCTGCTTGGATCGTGCTGACCAACCGCGACCACGAGCGCGAAGCTGCCTTTTTTCAGGACCGCACCGGTGCTCGCATCGCCGCCCACCGCGCCGATGCCGACTTGTTTGACCAGCCCCCGGATCGCCGACTGGACGACGGCGAGGAGATTGTCCCTGGGCTCCAGGTGGTGCATTTGGCACACGGTAAGAGTCCGGGTGAGATTGCTCTGTACTGGCCGACCCTCAAGCTGGTCTTAGCGGGCGATCTGGTCGTCGGTGCGCCACTGGGCCGCATTACTTTGTTGCCGGACGCCAAGCTCGCCGATCCGCCTCAAGCGGCCTTGGGTCTGCGCAAATTATTGCAACTCGATTTTGACACTCTGTTGATGGGCGACGGGCACTCCGTTATGCACGACGCCCGCCGACTGTTGCTCGAATGCTTGGAAGAACGGACCGACATTTACATCAATAAGATCAATGTAGAGGATATCCCTTGGACGTCGGGGGGTGGACCTGCGGGCTACCGCTGGGAGATCAAGGATATCGACCCGCTCATCGGTGGCCAGCATCTGGGCTACTGCCTCTTCCGCCTGTCCGCTGGCCAGTCGATCTGTCCGCAGCACTTTCACCACTTTGAAGAGGAAATGTTCTACATCCTCGAAGGGGCCTGTACGCTGATCAGTCCCCGAGGTCCAGTGGCGGTAGAACAGGGTGATTTTATCGCGTTCCCACCCGGTCCCCGCAGCGCTCACAAGTTCACCAATCAAGGACAGCAACCTTGCGTACTCTTGGCCTTGAGCAATGTCCTGCCGCACGATTTAGCCCAATATCCCGATTCCGACAAAATTAACATCCGTTCCTTAGACCGACAGCGCATTTTCCGCCGCGCTGACGCGGTGGATTACTGGTCGGGCGAAACTGATTAAGAGGACAACATGAGCAACGTTTTGCGACTCAATTTGCGTTCCCAGCGCCTTGCACAAGACGAGGGCGGCCACGCTATCTGGCAGGTGCAGACCAACACCCAAGACTGGGCAGCGGACCAAACCGCGCTCTTGCTCTGCGACGTGTGGAACGGCCACTGGTGCCGCGGTGCGGTCGAGCGCCTCGACGCTATGATCGAGCGGATGGACGCGGTGGTCCGAGTGGTGCGCGCGGCCGGCGGCTTGATCGTCCACGCGCCTTCGAATACCATGGATTTTTACGCCGATGCACCGGCTCGTCAGCGCGCGCTCGCGGCCGCCCAAGTTGAGCCGCCGCCCGCCGCCGAGCGCCCAGATCCGCCGCTGCCGGTGGATGCCTCTGACCACGGGGCGGACACGGGCGAGACCGAGACCTACAAGGCTTGGAATCGGCAGCATCCGGGGATTGGGATCGATCAAGAGCGGGATATTATTTCGGATGAGGGGACGGAGGTGTATAGTTGCTTGCAGCACCAAGGGATTGCCCATCTGCTGATTATGGGCGTTCATACCAATATGTGCGTTTTGCACCGGACTTTTGCAATTAAGCAGATGGTGCGCTGGGGGGTGGATGTGGCGCTGATCCGCGACTTGACTGACGCAATGTACAATCCAGCCATGCCGCCCTACGTCAGCCACGACGAGGGCACGGGCTTGGTGGTCGAGTTTATCGAAAAATTCTGGTGTCCGAGCGTGGAGAGTAAGGATGTGCTCGGAGAGTGAACCAAGGTCGCTTACACCGGCGACGCGCACTTAAAAGCAAACCCAAAGGAGGTGCTTTTATGCGACTCATCAGTACGTTTTGCCTCATGCTGGCCCTCGTGCTGGCTGGCAGTGCCCATGCCCACATCGGCGAAAAGATCTTTCTGATCTTCGAAATCCCGGATGCCGATTTAGGGGATATCGACCTCTTCGATGGGGATATCTCAGATTGGGAGGATGTGGTCGGCGACGCTTCGCTCACGCCGGAGGATTTTTTCGCTGATCCGACCGTTGGCGACGGTGCTCAGTACAACCCAGCCGATATGGACTACCGGGTCTGGCTGGGTTGGAACAACACCAACAATCGGCTTTACCTCGCGGCCGAGCGCACCGACGATGTGTACATCAACGAGTACGCCGGCGGTGCACCCGCTTCGGTGTGGCAGCACGATTCGGTCGAGTTCATGGTGGATGGCGACCACTCCGGTGGCCAGTACAATTTTGGCAACGACGAGACCATGACCGACGAGGAGAAGGCGCTCAACCAAAATCGCCAAGCCCAGAAATGGAACGCGATTTTCGATTCGCCCGACGGGCGATTTTTGGGCTATCCCGGCCGGGCCGACTGGCTCAACTCGCCGCCTCTGAGCGATGGTGGCGGCAAGTCGGTCGGCGAAGCACCAACTACGTCGATTCTCGAAATCTACGTCACGCCCTATGACGATATCGTCTTTAGCGACCAAGCGGCCAGCGTGGCTACGGACTTGGAGCCCGGCCACATCATTGGCTTCCAGATCGCCATGCCGGACTTCGACAAGGCTCCTCAGGAGTACCGGGGCTATCATACCCTCTCCGGCCAAGCGGCGACCTTCCGCTTTGCCGAGCGCTTCGTTGATGGCCAGCTAGTCGGTGCCGACGACGCTACTGCGGTTGAGGACCGATCGTGGGCGCGGATCAAGGCGAGTTTTAGCAAGTAGGTTTTCTTTCTGCTTTTTACCCTCTGCGAGAGAGGCGGCACTTCTCTCGCAGAGGGTGTTTTTATGCAAAAGGCCGTTTATATCAATTCTTTACGAGAGGTTGCCATGACAAACAGGCCTAGAGCAACCGCCGACTTCTAGCAGTTCTTTTGAAAATAATAACGCCTAACAAAGTCATCGGCTGGACGGTCGTTGTGCTGGGGCTGCTTGGCGGCTCGGCGACAGCGCAAGCGGCGACTCGCGTTGAAGTGCCCATTTTTGAGGGTGGTGCGGGATTGGAATTTTTCTTTTTTGCCGCACGCGAATACGAAAAAGTCCGTCCCGATGTGCAGGTTGATCTCTACGGCGATCCGCGCATCGCCGACAAGGTGCGGGTGCGGATTCTCGAAGGGACGTTTCCGGAAGTCAGCAACGCGGGTCTCAATTATTGGGCGCTGATCCGCAACGGCGAAATCCTGCCCCTCGACGACTATTTGGACGGACCAAATTGGAACGGGGACCAGACTTGGCGTGAGTCCTTCCTGCCCGGTAGCCTCGACCGCTATGAGTACGAAGGCAAGATTTACGGCCTCCCCTTCCTCTATTCGGTTTACGCCGTCTGGTATAACAAGAACATGTTCGCAGAGCACGGCTGGGTACCGCCGCGCACTTGGGACGAGTTTTTCGCTCTCTGTGAGCAAATCCGCGCCGCAGGGATCTGGCCGCTGGCCTTTCAGGGGCGCTATCCAGGCTATATCGGCGGCGTGACCGACAATGCCTATTATCATCTCGCTGGCCGCGCCCGATTCTACGAGCAGAAGGATCTAGTGCCGGGCAGTTTTGCCAACCCCGAATACGAGACAGCGCTCGGGCTTATTCAGCGCACGGCGCAGGAGTACTTCCAACCCGGTGCCCTCGGCATGAGCCACACCGAGGCGCAACTCGAGTTTTTCTTGGGGCATACGGCGATGGTTTTTTGCGGCTCTTGGCTCAAGAGCGAGATGATGGGCAAAATCCCCGATGGCTTCCGCTTGGGGGCGTTTAATTTGCCAGTGGTCGAGGGAGGAGCTGGCGAACCCGGTGCCATATATACTGGTGCCGGGTATTACTTTGTCTTCAAAAACAGCGCCCACCCCGAGTTGGGCGTGGATTTTTTGCGCTTTATGAGCTCGCGGGAAATGGCAGGCACCTTCGCCGAGATGCGCGATGTTTTGGTGGCCATTAATGGGGCGATGGAGGGACGGACTAGCGAAGATTTGCAGGACTTGGTGGAACTAGCGCAGCAGGCGACTACGAGCTATGGCACTGCTCCGGGCGAAGGCTTCCCGGAGATGGACCAGTTTCTCAACGACGTGCGCTTCAAGATCGTCAATGGGCAGATCACGCCGGAGGAGGCAGCCCAAGAGCTGGAGTCAGCGGCTGAGGCGGTGCGCAATCGCAGTCAGCAACCCGACCAAATTACCATTCGCCACCTGTGGAAACCTGCGCTGCTGTTGGGGCTGTTGGCGCTGGCGATGGGCTACTGGTTGTACACGACGGCGCGGCAGTGGCGCGAAAAACAGGCTGGCCAAGTGCCCCGACCTACTAGCACCGTGCGCCTAGGCTGGGCTGGGGTGGTGTTCTTCGTCGGTCCGGCGGCGGCATTCTATACGCTCTTCGTGGTGGTGCCCAGTATCAAGTCCTTTGTCTGGAGCGCGATGCGCTGGGATGGGCTGACCGAGATGGTTTTCGTCGGGCTGTTGCACTTCCAACGGTTGCTGTTTGAGAGCGACGAGTTTTGGATTGCGCTGTCGAACAATCTCTTCATCATGTTTGTCATCCCGCTTTGCGTGTTGCCGCTGGCGCTTTTTCTGGCGGTGTGCATCAGCCGCGAGGTCATTGGGGCCAAGCTCTTCCGCATCGTCTTCTTTTTTCCCAATATTCTCGGCGGGGTCGCGGCGACTTTGCTGTGGATGCACTTATACAATCCACAGGGTGGGCCGATCAATACGGTGTTGGTGGCCTTGGGCTTGGAGGGGTTTGAGGGGTTTGCTTGGCTGGCGCAGGACAACCTCTACTGGGCGCTGATACCCATGTCGATCTGGGGCGCGGCTGGGTTCAACATGGTGCTGTTTTTGGCGGCGATGGAGAGCATTCCGCAGAGCATGTACGAGGCGGCCGACATCGACGGGGCCTCGGCATGGCGGCAGTTTTGGTCGATTACCATGCCACTGATTTGGGAAATCCTGTCGATAGCGATTGTGTTTATGATCATCGGCGGGATGAAGGCGTTTGAGGTGATTTGGCTGTTGACCAATCAGCGGCCGACGACCGACAACCACGTGATTGGCACGCGGATGGTGCAGGCTATGTTTACTGAGTTCAAGGTGGGGGAGGCCACCGCGATTGCAGTGCTGCTCTTTTTGATCGTCTTCTTTGGCACCACCGCGACCTTGCGCGCGATGAAGCGCGAAGCTGTGGAGTTTTGAGTATGGCCGAGCAACGCAAATTTTCTTTTGCCAAACCTTTTGTCTATCTGGTGCTATGCGGCTATCTGACGGTTGTGGTTTATCCGATGCTGTGGCTGCTCTACACCTCGCTGAAGACGGATCGCGAGATTTTTCTCAATCCTTTCAGCTTGCCCGAGATTGACGCCTTGCAGTGGATCAACTTTGCCAACGCTTGGACTAAGGGGCACTTCGGCGACTATTTCTTCAACAGCGTCTTTTTGACTATCTCGACGGTGGCGGTCTCCATGCTGCTGGCGGCGATGGCGGCCTATGCGCTGGCGCGCTTTAGCTTTTTTGGCGTGCGGCCGATGTTTTTCTACTTCTTGGCCGGGTTGATGATTCCGTTGCAACTGTCGATTGTGCCACTCTTTTTTCAGATGAAGGATTTTGGACTGCTCAACTCGCGGCTGGGCATCTTGATAGTCTATGTGGCCTTTGGGATGCCGTTTGCCATCTTTATTCTCACGGGGTTTTTCAAGTCTTTGCCCTCTGGGTTGCACGAATCGGCGCTGATAGATGGGGCGGGGGAGTTCCGGGCGTTTTGGTCGATTATGTTGCCGTTGGCGCGGCCGGGGCTTATTACGGTGGGTATATTCGCCTTTTTGGGGACTTGGAACGAGTTTTTCATGGCCTTTATGTTCCTGTCTGGGGAGGGGTCGCAGGCGTTGCGCACGCTGCCGTTGGGGCTGGCCAACATCACTATTGTCAGTCAGTATCGCAGCGATTGGGGCATGGCCTTTGCCGGGTTGGTGCTGATTATGGCTCCGACGATGTTGGTGTATGCTTTTCTGCAGCAATACTTGACGAAGGGGATTACTGTGGGGGCGCTTAAGGGGTAGGGGGCGAGGGGAGTCGAGCGATATTATTGGAACCAAAAGGACACTTTTGAAAAAGGGATCACACGTAAATGAGTTCTAATGATCCAAAACGACATCATTACATTCCGAAGATACTGCTCAATAACTTTCTTGATGACAAGAATCGTTTATGGGTATACGACAAAGAGAAAGGAAAACTGTATCCAGGTACTCCGACAAATATTTTTGTGCAGAGAAATCTCTATCGAACATTAAATCTCGATCAAGGGAACTACAGTTATGAAGCTGAAGAGGAACTAAGCCGGATTGAAAGCCGCGCAGCGCCCGTTATCCGAAGAATCATACAGTGTGTTCGAAACAATGAACATCCCAAGCTCTCCGTGGAGGAGAGACTATCTTGGACCCGATTCTATCATGCTTCGTGTCGGCGGACGCCAGAATTTGCAGAGGAAATGCTAAGGCTTGATGAGCAGTATGACGATGTTTTTCATATGGCGATTGAGCGCCTATTGCTCCAACAAGGAATAGATCCTCCTAACAGGGAATTTCTCGATTCGAATCCTATCCTTAGCGGAGCCAAACCCGCTATGAAGCAAAACACCAAGGCAGGCTTTGCTTCTGGTGAGCACCCCCACCTTAAATCTGATGTGAAGTGCTTCTCTCGTAAAACAGGTTTGCTTATCGCTGTCATTCGCCAGCCGAGAAGAAGCTTTGTCATTGGGAGCCATGGTGTCGTCATCGTTCAACCCGCGCATAAGCGAGACCAAGTGTATGGAAGTTGGCTTCCTATTGCTTACGATGTCATCGTGGCGCCTACTTCGACCCCTGAAAAGGAGTTGTTACTTCCTTTAAACGATAGCAACGATTATATCATCAAGAGAATAAACAGAGCCTCTTTTCAGCAAAGCCGGATTGTCGCAGGACGATCTAAAGATCTTATCTGTTCGCTGATGAAAGGCTAGTGAGTGACGCGGTAACGCCGGACTAAGGCCGTGTCATTGAGTATGCTTACTTATTGAGTGTCTACTAGTTCAATCTAGACTACTCGCTCAACGACGAGCAAAAGGTGTTGCTGATGGCGAAGATCGACCAGATGGTCGCCGCACTTGAGGACGCGGCCGATTCTACGGCTATCGAACAGGCATGGGCCGAAGACGCGGCAGGCGAGACGATTCCGGGTGAAGTCGTAAAGGCCATTCTCGTTGGCGAATCGCCCTTGCGCGTGTGGCGGAAGCACCGCGAATTCACGCTGGACGCGCTGGCCAAGCAAGTGGGCGTCTCGAAAGGGTATCTGTCGCAGATTGAGAACGGACAGAAGCCTGGTACACTCAAATTATTCCGTAGACTCGCGGGCGTGCTCAATGTGGCACTGGACGAGTTAGCACACCCAACGAGCTAATGGAACCCAACCATGAAGACGCTATATATGGATCCGATTACAGTGAGCCGGTATTGTCTTTCTTAGTCTGAAGCGTTGTATTTTTGGCATTAGCCATTTCCGCATCGTTCAGTTTTGATCTGATCTCTTCAAAAAGTCTTACAACCTCGGGCGTATAAAAGCGTTCGCCACAACGAAGACAAACCAAAGCTTGAACTTTCACGATCTCCGTGTTATTGCCAACACGTAGGACTTTCTCGACTTCCTTTTTAACAATATCGCCACTGCACACTGGACATTTTTCAAACGGAGTCATTACTATATCCTCCCTACACCGCTTGCCCCGTAGTAGAATTGACGCGGCGGAAGATGTGGATGAGTCGGTCGCGTGTCTTTTGCGTCAGTGGCGGGCGGGCGAAAGACGCGAGGTTGGCGTCGAGGTGGTCGGCGTTGCCCGTGCCGGAGAGGACGACGTGGACGCCCGGCTCGTCGCGGCAGAAGCGGTAGGCGGCATCAGGTAGGGATGGGGCTTCGGCCAGCAGGAAGTCGGGAAAGGAGTCGAGGTCGGCGAGGTCGATTTGCCCCTTTTCGACGAGGGCGTCGGTGAATGCGCGCAGGTTGTCGGGGTGGCTAAGTGCCTTTCGGATGGCGAACATGATTTGGATGCCGACGTTTTGCGCGATGGCCTGCGCGAAGACGTTGGCCCGGGCGGTCTGGTTGAGCAGATTGAAGCCGACCATTAGGACATCCCAGAGGTCGTCGGCTAGAGCCTGCTGGAGCATGGTGTGTTCGAAGTCCTCGTTGAACATCTCGCTAAGACCGACGAAGCGTATTTTGCCCTGTTGCTGCGCCTTTTGCAGCGCGGGATAAACGTCGTTGACGAGATAGGCGTAGTCTTGGGGCACGACGCCGTGGAGATTGTAGAGGTCGATGTAGTCGGTGCCTAGGTGCTTTAGGCTCTGGTCGAGGCTGATTTGCAAAGTGTCGGGTGTGACCTGTTCGTTGCGGGTGGATTTTTTGGTGGAGAGGACGACGGAGGTGCGGTCGCGGCCCTGTAGAGCTTGGCCAATGATGGCTTCAGTGCCATAGCCTTCGGCCGTGTCGATGAAGTTGACGCCGTGGTCTAAGGCACGGCGAACGAGGTCGGCGGATTGGGCGTCGGTTAAGCCAATGTTGCGCCCGATTCGGCTGTGGCCGCCAGCGCCTAAGCCCATGCGCGAGACGGTTAGGTTAGTGCGGCCTAAAATGGTGGTCTGCATGAAGACTCCGGGGGTGCAGTTTAGGGAATCGGCGCTTAATATAGGAGTGGGATCAAACCTTGACCATGACAATAGCTTTGCAGTAGGATCGACGAGATTTTTATGAAACTATCGACACAAGAAATTGAACAGCACCGCCTCGCCGATGACACTTTGGCCGAGGCAGTGCGCCAAGTGCGGGAAGCGGGATTCGTCATTTTGGAGGAGACCATGGACCGGGTGTGGTGCGATGCAATGCGCGAGGCTTGGGACGGTCATTTGGAAGGCCGGACGCTGGGCGATTTGTTGCGTCCTCCCTTTATTGATCCGCTGGCAATTGAAAATCCTTGGGCCGTGCAGATTTTGGACGTCATGCTCGGCGAGGATTTTTGGGCCAAGCTGCCCTATCACTGCAACTCCACGGAGCCCAACTGGCTGGAGACGCAAGTTGTCCACCGCGACCAACTGCATCTCTTCCCCGATTTGCCCATTGCCATGCCGCCGCATATGATGGTCGTGAACATCCCGTTGGTGAACTTTACAGAGGAAAACGGCAGCACGGAGGTGTGGCCGGGCACGCATCTGATTACGGATCACGAGGCTACCATTGACCCGGCGGATGTGGGGCGAGCGGGCGGCTTGGAAGAGCGTGCATTGACTATGCCGTCGATGCGCACCAACATGCCGGCTGGTTCTACCGTAGTGCGCGACATGCGCGTCTGGCACCGGGCCACGCCCAACCGCACGAACTGCCGCCGCACCATGATGTCGCTGGTGTACCACCGCTACTTCCCGACCTTGGGCTACCAATACAAAGCGGCCGATCCGCTGCCAGCGGAGATTATGGACCAGCTATCGGCGCGGGCACAGCGAATTTTTCGCTTTAACAAGCAAGAAGCACATGGGCAAAACTAAGAAGGCACACAAGGTGAAATACATCGCATTAGCCTTGGCGTTACTCAGCAGTAGCGCCTATGCCGAAGAGGCGGACTCCAGCCGCGTCATTCTCTTTTTTGGCGATAGCTTGACCGCTGGCTATGGCCTCGACCGCGAACAGGCCTTCCCGGCGTTAGTGCAGGCGCGGATCGATTCGCTCGGCTGGAACTTCGAGGTTTTTAATGCCGGGCTTGGCGGCGAGACCTCAGCCGGTGGGCTGCGTCGCATTGACTGGCTCTTGCGCCGTCCCATCGATGTCTTCGTCCTCGAATTGGGGGCCAACGACGGCCTGCGCGGCATAGACCCCAAAGACACCCACGCCAACCTGCAACAAATCGTCGAGCGGGTAAAAGCAAAAAACCCCGAAGTAGCCTTGGTCATCGCTGGGATGCTAATGCCGCCCAATATGGGCGCAGAATACACAAAGGCGTTTGCCGCGATCTTCCCGGCGTTGGCAGAGAAAAACGATGCAGCCTTGATCCCCTTTTTGTTAGAAGGCGTGGGCGACCAACCCGCGCTAAACCTGCCCGACGGCAACCATCCGAACGCCGAAGGCCACCGGATCGTCGCCGAAACCGTGTGGGTGACGCTGGGGCCAGTGCTGGAGGAGTTGCGTCGCTAACCGAGCGAGCGCAGGACTTCGAGCGGCGGGCTAGTGTGGACGCCGCGGCTGGAAATCATGCCGACGGTGACCGTTAGCAGACTGACCACCGCAAAGGCGAGGATCACGGGCAGGTAGTCGGGCGCGAAGCCGATCTCGAAGAGATAGCGGTTCAAGGCCCAGACGCCCCCTAGCGACAAGATCACTCCCGTCGCCGCAGCAAAAGCTCCCAAAAACAGATACTCGAGCGCCATGATTGCTACCACTTGGCGGCGACTGGCCCCCAAGGTCTTGAGCAAGACGCTTTCCTCAATGCGTTGGTAGCGGCTGCTGGCAATCACGCCGACGAGCACGACTAGGCCAACGGAGACGCTGAAAAAGGCCATAAAACGGACTACTAGCGACACCTTGTCGAGAATAGTATCGACGGTGCTGAGGATACTGCCGAGATCGATGACCGAGACATTGGGGAATCGATGCACGGTGGCCCGCTGCAGGGCGGCCATTTGCTCGGTCGTGGCGGCGCGGGTGACGAGGACGTGGGATTGCGGCGCAGGTTCGAGGATGCCGGGCGGGAAGACCGCCAAAAAGTTGGGCATGATGCGCTGCCAGTTGACTTGGCGCAGACTGCCGACGACGACTTCGACAGGGACTCCTTGGACGTCAAAGGTCAGCGAGTCGCCAACGCCAACGCCCAAGGAGGAGGCGACGCCGGTTTCCAAGGAGACGTAGAGGGTGTCGCCCGCAGGTTGGCTGCGCCACGTGCCGGCGACGATCTCTTCGGTGTTGGTGAGAGAATCGCGGTAGGTCGCGCGGTACTCGTGCCGCAGGGCCCAATTGCCGCGTCGGCGTCGGTTGGCGGTGGTATCGCGGAGTATGGCGCGGGCGGGTTGGCCTTTGATGCTGTGGATGTGCATGGTGACGATGGGCATCTGTTGCAACAACGGCAGATCCATCCCCGCGACGAGGTCGTTTAGTCCTTGGCGCTGATCGGTTTGGATGTCGAAGAGCACGACGTTGGGGTTTTGGTCGGAGCCGACGCTTCTAATGTAGGACAGCAGGTTGGTCTGGGTTAGGAACAGAGTGCTGAGCAGGAAAGTCCCCAGCCCGAGGCCCAACATCAGCAGCGTAGTCTGGTTGTTAGGGCGGTAGAGGTTGGCTAGGCCCTGACGCCAGATATAGCTCCAAGAGGCGGGAAAGAACCGCCGAGTGCCGTAGATGATTGCGCGGGCCGTAAGCGTTAGGAGCGCAAAGGCGACTCCAACCCCGCCGACAAAGCCAATGGCCAGCGGCCAGCGGTCGGTGAGTCGGTAGGCGAAGAGCGCGGTTATAAGGACGATCCCCACATACAAAGCCCAGCGCAACCACCCGCTGTCGGTCGGTTGGTCGTCTTCAAATGAGGCACGCAGAGTCAAAAGCGGCGAGGTCTTGCGAATGGCCAGCAACGGCCGCGCGGCAAATAGCAGCGAAAGGCCGAGGCCGAGACCGAGACCCTCCAAGACGGCGAGGAAATCAAAGCTCGGCTCGACTTGGAGGGGTAGCACGTCGGCGAGGATGTTGGGGAGCAGGTAGAGAACCCCGACGCCGAGCAGGGCGCCGACGAGCGAGCCGACTAAACCCATGCCCCCGGCTTGGATTAGATAGATCAAGACGGTCTGACGGGCCGTGGCACCGAGACTGCGCAGCACCGCGACGGTGGACAGTTTTTGCCGCGTATAGGTGTGGATGGCGCTGGCCACGCCCACGCCGCCCAGCAGCAGGGCGATAAAGCTGCCGAGGTTTAAGAAGCGGTAGAGGTTGTTGAGGGTACGGCCGAGGCGCGCCTTGCGTCTCTCGATGGTTTCGAGCCGGAGGCGGTCGCCTCGGGTGTGGGGGCGGATGGACTTGGCTATTGCTTGGACATCCCGCTCGGCAAAGCGGAAGAAAGCAGTGTAGGTGACGCGGCTGCCTCGTTGGATCAGGTGAGTGTCGTCGAGGTAGGACATCGGGATATAGACGCGCGGCTGGATGTCGCTGAAGAGGGCGTTCTCGCCGGGTATGCGCAGGAGTCGGCCACCGATGAGAAAGACCGTGTCGCCGATCTTGATCGAGTCGCCGACCGCCGCGCCAAACTGCAACATGAGCGCCTCGTCAACGAGAGCATGAGGCTGGGTGCGGAAGCTCTGGGCGGCCTCAGCCGGTGCTGTTTTTAGCTCGCCGTAAAAAGGGAAAGGGCCATCAAGGGCGCGGATCTGGGCGAGGCGGGTGCTCTGGGTCTTAGGCAGGTAAATCATGGAATTGAAGGCAACCTGGCGCGCCTGAACGCCGCCGAGCGAGTCGATGAGCGTCTCGGTGGCGGACGTGAAGGGCTGGCGGCTCGTCAGCGCCATATCGGCACCTAAAAGCTCGGCAGCTTGTTGGTCCATCGCCTCTTGCAGGGTGGAACTGAGGCTGCTCAAGCCGACGAGCGCACCGATGCCGATGGAGATCGAAGAAGTAAAAAGCAGCAGTTTGCGGCGGTGGCTGCGGCTGTCGCGCCAGGCCATTTTGCCGAGCCAGACCATCATGGCACTAGCTGGTCGTCAGCCACTCGGCCGCCTTGGAGGCGAATGATTCGCTGGGTGAGGCGGGCCAGCGCCAGATCGTGGGTGACCAGAATTAGGGTGGCACCGGATTCTTCGTTGAGGCTAAAGAGCAAGTCCCGCACTTTGCCGCTGGTGCCGTCGTCGAGGTTGCCGGTAGGCTCGTCGGCAAAGAGGAGCGCGGGGCGGTTGATAAAGGCCCGTGCGAGCGCCACACGCTGCTGCTCTCCTCCTGAAAGCTGCGCTGGGTAGTGGTGCAGCCGGTCGCCCAAGCCGACCCGGTCGAGGAGGTCAACGGCGCGCTCGCGGACGTTTGGCTCGCGGCGCAATTCGAGTGGCACCATGGCGTTTTCGAGGGCGCTGAGGGTGGGGATGAGCTGGAAGGTCTGGAAGACGAAGCCGACCTTTTCGCTGCGGAGGTGCGCGCGCTGGTCTTCGTCGAGATCGTCTAAGTCCACGCCGTCGAGTGCGACCGATCCCGAACTGGCGCGATCCAGCCCAGCGCACAATCCGAGTAGCGTGGTTTTGCCGCTGCCCGAGGGGCCTACGACTGCGCAGGTGGCACCGGCTGCGAGGGCGAAACTCACATCGTCGAGGACGGTTAAGGCGTTTGGTCCTGTGCCGTAGGCTTTGGTCAAGTGTTGTACGCTCAGGGCTACTGGGTCGCCCATGATGTCTCCTCTGCGGGCTGGCGGTTTAGGATGCGTAGTAGGCGGTCGGGATAGTCGGTGATTAGGCCATCAACGCCTAGGTCTAGGTAGTGCTGCATGGCATCGGGATCGTTAATGGTCCAGATGTGGACTTGGACGTTGTGGGCGTGGGCACGGGCGATGAAGCGCTGGTCTATTAGGTTGATTTTGCCTAAGCGGGCCGGAACCTGAAAGGCTTGGCTAGTGGGGTGATAAGCCGCGTCGAGCCTCAGCCAGTGGAGAAAGATAAAGGACATTCCCGCCGATGAAGAAGCCGAAGTTGCTACTTGGGGGCAAGTCTGGCGCAAGGTCTCTAAAGGACGGCTGTGGAACGAGGCGGCGATGACGCGATCGCTTAGTTGGAAGCGCTGGATCGTGCGGCAAAAGTCGTTTACTAACGCGGCGGAGTCGTTTTTGATTTCGATGAGAAAGCGCATGTTGGGAAAGGCTGTAAATACCTCGTCTAGGGTGGGGATTGTGACTCCTTGGCCGCGCCAGGGAAAGGTTTGGCCGTCTGGGCTGAAGTGGTAGCCGGCGTCTAACTGCTTCAATTGAGCGAGACTCAAGCTATCGGCTGCGCCTTGGCCGTTGGTCGTGCGGTCAACGCGCCGGTCGTGTAGGACAATGAGCGCGCCGTCGCTACTTTGGCGCAAGTCCATTTCTAGCACATCGACTCCCAACGCGGCCGAGCGGGAAAAGGCCGCTAATGTGTTTTCCGGTACCAGCCCCTTGCCGCCCCGATGGGCAATGACTAAAACGTCCCCTGATGCAAAGTAGGGATGTGGCTCTACGGGGTGTGATGTCAGGGCGAAGGCACCGTACAACACCGGTGCCAAAAGCAGCAAGGCGATCAAGGCCCGCTTGAGGTATAAACGCATGAATTATGCAGGGGTTCTTTCGAGAAGTTGCACAAAAAGATACCTAGCGTATGAATTCGGGCAAGTTTTGAACTGTTCAGTTGTTCTTTATGTTCCCGTTGCATAGACAATGGAAAGGAGCCGGCGATGATCGTCGATACACACGCACATATTTACCACGGAGACGAGACGCAATACCCCATGATAGAAGACCCCTTCCGGCCGTCGCCGGGTGTGGGGACTATCGACCACTTGCGGCGCGAGGCCCAATCCAACGGCGTTGGGCGCGTGGTGCTGATCCAGACCGGATCGGCCTATCGCTGGGACAATCGGTTGTTGGCCGATACGGCTCGGGCCAATGCCGACTGGACGGTTGGGGTCTGCACTTTGGACTCGGCTGGGGACGATAGCCCGGACGAACTGGAGCGGCTGGTGACTGGATACAACGTCAAGGGACTCCGCCTCGAAGCCGCACCTACGGGGTACGACCAGCCTGGAGCAGAGCGGCTCTGGCGTCGGGCCGGGGAAGTGGGCGCGGTAATCTGCGCCCATTTGCGCCGGGAACAACTCGGCGAGTTGGCCGCTTTGCTAGAGCGATTTCCCCACGTTCCGGTGGTGCTGGACCACTGCGCCTATCCGGTAGGAGCTAACGGGATCGAGGACGCAGCGGTGCGCCAAGCGGCGGATTTGGCGCGCTTTGACCAACTCCACGCCAAACTCACCTTTGCGGTGACCAGTTCGGATCAGGAGTACCCATTCGCCGATACGCACCCGCAACTGCGCCATTTGCTTGCGGCCTTTGGTCCCGAGCGCTGTGTCTGGGGATCGGATTTTCCGTGCGAGCACTGGTTGGAAAACACGACCTATGCCCAGCACTTGGCGGTGTTTACCGAAGAGCTAGGACTGAGCGCGGCGGAGCAGGAGCAGGTGTTGGGAGCGACGGCTATACGGCTGTTTTTTTAGAGCCGCCGCCAGAGCGAGGGACGGGTCGCTTTGTGATACTGGCCTAACCGCTGGACTATATCGGCGGGCAAGGGTGTCAGGGGTGGAAGTGACGTGCGCACTTGGGCTTCGGCCTCGGTGAGGTCTGCGGCCTTAAGCTGTAAGCCGGCGGGCAAGTGCCGCGAGAAGGCCACTTGTTGGTTGAGCCGCTCGACGCAAGTATTGGCTTGGCGCAGAGAGTCTAAGTATTCGGCGATGGCGACTTCGATGCGGCGATTGTAGGCGGTGACGAGTTCGGCTAGGCGTTTAGCACCGTCGAGCAAGACGCGACGAGCGGGCAAGGGCGCATTCTCTGGTTCGGAGAAATATTCGGGCCAAGTCGGTAGGCCGAGGGCGGCCAATGCGGTTGGGCGGTCGGGAAAGAAGCGGCACAGGGCCGGGGCTTGGGCACAAATTTTGTCCTTTAAGGCCGACAGGTATTTCTTTTGCGTCGCCAGTGTTTGGCTGGCTTGGATGCAGAGCTGTTCGGCGTCGCGGCGGTCCTGTAAAGTTTGGGGTAAAACCGCGTTGTCCTTGAGCAGTTTGCCGGCGATGCGGTGTTCGGGGCCGCTGGCAAAGTAAGCGCTCAGATCGAGGGGTTGCCCTTTGCCGGGCAGCGTGGCAAAATCCTCGCCCGCTATGGCTTGGGCCAACATTTCGTCAACACTGCGCCATTCGGGGCGGCCGTCGGGCTGGCGTCGAGAGGGCATGGAAAGCTCCTTTACTCTGGTGCGCGATAGCATGGACTATAAAAATAAACATCGACCCGAGGTGAGTAAATCTCTTGTCGCGGTCGCGCACTATGACGACACAGTGGATTATAGCTCGATGTGCTCTTTTGAGCCGCCGATCTGATGAAGTCTGATATGGGTGCGGTGGCAGTCATTGGTTCGGCGACGATTGACCGCGTGGTGCAAGGCGGCACGAGCGCGTACAAGCGCGGGGGAGTAGTCGCGTACGCTGGACTGACCTTTGCCGAGTTGGGCGTGGAGACACGGGTGTTGACCAACGTCGCCGCGGCCGACCGGGCGATGCTGGCGGTGTTGCAGCAACGGGGTATTGCAGTCTATATGGGCGAGAGCGCGGCGACGACCTGTTTTGTCAACTACGTCGATGGCGACGCACGGCGTCAGGAGTTGCTCGCTTGCGCCGCGCCGATTGCCGCAGCCCAACTCGGGCCGGTACTCGCCGGCGTGGAGCACGTGCATTTGGGGCCGCTGCATCCGCGTGATCTGGCCGAGGATGTGCTGACGGCGATGGACGGCGTGGTGAGCTTGGACATCCAAGGCTATGCGCGGCAGATTGAGGGGACGCAGGTGTACCAGGGGATTGCTAAAAGTCTGTATGCCGCTCTGCAATGCGCGGACTACGTCAAAACTTCCAACGATGAATTAGAACTCGTACTCGCCGATTGGGGTCTGACGCTGGACCAGTTGATGCGCGATTGCTCGGTAGCAGAGTGGGTCGTCACCGAAGGCTCGCACGGCGGCTGGGTCGCCAGTCGGGAAGGGCAGCGGACGAAATTTACGTCGGCTCCGGTGGAGACGGTCGCCGATCCAACGGGGGCTGGAGACGTGTTTTTCGCCGCGTATTTGGCGCATCGGCTGCACCGAGGGGTGGGGATTGCTACGGCTGCTCAGCGTGCGGCTGCGTTGGCTGCTCGCCAAGTGGAGGGTGGTTTTATCGACGCGGCGACGTTGCGCTTGGAGGGGGGTAAAATTTAGATGCAGTGATCAAGATTATTTTAGCTCGAAAGGCCAACAGGAACGAACAGCGACAACACGAAAGGTTCATGTGATGAGGAAAGAATACGATTTCTCGAAGTCCGTCCGGAATCCCTATGAAAAGCATCTTAAGAAGCAGGTTACACTTCGTTTGGGGACGGATGTGATTGCGTATTTTAAGGATTTGGCGGATGAGACGGGTATTCCATACCAGAGCTTGATTGATCTGTATCTACAGGATTGCGTACAGACAAAGAAAAAGCTCAAGTGGGCATCATATCTAAAAGACTGTCTCATTCACAGGTAGTGCATTCACTACCGTTCACGGAAAGTCATTTCACATGGCGTGGCTGGTTGGGCCGAGATCAAGCGAAGATCGTCGCCCCGATTCCTTATATCAGACCGAATCGACTATCTCCCCAAGTGCTTCAAACAACCGTCGGCAGTGAGCGCACCGCGCCTTCACCTTCCCTGCATCAATCCGTTTCAGCAAATCGCCTGCGTGCCTGATTTTGTGGTAGCTCTTCTTCTGCGTGTCCTTCGTCGCCTCACTTAGGGAGCTTTCAACGTCAGTCTTGGGCACACTTTCAAGGTTCTTCGACCTTGGCAGTTGCTTCGCCCTGAAGCCTTGCCCGTAGTAGCTTTTCAGGGTCTCTGAGTCAGCGACAATCCAGGCTTCCATCGTTTGCACCATGAGGTGAACGGTGTGTTCTTCGATAAATCTCAGATCCCATCCCTCCCGATCTTGCAGGTGGTCTCGGGCCGACTGGTTCACCGGCCCTTCTGCATCCACCAGCAAGACATTCACCACATCGGCACTGCTGTTGACGGCATCTATAAAGTGTTTGAACGCCTCGTTGCGTGGCCCACAACAGACCAACTTCCAAGGTAACGCCTTATTTCTGGCAGCTTCCTTAAGCGGCTGAAGAAACGTGTCCATCCCTTGGCGAAGAGCAGCTCGATTTTCTTTGCCGTCCCCTCCACCTTCCATGTAGATGGCGATACTGCTCAAGGGTTGGCTCCAAGCTCGCCCATCCGCCACAGGTCTCCGAGTCGATAGTCGTCTAGCCAACTAGCGAGCTTTTCGGGATCAAGGCGGCGCAACACGGTGCTGGCTCCTGGTCGTTCGCAGGTGACGATGGCGGCCGGCTGATTGGTCAGCGCCGACACAAGGGCGTCGGAATGCGTCGTGACCACGAGCTGCATCCGTTGGGAGGCTTCAACGAGCAGGTCGGCCAGTAGCGCCACTGCGTCGGGATGCAATCCGAGTTCTGGCTCTTCTATGCAAACCAGCGACGGCGGCTCCGGGGCCAGCAGAGTCGCCAGCAGCGCGATAAATCGGATGGTGCCATCAGATAGCCGGGTTGGGGGAATTGGCGCACGGAAGCCGGGTTCGTGCAGGTAGAACTGCACGGTGCCACCTGAGATTACAGTAGATATGCGCTCAAATCGGGGAAAGAAGCGCCTCAGATGTTCATTGAGTGTCGGTCCAGACTTATGCTCGATCTGATTGAGTACCAGCGCAAGATTGCTGGAGTCGGGGAGTAACCGTTTCTCCGGAAGATCGACGCGTTGCGGTTGTCGCAGCGCACTGTAACGACCAAACGTCCACTCGCGGAACGTCTGTATTAACAGGAACTGCCACCCGAGTTGATAGAGTGCCGGATAGAGATCCCGATCCTTGCGCTGCGCAAGGACGGATTGATCCAGGGAGAGTTCGTCAGATTGCAACGGTAATTCCTCGGTCCGTCCCCCTGGTCTCCGTACTCGAATGTTGATCGCCGGGAGCCCTTGTTGGAATGTGTAGTAGAAGTACGGCTTGTCCCCCTGCCGGGTATTCACCTTCTCGATGGACTCGGCTATGATATTGACTCGGGAGCTGATAGCGGTAAACGACAGACGATATTTTAATGGTTGGACGATTCTCTGACCTCGACTGATTTCGACTTCTATGGTCGAGGCCTTGGGAGACAAGTTCAATACATCTTCCGGATCTCTGCCCCTCATTACTTCTTCAATCATATGCTTGGTATAATCGCCTTTCCACGTCCACTCCTGTGCCCCACCCCCGTCTCGGATTGCGGCAGCGAAGTCCGTCGGTGTGGCACGCAGGAGTTCCAATACTTCGATGAAGTTCGTTTTTCCCGAGGCGTTCGGACCGATAAGGACGTTCAATGGTTGCAATTCAAAGAAGTCCATATCTGGAGGAAACGACAGCAAGCCGCCCATGCGAAGGCGTTGGATGAATTGCATCGGATTAGCCCTCCTCAAACGTTGCTGGGTATGAAGGTCAGATCGAAGTAGCGTTCAGCACTCGGCACCGCGCACTTCGCCGCCGAAGTGCTGCATGCGCTCGTCGGTGTCGATCTGGCCGGCGTTGGCGGGTCGGTAGTGCAGTTGCAGGGCGCGGCGCATTTTTTGCGAGGGGTTGGTCGGGCTGCCGTGGTGGGTCATGCCGTGCCAGAGCAGGCAACCGCCAGGGGCGAGGGGCACGACGACGTCGCGCTCGGCTTGGACATCGGTGTCGCAGATCTGCCAATCGCGGCGTTTGAAGTGATTGACTGGGCCCTCGCGATGCGTGCCGGGCAGGATGTGCAGGCAGCCGTTATTCGCGTCGGCGTGGTCTAAGGCGATCCAGACGCCGATAATGGTAGTGCCCAGAGGATAGTTGAAGTACGCGCAGTCTTGATGCCAGGGCTTTTCCCGGCCCCTAGGCGGCTTGAGTAGGGCCATCTCCTGGAATAGAACGGGCGTGTCGTCCATCAGGCGGGCGAGGATGTCCAAGAGATCCGGGTCGGTGGCTAGGGGTTGGAAGCGCTCGTCCCAATCGACGAACTTCATAAGCTTGCGCACGGCCTTACGCCGCGCCGCGCCCGTCAGCTTTTGGCCTTGCGCGGAGGTTTCCAGTTGGACGCCGCGAAATTCGGGCTGCTTGCCGTCAATTAGGTCGTACACTGCGTCGGCAGCGTCGGCGACTTGGGCGGGAGAAAACGCCTCTGCTATTACGAGGTAGCCCTGCTGGTGAAAGAAGGCTAGCTGCTCGGGGCCAATGTCGGCGAAGCGGGCGACCTGCTGAGCCTCGGTGTCGTGGCGATAGAGATCCGGGGCGTAGTCGGTGTGGACGCCGTCGTCGATGATGGGTTGGGCGCTGGTCATGTCTGTTCAGCCTCGTCTTCCTGGTCTGCTGACTGGTCCCGGACCAAGATTGCCATGGGAATTAGCACGCAGTAGCCGACCACTAAGAGTACCGGTGCTAGGGTGAGGGAGAGGAAACCCTCGGCCGGCGGGATGCGCAAAAACACATAGCCGAGTACGATCGCGGCTAGGCCGGCTATGGCCAAAGACCAGTTTTTGCGCGTAAAAGGCAAGTCTCCGCGTTGGGCCATGGCGTGGCCTCCGCTTACCGCGCCTGCTTTTCGCGGATGCGGGCGGCGCGGCCTTTGCGACCGCGCAGGTAAAACAGGCGGGCGCGGCGCACCCGGCCCTCGCGCAGGCGCTCGATCTTGGCGATGCGCGGCGAGTGCATGGGAAAGATGCGCTCGATGGCAATGCCCTGAGAGATTTTGCGCACGGTAAAAGTCTCTTGGATGCCGCTGCCTCTGCGCTGGATGACAGTCCCTTCAAAGATCTGGGTGCGCTCCTTGTCGCCCTCGATGACTCGCACGTGGATGCGCACGGTGTCGCCAGCGCCGAATTCGGGAAGATCGGTTTTGAGTAGGTCCGAGGTTAGTTCGCGCAGAATACTTGCGTCCATTGTATCACCTTGTTTGTTACGGGGCTTCTTCCAGCCCTTGCTTCCGCCAAGTGGCGATGAGCTGTTGTTCTTCTTCGTCGAGTTCGATCTGTTGCAGCAAGTCGGGCCGACGCGCAAACGTGCGCCGCAGGGCTTGGCGTCGCCGCCAGTGCTCTATGCGCTCGTGATCCCCAGAAAGCAGCGCATCGGGGACGCGTTGGCCGCGGAATTCAATCGGCCGAGTGTACCAAGGGCAATCGAGTACGGCCTCTTGGAATGAGTCGTCCAAGGCCGAAGAAAAGTTGCCCAACACATTGGGTATGAGCCGGGCCACCGCGTCGATGAGGACGAGGGCGGCTGGCTCGCCGCCGGTGAGCACGTAGTCGCCGATTGAAATTTCACGGTCGATAAGCCCGGTGCGTATGCGTTCATCTACTCCTTTGTAATGCCCGCACAACAGCACCAACCGCTCCTCGAGCGCCAACTCGACTGCTAGCGCTTGGTTGAGCGGCTGGCCGTCGGCCGTCAGGTAAATGCAGCGGCCGGCTGCTAGACCCCGCTCCTGCCAGAGCTGGTACACAGGCTCGGGCTTGAGGACCATGCCGCCGCCGCCGCCGTACGGCGCATCGTCCACGGTGCGGTGTTTGTCGGTCGCACAATCGCGCGGGTCGTGGGTCTCGACGGTCAGCAGGCCCTGGGCGATGGCGCGGGCCATCATGCTAGTCGCCAACGGCGAGGCGAAAAAATCCGGGAAGAGCGTTACAATGTCTATTTTCATGGCTCAAACAACTCTGCAACGCCCTGCACGACGACCCGACCCGGCGCGATTTCCACGACAAAGTCGCCGACGGCCGGCACGAGGGCTTCGCCTTTGGCACCGCGGACCACGTAGGCGTCTGTAGTCGGCAGGGATAAGACCTCGACGATGTGGCCCAATGGCTCTCCTGCCGAATTGACGACCGCGCAATTCACTAAGTCGTCGATGTAGTGCGTGCCCTCCGGCAGGGGATCGCGCTGATCTGGGGCGATGGTGACATAGCCCCCGACCAGAACGGAACGCGCTAGTTCGGGCGCGTCGATACCGGCGAATTTGAGCAACAAGCTCTTGGCATCTACGCGCCAGCGCTTGAGTTCGAGCGGTCGGTCGGGTCGGCCCGCGCATTGGAGGACGACGTCCCGCAGGTCGCTGAAGCGCTCGACGCGGTGCGTCAAGGCTTGGGCTCGAACTTCGCCGCGCACTCCCCACGGACGGGAGATATAGGCTACGGCGACGCGCCCGGCCATGGGGTATCTCTCTATTTTTTCTCTTGCTCGGCTGGTTCAGCCGATTCAGCGGCTTCTTGCTCGACCGGTTCAGCTTCTTCTTGCTCGGCTGGTTCAGTCGATTCAGCGGCTTCCTGTTCGGCTGGCGCAGCTTCTTCTTGTTCAGCCGGTTCGGTTGATTCAGCGGCTTCTTGCTCGACCGGTTCAGCCGGTTGGACTGGCGCAGCCGCGGCTTTCTTGCGCCGGCGCTTGGGTTTGTCGCCGGTGAGAGCGTCGTCGCGCACCCGGCCCTCTGCTCCCTTCCAGCGGGCCAATACTCCTTGGCTGTGGAAGAGGTCGGCGACGGTTTCGCTCATCTGCGCACCTTTGTTGAGCCACTCTATGGCCCGCTCTTCGTCGATTTTGACGCTGGCGTGCATGGGATCGTAGAAGCCCACCTCTGCGAGGGATCGGCCGTTGCGGGCGACGCTAATGTGGGCGGCGACGATCCGGTAATAAGGCTGTTTGCGTTTGCCTATTCTCTTAAGGCGAAGTTTGACCAATGCTATTCTCCTTGGCGAAGGATGCCTAGCCCACGAGGGGCATTCTCATTTTCAAGCGGCCGCCTTTGGCGCGGCCCATCTGTCGGATCATTTTCTGCATCATGTGAAATTGTTTGACTAGTTGGTTCACCTCTTGGATTGTTGTGCCACTGCCGCGAGCGATGCGCTTGCGGCGGCTGCCGTTGAGAATTTTGGGTTGGACTCGCTCTTGGCGGGTCATGGAGTTGATGATGGCCTCGACTTGGGTGAATGCGCTGTCGTCGAGCTGCATGTTCTTGGCGGCTTTGCCTCCTCCGGGAATCATGCCCATGAGCTGGTCCAGAGGCCCCATGCGGCGCACCGCTTGCAACTGCGAGAGAAAATCCTCAAAAGTGAAAGAGGCCCGGCGAAATTTTTCTTCTAACTCTTTGGCCTTGTCGCGCTCCATGGCTTGTTCGGCCTTTTCTGCCAGTGAGACAATGTCGCCCATGCCGAGGATGCGCGAGGCCATGCGGTCAGGGTGAAAAGACTCTAGATCTTCGATTTTCTCGCCGGTGCCGACGAATTTGATCGGCTGGCCCGTGACGGCGCGGACCGACAGTGCTGCTCCGCCGCGGGCGTCGCTGTCGAGCTTGGTCAGGGCACAGCCGGTAAACGCGAGGCGCTGGTTAAAGCGGGCGGCGGTTTCTACGGCGTCTTGGCCCAGCATGCTGTCGGCGACAAAGAGGATCTCGTGCGGCTCGACGGCCTGCTGGATGCGATCTAGTTCGTCCATCATCTCTTCATCGATACTCAGGCGGCCCGCCGTGTCTATGAGCGCGATGCTGCGGTGGGTCTGGCGGGCTTGGTCGATGCCGCGACGGCAGATGGCGACTGGATCGACACCTGCGGGTTGACTGAAAACGGGCACGTCGATAGAGGCTCCCAGCGATTGGAGCTGATCCACGGCGGCCGGGCGATACACGTCGGCGGCGATCAACAGCGGCGGTCGGCCTTTGTCCTTGAACTGACGGGCTAGCTTGGCAGCCATAGTCGTCTTGCCACAGCCCTGCAGGCCGACGAGCATAACGACGGTGGGAGGGTGCTCGGCGAGATTGAGCGGGCTATTGTTGCCCCCCAACAGGGCGATGAGCTCGCTGTGGACGATTTTGACTAGCTGCTGGCCCGGGGTCAGGCTCTTGAGGACGTTTTGGCCGAGGGCCTGCTCTTTGACCCGCTGAATAAAGTCCTTGGCGACCTTGAAGTTGACGTCGGCTTCGAGCAGAGAGCGGCGAATCTGGCGCAGCGTATCGTCGATGTTGCGCTCGGTGATGCGTCCCTGTCCGCGGAGCGAGCGGAAGAGGTCGTCAAAGCGTTCGCTGAGTCGGTCAAACATGGGCCGATGCGTCGAGTGGTAGAATGCGGCAAAGAAGCTAAAATATAAATTTAATATATAGATATAGCAACAGATGCAGGTCAGCCGCGCAGGTCGGCGATAACGCGGGCTGGGTCAGGGGAGTTGAAGACGGCTGAGCCAGCCACTAGGCACTGGGCACCGGCACGGCGGCAGTCGGCGGCGTTGCCGGGATGAACGCCGCCGTCAATGCCGACGGGTATGTCTAGCCCACGGCGCTCGATTTCAGCGCACAGGTCGCGGATTTTGTCGAGGGCGGCGGGCTGGAAGGCTTGGCCGCCAAATCCCGGCTCCACGGACATGACCAAGGCCGAATCGAGCTCGTCGAGATAGGGATAGAGAGCGGAGACGGGCGTGTTTGGATTGACCGCGAGGCCGCACTGGAGACCGTGCTGGCGAATGGCGTCGAGTACGGCTTGGGCGGATTCGAGTTCCACGTGGACGACGAGCGAGTCGGCACCCGCCTTTTTGAAGGGACCGATAAAGGGCAAGGGGTCTTGCAGCATCAGGTGCGTGTTGAGTTCGAGGCGGGTAGTTTGGCGCACGGCCGCGACGACTGGCAGGCCAAAGCTGATGTTGGGGACGAAGTGCCCGTCCATTACATCGAGATGGAGAAAATCAGCTCCTCCGCGCTCGATGCGGTCGATGTCCTCGGCTAGGCGGGCGAAGTCGGCGGCCAAGAGAGAAGGGCCGATGCGCGTGGCGTTCATGGTTCCTCCCAGTTGTCGAAGGCGTCCGGCTCCGGGGGCGGTGCTGCGGCACTGACGACGAGGTCGATGCGGCTGTGGCGCGAGATGCGCTGCCCGCTCGGCGGCGATTGCGTCAGGACTGTGCCGACGCGTTTTTGCCCGTCGATGCGCTTGGCAATATGGCCAATGCGCATTTCGTACTTGCGCAAGGTATCCTCCACAACTCCGATAGACAGGCCTATTAGATTCGGGACGCGCTTGAGGGCTGCGGGTGAGCCGTTGCTGATCCAGAGGTCAACCGAACTGCCCAAGGCGAGTTGAGCGCCGGGAGGGGGTGACTGCTCGACGATAGCGCCCTCGGGGAGGGCATCTGAGGAGCGGTAGAGAATTTGGCCAACTTTGAGCTGGTTCCCCTCTAGCTGCAAACGCGCCTCGCGCAGACTGACGCGGCGCACGTCGGGGGCCGCGTAATAGCGCGGCCCCTTGCTCACGGTCAAGACGACGCGCCGCCCTTCTTTGACCAATTGCCCAACACTGGGGTCTTGATCGACGACCGCGTCGGCGGGGACGGTTTCGTGGTGTAGCGAATCGCCGATGGTCATCTTCAGTCCTGCTTCAGCGAGGCGGGCGGATGCTTCGGGCGCAGAAAGGCCCTTAAGATCGGGGACTTGGACGCTGGGCGTGTCGACTAGGTGCGGCATGACGATCTTGTCGATCAGAACGAGGGCGATGATGCCAGCGAGGCATGCGCCCGCCGCGAGCAAGACCAATTGGCGGAGGAAGCTTTTCACGATGCGGCCTTGCGGATGCGCGCGGCAAAACTACCGTCGCCGGCGTGTTGGCCCGGTATGGTTAGTACGTAGCGGCCGGCCCAAGGTTGGGTAGGGAAGTGGGCATCGGCGCGCTCTAGCTGAGCGGTCGGAGTCTGCTTTAAGAAGCGCTCGACAATGGCTTCGTTTTCCTCTTCTTCCAAGCTACAGGTGCTATACACCAAGACGCCGCCGGGCCGCACGTGCTCGTACGCGCGTTGGATGAGCACCTGTTGGCGCTTCGTCAAGGCGGCAAATTCGGCTGGATTGCGACGCCAGCGAGCATCTGGTCGCCGTCCCAATACGCCGGTGGCACTGCAGGGAACATCGGCGAGGACGCGGTCAAAGGCACCGCACCCGGGTGTTGTGCCGTCGCGGACCACTGGACGGATGGCGCGCAGGCGCAGGCGTTGGGCGTTTTCGCGCACTCGATTGAGCCGCGGCAGCGAAATGTCGGCCGCTACGATCCAGCCGCGGTCGGCCATGGCAATGGCGGCTTGCACGGCCTTGCCGCCGGGTGCGCTGCACAAGTCGAGTAGGCATTCGCCCGGCTGCGGGTCGAGCAGGGCCACGGCCAAGCCGGCGTTGGGGTCTTGGACTTGAAATTGTCCTTGCTGGTATGCTCGCGAGGCAAAGAGATCCGCGCCATTTGCCGCTTTATAAAAGCCCGGTCTCGACCCGACCGGAACTAGATCGAGTTCGGTGACGGTTTCGCGGCCGGCGCGCAGTGGATTGAGGTAGATATTGAGTTGGGCGGGCTCGTTGTTGGCCGCGAGCAAATGCTCGACGAGTTCGCGGCCCCAACGGCCGACCCAGCGGTCGACCAGCCATTCGGGATGAGAGTGATACACCGCTAGGTAGCGCGTCGGAGTCTGCTGCTGGTCGGGGTAGCTTATCCGCGCGCGTTGCCGCAGCAAATTGCGGAGCACGGCGTTGACGAGTGAGGCGATACCTTGGTGCGTCAGGTGCTTGGCTAGCTCAACCGAAGTATGGACAGCCGCGGACTGAGGCACGCGGTCGAGCCAGAAGAGTTGATAGGTGCCAAGGCGCAGGATGTGGCGGGCCCAGGGCGAGAGTTGGACGACTGGGCGCGCACAGCAGGTAGCGATGATCCAATCGAGCCGCTTCTGCCATCGCACCGCACCGAGAACTAGCTGACGAGCAAAGCGCGCGTCGCGGTTGGTCGGCAAGCTTACGTCAAGGGCTTGTAGCAGTTCGTCGAAAGGCTGGGTTTGCTGCTCTAGGTCGTGGAGCAGGCGCGCCGCGGCAAGGCGGGCTGGGTCGGGAGGGCGCACGGTTCAGCGCAAGAGAATCATGGAGCGGTGCAGTTCGGCCGAATCCGTCCGCAGGCGGTAGATATAGAGGCCGCTGGCTGTTGGCACGCCGGTTGCCGACTGGCTATCCCAGTGGACCACGTGCTGTCCCGGAGCTGTGTTCGCTGCAAAGGGCGTGGCCACCTTTTGCCCCATGATGTTGAAGATGTCGATTTGGGCAAAGCGAGGTCCTCCCTCGGGGATGGCGAAGGGGATAGTGGTGCCGGCGTTAAAGGGATTGGGATAGTTCTGAGCGAGGGTGGGTTCGCGCGGCAGGGCAAAGCCGGACGGCTCTGAGATGGACGTGGCAGCGTCTTCCCATACTACTTGGTTTTCTGCGCACGAACCTTCGGCGCAGGTATTGAAGACGAGCGTGGTAGCCTGTTCGGCGTCGAGGAGTAGATAGGTCAGGCCGCGCTCGTCGCTGGTGGTCGTCACCTGCTGGGTTGCACCAGCCGGGATGGCGATGGCCTCGCCGTTGACTAACGCGTACGCTGGGCCTGCTCCAGAGTTGGTAAGGTCCCAGGTAAAAGCCGTGCCCGCGTGGAGGGAACCAGCCTGCCAAAGGCGCGCCGACACGAGAACTTCGCCGGCGCTACCATCGGCTAGCCCACCGGTGCCGGTTGCAGAAAAGGAGGAATTTTGCTCGACCGGGCGGAAGAAGATGCCCTCTGGCAAAGCCTGTCCTTCGGCATCGCAGTAATTGCGCAAGAACGCGACTTGGGGACGGATGTCGTCGCGCTCATTAAAAGAAGGCCCGAGCGACACCACGTCGAGGTAGATGTCGATGGGCGTGGTGGGACTGATGGAGTCGGTCAAGGTGAATGCCATGTCTGCGAGATGGCCCTCACCCACTATCCCTGCACCGCCGAGGGTCGCGATGCCCCATTGGGCGGTCTGGTCTTTTATCTGCGGTGGCCCTGGGGAGATAAAGGAATTGGTCTTCGCCGTCTCGCCTATTGTGCCCACGATCGCGGCGATGGCGTTGGCCGGCTCCCAGCTAAACTCGAATTTGACTTGGCGCACGCCGCTCATGTTGCGCGCCGAGACGCTGAACTCCACGGTGCTATTTGCTGCAAACCCGCAGAGGGGACCTTCTGCGCCGACGAAAATTTCGGCGTCTGCGTTGGGGCCGGCGACTGTGAGGCAAGGCAATGCGGCGATGCTGATGAGGGCTATGAAGAGGAACATAGATTTTTCCTGAGTGATTAAGTTCAAAAAGCACAGCGAATAAATGTACGCAACGCTAGCGTCTAGGCAAGCTCGTTAGCCTCGCCTTGACCGGGTTTTGCTGGGTATGATATTATTGTCTGAGCCGCGTCCTACCAATTCCCAAATATGTGAACAATCTAAGACAATTATGCGCCGTTACCCGGTTTGGAATGTCATCCGCGAAGACCCGTACGATAGCTTGATCGATGATTTGCTAGCCGGTCGCGGCCTGACCCGCGCCGCGCTGCAAGTCGGTCCTGAATCTCTGCATCCGCCCGAGCAAATGCAGGACATGGCAGCGGCGGTTGAACGCCTAGAACGCGCCGTGCGAGCCCGCGAGAAGATCGTCGTGTACGGCGACTACGACGTCGATGGGGTTTGCAGCACCGTCGTGCTGATGGATTTTCTCGAGCGCGTGGGTGCCGACTGCGATTGCCTCTTGCCCGATCGCCACAAAGACGGGTACGGCCTCAAGCCGCCCGGGGTCGAGCGCGCCATAGCAAAGGGCGCGCGCGTCATCGTCACGGTTGACAATGGCATTTCAGCCTACGATGCCCTAGCGCTGGCCGAGGTCCGCGGCGTGGAGGTCGTCGTAGTTGATCACCATCAGCAGCTCGCCGAACTGCCGCGCGCCCTTGCCATCATCAATCCCAATCGCCGCGATTGCGCGTATCCTTTCAAAGACTTGGCCGGGGTTGGCGTCACCTTCAAGCTGGTGCAGGCCCTCAGCGAAGTCTTTCTCGCCGGCGAGGAGCGCCGCCGCTATCTCAACGAATTGCTCGATCTTGTAGCCTTGGGGACAGTGGCTGATGTCGTGCCCGTGCTGGGGGAGAATCGCCTGTTTATCCAGCGCGGCCTGCAGATTCTTCAGCGCACCAAGCGCCTCGGGCTGTGCGCACTCAAGAAGGTGGCCAGCTACCGAGACCAGCCCCTCGATGCCGCCAGCTTGGGTTTTCGCTTGGGGCCACGGATCAATGTCGCCGGTCGCTTGAAGACGCCCGATATAGCGCTGCAGCTTTTGCGCTCCGCAAACGAGGGCGAGGCCGTGCAGTTGGCCGACGAACTCAACAAGCTCAATTCCCAGCGGCAGGAGAAACAGCGCGAGGGCATACAGGAGGTTGAAGAACGGATCGGCCCGGAGGAAGACGTGGAGGACCAAATCATCGTGGAGTTGGGGAAGTGGAACGCGGGAATAATCGGCCTGTTGGCCAGCAAGTTGTGCGAAAAATACGCCCGCCCCGCAGTCGTGTGCACCCAAGGCAGCGACCGCGGCCTCTGCGTAGGCTCAGCTCGCAGCATCCCAGGCTACGACATCAGCGAAGGGATCCACGCCTGCGAAGAGCACTTGCAGACGCATGGCGGCCATCCGGCAGCCGCTGGTTTTTCGCTCGCAGTTGACGCTTTTGAGGGCTTCCGCCTCGCACTGATCGACCACGCCAACGCCCACATTAGCGCCGAGGTGCTACAACCCGTCTTGGACATCGACCTGATGCTCAAACCGGCCGATTTGACGCTAGACACGGTGGAGCGACTCGCCGCGCTAGAGCCTTTTGGCAATGGACACCGGCGTCCGGTTTTTGCCCTCGAGGACTGTCGGGTCGTCTGGTCGCGGCAAATAGGCACTGACGGCCGCCACTTCAAGGCCGAATTGGAGGTGGGTGGTCGCCGCTGTGCCGCGCTGTGGTGGAACCAAAAAGACCTCGCGGACCAGGTGCGGCCGGGCGACCGGCTGAACGCGGCTTTCGAGCTGGAGGCAGACACCTATACTGGCAACGGTGCCGTGCAGATGGTCCTCAGGGACTTGTACTTGCGGGAGTCGGTGGTTTAGGTGGCTTGCTGCGGAGTTGGAGCATGAGAACGTGATAAGTTCCCAATACACCCAGGAATTGTGCATCCGGGACAACGACGCCAAAATCGTCCTGTTGGTCGTCGATGGCTTGGGCGGGTTACCCCATCCCGCTACGGGCAAGTCCGAGTTGGAGACGGCCCAGTTGCCCAACTTAGATGCGTTGGCCAAGGGGGGTACCTGCGGCCTGATTTCGCCTTTAGGGGGTGGCTTTACCCCGGGTAGCGGCCCGGCCCACTTAGCTCTCTTTGGCTACGATCCTTGGCAGAACCAGATCGGTCGCGGTGCCCTTTCGGCCCTCGGGTTGGGACTGGACTTTGCCCGCGGCGATGTGGCGGCGCGTCTCAATTTTTGTACGGTGGATGCTGCGGGCCGGGTGAGCGATCGCCGCGCCGGTCGCATCCCCACGGAAAAAGGCCGCCAGCTTTGCGAAGTGCTAAGAGCGATCGCAGTGCCTGGAGTGGAGGTGCAAGTCGCTGCCGAGATGGAGTATCGCGCCGGCGTGGTGTTGCGCGGCGCGGGCTTGGGAGACCAAGTCTCGGATTCGGACCCACAGGTGACGGGCGTGCCGCCCAAGCCCTTGTCGGCACTCGTAGCGGATTCCGAGCGCACCGTCGAAGTGGCCAATGCCTTTTTAGAGCAAGCCTCCGCCTTGCTCGCTGACGAACACCCAGCCAACATGGTATTGCTGCGGGGATTTGGTCGCTACCCAGAGCTGGTGTTGATGGACGAGGCGTACGGGCTGAAGGCGCTAGGCATTGCCGGATATCCCATGTACCGCGGCGTGGCCGGCGCAGTAGGCATGGATGTCGAAGAGGTCGGCTGGGACCTCGAATCCGAGTTCGCCTTGCTCGAAAGCCACTACGCGGACTACGACTTTTTCTACGTCCACGTAAAGAAGACCGACAGCGCGGGCGAGGACGGCGATTTCGATTTGAAGGTTCGGCTGCTAGAGGAGTTGGATACCTATATTCCGAGGTTGCTCGCACTGCAACCCGAGGTGCTCATCGTCACCGGCGACCACTCGACCCCGTCGATTATGCGCAGTCACAGTTGGCACCCCGTGCCCACAGTTATAGCCAGCCAGTGGGCATTGGCCGATGCGACAGATGAATTTTCCGAGCGCGGTTGCAGCGCTGGCAGCCTCGGAATTGCGCCGGCGACCAGTTTGATGGCCCACGCGTTGGCCCACGCGCGCCGGCTCGACAAATTCGGCGCTTGAGATGATCACTCCCCTGCGCATTGCCCACCGCGGCGCGTCCGGTTCGGGGCTGGCGCCCGAGAACACGTTGGCCGCTTGTGAAAAGGCCCTCCAGATAGGCGTCGATATCCTCGAAATCGATGTCCATGCTACCCGCGATGGCCAGATCGTGGTCCTGCACGACGCAGCACTTGACCGGACGACCAATGGCACCGGGTTGGTCGCCGACCTCTTGGGCGAGGAAGTGCGCCAATTCGATGCTGGCCGTTGGTTTAGCGCTGATTTTGCCGGCGAGCGCGTGCCCCTGCTAGAAGACGTGCTCGACTTAGCGCGGAATCAGGCCCTCGTGCTGATAGAGATCAAGGCCGACGGCATTGCCGAGCGCGTCCTACAGGTGATTGAAGCGGCGAATGCGGCGGAGCGCGTCGTGGTGCAAGCGTTTAATCCGCAAACCGTCCAGCGGCTCAATTTGCTCGCGCCGACCCTGCCCACCGCGCTGTTGGTCGGCCAGTTGCCGGCCACGCCCTCGCGGGTTCGCGCGCGCCGCCTCGTGCGCCAAGTGCTGCAAGTGGGGGCCAACGCGCTGGCGATGTGGTACGCGACGCTGACCCCGCCCTTCCTCGAAGAGATGCGCCAGCGGGGCATTGCGGTCTGGGCTTGGACCGTTGATGAAGACATTGCCATGCGCGATTTGGCGATGATGGGGGTGCAAGGGATCATCACCAATCGGCCAGACCTGCTCAATCGAGTACTCGACGAACTGGTCGCCGACGGGCAACTGCGGCCGCCCTTGGGTCAGCGCGTCAAGCGCAGCCGCTGGGGCCGCCGCCGTCAATTGCGCAAGCTCAAGGCCGCCAAGAAGCGTCGCTAAGAAGCCGGGGAGGAGGTCCTGATGCTCTACACCTTATTGGCGGTCTTACTGCTAATCGTCGTGGTGCTGAAGTTCTGGTCGCCCTTTGGCCAGCGGTGTCCCCAGTGCCAAACCCGCCGGGAGGATGCGGAATATCCCTTGTGTCCAAATTGCGGGTGGATCTACGAAGTGCCTGGGGAAGAGGACGAGGATTTTGCGCCGGACGACGAAGAAAACGCGAAATTCTGAGGGGTGTAAAGCCGTGTTACTGCACCCTGTTTGCGCTTGACAATTCCCTGTGCTTCCCTTTAGATTGTCTCTGATATATAGGGAAGCACAGAACGTTCAAACTCAGGAAGGTGGACCATGAAAATGCGGGCAATATCGCTGTTTGTCGCCGTCGCGGTTTTGACGGGCTGTGACGACCCCCCCACAGCCGAGCTAGATGCGGCCAAACAAGCCCTCGACTCGGCCCGAGACGTCGGTGCCGAACGCTTTGCCGCCAACGAGTACTCGGCCGCGCAGCGCGCGTACAGCGAAGCTGAAGCAACGACCAACACCGAAGCCGAACGGTTTTTCCTCTTCAAGGACTTTGAGCAGGCGCGAGCGCAAATCGCCGATGCCAAGACCAAAGCCATGCGGGCAGAGTCGTCTGCTGAAGCCGAAAAGAAACGCCAGCGGGAGTCGGCCGAAGCTGCGATTGCTGCCGCCCGCGATGCGATTGCTGCCGCATATACTAGCCTAGAGGAAGCTCCGTCGGGCAAGGGCACGGAGGCCGATATTGAGGAATTGCGCGCCGAGTTAAGCACGGCCGACGCCGATCTAGACGCGGCCGAAGCCGCGGTGGACAGCGAGCATTTCCCCGATGCCGAGTCCCTCGCTGACAGCGCGGATCAGAAGGCTACTGAGGTCGCCGATGGCGTGATAGTGGCCGTGGATAGATACTACGCGCTGGTCGAGGAGATGCGCCCTTGGTACGAGCGCTTCTGAGCACGCGCGATTGCAAGCTCTAATCACAGGCGGCCGGGAGTTGCTCCCGGTCGCTTTGTTTTTTTTCGCACTGCTGTGGGGGCCATCCGCCGCGCGTGCGTCCGCGCTCTCGTTAGAGCACCAGCAACTGGTGCAAGCCATTGAGCGCCGCGATCTAGCTACGCCCTACATCGTCATCAATACCCAAGACAATCTAATCCTGCTCCGCGAAGGAGAGCAGGTGTTGCGCCAAGCCGCTTGTGCAACGGGCAGTGGCCGGAAGCTCGAAGGGGTCAAGCGATGGCATCGCTGGACCTTCGACACCCCCAAGGGCCGTTTCGCCATCCGCCGCAAAGTCGCCGACCCCCTGTGGACTCGGCCAACTTGGTACTTCGTCGAAAACGACGAGGAGATCCCCATTTTCGCCGAGGATCCTCGGCGGTTCCAGCGTGGGGTCTTGGGGTCGTACGCCTTGTACTTTCTCAAGGATTTTATGATTCACGGCACGCTCTTTGAAATTAACTTGGGCAAGAGCATCACCCACGGCTGCGTCCGGGTGGGCAACGAAGATCTGGAGTACCTGTACGAAGCCGTCGAAATCGGCTGGCCGGTCTTTATCTACTGATGAAGCACCTAGCGTTGGTCTGGGCCTTTGCGTGCGGCGCGAGTGTGGCGTCGGCTGAGGACTTGGCCTATGTCAACGCCGCGCTGCGGGCTTGGTTGCAGGCCATAGAAGCGGACGCGCCGTACTTGTTGGTGGATCGGGGCGCGGGTGAGTTGCGGCTGATGCACGGGAAGGCGCTCTTGCGGCGCGTGCCGCTCGCAGCCGACTCCCTCGGGACGCAGCCGTCGGTACAATCCTCGCTCGCGGCCCGGTTGCGGCGCTATCGACCCAGCAACCCTTGGCGCGGCTTGGTACCCAGCCCGTTTGACTGGGAACAGAATTTGGTCACCGACGCCTCGGCCACTAGTGCCTTGTATTTCGCGAGCGGGCTGCTGATCTACGCCAGTCCGGCGTGGCACCGACCAAGTGCTATGGACCTGCAAATTGGAGTCGCTGATTTGCGCGCTCTGTACAATGCCTGCAGCCCGGGCACCCCGCTCGTCGTTCTACCTGCCAACTGGAGAGAGGTACCGCAGCAGTGACCTTGCACTTTGGCGCGGCGGCCGCTGACATCACGCCGCCGGTCGGCATTGCAATGGGCGGGTACTGGGGGCGGCGGTCCGGAGCCACGCACATCCGCGATCGCCTCATGGCCAAGGCCCTCGTCTGTGGCCAAGATGCGGCGCGGGTCGCTCTTGTCGCCGTCGATTTGGTGGGGTTGGACGCGGACGCCGTGCGGGGGATTCGGGAGAAGATAAGGCGCGCTACTGGCATTGAAGACGCGGCCATCATGGTCTGTGCCTCCCACACCCACGCCGGTCCGTTGACCTTCCCTTTCCGAGGCATGGGTCGCATCGACTACTACTACTTGGAGCAAGTTGCGGACGCCGTGGTCGAGGCGGTGGTAGCTGCTGCTGCCGACAGCCGACCGGGCCGCCTGTACTATGCTCGTCCTCCGGTGCAGATAGGCATCAATCGCCGCGAGCCACACCCCCAGGGCACGCGGATCGGGCAAAATCCCGCCGGTCCGGTCGTGCCCTACGCGCACGTACTGCGCTTTGTCACTACCGATGGCACAGGGGTTACGCTCTTCAACCACACCTGTCATCCGGTGATCTTGGGCCACGACAACCTCCAGATCAGCGGCGACTTTGCGGGTGCGGCGGTGCGCCACATCGAGGAGCAGACCGTTGATAAAGCACTCTTTATCAACGGTGCCTGCGGCGATGTCAACCCGCGAATAACCAGCGGATCATTTGCCGACGTCGAGGAGTTGGGGCAGGAGTTGGGTCGGGCCGTGCTGGAGGGGCGGGATGCGACCGCGCCTTTGGAGACTTCATCGATAAGCTGGGCGCACGAGCGGTTGGACTTGCCGCTGCAACCTCCGCCGACGCGCTGGCGCGCTGAGGTTGAGAAACTCAAATGGCACCTGCGGACTCGTTTGGCGCGGGGCAGCGAGGTAGCCAAGGCGCAGTTTGAATGGGCTATGGCTATGTGCAAATGGGTGCGGGCTGGCTCGGAGCGCGCTCGGGTCCAGCCCTTTGAGATACAGGCGTTGGCCCTTGGCGAACTGGTGCTCTTGGGCGTGGAGGGCGAGCTTTTTGCCCGCTATCAGCTCGACTTGGAGGCCGCGCATGGGCCAGCCGTCTTGTGCGGCTTTGCCAATGGCTGCATTGGCTACGTGCCCACGGCCGACGAGTACGCGCGCGGCGGCTACGAGATCGACCTAGCCTACAAGTTCTATCCGAGCGTGCAGATGATCGCGCCGGAGAGCGAGTCGCTGATACGGCAGCGGGCCGCGGCGTTGATAGCGAAGGTGCGCTAGATTACAACAGGAGGAGTTATGCGCGATCTAGAGGTACTCTACGATCAAGTTCCGGCGACGCGGTGCGCTGGTACGGGCGACTGCTGTGCGCTCACGGAAGAGGAGTTCGACAACTATTACGCCACCATGTTCCCGCTCTACCGAGCCGAATACGTCCACATCGTCGCCTATGTGGAGAAGCACTTTTCCCCACAGCGTCGCCAAGAGCTGCTGAGCTTTACTGAGGAGCGGCCGCGCCGCTGTCCCTTTCTCGGCGCGGACCATAGCTGTACTATTTATCCGGTGCGCCCGCTGATCTGCCGCACGTACGGGGCGATGAATCCGGTTTCGATCGCCCGCCAAGCTATTGCGCATCAAGGCGATTTTCCGTCGGCGCAAATTCGCGCCTTTGTGCGGCGCGAGGCTGGCATGGTGTGTCCACGGGTGGCCGTGCTGGAGCCGGAAAAGGTCGCGCGGCACGCCCGCATGATCATGGAGGGGACGTACGACCGCGAATTGGCGCGGCTCAGCGCCGAGGTGGAGTTGGCGGGCGCGGAGCGCAAACGGCTTTTTCAATGGCTCACTGGCCGGAAAGAGTGGCCGTTGCGCTGGTCTTGGGGGGGCTTTAATGCGCTGCGCTTTGCGCCGCTGACGTGGCTGCGCAAGCACCTTGCAGCGTATTGGAAAAAGGCCGAGTTAATCGATCAAAAGTAACTCAATCAGTCCGACGCCAGCATTGGCGTCGCAAGGAGATAGCACCATGCAACAATACCGAATTGCCATTTTGGGCTGCCGCGGCCGAGGCACGGCCGCGGCCCGCGCGTACCATCAGCATCCCCGCACCGAGGTTGTGGCTCTGTGCGATCTTGTGCCCGAGCGGTTGGCGAACCTCGGCGACGAGTTGGGGGTTGCGGCTCGCTACGACGACCTCGACCGGATGATCGAGGCCGAGGCCCCGGACATTGTCGCCATTCCCACGGGCACTGAGTTCCACTATCCGCTGGCTATGCGAGTGTTGGAGTACGGAGTCCACATCGACATTGAGAAGCCGATTTGCATTACCTTGGCCGAGGCCGATGAAGTGTTGGCCAAAGCCGCGGAGAAAGGGGTGCAAGTGGCCGTGCATCACCAAGGGCGCAGCGGCGGTGCACTGCAAGCGGTCAAAGCGGCGATTGCCGAGGGCCGGATTGGCGAGTTGCGCTATGTGCAGGGCAGCGGTAAGGGCTACTACGGAGGCTATGGCCTGATGAATATCGCCACGCACTCGCTCAATGCCATGCTCGGCGTGGTTGGGCCGGTGCAGAGCGTGCAAGCCGTGGCCCTGACCGATGGCCGACCGATCACGCCCGAGGATGTGGTGCCGTCGCCGAGCGGCATGGGCTACATTGCCGGTGAGCACGTCACTGCGGCCCTTGCCTTTGCATGTGGGATTTCGGGTACGCTCTTGCAGCACCGCTTTCCCAAGGTGGATTCAACGGCTTATATGATCGAGATCTACGGCACCGAGGGGCGGCTCTACTGGAAGAGCGGTGCGCCGTGGTTTTTGTCCACGCCGCACTTTGCCCCTGGCCAATCCGAGTGGCAGCCGCTCGACCCCATAGTGCCCGAACACTACGACCCGGCGGGCCCGGCTGCTGTGGAGGACTATCAGTTCACCGACGAGTACGTGAAGGCGCTCGACGAGGGCCGCGCGCACGAGTGTTCGGGCGAGGCCGGTCGCCACGTGCTGGAGATATTGATGGGGATTTTCGAGTCGGGGGCGCGTGGGAAGCGCGTGGCTTTGCCGCAAGCAGACCGCGAGCACCCACTATTGCGCTGGCGCGAGGAACACGGCTTGGGCTTGCCTAGCCCTATGCCGCGCCCGTATGCGGAGTGGCTCGCCGCCGAAGATTGCCGCTTGGGCCGGGGTGCGAGTTAGCCGCTGAGTCGATATGAAGGAACGTAACCTTATCTTCATCAGCCACGCTAATCCCGAGGATAACGAGTTTGCCTCTTGGCTAGGTACACGGTTAACCGCCGCTGGCTATGAAGTCTGGGCAGATGTCCTTACCCTACTCGGCGGCGAGACATTCTGGAGAGATATTGGTGACGCGATTAAGGAAGAAGCCGCCACCGTCATCGTTGCCTTATCCCGTGATTCTTATCAGAAAGATGGCGTTCTTGACGAAATTGCTCTTGCTGTAAACACAGGTCGGCGACTCAACAAACAACAATTCGTCATACCTATCCGCCTTGATGATCTTCCGTTCTCGGACTTCCCCGAACAGTTGATTCGCCTAAACGCCATAGACTTCTCTCCTAACTGGGCGGACGGATTCAGCACACTTCTGGAGACTCTCAAGGATATCCAGATTCCGCAATCGACTAGTGATTTCGGAGAAGCCTTGGCTTCTTGGCAAAAGTTTAAGCTGCGGCAAAGCGCCTCCGTCTCTGATACACCGGAGCCAATATTTTCTAACTGGTTCCAAATCAGTTCTCTACCGTCTCATATCTATTTTTCTCGTTTCAATGCGTCACAGGAGGCCATGGAGCGTGCGTTTAATGAATTTCAAAGCCCCACAGCCCCGTATATGCGGCTGGCCGTCAGCTTTGCTAATGCGGATACGCTTCAAATGGAGACTCCCGATATTCCACTTGAACACGCTTATCGTGTTCCATTGACACAGTTTCTCGATGGTCAGAAGAACAACAGGCCACAAGTCTCGTGGCGCGATGCTCGAAACATAGTAACTAGACTTCTACGCCAAGCATGGGAGCAATTCGCACGGAATCAGGGTCTATTGCTTTGTGAATTTGCACACGGCAGCGCGTGGTTCGTCCCTCTCGATATGATCGAAGGGAACATTGCCACTTTTCAAGATGAGAACGGCAAGAAACGGCGACGGCGGCTAGTTGGTCGAAGCGAAACAAGAGGCGTCCATTGGCACTTTGCGGTATCAGGCAAGATCAGCATAGCTGACCCACGGCATCTTGCCTTGCGCACCCACGTCGTCTTCACCCAAGATGGAAAGACGCCGCTCGATAGCCAATCTAGTGCTGATCGCCTACGAAAGAGCTTCTGTAAGAATTGGTGGAATGATCGTTGGCGCGACTTGCTTCGCGCTTTTGTAGCTGACCTAGCGAACGGCAAAGAAGAATTCTCCCTATCTCTAGGCGGTGACGCCGTGGCGACAATAGCTGCTTCTCCGATGGGCTTTGAGGCTCCTTTGTCTATTGTTGAGAATGGCTCAGTGTCCACAGCCGAAGAAGACCATGTAGAAGATGAAACAGAGGCTGACGCTCTGGATAATTTCGATAGTGCCTTGGATGGAAGGGATTTTGACGACTTACTTGACAATGAAGACGACAAATACGGAGAGGCGGTATGAAAACTCTCCACTCAAACACATCGAAGAGCCACAATTAGGCTTCCGCTACGGTCAGGAATTGGAACATCCGAAGGATGGGCTTTTTCTGTTCGGACCCTTGGATGACAGAGCTAATCCTGCCGAAATGCGTATCGGCGTCATTGGGACACCGAACGGTTTGAGCTGTTTTCGTGAATGGGTAGAAAGTATTCGACGCTATATTCCACCCAAGACCCCGAATGAACCCCACCACACTGGTTGGCCTGGATTCCAAGCAGTTTTTGGCACTCAGTGGCCAGAAAATCCTCTAGTCGAATTAACTGTCTTGGAAAATGACGTTCGTGATTCGATTCGGATCACTGATAGGCATGAAGCAATATACAAGACTGTCGAGCTTTTTGAGGAGCCGATACGCAGGCATTTACGCCAAGACGAAGCACCGCCTACCATGTGGTTCGTTATCATACCGGAAGAGGTTTACCGATATGGGCGACCTAAGTCAGTTGTACCGAAGGAAGAGCGCATTAAGGGAAATCAGCCTTTCGAACCTAGGGACGGACGTCGAATTCTCCGTAAAGGTTCGCTTTTTCCCGAAGACCGGAAAGCCGCAGAAATTTACCGCTACGAGCTTAATTTTCACCACCAAATGAAAGCTCGCCTTTTAGGTATAGGGGCTGTCCTTCAGATTGTACGCGACACGACACTTACACCTCACCGATTCACTCAAGATGGCCGCCTCATCCGTGAACCTGAAGATCCTGCCACAGTCGCTTGGAATCTCTGTACAACAGCATTCTTCAAGGCCAGTGGCAAACCATGGAAACTGGCGTCGGTCCGCCCGGGGGTCTGCTACGTAGGATTGGTTTACAAGATGGACGGTACCGACATAATCGCTGGCAATGCTTGTTGCGGAGCCCAAATGTTTTTGGACTCGGGCGATGGCGTTGTTTTTCGAGGTGCAGTCGGCCCTTGGTACTCGAAGGATACGCACGAATTTCACCTTAGTAAAGAGAAAGCCTCCGAGTTGATGAGTCTAGTGGTGGGGTCATATCTAAACCTTCACGGAAAGCCACCTACTGAGCTTTTTATTCACGGCAAAACGCGATTTAACGACGATGAGTGGGAAGGTTTCAAATCCGTTGTCCCAAAAGAGACCGACCTAGTCGGGGTGCGTATTCGCTCAACCAGTGAGTTGAAGCTATATAGATCAGGTAAAATGCCCGTCCTGCGTGGCACTGCATACCTTTCAACAAGAGGGAGAGGATACCTTTGGACCAAGGGTTTTATACCTCGACTCGACACCTATCCTGGTTGGGAGGTGCCCAATCCTCTTCTAATCGAAATCCACAGAGGCGATGCGGATCTGCTCAGGGTTATGACGGATGTGATGGGCCTAACCAAGATCAACTTCAACACCTGCCAGTTCGCAGACGGACAACCTGTTACACTCAAATTTGCTGATGCTGTAGGAGAAATTCTTACTGCTGCACCTGTTCCCGATCTGCCGCCCTTACCGTTTAGACATTACATATAGGAGCAAATCCCCCAATCCTCCTCGCCATCTCCACAAAGTACATCACTCTCTGGCATCAGCACCCTTCCGAACCCCAAAGCCACTGGTCGGGTCTCCTTAAGCACCAGCGAACGATACTTCCGTCGCGACCCATGTTATAGAATTTTAGCTTGGGAGACTGGGTCTGCTAAGTGTTTATCAATGGTCTCTTGTTTGGCAAAAGACAGGAATTTGGTCTCGTTGACGGCGCAATTCAGCGGAATCGCTTCGTCATGGAGAGATTCTCCGAAAAGAAGGTACCAAAACCATTTCTTGAGTACCAAGCTCATTACGCTCTTCGGCACTTCACCAGATTTGCGCCATCGAGTAACCGTGCTGCGGTGGATCTGTAGCCAGTCTGCCACATCCGAGAAGGTGGTGTCCGTTACGTCACAGAGGAATTCCAATTCTTCCATAGATAGACTGGTGTTATTTCCGCAGATTTCGTTGGCGATCGCCCGGTGGATCCGGTGGATTTCCTCTTCAGAAATGGCAGCGGTGCCATCGGGGAGTGAAACTAGTCGTAGCTCTGGCACAGACCATGTCCGACCGGCAGCGTAGTATAGGTAGTTTTTCTTAATCTTAGTTTTCATTGAGGGACAAGCGCGAATGAACAGTGTCGTCGCCGCCTGTCAGCCCGCCAGTTTTCCCAGCAGTCCCCAACCACTGACGGCGGCTGAGGCGATCAGTACCACAGTCGAGAGCACCGCGCCGATGAGAACCCAAGCGCGGGTGCGGTAGGAGGTGGGTAGCTTGAAGTTGAGATAGATAGCTGCCACCATCATCATGGCAATGGCTAGGTTGGCGATGAGGAAGCCGGCGATCTGGGTCAGGATGTCGAAGGGGATGTTGTTCCAGACGATGAGCATGGTGGTGGCGAAGATGTAGAGGCAGATGACGCGCTTGATCGCCTGGTATTCCCAAGTGCGGTCGGGCCAGCGGGCGGAGAGAAACTCTTGGGCCACGCGGGCGTAGATTTCGGGCAGGGCTTGCAGGGTGCCCCACAGTGCGGCGAGGATGCAGACGTAGTAAATCCACACTAAGGTCGGATGAATCTGCCGCCAGACGTGGGCTTGATGCGTCAGCAAGTTCCAGCCCTCAAAGCGGGTTTCGAGCGGGAAGAGCACGGCCGCTCCGGAAATCATAAAGGCCCCGGTGACGATGAAGAGGACCAGTGCCCCCAGCGCCACGTCCCAGCGCAGCGGTGCCACGCGTTGCCGCAGGCGATGGATTTGCTGGGGATCGTCGGGTAGGTAGTCGATGGTCTCGCTGCGTCCGGCGCGGTCGCGGATGGCCTCGATGTCTTGGTGGCCCGTCAGCCCCCACTTGTGCAGGCCGACCCAGTTGGCGTAGGCGATGTAGCTAATGACCCCGCCGCCGACGTAGCCAAAGGTGGTGCCCAACGTCAGCAGCGGATGCGCGACGGTGTCCGCGGGTGCCCACTCTGGGAAGGGCGGCAGGTCGCCAAAACGGAAGGTCCCGACAAGCGCCGCGATAAAGTCTGGACGCACGATGAGGGTCCCGGCGATGGTGCCCGTGACTAGGATTCCGCAGATGAGGAGTTGTTGCTTTTCGAGGCGTTCAAAGGACAGGCGGATGCCAAAGAACAGCGCCAAGGCAATGAAGGCCGAGGTTATGGCGTTTTCCCAAAAGACTTCTTCCTCGCCAGCGGGCAGCATGTCGCGCAGCAGGAAGTGAAAGAGGTCGCCGCAGGGCTTGGAGACGGGTACCCAAGCTAGGGGCGCGCCGATCATCTCAAACAGCAAAATGGTCAACAGCAGCCACCCGCGCGGCCCGGGCAGACGCACGAGGCGGTGGCCGATCAGCTCGCCGCTGACGGCTGTGTAGCGGCCAATCAGGTAGGTGAAGAAGACGCCCTTGACCAGACAACTGAGCAAGACCATCCACAACAGGCCGTAACCAGCCCAAGCCCCGGCCCGCACCACGACGATGGTCTCGCCAGCGCCGATGGCGACCGAGGCGACGATGGCCGCCGGGCCGAAGACGGCGAGCATACCAAAAAGTTTTTTCAGCGACCAGGACTGGGCGAAGACGCCTTCGGGCGGCGGGATTTCTACTTTGTTCATGCGAGGAGATGCGCTTTGCAGAGGGGAATAAAGCTCTGGGCGATGATGCTGAGGCGTAAATTCATGGTGGGGCAAGATATAGCGGGTGGAGAGGTGGCGCAATAGGCCGCTTTTAAGCGGTGGATGAGCCGTGCTAATGCGCTGTCATTGTTTTTCGCGTTGCACTTCGGTGTTCGCGCGCAGGAAAGACGTGTAGCCCGCTTCATCGAGTGTCCCGGCCGCCAGCGCGATGACGGCTTGAGCCGCGTTCTCTTGAATGGCGGTGAAGCGATAGCCGTTCAACTCCAAAAACAGGATTCCGACTACAAAGCCGGTGCGCTTGTTGCCATCGACAAAAGGATGGTTGCGCACGATACCCGCCGTATAGGCGGTTGCCATTTCGATGAGATCGGGCGCATCCGCATAGGCGTAGTGTTGCTGTGGCCGGGCCAAAGCCGATTGCAACAAGCCATCGTCGCGCACCCCCGCCGCGCCGCCGTGCAGCGCGAGCAGTCGGTCGTGTAGCATCAGCGCGTCGCGTGCGTCAATCCAAACCGGTTCCGTCACTGGGCCAGAACGTGGAGCGTGTTGCGATAGCGATCGATGATGTCTTCGGCCTTTGCCAGCTTCTTTGCAAAGGTGGGATCGTAGGGCGTCATCTGGTAGCTGCCGTCTGGCCCTTCGATCAGGAATAGAGGATCCCCGTCTTTGGTGCGCAGCCGGTTGACGACTTCCTTGGGCAGGACGACGCCGAGTGAGTTGCCGAATTTGCGGACTTTGAGTTCAACCATGAAGCACCTCCTGTTGTTGCTACTAGTGTAATAACATTTAATCGAGGCGCAAGGGGAGTGTCTAGTGGACGACCGTTCCCGGAGTCACGTGTAGAAGTGCTACCTCTACTGGTATACATTGATCCGGGACGCGGGCCACGCGCTCAGTTGCTGCGATACTCGAGTACGACCTGATTGACAGGGCCTTGGAGGCCCATGGTATTGACCGCTTTTGCCCGCAGCGCGTTTCTGCCCGGGCGCAGGTTCCACGCGAAAGACGGATCGCTCTCCTGCCATGCGCCCTCGTCCAAGCTGATCTCAAAGCGGGCGAGATTGGGAATGGGGCCGGACAATTGCACGGACAGGGTCGCGGTCGTCTCGGTGTCCTCTAGGTCGATCCTCGTTTTGTTCAAGGACCAATAGAAATCCTCTGGCCGGGTGGTCTGGAGTGAGTATTCCGGGTACCTCGGGTCGAGACTGTCGGTCCACCACAGATGGCCGTCCCAGTGGTACTGATTCATGCCCTGTTCCAGTTCTTGAGGCTCGGAGCGGTACAGGTGGTCGTTGCGCAGCGGTATGCCGAAGCGCAGGTACAGATCGACAAACATCCGCCGCATCTGGTCCACGGGAATGGGCGGTGGGGGAATAATATCGATATTCCCGGCCTTGTTGGCTGCGGCGCTGCGATGCATTTCGAGCGCATTGATGGGCACACCGGCCCTTTCGTACTGGAAAGCCACTTGGTGCCCTGGCAGAAGCCCCGGATCTTGGAGAATCCACTTGCCGTACTGGTCCGACCAGATCTCGGTCAGGCAGTGGTGGTCGACGATGAGGGGACGGGTGTGGTACCCTAGGGCCGCGGCGCACTGGGCAAAGACAGCCGCATAGTGGGTACACATCCCCAGCGCCAGGTTCTGCGGAGCTAGTTCGAGGATCTCCAGCGCGTCCCACTGTGGGCAGTAGTTGTACTCGTTTTCGTTCCATCCCTCCCACTGCCGGCGCACCCACTGACGCAAAAGGGCAAACTTTTCCATCTCCGTTTTGCCAGGGGCGACTATTTCCTCCAGCCGGTATTTTTCCCGCAGGTGGCGCATGCGGGGGTGGTGCGGGTCGGCGTAGTCGAAATCGTACGAAGAGACCGCAATAGCATTGTCCGGTGCCTCGATCATCTCGATGTCCGGGTGATTTACCCCGCTGATCCGGCCGGAAGCCTCAATGGTCACTTTTTTCACTAAGGGCGTGATGCGGGCATCCCGGCTGGAAAGGGTCGCTCGCCACTGCACAAAGCGCTGTCCGGGCAGGGTATTGGCCGAGTCGGCTGACCGCCAGGGACTCCATTTATCCGGCGCGTACCAGGCCGTTGAGCCAGTGCGCACTGCGAACCGGACAGCGGTCTGCGGCTGTAGTGCCAGATCGGCGGACAGATGCAGGGCGCTCACCTCTATCTTGGGGGAAAGGGCATATTCTGCGGCCATATCAATTATTGGGGAAGTCAGGGTACCCTCGGGCGGATAGCCGTGGACCCGGATGCGGACGACGTACTCGCCTGAGAGATTGTTCCCGGGCCCGAGTATGTCGCTCTTCCACTCGCTGCTTTCCCCGGAAAGGCGCTTGAAACTGTTTTTGCCGGGCCTATCCGCATCGATGAGCAGAAACCCTGCTCCCGAAAAGATCAGTTCGTTGCTGCCCTGCTGCAGGTAGCGGCCGGGAATGGTTTCCCGGTCCCAGCCGCCCGTGAGCATTTTTTCTCTGTTCTGAACGTGGCGGATCTCGTGCCCGTTGACTGTGATGAGCATGGGTGTTTGTTCGCTACCACCCCCGCCGAAAAAGAGGATTTCGACTTTTTCGACTGCCGATGGCAGTTCGAAGACCTTTTTTACTTGGATTGCGTCCGTCAGGGGTTCGCTGATTTTCGAACTGCGGGCCATGGCATCGGCGATCAGATAGGTGGGGGCTAGACCAAGGGTGCCAGAGGCGACGGAAAAATCGATGAAACGGTCGCGGGTGCAGTTGGCGAGCGCCTCGCCCGCAAGGGTGCTTTTCCACTTGGACGAGGTTGCGGTGGCAGCGGTGTAGCGCGCTTTGGTCTCTGCAGCGGAGGACATCGGCCTGTCTTTTGGGTAGTACAACAGCAGGTAACCGCGCCGCTCGCGCTCGCCACATATGAGGGTGCCGTCGGCCGTGCTGACGACTGCGCCGATATCGCCGAAGGTTTGGTGTCCTCCTTCCGGCTGCATGCCGCCCGGCCAGGTGCCCAGGTGTATCCGGCGTTGGACCGGGTCAAAGGCAAACAAGCGCGGCAGCCCTTCCTCTTCGCCGCCCACGCCGTAGATCAGGCTATCCACCCCCCGGGCCAGCCCCGGTATGCGGTGCTGCCGCAGGGGCTTGCCAAAACCCTCTAGCAATGCGGCTTTTGGGTCAAAGCGGAACAGATAGCCATCTGTCGTGCCGGCGAGAAAGCTGCCGTCGTCCAGTTTTACCGCGGCGTCGATGGCGGCGAAGCGCCGTCGCCCCACTACGGCGGGCAATCTGGCATCGAGGGGCTTGAGGACGCCTGTGAGGGGATCCAGTTCGAGGATGCGACCCATGTCGTCGTCGCCACTCGCCCCGGTGCTGGTGCCGCTGAGGTAGATCTTGCCGTTGTCTGCAGCCAGCAGGACTCTGCTGATTGGGCGGGTATGGTGGTGTTGGGGCAGGGGGACTACCTCGCCGTAATCCTTTTGTGCCTCCCATTCGGACGACAGCGCCACGGTGAAAAGCCGCCCTCCGGGCGCGGTAAGGCCGCAGAGCATTTGCCCGGTGGCGTCGACGGCTAGGGCTCCTACTCCGTCCGGCTCGGGGAATTCAGGGAGGGCGATTTCTGCGAGCAAGCGGCCAGCGGGCGAGTAGTGCCGGATGGGCATGCTTGGGGCTGTTGGATCCGTCAGGTGGGGTGGCGGCACTGAGTCGCGGCGCCTGAATGTGCTGGGGGTGTGAGGGCGCTGCCGCGGGCGCTCGAAGAAGAACTGCTTGTCGTACGCTCGTCGGGCACCCAGATAAATGTCCCCTTCGGGTCCGAGCGCTAGGCGCGGCTCATCCCACCACAGGGCCTCGAAGCAGTCGAGTTTTTTCACTGCCGTGCTGCTGGGGTCAAAGCTGAACAGGCAGATTTCCTTTTTGCCGCAGGTGGCCCCAATGATCAGGCCGTCGCGCTGCCGGCGGACCATTGCAGTCACCATGCACTCATTGACGGGCAGGGCCTCAAACAGAGGCACCATGCGAGCACTTTCCCGCTCCAGGTCCAGCGCGGGTTCAGCGCCGGCGAGCAGTGGGGAAAAAGCGAGCAGGGCGCAGCTTGTGAATTTTATCCGATACATGGATTCTCAATCCGCGGTCAGCCGGGGAAATTCGAGGATGTAATACGGATAGGTCGCCATGATGTACAGGGTTCCATCTGGCCCTATTGCCGAGCCTTGGATCGAGCCTAGGCCATTGTGCAAATCCCGATGTTGGACAAACTCCGCATCGACGACATAACCGAGGCATTCGCCTTGGCCTTGGTGCGGATCGTAGCGCATAATCAGGGTCTGCTTCGGGTTTTGGCCCACATCCGCAGTCCAGTAGATCCGGCCCTTGGCGTCCTGTATCATGGTGTGGATATCGCTGCTTTCTGCAAAGGGCTCGGGGACTGAATTGCAGACATAGCGCATGGACACGACTCCGCTGGCGGCGCTGGCCAGGTCGAATTCCTGAATTTGCCTGAGGTCGCCTCCGTAGAGCTTCATGCCGCGGCGGTTGAAATCGGCTCCGAGCTTGCTGCCGCCGCCGCCAATTACACAGGCGTACGGTTTTTCATAGGGCGGGGCACCTGCTGGGACGCGCACTTTGTACTCGACGAGTTCGTCTCTTTCCACGTCGTAGCGGGTCATTCTGCCGCGATTGGGTATCCACACATCGCCTCGGTCGTCCATGTCGATGTAGCGGCTCCAGGTGCCCACTCGCCCTTTGTCGATTACTTGGTGCGTGTCCAGCTCGTAGATGAGAAAGTGCATGCGCGGTTCGGTTTTGAAGTAGATGCGGCGGCGCTCGTGATCGACAATGCCGTTCATCAGACCGTCTTGGGCGCGCAGGATACCCAGGTCCTGGGCTAGGCCCGTGCGCGGATCATAGGCGATTAAATGACCGCCGGGATAACCGCCGGCCTGTTCGCCGATTTCGGGCCTGGTGGCAAATAGTTCGTGCCCTTGCTTGGTGCCGCCGTATATGCGCCCGTCGGGGCCGATGGCCAGCTGCGTGTGCGTCTTGCCCTGGGTATTGATGTCGTACAGGTTTTCGGCGATGGTCTGGCTTAGGTTGACTACTCTTTCGATGCTGCGGTCGTGGGGATCATAGGCCAGCCAGTCGCCGTAATCGTAGTAGTTGGCCGTGCCTAGGTAGACTTTGCCGTCGGGCCCTGCCACGCAAGCAGTGTACCCCGACTTGTTGTTGGCGTATTCATCGGGCACCGGGGTGGCCCAGCAGAACAGCGGTTCGAGGTCGGCCACCTCGGGCTGCTGCAGGGCGGCGGGCACGGGTCCTGTGGGCACTGATCCCGTGCGGCAGAAGGCAGGGGCCGCTAGCAACAGGCACAGGACCCAAGCGGGAAATATCCAAAGCGAGGTGGCTCGATTTTTCATGAACTTATCGCTCAACTCTCTGCATCATGGGGGCAAGGTACGGCGGGTGAATAGGCGGCGCAATAGTCCGTTTTCTAGGTTGATTTGGCGTTAGCAAAGCCCATTGCAAAAGGTCGGTCGCACTCAAAGCCGCCGAGGTCGTTCCCGAAGGATGGATGGCCTTGTCTTTTGCTCGATCATTTTTTATTTTTAGCCATGACTAAACTTTAAGTTGTATATTACATAACTATATTTTATTCTCTGCCTAAAGGAGGCAATTGGTGAAGCGTCCGATTTTTGCCGTCGGCCTGTGCGCTATGACTTGGATCGGTGGGGCCTGTGGCCAGCTCATGACCGAACCCCCTCCCCCAGGCGACGATTTCGAATCTCCCTTTGAGGGCCTGTCCGCAGACCTCAACGCGGTTTTCGTCGCAGGAGACGAGAATTTTGCCAAGGCCTTTACCATTGATGAGGGCTTGGGGCCCATCTTCAACAATGTTAGCTGTGAAGGCTGCCATCCCGGCGATGGGCGAGGCACCCCCGCAGTGGGATTTTTCCGCTTTAGCGAAGGAGAAGATTTGGCCCTGGACAAAGGCGGGGCCCAGCACCAGGACAAATCCATCCCCGGCGCGCCCCCCGAAATGCTGCCCCCCGAGGTGGATCGCTCCTTCCGCATTCCGCCGCCGGTATTTGGCGTGGGTTTGATCGAGGCCATTCCAGTGGAGACCATCCTGGCGCGCGGAGATCCCGACGATGCGGATGGCGACGGCATATCGGGCCGGGCCCACTGGGTCAGTTCGCCCGACTACGTCTCCGCAGCCCACGTGGGCGGAGGGGACGGGATCCAGCTCGGGCGCTTTTCGCGCAAGGCCCAGGTCTCGTCTCTACTGCAGCAGGTGGTGGAGGCCTATCACGAGGATATAGGCATCACCAGTGACTTTCTGCCCGAGGAGAACAGCCATGCCCAGGCCGGCGGAGTAGCGCAGGGCGACCAAGTGCCCGATCCAGAGATTTCGGCTGCCACTGTGCTGACTACGGTGATGTACGTGCGGTTGCTGGCTCCGCCCAAACGGGGTCCTATCACGCCCCAAGTCGAGCGCGGCGAGGCCCTGTTCCACCAAGCTCAGTGCCATACCTGCCACGCGCCTACCATGCGCACGGGGGCCAGTTCGGTGGCTGCCTTGAGCTATGTGGACGCCCACCTGTACTCTGATCTGTTGCTCCACGACATGGGGGAGGGATTGGCCGATAATCGCCCCGACGGCGACGCCACGGGGCGAGAGTGGCGCACTGCGCCTTTGTGGGGCCTGCGTCTAGTGCCCGATTTCCTGGGGGGGCAAGCCTTTTATATGCACGACGGCCAATCGACCACCTTGCACGATGCCATTGTGCGCCACGGGGGCGAATCCGCGGCCAGCCGGGACGCGTACATGGCCTTGGATCAGGCGGATCAGGAGGCCTTGGTCGCCTTTTTGGAATCGCTTTGAAAAGTAAAAAAAGAAGTAAGCCATGATATTGAGAATGCTGATGAGCCTGCTATGCCCGCTCGTGGGGATTGCGGCAGCCCAAGAGGGCGAAACGCCCTTGGTGCGGGGTGGCATTGGCGACAAGCCCTTTATCAAGGGGATTGGGGGCCGCACGTACTTTGGCGGCTATACTGAGGTCCACTTCCGCTACGAGCGCGAAGAGGGAATTACCGAGGAACTGACTTTTGAGCCCAAGCGCTTCAATATCTTTACCTATACGCCGGTATCCGACCGCCTCCGCGTGGCCTCGGAACTGGAATTTGAGGAGGGGGGCGAGGAGATCAAAATAGAACTCGCCCTTATCGACTTTGAAATCCACCCATCCCTCACCTTTAGGGGCGGCATTATCCTGTCCCCCTTGGGGCGTTTCAATTTGTCCCACGACAGCCCGACCAACGATTTCACCGACCGACCCCTAGTCAGCACCCAGATCATCCCCACGGCTCTGTCAGAGGGGGGCATGGGATTTTACGGCGCTGTCCATCCCACTCCCCAAGCCCGGATGACTTACGAGCTGTACGCAGTAAACGGATTTGACGATCGAGTAGTAGGGGGTCGGCCCGAGGGCACCCGCATTGCCGCGGGACGGGGCAACTTTACAGACAACAACAACCGCCCTTCCTGGGTGGGGCGCTTGGGTCTGAGTCCGCGGCCCGCTGTCGAAGTGGGGGTCTCTCTGCACACGGGCCCCTATAATAGCTGGGAAGCCGATGGTTTGGCCATTGCCGACAAGCGCAATCTGAGCATTTTCGCCCTCGATTGGGAAGTCCTCCAAGGCCCCTTTGAATGGTTGGGGGAATGCGCTTGGGCCGCCATTGACGTGCCCGAGCAAAGCGCCATTTTTCAGTCGAGTCAACGCGGGTACTACGCCCAATTAAACGCCCACTTTGGCCGTGGGTGGATTGCTCAATTGTCCCGTTCCCATTTTACTGGCATAGTGCGCTATGGCTTGGTGGATTTCGATGCGGATATCGACGGCGACAGCCACCGCCGCCTCAGTCTGGGGCTCAATTTCCGCCCCGAGGAGGAGGCCGTGTTCAAGGTAGACTACCAGCGCAATTGGCAGCGCGACGCCTTTGATAACCTGATTCGCGGGGCCGCCTTCCTCTTCAGTGCGGCTACTTATTTCTAGGAGGTGTTGTGGAGAACGGGGCCGAAAAAATGCCGCGGCGCAGTTTCTTAGCCCGCTTGGGCGGAGTTTGCCTAGCCGGCCACTCCCTGCTCGGATGCGCTACTGTGCCCATGCACTATGCAGTGGTAAAAGACGGGGCTGTTTTTTTGTCGGATAACGAGTTAAACAAATTATTTAAAAAGGGCAACGCCGGGCTCCTGCAAGGCCCTGACTTGCCCGAAGCCATCGTCTTGTTGCGCGGTGGGGAACCGCCCTTGCAAGCTCTGGGGGCCACTTGTCCGCACCAGGGATGTCAAGTGCGCCCTAGAGAGCATTTTTTAGTATGTCCTTGCCATGGATCGACCTTTAATCGGGCGGGAGAGCCCACCCGAGGGCCGGCGCAGAATCCCCTCAATCGCTACGACCTGGAGTTAGTAGAGGGGGGTATGCGACTGCGAGTTGGTTGAAGTGGAGCGGATGCAGCCATCTTTCCGCGCCGACCAACCAAGAAAGGAAGCAAATGCAGGATGCACTGCTCGCGCTGCCACGCAAAGGTGTGGTCGCGCTAGCGGATCACTGCCAACTTGCGCGCGATTTCAGTGCCGCCAGCCTGCAAGCGATACAAGTACACCCCGGTCGCTAGATCGCCGGCTGTCCAGGTAATGGTATGCCAGCCAGCTTCCCGGTGGCCCTTGCTTATCTGTCCGACGCGCTGGCCTTGAAGATTGTACACCGCTAGATCAACCAGCCCCGCCACGGGCAGCCAAAAGCGTATCTGGGTCGAATTGTTGAAGGGATTGGGCGCGTTGGCGACCAGAATCGGCGCACCGGTCGCGTCCAGTGACTCTACTTCCTCCACTGCGGTAGCCATTGCCAACTCGGCGATGTCGAACTGGACGAACCACAACTCGTAGTTGGGGTGAGGCCCGGCGCTGAATACCGCCGTGGGCAAGCTTGGCATCAGGCTGCCACTGGCCGGGGAAATGCCGTGGAGGAAGAAACTGGAGACTAGGCCGTAGCTGTCCAGATCGACCAGCGGCTTCTCCTGCCAGCTACCCCCGCGATCGTCCGATTTATAGAGCCGCAAGTCGGATCCGTACGTGCTGGCTACCCACACGGCACGGCTTCCACCGGGGCTTTGATAGGCCGCAGCCACCTGCGCATTGCTCAGCGCTTGGCGGGTCCATGCGCCCGTATGCGGGTCGCGCACAAAGACGAATAGTTGATTGGCCTGTCCGGGGGATTGGTATTGTCCGGTGACGTAAATGTAGCCATCTAAGTCGCGCCACATGGCCTCGCCGAAAGCGATAAAATCGCCTTCGGGTGCGATCTCGACTACGACCTCGGGCGCGACCGGACCGGGGTCGCCATAGGGCAAGTGCATGTAGAGGATGCGGTTGTAGAGCGCCCGGGAGTCGGGCTGATTGCTCACTAGCAAGTGATAACCCGTCTCATCTGGCTGAATGACCGGGTAGAGCCAAGTCGTCCACGGCACCTCTGTTCTTTGCGCTGGCGCGAGGACGTAGGGGCCGTCCCAAGTGCCGGTGCGCAAATCGAGCATAGCCGTCTTGAAGGTATAGGTCGCTGGATCGCCGATATAGCCGATGACTAGGCGCTCGTCGTAAATGCCAGCACCCATGTACCCGGCCTTGCCAATAGCGTCCGGCACTTCGAGTTGCTCAAACTGGTCGATCTGCCCCGGCGCTGTGGCCCGCAGAATGACCGGCTTTGCGTTGATCTTTGGGTAGATCAGGAGCAGTCGCCGTTGCTCGTCGAGCAATACCATGCCCGGCTGGTAGTTCAAACCGTCCCACTCGTAGCCCCGGTGCCACTGCCCGTCGCGCAATTGGTAGAGCGCTCCCTGTGCTGTGGCCTGTTCCGGTCCCCACAGAGCGACCGTGTAATAGCTTTCGCCATCGTACACTAACTTGGGGGCGTTGTAGCCCCAGTACGAACTAACCCAAGCCACCCCTGCGTCGATTTTAGATAGGTGCACGTCGATTTCTCGCCCCGAGACTCCGGCGACATTGCCCGTTAGGCAGATGACGGCTAATAGCCATGCGACTCGTCTTTTCATAGGAGCCTCCTTTGCAGCACCTGACGCAAGATTCGTTCTTGTGTTGATTTGGCGTCAGCAAGGCCGTGCCCTATTTTGCAGCCGACCTGTCCACCCTTTTGCCCAGCTAAAATCCCATGTCTAGTCCCATTGCAGCAGGCCAGCCGTACTCGCCGGAAGAAACCCAGCGCATCATCGAGCAGTTCAACCGAGACGGCTACTGTCACCTAGGGCCCGTCCTCGCAGCCGACGAGGTCGAAGCCCTGCGCGGGGCCATGGCGCGCAAAGTCGCAGATCCCCGCATCCTCAACGACGAAGCAGGCGATCATATCCGCGGCATCAGCCTCATGCGCATGTTCGAATATAGCGAGGCATTCCGCGACTTGGTAGTCCGCGAGCCCTTTGCCAGCTTGGCCGAAGCCATCTTGGGCGACAACTGCCACCTCATGTCGCAAAACGCCCTGTACACCGAGCCCGATTCCAGCAAAGTGCCCGACGGTCCCGGCGGCTGGCACCTCGACGATTTGATCCACTTTCCCCTGCCCGATGAGGTGGAACAGCACGATCCGAGCATTACTATGCCCTGCTTTGTGCTGCAGATCTTTACTCCGGTTAGCGATGTAGAGAGCATTGAATACGGCCCTACTCAGGTCGTGCCTGGCAGCCACCGCGCTGGCCGCAGGCCCGCCGAGCAAGACAAGCCCACATTTTGTGGGACTGGACCGATTTCCTTATTCGCCCGGGCTGGCGACGCGTACATGTTCAACAACCAGATCTGGCACCGGGGTGCTCCCAATGCCTCGGATCGCACTCGCTTTATGGCCGGCGTCACGTACAGCAAGCGCTTTATCTCCCAGCGCTTCTACCCTTTTGTCGACTACCGCATGCCGCCGCACGTGATGGAGGGAGCCTCGCCGCGTCTGCAGCGCTTGCTCGGCCGTCACGAGAAGGGTGCCTACGGCTGAGGTCAGATTCCGCCCGCTCTCTGGCTACCTACCGCAGCATATGCCCGAAAGACCCAGCGAGAGCACAACCGATCAGGGGAGGATATATGACTGAAAGTGAACGCTACGAAGCAGGGCGCAGAATGCTCTCGACGATGCTCGGAGAAGCCGCTGCAGATGCCTCTGCCGAGAAGATGCGCACACTTCATCCCGAGTTCGAGCGACTCGTGATGACGCACGTGATGCACGACCTGTACGGACGGGCGGGACTGGATATCAAGACCCGTCTGCTGTGCACGATCGCGGCCTTGACGGTTCTCGGCAGGCCGGAACAGCTTGCTGTTCACATCGACCGGGCCCTTGGTTGTGGAGCCACGAGGACGGAGATTGAGGAGGTCGTGTTGCAGATGAGCGCCTTCGGAGGATTTCCGGCGACGTGGGATGCACTGACCGTTCTTCAAGGACATAACCAATAGTTGGATGTCCATCCATTCTCTATAGACTGCCAACTCTTTCCCGGATTTTGCTCATGTTTCGCGCCTTTCTCCTGCTGTTTATACTGATGCTTCACGCCAATCAGCCAGTCGCCGCCCTTGAGCGCAGTACCCCCGAGGCTCAGGGCATCTCCAGTCGGGCCATTCTCGGCTTCGTCGATGCGGCCGAGGATTCGATCAATGCCCTGCACAGCTTCATGCTGCTGCGCGGAGGGAAAGTGGTGGCCGAGGGTTGGTGGTACCCCTACAACCCCGACAGTCCCCATCGCCTCTACTCTCTGAGCAAGAGCTTCACCTCCACAGCGGTGGGTCTGGCGGTCGAGGAAGGGCTGATGAGCCTCGACGACTTGGTCCTCGACCACTTTCCCGAGGAAGCCCCTGCCGAGCCGGACGAAAACCTTGCGTCGATGCGCGTGCGGGATCTGCTGCGCATGAACACCGGCCACCTGAAGGAGCAGGCCGACGCCTTCTGGTCGACCGAGAGGGACACCTGGGCTGAGTCTTTTCTCGCCGTGCCGGTGGGTCTCAAGCCCGGAACCCACTTCGTCTACAACACGGGAGCTACCTACATGGCCGGCTTGATGGTTCAGCGGCTGACGGGCGGGACCCTGATTGACTATCTGACACCGCGGCTCTTCGCGCCCCTGGGGATCGAGGGTGCCACTTGGCAGAGCGATGACGAGGGCTACAATGTCGGCGGCTGGGGACTGAGAATACGCACTGAGGATATCGCCCGCTTCGGCCAGTTGCTGCTACAGCGGGGGATGTGGGATGGCCGGCGGCTGCTCCCAGAGTGGTGGGTGACGGAGGCCACCGCCTTGCAGACCGCGAATGGCAGCGACCCCGACAGCGACTGGGACCAGGGTTACGGCTACCAGTTCTGGCGCTGCCGGCACAATGCCTACCGGGGCGACGGCGCCTTCGGCCAGTACTGCATCGTCATGCCCGATCAGGACGCAGTGGTGGCCATAACCGCCGGCGTGAGCGACATGCAGCGGGTGCTCGATCTGGTCTGGGATCACCTGCTGCCAGCGATGGAGCATGAAGCCCTGCCGCCGGCCGATAACGGCCCGCTGGCCGAGCGGTTGAGGGGCCTGTCCCTTGCGCCGCAAGAAGGGTTGTCCACCGCCGCGCTGGCCGACAAACATTCGGGGCGGAGGTTTCTGTTTGCGCCCAACGAGCGCAACCTGCGGGCGGTCACTTTTGCTTTCGGCGAGGAGGAAACGCTGGTGACCGTCGAGGACGCGTCCGGCGTCGAGCACCCGCTCCGCATCGGCTATGGGGCTTGGGTGGAGGGCAGCACCTCATTCGACAGCGACCATTCTCAACCGGTCGCCGCCAGTGGCGCATGGAGCGCGGACGGCACCTACAACGCGAGGCTCTGCTTCTACGAGACGCCCTTCCGCCCCCTGCTGGCTTTCCGCTTCGCCGCAGACCGGCTGCTCTTCGACATGGAGTACAACGTCGGCTTTGGGGAGACGAAGTGGGAAGAGCTGACTGCCACGGCGCAGATGGGCGAGGGAGTCGAGCGCTGAACCATGGCTGTGCAGCGACTGCGCACCATGAGACGGGGAGACGGGCTCGAAGATGGGCTTCCTCACCGGGAAAGGACTTCACCGTGAAATTTGGCATCATTGGCTGCGGCTCCATAGCCGAGAATTCGTTCGGGCCGAGTCTGCTGGCTTCGGAACGGACCGACCTCGTCGCCGTCTGCCGTCGCGACCTCGAGGCCGCTAAGGCATTCGCGGCGCGATTCAATGGCCCGCGCGCGTACGGCTCGGCGGCGGAGCTGGTGCGCGACGACCGGGTGGAGGCTGTCATCGTGTCGACGCCGACCGATACCCATTGCGACTACACCTGCCTGGCGGCGGAGCACGGGAAGCACGTACTGTGCGAGAAGCCGATGGCGAGAAACGCCGCCGAGTGTCGCGAAATGATCGCTGCGTGCCGGGCTCACGGTGTGACTCTGGCGGTCGCCTATCGCCGCCGCACCTGTCCGCAAGTGGTCGCGGCCAAGCGGTTGATCGCTGCGGGCCGCATCGGACGGGTCGTTTTTGCGCGCACCCATTACAGCGGGCGCTGGGATCCGGAAGCGGGGGATTGGCGGATCGAACCGGACATCGGCGGTGCCCTGATGGAAATGGCGTCTCATCGCATCGAAGTGCTGTTGAACTTCGGCGGCCGACCGCAGTCGGTGAGCGCTGTGGTTGACGCGGTCGACCACGACTGGCCCGTCGATGACACCGACGCCCTGATCGTGCGCTTCGAGGGTGGCGGGATCGGCATGCACTCGACGATCCTGACCTCGCCACCGCGTCGCGACTTTGCCCAGATCGACGGCGATGGCGGCAGGATACTGATCGACCCGCTGGAGTTGACGGCGGGTCACCTAATTCTGGAGCTGCCCGATGGAACTGAGAGGATTGAGGTGGAGCCGCTGCAGGAGAAGCTGTTCGATCTGCCGATGATTGAGGATTTCGTCGCCGCCGCGGAGCGCAGTGAAAAACCGGTCTGTGATGCGGAGAGTGGCTACTGGGTGCAGGCGGTCTCCGACGCTGCCCGCACCTCATCGAGTTCAGGTGTCGCGGTCGCCGTCGAACCGCTGGACTCTTGAGGGTCGTCGCTACCCATTGATGGCGCGGACTTCGTCGGACCAATCCCGCCAGATGTCGCCGTTGGTGTTGTCCACTACGAGTGGGTCGGGGAGGGATGCTGGTGTTTTGAGGAAACCGTAGATGGTCGCTTGGCGGATGACGTCGGTAGATAGATTCTGCCCAGCCATGTGCAAAATTTTGGTGTGCCACAAAACCACCGTGCCAGCGGGGCCGTGGCAATCAAAGGGTTGGGTATCGGTCTTGATGCGCTGGATGACGGGGTCGTTGTAGCCGCCGGCCTTGCGTTCTGCCAAATGTTTGTCCGTGTGCTTTTCGCCTTCAAGGAAGGCATCCCACTGATCGTGCCAGATCCGGCTGTGGCTGCCCGGCCACACGGTGAAGCCGCCGGAGTTGGGCGGTAGGTCGTCGGTGTAAACCGACATTTGCAATCGCCAGCGGCCGTAGCAGGCGCCGTCGGAGTGGGCGCTGCGGTATTCGGGGCCGGGAGACGGGCTGTTGGGTAGGGTGCAATACAAGCCGCGCGTCCCTTGGCCGTTGAGCCACACTGGGCCGGTCTTGGGCAGGCGCAGTGCTTCCTCGGTGGTGAAGGATCCCTTCTCTGGCCATCGCTCGATCTCTTTGCCCAAATGGGTGGCCAGCCCTCCCACGGCGTCGTCGCACATGAAGCACGGACCCGTCGTCGTACCGGAATCATCCTCTCCAGCGGGCCACACCACCGTGCCCCCGCCAAGCAATTGCTCGGCGACTTGCCACAAGGCCCGGGGGGCCAAGTCGAGCATGAATTGTTCGGCGCCGTTGCGGACGTAGAAGCGGTGGCCGCCGCCGCCGAAATAGGGGTCTCCGCCGACCTCGGGCCGCTGCGCGTTTAGCTCGGCGCTTTCTTCTTCGGTGAGCGGTCCCCAAGTGGAAGGATCGTCCCGCTTCATGCGGGGCAGGTGGGTTGCAATCGCGTCCCACATTGCGTCTCTGGCACGGCGGCAGAGTTCGGGGTCGAGCACAGAGGGGAGCACGAGGAAGCCGTCGCGCTTGAACTGGGCTATCTGGCTCGCGGTCAGGAGCGGGACTTGCTTTACGTTTGGGGTGATTGGCGTTGGTTGCATTGTTTTTTTCCTACTTAGACCGGTGGTTGGGAGCTAGGTGTGGGTGTTACAATGTTCCCTTGTTTTCAGATGTGAAAACAAGAACGGGCCTAATTAGCGTTAACGCTGGAATGCGCTAATAACACAACTCGACTGTGAAGCCGCAAGCATTCATGTCCGCACGCTCAAACGCCACCAGCGTCGGCCTATGGTAATTCGGTCCCCTCGCCGAGAATGGCAAGATATTGATCGTAGCCAAAAAGCCGGTTCCGCTTCTTGCCTGTCAATTCGTGCACCACTCCGATCTGTTCGAGTACCTGTATCCCGGCGGTAACCGCGGTGAAAGAGAGTTCCGTGCGCTTGGCAAGGTCTTGGAGCGATGCAATCGGGTGCTCCTGCAAAGCCCGATGGACGCGCAGCGCCGACCCTGCCGCACGCCCTATCTGTTGTATCTTTGCTTGGTCTTCCTGAAACAGGGAGAGCAACCGCTGTGCAGTCGAGACGGCTCCCTCTGCGGTCTGCGTCACGCCGTCGAGAAAGAACGCAAGCCACGTCTCCCAGTCACCGTTTTTCCGCACATCATTGAGGAGTTCGTAATAGCTCTCTCGGTGTTGTTTGAAGTAGAGGCTCAAATACAGCAGCGGCTCGCGCAGCACGCCGTCGTGACACAGCAGGAACGTGATCAGCAGACGGCCAACCCGTCCGTTACCGTCGAGGAAGGGGTGGATGGTCTCAAATTGGACATGGGCAAGTCCCGCCCGCAGGAGCGCGGGCAATCCGCAAGTCTCTGTATGGAGAAATCGCTCCAAATCCGACATGCACTCTGCAACGGCGTGTGCCGGCGCGGGCACAAAGCGCGCCGTTCCGGGCCGGCTGCCACCAATCCAGTTTTGTGAGCGCCGGAATTCACCTGGAGTTTTGTCGCTGCCGCGGCCCCGTGCGAGCAACTCGGCATGGATCTCGCGGATGAGTCGATTGCAGAGCGGGAACCCCTCGCGTATCCGGCGCAATCCATGTTCCAGTGCCGCCACGTAATTCGAGACCTCGACGACATCATCGAGGGGGGTACCTGGCATCTCCTCTAGTTCGAACAATAGAAGATCTGACAGAGAAGACTGAGTGCCTTCAATCTGGGAGGATAGAACGGCCTCCTTGCGGACATAGGTGTAAAGGAAAAGGTGCGTATCGGGTAGTAACACGGAGAGACTGTCCAACCGGCCTAGCGCCAGTAATGCCTTTTCCAGTGGCCCTTGCAGAGCTACCAGATCCAGTACAGGCGTGGGCGGAAGCGGCGCAGGTACGAAAGCCCGCACTGTCTCATCGCCAACGATCGTGGTCTCGTATCGGCCAGTTTCGCCGCGTTTCACGGAGAGATTTCCTTATTAAGCACAACGTAATAAGGCGTATTCTTATTAGTATTTAACGCTAAAATACTAATAAGAATTGTCGAATGCAAGGAATGAGCGTCAGTAATGGTGCAGGCTATCTATGTTCTCTTAGCTGGACTCAAACGCCACCAGCGTCGGTGAGCAGGCCGATGACAGCCGCGAGCCGATTCTTGTCTTTGATTTTTGAACGCAACGCAGTCGCCAGCGGCGTTACACCCTTGTCGTCTTTGGCGTTTACCTCGGCCCCACGGTCGAGCAGCAGGGCGACGATTTGGTCGAATCCCGCTTTGGCGGCGCAGTGCAATGCCGTCTGGCCCTTGTAGTTCCTGACGTTGACATCGGCCCCGGCGTCGAGCAGGGCGCGCACGCGCTGGACACTGCCGCCGCGGTCGCCGCGCGACTGGAAGACGAGGGGCGGCCAGCCTCCTTCGGCGTGGTCCACATCCATGGCGACGCCGCGAGCGGTCAACAGTTCGATGATATCGGCATTGACGATGCCGGAACGAGGGGCCTCGGCGTGAGTGGGGTCGGCCCCGGCGTCGAGCAGGGCCTTGAGGATGTCGGCGCGATCCCGCCACACGGCAAAGCGAATCAGCCCGCCACTGTACGGCTGCGGATCGGCACCCCGCGCCAACAGCATCGCGACGATGGCGAGGTGCCCGGCACTGACGGCGTAGTGCAAGACTGTCATGCGCTGGCTGGAATCGTGCTGGGCTTTCTCGGCTGTTGCCAGCTCCGGTTCGCGGTCGAGATAGTCGGCGACTGCATCGCTATCGCCGAGGAAGGCAGCGGTGTAGATGTCGGTTGCTGCACCGCGTGTTAGCAGGCGGTCGGCGACCGCGTGGTGGTGCTTGTAGCGCGCGGCGCAGTAGGGGGAGATTTCGACTAGCAGCGGCGTGAAGTGACAGCCGCAGGCGTGGATGTCAGCGCCTTGATCGAGCAGGTAATCGACCATGGCGAGCCGTCCCCGGTACGCAGCTTCCCACAACATGGTGCGGCCGTGCGAACCAATGCGGCTGATCCACGCTGGCTTCTGCGCCAATACGGCCTGGACCGTTTGGAGGTCGCCGCGCCCGGCGGCACCGACCGCGATCTTGAGAAAATCACTGATTTTTCCCGGCAGAATGGACATGGTTGCCTGGTTTTATGGACTGTAGTAGTTCCAAGTCATCTTACTGCGGCGGTAGTGGTCTTGCGACCACAGGCGGGGATGGTCAGACCCCGGATTCTTGGACTCATTGAAGTGGATGTGGAGTTGGTTGCCGTGCAAGACGATCAGCTCTTCGCGCCAATCTCCGGCCACATCGGCGACGTAGAGCCGGTCGGCTTTTTCCTCGAAGCGGTGGAGAAACTGTCCACTAAGCGGATCGAAGATGCCAATATCGCCGGAGGTATGGCGCTCTTTGGCTGCGGCGAGTTGTTTGCGGTCGCCCGTCCAATCGATTTTGTGGATGACCTCGACGCCTCTTACGGTCCAGCCCTCGGGCGCTACATCGTCCATCTGGTAATCCGCGATCCTCTCACCCTGTGCGTCAAAAATGAAAGGTTTCTGATGCTCGTTATAGCGGCTCCGACACCATATCTCTAGGCCCGGCCGCTCTAGGTCGAACTCGCCGACTGCTGCATTCTGGGGTTCTTGATGGCGGAAGTGCGTTTCCCAGAAGAGTTGTTCGTGGTTGTAGAGGAAAACGCGATTGCCGCCGCCTTCTTCTAAGGCGACGATTTCTAGGCCCGGTATATTGGGTAGCACATCGTAGATGAAGATCGAGTCGATGTGACCGCGCAGGGGAATTTGTAGTAGAATTTCGCCATCGGCAGAGACGACCGTAGCGCCGATTACCTCGTCTTGTCCATCTCTATTTAGATCCGCCAGCCGCGCGCCGTTGTGGGCGCAGGAGACGAAATCGTCGCGTTCCCACAGGGGGACAAAATGGCCGCGACGGAGATCGTCTAGCGCATAGGCTGCTAGAAAGCGACCCATGCGGTAGCCCTCGGCATTGGTGGTTTGGAGGAGTAGATCTCGATCACCCGCGCCACGGAAATTGGCGATGACCAGATGCTCCCAGCGTTGGGTGCCTTTGGGGATGGGCGGCTTTGCGGTCCACTGCTTGCTCCCCGTGGTGCCATCGACCACGTGGAGCGTGCCATCTTGAGTAAGGAACAGGACTTCGACTCGTTTATCGCCATCGATGTCTGCAGCCTGAACACCTGGCCCGTGATGCCCGGGCAGGCCGATGCGCTCTGAGGAGCCGCCTATCCAGAGGTCGGTTTCGAGTACCCAGAGTTTGCGGCCATCGTGGGCATGAGCTGTGAGATGATTGGGAACGGTGACCAAATAATCCATGCGTCCATCGCCATTTAGATCGGCGACAATGAGGCCGCCGGCAGAATTCTCAGGGCCGGGAATGTCCAATCGGATGACGAATGGATTTATGGGGTATTCAGGCCAGTGCGACCGCATGTTCCCGGTGGTGGAACAACTGGCTAGGATTAATAGCGTCAGAAGGAGTTGCAACGCTTAGACCCCGTTCGAGCGGGCGCAGGCCACGGCGACAATAGCAGCGGGCGCGCGCCAAAACGCAGACCAACTCTCGCCTCTATCCTCACTGCGGTAGAGCTGATCCTCGACAGCGGCCCAAGCAATCCCCTCGGCGTCAAAGGCGATGTGGAAGGTGTCGATATTGCCCTTGGCCTCGGGGAAGCCGGCAAGCGCTTGGGTCCAAGTGCGGCCCGCGTCGTGCGAAAAGTAGAGCTTGCCCTCCACATCTCTGCCATGACCAGGTCCTTTGCTGACGCTGGCCAGCAGGCAGTCGGGATCGCGCGGGTGGACGGCCACGGCGCGGCCATAGCGGTTTGCCAAGCCCTCCTTCCGATGCTCCCAAGAGCCGCCGTAGTCGTCGCTGGCAAAGACCGCGTCTGCGGTGTTGGCGTACAAGCGTCCCTCCATAGGGGCGGTCGCTACTTGATGCACATCGGCGTGCAAGTCCGGGGTCACTGGCTCCCAAGTAGCGCCTCGGTCGGGCGAGCGCATGATGCTGCCGACGTGGATATCGGCAAAAACCCAGTCGCCACTGTGCGCCAAACTGCGCACGGCTGGCGGCCCACCCCAAGGCGTGTACCAGCTTTGGCGGCATTCCAAAGCGTCAAAGGATTCTACCCGGCGCGCTGGCTCGTCGCCGTCGAGACTGTACACGTGGGGCGGCTCGGTGCCCAGCAGCACTTGCAGCGGCTCTTCGGACAGCAGAGTGATGCTCTCCACTGGATCGCCGATGCCAGTGGTCTGCGGTTGGGCTTGGCCATTGGCTAAGACGATCACTTGACCATCGGCTAGACCAATGGCGGAACAGCGGACGCCCTCGTCTAGGCAGCGGATGCCGTCGATGGCCAAGCGTTGCGTGGGCGTGCCATTCTCCAAAGTGAAGACCTGATTGTTGGTGGCTATGAGCATGGTTGTCCTCCTAACGTTAGTTCTACAAAAGCCAAACCCGCCGACGCATGGCATGGCGCGCATGGTGCCGGCGGGTTTTTGTGGCAGCCTGTTAGGCCGTATAAAACTACCTCACGGCTGTTCGCGCAAGTCCTCGGTAGCCAGGGGTATTTTTTCAATTCCCACGCGCTTAGCCACCTCGAAGAGATCCAGTAGGTACTTATGCGGGGTCTCCTGATCGGTTCGCACCACCAGCGTCAGACTTCGGGTGCCTTCTTTTTCCCGCAACAGAACCTGCTCCAAATTGTCCAAGGTCACCAGATGGCGGTTGATTTCCATGCGGCCGTCCTGGGTGATCGAGGCGACTAGTTTCTTCTCTTCGACGATCACGCCCTGTTGCGCTTCGGGCAATACGACCTGCAGACTGTAGGGCTGCTTGAATACCGTGGTTACCATGAAGAAGATCAGCAGCAAAAACACGCAGTCGATCAAAGGCGTCATGTTCAATTCTTGCTCTTCGTATAGGGATTTGCGCCTAGGCATCCGACTCACTCCTCCCGTTCCCGCACAAAAGCGATGCCCTCAACCCCAACCTCCTTGGCTCTATCCACCACAAACACGACGTGTTTCTGAGCGCACTCGCCGTCGGCCTGAATGATGATATTGTCGTTATTGGCCTCGTCCATGGCCGTGACCAGCCGTGCCGCCAAGGCCGTCGGCTGCACGGCCTCGCCCTTGATCTGAATCTGGCCGTCGCGATCGACCAAGACGTTGATATCTTTCTTTTTTTCTTCCGTAGCCTCGCTTTGGGCTGGCATGTCCACTTCTAGCCCTTTGGTGTGGAGAAACACCGTGGTGACCATGAAAAAAATCAGCAGCAAAAACACGCAGTCGATCAAAGGCGTCATATCCGGACCGCCTTCGGCCAGAAAGCTCTCGGGACGATCTTTGCGATGTCTAGCCATCAGGTTGACTCCTCCCGGCGGGAGCTACTCGGTCGTTTCGTATTGTTGGCGCTGTCCGGTCGTGATCAGCGCATTGGCAAAGGCATGGCCGTACATCTCAGCGTCTTCGAGTAGATTGTCTGCTTTGCGCGCTAGATAGCGATACAAGACAATCGTTGGGATGGCCACGATCAGCCCCGATGCGGTGGTGACCAAAGCTTGGGAAATACCGCCCGCGACGACTTTGGGGTCGCCGGCCCCGGCGGTGGCGATGGACTCAAAGGCGATGATCATCCCCATAATGGTGCCGAGCAAGCCCAGCAAGGGGCTTATGTTGCCGATGGTATTCAGGATCGCCAGATTCTTGCCCAAATAGGTTCGGGCGGCAGCCTCGGTCTGAATGACCAGTTCGTCTTTGAGATCGGCCAGTTCCCGCTGCATGACCATAAACCGGCTGACCTGCCCGCCGCCGCCGGCGTCGGCTAGCCGGATGATCTCCTCGTTGGTGTCTTTGAATTCCCGCTGTTCGATCATCAGCGTATCGTATCGTTTCAACAGCGAAGCAAAGACGTAATTGAGCAGCCCCTTGCCTTGGTTGCACTCTTCGACGACGGCTTGTTCGCCGCGGTTGCGCAGCGCGGTTTCGAGCCGATCGAGCTCAGTTTGGGCTTCTTCCGAGGTGGGCAATTGACTGAAGATCCACAGGCGTTCAATCGAATAGGCAAGGGCTAGAATCGCACAGGCGATGAGGGGCACCATCATTGGTCCGCCACTTTGAATTATTTCCCACATGGCTACTGCTCCTTGTTTTTTAAATTCTATCTCTCTCGACAGGCGCTGACCAAGGCGCTGGCTTACTTCAACTACACCAGTTTTTCGACGGTCTGGGCCTTGCACAAATGCAGGCTGATGATTTGACGTACCTTCTCAGCGCTTGAAGTCGTACTCCATCAGTTCGGCAGTGCCCTGCCATACGATACCATTGTGCCCCAGCCGCCGCGCTTCGCTGACGATGCGGTCGATTGCCTCTGGTGGCCAACCCTCTCCGTGGATAATCGGATAGGAAGGCATGTCCTCTGGTAGGTACAGTTTTGCCTTTACCAGATCCCGCAAAACCAAGTCGGCCGTGGGGATCCGATAGGCCAGCGTCGCCGGCTCGTCAGCGCCGTATGCGGCAATGGTCTCTGGCAACCCCATGCCGTCGTATCCCGTAAATCGATAGACGAGTTGCAGGGCATCCTCTTCCCGCAGGTTGGGAATTTCCTCTTGCAGAAAGCGGGCCCACTCGATGAACGTGTTGCAGACAAAGGCGGAAATGTGGGACACCAGCGGGCTGGCAAAATCGGCCATCTCACCCCAGCGCCGGTAATCGTGGCCCGCCGTCAGGGCCATGGAGGCAGGGTAGGTGTCGGTGCCAAAGGCCTTGTTAGGGGCCGCCGCGTGCACTGCCGCCCGAAAGCGCGCCAGATTGCGGACGACCAGATCACAGCGGAAGCGGACCCAGTCGAGTACCCCCGACCCCAGACCGAGTGCGTGGACCACATCGAAGAAACCAATCCCGAGACGGACTACCTCGCCGAGGCGGGCACCATCGAGCTGGCGCAGGCCTTCGCGGGCGCGCTGCAAGTCCTCGACCATCGCTTCCATGTCGTAACCGAGCTCTTGGGCAGCGGCTGTGCAAGAAGAACAGGTGCTGCCAAAAAGCCCTAGGGGAAAACTGCCCATGGGATAGCGGAAGTGAGTGATGTCGAGCGCGTCGAGATCGTACTGAGTCACCCAGTACACGCACACGGCCTCGATCCAGTCTTGCACATCCTGTCGCGCTGGACAGAACATGAGGCGGCGGATCGTCCAAGCTCCTCCGTACGTCCACACGTTCAGGCCGGCCTCCTTTAGCTGTCCCACAGCTCTTCTGAACGCTTCGTCGTCACCCTGGGCTGCAACGCCGGGACCGCACAGGGCCTGGGCTTGCGGGTATTCCCTCGGGTCGATGGGCCGACCATCGAAATGCCGTATGACGAGTTCGCCCAGTTCCTCTTCTGTCGGCGTGCGTCCTCCATAGGGACTGAGGGCGAGCACCTCCTCTGATAGCTGGCCGGTAAAGGACAGAACCACCGTATTCAGACCGATCTCATCGCGCAGCCGCTCGACGTAATCGGGGTATTTGAGGACCTCATCCGTGGTCAGATAAATTCCTGTGAGCCAATTATTGGTCATTTGTTTTCTCCTTTCGGGAGTCGTAGCGAATTTACATTTGTTACCGTCAACTCCGCCAGCCGTCGGCCTCGTAGAACTCGCGCGACTGATCGACGGTTCTCTCCGTCTCCTGCAGAAAGGAGAGCAGGCCCTTGAGGAGGACGACCAGATTGGGCCGCGTTCCAGCGCTGGTGGCGACGCCTTCAGGTACGTAGGGATTGCCAGGCGCACTCTGCAAGATCGCCTGCGTGGTCTTGGGCATGTACGTGCAGAGGTACCCGTCGTAGCCGATTCCTTTTAGGATTCTGAAGATCTCTTGGTAGTCGGCGTGGCCAGTCCCGTGTTGGCAGTGGTTGGTTTCGTTGAGGTGGAAGTGTTTGATCCGCGACCCAGCGTAGCGCAGCGCATCCGGGATCGAGCCTTCTTCGATGTTCATGTGATACACGTCCGGCTGCACGCCTAGATTGTCGAGCCCGAGTTCATCGACGTAGTTGACCGCCTCGTAGATCGTCGTCAGCACGCCGGGGAGGCCCTCATACGTGTTTAGCGGTTCCAGCAGGATGGTGATGTCGCGGCTTGCCGCGTGTTCGCAGATTTCCCGGATTGACTGCCGGAAGTTGTTGCGCAGGGTCTCCACCGGCTCCAGGGGAAACGGCAACTGGGGAACCGCTGGCTGGGCCGCGCACAGTTCCGTGAAGCTGGCCCCAGCGTCGGCCGCCAAATTGACGGTGTCCTTGGCGTAGTGCACGGCGCGTGCCCTTTTCTCTGGGTCGGAACTGGCGAGGTTGCGCTCCTCGCCGGCGTGGTAGTATCCCCAAGCCGCGAGGACTTCCGGGACGACGAGGCCGGCGTCTTCCACCCGACGACGCCATTCGCGGCCATCCATCTTCTCGGGGTTACCCGGCAGATCGATGCCGGTGTACCCGGCTTCTGCGGCGGCTTGTATTACTACATCGGGTTCTTCGAGGAGGTTGTAGCCGACCCACGGAAGCGTGTCGCACTGCAAGCTGTATTTGAAAGCCATGATGTTAGTCTTTCTGCGTTGGAATGGTGGTTGGCGTTTTCGCTCGTCGTCAGTTTTGCGAAGAATGAGGCGACCGCTTATTTAAGATGGTGCAAATCTCTTATGTTGCTAAAATCGGGTTGTGAACGATAAAAAGTCTGGAGGAAAAATGGTTCTCAGTGACCGCGTAATCAAGACGCTACTGGCAGAAGGCAAGATCGTCGTCGAGCCGCTGGGGGAGGGATGCATTCAGCCCGCCAGCGTTGATGTTCATCTCGACAAGCACATTCTCGTGTTCCGCAATTCGCGCCGCCCATTCATCGACGTGCGCGAGGACTTGAGCGACCTAACTGAGATGGAGGAGATTGGCGATCGGCCGTTTATGCTGCATCCGGGCGAGTTCGTGCTGGGCAGCACCCTTGAGACGATAGAGCTACCGGACGACTTGGTGGCTCGGCTTGAAGGCAAGAGTTCGCTGGGGCGCATCGGGCTGCTGATTCACTCGACTGCGGGGTATGTGGACCCCGGCTGGAAGGGACACCTGACGCTGGAACTGAGCAATGTGGCGAATCTGCCCATCACGCTGTATCAGGGCATGAAGATCGGGCAGCTCTCGTTCCTGCAGCTATCGACGCCAGCGGACAATCCCTACGGCTCGCCGGGGCTGGGCAGCAAATATCAGGGACAGACTGTGCCCACGGCTAGCCGCGCGTACCGGGATTTTGAGGACGGCGAAGGTTAGCAACTACGGGAAGCTACCAATCTATCCGAGGAGCCAAATATGGTACAAATAGCACCACTAGATCGCTCTCATCTTCCCCAGGTCTTGGCGCTCGTCAACAGTCATCTCAGTACCGTGATACCTGGGTGGAGCTTGACTGCTGATTACTTTTGGGAGCGCCTGCAGAGCGAGCCGCAGGAGTACATTACGGATCCTTGGGTTGTCGAAAGAAAGTCCATTGTTGGCATAGTCAGGAATCGCGTTTGCGCGGCGGCACATCTTCTCCGATACGGCGACGACACGCCCAGTAAGGGGATTGGAGACATTGATTGGATCTTGTTCTGGCCCGAAGAGCGCGAAGCTGGCGCGGCAGTTATGGCAGAATGCCGCCGACAGATGAACGCTTGGCAGGTGGTGGACGAGCAGATTTCGGGGCCTTTGCCGGTTCCTGCTTGCGTGGGAATACCGGATGTCTGGCCGCACATAAGCGGCCTAATGGAACAATTTGGCTACTCCGCGAATGAAGACATTGACGAATCCGTCTATGGTGGCACGCTGAATGAGATTGCTGCTCTTAGTGAGCCGCCAGTAAAAGGCATAACGATCCATCGCGATGTGGGGGAATTCGGCACGCGATTTGTCGCACGGTTAGATGGAAACGACATTGCGCACTGCGAATGTATTTCAGATCTCACGGAAGGCGGCCAGTTGCCTGCATTGGCAGGATGGGCTGAGCTCTCGGAGGTCGAAACGAGCGAAACGATGCGCAATCAGGGAGTTGGTTCGTGGGTCGTCCATCACGCCGTTGAATGGCTACGGCTAGCTAAGTGCGACCGGGTCGTGCTGTCTGTTGCGCGAGATGATGAAAAAGCGGGCGCAGGAAGGTTTTACCAGCGGTTTGGCTGGATGCCGCTGGTGCGACAAAAGCACTGGCGAAGACAGAAAGAACGTTGAATTGACCGCTGTACTCTTTTCCGTCATGTCAAGGTGCCGGACTGCAATATCAGTTGAAGTCGATGAATAATCTTCAGCAGGTCGCGTCCTTGCCTTCGCTGCCGTACACGGCGAGGCGTTCCTCTCTTGAGGTCTCGTCCTCGCTGACGCTGGAGGGGATGAAGTGGAGTTGCAGGGATCGCCGGCCTTGATCCGATCGGTTGGCAGGCGATCCGTGGTGCAGCCGACCGTGCCAGAACAGAATGCCCCCGGGCCTGAGCGGCACGGCGACGATGCGCTCCCTGGCCACGTCAGTATCGCAGATTTGCCAGTCCCGTCTGCTGAAGTGGATCACGGGCCCTTCGAGGTGGCTGCCCGGAATCACGTGCATGCAGCCGTTGTCGCGATGGGCCTCTTGCAAGGCGATCCACACGCTGATGATCTCTGTGTCCATGGGCAGATCGAAGTACGCGTGGTCCTGGTGCCAGGGTTTCTCGCGGCCGATGCGGGCCGGTTTCTGCATGGCTTGGTGGCGGTAGAGCTTGGCTGGTTCGCCCATCATGCCCCCGAGCACGTCCAGCAAGCGCGCATCCCGGGCCAGTGAATCCAGGCGGGCATCGAAGCCGACCCACTGCTGCAGCTTGCGCACCAATGTCTGTCGCTTGCCATCCGAAGCGCCCGCCAGTTGATCCCTGACGCCGCGTTCGAACTGCACGCCCCTGAATCCCTGATTCTTGCCGTCGATCAGATCTTCCACCGCTTTGATGGCATCGGCCATCTGCGCGTCCGAAAAGGCTCCCTCCACGGCGAGGAAGCCCTGCGCTTTGAAGCGCTCGATCTCAGAGTCGCTGATATGCTCCAAACCGTTGACTGGTTCGGCTTCTCCGGTCGGGACGTAGAGATCGGGGTCGTACGCTTCGCTTCCGTTCTCGTCTTCTACTGCGTTTTCAGTCATGGTCGGCTCTCTTTTTTTGCTAACTCCAACTAAAGAATAGCGATCATCCGGTTTATCTCCAACTTTTGGCTACTCGGTAGATATCCTTTGGCCTGGGCAGCCAAGTCGGGGATTGCGCCGAGACGTGTGCGAGTTGGGGCATAGAGAATAAGATTAGGAAATTGAGGTGACGAAAAAACAAGTCCCCTTCTAAACAAAAAGTGATCTGGGATCGTTTAATCATCGATAGGGGTTGGGAGCGAATTTTACAATGTATGCGCATTTGACTAGGGCATTGCGTTTTGGCTGAGGTGTTGCGGATTGAGATCCCGATTCGAAAGCGGTCTATGAGCCTCGACGAAAGCAGGTTGATAGTACGCGCTAAGGAGGGAGACGCCAATGCCTTTGCCGCGCTGTTGCGGCAGCACCAAGAGATGGCCATGCGGGTGGCCTTTCAGATCGTCGGGGATTGGGACGATGCTGAGGATGTGTGTCAGGAGAGTTTTGTCAAGATGTATCGGCATCTGGGACGCTATCAGGCTCGGCACAAATTCTCGACGTGGCTCTATCGGATAGTGACCCATACTGCGATCGATTTGCTGCGGCGGCAGCAGCGTACGCATCGCGCCGAGTTGCCAGACGAGGTACCTGTTGCGTCAAGAGAGGAGGCGGTGGATTGGCAATTGAGTCTGGAGAAGGTATTGAACGAGTTGACGCCCAAACAGCGCAGTGCGTTCGTCCTGCGCGACCTACAGGGGTTTCCGTTCGAGGAAGTGGCCGAGATACTTGATTGCAGCGGGATCACGGCACGGGTGCATCTGCACCAGGCGCGGAAACGGCTGCGCCAACGATTGGAGAGCGAGCGATGATTTGTCTCATAGTGAAGAGGCTGTTGCCCCTGTACGCGGGAGGGGACTGGGGAAAGGGACTGATGGGTTGGACGGAGCGGCACCTAAGCCAGTGTCCGGGGTGCCTAGCCGAGTATGAGGCGTTGTCGGCTGCACGCGATCAAGTGCGCGAGTTAGCGATGCAGACAGCGCCTCGACCATCAGCAGACCTAGCGGGGCGGACAATTGCCAAACTAGCGACGGACGCGACGGAGATCAGGGGACGCTTTGCTTGGCCTGTCAAGATAGGGGTGGCGGCAGCGATAGCGACAATAGTCGCGGGGGTGGGACTGTTGCGGGAGAGTGGGGAAAAGGGGACCACACCGCTAGCCGATGCGCCTGTCGTGCAAGCCGTGCCATCGACCGCTGCGCTCGATGAGGAAAATCCGGCAGCCGACTACGCCAGTCAGTTTGAGGAATTGAGCAGCAGCCAAATCCGGTTGCTACTCAAGCGGCTGGACCGCAAAAAAGATCTCAGCGACGCCGAACTGGAGCGCAAGTACCCTACGGTCGAATCCATAGCGTATCCGTCGGGTACCCAGGTTTTTCTACACTTGGAGGATTCTAACACTGACGTCGTCTGGATTCTGCCCCACACTCTCTTGTAAAAGGAGATAATGCGATGGACGCCAGAATTTTTATATGTGCTCTAATTACCGCAGTAAGCAGCAGTATCCTAACTGCTCCAGCTCGAGCGCAGAACGGGGACCGCATTGAGGAGATCCTGCCCGCCGGAGTCGGACTGTTTGAGTTTCAAAGCATCACGCTCCAAGAATTCATTGGGATGATGAAGGTGATGGGTCTCAGAACCAGCACGGGTGAGTCGATCGGCGACAAGCACTATATCCGCTTTGGGAGCGCGGAGGAGCTGGCGCGAGCGCGGGATATTTTGGCGCGGATTGATGTGCCGCTCAAGGACATCGCCCTGCACGTTCAATTGATCCTGGCAACAGACAATGAGATTGACGCAGTGAACCTCCCCGATGACGACGGAATACGCGGTCAGCTTAGAGAAATCTTCAAGTTTCCGCGCTATTACATCTTGAGCAGCAGCTATTGGGTCGCCAAATCCGGCCAGCGGGTCGAGTCAGAGCTGGAGGGTGTGCCGCTAGACAATACACATTACCCTCACAAGGTGGAGGTTTTCGGCTTTTGGGTAGAGCCTACTTTCATCGGCGAGGGCGAGGGAGTAATTCGCGTGCAGAACCTTGCCATCACACGCACAAGCCCCGGACCGGTTCGCAGACTATTGAATACCACGCTCAACATCAAAAACGGCAATTCCGTAATCGTCGGGGGGTCCAATATCGACGGGCGTACTTACGCAGTCATCGTCAAGGCCGAGGTGATGGAATAACACGCGCTGGGGCTGTCAGAGGTGGTCGTCTTGCTTTGCGATAATAAGAGCTGGTATATGGAGCCGTTGTCACGACTAAAGACTCGGTGAATCTCGAGCTAGTTTTTGGGCTACCAAGGCGTTCATGCTAATACCAGCCCGCCCGGCCTCCATTGCCAGCCGTCGATGCAGGCGTTTATCAATCCGCACGTTAAATTGACCGCTGTATTCTTTCCGGGCAGGGGCGACCGGCACCGGCTCGTTGTGCGCCCGGTAGCTTTCCTTGGCCGCTTCCCAAGCTACGGTCAACTCTGCCAGCGCTGCGGTCGGCGTATCGGCAAAGGCCGAAATGCCGGGCATTTCTACTAAGTGCGCCAACCAATCGCCGTCTTCATCTTGAAAGAGATTGACCGAGAAGCCGTCGAAGTTATCCGCCATCGCTTTGTTCCTCCTCATAGTATTGTAAAAATTGCTCGACTTGATAGCCTTTGGCCCGATTGCCCTTAGGCTGTATTGACAAGCGCACCCCTTGGGGCGAGTACCAGATGCGGTGCGACCCCCGTTGTCGGTCAAAGGTCCAGCCAGATTGTTTGAGCAAGGTTTCAAATTCGTTGAAGCGCAACCCGTTGGTATTGCGGATTGCTTTGTCGAGCAGCTTTTGCTGACTGACCATGTATGTAACTATATGCGGTTACAAGGAGCAACACAAGGGAGATATTCGACGGCCTGCGCTAGATCGTGTTCTACCAGCATTTTGACGGTGCTATAAAGCGCAGTATTTTCCTTGCAAAACTACGCTTTTCAATCGTCCCCTAACCGGAGCCTCGCCATGACCACGCCCATCGCCTTGGGATCCCGCCGCGAATTATTCGTCGATCACTTTCTCATTGAACATCTCGATGGGGCCGCTTTACACCTGCATTCGCCCGTCCGTCGCGAAGCAGTCTATCAAGTCTCCCAGCCCTGGGACAATGCCTGCACGGGCTGCTACAATCTCACTCAGGACGGGGGCCGTATCCTCCTGTACTACCGAGGCTTCTATCCGATTGGCGCGGACTACGCCGACGGTGCCGCCAGCCAGACTACCAACCTAGCCGTCAGCACCGACGGCATCCACTTTGAGCAACCTGAACTAGGCTTGGTCGAATTCAACGGCACGCGCAAAAACAACGTTCTCATCCAAGGCCACGAGAGCCACAATTTCTGCGTCTTCCTCGACGCCAATCCCGCAGCCGATCCGAGCCAACGCTTCAAGGCCGTGGGCGGCACGGGCCAGTCCAACTTGCACGGTTTTGCCTCGCCCGACGGCCTCCATTGGACTCCGGTCAAAGAAGGCCCCTTGGACGTCACAGGTGCTTTCGACTCGGTCAACGTCGCCCTGTGGGACGACTACATCGGGCGCTATCGCCTCTTCAGCCGCTACTCCGACACCACTGGCGCTCGGGTGCGAGCCATCCAGAGTTGCACCTCCGAGGACTTCATCCACTGGACAGCACCGGAGCCTCACCAGTACGCCGCCGACGTATCGCTGGAGCACTTCTACACCAACGCCACCACGCCTTGTCCCGGTGCCGAGCACATCTTGCTGTCGTTTCCCATGCGCTTTTTACCCGAGCGTCAGCTCGACATCGCGGCGATGGATTATCCTGGGTCGGGTCTGTCCGACGCGGTGTTTATGAGCAGCCGCGACGGCGTCCACTGGGACCGCCCCTTCATGGAAGCTTGGGTGCGCCCCGGTACGGATCAGCGCAACTGGTCCCACCGCAGTTGCACGCCTGCTCCCGGCTTGGTGCAAACGGCCGACGACGAATGGTCCATGTACCTTTCGGAAAATTACGGTTGGTCAACTAACCGCTTGCGCCGCGTGGTGGTGCGGCCACATGGTTTTGCCTCGGTGCGGGCCGGGTATAGAGGCGGTGAATTGCTCACTCGTCTCTTGCTGTTGGAAGGGGCCGCCTTGCGCCTCAACTACGCGACCTCAGCGGCGGGGTCGCTACGCGTGGAAATCCAAGACGAGTCGGGCCAGCCCCTGTCTGGATATGCTTTGGAGGAAATGGACCCGATCTACGGCGACCAACTCGACGCGCCAGTGGCTTGGAAAGCAGGCGGTGACTTGTCTGGGCTCAAGGGCCGTCCGGTGCGTCTGCGGGTGGTGTTACAGGACGCTGATTTGTTTGCCGTGCGAACTGCGTGAAAGGGTATGCAAAACCGAAGTGACTGAAACGAAAGGGTTAGCATTCGGAAAGGACGCGTATAATGGCAAATTCCAAGATGTTTGCAGGCCGCGCCCCGCAAGCGCACGGGGGTATGGTCGAATTGAAGGACGGGCGCTGGATGTTGGTTTGGTCTGGACTGAATGTTAGTTACTCCAAAGACCGGGGGAGAACTTGGTCGGAGAGTGAACCTCTTCAGACCTGTGGCGAGCCTATCATTGGGACCGGCGATCCAACCTGCTTGGTGCGGTTGCAGTCGGGCAAGCTTGGTCTCCTCTATGGTCGCTTTAGTGGCCAAGGCGGTGGAACATTGGTCGGCTATGCGCTCTGTTTTCGCACCTCCGACGATGAAGGTGAGTCATGGTCCGCAGAAGTCTCCATCAACCTGCTTGGTGAGACCGCAAGCAACTATCACGACGTACTCTTCCAACTCCAGTCGGGCCGCTTAGTTTTGCCCACGCGATTTTGTCCGCCCTGCAGGTTTCTAGAACTGAGAGACGCCGGTGCTTACGGCACCTTCCAAGGGAAGCGTTTCAAAACAGAGGGCCACGCTCACAGTCCGGAGATTGACACGAGCCAAGTGTACTTTTCGGACGACGAGGGTGCCACTTGGCAACGGGGTCCGCAGGACATTGTGATTTGGCACGAGGACGGGTACGGCGGCATGTGGCCGTGCGACGAACCGGGCGCAGCCCAACTCCGCGATGGTCGGCTTCTGATGATGTTCCGCACGACGCTGGGCCGCCTGTACCAGAGCGTCAGCGAGGACGAGGGACTCATTTGGTCGTTGCCGCAGCCGACGGAACTGGCTAACTCGTATTCGCCATGCCGCCTGCGCACGATCCCAACTACGGGCGATCTGCTCTGCGTGTGGAATCAGGTGAGCGGCGATGAGATCCGCCGTGGCTTTCGCCGCTCGCGCTTATCGCTCGCCATCTCGACGGATGACGGGGTTAGCTGGGAGAACTTTAAGACGCTCGAAGTTGGTGGCCCGGCGGATAGATCAGACCGCGTTGCTCCTGACGACGAAATCGGTATGGTGCGCGGCGAGAAAGAACTCGGGGAGCTGCCGGCGGACATGATATACGTGTCGTATCCGAACGCGCATTTCTTCGGGGATGAAGTGGTACTGCTCTACGATTTCGGCCCGCAACTGGATGCTTCCACAGATCCACCCTCTTGGCCTCGTCACCGCAAAATTGTCATCCGGCCGATCGCGTGGCTGTACGATTAAGACGGCCTCTAATATATGACCAAGATCCTCTTTCTCTGCACCGGCAACTCTTGCCGCAGTCAAATGGCCGAGGGTTTTGCCCGCGCGCTAAAATCCAACCGTTTTGAAGCCTACTCAGCGGGGATCGAGACCCACGGCCTCAACCCCAATGCCGTGCAAGTGATGGCCGAGGTCGGCATTAATATCTCGGATCAGCAATCGACGCACGTTGACCAGCTCCGCCACATCGACTTCGACTGGATGGTCACGGTTTGCGATCACGCGGCTGAACAGTGTCCTGTTTTTTCGGGGCGCGCCCGGGTGGTCCATCGGGCCTTTGACGATCCGCCGAAACTGGCGCAGAATGCGCGCAGTGAAGAAGAAGCGCTGGGGGCTTATCGGCGAGTGCGCGACGAGATTGGTGCTTATATCGAGACCTTGCCCGAGGGATTGGCGGGTTAGGGCACTACGGGTTGTGCGCGGTCCTGTTCCACTAAGGGCCGGTTGCCGTCGGCCTCGACGACAAAGCTTTGTTCCATGTGCAAAGAAGCCCGCCCCGGCGCAAAGATCATCGCCTCCAGGTTGAGCACCATGCCGGCCTCCAGCGGCAAGTCCGCGGCCTCGTCAACGCATTCGTCGGCGATGCGGCCGCCCTTGTCCGGCACTAAGATGGGATAGTCCCGCACTTCCAAGCCGATGCCGTGGCCGTGGGGGAAAGAGGCCGCCACGCCGCGCTCGCCGAGAACGTCTCCCATAGCTTGCGGTGCGTCCGCGGCCTTGGCTCCGACTTGTAGAGCGGCTTGTCCGGCCCGCATGCACTCGTACAACGCTTGGTATTTGCCGACCCATTCGCCTTCTAGCCCGCCCACCGCCAGCGTCACTCCGCTGTCCGAGCAGTAGTTGCGGTACAGGCAACCGTAGTCCACGTACAGGGCGTCGCCTTCTATCAAGGCGTAGTCCGGTTCCGTGGCCAGCCCTAGGCCCCGAATGCCATAGGCAAAGTGATCGATATCCGCGCCCAAGAGCCCGACTTCGGCCCGGAAGCGCTGCTGCATATCGCGCAGGCGCACGCCGGGCCGGGCATCTGCGAAAGCAGCGGCGGCAGCTTGTTCGCCAATGCGCGCCGCCTCGGCTAACAGCGCCTGTTCAGCGGGACTTTTGACCATGCGGATTAGGCGGATCGCGTTGGAGCAATCGACTAGTTCGGCCTTGGGCAAAGCCGCTCGCACTGCGGCCAACAGAGGCGCTGGTAGGCCCTCCGTCTCCAAGCCCAGCCGCGCCTTGACCGAGCCTGCTTGCCGCACCAGATGTACTAGGGCATCCACTGCCGTCGTCTCCGAACGCATCTCCCGCAACTGTTGCCACAACTGCCGCTGCGCCTCGTTCATAGGCCCCAAGGGCGCGTCCCACTCAAGAGGCGCATCGCCCCAAGGACACAAATCCACGGGCAAGTCCAAGGCATTGACCGCCAATAGCGCCGACACGGTCAGACCGGGGCGTCCCTCCGGCCGATACAAGGCAAACGCGGGCAGCAAATCGCCGCTGCCGCCGGGCTTGACCATGAATTCCTTGAACTGCCCGTCCAACCAGCAATGGTAATCAGTGAAATAGGTGATATTGACCGGCGAACTAGCAATGATTCCGTCTAGGCCGCAGCGCTGCATATAGGCGGCGGCTCGTGGGGCATTACACGGCATGATCCTTTTCTTTCTTTTTTAGTCCGACGCACAAAGGACTGGTCTCGGGTTATTGGCTTTACAAGGATAAGGCTTATAGCCTTCAGACAGGGCGTCCCAAAATTGTCTTTGAAGAGAATTCAGGCCTTGCAGAAGTAGTTTAACCGCCCATCTGCGCGATTCTTCGCGCCATCCAAGATATATAGGCCGTGCGGGTCATTTTGCGTCTTCGAGCCTCGGAGTCGATAAAAGCGGCTACCTCTTCATCGAGATTTAAGTGGGCGCGCACACTGCGACCCGACAGACGGATCAGGGGAATGGATACCAGCGCTTGTCCAGCGAGGGTCTCGATGTCTTCGAAGGCACTCGGTGCAGCAAGGGTTTCGCCGTCTTTTTCCGCTGCGAGCGCACCATCGCGAAGCGCCTCTTCGGCATTCATCAGCGCCTCATCCATCGTCTTGCCCATGGCCACGATGCCGGGAAGGTCCGGGAAAGTCACGCCATAGGCACCTTTTTCACCGTCGATCAGTGCAGGATATCGGATCATGGTCTCTCTTGTCTCCTTGGTCGCTTATTCTTCCAGCCATCCGGCCTTTTTTGCAATGGAGCGGGCGACACCTAGCGACAGCTTGTTGTGTCTTGGCAAGGTGATGATGCCCTTGATGAAAGGATGTCGGTAAATGTCATGGTTGCCACCGTGGCGTGCCATGTACCAACCTTCTCTCTCCAATTTTCTTTTGATCAGGTTGGTTCTAGTTTCCATCTTCGCAATCCAACATGCACACATATATGCACTTTTTTGAAAATCATGTCAAGGTTATTGTGTACATATATGCACTTTCTCGGTTAAGCATGATTCTCTCATAGGCATCTTAGGTTGTAGATTGTAAATTATCGCCGCACGCTACCATCCATCAGGAGAAGTCTCATGCAACTAACCCCCGAACAAGCCGCCCAATTTGCGGAGGACGGCTATCTGTTGCTGCGCGGTGCACTGACCGACGCCGACCTCGACCCGATCATCGCCGAGTACGAAGAGTACATCGGCCGCCGCGCCGAGGAGTTGTTGGCGGCCGGCCACATCTCGGCCCTGTATGCGGACGAACCCTTCGACCGTCGCCTCATCTCGATCTGCCGCGAAGACGAAGCGATCTACAGAGAACTCGACATCATGTACTTGCGCGGGCGGGCCTCGTTTGAATTTTTGCGCAACGACCGCCTGCTCGATATGATCGAAAGTTTGGTCGGGCCGGAGATCACTTGTAGTCCGATTCAGCACACCCGCGCCAAACTGCCCGCGGGTGTGACGCCGAGCGGCAGCGACCCGCACGTGGCCCCTTGGCACCAAGACGCCGGAGTTACCTGGGAAGAGGCCGACCCGCACTTCATCCTCACGGTATGGCTACCGCTGTGCGCGGCGACGCCGGAAAACGGCTGTTTGCAGATCTTGCCACGAGCGCACCGGAACGGGCTGGTGCAGCACCATATCAAGCAGGGTTTGGGCACGGTGATCATCGACGAGGAAATGCCGCAGGCTGAGTCGCTTACCTTGCCGATGGACAAAGGCGACGTGCTGCTAATGGACAAGCAGACCCCACACCGCTCGACGCCCAACAACGCGGACACGGTGCGCTGGAGCATGGATTTGCGCTATCAGAAGACGGGGACGCCGACCGGTCGCCCCTTCTATCCCGACTTCGTGGCCCGCAGCCGGTCCAATCCCGCGTCTGAGTTGAGGGATTACGACGAATGGTGCAGGCAGTGGGTAGAGTCGCTAGCGGCAGTGCAAGGACAGGGGGTTAAGGCGCATCGGTGGGAGGTTGTCCAGTAGCGACGATGTAGCGGAAGGTGAGGTTGAGGCGCAGGGCACACGGGCGTCGAGTCTTGGGGACTTGATGCTGCCAGTGGGCTTGGGTCGAGCCGCGCATGATGATGAGCGCGCCGTGTTCGAGGGGGATTTCGACCGGGGGATGGTCGCGGCGCTTGTGCCGTAGGAGGAAGCGCCGCGTTCCGCCGAAACTCAGCGAGGCAATCGTCGGGTTGGCTCCCAACTCTGGCTCGTCGTCGCTGTGCCAACCCATGCTGTCGCGGCCGTCGCGGTACTGATTGAGCAGGACGCTGTTGAAGGGACAGTCGGCAGCGGTTTCGAGCCGCGTCTTGAGGTCTAGCAGCGGTTTGGTCCACGGACGCGGTTCAAGGGCCAACCCCGAATAGGCGTAGTGGGCTTCTGGGGAGCCATGCCACGCCGAGAGACGCGGTGTGGGGTGCTGGCGGCCAAAGATGACGACGTGGTGCTGTTGCCACTCAATACCGTCCAACAGTTGCCGCATGAATTGGTCGGCCTCGGCAGGGGCCAAAAAGTCAGGGGCGTAGCGCAGGTCGCCGTCCGGGAGGGGAATGGCCCTCATTCCACTGCAAAGCCGAGGTCGTCCAGCGCTTGGCACAGCGCGGCGCGGCCCGCATCGTCGAACGGGGTGCGAGGAGGACGGGCAGGGCCTACGGGTAGCCCGCGCATGGTCAACATTTCCTTGACGGCCGCTAGCAGGTCAAAGTGGAACAAGGTGGAGATGACCTCGTTGGCGCGCGCTTGCAGGGCCATGGCTGGCTGGATATCACTCGCTTCAAAGTGCTGCCGCATTTCCACGAACAGTTTGGGCATGATGTTGTAGGTCGAGCCAATGGCTGCGTCGCTGCCGGCGACCATGCCGCCGAGGCAGATTTCGTCGGGGCCGGAGATGAGGTTGAGGTAGTCGCCGCCTAGTTGCACGAGGCGTTGGAAGAAGTAGAAGTTGCTGTCGGTGAACTTGAGGCCGCTGAAGTTGGGCACGGCTTCCATGGCTTCGAGGAACTGTTCGGCGGTAACATTCTTGTCGGCTGTGTGGGCGAGCCAATACACGTAGAAGGGCAGGTCGGTAGCCGCGCCAATAGCTGCGTAGTGGGCGACCGCGGCTTTGAGGTCGTTGGGCTGATCCACCGGCGCGACCGAAGCCACGGCGTCCGCACCGGCGGCTGCGGCGTGCTGGGCCAATTCCACTGCATTGGCCGTGGATGTCGCGCCGACTTGGAAGATCAGCGGCACGGCACCGGCGACCGCAGCGATGGTCGCTTCGGTCATGGCTTTGCGCTCGGGTACGCTCATGGCGCTTCCCTCGCCCGTGCCACCGCAGACGAAAAAGCCGTTTGAGCCAGCGTCGATCAGGTGCTTGACGAGCGGCTCGACGCGCGCAGGGGCCAAGGCGCTGCCGTCGTCGGTGAACGGGGTGACGAGCGCAGGCCAGATCCCGCGCGCTAGTTTGTCGGCCATTGTGTTTTGATCCTCGATTGTTGAAATGGACGGCCCTAAACCACTTGGCCGCCGCGGATAGTAGCCACCGGTTCCCAACAGCCGCCGGGCCGCTCCTCGCCGTTGACGTCGCGCAGGGGCAGGGCTTCTTCGTTCCAGCGCAGCACGGCTAGGTCGGCGCAGGCACCCGGAGCCAAGCTGCCGACTTCGCCCTCTAGGCCCAGCACGGCGGCGGGGCGGGCCGTGGCGCGGGCGAATACTTCTGCTTCGTCCATGCCAGCGGCGATGAGCTTGGACATCGTGCGGGGGAGGTCGTGCTGGGGACGGCTGTCAACGTGGCGGTGGTACTGGTCGGTCGAAACCGTATCGACGAGGAAGCCCTCGGCAATGGTGGCCTCGGCAATGGGAAAGCTGAAGGAGTTCATGCCGTGGCCCAAGTCGAAGAGGACGCCGCGCTGGCGAGCTTCCCATACGTCGTCGGCAATGCGGTCGCCGTCCATCAGGTTTTCTGGCAAGGCATTGAGGGAGTAGGTCACCACGTCGCCGGGGCGCAACAGGGGGAGTTGTTCGCGGCGGGGCCAGTCGGGTTTGAGGCGAGTGCCCACCAGCAGTGGTTTGCCGCTCAATTCCGCGGCCTCTAGCCCGGCGGCCATAATGGGACGCGGGTCGAGGCCGTCGGCGCAGGCCCCGCCGGTGACGGTGACGGCAATGCCCCAAATGCTGCGGTCGTCTGCGGCAATAGCGTCGGCGCAGGCTTGGGCATCGGCGTCGGCCAAGTCGTTGAAGCAGCGCACGGGGTGGGTCTCGCCGCGTTTGCACAGGTTGATGGCTAGGAGCACTCGGGTGCGCGAGGCCTCGATCACGGTGCGGCGATAGTCGTCGATGTTCACAGCCCCGGCATCGCCTTGGGACATGACGGTGGTGACGCCGCGCGGCAAAAAGTGGATGTCTGGGTCGATGCCAAAGCGCGATTGGCCGCGGGCCGGATGGGCGTGCAGATCGACTAGGCCGGGGAGGAGGAGGGCATCGGGGAAGTCGAGTACGGTGTGGACCGGTCCCTCGACGGCGGGGCCGGAGGCGACAATGCGGTCGCCGCGAATGGCGACTGCGCCAGGGCCATCTAGGCCGCTATCCGCACAGAAGAGACGCGGGGCGCGCACCAAGAGGTCGTAGGTTTGTTCGGCCATAGGATTAGTACGCCACGGCAATGGTGCGGAACGCAGTGTCATTGCCTGCATCGGCACCCAGATTGACGCGCAGGACGTACAGGCCGGGTGCGGCGCTCGCTCCGTCGGCGTCGCGGCCGTCCCAAGTGAAGAGGCGTTGCGAGCCTTCGGCGCTTGGGGTGAGGACTGCTACTTGGCGTCCGGCTAGGTCGAAAACTTCCACTCTTGGCTCCGAGCCCTCGACTTTGAAGGCGACAAATCGCACCTCTAGCTGGTCGTTGATGCCGTCGCCGTTGGGGGTTACGGTCGTAGAGGCTAGTTGCAGGTCGCTGATGAGCTGGCCGCTGCTGGTCAGTTCGGGTAGCATGACGATGTTGGAGCGGCGCTCGGCCGCCTCGACCGATTGCCATAGACCCGGTGTTTCGCTCAAGCCGAGGTCGAGGGTAAAGACGGTGGCGTTTTGCAGCAGGCGGGTAGTGAAGCTCACTTGCAGCGAGTCGCCGGAAATCGCCTGCGGCAACTCGATGAGCAGCGAGTCGGCCTGCATGTCCAGGGTAGCCGGAACGACCGATTCTGCACCTACCATCACCGAGACGCTCTGGAGATCAACAGGTTCGGGGACGGTGAAGCGCATTAGGTCGAAGCCGCTGTCGAGTTCGTCGGTCTCGGGCCAGAGGGTGTAGGTGAAGTGCGTGTCTTGGTTGGGGTTGGCCTCGCGGGGAGCGACGCTGCCGCGCGCGCCTTGGACTAGAGCCTCCTCGAACTCGACGGAGACTGAATTGACGGTCGGGGCGACGGCGGGGTCGTCGGTGGAGAGGATCATCTCCAGCAATATGAAGCGGCGCGGACTGGCCGATTTGAAGGCCTCGCCCGAAAACTGGTAGATATTGCTGAACTCGTTCCAGTCTTCGCCCGTGACTAAGGTCGAGTCAACAGGTCCCCTGATCACCTTGGGCAAGCTGTTCCACTTCTCCTCGGTGACCAGATCGCCCTTCTTGTTGTAAAAGGTGAACTCCGCGCTGAGCGCATTGCCCGAGCGGGAGCGCAATTGCAAGCGGGTGCCCGGAGGCAAGTCGGCGTCCCAGTGCAGGGCCTTGATGACTTTGGGCCGCCCATCGCCGGCTACCTCGCCGAGGTTGATAAAGTCCGACCGCAACTCGACTTGGGCCGGATAACCCGGTGAGAATAGTTGTAACTCACCCCACTTGACGATACCCCATCCCTTGCAGCTAATTCCGCGCCAGAACAGGTAGCGGGCCTTGCGCGGCTCAAACAGATAGCGCATGTAGAGCAGGTCGTCGGCGTTGGGGGCCGGATGGGAGAAGACCTCTTCGTAATCGACGTTTTCGGGCACTTCGACGGGTGGGGCGGTGCCCGTGGCCGGGGTGCCGTCGGAAAAGAGGATGGTGTGTCCTGGCCCAGCCCCAGAGACGGTGAAACCCAATGTGCCTTCGTCTGGCCGCATGGAATAGAGGAACATCTCGTCGATAAAGAATGTCGCTCCTAGATCCGCGCGGAACCACGTGCCACCTTCGGCCCATCCCGACAGATTACCACGGCAGCCGGTGACGGTATTGTTGGTGTTGAGGTTGGCGTCGAAGAGGTTGGGGGTGGAGCCGGTGCCATCGCCTTCTTTGAAATTGCCGCGTAGGCTGGTGCCTATGGCAATGTTGTCGCCAATGCCGATGACCTCGACCTCGGCGAGGGCGGCGTTGGCGTTCTGCTCTTCGGAAATGATTTGGATGTACTGGATTAACCGGTAGTCGTTGCGTTCTGTGGGCGTTAGATCCAAATCAAGGTCAAACACTAGCGCGCTGTCGCGACCAGCGTAGCGCAACGGGATGACAATTTCTGATTCGGCGTTGGGGCGCGTGGTGCGGAAGGCTTGGCGGTAGAGAAAGAGGTCTTCGGTGGCCGAGATGCGCACGCCGGAGGTTGTGAAGACGCGGAATTGGCGGAATGGACGCGCGTCCTCTTGGTCGGGGAATTTTAGGCGAATCTCGCGGGCCAGGGCAGCGCGGCCTAAGTCGATGGTGATAAACCAATCCTCGGGGGCGTCGTCCGGGCTGGGTTGCCAATAGGTCGTTGGATCGCCGTCGATGGCCAGCGGGGCGTCGGCCTCGTTGGAGCCGGCTTGCCAGAGCCCACCGGCGACGGCATCGCCCCGGGTACGGGTCTCGTGGACGAAGAGGTGCGCGTTCTCGACGAGGTTGATATCCTTGCGGAATTTGACGAGTGAGAGCTGGCCCTGTTCGCCGACCTGGACCAAACCGAAGGGCTGTTGCCATTGGGCCCATTCCTCGGCGCTGTCAAAGGAGAGCATGTCAGCGGCGAGTGGGACGGCTAGCACGAGGTAGGCGATGATTGCACGTCGCATCGAACCCTCCTTAGTAGGCAATGCCCAAGGGGCGGAGTTGGGCATCGGCAGCAAATTCCGAGCGCAGGTCTAAAGCCACCAAGTAGAGACCGGGCGTCAGCCGCCGACCTGTTTCATCACGGCCATCCCATTGCAAGCTCTGCGGCCCCGCGCTCTGCAAGCCGGCCTCGACGAGGGCCACGCGCCGCCCGTCGAGGCTATAGACCTCGAGGACGACGGGAACGGTTTCGGGCAGGCGGAACAGCGAATAGGCCACGCGCAGTTCGTCGTTGATACCGTCGCCGTTGGGCGTAAAGACCGAAGAGGAAAAGGTCAGGTTCTGGATGAAGGCGGTTGTTTGCCCCGTGGTGCCGAGCACGCGCAGGCTGTTGGTCGAGAGGGCCGCGCCGACATCAGCACCGACTACAGGTTGCGGCAGAACATCGCGTTCGCTGTCTAGGACCTCGCTCTGGAAGGTGGTTGCGAATTCAAAGATCTCCGTGCCAAAGACAATGCGGATCGGCGGATTGTTGGCGCGGGTGATGCGCTCGGGCAGGTGAATGAGTAGGCCCTCGGGCTCTTGGGTGATCTCAGCAGGCGCAGTTTCCGTGCGGCTCTCGCCTAGTTGCAGGCTTTTGAGTTCGGTTTGGTGCCCTGTGTGAATGCGCAACAGGTCGAAGCCGGGGGCGTCAACCGTCGCGAAATCGGCTTGGAGATCATAGACAAATTCTATTGCTTCGCCCAAGGGGACTTGAGTGATCCCGCTGGCGGGCTGTGGATCGTCTAGGGGAGCCACTTCGCCGCGTACGTTGGCGGCCAACAGCGGGGCGGTTTCGAGCCACAGCGAGTCGAGGCGCACGAAATCGTCGAAGGAATCGCTTTCCATGGTGACGCGGAACTGCAAATGGGTGCCGTTGCGCAGGTTGATTGGTTGGCCCGATTCGACGAAGGGTGCGGACCAGAAAGTCCAGTTGTCTGAATCATAGCCGATGGATGCGCGGATGCCCGGCTTGGGCTGGCGTTCGCTCAGGTCGGATGAGGAGCCGATGCGCACGAAGCGGGTGCGCAGGGCGTTTTCGTAGTGGTCGCGCGAAACTACCCGCTCCAGTCCGGTATCCATGTACTCGTGATAGACGGCCGGGTCGTCGTCTAGGCCAGTGCGCACCTCGACCTTGATCTGGGCCGCCGCGTTGGGGGTTTCCACTGGGGTCCCATCGACCATGCGGAACTTTGTCGCCTGCCAGAACAGCCGCCCGAAATTCACGGGTTTGCCGAGGTCGGTTATCTTGGTCTTGTAGATGCTCCGCTGCGGTATTCCTTGGGCAAAGAGTTGGAACTCGCTGATTGTGCCGATGAGGGAGAAGGTGATTTTGCTGATCTTGGCTTGGGCGTCCTCGTCTAGTATCGAGATAATCCGGCGGTAGCGAAAGAAGCGCAGATACTGGCGGTTGAAGTCGAAGCGGATCTGCGGGGTAAAATTGTTGTCAACATCGGCGATGACGGTGGAGAGTGGGTTGACATTGCCTTCGAGGACTGGAGGTTCGGGCGCGACTGAGGCGGTCACCTGAAAGGCGGGGACGAAGTCCGTTTCCAGAGGGGTCCCATCGACACGAAAGCCCTCACTGGGCGAGATAAAGCCAAAGGCCACCGCTGGTACCGCCACGGCTAAATCCATGGTGAAGCTTTCTTTTTCGACGAGGTCGGCCATTGGGGGGTTATAGGTGAGAGGGTCGCCGTCGATGAGCCAGGAGCCGTTTTCCGATGGATCGGGCACGCCGTTGTTCCACTTCCACATCCGGGGTGTTTCGCCGTCGAGGTAGTCGAAAATGCGGTCGCTGGGGTCGCGCCAAAAGGCCCAATTGTCGATGTGGGAAAAAACCGTCTCGTCTAGCGTTAAGTACGTGGGCTGGATGGCACCAGGGGTCGTTGCGAAATCGACGAAGAGGCGGGTGGTGTCGTTCTCGCTCCAGGCTAGGCCGCTGCCGCCTAGTTGCCAGTGGGAAATCTGGGCGGTGGCACTTTGCGCTAAAATTAGGGTGAACAGGACGATTGTGGCTCGACGCATGATGACCCTCCTTTTTGCGGGAAGCATGGGTAATATAATGCGCCGGAATCAATTATCCTATTTAAACAATCAGTACGCTACGGCGATGGTGCGCAGCGCTGTAGCGTCGCCAGCGTCAGCCGCTAGGGCGATGCGGCAGAGATAGGTGCCGAGTGGTACGAGGTCTCCTTGGGTTGCGCGTCGCATCGAGCCTTCCTTAGTAGGCAATGCCCAAGGGACGGAGTTGGGGATCGGCAGCAAATTCCGAGCGCAGGTCTAAAGCCACCAAGTAGAGACCGGGCGTCAGCCGCCGACCCGATTCATCGCGCCCGTCCCATTGCAGGCTCTGCGGCCCCGCGCTCTGCAAGCCGGCCTCGACGAGGGCCACGCGCCGCCCGTCGAGGCTATAGACCTCGAGGACGACGGGAACGGTTTCGGGCAGGCGGAACAGCGAATAGGCCACGCGCAGTTCGTCGTTGATACCGTCGCCGTTGGGCGTAAAGACCGAAGAGGAAAAGGTCAGGTTCTGGATGAAGGCGGTTGTTTGCCCCGTGGTGCCGAGCACGCGCAGGCTGTTGGTCGAGAGGGCCGCGCCGACATCAGCACCGACTACAGGTTGCGGCAGAACGTCGCGTTCGCTGTCTAGGACCTCGCTCTGGAAAGTGGTTGCGAATTCAAAGATCTCCGTGCCAAAGACAATGCGGATCGGCGGATTGTTGGCGCGGGTGATGCGCTCGGGCAGGTGGATGAGTAGGCCCTCGGGCTCTTGGGTGATCTCAGCAGGCGCAGTTTCCGTGCGGCTCTCGCCTAGTTGTAGGCTTTTGAGTTCGGTTTGGTGCCCCGTGCGAATGCGCAACAGGTCGAAGCCGGGTGCGTCAACTGTCGCGAAATCGGCTTGGAGATCATAGACAAATTCTATTGCTTCGCCCAAGGGGACTTGAGTGATCCCGCTGGCGGGCTGTGGATCGTCTAGGGGAGCCACTTCGCCGCGCACGTTGGCGGCCAACAGCGGGGCGGTTTCGAGCCACAGCGAGTCGAGGTGCACGAAGTCGTCGAAGGAATCGCTTTCCATGGTGACGCGGAACTGCAAATGGGTGCCGTTGCGCAGGTTGATCGGTTGGCCCGATTCGACGAAGGGTGCGGACCAGAAAGTCCAGTTGTCTGAATCGTAGCCGATGGACGCGCGGACGCCCGGCTTGGGCTGGCGTTCGCTCAGGTCGGATGCAGCGGTAATACGCACGAAGCGGGTGCGCAGGGCATTTTCGTAGTGGTCGCGCGAGACTACCCGCTCCAGTCCGGTGTCCATGTATTCGTGATAGACGGCCGGATCGTCGTCTAAGCCGGTGCGCACCTCAATCTTAAGTTGCGCCGCCGCGTCGGGGGTTTCCACCGGGGTCCCATTGACCATGCGGAATTTCGTCGCCTGCCAGAACAGCCGCCCGAAATTCACGGGTTTGCCGAGGTCGATTATCTTGGTCTTGTAGATGGCCTGCTGCGGCACGCCTTGGGCGAAGAGCTGGAATTCGCTGATCGAGCCGATGAGAGCAAAGGCGACATTGCCGCTCTTGGCTTGGGCGTCCTCATCCAGTAGCGAGAGCGTCCTTCGGTAGCGGAAAAAGCGCAGATACTGGCGGTTGAAGTCAATGCGGACCCGCGGGGTAAAATTGTTGTCAACATCGGCGATGACGGTGGAGAGTGGGTTGACATTGCCTTCGAGGACTGGAGGTTCGGGCGCGACCGAGGCGGTCACCTGAAAGGCGGGAACGAAGTCCGTTTCCAGCGGGGTCCCGTCGGATCGAAAGCCTTCGCTGGGCGGGATAAAGCCAAAGGCCACCGCTGGCACCGACACGGCCAAATCCATGGTGAAAGTTTCCTTTTCAATGCGGTCGGCTTTGGGCGGATTGTAGGTGATAGGGTCGCTGTCGATGAGCCAGGAGCCGTTTTCCGATGGATCGGGCACGCCGTGGTTCCACTTCCACATCCGGGGTGTTTCGCCGTCGAGGTAGTCGAAGATGCGGTCACTGGGGTCGCGCCAGAAGGCCCAATTGCCGATGTGGGAAAAAACCGTCTCGTCCTGCGTGAAGTACGTGGGCTGGATGGCACCGGGGGTCGTTGCGAAATCGACGAAGAGGCGGGTGGTGTCGTTCTCGCTCCAGGCTAGGCCGCTGCCGCCTAGTTGCCAGTGGGAAATCTGGGCGGTGGCACTTTGCGCTAGAATTAGGGTGAACAGGACGATTGTGGCACGGCGCATAATGGCTCTCCTTCCGAAGAAAGGATTAATATAATGCGACGTAAGTAATTGTCCTATTTGAGCAATATCAGTACGCTACGGCGATGGTGCGCAGCGCTGTATCGTCGCCAGCGTCAGCCGCTAGGTCGATGCGGCAGAGATAGGTGCCGGGCGGTACGAGGTTGCCTTGAGTAGCGCGTCCGTTCCAGGTGAAAACGTAGGCCACGCCGTCGATGACCGGAGTCGCCAGTTCAGTGACTGGCCGTCCGGCGAGATCGAAAATGCGCACTTGGGGCGTGCGTTGCTGGACCTTGAAGGCGACGAAGCGGATAACCACTGCGTCGTTGATGCCGTCGCCGTTGGGGGTGAGTATCGGTGAGGAAATCGAGAGTTCGTCGATGAGCTGAGTGGTGCCGGTCAGAGTGGGGAGCATGACGATATTGGCGCGGCGCATCAGCGGCTCGACCGATTGCCACAGATCTGGATGGGTGCTCGAACCCAAGTCGAGGCCGAAGAGCGTGGCGTTGTGTACTACGCGGGTGGTGAAGCTGACTTGGACGGAGTCGGCGGTGATCGCACGCGGCAGGCCGATCTGGAGGGTGTCGGCGCGGATGGCTATGGAAGATGGCTCGATATGGGCATCGCTCACGCGAATTTCGACATCGGCAGCCTTAGCGGGAAGGTCAAAGCGCAGTATGTCGAAACCCGTGTCCTCGGCATCGGCTGCGGACAACAGGGTATAGGTGAAGCGGGTGTCCTCGTTGGGCAGGGCGACTCTGGGGGCAATCAGGCCGCGTGCGCCCTGCAACAGCGCGTCCTCGTACTCGAGGGACAGCGCGTCAATCGCGGGTGCCACCTGTGGATCATCGGTTGACAGGATCAGTTCCAACTGTACGAAGCGGCGCGGGCTTTGCGACTTGAATGACTCGCCGGAAAAGTTGTACGCCTCGCTCCACGCATCCCAGTCTTCGCTGACCACGACGGAGGTGTCGATCCTTCCCCGCAGCACTTTGGGTAGGCTGAGCCATTTCTCCTCGGTGATCGGCTCGCCGATCTTGTCGTGGAAAGCATAGACTTCGCCTTGGGTATTGCCCGAGCGCGAGCGCACTAGCAGGCGAGTGCTAGGTGGGATGTCGGCGTCCCAAGAGAGGTTGCTGATGACTTTGGGACGTCCATCGCCAGCAGTCTTGCCGAGATCGATAAAGTCCGAGCGCATGACGACCTCGGCGGGATGGCCCGGCGAAAACAGCATCAGTTCGGTCCAGCGCGAACCCCACCCTTGGGGGATGTGGGCGTGCCAAAACAGGTAGCGGACTCTGCGCGGTTGGAACAGATAGCGCAGATAGCGCATGGGATCGGCGTCGGGTTGGTCGATGAGGGTAGCGAAGTCGAAGGATTCGGGGATGGGAAGTTGGGAGCTGATGACGCGGGTGCCGTCTGAGTGGAGGAAGGTAAAGCCTCGCGGCGGGCTGGCCACGCTCCCGACCGTGCCCTCGCGCGGCCTGAGCGCGTAGAGGAAAAGCTCGTCGATCCAGAATACGGCTCCTAGGTCGATGAAAAACCAAGTGCCCTGATCCTCCCAAGTGCGGACGCGGCCCTCAAAGCCCACGGGCAGGATGGAACTGGCGGTGTTCATGTCGCCGTCGAGAATATTCTCGGTGGAGCGGGCGGTAAGCCCGTCGATGATGCCGCCGCGCTGGTCGTTGCCCAAGCTGACGTTGTCGCCAACGGCGAAGACTTCGACCTCGGCTAGGGCACCTTCGGGATCGAAGTCTTCAACGGTAAAGTTGATGTACTGGATGAGGCGATATTGGTTGAATTTTTCCAGATCGACGTCTCGATTGGGGTCGAGGACCTGGGCGCTGTCTTGGAGGTCGAAGGCGAGGGGAATCGAGATGGTGGTATCCCGGTTGGGTTGAGTCGTGAGATAGACCGGGCGAAAAATAAAAAGATCGTCGAGGGCGTCGGAAGTAATGCCCGTGGCGGTGAAAACGGTGAACTGGCGGAAGGGGCGTGCCCCTGCTTGGTCGGGGAAGTGCAGGCGGATCTCGTTGGCTAGCACGGTGCGGCCGAGGTCAATCTGCACGAACCAATCGCCTAAGTCGTCGTCGGCAGAGGCCTGCCAGAAGGTCTTGCGGTCGCCGTCAATGATCCGCCCGGCTGCGGCCGGGTTGCTGCCGGCTTCCCAGATCCCGCCCGGCACGTTGGCACCGCGCGAGCGAGTGAGATGAGTGAATTCGGTCGCGTTGGCGATGGCGTTGATATCCTTGCGGAATTTGATCAGTCGCAACTGGCCGCGGTCGTCAAATTCGATCAAGCCATGGGGCATCTTCCAGGTTGACCAGCTAGCAGCGCTGTCGAAGCGGAATTCCGCGGCGGCGAGCACTGTCGCCGAACAAAGAACCGAGAGCAACAAAGCACGCATTGGCCGCTAATAGGCAATGCCCACGGCCAATAGTTGTTTGGCCTGGACGAACTGGGTTTGCAGCGCGATGGAGAGCAAGTAGAGGCCCGGCGGGAGGAGTTGGCCGGTCTCGTCGCGGCCGTCCCACGTGATCGCCTGCGCGCCCGAGTCTTGCAGGCCCTTGTCGAGGCGGGCGATGCGACGGCCGTCCAAGGCGTACACTTCCAGTGCTACGGGTACTGCACCGGGGAGGCGGAAGAGCGAATAACGCATCTGGAGTTGGTCGTGGACGCCGTCGCCATTGGGGGTCAGCACCGGGGTGGACAAAGCGAGCGATTGGATGAAATCAGGTGTTTCGTCGTTCGCGCCCAGCACCCGTAGGCTATTGGTGGAGACTGCTTCGTCGGCGTCGCCGGCGAGAATCGGCTGGGGGAGTGATTCGCTGTCGGCGGCAAATATCTCGCCGGTAAAGGTGGAGGCGAATTCAAAAACTGCGGTGGCGAAGGTCACGCGGACCGGCGCGTTGTCGGTGCTAGTGACGCGCTGGGGCAATTGGATCACCAACCCGTCGTCTTCCGCTACTGCGACTGGATCGACGGGAGCGAGCGGGGTGCCCATTTCGAGGCGGCGAAAGGCGGTGCGGCTGCCGGTGTGGATCCTGAGCGCGTCGAAGCCAGGCGTGCTGGCGTCGTCGAATTCGGCTCGCACCTGATAGACGAATTCGGTCTCTTGGCCCAAGGCCACTTCAGTAAAACCGCGCTTGGGCTGCGGGTCGTCGCGCCGAGCCACTTCGGCGAAAACCTCGGCGGCCAATAGGGGCGCGGTCTCAATCCACAGCGAGTCAATCCGCATCCAAGCGTCGAAGTCGCGGCTTTCCAGAGAAAGGTCCACCTGTAGATGCGATCCGCTTCTGAGCCGGATGAGTTGGCCCGATTCGGTAAAAGGCACCGACCAGAAGGACCAGTTGGCGGAATCGTAGCCGATGGAGGCGCGAATCCCGGGCCGTGGATCGCGGTTGAGTTGGGCGGTGAGCGACTCGTAGTGCTCGCGCGAGACCTCCTTCTCGCGGCCGATGTTGGTGTATTCGTGGTAGGTCGCCGGGCTGTCGTCGCGACCGACGCGGACCTTGGCCTTGAGCCAGACGGGGGCGTTGGCATCTTCGACGATCTCGCCATCGACCAGGCGCAGCGGCGTGCCCGCCCAGTGCAGGCGACCGAAATTCACGACTTGGCCCAGATCGACAACTTGGCTGAGGTACACGACGCGCTGGGGTATGCCTTGGCCGAAGACCTCAAATCCCCCGATTGAGCCTTTGAGCGCGATGGCTTGGTTGCCTTGGCCGCCGCAGTCGCGGCAGATGTTGAGGGCTTCCTCGTCGGCCAGCGAGGTCTGTCGGCGCCAGCGAAAGAAGCGCACGTATTGGCGCGGGAAGTCGATGCGGACGACGGGGTCGAAGTTGGCACCCACGTTGGCGATGACCTGTTCGAACAGGTCTCTGCCGCCCCAGTTGACCGCGGGTTCTAAGTCTGAACCGATGGAGACGTCGAAGGCCGGCGTGGTGTCGAAAGGCAGCGGCGTGCCGTCGGAGCGAAAACCCTGCGAGGGCGTGAAGAAGCCGAAGCCGACACCGGGGATTGGCACGGCGGTGTCAATCGAAAAGAAGGTACTGGTTATCGATTGGCTCTTAGGGGCGTTGTAGGTTGTGGAATCGCGATCGACTAAGAATACGCCGCTCTGGGTCGGATCGCCGCCGGCACCGCCCCAGCGGTTCCAAAAGCGCGGCTTCTGGCCATCGACGTAGCCGAGGTTGTGTAAGAAGGGTTCGCGCCAGAATTCCCAGTTTTCCAGCAGGTGAATGACGTTTTGGTGCGGCTGCAAATAGAGCGGCTGGATTGCACCGTCGGCAAAATCGACGAGGACTTGGAGAGAGTCGCGCTGGTCCCACGCCTCCCCACTACCGCCCAGTTGCCACTTTTCTACTTGAGCATGGCTGGGCGCAACGGCGAGGACTAGGATCAAAGGCCAAGCACTGCGCATCGGACACTGTACCTCCGTCGAGGTGAAATGCTAGCGGGAAGATAACGCAAAAAGAGCCATGCGCCGAATTAAATAATTACCGCTGAGATAGAGGTTCTAATAGGCGACGGAGATGGTGTGCAGGACCGTATCGTCACCGGAGTCGGCACCCAGATCGACGCGCAGGACGTAGATGCCAGACTCTACGACTGCGCCTGTGGCTTGGGTGCCGTCCCATGTGAAGAGGCGGTGCAATCCCTCGGCGACTGGCGTGAGAACGGCTACTTTGCGCCCGGCGAGGTCGAAGACATTCACGCGCGGCTCGCGGCCTTCGACTTTGAGGACGATGAATCGGACCTCTAGCTGATCGTTGATACCATCGCCGTTGGGCGTGAGTGTCGGCGAGGAGATGAAAAAGTCGTCGATGAGCTGGCTGCTGCTGGTCAGTTCGGGCAGCATGACGATATTGGCACGGCGCGCTGCCGGTTCGACCGACTGCCACAGTCCTGGATGCGCGCTGGAGCCTAAGTCCAACGCAAAAAGCGTGGCATTGCGCACTAAGCGGGTGGTAAAGTTGACGTGGAGCGAATCGTCTCTGACTGGTTCGGGTAAAGCGATGAGTAGGGAGTCTCCGCGCAGGGAGGCCGACGCCGAGGTGGTTTCGGCACCCTTTTCCACGCTCACGCTGTGCAGATTGATCGGACCCGGCAGGTCAAAGCGCATTAGGTCGAAGCCGACGTCAGCGGGGCTGGCGCTGGGCAACAGGGTATAAGTGAAGGCCGTCTCCTCGTTGGGTGAGGCACTGCGCGGCTCGACGCGCCCGCGGGCACTCTGGAGCAGTGCCGCGTCGAATTCAATCGACAGCGCGTTGACTGTGGGCGCGACCTCGGGGTGGTCGGTGGCGAGAATCAGCTCCAGTTGCACGAAGCGACGCGGGCTTTGCGATTTAAAGGTTTCGCCGGAAAACTGGTACACATTGCTCCAAGCGTCCCAGTCCTCGCCGACGACTAGCGTGGTGTCGATGGGGCCGCGCAGCACTTTGGGCGAGCTGTTCCATTTTTCTTCGGTGATCTCTTCGCCGATCTTGTTGTGGAAGGTATAGATCGGTGCCAGCGCGTTGCCCGAACGCGAGCGCAGTTGCATTCTAGTTTCAGGAGGCAGGTCGGAGTCCCAGTGCAGGCCCTTGATGACTTTAGGCCGCTCGTCGCCGGTGATCTGGCCGAGGTCGATAAAGTCGGAGCGCAGTGAGACTTGAGCGGGATAGCCCGGCGAGAACAGCATGAACTCGCCCCATTTGGATTCCTGCCAATCGCGGTCGGTCAGGCCGTGCCAGAACATATAGCGCATCCTGCGCGGCCTAAATTTATAGCGTATGCGATAGAGGCCATCCGCCTTGGGATTGACGTGCGTGAGCAGATCGCTGTAGTCGAGCGGCGCAGGTACGGGTAGGGAAGTGCCCACGCTCAGCGAGCCGTCCGAAACTAGGATGTTGTGACCTGGGCCGGCCGAGCCGCGGTGATGGCCCGCAGTGCCCTCAAAAGGTTGGAGTACGTAGAGGAAGAGTTCATCGACGAAGAACACGGCCCCTAGATCGACGTAGAACCAGGTCCCGGCCTTCTCCCAACCTTGGTCGCCGCGCCCAGAGGTGATGAGGTTGGTGGTGTTGATATCGGCGTCAAAGAGGTTATTGGGGGCCGCGGCTACCGTGCCGTTGAGGAAGGTGCCGCGCTCGGCGGTGCCGATGCTGATATTGTCGCCCACAGTGAGTATTTCGACTTCGGCGAGTGCCGCATCTGGGCTCTGGGCTTCGACGACGATACTAATGTACTGAATCACTTGGTAGCGGTTTTCAAAGGTTCGATCAATGGCCATGTCTGGATCAACCGTCAGGACGGTGTCGGCGGCCGGGTACTCGAGGGGAATGGTCAGGGAAGTGGCGCGGTTGGGCAGGGTGGTGCGATAGACTGGCTCGTATTTGAAGACATCGGCCGTGGCTTGGATGCGCGCGCCGGTGGTGCCATAGACGGTAAACTGCCGCAGCGGGCGGGCACCCTCTTGATCGGGAAAGGTCAGACGAATGTGGCGGGCGAGTACGGCGCGGCCCAAGTCGATATCGAGGAACCAATCTTTGAGCTTGTCGGCTGGATTGGGCTGCCAGAAGGTCGCAGGATCGCCGTCGATGGCGTTTGCGGCAGTCGCGCTTCCGCTGCCGACCTGCCAGATTCCGCCTGCCACTTCGCCGCGTTTTTGGGTGGAATGGGTGAAGAGATGGGCATCGCGGATGGCGTCCACTTCCTTGCGGTATTTGGTCAGACGCAGCATGCCCTCTGCATCCACCTGTACTAGCCCGGCAGGCATGGTCCAGCTTTGCCATTTTTCTGCGCTGTCGAAACTCAGCATTTCGGTCCAGCCGGAAACGGTCGGCAAAGCGAGCCAAGCTGCAAAGGCAACGAGGAAGCGCATAGCTCCACCTTCAGTAGGCGATGCCCAGCGGACGCAGTAGGTGATCACTGATCTCGTCGGATTGCAGCCCTACTTCAAGCAGGTAGAGGCCGGGTGGCAGGAGTTGTCCCAACTCGTCTCGTCCGTCCCAGCGAAGGTGCTGCGGTCCAGCAGCCTGCGGCGCAAACGATAGGCGTGCGACTTGCCGGCCATCCAGAGAATAGGCCCGCAGTTCGACGGGTACGCTAGCAGGTAGGCGGAAGAGGGAATAAGAGACCTGCACTAGGTCGTTTACATGGTCGCCGTTGGGGGTCAAAACCGGTGTTGAAAAGCGCAGGTTCTGGATTGCATTGATGGGGCCGGTCTTCGCACTCAGCACGCGCAGGCTGTTGGTCGATACGGCGGCTGTGGCATCGCCGCCCCGAATAGGTTGGGGCAGGCGTTCGGTCGTCGTGTCGATAGCTTCTCCTTCGAAGGTCGTGGCGAAGACGAAGACATCGGTTGTGAACTCGATGCGGATGGGCACGTTGTTGGCAGCGTGGACCCGCTCGGGCAACTCGATGCGGAATTCGTCGTCGTTGATCTCGACCCGGAGGGGCTCGACGGACACCAATGGGTCGCCCATTGCCAGCGTCTGAAGGTGGACTCGGCTGCCGGTGCGAATGCGCAGCGCGTCGAAGCCCGACTCGGAGGCTGCAAAGTCGGCGCGAATATCGTAGCTGAAACTCGTCGCCTGCCCTAGGGCCACTTCGGTGAAACCGCTCGGTTGCGGGTCGTCGAGGCGGGCTACTTCGCCGACGATCTGGCGCGCTAGGAGGGGTGCCTGCTCGATCCACAGTGAATCTAGGCGCGTAAAGGCGTCGAAATCCGCGCTATCGAGGGTGATTTTGACTTGGATATGGGAGCCATTGTGCAGGTTGAGCGGCTGGCCAGGCGCGGAGAAGGCGGGCGACCAGAAGGTCCAGTTGTCCTCGTCATAGGCTATTGACGCGCGGACCCCAGGCCGCTCGCCGGCGACGTAGCCGTAGCCTTGCGCCTCCTTGAGTTCAAACTCGTAACGCTGGCGCGAGACTTCAACCTCGCGGCCCTTGTCGTCGAATTCGCGGTAGATATTGGGGTCTTGATCCCTACCGGTGCGCACCTCGACGCGCAACCCGACAGCCGCTTCAGGTGCCGGGACCAAGGTGCCGTCTGCCATCCGCATGGAAGTCGCCGACCAGAACAATCGGCCAAAGTTCACTTCCGCGCCGAGATCGATGATGTTGGATAGATACAGCACGCGCTGCGGGACCCCGTGGGCGTAGAGTTCAAAGTCGCCGATGGTGCCTGGCCGCGCTTGACCCGACAGCGAGTTCTCTTGGACGACCAAGGTCGGATCGAGTACGGACTCGTTGCGCCGCCAGCGGATGAAGCGGACATATTGGCGGGGCAGGTCGATTCGCACGGTGGGAGACAGGTTTTCGGCGACGTCGGCGATAAGCGGCCCGATGCGCGCGTAGGAATTGTGCCCATGCCATGCGGGATCGGCTTCGGTGGCAACGCTCACTTCAAAGGCAGGGACAGCATCGTCGGCTAGTGGAGTACCATCCGAGCGGAAACCACGCGGTGGCGTGAAAAAGCCGAAGCGGGTGGCCGGGACGGGCACTGCCACGTCAAAGGTAAACCAGTCGAAGTTCCGCAGGTCTGAGGACGGAGGGTTGTAGGTGGTGCTGTCGCCATCGACTAGGTACGTGGCATTGTGTACGGTTCGCGAGTCTCCTAAGCCGTGCTTCCAAGCGCGGGGCCGCTGGCCATCGACATAGCCCATCTCGCGGGGGAATTTCCACGGAGACCAGTTGTCGAGGTGAGAAAAGACAGTTTGGGCAGAAGTCAGGTAGATGGGCTGGATGGCCCCGGGGATGGAATCGAAGTCGATGAAGATGTGCACTGAATCGCTTGCCGACCATGCAAGGCCGTCGCTGCCGCCGAGCTGCCAAGTGCTTATTTGCGCCGACAGAGCACTGGGCAGAAGAAACGAAAAGGGGATGGCAAAGATGAAACGCATGGGCAGGACTCATTGGGAGACGGGTACCTACAGTTAGATACACAAAATCGGTCGTCTGGACAAGTGGCCTAGGCCTCGAATGGCACCAACCAATCCTCCTCGATCCCCAAGTCGAAACCCGGTCCGCGCGGCACAAATTCCAGATAGCTGTCTTTGGGCACCAGCGCCCCCGGCTCGGCTACTTCCTCCAGTGGGATTCCCGGATCTGAGCCGATGTAGTATTCGCCCCAGGGCGTGTTGGGCATTGCCCAAGTCAAGTGCTGGCCATAGGGGTCACGCCCGCCGCCGTGGAGGCAGACTTCAAGACCAGCGGCCTCGGCCATGTGACAGATCTTGATACAGGCGGTTAGCCCGCCGACCCAGTGGATATCGGGTTGCAGCACGTCGAGGGCGCGGTGCTCGATCATTTGCTGGTAGGGATAGTGGGTGTAGAAGTGCTCGCCGCTGGCCAGCGTTTGCCAGGGCAGGCACTCTTTGAGTTTGATGTGACTTTTGACGTCTTCGGGGATCAGGCACTCCTCCAGCCAGCGCAACTTGTAGGGTCTGAGGCGCTCGGCTAGGCGGACGCTGTATTCGACGTCAAAGGCCATGTAGCAGTCGAGCATGAGCTCGCAATCGTCGCCGATCAACTCGCGGACTTCGGCAACTCGCCGCTCGTTTTGGTCTAGACCCCACAGGCCGTCGGCGGGGCCGTATTGGCAGGGCAGTTTGAAGGCGCGGAAGCCCAATTCGCGATACCAATCGACGTCGTCGCCGGTGGCATAGGTGAAAATGCGCTCGCGGGCTGGGCCGCCGATGAGCTGGTACACGGGCTTTTGTTGCAGCTTGCCAGCCAGATCCCACAGCGCTAAGTCCACGGCGCTGATGGCAACGGTGGCAATGCCGACGGTGCCGAAGGATTTGGAGACGCGGAACATCATATCCCACAGCTTGTCGATGGCTAAGCAGTCTTCGCCTACGAGGATATGGGCGAAAGCGTCTTCTATTACAGCGGCAGTTGGGCGACCCGCCGCCGTGCCCAAGCCCCAAGTGCCGTCTTCAGCCGTGACTTTGACTGCGAAGCCGGGCCATTGCTGGGCGGCGTAGAGTTGGCGACGGGGCTTGAAGCGCGGAAAGCGCGACATTGGGTTGGCTACTTCAATTTCGGTGGGCCAGGCCTTGCGGCGGGATTGGCTCTGCTGGGCAGGGGCCGTCGAGGCGGAAAGCGTCGAGCCGGCTTGAGAACGGGCGCGGAGCGAAGGGCCGTCGGGGCGCTGGATGCGGACTAGGTCGATGGATTTGATTTTCATTGCTGTTATCAATTACCTCCCCAAGCGAGGGCTTCGGCTTCGGCTGCTGACAGGGTAAGATCGGCTTCTTCGGCGGCTGGTTCTTTCCACTCGGCTAGCAGATCGGCTAACTCGGCGAGAGAAGCGGTTGTCAGCAGGCGGCGGCGCAACTCGGAGGCGCGGGGTAGGCTTTTGAAGTAGAGCGCGAGGTGCTTGCGCGTCTCGCGGACGCCGGCGCGCTCGCCTTTGTATGCGGCCATCAGGCGTAGCTGCTCCAGCGCCAAGTTGATGCGCTCGGAGAGAGTCGCGCCGCTGCGGCCGGAAAAGAGCCAGGGATTGGCCAAGGCCGCCCGCCCGACCATGACCGCGGCGCAGCCTGTTTCCCGCTGCATGAGGTGGGCGTCGTCGAGGGTGAGTACGTCGCCGTTGCCGATGATGGGCAGGGAGGAAGCTTCGACAGCGCGGCCGATCCAGTGCCAGTTGGCGCGGCCCTTGTATTTTTGCACGACGGTGCGGGCGTGGATGGCCACTGCTTGGGCACCGGCGTCCTCGCAGCGGCGCACCACTTCGAGGATATTGATCTCCTCTTCGTCCCAGCCTAGGCGCGTCTTGACGATGACCGGAACCGAGACGGCTTTGACCGTGCGCTCGACGGCTTGATAGAGCCGATCGAGATCGCGCAAATAGGCCGCGCCGCAGCCTTTGGCGACGATCTTGGGTACGGAACAGCCAAAGTTGATATCTACCACCTGCGCGCCGCGCCGCTCGAATTCCCGCGCTCCATTGGCGATCAGATCGATGTCGTTGCCGTAGATTTGCGCAGCCAGCAGCGAGATGCCAGTGTCGGCGTAGATGGGCGCGTCGGAAAAATCGAGCATCTGTATGCTCTTGCGCGAGTGGATGCCGATAGCGCGGCAGTTGATAAATTCAACTCCTACCAGCCGCGCTCCGAGGCGCGCGCAGATAAGGCGGAAGACCCAGTTGCTCACCCCGGCCATTGGCGCTAGGGTGAGGATGGGCATATCCTCCTTGAAGGGGTTGAGCTGGTGAGGGCCGAGTTGCACGAGCTTACAAGGGGTTCTCCATTTGCAGCTTGGCGGCGATGGCCTTTTCTCGTTCGGCCTCGGCGATCATGCCTTTGCGCTGGTAGAACATGGAGAGGCTAGTGTGGACGAGGAAGTCGTCGGGGTCGTGCTCGGCGGCCTTTTGCGCTGCGCTGAGCGCTTGGTCGAGGTCGCCCAACTTCTCGTGGCAATGCGCCATAGCTTGGTAGGCATCGGCAAATTGCGGGTCGAGGGCGATGGCTTGGGCTAGGTCGTCCAAGGCTCCGGCAAAGTCCTGCTGGACGAATTTGTTCATGCCACTCTTATAGAGGGCCATTTTGTCAGTCATGGCGTGAGTCTGTTTTGAGGTGAATTGTTGATATTGCACATTCCAAAAGTAGCGCAAAGTGATATATTGATGCAATGGCGTCAGACTTGGGAAAGAGCAAACAAAGGAGCAGCCATGTTGCACTGGGCTATGTTGGGCGCGGCCTTGCTGGCCTCTGTCGCCGAGGGGCAACCGCGCTTTGACATCGACTACGTAGAGAGCATCGAGCCGCGGACTTATGTGGCGTATCGCACGGCCGGGGCTATCGACATCGACGGCAATCTCGACGAGCCGTCTTGGCAGCGGGCGGATTGGACTGCGCCCTTCGTCGATATTGAGGGCGAGCGCAAACCCGTGCCGCGCCTGCAGACGCGGGCTAAAATGCTGTGGGACGACGAGTATCTATACATAGCCGCCGATTTGGAGGAGCCGCACGTGTGGGCTACCATCGCTATGCGCGATGCGACGATCTACCAAGAAAACGACTTCGAGGTCTTTATCGACCCGGACGGCGATACGCATCAGTACTACGAGTTTGAGATCAATGCACTCGGCACGGAGTGGGATTTGCTGATGATTAAGCCCTACCGCGACGGCGGCCCTTACGTAAGCGCTTGGGACATCGCCGGTCTGCAAACGGCTGTGCGGGTGTGGGGCAGCATTAACGATCCCACTGATGAGGACCAGGGGTGGTCGGTGGAGATGGCTTTCCCGTGGGCCGTGCTGGCCGAGGCCACGCACAAGAAGGTGCCGCCGATGGATGGCGATCAATGGCGGATCAATTTTTCGCGGGTGCAATGGGCCTTGGCTACCGACGTGGGTAAATACGTCAAAATAGAGGGCCGCAGCCCGGACAACTGGGTTTGGTCGCCGCAAGGGCTGGTTAATATGCACTACCCAGAAAAGTGGGGGTTCGTGCAATTTGCCGCTGAGGTCGTCGGGCGGCAAAAGGTGCCCTTTCGCCCGGCAGTTGCCGAGGAGGCCAAGCGCGTTTTGCGCGGAATCTACTACCGCCAGCAGAGCTTTCGCCGCGAGCGCGGCCACTATGCGTCCAGCTTGGACTCGCTCGGGATGGAGGCGCGGGACTTGGAGCACTTCCGTTGGCCGCCGGTCATCCAAGTGACCGACCACCAGTTTGAGGCGCAACTAGAGGAAATCGTCGATTTGGACGCAGACGGTAAGATCAACCGCTGGCTCATCCGCGCAGACTCGCGCACTTGGCGCGATTAGGGCCGGCGCAAAATTGCCCTGCCGACGAAATCGCCCTATAATGCCTTGCCTATATCCACAAACTATTTTGCTAAGGAGGTCCTTGTGAAGAACGGAAAATTGATGATCCTGATCGCCTGTTGTCTTTTGGCTACAACTGCACCGCTGTTGGCGCACTGTGAAATCCCCTGCGGTATTTATGGAGACGAGGCGCGTTTTGCCGCGATAGAGGAAGATCTGACGACCATTGAGAAGGCCATGAAGCAAATCGCTGCGCTCGCGGGCCAAAGCGACGCCCAAAGTGCGAATCAGCTAGCGCGATGGGTGGCGAATAAGGAAGAGCACGCCAACAGAATCCAGCACGTCGTCACCCAGTATTTTATGACGCAGCGGCTCAAGGAGGTGGAAGAAGGAGACGAAGCAATGGCCGCATATACCGCAAAGCTGGTGCTTTTGCACAAGATGCTCCGGGGGGCCATGAAGTGCAAGCAGACGGTGGACGTGGAACAGGTGGAGAAAATGCGGGTCTTATTGCATGAGTTTAAGAGCGCCTATCAAAACTAACGCATCCCCAAGTCTCGCTGGTGGAAGCCCCATCTCCCTTGGAGGTGGGGCTTTTGTTTTAGCGGATAAGGACGAGCTTGGCGTAGTGTGGGGGGCTATGTGCGATGCGGAAACGGACGAAGTACGGACCGGTAGCCACCAAATGGCCGCGTTCGTCTCGGCCATCCCATCGCGTCTGGTGTACGCCGGCGTCGAGCGGCGCGTCCACGAGCGTGCGCACCAGTTGGCCTTGGACGTTGTAGATCGCTAAACGGACGGAGGTGGCTTGGTCGAGGTGGAAGTGGAGGTGGGTGGTGGCGTTGAAGGGGTTAGGCCATACCTGAAGCGAGGGGGCCGATGCCGTTGCAGGGATTTTAGTCGCTGATTCAGAGGGCGCGTCTGTGGCGCGTCCGGGTGAAAAAGGGATCTCGGTCAACGAGGCCGTTTTGTGCGGGACAAACGCGCTATCTGCTGAGGTGCGGACGATAGACTGGTCGTCGGGCCAAGTGGAGTGGGAAACGCTGGCGACCCTATAGCCAGTTTTATCGATTAGGTAGATGGCTTCGCCGCTGTCGGTTAGTCCATCGCCGATTGTTCCGTCGTCGGTATAGATGGGAACGGCGAACTCCGATGGATCACCGCCGCCGAAGAGGACGACATACGAGCCGGGAGCAATGAAGGCACCGGGAGGGAAGCGGAAATAATCGATCAGGGACGCAGCGTCGCCCAACTGCCAGCTAGCTAAGGAGATAGTGTCTGCTCCGGCGTTGTAGAGTTCGATGAATTCGTCTTCATAGGGATCGCGCTGACCGTCGCGATTGGCATCGCCGGTTAATCCTTCAGGCGGGTCGGCGAGCACCTCGCTGATGAAGAGAGGGTAACTAGGCATAGATGGCGTTTCCGGCTCTTCTGACTCAGTAGGCAGGTCTGGGGCATAGCCGGGCGAAAAGGGGGCCTCGGTTTCCGAGACAGTTTTGTGTGGGACGAACGCGTTGCTATCCGGTGAAATGCGGACGAGGGATTGGTCTTCAGGCCAAGTGGCGTGGGAGAGGAACGAGACCTCATGGCCATGATCGTCGATTAGGTAGATGGCTTCACCGGTGTTGGGCAGTCCATTGCCGATTGTTCCATCGTCGGTATAGACGGGGATGGTGAACTCCGCCGGGTCGCCGCCGCCGAAGAGGACGACATACGAGTTGGATTCAATGATAGCGTCGGACGGGAAGCGGAAGAAGCCAATTCGAGGCCCCTCGCCGCCCAAGAGCCAACCGGCTAGGGAGATGGGCGCGGGGCCGGCGTTGTAGAGTTCGATGAATTGATCTTCATGCGGGTCGCGCCGACCATCGCGATTGGCATCGCCGGCTAGTCCCAAAGGCGGATCGGCTAGCACTTCGCTAATGAAGAGGGAGGAAATCAAGGGGGGCTGCGTTCCTGGGGCATGTCCAGGTGAAAAAGGTGCCCCAGTCGGCGAGGCGGTTTTGTGCGGGACGAACGCGCTGCTATCCGGTGAAGTGCGGACGAGGGATTGGTTGTCGGGCCAAGTGGACTCGGAGAGAAACGAGATCTCATGGCCATGATCGTCGATCAGGTGAATGGCCTCACCGCTGTCGGTTAGTCCATCGCCGATAGCTCCATCATCGGTATAGACGGGGATGGTGAGCTCCGCCGGATTGCCGCCGCCGAAGAGGACGACATAGGAGCCGGGGCCAACGACGGCGTCGGACGGGAAGTGGAAGTAATCGCTCAGGGACTCCGACCCGCCCAAGAGCCAGCCGGCTAGGGAGATAGGAATGGGACCGGAGTTGTAGAGTTCGATGAATTCGTCTTCATGCGGATCGCGCTGACCGTCGCGATTCGCGTCGCCGGCTAGCCCCTCGGGCGGGTCGGCGAGTACTTCGCTGATGATGAGGGGGTAGACCAAGGGGGGCCGAGTTCCCGGGGCATGTCCAGGTGAAAATAACTCCTCAGTCGGCGAGATGGTTTTGTGCGGGACAAATGCGCTGCTGTCCGGTGAAATGCGGGTGAGGGATTGGTTGTCGGGCCAAGAGGTATGGGAGAAGAACGCGACCTCATGGCCACGTTTATTGATCAGATGGATGGCCTCACCGCTGTCGGTCAGTCCATCGCCGATGGTTCCGTTATCGGTATAGACGGGGATGGTGGACTCAGCCGGATTGCCGCCGCCGAAGAGGACGACATAGGAGCCGGGTTCAATGATGGCCTTGGCTGGGAAGCGGAAGTAGTCGCTTAGGGGTCCCGCGTCGCCCAATCGCCAACCGGCTAGGGAGACGCGACGTGAGCCGGTGTTGTAGAGTTCGATGAACTCATCTTCATGCGGGTCGCGCTGACCGTCGCGGTTGGCGTCGCCAGCCGATCCTTCAGGCGGGTCGGCGAGTACTTCGCTGATGATGACGTTGGCTGCGGCGAGGGATGGGAGCGAGAGCAGCATCAGCAGAGCGAGGTGCCTGTAGCAGAGGCAGAGCATGACCTTTGCCGGATTAGGCAGGCTCTTAAAACCGTTCTGTGCTAGGAATGATTAGAAAGGATGCACCCATCAAGTGACCTATAGAAGAGTTTTTAAAACCGCTGGTCGGTCAAGCCTTGCTAAAAGCGTACTCACCGATGAGTACGTCTTACCAAAATATGTAACCGAGGCGGCTAATGCACAACCTGCGTGGGATGGAGTCTCAGCGGAGGAGGAGAAGCTTGGCGTAGTGCGGGGGGCTATGCGCGATGTGGAAACGAGCGAAGTACAGACCGGTCGCCGCCCAATAGCCCCGTTCGTCACGGCCATCCCATCGCATCTGGTGCAGACCCGCGTGTAGCGGCGCATCCACCAGCGTGCGCACAAGTTGGCCTTGGATGTTGTAGATGGCTACGTGGACGACGGCGGCTTGGCGGAGGTAGAAGCCGAAGTGAGCGGTTGCGTTGAAGGGGTTGGGCCACACGTGGAGCGAGGTTGCCGAGGCCATTGCAGAGATTTTGGCTGCAGATGCAGAGGGCGCGTCTATGGTGCGTCCAGGAGAGAAGGAGGCTTGGGTCAGCGAGGCGGTTTGGTGCGGAACAAACGCGGTGCTATCCGGTGAAATGCGGACGAGGGATTGAGCATAGGGCCAAGTAGATTGGAAGAGGAACGAGACCTCATGGCCATGATTGTCAATTAGGTGGATAGACTCGCCGGAGTTGGTCAGTCCATCGCCGATGGTTCCGTCGTCAGTATAGACGGGGACGGTGAACCCCGCTGGGTTGCCACCGCCGAAGAGGACGACATAGGAGCCGGGTTCAATGATGGCGTCGCGTGGGAAGCGGAAGTAATCGCTTAGTGAACCCGCGTCGCCCAAGCGCCAGCCGGCTAGGGAAACGGGCACGGGACCGGCGTTGTAGAGTTCGATGAATTCGTCTTCATACGGATCGCGCTGACCGTCGCGATTAGCGTCGCCAGCCGGTCCCTCAGGCGGGTCGGCGAGTACTTCGCTGATGAAGAGGGAATAGGTCAAAATGGGTCGCGTGTCCGGAGCGTGTCCGGGTGAGAAGGGTGTCCCATTCGGCGAGGCGGTTTTGTGCGGGACAAAGGCTCCGCCGTCCGATGGGGTGCGGACGATAGACTGGGCATAGGGCCAAGTAGCTTGAAAGAGGAACGAGACCTCATGGCCATGATTGTCAATTAGGTGGATAGACTCGCCGGAGTTGGTCAGTCCATCGCCGATGGTTCCGTCATCGGTATAGACGGGGACGGTGAATCCTAAAGGGTTGCCGCCGCCGAAGAGGACAACGTAGGAGCGAGGGGCGATGATGGCGTCGCGTGGGAAGCGGAAGTAATCGCTTAGTGAACCCGCGTCGCCCAAACGCCAGCCGGCTAGGGAAACGGGCACGGGACCGGCGTTGTAGAGTTCGATGAATTCGTCTTCATGCGAGTCGTACCGACCGTCGCGATTAGCGTCGCCAGCCGGTCCCTCAGGCGGGTCGGCGAGTACTTCGCTGATGAAGAGGGAATAGGTCAAAATGGGTCGCGTGTCCGGAGCGTGTCCGGGTGAGAAGAAGGCTTCAATCGGCGAGGCGGTTTTGTGCGGGACAAAGGCTCCGCCGTCCAATGGGGCGCGGACGATAGACTGATCTTTGGGCCACTCGTCGTGCGAGACTACATCGATCTCGTGGCCGTTTTTGTCGATCAGGTGAATATCCTCGCCGCTACTGGTCAGTCCGTTGCCGATTTTTCCGTCGTCGATATAGACGGGCACGGTAAATCCCGACGGGTTGCCGCCGCCGAAGAGGACGACGTACGAGTGCGGGGCGATGACCGCGTCAGCGGGGAATTGGAAGAAATTCTTCAGTGCCGTGCTGTCGCCTAGCCGCCAGCCGGCCAAGGGGATAGGCTCCGATCCGGCATTGTACAGTTCGATGAAATCATCCTCATACCCGTCGCGCTGGCCGTCTCGATTGGCGTCGCCAGCAAGGCCGGAAGGCGGGTCGGCGAGCACTTCGCTGATGAAGAGGGGGTAGGAGGGTTTGGGGATGATGTGGGTGTGGCCGGGCGAGAAGAGGGCTTTGACCGTTGAGGCGGTCTTGTGTGGAACCCATGCGTCTCCGTCGGGCGGATGGCGGACGAGAGACTGTTTGCTGGGCCAAGGGGTATGCGCGACGCTATCGATCTCATGGCCGTTTTTGTCGATCAGGCGAACCACCTCGCCCTTGCCGGTCAAGCCATTGCCGATTTTTCCGTCGTCGGTATAGACGGGCACGGTAAATCCTGACGGGTTGCCGCCGCCGAAGAGGACGACGTACGAGCCGGGTTCAATGACCGCGTCGGCGGGGAATTGGAAGTGTTCCTTCGGAGGCCTGCTGTCGCCCAGCCGCCAGCCACTTATATCGACGGGTGCTGAACCGGCGTTGTAGAGTTCGATGAACTCGTCTTCATAGGTGTTGCGCTGGCCGTCTTGGTTGGCGTCGCCAGCGGCACCCGAAGGCGGATCGGCGAGCACTTCGCTGATGAAGAGGGGGTAGGCGGGTGTAGGTTCGGGCGGTGTTTCGGTTTCGGGCGTTTCCGGTTCGGGTGTTTCCGGTTCGGGTGTTTCGGGTGTTTCCGGTTCGGCATCTGTGGCGCGTCCGGGAGAAAAGAGCTCCCCGGTTGGCGAGGCGGTTTTGTGTGGAACAAACGCACCGCCGTCGGATGGGTTGCGGACGATGGATTGGTCGCTGGGCCAGGTGCCGTGCGAAACGACCGCGATCTCCGCGCCGTTGGCGTCGGTCAGGCGAATCTCCTCGCCGGAGTTGGTCAGTCCGTTGCCAATGCGCCCGTCATCAGTATAGACGGGGACGGTGAATCTCGATGGAGTGCCGCCGCCGAAGAGGACGACGTAGGAGTCCGGTTCAATGATGGTATTGGCTGGGAATTGAAAGGAGTTGTTCGATGACGAGCTATCGCCCAGCCGCCAGCCACTTATATCGACGGGTGCTGAACCGGCGTTGTAGAGTTCGATGAACTCGTCTTCATAGGTGTTGCGCTGGCCGTCTTGGTTGGCGTCGCCAGCGGCACCCGTAGGCGGGTCGGCGAGCACTTCGCTGATGACAATCGTGGCTTCGGCGAGGGGCGCGAACCCAAGCAGGAGGACAAAGGACAGGAGACGGGCCATGGCCCTGCTAATGCAAAGAGCGGGCCAAGACGTTGACTAAACTGTTATTTACTTTAGGAACAGATAGTTATGTGCAGGCCATTGATCTTTGCACCCGGCGACAATGACCCATTTGGGACACAGCGGCGCAGACTGCGGGTAACGCTCCTTCCATCACTCAGGGATGACTAGCGGAGCGGTCCGCTCCCCCAATCACGGCGGGCTAGAAATGCTCCTCAGGTCCAGCGATAGGTGCGAGCACCGCGGCTGGAGACGCGGGCGAATTTCCAGGCTGTCAGCCACTCTTGGCGGTCGTGGACCACCAGTTCGGGATGCTCCTGGCTGCGGACGAGGAGGCCGGGTAGGTGGGGCCGGCCATTGGGCTTGCGGGCGTCGTTCCAGCGCAGGTCCATGCTCCAGCGCACCGCGTCGGAACGGTTGGGTTGGCTGCCGTGCGGGGTGCGGCAGTGAATGGCGATCAGGCCGCCGCGTTGGACGGGGATGGTGACCGGATCCCAGGAAGGCAACTCTTCGGGAGCGACGGTGAAGCTGCCGCCTTGGTCGGCGGGCGGGCGCACGTGTCGGCGCAGCGGCTCTTGGTGGCAGCGGGGATAGATCATCAGGGTGCCGTTTTCTTCGTCGGCATCGACGAGAGGGATCCAAGTGGTGACGACGAGCGTGTCGTCGGCTTCGGGCAACAACACGCCGAGATCTTGGTGCCAAGCGGTGGAGCGCGCCCATTCGTTTTGCGAGAAATTGCCGGCGTACTCGTCGCTGGCCGGGACTTTGGCGCGGATGTGCTGGCAGGAGTTGGCGTAGATTTCCGGGCCGACCAAGGATTCGATCAGATCGAGCAGCCGTGGGTTGTGCAAAAAGGCGAAGATGTTGGGCCCTAGATTGGCGGGGAAGTTGATACCGGCTGTGGCGCTGGCATCGGCTTTGGCGAGGGGAATCAGGCGCTTTGCAAAAGGTAGCTCCCCATAGTCGCGTTCTATTTTGCCGGCGGCCAGCAGACGTTGGGCGGCTTGATCGACGATTCCCTCTAGTTCCGCTTGGACTGGATCTAGATCTTTGGGGGCCAAGGCGTCGGGTACGTGGACGTAGCCCTCGGCGTGGAAGAATGCGAGTTGCTCCGAGCTGAGGCCGGGCATAGCGCGTTTTAAAAGGTGCCGATGATCGAGACCCGATGGATTTGGCCTAAGTCGGGAGAGGACGAGTAGGCGTAATCGACTGCGTAGCGGTTCATGATCAGTCCGGCTCCGGCGCTCAGACCCAGCGGCTCCTCGTCTTGGCTTCCGGTTTGTTGAGTGGTGTAACCGGGCCGGATGTAGAGGCCCGAGGCGAGCTGGACCTCAAGGCCGAAGGCTAGATAAGAGTCGTTGTCGTTGGGCAAGTTGAAATCGGCCACCAAGAGCACGGGCACGGGCATGTGCGCGAGGTGATGGGCCATCCCTAGGCGGATGTGTACCGGCAGCGAGTCCTTGAAGCCCTCGGTGTAGCCCGAGCGGACAAAACCGAGATTGGCGATTGCCGCACCGAGAGTGGTGCCCTCGATAGGGGCGCGGATGAGGAGGCCCAGATCGGCAAGATAAGCGTCTGAAGAAAACTCGGCGATGTTTGAATAGACGGCTTTTAAATTGGCACCGACGGCTAGCCAGTCTGGCCCGAGCTGTTGGGCGATGGACAGGTAAGCGGCGAGGTCGGTTGCCGAGAAGGTTCCCAAATCGCGCCCTTCCGCATCGGTATGCCACAAGTCGCCGTAGGATACGTAGTGGACGCTTAGGGCGTGTACGCGCGATCCCTTGGGGGCAGCGATGGAGGCGAAGCCAGCTTGGGAATCGACGAAATAGCTGTTGTAGGCGAGCGCGGCCGTGCGCTCGCTTAAACCGAAAAGTCCGGCGGGATTCCAAGCCGAGGCCTCGATGTTGCCGGACACGGCCGCGTAGGCCCCGCCGAGTGCAGCCGCGCGGGTGCCGACGCCGATCTTGAGAAAGTTGAAACCCGTGGTGCCGGCGTTGGGGTTGATCGCACTAGCGGGCGTCAAGGTCGAAAGTAGGATGCAGGCGGCGAGGGCACAGTATCTCATAGTTTGATCTCCAGATTTCAGGCGGCTGCCCGTTCGAGGGCATGGGCTGCGCGCAGCAAACGAGCCTCTTCGAGGGGAGGGGCTAATAGTTGGACGCCAATGGGCAAGTCACTACGGCTTTGAGCAAAGGGCACGGATATGGCCGGAATCCCGGCGAGGTTGACCGAGGCCGTGTAGATGTCGTTGAGGTACATCTGCAAGGGGTCGTCGAGCTGTTCGCCGAGGCGGAAGGCAGTGGTCGGGGCCACGGGCGAGATCAGCGCGTCGCAGGTGGCAAAAGCACGGGCAAAGTCTTCGCGGATCAGGGTGCGAACCTGCTGGGCCTTGCGGTAGTACGCGTCGTAATAGCCGGCGCTCAGAGCATAGGCCCCGAGCATGATGCGGCGCTTTACCTCGGTGCCAAAGCCCTCGCTGCGCGTGTGCAAATACATCTCCTGCAGGTCCGTGTTACCCTCGGCGCGATAGCCGTATTTGACGCCGTCGTAGCGCGCGAGATTGGCCGATGCCTCGGCCATGGCGATGATGTAATAGGTACTGATGCAGTATTCGGGATGGCCGGCCACGGGTAGCTGGACATCCACAAGTTCGGCTCCTGCATCCACCAGGGCGTTGGCTGCACCTTGAGCCGCAGCGGCTATTTCCGCGTCAAGTGCGGCGGGAAAGTACTCGCGCGCCAAGCCTACCCGCAAACCGCGGACGTTCCCTGTGAGCGCGGCCCGATAGTCCGGCACGGGGGCGGTGCTGGAAGTCGAGTCGCGGGGATCGTGCCCGGCGATGGCTTGGAGCAGGAGAGCGGCGTCTTCGACATCTTTGGTCACGGGGCCGATTTGGTCGAGCGAAGAAGCGTAGGCTATGAGTCCGTAGCGCGAGATGCGGCCGTAGGTGGGCTTGAGGCCCACGACGCCGCAGTAGCTGGCCGGTTGGCGCACCGAGCCGCCGGTGTCTGAGCCGAGGGCGAGGATGGTCTCGTTGGCGGCTACCGCCGCGGCCGAGCCGCCGCTGGACCCACCCGGCACCCGCTCGGAGTCGCAGGGGTTTAAAGTGGGGCCGAAATAGGAGTTTTCGCAGGATGAGCCCATGGCGAACTCGTCCATGTTGGTTTTGCCGATGAAGACGGCGTCGGCAGCGCGCAGCCGCTCGACGGCCGTGGCGTCGTAGGGGGCGATGAAGTGTTCGAGGATTTTCGAGCCACAGGTGGTGCGCCCGCCGCGCACGCAGAGGACGTCTTTGAGGGCCAAGGGAATGCCCGCCAAAGGCCCCAAAGTTGCACCTGCCGCGCGCCGTTGGTCGATGTCGTCGGCGCGTGCTAGGGCACCTTCTGGATCTACGCTGATGAAGGCGTTGATCTGGCCGTCGATTGCGTCGATGCGGTCGAGCGCGGCCTCGACTAGCTGACGGGCGGTGATTTCCCCTTGTTGCAGGCGGGCACTGAGTTCGTGGGCAGTGGCTTGGTTGAGCGCCATGAGTTAGGAGGCGGCTTGGTCCTTGTCTTTGGACTGGGGCTCGATCTGGGCTTGGTCCTTGTCTTTGGACTGGGGCTCGATCTGGGCTTGGTCCTTGTCTTTGGACTGAGGCTCAGTTTGAGCCGGTGGGGCCGTAGGCTGAGTAGGTTGCTTTGGGGCCTCGATTTCGTCCTGCACGTCGCGCATAGCGGTGCGGAACTCGCGGATGCCCTTGCCCAAGCCCTGCGCCATCTCGGGGATGCGCTTGGCGCCGAAGATGAGCAGAATGACGACGAAGATGATAAGTATTTCCCAGTGGCCCATACCGAACATGGCTCTAGCTCCCGAAAGATGTGTTCAATAGCTGTGGCGGAAGTAGTACCAGCCGACGAAGAGTCCCAACATAGTGATTAAGTTGAACTTTAGCGCCAGCTCAAACGAAAAGGACAGGATGATGAGGTTAAACATATGCGGCCCGATGGAATACTCCACATAGCGCAAGAGAGCAAGTTCGACAATGGTATCGGGGCCGACCACGGCCATGAGGACAAACCTCAGCATTTCACCGAGGATATTGGCACCAATCATCGTAGTGAAGAGGATGAGGATGAGGTGGCTGAGGGGTTTGTCGCGCAGCATAGGGACTCAGGCGTGTTGCGTGACGTTGCCGTGTACAAGCCGGAAGATCCAGCGAACGGGTCCAGAGAAGATGTATACGAGGGTCATGGGAAAGAAAAAGGTGCTGTCGTAGATGGTCAGTCCGACCGTGGTGATGAAGTAAAGCTGTTTGAAGCGGTCGCCGAGGGAAGTGCCGCGGAAATTGGGAATACTGTCGTAATCGAGCCGACTGACCATCAGGAAGGACAGCACTAAAATCAGGAGTACGGCCAGCGGTGTGGCGTGGGGGATGGGCCACGCTTTGACAAAAACCACGTATTGGGTGAGGCAAACCGCCGCTGTGGGAATGGCCAATCCCATGTAAAATTCGCCGCGCTCGCCGTCGAGGCTGAGCGTATTGAAACGGGCGAGGCGCATGGCACCGCACAGCAGGAACGCGAAGGCCAGCGCCAGCCCCCAGCCGGTTGGCAGGTGGGCCTGATAGATGATGGCAGCGGGCACGATGCCAAAGGTGCAGACATCGACGATGGAGTCGAAGTGGAGCCCAAATTGGGAATCGCGCCCCATGACCCGGGCGAGTTGGCCATCCATTTTGTCGAATACCGCGCCCAAGAAGATGAGCCAGGCGGCTGGCACATAGTTGCCGTTAAAGGCGTAGTGCAGGGCGAGGAATCCGCAGAACAGATTGCCGATGGTGAACGCGGTGGGTATGAACTGCCTCATTTTCGCATCCTTCCTGCCGCTAGCGTCGCGTCCGGTATGGACTCTCTTCGAGGGTCAGGTCTAGGTTGTAGTGCTCGTTGTGGCGCACGACACCGAGCGCGGCGACTTCGCCGACGCGCAAGCCGCGCAGCACGCCAATGGCCTCGTCGGTGCTGCGGATCTCCTCGTCATTGACCGCGACGATTACGTCGCCCTTTTCGAGGCCCGCCAGCTCGGCCGGACTGTCGTTAGCTACCCTGACGACTAGAACTCCGTCAGTGGAATCGAGCCTTAGGTACTCCGCTAGAGGCGGGGTGATGTCTTGGACGGCTAGGATGCCGGTCCAAGAGCGACGCACTTGGCCGTGCTGGCGAATTTCCTCTAAGAAGCTCGCGGCCGTGTCGATGGGAATGGCAAAGCCAATGCCAATGGAGCCGCTGGAGTATTCGCCGCCGGTGTAGATAAAGCTGTTGATGCCGATGACCTCGCCATCGGCATTGACTAAGGGGCCGCCGCTATTGCCGAGATTGATGGCCGCATCGGTTTGAATCATGTCTCGGTAGTAGTAATCGCCTTGGGGTTCGGAAAAGTCGCGATCTAGGGCGCTGACGACGCCGATGCTGACGGTAGGCCCCAAATCGAAGGGGTTGCCGATGGCAATGGCCCATTCGCCGACCAGAATATCGCCTGAAGTGCCGAGGGGCGCAACCGGCAGATCGCCTTCATCTATCTTGAGGACGGCGAGGTCGAAGTTGAAGTCGGAGTCCACGTAGCGGGCCTCAAAGGTGCGGCCGTCGGGTTCGGGCAAAGAGGCCGTGATTTTTTGTAGCCGGCGCGGATCGCCGACCACGTGGCTATTAGTGAGAATGTAGCCTTCGTTATCGACGACGAAACCCGAGCCGGTGGAGACTCGGTCTTGGTCTCGGGGCACGTAGTAAAAAGGCGAGAAAAGGTTCCAAAAAGGGTCGCCGCGATACCTGTATAGATGCTGGACGCGCTCGCGGTAGCGTACGTGGAGGCTGACGACCGAGGGCTGGACCCGCTCCACGGCCCGCACTACGGCCGTGCGGCGCGACTCCCCAATGGACGCGCCGGCATGGTTCACAGCGAATGCCAGCAGAGCGAGTGAGCAAATAAAGTGCAAGGTTGCACCTCGGAAAATAAATTTCGTCGATTAAGTAATTATATAATAATCATATACATAGTTGCAAGTATTGCGCAGCTATCTCGCAGTATCGCTAATCTGGCAATTCGCCGCGTAGATTCAGGATCGCATCAAAGCTGTCGTTTTTGGCGGCCTTGTTATTTTTGATCGTGCCGCACTTGGTGCAGTGGTGGACGAGGATATAATCGCCGCGTTTGATGGTAAATCCCACCGGCTCCATCAAGCCGCGACAGTGTTCGGCGCGATCACCCGGGTTTACATCGACGTGTTGGCTCCAGAGGCATTCGGGGCAGTGGTTGGTGTAGCCATCGCCCTGCACGGGAAAACCACAATTTCCGCAAGTAAAATTTTCAATGTGCCGCTGGAATTTTTTGTGCATTTAGGCTAGGCCATTTCTGCGCTAAGGCTATCAGGGTACGCCACCCACAGCAGGCAGAGGCCACACGCAGGGGCCGTAGCGCCAGCCGCGGTGCGGTCGCCGCTGGCGAGCAGGTCGGCGATGGCCTCCGGCGGCCTCGTACCGCGACCGATTTCGACCATGGTGCCGACGAGGATCCGCACCATGTGGCGGAGAAAGCGGTTGGCCTCGATTTCAAAGATCAGTTCGGGGCCGCGTTGGGACCAGACCGCGTCAAAGACGTGGCAGGTCAGGTACTCGGGGATGGGATCTTGTTTGCAAAAGGCACCAAAAGCGCGTTCGCCGCAGAGCGCGCGAGCGGCCGCGGCCATAGGATCCAAGGAGATCTCTGAGTAATAGGTCCACACCTGAGTGCGGTTGACGGCTGCCTTGCCTTGGTGAATGCGGTAGCGATAGCGCTTGCGGGTTGCGCTGTAGCGGGCGTGGAAATCTGCGGCGACCTCGTCGGCGGCCCGCACGGCAATGTCCGGGGGTAATAGACCGTTGAGGCTGCGGAGCAATCGGTCTGTAGGCAGCGCGGCCTCGGTCTGGAAATGAGCCACTTGCCCGAGAGCGTGGGTTCCAGCGTCCGTGCGGCCCGCGCCGATGAGGCGAACTGGCTCTTTGAGTAGGATGTGTAGGGCTTGTTCGAGCGCATCTTGCACAGTGCGATCGCTCTTTTGGCTCTGCCAGCCGGCGAAGTGAGTGCCGTCGTATTCGATTACTAAGCGCAGCGTCCGCATCGCCCTTAACGCAAGAAGTACACGAGCGCGACTAAGCCTAGGGCAGCCAAGGCGGATAGACCGTCGGCGCGGCCAAAGCGCAGCGGGCGATAGTGGGTGCGTTCGGCTCCGCTAGCGTAGCAGCGACTCTCCATGGCCAAGGCGAGACGATCGGCGCGACCGCAGGCCGCGACGAGGAGGGGCACGAGGAGGGGCACGAGGTTTTTGCTGCGGCGCAGAAAAGAGCCACTAAAGTCGGCCCCGCGCGCTAGTTGGGCTTTGCGCAGACGCTCGGCTTCGTCGAGGAGCACGGGGATAAATCGCAGGGCGATGGAGATCATCAGCGCCATGTCGCCAGCCGGAAAGCCGAAGCGGTGCAAGGGACTGAAAAAGCGCTCCAAACCGCTGGTTATCTCCATCGGCGCGGTGGTGAGCGTCAAAAGCGTGGCAGCGACGATGGCCGCGGCTAGCCGCGCGGTGAAGAAGGCTCCCAAGCGCAAGCCCTCGGCGGTCAGGACGTGATCGGAGAAGGGCAACGGCAAGACGGCGCGGCCGGGCGTCAGCAGCGCGTGGAGACCAAAGGTGAACAGGAAGAGCCAAGCAAAGGTTTTGAGCTGGCGCAGGATGAGGCTCAAAGGCACCCGCGCCAAGGCGATGGCCACCAGTAGAAAAGCTCCAAGCAGTAGCAGAGCGAGTGCGTTGGGCGCTGCAAAGGCCGCCAGCGTTAGCGCGAAAACGCCCCCTAACTTGGTGCGCGGATCGAGGCGGTGGATCGGCGAGTCGAGCGCGATGTAGCGGCCGAGCGCGATGTCTTGCAAAAAGGCCAAGGGCTAGGGCAAGAAGCGGTTGGTGAAGACCGCGGTGGGGTCCACTACATCCTCTTTGATCAGGCCAACGGTCACCATTTGTTCCAATAGCTTCTGCCAGCGCTCCAAGGTCATGCTGCCGAGGCCGTTTTGTTGGGCGACTGGGTCGAGAACCATGTCCATAGATTCGGCGGCCCCATAGGCGAGAATGTCCATACCCATCTCGGGGTTGAGGCTGTTGATATGGCGGTTGGTCGCCTCTGGCTCAGCGAGGTATTTCTCCCAGCCTTTGACACTGGCGCGGACTACGGCACCGACGAGTTCAGGCTCGGCGGCAATGCGCTCTTCGGTGGTGATGAGCACGCTGGCATAGGGATTGAAACCGGTGTCGGCTACGAGCAGGGCCTTGGGATCGCCACCTTTGGTCTTGGCGACGAAAGGCTCGCTGAAGACGTAGCCCTGCTGGGCGAAATTCTCGTCGGCGAGGAATTGGGCCACATTGCCGGGATAGGGGACTATTGTGACGCCTTCAAATGGGTATTTCCAGCGCAGATAGTGCGAGAAGGCCGGGCGTTGCGACAAGGCCAAGGTGATGTTTTTGATTTGCGAAATGGAGTCGATACCCGAGCTCTCGTGGACGATGATGCAGTGCGGGTTGATCTGGTAGGACGCCATGAGCGCGACCACGGGGATTTGTTGGGCGCGCGCGTACAGGATGTCATCGGCATTGACTATGCCAAAGGCTACCGCGCCGGTGGCCACGCGCTGGACGACCGGCGAGTCCGGTCCGCCGCCGAGGATTTCGACCTCAACGCCGTTTTCCTCGTAGTAGCCGTGGACTGCGGCCGCGTACAAGCCGCCGTGTTCGGCTTCTGGGAACCAGTTGAGCGCGAGTTGGACCTTGGGTAGGGCGTCGGCTGTGGGGGCTTCTTTTTCTGCGGCGCAGGCGACGAGCGCGAGGAAGGCCGCCAAGAGCGAGTATTTGAACATCACGGGAATCCTCCTAGTAGTAGTGGTAGTTGGCGCGCCGCCATTTCACTCGGGCGCGCCCGTCCAGCGTCTGAACAAGAAATTACTCAAGCTGCCCACGGTGGTAAATAGCCCCAAGCCGAGCAACGTGCAAAACAGAATACAGGCGAACAAGTAGTCGGTTTTGGCTTGGCCGTTGGTAAGGATGATCAAGTAGCCGAGGCCAAAGTCTTCAGTGCCGTAGCCAGCGAAGAACTCGCCGACAATCGCGCCGATGACCGACAGACCGCTGGAGATGCGGACACCGACGAGCATTTGGGGGACGGCACCGGGGACGCGGAGCTTGAACAGTACCTGCCAGCGGTTGGCCTTGTTGAGCGCGAAGAAGTCGAGGATGTGGGGATCGACGCGGGTCAGGCCGTCGGTGGTATTGGCGATGATCGGGAAGAGGGCGATGATGAAGGAGACGGCCACCACGCCTTGAAGACCGTAGCCGATCCACAGGATGATCAGCGGTGCGATGGCTACGATGGGCATGGTCTGCAAGAAGATCGCGTAGGGGTAGAGGCTGCGCTCGATGAGGCGCGACTGGGAAAACAGCAGGGCGACCAAGAATCCAAAGGCAAAACTGAGGACAAAGCCCAAGATGGCACCTAATGCCGTCAGCAGAGTAGCCGACAGCAGGCGTGGCAAATTGTCGGCGATGGCTTGGGCGACGAGCAGGGGACCGGGCAGCAGGAAAGGTTCGATCCCGAGGAGCGAGACTGCGCCTTGCCAAGCGCATACGACCAAGGCGAAGAACAGCAGTGGAGGCAGAATGTTAGTTGTCAGGGAGCGCAGTCGTTTCATGAGTCGTCGGCGTGGGCGAGTTGGCGCGAAATCCCGTTGGCGATGCGGATGAATTCAGGGGCGCTGCGCAGGTACGCTGAGCGCGGATAGGGAAACGGGATGGGGATGTCGGCGAGGATGCGGCCGGGGCGTGCGCTCATCACGAGGACCCGCTGGCTGAGGAACACGGCCTCGGAGACGTTGTGGGTGACGAAGAGACTGGTCCAGTGGTCTTCCTGCCACAGGCGCAGCAACTCCTCGTTGAGCCGCTGGCGGGTGATTTCGTCGAGTGCGCCAAAAGGTTCGTCGAGGAGCAAGATTTGAGGGCGGGTCACCAGCGCGCGGGCAATGGAGACCCGCATGCGCATGCCGCCGGAGAGTTGGGCCGGGTACGCTTCGGCAAAGTCGGTTAGGCCGACCAGTTCAAGCGTTTGGGCGACGCGCTCGGCCGCGGCTTCGTGGCGCAGCTCTAAAGGGAGGGTGATGTTGTGTGCGACCGATCGCCAAGGCAGCAGCGTGGCGTCTTGGAAGACGAAGGCGAGGCCGAGCGGATCGTGACCCTCTACGCGCAACTCGCCGCTCGTGGGCTGGTCGAGGCCGGCCACGAGGCGGAGGAAGGTGGATTTGCCGCAGCCGGAAGGGCCGACGATGGAGACGAATTGGCCGCGGCTAATTTCCAGATTGAGGTCGTGCAGGGCTTGGACCCCAGAGGGGAAGTACTTGTTGAGTCCTGCGGCGACGACTAGCTGAGACTCCATCTAACCTCGGGGGTGGTAAGTCTTGTGGACCTCTTTGAGATAGCTGAGGTCGAGGTGCGTGTAGATCTGGGTGGTGGAGATGTCGGCGTGTCCCAACAGTTCTTGCACGGCGCGGAGGTTAGCGCCGCCTTCTAATAGGTGCGTGGCAAAAGAGTGGCGCAGGGTGTGGGGACTGATCTCCCTGTCGATGCGGGCCTTTTCACCAGCGGTTTTGATGATCTTCCACACGCTCATCCGCGAGAGCGGACCGCCTTGTGCGTTGAGAAAGACGTGGTCGCTTGAGTCGGGACGGGCGAGGTGGGGACGGCCCTGGCGCAGGTAGTGTCTAAGTGTGCGTGCGTCTTTGGCCGCGATGGGTACGATGCGCTCGCTCCGGCCGCGGATGCGGATGAGGCCCCGCGCCAGCAGCAGGGCCTCCTGTTGCAACGCGGTCAGCTCGGAGACGCGGATGCCGGTGGCGTAGAGCACGGCGAGGATGGCCCGGTCGCGCTGGCCCAGCGGCTCGTCGGGGTCGGGCGCAGCGAGGAGAGCAGCGATTTCCTCAACCGACAGCACGTCGGGCAGGCGGCGCTCCAGTTTGGGCGGATCGAGGAGTTCGGCCGGGTTGTGCGTCGTTGTGCCCTTGAGCAGCAAGTACTGGTGGAAGCGCTTTATCGAGGTGAGGTTGCGGGCCATGGTGGAAGCAGTTAGGCCGGCGTCGCGCAGCGAGTGGAGCAAATGGGCGATGTGCTGGTGTTGGACGGCTTCTAGGCGCTCGACGCCTTGGGCGGACAGGTGGTGCAGATAGCGGTTGAGGTCGCGGCGATAGGCGTCGAGGGTATTGGCCGCCAGCCCATTGTCGCGCTCCATGGCCTTGAGGAAGCGCTCGCAGGGGACGGACAGGGCCGCTGTCAGCGGGCGTTCAGGCGTGGATTTCGGGCGAGCCATGATCCGGGCCATTGAGATGGGTGAGCAGGGCGTCGGCTTGTTTGCGGCTGAAGCCGGGGAGGGCGGCAATTTCCTCGGCTGGCGTGGCGGCGATGCGCTTGACCGAGCCAAAGGCAACGAGCAGGGCCTTGCGCTTTTGTGGGCCAATGCCGGGGACGTGGTCCAAGGTGGAACTGAGCGCGCTCTTGGCGCGTTGTTGGCGGTGGTTTTTGAGCGCGAAGCGGTGGGCTTCGTCGCGCAGCATCTGCAACAGGCGCAGGCTGGCCGAGGTCTTGGGCAGGAGCAGGGGATCGCGCTGGTCCGGCAGGATGACTTCCTCGAAGCGCTTGGCGAGGCCGACGACGGGTTGGTCTGTTATGTCTAGTTCGCGCAGGGCGGCGACCGCGCTGGAGAGTTGACCCAGCCCACCGTCGATGAGCAGCAAATCGGGCCGTGGCTCGTTGCGCTCGGCTAGGCCGCGGAAGCGGCGATGGACTACTTGGTGGATGGCGGCGTAGTCGTCGGGTTGCGCGAGGTCGCGGATTTTGAAGTAGCGGTACTGGCTGCGCTTGGCCCGGCCGTCGATAAAGCAGACCACTGAGCCGACCGGGTTCGCGCCTTGGAAGGTGGAGATGTCGATGCCTTCGATGTGGCGGGGCGGAGCCGCTAGTTGCAAGTCGCGCTGGAGGGCGTAGACCGATTGGGGGATGCGGTCGCGCTTCAGTTCGCGCTTGAGCTGGCGTTCGGCGAGCATCTGGGTGGCGTTTTTGGCGGCCATGTCGAGCATTTGCGCCTTGGCACCGCGCTGGGGGGTGGCTAACTCGACCTTGCCGTCGGCTTTTTGCGACAGCCAAGCGGCTACCTCGTCGGCGTCTGCTAGCTGGTCTGGCAGGTGAATCTCGGGTGGGACGAAGTCGCTTTGCAGGTAGAATTGCCGCGTAAAGACCGAGAGGATTTCCTCGTCTGAGGACTCCATGACCCCGCCGAGGAAGTGGTGCTTTTTGCCGAGCAGGCGGCCCTCGCGGATTTCGAGGACGCTGCAACAGGCTTCGTCGTCGCTGCGGGCCATGCCGAGGACGTCGCGGTCAACCGGCTCGTCGAGGACGACTTTTTGGCGCGCGCGCATGGATTCTAGGGCTTGGATCTGGTCGCGGAAGCGGGCGGCTTTCTCGTAGCGCATGTCTTCGGCGGCCTCGGTCATGCGCTTTTGCAGCTCGCGGATTACTTCGGCGTTCTGACCGCGCAAGAAGCGCACGGCCCGCTCGATGGTTTTGCGATAGTCGTCAGCCGAGACGAGGTTTTCGCAGGGGCCTTCGCAGCGCTTGATGTGGTATTCGAGGCACAGCGGCACTTTGTCTGAGGGCAACTGGGCGTTGCAGGTGCGGATGGGGAAGACTTTGCGCATGGTGTCGATGGTGGTGTGCATGGCGCGGACGTTGCTGTACGGGCCGAGGTAGCGCGAGCCGTCGCGGACTACGTCGCGGGTGGCGAAGATGCGGGGGAAAGGCTCGGCGGTGATGCGGATGTAGGGGTATTTCTTGTCGTCTTTGAGCAGGATGTTGTAGCGCGGTTTGTGGGTGCGGATTTGGGTGGCTTCGAGGATGAGGGCTTCCTGCTCGTTGCCCGTTACGATGTAGTCGATGTCGGCGATGTTGCGGACTAGGGCTTTGAACTGACGCCGACCATCGCCGCCCGACGTGCGAAAGTACGAGCGCACCCGGTCGCGCAGGCTTTTGGCCTTGCCGATGTAGATGATTTGCCCGTCGCGCCTTTTCATAATATAGACGCCGGATTCGTTGGGCAGGGCGTCGAGTTTGAGGCGCAGATCTTCGGAGAGGTTCTTCATCAGAAAGCGATGCAGGTTGACATATTGCAACGAGGATAAGCGTTTTGCTGGGGTGCGTCAAGATGGGCGAGAGATGCGGGTTTTGCCCGATTCGGCGGACTTGGGAGAATTCAAGTTGCTCAGCGGCGATTAGCCCTCTCTTCGATATCCGCACACCTTGCAATCAAGTCGTCAAAAGGTTCATCGTCATCGAAGAGCATGCCGTCGCTCAACATTCTTTCGTAGTCGTCGGCAAGCACCTCATAAGCATGGCCCTTTGGTAGCAGTTGCAAGCCATCCGAGACCGCCGCTTCGTAATCTATCCAACTGCCAGAGGCGTCCTTTTCGCGGAAAAACATCGCCTTATGCCGCGCAACTGATAAAGCGATACCTGTGTGGTCGGCTAGCGCTCTTTCAGCATAGCCGGCGTCGTCTAACCGGACCAGATCGTACCAATGCCGAGAAAGACGCTCCCCTCGACGGCGTTGCTGTTGGCAAAAGACGTGTATGGCCGTCGCCTTTTCCCAAAACGTGCGCTCGGCCAGCATGACAAATGGGCGGGCCGAGGGAAATACGACGTCCGGTATGAAGGCGGCAGCATCGCATTCGGTCAAACGCTCTTCGCGAGGCTCTCCGGTTGAGCGCCCCCCGAACTCGACCATCACTTCTGGCCTTACGAACCCATAGTCGGCAAACAGCGGCGTATAGCCGACGTACAGCCGATCTCCTTCAGCGCGAAGCTGAGCGGAGAGTCCTGCTTGAGCCAGATTTGCTTCAATAGCTGGCAGCGCCCGGTCTTGAACCCATGCTACCAGCCGCCTCCTGATCGCCCGCGTCCAGCGTTGCTCTTGGCTGCGGCTGACCGGAAGCGCATCCTCGCCACCATCGGCTACGAGGTCGGGCGCAAAAGCGCGGATGTCGTGGGTGATGTCGATGTCTTCTGAAAACCGATGGATCGCGTGATACGCCTTCGCCAAAGATGTGCCTCCCTTCAAGACCAGATTCCTGTCGAACGGGGTTCCGGCGAGAGCGTGTAGCGTTTGTACGACCCAGATGTCTTTTTCCAGCAGATGCGCTCGACGGCCACTCAAACCGGCGGCTACTTCCAGAGCGTCGCGTCGGTCGCTGGCCGAAAGGGACTGGAATAGTGCATCAGGCATTGACGATCCGTGCGCTCACGAGTTCTGCAAGCCGCGCTGGCATCAGGACGCGCAATTCAACGAATTCGTCGAGGTCGGCAGGGGAGAGCTTGCTCGCAATTGCGCCGAGGTTCTCTTCAATCTCTCCCAACCAAGCGAGGGCGCGAACCGCATCGCCGGCCGGTCGGTTAGGTGCTACCAACTGCCAGCGCGGGGCATGACGCAAATGCACTGTCAGGGCGCCGAGTTTCAACCGACGGCTGGGGCCAGAGGTCAGGTACACCGACTGCACCGGCGTCTGAGTAGTGAGGCCAAGAAAGTTCGCCGCCGCACCGCCACAGGGAACAATGGTCTCCCCCCACAGTTCTGCCAGCGCTTCAATGACCTTCTCAACTGCGGGCGGGCGCAGACCGAAGCGAGTCTCTATAGGCCGGACATAGACGCCCTGATAGACCCGCATTAATTGTCCACGACGTGCGAGGCGCGACAGTGCTTGATCGACTGCCGCTCTGCTTCCGAGGTGGAGCAACGCCCTTGGGCATAATAGTGACCCCTCGGGCAGTTCGGCGGCGCGTTTAGCGATGTGCTGAGATAGGCTTGGCATGGTCGTATCCATTGGTATAATGTCAGAAATATAGCGTAGAAACTGACTTAAACAAGGAGAGGATTGACATATTGCAACGAGGGGATGCCTTTCGCCCGGCAGCATCAAGAAAGGCGAGAGACGCGGTCTGGGAGCTACTTGAGTAGGAGCAGTCGCCGGGTCTGCTCGCCGCCTGGGTAGTGCAGGCGCACGAGATAGACGCCCACTGCCACTGTCTGGGATGAAGGTCTCAACGATACCGATCAACAAAAGCTGAGCTTGGGGCTATACCCGCGCTGAAAATAATGGCGCAAGAACATTCAATTGCTGTCATTATAGGCCACCTCTGCGCCGTATATTTGTCAGAAAAATAAAGAAATGATATTGATTCCAGCCGGCGTATTCCCGATGGGAACCTCAGAACGGGAAGCCACCCGATTAGCAGCCGCGTACGGCTACCACACTAGCTGGTTCATCGGTGAGATCCCTCAGCGGTCAGTGTACGTGGATGCTTTCTACATCGACAAGTTCCCAGTGACCAACGCTCAATACGCCGAATTCGCGGATGCAACGGGCCATCCTCCACCGGATTTCTGGCCCGATGGGACGCTCCCGACCGAAAAGCGCAACCATCCAGTCACTGGGGTAAATCAGGACGATGCGTGGGCGTACGCAAAATGGGCGGGCAAGCGCCTGCCCACGGAGGCCGAGTGGGAAAAGGCGGCGCGCGGCATGAATGGCCTCAGTTTTCCTTGGGGCAACCAGTTCGATCCAGAGGTATGCTGCTGGGGACGCTCCAGCCGGGAAGGCCCGGCTGCCGTCGGCTCCTATCCTGAAGGTGCGAGCCCGTACGGGGTCATGGATATGGTCGGCAATGTGGCCGAATGGTGCGCTGACGCACCGGGACCGGGTTCGGCTTTTATCAAAGGGGGGTGTTACCTGACTAAATCGGTCGTCAATCTGCGACCGGCGGCGCGGAATATGAGCGGCTTCACCAATAATCGGTCCATGTTCTACGGTTTTCGCTGCGCAAAGGAGGCTAGCTAAGATGGCACCAATCAGGATCAAATCCCTCTCGGGGCCAGGAGGGTCAAGCTCGATGAGTTTTTCTCTATCCAATGTCCCGGCTTTTCCAGGAGCTACGTTTGGTGCCTGCTTTCCCGAAGCGATTGGCGATGCCGCCGCCGCAACTTGGTTTGGCGACGAAGTGGAGATCAACTGGGAAGAACGCGATGGAGGTGTGCTGTATTGTGTCGGCAGGCGTCCGGGTGAACTCTCCTACACCGTCACTCTTATCCCGGGAGAGGAGATGGTTGAAGCGCATCTGAGCCTGACCAACGAAAGTCCTAGGGACTGGGAGACCACCTTGGCCTTCAACTGTTTTAACCCAAATAATGCCGAAGCCGTCTGGGACCACGACTGTCTGCGTCATTGGGTCGGCCAGCAGGGCCAGATGAAACGTCTGATGGCGTTGCCGCGTCAGTTTGGCCCCCGGCCCACCATCCAGCTTTACAGCGTCGAGGGCGCTCCTCTTGGAAAAAAGATCCCTTTTGTAGCCAATTTTGCGGCAACGCCCGAAGATGTGGTCCTAGAGGGGTGGATGGCTATCCAGTCGGTGGACGGTCGCCGTTTTATAGCCACCGCGTCGAAACCAGCTCTCTTCCTATTCCAGAACATGGAATACTCCTGCATACATAGCGCTCCGAGTTTTGGGCCCCTCGCGCCTGGAGCGACCGGCCAAGCCATCACGCGGCTTTATTTTGTCGAAGGCGATCTGGCCATATGGCATGAGCGCATGAAATAGGAGCAGACGCCCCGATCACAGCTATGGTGCTGATTCTGGTAATCACTCTTTGCCTGTGCGCCTTCCTGAATTTCGTCGGTGTCCGCAGCTATGTACTACTGGACACGTATTCGGGATTCGCCGACCACTTCACCACCATAGGCGTCATCTTCATCGTTTTCTGGACTACCGTCGTTGGCTTGGCACTACGCCTGTTGCATCCTCTCCTACGCCTCTCCGCAGCCCATCTGGCGCTTATTTATGCCGCGCTCATGGTCTCCACGGTCATTCCCACTATGGGTTTTGGTGGTTATGTCATCCCTCTGCTCGCCGGGGTGTTCTACTACGCCACACCTGAGAACAATTGGAAGTATCTCATATGGGACCACATACCCGAATGGGTTGTGCCACGAGACCTCCAAGCCATCACGGGCCTATTTCAGGGCATCCCCGCGGATCAGCCTATTCCGTGGGGCCTATGGATCAAGCCTCTGTTCCTGTGGGGAACATTTATGTTGGCCTTCTATCTAGTCAGCGTATCCTTTATCACCTTGATGCATCATCAGTGGTCCCGCCGGGAGCGCTTGGTTTATCCGATGACCATTTTGCCGACCAGCATGGTGGGGAGTTTGGACGATCCGGCGGGGAGCATCTTCAGAAGTAAACTGCTGTGGATCGGTTTCCTGATCGCTTGGTCCATACCCACCATAGATGTGCTCGACCGTCTTTTCGACTTTCAGGTTTTAGACGGTTTTGAAATTCCCATTACCAACATACTAGTGTCCCGCAGTTTGGGACTCAGTTACCGCATTGAGGTCAATCCGCTGATCATAGGTCTCGGGTATCTGGTAAACCTGAACGTGTTGCTGGGCGTTTGGGGTTGCCATGTACTGATGAACTTGGAGGACAGCCTGCTGGTATGGGCCGGGATTGCAAGTCCATTGCCAGCCGGCCCTCTGCCATCCGGCTCGGTGCTTATGACCCACCAGCAGATTGGTGCCCTGTTTTTCTTAGTCCTCTCTTCCCTGTGGGTCAGTCGAGATTACCTGCGCCAGCAGTGGCGCCTGATCGTGGGGGGCGGTATCCAGGAACCCTATCTGCTCTCGCCGCGCTATGTCGCCCTCGTCGGCTTGGCCGGCCTGCTGTACATGGCCGGCTTCCTCTATGCCACTGGGCTTTCCCTCCTATGGAGCCTAGGCTTCCTCTTGGTAGCTCTGCTCGTCTTCTTCGGCATGGCGCGGCTGGTCGCCCAGACTGGACTCGGTCGCATGCGGGCCCCCTATTCACTGCCGCCCATCCTGACCAATATCTTGGGTACTGGACATCTCTCCGACCGCGACCTGACGGCCATGGGAGTAAATTTTGTCTGGGCCTCCGACCTCCAACTCTTCTTCATGGCCACCCTAGCCCATGCTTTTAAGGTCTGCGAAGAGGCAAAGCAAAAGATCACGAGCCGCCAGCTCTTCCTCTTTATGACCGCAGCGCTCATCGTCAGTCTGGTGACGGCCTTGGGCTGTTATATCTGGCTGGGCTACCGACACGGCCTCATCCACGGCTGGATCTGGTACTTTGTCATGTCGCCCGACTTCCACTGGGGTTGGGTCGCCAACACCATGAACAATCCCCACCCTCCGCAACTCCAGACGGCCTTCTTTATGGGTGTGGGAGCTGCGCTAGCTGCCTTGCTCACCTTTGCCAACCATCATATCGCCGGTTGGCCTCTGCACCCTGCGGGACTAGTCTTGGGCATGACTCAGAATATCCGCTTCGACTGGTTCAGCATCTTTCTGGCTTGGCTCCTCAAGGCCGCAATTCTGCGCTACGGCGGGGCGAGTCTCTTTCGGCAGGCGCGACCATTCTTCATAGGCCTTCTGCTAGGAGCAAGCGTCGGTATTGGCGGGGCTTCTCTGGCCGTCTCTTTTTTCTATACTTGAGATCCTACAAAGTTAATTGCGATATATCCGACCCTTTATTGGGGTCAATTATTCAGACTAGTTAAATGGGCTGGGACGTTCGGATCGCCAACTGCTCGATAGCGCAGGGATTTGAGCCTTGATTGATTGACGCTAAATTTTTTTAAAAAAATTAAATATATCTTGACTTGATTGTATGGTAGTTATATTTTGCATTCCCATAAACTGAGGAGGGAATTATGATGAAAAGCCTTTCGATTGTAGCAGTGGGGTTGATCGCCTTGGCCAATGTGGTTTCTGCCCATGTCCCTGAAGATAAGATATTGGGTGCTTGGCAGTGGCCCACGTCCCACCTTCCCGTCCTCGACGGCGATATCTCCGAATGGGAGGTGTTGCCCGAGGAACTGTGGATCGAGATCAACGAGCAGGATTTCGGCGGCGACTTGGGCACCACCAAGGAGATCGATGTGTCCGACATGTGGTTCCGCGTTGCCATCTCTTGGCACGACGAAACCGACCGTCTCTACTACGTCATTGACCGCTTTGACGATTTATGGGACCGCGATGGTGGAGGTTACGGTGATTCGGGCAACGATGACAGCATTGAGATAGGAGTGGATGCCGACCACTCTGGCGACTGGTACTTCACCCTAGACCGCGGGCTGCCCGAGGAAGAGCTCATGCGGTTGGACGGTGCCCATGCACAGACCTACCACTATCGCTGGCCGGCTATCGAGCCGGAAGGTTGGAACTGGTTCTGGATGAGCTCGTCGACTTGGCACGATGAAGAGCCTTATTCCTGCTGCGCCGATTCGTTCACCCTAGACGGCTCCCACGGTACTCAGGCCACTCTGAAAGCCGAGTGGTACACGGTAGCATGGGACGACTTCAACTTCCAGGGGCCCGAACAGAGCGTCCAACACGACCTCGTCGAGCTCGAAATTATCGGCCTCGGGATCGCAGTGATCGACAACGATATAAGTCCGTCTCAGGACGACAAACGCTTCGGTCGTTTTATACTCGGTGGCCAGAACGATGTATTCGGAAATGCTAGTTCGTTTACCGACTTCGTGCTGCTCCCGGTTGATGAGGAACGTTTGCCAACCGCGGTCGAGAGCGATACTTGGGGCAGCATCAAGTCCTATTTTATGGAATAAACCTTCTCGCTGTATCTTTTACGATCCCTAAAAAGCTGTGCTCGGGCATCCGGGCACAGCTTTTTTATATTTGCGCGTAAGCCTAGAGATGAAGGCCGCATCACATAAGCTCATCTCTAACACCGACGTATTGAGGCGATCTTTTAATAGGCGATGGAAATGACGCGCTGCGCTGAGTCACGGCCTTTGTCCGCATCCACCTCCATGCGAAGAAAGTAAATGCCTAGGGGCAGGATCTCGCCTTGACTGTTGCGACCATCCCAGCTAAACGAAAAGCGGCCGCTCGGGTTCTCGCTCCTATGTATCGTTGCCAGCTTCCTACCTGACAGGTCGTATAGTTCCACCGTTACCGACGCTGGGCTCGTCAGATTTAGCAGGTCGTAAACGATCCGCACCGCATCGTTAATCCCGTCTCCATTGGGGGTAAAAGCCGCTGGGGAAAGCCGCAGCGTCCAGATCGTCTCCTGTCGCAACTGGCTCAGGTCCACCTTCAGGGTATTGGTGTCAGTTAGCGGGTCCGCATCGCCAGGTGCTACTGCCTGATGCATCTCGTGTGGTCGCGTACTGTCGAAGACCCGTCCCGCAAAGATAGTACTGAATTTGAACACCTCCGCCCGAAAATCTAATTCGATCAATTCACCTGTGCGCTCGAAATCGATCCTCGGGATCTGCACGGCAAGTCCGTTGTCTGTTAGGTGCCTTATCTCGAATTCCACTGGGGTGCCGCTGATGCGCACCGCGTCCACACCTTTAAGGACTCCGGGCACGTCGATCTCGATACTGTCAAAACCCAGATCATTGGGTGCAATTTGAGGACGTAGTTTGTAGGTAAAATTGGATTCTTCACCCGCAGGCACTGCCACCGGAGTGATCTCAGCGAGAACTTGACTGGCCACCGGCGGTACCGATACCCCAAACTGAAGGTAATCCAGCCGGGCACCAGCTTGCACCGCAGAGGAGAAGTCGATCTGGAACTGGATAAACTGCTGTGGTTTGGAGCTCACTAGAGAGCTACTCATGGCCTTGAAGTCGTATGGGGCTGACCAGAAGCTCCAGTTTTCACCGTCATGGGTAGTCCCTGCCTTTTCGTTAAACGATAGTTTCTGGTAGGCTTGTCTGGTCAGTTCTGCGCCGTTGGCACCTAGGCGGGTGCGCTCGCTGCCGCGCTCGGTGAAGCGCCAGTACGTGTTCGGTTCGCTATCGTCGCCGCTGCGCGACTTTAGGTCGATTCTGGCCTCTGGGTCAACGCGGCCGGACCATGATATCCTTCCCAGAGTGGCCGGAGCGCCCAAGTCGATGATATTGGATACATAGCTTGCGAAGGGTGCATAGCCGATTCCGTAGATCTCGAACTCGGCGATCTCCCAGACATTGCGGGTATTTTCGAAAGCCTGAAAGACCAATTTGCGGGAGGGCATCTGTGGTAGTTGCAGATCGACGACGGCTTCGGTGTTTTCGCGGATATCGTGGATCAGGTCGAAGTCGCCGGCACTCTGCGTGGGACAACTGGGGCATACGCGGAAGAGTACGTTAAATTCTCGCGTGCCATCTTTGAGTGAATCCCCGTCGCTGATGCCGATCTTGAACTTCTGCACAAATCGGTCGCTTAGGAACTGGTCACGCGGATAGAAGCGAACCCTGTGGAGGGTCACCCTACCGCCAAAATCGAAGAGCAAATTTTTTTCGGTGGCCGAATACGAGGCGAAGCGGCCGTCCCCTAGGTAGATGGTGCTCGGATCCCGGTCGAATATCAAGGCATCCTCATCGCCGTGCTTTTCCCAGCCTCGGAAACTCAAGTTCTCTATCTGGCCGCCGCGCTCCTCGATCAGCGGCGTGAGATTGAGATTGGGATCAAGGCGCAGTGGAGAAACCGAATCGGGACTCACCTGCACCAGTTCCGCTTTGCCGTGCAGATTTTCTTCTATCGCTTCCCAAGATAGCTGCACGAACTCGTGCGGCATCTCCTCCTCGGGAGCAGGCAGGTGTTCGCCGCCGATTCGGTATATAGTGAGGGCTGTAAGGCGCTCTCCATAGCCTGAACTGAGCAAGACCAGCAGGGCAACCAACAGACTGGGGAAAAAACGCTCTCTCGTCACGGCCGCACTTCTTACTCCTTCTCTCGGCAACCGGATTAGTCGCCGCAATAGTTTGTAGCAAAGTCTTGCGCTGGTCAGAGCGCGGTTTTGGCCCCAAGGTAGATTCAGTAGCTTACGCCTATGGAGCGCACGACGGTCTCGTCCCCGACGATCGCGCCGAATGTATTAGCAGCGATCTGCAGACGAGCAAAGTAGATTCCCGGGGGTACCACCATGTTCTTACTATCTCTACCGTCCCAGCCGATCTCATAACTTCCCGTGCTCAAGGGACGTTGTTCGGCTAGGTGCCGCACTGGCCGGCCGCTGAGATCGTAAACGGTTACTTCCACCGGGCTAGAAGCGCTCAAACGAGTGACCCGGAATGAGAAAATCACCTCGTCGTTAATCCCGTCGCCGTTGGGGGTGAAGACGAGGGGGCGCACCTCGATCCCAGTGATCAGCTTTTTGATCTTGAGCGTGCTCACTATCGTGGTCGTGTTCCCTTGGACTGCCGCTAGGACATCGCCCGGATCTGCCCGCTGCCAAGTGTCCTCGCCTTGGTCACTGTTGCGCACGGCCGGACGCAGCACAGCGCCCGCAGCAAAGAGCGCGGTCCTGAAGTCGAGCCGCAGCAGGTCAATGCCCTGATTCGGCGCTATCCTTGGAAAGGACAGACGCAGGCTGTCGGCTTGGGTGGGTACAACGGAGACTCCTTCCACGGCCAACTCCCCATCGTTCCTGTACAAACCTACGAATTGTAGGTTCATATCGGATGGAGCTACGAGGAGCAATTCGTCGAAGCCGGAATCTCTGATGGAGAACTGTGGCTCCAAGTAGAGCGAAAAGACTTGTTCCGTTCCTAGCGAGTCCACTTGAAATGGCGCGATCTCGCCGACTAGTCTGCGGACTACGGGATCGACGAAGCGCAGACGGATCGATTGGAGCGCGGCGTGGAGTTCGGGATTTTCTGAGAGCAGAGTCGCCCGTATTTTGAGGAATTCTCGCGGCGAAGGCGAAGTAATCGGGCTGCCCGTCGCCTCGCTGTACGGCTCGCTCCAGTCGCTCCAGTCACTTCCCGGTACATCTTCGGCAATGATATCACCTCTGAAAAGCGACAACAGGTCTTCGTATTTTTCCTTAGTTAGCTCAGTGCCGTCTTTGTGAAAATAGTGCAGCTTTTCATCTAGTTGACTGCCACTGCGCGTCTGAATCAGCACCTCCGTACCTGGAGGAGTATCCGCCTGCCACTCGATGGAGAGCAGATTGCGGCTGCCTCCCAGACGGATCAGATCCGACTCTAAGAAAACCTTGGGTTGGAAACCTTCTCCGTAGAGCTGTAACTCGGCTAGCTGGGCACTTCCTTCCAGACTCGCTAGAAACCATCTCAGTCTGAAAAAGCGCGCCGCTACCTGCGAGAAGGTATTGACTTCAAAATTCTTATAGGTGATCTCGTGCTTGCGCTGCAGCAGTTTATTCCACTTCAGGCTGCCGTCCGGCGCTAGGGAACCGTCTGAGCTCTCCGCTGTATATTCGGCGAAAGACTGCCCTTGGAAAACCATTCGATGTGTATCGATCCAGAAATGCGAACCCAGATCGACGACCAACTGCATCTCCTCACCGATTCTGGTCGGGTCTGGAACACCCCAGGGCAGGCGCGACTTGCTGTTTGGATCGCCATCGACGAAGTTGCCGGTTGCAGCAGCCGGCTGGCTGGTCGATAGCCGACCGCCTCGTTCGATAGCGCCGCCGACTATCTCATCTCCTTCGCTCCATACTTCCACTTCTGCTAGCCGGGGTCGCTCGCGCCGGAAATGGCGAACGTCCCCCTGCTGCTCCACCGACAGTTGTTCATAAACCTCCTTCTCGACTCTGAAGCTGCCTCCGTCGGGCAGACGCTTGTAGTATTCGATCGCACCTCGATCGGGGGCCGACAGAGCATTGTATTCTTCCTGAGTAAGTTCTTGGCTGCGGCCTAGGTTGCTGCCGCTGACGAGCACCTGAAATAAGCGCACGGCCTGACCCTTTACTTCGCTGTCTGTTAGATCAATCTCGAAGAGCCTTTCGCTCCTGTTGGGTTGCAGAGTGCGAAGAACGGTCTTGAAGGTTGGGCGCGGAAACTGAGCCCGTTTCTGCCCGTCGGTTACGAGCAGTTCAAACAAGAGAAACGGATCTCCCTCTTGGGCGAATCGCACTACTATCTTCTTAGCAAAGACGAGCCGCCCCAAATCGACGGTGAACCACCACTCCGAAGCGAGATTGTCTGGGTTCCGAGGAGGATCGGGCTCCCAGTAAGTGCTCGGGTCGCCATCTAGGACGTGGATCACATCCTCTGGATTGGAGCCGGCTTGGATGGCATCAGTCAGACTGATTTGTTCGGGGTCTTTCTTGGTTAAATTACCCGGAGGATGCCGCCGTAGAAATTCAACTATATCCTCCACCGCGTTGGTCCCTCGTCGCAATTGACGGGGCCGTACTGTGCCTGTGGCGGAAATCTCCACGGTTCCCGCGGGGAACTCCCAGTTCTGCCAGTGATTCCGGGTATTGACGAGGACCTCAGCGCTGCCGATCCGATGTCCCCGCTGCTGAGCCCATCCTATCGTACCGGTCAGCAGCAGAGCCAATGCACTGAGTCGGCAGAGCCACAGAGTATGTCTCATATTTTCCAGTCCCTTTTCTCAATGCGGTAGGCCAAGAGACCCTCCCTTCTTACAGGCCGACGAACATCGACAGGAAGGCCAATCCCGAAGTCCGTATCTTGCGTTCATCAGTGGCCGCTTCTAAGGAGCGCCTGTCGTAGCGCAGCCCCAACTGCGTGGTTAAAGAGTACCCCGAGTATGGATGGGTAGTCGATAGTTGCAAGGCGAAAACGGTGCCGCGAAAATCTCCAGTCAAAGTGCCAGTAAGCAGATTGTCCTCCTTCCCTTTGAGGTTGTAGAATAGCCTCTGCTCCAAGCCTAGCTGGACGCGGGTATTTTGCAAAAAAGGCACTTCGGTCATAAAGAAAAAGAGCGCATCCCAAGTCCGCTGCGTATCCTCGTTCTGCTCAAAGGGCACGACGTGTAGGAACTCACTTTTAAATCTGGGCAAAAACGTTAGTTCTCTCCAAGTTAAATTACAATCGACTTTGTCAATCAGCCCTACCATCCCGGAGGTCCGACGGCCATCGCGAGGCTCCGCTCCCAAGGGATCAAAACCTGCTAGCCGATTCTCCTGCTTATCTAAAAGGATGTTCCCTGCTTCGTCCAGCGAGAATCCTTTGTCGATCTCTCGTTGCCTGAAAACCTCCCACTTGAATCGGTGCCGCGTACTCCACTGACGCGGGCTGGCATATTCCCAATCGATGTAGAATGTATTGATCCAAGTGTTCTCCGCAGCCAGTGGATCGGGTACGGCCATATTGCTGCCGCTGGTCTCTCCGGCCTGTCCGAACAGCGTGCGGGGCATGATCCACTGGGAGAGTGGATCGGGAATATCGTCCTCGGCCTTTTTGAGCATATCGAAAATCCGGACCCTTCCCCAGGTCGGCCAGTCCCGTTCTAGGGTGAAGATGCCGTAGGTAGTCTTATTCCTGCGGTCGGTCTTTCGCTGCACTTGGTTCAGGTGCCCCAGAGTTATTTTGACTGCGGGATTGATTTGGACGCTGCTGTAGAGGTTGTAGCCCCAGTGATCTTTTTTGTACGGATAGTCTGGCAAGTCGTCGTTTTCGAAGCGGTCAATCCAGCCATTGTTGTTCAGGTCGATGCCGAAGAGGAACTCGGGGCGGTCCGAACTGTAGCGCAGAAACGGTTCGTCGTAGTCGGGGAAGAAGTTGGGCCGCTCACTGTTGCTGTTCTGGTTGAAATCGGAAATGAAATCGCCGTTCTCATCGTATCCGGGAAAAACTGCCGGGTCGGGCACGCCCTCCTCGCGGATCGAGAACGCTGTCTGACCTGGGATCGGGATCAGGCTGCCCTGATTGAAACGAATCTGGTCTGGATGGCGGTCGTTGTCGTCGTTGTCATCGACAAAGTCGTACAGACGGTTCGTGGCTTCGGGTGAAAAGTCAACTATGCCACGGCCATCTACTGGCTTGATGCTGGTGCTGTATTCGTCGTCCATGCCGAAGGCCTCGGCGAACAAGCGCCAGGGGCCTACGCGTTTGGTCAGGTTGATCATCCAGCCGACGGCCTCTCTGTCGCCTGAAGTACCGGCAATAGCCCGGTGTTTTTCGCGGTTGATGGCCGGATATTTGCGGTACCGAGTACTGAGGTTGAACTCACCGTAGAAATCGAAGCCATAGAAATTTCGCACTTCGGCAGTGATCCCGTAGATCAGATGGGCGGTAGGTAGGCCGTAGTCGAAGACCACTTGGCGTTGGTTCAAGCGGTTCTTGATATTGCCGATGGCCCGCTCGACTAGGAGAAATTGCGGCTGGCCATCGAGGTTGGTTTGCCGGTCGGAAGTCACCTCGACTCGGTAGTCGTTGGCCAGCACCAAGCGGAAGCGCACATTGCTGATGGCGTTTATTGCGTCTTCGGCTTCTGCTAGAGTTAGCTTGAAATGCCGCTGCATCAGGAAACGCAGGCTGCTCTCTTCGCTTTCGGTCTCTCCAGGACTCAGGACGTATTTGAGGGTAATACTTTCGGCTCCGTCAGCCGTCAGGAACCCGTCGCGCACGCTGCCGCCCTCGCGCGCAGCGTGGAATCCGATGCTGCTGCCTGTGATGACCGTGTCGATGGGCACCACCTGCACGCTGTCGGCGACCTCGATCCGCTGAAGCAGGGTGGTCGTGATCTCCACATCCTCGCTGAAGAGCACAGCCCCACCTTCATCGTCCTCTGGAGAGTCGTCGCTGAGACGCACGACCAACAGGTTTGTTTGCCTACTTAGCTGCCCCGCAGTCAGCATGCCCTTAAAGGGATTGTCCCTGAAGCTTTCCCGCGAGCCGCGGACGTTGTGGGAATTCACAGCAGTCAGGCCCAAAGTCAGGAAATCGGTTAGGTCGGCTTCGAATCGTCCTGCTGAAAGGTTGGTGGAATTAGACAGGGCCACTGTGGGGGCCAGATAATCAATCTCGACGATTGGAGCCGAAATTCTGGAAAACAGCCCGGTGGCCCGGAAGCGGTCGCCAACTAGGCTGGTTGCGATCCCGTTAAAGCCAGCCTTGCGGAACGTCATGGGAGTTAATGTGGCGTTGATCTCGTCGCCGATGAGGATTGAGTAGCCGTAGTCCCCACTCCTGTCTTTGCCGATGACTAGGCGCTGAAACCAAGTTTCGTAGCGTCCGGGCTTGGTGAGTTGACTGCTCTGGAAGGGACGCGGACGGGTCTGCCGCCAATCGTAGATGATCCAGCCTCGGGTGACAAATGAGCCGAAATCGTCGTAAAAATGAATCCCTTCAAGTTGGCGTTCTAGATAGCGCCGGTAGGGCTCGCGGGCGTAGTTGGTGTACTGCCACTGGCGTCGGCCGTACTCGGCGAATAATTCTTGAGGCAAATACCACCGCTGCACGCTTGGATCTAGGGCCTCTAGCAAAATGCTCGGACCCACTGCCGTATAAGTCGTCTGTCCGCTCGTCCGCCGGCCCAAGCGGTTGCCGTAGTCCCCTTCGACGGCGAGGGGAAGAGTTAGGACGACAATTAGCGAAAGGGCTCCCCAAAAGCGGCAAATATGTAGCGCGATGCCCGGTGTCATGGTCATTCCAAACCGGCATAGACCGTTATGAAAGTGACGGTTTCGTTGCTGGTCTTTATATCCTTTTCGAATAGAGACGGATTGGCGCGTGGATCTTTGCGTATCACCCGCTCCGCTCCAATGCGACTAAAGCGCAGGCCCAGCAGGGTGGTTAGCTGGTACCCTTGGTAGGCCGAGGAGTTGGCTAGCTGGACGGCGATGGTAGTTGAGTTCAGGTCTCCAGTCTGACCAGCGATGCCTTGGTCTAGCATCTCATTTTCGTCCACCCACAGGTCCCGGAATCGCAGAACTTCCAACCCCCCTTCAAGGACGGTATGTCGCAGGATGGGCAGCCGAGCCAGCAGCAGAGCCGTGCCCGTCCAGCTACGAAGCTCTTTCTCTTCGGCGAGGAAGGGTGTGCGCCGCAAATATTCGCTTTTGAACTTGGGCTGTAGATCGAGGCGGCCCAATCCGTACAAATAGTCGATCTTGTTCACTAGGCCGAACAGATTGGATCTGTCCCGGAGAGAACGTCCCTCGATATCGCGTGGGCGATCCTCTTGCTGATGGAAGGTCTCGTATTTGAGTTTGTTGACGAAATTGAGATGCTCAATGCCCTTATAATCGAACCCGATCCAGAGCGTGTTGATATAGGTGTTCTGGGCCGGTAGCAGGTCGGGCACTAGGGGCTGGATGACCGCCGATTCTATGTAGGGTGCCGGTTCGCGCCGGTCGTCCGCGATAGCATCTTCTGCTCGTTTGAGCATATCAAAGACGCGCACTCGCCCCAAGCCGGGGTAATCGCCATCAAAGGTCAGCAGCAGGTAGTCCGTCTGGTTATGACGGCCCTCTGATGGCTGCTCCTCATCCGTGCGCCCGATAGTCAGGCGCACATCCGGCGCGATATGCACACCAGCAAAGATATTGTAGCCGCGGCGGTCGGGCTTGTAGGGATAGTCGGGCAAATCGTCGTCTTCAAAGCGGTCGATCCAAGCGTTGTTGTTTAGATCGATGCCGAAGAGGAATTCGGGGCGATCTACTTCGTAGCGCAGGAAAGGCTCTTCGTAGTCGGGAATAGTGTTGGTTACTGCTTCGTTGTCGTTCTGGTTGAAGTCGTTGATGAAATCGTTGTTCTCGTCCCACCCCGGAAAGATCAGCAGGTCGTTAAGCGTGCCGAAGCGGATCCAGTCGGGGAAGCGGTCTTGGTCGTCGTTATCGTCGACGAACTCGTACAGATAGCGCTGGGTATTGTCGTACTGCACATCGCCTCTGGAGTCCACAATGAATGCCGTAGTAGAGTAGGCTTCGTCAAATGAGTATCCCTCCGCATAGAAGAACCAGGGATAGGCTTGTTTGGAGAGGTTGAAGTTCCAGGCGTCGGCGTCTTGAGATGATATCTTGTGTATCTCGTTGGCGCTAAAGAGCGCGGCGTTTGGGTACTGGGTAAAGCGCTTGTTGCGGTCCCACTCTCCGTAGAAGTCGAATCCCCAGACATCGGTCCCCTCTATGGAGAAGCCGCCTACTAGGTTGGCCGTGGGCAGCCCATAGTCGAAACGAACCCGCTGCAGGTTGGAGGTGTCTTTAATATTGCCCGGTGCCCGGCGCACAGTCGCTAGAGCGGGGCGAGCGCTGTCGATGGTCTCGGGACTCAGTGGGGGGATCGGCGTGTCGTGCCGGCCGCTTTGTCGGTCCGACCACATTTCTATCTTGAAGTCGTTTCCTACCAGATAGTCAAACTCTACCTTGACGATAGTGGTGGGATCTGGACCGATATAGCCTGGGTCGTTAAAGTCGTAGTTGAGGACGATGCGCTCCTGTCCATCGGCGGCCAGAAAGTCTGGACGGACAAATCCCCCGAAGACGATGGGCCATTCGGCTCCGGGCCGCGTGACTTCCTGGAGCGTAAAAACACTCTCTTCATCGGTCTCGAAATCCCGGCTGACGATGCGCATGTCGTGGTTGAAAAGAGCCGTTCCTCCCTCGCCGTCTTGGGGCGAATCGTCGCTGAGGACGACGGCGATAGCCGTTAGCGGGGTACTGCTCTGGCCGTTGGTCAGATTGCCGGCAAAGAGATCGCCGCCGAACAGATCGAGGGCCGTGTTGGCATTGTGGGCGTTGACCAGAGTTGCTCCCAGCTCTACGAAGTCTCCCACTTGGAAGGTAGCTCGACCTCCGAAAAAGGTCGTCTGATTGGTGCGAACAACAGGTTCGCGGGTCGCTCCGGAAATAGGATCGCTGATGCGCGAAGCCAGAATAGTGGCGTGGTACTTGTCAGAGGCAAAATCGAGCTGTACCCCGTTAAAAGTGGGTTTGGAGAATGTCATGGGGGTGAGCGTGGTGCGGATGCGATTGCCCACAGTGATTGAGTAGAAGTACTGTCCTTTCGCATCGCCGCCGATAGTCACTGAATTGAACCAACGGCTGAAGCGAGTGTCTTGGAAAATGCCGCTGCCCAGTTGCTGGGGCTGATTCTGGCGCCAGTCGTAGATTAGCCAGCCGTGACCGATGAAATTGCCGTAGAAATCGTAGAAATAGCCACCTTCTAGCGAGGTGTTGACGTAGCGCTGGTACGGATCTCTGGCGTAGTTGGAATATTCCCACTGGCGCCAGGAATAATCGAGGAAAAGTTCTTGGGGGACATACCACTTCTTTACGGCCGGATCGAGCGCCCCGAATAACACGCCGGGCCCCCGAGGTTCAAAACTTACCTTACCCCCGCGTTGCATGCCGATGCGAGAATCGTAGCTCTGGGCGTCCAGTATCCCGGCGCAGAGCAGGAAACAGGCCAGGCCGACGAGGAGACAGTTCTTGGCGATGTTCACTTTAAGTCTTTCTCTCCTGGATTGAAGTTTCTGTCGCGTCTAGACCAAACCTAATAGACCACACCAACCAAGCCTGCTTCTTCTACTTTCCCCGTCCCAGCGGTCAGAGAAACGCTAAACACGTAGTGCCCCGGCGGCACGAGATTGCCTTGCTCGTCTCTCCCGTCCCAAGAGCGGGTAAAGCGGCCGCTGAGGTCCTGATCTTGGTAAAGATTTCTGACCAGACGGCCGGCTAGGTCGAAGATGCGCACTGCTACCGGCGAGAGTCGCCGTAGGCTAGTAATATCGTATTGGATAAATGTCCGGTCGTTGAGGTCATCCTCGTTGGGGGTAAAGACAGCCGGCTTGGCTCTCACATTTATGAGCAAATCTCCGACGAGGGGGCCGGCTACGGAGAGGTTGCGGGCCACTGGAGTGCCCACTGGTTGCTGATCGATATCGGCAAAACCCAGCGGACTCAAATCTGCCGCGTTGCCCGCAATGACCCCTTGGCCGATGGTCGAATTCGCTTGGCTGTGTCGGGCCCGGCCGGTAAAAGTTGTACCAAAGCGCAGGACGGTTCCCGCGAACGCCACTTTAAGCAGCACGCCGTCCTCGACGATGGGGTTAAAGGCAATGACGAAACCGTCCTCGCGCACCTCTAGAACGCTGAAACCGTTCTGGGATAGGGGCAGTGCATCTAAAGAAACGGTTGAGAAGTCGGCTTCCTGCACGGTACCATCTACTTGCTCTATTTCGATCCGTCCAATTGATTCAACCCGCACCGGCGTATCGATTTCGAAGCGATCAAAACCCCGGTCCTGTCCAGGCCTAGAGCGATTCCGCACGGCGTATATAAAGTCAGTCCTCTGCCCTAAAATGGCCGTGCGCGGCGCGATCTCGGCGATCAGTTCCGCAGCAAAGGGGGGTGATAACACTTCGAAAGCCAGACCGCCAACGCCCGTAGAGGCACTGAAATCGTCACTGAAAAAGTCGATGGAGAACTGGAAATAGCGCCGGGGCACGAGTGAGAAGACCTGGACGCCCAGACCGGTGTCCTCTAGTTCCTCTTCGCTGGCAACGACCCCGGCACGCGCTTGGGGGGGGGACCAATCGCTCCAGTTGGTCAGGTCATCGCGAATGCCGCCTTTGTCGTCATTGCTCAGTCTGGTGTAATCTCCCTGATCTATAACGATCAAGGCCTGCTTTTCCAAGGGTAGCTCCTTGAAGACTCGAAAGGCTTCCCGCGCGTCGATTGCGTCGTTGTCTAAGACGGTCTCGATCAGCGTTTTGAGTTCTTCGTCCTCTACATCTTTAGCCTGTTTCCACGGTACCTCTACCTCGGAGGTGTTGATGCCTCCCCGGTACACGCTGCTAATGATCCCGGTATCGGTGCCCGTGCCGCCGCCTACTCGGAAGAGGCGCTCGCCGGGACGAATTTTGTTGAACTCGATAGGCTGCGGGTCCAACCCCGAACGCGTACGGATCTCCACTTTAGACCGCTCTGTGTCTCCCTCCTTCTCCTCCAGCCAGCGCAGCTTGCCCACCAGCGCGAGGTCGCCAAAATCGAATACATTCGAAACGTAGCGAGCTTCGGGTACGAATCCGGTGCCGAAGACCTGAAATTCGGCGATTTCAAAACCGACCGTAGTCAGAGACTTCAGACGGATAAAGCGGACGTACTGTGGCTCTATGCTGATGTCCACCACCGCGTTGTCGTTCTGAGTCTGGAGGATCACGGTCTCAAAGATCGGCACCCCTTCTAGCTGAGCCTGCGGAGTGCCGTCGTTGACGAAGAGTTCGAAACCCCGGATAAAATTGTTCTGAAAGGGAAAATCGGGAGCCGGATAGTCGGGGTCGGCGTTGCGCGGGAAGAATTTGAAGCGGTTGATTCCGAAGCGAGATCCTAGGTCGAGATCGATGATAACGCCCAGTAAGGGAGAAGCTTGGCGCATATCCAAAGCCGTAGTTCCGTCGTCATCGATCATTTTGGCGAACTCGGCTCCGCGGGAGGAGTTGAGGGAGAGGATGCTGCCGCCTCGCTCTTCGCTGTTGGCCCCCACGGCGATATTGGCTGTGATATCGGCGCGTTGCGGAAAGATCCAGTTGGGCCTGTCTTGGGGGGCAAAGTCGATGACGCCGCCCGGCGCGTTGGTGCGCTCGACAGTGCGGGCGGTTCGGATGACGGTGGCCGGAATGCTGCCGCCGCCGCTTTCCCAGCCCAATCCTCGACTGCCACCCACGACGACAACTTCCGCCGTGCATCGACTAGCTATCGAGACGAGCGCGGCTAGTCCTGCTAGGACTAGTCTGGATAAGTGTGATTTTTCAAACACCTCAAACCACCTGGGTCTAGGGCCTATGTACTGCCAAAAAGAGGCTCAGAAGACGCATTAAACCCACCTAGCATCGATGTTTAGACAATATAAAGAGAATTAAGTAAAAACTTCAAATAAATTGAATAAATTTATATCGAATATAATGATCTCCCCTAAAGCATTTGCCAATAGCGTTTGTTTTTAACAGTGGGGACCAAACCCGCCAGCCGGTCCTATGGTTTTAGATAGGAGTGAAGTGCTTGGAAATATGTTCGTTCTTATCGAGAAGCTTTTCGGCCGTGCTGCTGTCGGTGATCAGACAGTTGCCCCAGCCTCCTTTTAACATGGCGCGCAGAGCCTTGACCTTAGGGAGGCCGTAGGCTAAGATGACGACATGCCTGTTCCGGCTTCTGGCCGCTTTTTTAATTTGTTCAGGTGCGACCTTGAGGATCTTTTCGTCTAGTTCGCAGACAATATGCTCTCCTTCGGCATCGAAAGCCGAGTAAGCACTGATGCCGACGATACCCCGATCCTGTAGTTTCTTGTAATCTATGCCTAGATCGTCCATGTTTTTCCTATTGGTCCTAGAAAGGGAGCGGCCCAAAGCGCCAACACCGAGAAAGAAAACGTCAGCTTTCGAGGCTGCTTTCAAGGTATTCTGGGCCTTCTTCCTGTAAATAGGTAGATCCTTGTCTCTGGGGCCTGGCAGAATATGGGGATTCATCCGCGTTGCCCCGAACTGGACCAGCAGGCAGTTGACTAGCAGGTTCACGGAAGTATAGGGGTCGTATTGGGGGCCGCCAGCGACACTGTACACCTCGATCTGCAAAAATGCCCGGCGCAGTTCCTCTATCATGCAGAAGATCGTCTCTCCCCCATCGAGGGTGATATGGATCCCATCGCGAGCAATGGCTTCGAAGTAGCGGGCTGCTGCTACGCCGATTCCCCGCAGGCGTTCTCGCTCGGATATATTTTTCGAAAAGGGTACCACGATGGCGTTAGGGGTTGGAATGTCTGGAGAGAACAATTCTTGGACATGGGCGGCCAACACATTCTCTTTGGGCATGGAAATCAAGTTTTGCACAAAGCCATTCTTTTTTGCTTGTGACAGGATCGTGTTCACTAGGCCGGGACTAATGCCCATCTCTTGAGCTATGTCTTTTTGTTTTTTGTGAAAATGGTAGTACTTGATCAATATTGACGCCATGCGTGCCATTTCGCTGTCGTTGAATTTGGTGTTTTTTAACATCATGAATGACTCCAAAACTGAGTTTTATATTCCTGACCTAGCCAATTATCCATCGGATCACCAAAGATTTTATAGGCATTTGATCGCATGAAAAAAATCAATAGATTTGAAAATCTTAACCAAACTATTTTTTGCAAAACTGAAAGAATCCAAGCAGTGCTTATGCAAAAATACCTGTTGACCTTTCTCATGGCAGCTAGCGTAACCATCGCCTTCGCCGACGATTCTCGCCCGTTGCCGGAGGCCGAGTCTATCCTCGCCATAGTAGGGAACGAGACGATCTCTTCCTCGGAATTTAAGGCGTTCAAGTCCCGCGTTTCTGCCGGTATGCAGGTGGGTGAGACTCCCTTAGAAATCGATAGGAACCTGCTGGAAGCCCTGATAGACCTGAAACTCCTGCTCAGGGAAGCACATGCCCAGAATATCGATAGCGATCCCGTATTCCAGAAGCGGATGGACGAACAGGTAAAATCCCGCCTGCTCAAACTATATAGAAAAAGACAGATCGTTGACAAGGTGCTAGTTACCGATGAAGAACTACACAGGCATTATCGCGCCACGCACCGGGATCGTGCCCTCCGCCTAGGTGGAATCATGATCGAGACTAGGGAGGAAGCTCAGCAGGTCGTCGCAGCGCTCGAAGCAGGAGCCGATTTCCAGCAACTCGCCCGCGAGCGCTCATTACATCAAGACACCGGAGAGCACGGCGGGGATAGTGGCAAATACAAGCTGAGAGACCAAACAAGGCCAACCATTGCGGAAAAAGTTTTCCATCTAGAAATAGGGGAAACCTCAGAACCAGTGCCTTTTTCCTACGAAGGCCAAAAGGGGTATGTCGTTTTTAAAGTCCTGGACGCCGTCCCGGTGCCGCTGGAGTCGTCTGAACAGAGAATAAGGGAAGAGTTGATATCTTGGAAAATGGCGACTAGGACCCAGGCTCTGCTCGATTCGTTGAGAGAGGAATATGCGCCTAGGATCATGTATCACAGGATTCCGCTGCTGAGCGCTGTAGATGGGGCTAGCTTGTCCGATTCTACGGGCAAAAAAGCTCTCTGCACCTTCAAAGGGGGACAGATTGCGCTCGCCGACTTTCTTCAGGATGCCCAGAAGATTCGCATCGCTCCACGGGAGCTGGCAGACAGCAGTCGTGTCGTGGCTCTGCTGCAGAACATATTCATACCGGAACGCCTCTTCCTCCAAGAAGCCAAGGTTCTTGGCCTAGATCAGGATCCGGAACTACTGGACTTTCTCAGCAGGAAACGGGAGGAATTGCTCATCAGTCTTCTGCGGCAGCGCGAGGTGGATCAGCACACGACCGCTAGCGATGAGGAAGCTCAGGCGTTCTTCGACGCCCATCCCGAGAAATTTACCTCGCCCGAAACGATCGTGGTGACCGAGATCTTGGTGCCTAGCGATTCCCTTGCTTATCGCCTTAAGCGAGAACTCCAGGAGGGAGCGGATGCGACCCAGCTAGCCGTGCAGCATACTATGCGGGAAGGAGCCCTGCATCACAGCGGCAATCTGCGTCTCAACGTTTATACTCAAGCCTTTTATCCGAGCATTTATGAAGCAGCGCAGCATTTGGAGGTAGGCGAAGTAGGTGGCCCAGTGCCCACAGGGAAGGGGTATTCTGTGTTTAGGGTAATAGATCGAGGGCGGGAAAAAGAGCCCTACGATGCCGATACCCAGCGTCGGGCCCGGGCTTACGTGAAAATCGACAAAGCCAAGAGGGGCTATGTGCACTATGTCCGCAGTTTACGGCAGAAATACTCCGTCACCTTATTCGAGGAAAACGTGGCGGAAATGCAGCGGTTAGCGGAGGAGTGAAATCTCTCTACAAGTGCGCGGTCGGGTGCCTCATCGGGATCACCAGTGGGTGGACCGAGTCGCTGGCCGCGCAGTTTGTCGATCAAGCAGTGACGGCCGGCTTGACACAGCGCAATGTCTCAGGCACTGACCAAAGCTACATAGTCGAGGGGATGATGGGCGGTGCGGCCTTTTTCGATTACGACCGCGATAGCGACGTGGATTTGTACGTGGCCAACGGCTCTTCCTTTGCGAGCTTTGCCGCAGGCGAGCATCCGGCCAACCAACTCTATCGCAACGACGGTGGTCACTTTGCCGATGTGACGGTCGCCGCTGACGTGGGCGATACGAGTTGGTCAATGGGATGTGCGGTGGCCGACTACGACAACGACGGCCACTCGGATTTCTACGTTACCAACTTTGGCCGCAATACCCTGTATCGCAATGCGGGTGCCGGCCGTTTTGCCGATGTGACGGTGGAAACCGGCGTAGGCGATATGGGGTGGGGCACGGGTGCCAGTTTTGGCGATTACGACCGCGATGGCGACGTGGACTTGTACGTGGCCAACTACGTGGATTTCTCCCTCGACTACGAATCCCCAATACCCTGCCTATGGAAGAACGTGAAGGTGTACTGCGGGCCGGTGGGCTTGCTGCCGGCGGCGGATGTGTTTTACCGCAACAACGGCGACGGGACGTTCTCCGAGTGGACGAAACAGGCCGGGCTGGAAGGCGAAAAGTTCTACGGCATGAGTGCCCTGTTCGGCGACTACGACGCCGACGGGTGGCCCGACCTGTTCGTGGCCAACGATTCCACGCCCAACCTGCTTTTTCGCAATCGCCGGGATGGTCGCTTCGCCGAGGAAGCGCTCATGGCCGGGGTGGCGTACAGCGGGGAAGGCGTGACGCAGGGGTGTATGGGGGCCGCGTGGGGCGATTACGACAACGACGGCCTATTCGACCTCTTTGTCACCAATTTTGCCGACGAGTACAACGCGCTCTACAAGAACGAGGGTAGAGGATTTTTTGCGGATGTGTCTTTTGCTGTGGGGATCGGGGCTGCACCGGCCGAATTGGTCTCGTGGGGCACGGGCTTTTTCGACTACGACAACGACGGCGATCGCGATCTTTTTGTGGCCAACGGCCACACCTACCCGCAGGCCGACTTGCCGAGAGTCAACTCTAGCTACCAACAAGGTAACTCGCTGTTTGAGAATAGGGGCGGACGGCTGGTGGAGGTGGCGACCGCAGCGGGCGCGGGCTTTGCGTTGCGTCGTGTCAGCCGCGGGACGAGTTTCGCTGACTACGATGGAGACGGGGACATCGACTTATTTATTCTCAATCTCAACGGCCCGCCAACCCTGTTGCGCAACGACGGCGACCACGGCAATCACTACCTGCTGGTGCGCACGGAGGGCACGGTAAGCAATCGCGACGGGATTGGTGCGCGGGTTATTATCCATGCCGGCGGACAGATCCAGCACGCCGAGGTGCAAAGCGGGGGAAGCTATTTGTCGCACAACGATCTGCGGCTGCACTTTGGCTTGGGACCGGCCGAGCGCGTGGATCGGCTCGAAGTACGCTGGCCCAGCGGGATAGTTCAGGTGCTGAGAGACATTGCTGCCGACCAGGTCCTGACCGTTGTTGAGCCGCGTCAATAGACGATAGAGACGAGGCTGTGGCGTTGCTGTTGGCCGCGGTTGGTATTTGCGGTGAGACGGATGAGAAACGGAAAGGCCGCCGCGAGGTAGCAGAAGGATGCGTTGGCACGGTACGGGAGCTACGGCACCTCGCGCGCTAACCGCCGTGCTTTTTCGCGGTGCGCTTGGCTTTTTTGCAGATGCCCCAATTGCTGGTAGGCGTCGCTGAGGTAGAGATGGGCGCGGTCATTGGCAGGATCCAACTCAACGGCGCGGGCATAGGCGCGGGCGGCCTCGTCGAATCGGGCCAATTTCGCGTATGCCACCCCGAGGTTCAACTGTGCGGCGGCGCTCATAGGGTTGAGTCGGGAGGCCTCAGCAAAGTGAGCGACGGCTCCGGTCAAATCGCCTGTGCGGACCGCAGCCAAGCCGAGTCCGTAGGCGGCCTCGTGCAGGCTAGAGTCGAGTGCGGCGGCGCGCAGCAGGCTGGCCCGAGCCTCCGCATAGCGTTGCTGCTTGAGGAGGATCATCCCCAACCGAGTGTGACTGAGTGGGTCTTCTTCGTCGAGGGCAAGAGCTTGGCGAAAGCTCTCGGCTGCCGCGGCCAAATCGCCCTGATAGGTGAATAGGACGCCGAGGCTGCTGTGGGCGTCTTTTAGTTTGGGATTGATGGCGAGAGCGTTTTGATATTCGAGGATGGCTTGGTCGTAGTGGCCTTGTAGGGCGAGGTTTAGGGCGAGATTGTAGCGGGCCGTGGCCGAGCCGACAGTCACTGCGCTCCCAGCAGGCGGGGATTGTTCCGAGCCGATGCCCCGGTGGTGCTGGCGGAGGATTTCCGAGCGCGCTAGGGCCTTTTCTCCTTGTTCGCGCTGCCCGGTGCGCAAGTAGAGTTGCGACAGATTGAAGTGGACTTGCGGAGAATGAGGATTGAGTTCGGCGGCCTGCTCTAGCGCCTCGACGGCTTGGTCGTAGTGCCCTTGAGCGCGGAGTAGTAAGCCGCGGTGGAAATGTGCTTCGGCGTCTTCGGGTGCGTACTGCACGGCGCGTTGTAGATAACTGAGGGCTTGGTCTAAGGCCCCTTGTCGTCGGTAATACAGGCCCAACTTCTTGTGGGCTGGCGCGAGCGTGGAATCTACCTGCAAGGCGGATAGATACGCGCGCTCGGCGAGGTGGGCGCTGTCGCGGTAGCTGTACACGAGGCCGAGGTTGTAGTGGGTGGTGGCGCGTTGCGAGTCGAGTTTGATGGCCTGTTGGAAGGCTCGCAGGGCGGCATCGGTATCGCTATAGCGGGCCTCGGCGAATGCGCGGGTCATCTCGATAGCGCCGAGCAGGTCGTAGAGTTCGGGGTCGTTGGGGGCCAGAGCTAGGCCAGCGCGCGCTGTTTCTCGCGCTTGCTCGTATTGGCCGACTTGGAGGTAGCAACGTCCTAGATAGCGATAGGCGACTTGCGACGGGGACGGGCGTTGTACAGCTTGCTGCAAAACCACAATCGCGGCTTGGTAGTCTCGATTGTGGAAGTGTTGCCGGCCCTCGACTAGGAGCGGATCGTCGCGGGCACAGCCCCAAGCGAGCAAAAGGAGCAGGAGCACGGTCTAACTCAGTCCATCCATTGGAATATACGCTTTCGCAGTCGGCTTGGATCACTTCAGTTCTAAAGTTGTGCCGACTCCCCGGCAGCATCAAGAAGGGCGATGGACGCGGGCGAAGATGCACTTAAGATAGCGTCCGTCGGGGAAGGCTGGGTCTATTGGATGGTCGGCTGGGTGCAGGTTGTAGGCGAGGATGCGGGTGCGGACTCGGGCACCAGCGGCGGCGCGGCGGACGATTTGAAAGAAGTCCTCTTGGGAAATTCGCGACGAGCACGAAGCGGTCACCAGCAGCCCGCCGTCGGCTATGAGGCGGAAGGCGTTGCGATTGAGTTTGGTATAGATGCCCATGGCCTGTTTGTATTGGCTGCGTTTGCGCATCAGCGAGGGGGGGTCGCAGACGACGATATCGTAGCGGGGGCCGCGGTCGGCCAGCTCGTCCACAAAGGAAAAGACATCGGCGATCAACAGGTCGGAGTGGGAGCCTTGGGGGCGGTTGGCCGCGAGGGTGCGGCGGGCGGCAGGCACGACTTGGGGCGATATATCGACGTCGAGGGTGCGGGATGCGCCGCCTTTAAGGGCGTGGGCGGAGAAGCCGCTCGAATAGGAGAAGAGGTTGAGCACGCGCTGGTCGCGGGCGAGCTGCTGGAGATAGCAGCGGTTGGCGCGTTGGTCGAGGAAAAAGCCGGTCTTCTGGCCGCGATAGAGGTCGGCGTAGAGGCGCGTGCCGTGCTCTTCGATTTCGACGAATTCGGGCGGTGCTTCGCCGGCTAGCAGGCCGGTGGGCCGGTCGTCTAGTCCCTCGGCGCGGCGGGTGCCCACATCGCTGCGTTCGTACAGGCTGCGGGGGGCGAGCAGGGATTGGAGCGCGTCGAGGATGGCGGGGCGTTGTTTTTCCATGCCAGCGGTGTGGAATTGCACCACTAGGTAGCCGGCGTAGTCGTCGGCGATTAGGCCGGGTAGGCCGTCGCTTTCGCCGTGGACTAGGCGCATGGCGTTGGTGTGGGCGGATAGGCCGGCATTGCGGCGGAGGGCGATGGCTTGGGCGATGCGCTCTGTGAAGAAGGCTGCGTCGATGGGGCGGCGGGGGTCTTGGGTGAGACTGCGCACGCGGATCAGCGAGCGCCGATTGTAGAACCCGCGACAGACGAAGCGCTCGTGCGCGTCAAAGACATCGACGATATCGCCGGTGTCGGCGTCCCGGGGAGGGCGTTCGACCGCGCCGGAGAAGACCCAAGGGTGGCCGTTGCGCACGGTGCGCTCGCTGTTGGGGCGCAGGTAGAGGGGTGGATAGTGAGGGGGCATATTCTTTTTTGTATAGTTTGTGCCAATTCTCGCTTGAGATAGGCAACCTTGGCAAGACTAATTTTGAGCGTCATGCTAATTTGCACAATGCCTTGACAGAGCAGCGAAAAAAGGTTCTTCATTTTTCCTATTACTTAACCAAGGAAGTCTGACTATATGCAACCTGATCATACCTCGAGCGTTGCCCAGTATAGCTTTGGCGATACCCTCGCCGAGCAGGAAGCCCAACTGCGAACAAACCCGCTCCTGCAGCGCTTTAGGGCCACTAGGCAGGCACATGCCGACGACCCCGTGCGTCCCATATACCATTTTTGCAACCCGGATGGCCGCTTAAACGATCCCAATGGGCCGTGTTTTTGGCAGGGGCGCTGGCACCTGTTCTACCAGGCCTTTCCCCCTGAAGACCCGCGGCCGCACTGGGCCCACGCGGTCAGCGATGACTTAATCCACTGGCGCGATTTGCCCTACGCCATCTATCCCCATCCTGAACACGGTTGCTGGTCTGGCGCGTCGCTGGTCGATGGGGATCGGGTCATAGTTCACTATTACGGCCACCAAGTAGGCAATGTAAGCGCCATCAGCCGCGATCCTCTGTTGTTGAATTGGCAAAAAGTGCCCGGGGGTATCCCCGAGCCCAAGGCCAACGAGCCCAGTCAACCCTACCGGGTTTACGATCCGTGCATTTGGAAAAAGGACGGGGCCTACTACTCGCTTTCAGGGGGCACACTGCCTACTGGCCCGAGGGGCCTACAGCGCCGGGCGAATTTTCTTTTTCGCTCGGAGGATCTCGAAACCTGGGAATACCTGCACCCATTTGTCGAAGACGATCTGTTTAGCGGCAACGGTGACGACGGGGCCTGTCCGTATTTTTGGCCCATCGGCGACAAACACATGCTGCTGTATTACAGCCATCGCAACGGTGGTCAGTACCTAATTGGCGATTACGACCAAGCGCGAGACAAATTGATCGCTCGCGATTACGGCCGTTTCAACTTTGGCGCCTCTTGGCCCGGGGGGATACACGCGCCATCGGCTACTCCCGACGGCAAGGGGGGATTGATTGCGATCTTTAATGTCAATTGGGGGATGCCGAGCCCAGGTTGGAGCGAGGAGGAACGCCAGATCCGCCACTTTGGCTGTTGGGAAGGACAGCAGCTTATGAGCCTGCCCCGGCGTCTGAGCTTGAGCGCTAGCGGCGAGGTACAGATTGAACCGACCGGGGATATCGAATCGCTACGCGGCCGCCATACGCAGATCGCCGACTGCACCATCAAGGGCAATAGCGAGATCGTTTTCGACCAACTCGCCGGCAATGCTATTGAGCTAAGCCTCGAAGTCGAGACTAACGGTGCGCCCTTGATCGAGTTGGATGTTTTGCGCTCACCGGATCAGCAGGAGTACACCCGGATCGCCTTTTACCGGGACCGCGGCGTCAAGCCCCTTGAGCCCGGTATCGGGGCCGGGACGCCGCCCAATAATGAGGGCACTTACAGCCTAGTCGCCCTTGATTCTTCCCATGCATCGATACAGCCTGAGGCGCGATCGCGGCCTCCGGAGATTGCCCCGGTGTTCCTGGCGCCGGAGGAGAATCTCAAGATGCGGGTGTTCGTCGACAAAAGCATTGTCGAAGTCTTTGCCAACAACAGGCAATGCCTCGCTGTGCGGGTGTATCCTGGCCGCCAGGACAGCGTCGGCGTGGCAATGCGGGCGGTGGGCCGGGATGTGCGCTTGGTTGTTTTGGATGCTTGGGAGATGAAGAGTATTTATAGCCCAACGGATCAATGACCTTGGGCATTGTCTGCTGCGTCGTTCTGACTTCGCCGCCTAATCCCAGCTCGGGATCGGGGTCTGAAGCGGATCGTCGATCCAGAGAAAGCGTCCGTTGACGTCGCTCTCGATGATGTCGATCACGAGCTTGGCCGCCTTCTCTGGCGGATCCCCACCTGTTTGCTCCACCCACGCCACCCAGTCGTGGTAGCCGCTCTCGCTGACACTGCCCATCTTGTCGCGGATATCCGCCCACATCGCGGTCTTGACGTCGCCGGGATGGATGACGTTCGCCGTGACGCCCGTTCCCTCCAGCTCGGCGGCGAGGTGGCGGGTGAACTGGTTGAGAGCGACCTTTGCCGTGCCGTAGGCGCTGTTGAGCCGCCCAGGTGTGTGCAGCGACGCCGCCGACGAAAGGTTCACGATCCGACCCCATCCTGCGTTTAGCATTCCGTCGAGGAACGCGCGAGATACGAGATAGGGACCCACCGCATTAATCCTGAGCGTTTCGACCCATTCTTCGGGGTCGCTGTCTTTTACGAGGGCGATTGGGCCGAAGACCCCGGCGGCATTGACGAGAACGGTGGGCCGGCCGAACTCGGCTTCGACTGCGGTTTTGAGGCGGTCAACATCGGCCGGGTTCGAGACATCCGCTGCGAATTGCGCCGAGCGGCGCGCGATGGTTGCGACGGCAAGGCCGCGCGCTTCCAGCGCATCTGCGATTGCCCGTCCGACGCCGCGGCTAGCTCCGGTGACGACGGCGATGTGTCCTTCGAGGTTCACGGTCCGGCCTCGGCGGGCACCATGGGATTGTCCGAGTCATTCAGGCGCTGCCGCTCACTGCCCCAGTTGGCGGCGCTGCCGTTCCAGTAGCGGGTGTCGGCGGGGCTATACGAGAAGAGGTAGGACCAGCGCGGCTTGTCGGTGGTATTGTCTGGACCCCCGTGGACGGTGTAGCCGTGATGTACGGTGCAGTCGCCCGGCTGGTAGTGGAAGGGCGGCGAGAGTTCCAGCACGGACGTCAGATTCGGGAACTGCTTGAGCAGGTCGCCTTGGTCGTCCTTGAACACCGAACCGAGCGGTCCTTCGCGATGGGAGCGGCTGACGAACCGCATGGCACCCATGTCGGGTGTGACTTCCGCCAGCGCCAGCCAGAACTGGAGCTCGCCGACCCGGTCGGAGCCATGCTCGGACGAGTCCTGGTGATAGGTGGACCCGGCTGCTCCGGGGGGCTTGTTTAGGAGAATATCCACGCGGTAGCGGAGCGGAACATCTACTCCCTTGAGCCGCTTCCTGTTCACGAGGCGCGTTGCGTTTTGCGCCATGCGCTCGCTGAACATGAATGAGCGAAACGGCTCGGTCTCTTGATTCCGCGCTAGGCCGGCGCGTGGATTGCCGTGGCCAACCTCCTGAGCGTTGCGATCGACCCACTCCTGCCCGACGCGCAAAAGCTGTCCGGCGAACTCCGGAGCGACGAGCCGCGGCATCATAACCCAGCCGTATTCGTGGTAGAAGGCGACTTCCTCGTCTGTGACCTCCCGGACGATGGTCTCGATCTCGCGCTCTGTTATTGCTTGTCCCATTATTCGTGCTCCTATTGTGCTACTGTATGGTTCGGAACGATAAGAAGTCTTTCTGGACGCGTTGTCAAGGGACGGCGCTCAGCGCGGAACAGGCCTGGACGAACTCCGTCGACGTGGAGGTGTAGCCTACTACGTGCTCGAAGTTCCGCAGCATGATCTTGCGCAGCCATCCCCCTTCCGGCAGGCTGTCGTCCACCGTATCGGGGTACTCGGCCGAGTGGGTACAGTCCCGCAACATCACCACCCGGTAGTTGTGTTCCACCGCGCCGGCACAGGTGAAGTACAGGCAGGACCGCTGCGAGAATCCCACGGCGATCAGGGTCTTGATGTCGTGGCAGCGCAGGTGATAGTCGGTGTGGGTCTCGTGAAATCCCGACCACTCCCGCTTGGGAAAGTCCGGCTCGTGGGCGAGGGGCTGAATCGACGGCGAATAGTTCGGCTGCAGCGGGCTGCGCTCCGGCGCCGGGCGGTCGGCGGCATCTTCGTTGCCCCAGCGGGTGCCGTGGATCTCGCGCTTGATACTGCCCGGTTCGTCACACAGGGAAAAGTCGTTGTGAATGAAGAACACGTGCATGCCGATGGCGCGGGCGGCCTTCAGCGCGGGCGCAATCCCCTCCTCGACGCAGGGGTTCCCCTCGCCGCAGTCCGAATCCACGATCATAAAGGCAGTGGTCGCCAACGGCAGGTCGAGGTCGCCGAAACGATTTCCGTCGGGATTGTCGGGGCCGTAGCCGGAATACCATCTCACTGGAAGTTGAATCGTCGCCATCTCTGCATCTCCTTGTTCAGGCGGCGCTGATCAGCCGATCAGACCTGGTCAAGTGCGTCCTTGAGGCTTTGCTCGACGAGGTCGAAAAGCTCGTCAACCTGGGGCTTGTCGATGATGAGGGCGGGCACGACGGCGAACCAACTTGGATCAACCCGCAGGATGACTCCGTTTTGCAGCGCCGTCTTCTTGAGCGCCCTGCCCAGCGCTGGGAACGGCGCGAGGCTTGACGTATCCTTCACCAGTTCAATCCCCCTCAGCAACCCCTTGCCCCGCACCTCCCGCACGACGCCGAGCGATTGCAGGCCTTCGAGCTTGGCAGCGAGGTAGTCGCCCATCTCGCGGGCATGGGCATCGAGGCCGCGCTCCACGATTTCGTCAACCACGGCGATGCCGACTGCGCAGGCCAGTGGATGGCCAGCGTAGGTGTGACCATGAGCGAAGTTCTCGCCTTGCTCGTAGAAGTATTCCCCCATCCCCTCGCGAGCCATCAGCGCTCCGAGGGGAATGGCACCACTCGACAGCCCCTTGCTGCCGCAGATAATGTCGGGCGTCACCCCGAAGGTGTGGGCGGCAAACATCGCTCCCGTGCGACCGAAGCCGGTGATGATCTCGTCGTAGATGAGCACGACGTTGTGGCGGTCGCAGGTGTCGCGGATGATCTGGAAGTACTCGTCTGTGGGCGTGATGATACCCCCCGTGTTCGACACTGGTTCGAGAATGATGCCGGCCACTGTCGCCGGGTCTTCGCTGATGATGACATCCTCGAACTGTTGCGCCGCGAACCGGTTGGCCTCATCCCAGTCGCCAAAGCGGTCGCGGTAGTGCGTTGGGGGGAATACTTTGAGGAAGCCCGGTGGGGCCGGCTCGAATGGGGTTTTGCGCTCTCCCGTACCACTGGCCGCCATGGCTCCCATGGTGGCGCCGTGGTAGGCTTGGTAGCGACTGATGAACTTGTACTTGTGCGGATGGCCCGACTGCTTGAAATACTGGCGCGTGAACTTAATCGCCGCCTCCATAGACTCCGAGCCGCCGCTGAACGCTTTTACGTAGTTGAGGTCGTCGGGGGTGACGCTGCCTATCTTCTCGACGAAGTCGAGCGTCACGTCGGCCGTGCCGTGCATGGGCGGCGCAAAGGCGAGCTTGTCCCATTGAGCTCGCATGGCTTCTGCGACGCGCGGATGACGGTGGCCGAGCAGGGTTGAGTAGATACCGCTGATGCCGTCGAAGTAGCGTTTCCCGTCCGTGTCCCAGTAGTAGAGCCCTTCCGCCCGCGACACGATGAGCGGATTTTTCATAAACTCGGCCGTCGCCTGGTAGTCGAGGAAGGTTCTTCTGAGCAGCTTTTCCTGTCGCGCGTTCACTTTTATCGCTCCCTCTGTACGGATCGGAACGATAAGAAGCCTTTATGGATGCGTTGTCAAGGGACCGTATTGACAACGCATCGGTGAGGGCCCTTTATCGTTCCTAATCCTCACCATGTGGATGGAGGCGCGTGGTTGAGATACTAAAGGGGGAATGATGAACCAGAAGAGTGATGCAGAACCGACGGCGGAGGCCGTCCCGATCCAAGGCTTCGAGAAGGCAGTTACTGACTACGAGGCGTCGAAGGACTGGCAACCCGTGTCCGACCGCGTGATTCGCGTAGGTATCGCCGGGTATGGCGTGTGCAATTTCGGTGCGGCTTTCCACTTCCAGAACCACCCGAATGTGACTGTCGCCGCGGTGGCCGAACTGGATCCCGATAAGCGGGCTGAACTGGCCAGAGCATGCCGCTGTGCGACCGCCTATGCCTCGTGCGAAGAGTTGATCGAGGACGACTCGCTCGAGGCCGTTTTCGTTGCCACCGACGCCCCGAGCCATGCCCGGCTGGCCATCGCCGCGCTCAAAGCCGGCAAACACGTTGCATCGGCCGTGCCCGCCGTGTGGGGATCACTGGAGGATGCGGAGGCGCTTTTCGCCGCGGCCAAGACGGCCGACCGCAGCTACATGATGTTCGAAACCTCGTACTTCCACGAAGATCTCTACAACATGCGGGAGTTGTACCGAGCCGGCGCGCTGGGAAAAGTCGTCTATGCAGAGGGTGAATACTGGCACTACTTCCCGACGCCGCTGGCCGCGCACGAGGGCTGGCGCACTGGGGCTCCCCCGCAATGGTATCCCACGCACTCCAATGCCTACTACGTGGGCATCACCGGCGGGAGCTTCACCGAGGTTTCCTGCATGGGCGTGCCCAGCAGCGTCGATCATCTGAAGGCTGCAAACAATCGCTACGGCAACCCGTTTGGTACCGAAATCGCGCTATTTCGCACTAGCGACGGCGGCATGGCGCGGATGGGGGTTAGCTGGGACACGCCGGGTGTCGGCGGGGAGACGGGCCGGATTCGCACGGAGAAGGGCACCTTCTACGGCGCGTTCCAGAATGGCGGGCAGGACTCTGTGCCAACATTTAAGCGTCCACCTCTTCCTCCGGGGGTGGACGCCGGCGGGCACGGCGGCTCTCACGGCTACCTGATGTGCGAGTTCGTCGAGGCGATCCTGCTGGACCGCACGCCTCTCATCGACGTGGCCCAAGCACTTAACATGACGGTCAGCGGCATCGTCGCGCACGAGTCGGCGCTGAAGGACGGCGAACTGCTGAAGATCCCGCAGTACAGCCTGTGAATCCGTTGACTAGAAGTGGTTTCATAACTTGAGAGAGGCTCAGGTGTAAAACCGCTTCTACACACAATGTCCTCCTTTAGGCTGACGCCTCACGCCCAAACCGCTCGATAGCCTCTAGGGTCTTGCGCACATCGTCCCAGGTAGTAGTGTGGTTGACGATGCACATCCGCAGCGAAAACTTTCCGTGGAGAAGGGTCGATGATACGAAGGCCTGGTCGTCCCAAAAGACGTGGGCGAGCACCGTCTTGTTGATTGCTTCGAGGGATTCCTCGTCGAGGTCCATGTCGGCGGGGTTGACCCGGAAGCACACGATGCTCAGCGACGCGGGGGTCAACATCTCCAGGGTCGGGCTCGCCTGGACGTACTCCTCGGTTTGATCGGCCAACTCTATTCCCTTTGACACGGCCTGCCGGAACGCGGCCATCCCAAAGGTTTGCACTGACATCCAAATCTTCAACGCTCGCACCGAGCGGCTCAGTTGCAGGCCGCGATCCGAGAAGTTCGGGTGGTTCGCGCCCCATATTGTGTCTTGGAGAATGTCGTGGTGAACGCCGAAAGCGTGCTCAAGCGTGCTCAGATCCTTCACTAGTAGGCCGCCGGCTTCATAAGGCTGGAAGAACCATTTGTGCGCGTCCAGCCCAATCGAATCGGCGCGCTCAATCCCGCGCAAAAGCTCCTTGCCCCGCTCGGTCACGACTGCGAAGCCGCCGTACGCCGCATCGACGTGCAGCCAAATGCCTTCCGCCTCGCAGTAATCGGCCATGGCTCCGATCGGATCAATGGCTCCGGTGCTGCTCGCGCCGGCGTTGGCGCATATCGCGATGGGATTAAACCCCGTCGCTCGGTCGTCGGCCACAGCACGCGCGAGCGCCTCCATGTCTAGGCGGAACTGATCGTCGCTCGGAAGCAAGCGTACGCACTCCGGCCGTACGCCGATGATCTTGGCCGCACGGATGTGTGCGCTATGGCTCTGGTCGCTCATGTACACAGTCATCCGCTCGGGGTGGCCCGCTGCTTCTCGCGCCGCGACAAAGGCGTCGAGGCTGGCCGCTGAGCCGCCGCTCGTCAACAGCCCGCCAGCGCTCTCTGGGTAGCCGATCCAGCGCCGCAACCAGTCGATGACGACCAGTTCTAGCTGGCTCGGGCCGCTGGCGACCAACCAAGTGCAGGCATTGGCGTTGTATCCGGCGGCCATGAAGTCGGCGAGTACTCCGGGCCAAGTGGGTGCTGTCGGGATAAACCCAAAGCAACGCGGGTGGTCCAGCCGCGTCGCAATGGGGAGAACATCTCGTGCAGCCTGCTCAATGACTTCCGCTGCTGGCCGGCCCGCCTCGGGCGGCTCCTCTACCAGCCAATTTTCGAGTTCGCGTCGGAATTCTCCTTCCCAAGCATTTTCGCTGGGCAGGCCGTCGATCCGCTCCACCACGAGTTCTGCGGCCTTGCGCGCCAGATCAAGCATCTGTTCGGGTGCCATCTGGAGGCCGTTGCTGTGTTCACCGGCCTCTCGTTTTCCCTCTGATTGTCTCATAGATACCTCCCGTGAGACTGGCGATTTGAGTCGGCAGAGGGATAGGGATTGAAACGGCGATGAAGCCGAAACGCACAAGGCGTTTTGGCTTGCTGAGTAGGTTCAAACTTGACGCGGTTCCATGTGGACGGTATCCCTCTTGGCAGGTTGAGCACCCAACCTTCAGCGCCTGCTCGGCTCAACCTTCGGGGCGGGCGGTACGCAACGTCTGTTGCCTCTACCGCTCCTGGCGTTCGCCGAGCAGTACTCATCTCTAATGCCAGACGGTGCTGCGGCAGGATGGGGAGGAGGCCAGTAGAGACGGCGACGGTCTCTACGCCAAGCAGCCAGTGCGGTTGTAATGGGTCTCGTATACTCCTCCGGTTCGTCCCAGGCCGGGTCGCGGCGGTAGGGCCGGAGAGGGTAAAGCCGATTGCTTTAGCTATCGGTGGCATTACTCTATCCCTTCGTCTGTGGGTAGTGTATCCGTTTGAAATTAAGGTGCGCCACGCGCTTTACGATGAGTCTTAAGAGACAGACATAAAACGCAGGGACATATGAGTGATATTTCTGTAATCCTTGCGGCTTATTCGGGGATTTTATAGTGATCTCTGACCCAAAAGGTATAATTGGTCCCGGCTGAGCCTGTTGTGACTTGAATCTAGCTGCCGCAGCCAGCTATCACAAGAGCTAGGTCGCTGCCTAATTTTCAAACGAATACACTAATAAGCAAGCTCTGTAACCAACCTACCAAGTGAGGTGCCAGGGAACAGCGCGGATGCCCGGCCGCAAAGTGTGCGGTGCATCGACGCGGCAGGCTAGGACGCCGCTAGCTTGGGAGCCGACGAGGGCGAGCCAGCGCGCCAGACCCTCAGCGTGGTTTGGCGTGGGCGTGGCGGTAGCTTTGGCCTCGATGCCGTAGAGCGCGCCGCCGCGTTCGATGACGAGATCTACTTCGGCGATGGTGTTCGATTGCCAGTAGTACAGATTTGGTTTTTCGCCCTGTTGCCGACAGGCTTTTAGCCACTCGCCTACCACGGCCGTTTCCACTAGCGCCCCTAGACTGGGGCCTTGGAGTACCGATTCTGGTGCGTGGAGGCCGAGGAAGAAAGTGGCTAACCCAGGGTCAATCAGGTAGAGCTTGGGACTTTTGCGCAGGCGTTTGCCTAAGTTGCGGTAATAGGGTTGTAGCAGATAAATGATCTGGCTGGTTTCCAGCACTGAGAGCCAGCGCTTGATCGTCGGGTTGCTGACGCCGACTTCGCGGCTGAGTTCGGTCATGTTGAGCGTGGTGCCAGTGCGGGCACCGACGAGCATGAGGAAGCGGGTAAAAGCGCCCAAATCGGCGATCTGAGCTAGGTCACGCACGTCGCGTTCGAGGTAGGTTTGGACATAGCTGCCAAACCAGAGTTGTCGATCCACCTGCGGGTTGATCCTCGGCTCGGGGAAGCCGCCGCGTAAAAGCCAGTCTGCGAGCTCAATCGGCTGCGATGGTTGGTCCGCAGCCGAGGAGGCACCGAACACTTTGTCTAGCAGGGTATCAATGCTAGACGGCGCTGGTTGTTGTTCAACTTCGGCTGTGGAGAGCGGGTCTAGGGAGAGGACGGCGACGCGACCGGAGAGGGTTTGGCTGAGGCCGTGCATGAGCGCGAAGTGCTGCGACCCGGTCAGGAGCCAGCGGCCGGGGAAGCGGTTGGCGTCGATATCCTCTTTGATGTAGTGGAGCAGATCTGGCGCGTACTGGATCTCGTCGAGGATCGCCGGTGGGGCGGCCTCGGCGAGGAAGGCGATTGGATCGGCTTGGGCGCGCGCCCGGATGTCGGGGCGTTCGAGCGAGAGATAGCGGTGGGAAGCGCCGAACTCTCGGCGCAACAGGGTGGTTTTGCCCGTCTGCCGCGCACCGGTGACCAGAACGGCGGGAAAGGTTGCGGCGGCCCGAAGGATGGTTTGCGTCAAATGACGCTTGAGATAGGGCATAGTATGCGAACCTATTTCTTGCAAATTTAATATCTGATGTTAGATCTGCAAGAAATAACCGTCGCTTCCGGCTGGCTACTTGAACCGATTTTCAACTGAGATACTGCTTGGCCTCTTTGCCCACCAACTCCCGCAGGTCGGGGTCGTCAATGCAGAAGATACGGAAAATTTTGGCTTGGTCCTCGAAGTTGTGCAGCAGCGAGTCGCGCAGGCGGGAGACCTCTGGGTCGGCAAAGGTCAGGGGGTCGGTCTTGTCGGCGGGAAGCGTGCGACCGTAGAAAACTCTCAGATCGACTTCGGGGGTCTTGTTGAAGCTGGGGATGTCGATGAGGATCTCGTGACCTTGGAACGAGCGGCCAAGCCGCTGGCCGAAGACTTGGCACAGCTCGATTTCCTTGGCGCGGCGCTTATAGGGATGGCGAAAGAGAAAGTCGAGGCGGTTCATCAGAGGCTGGGTGCGCTCGCTGGGGTGGATGACGGTAGCGACCTTGTAGAGGCGGCGGTAGATCGTGCCTTCGAGGAGCTGGGCGGAGGTTTCCAGCCCTAGGCGCTCCTGCTCGCGCTGGAGGCGAGCGATTAGCCCACTCTCGGTGAGGCGGTGGAAATCGGAGAAGTCGAGCCGGTTGTGCGGGTGGAGGAGGATTTCTTGCACGGCGCGCTTGAACATGGCCGACGCCGAGCGCACGCCGTGGTGCCAGTACACGTTGCGGTACATTTGGTAATTGGTAAAGACAAGGGCCTCGACCGCGGAGACGCCCTTGCTGGTGATGCCCAGCCGCTGGCGCTCAGAGTCGAACTTGATGGAGGCGATCAGGCGGTCGCGGTTGACGCTCTCGCCGAAGGGGACGCCGCAGAACATGGAATCGCGCAGGAGATAGTCGATTTTGTCGGGGTCGAGGGTGCTGCTGAGGATATTGGCCAAGAGCAGGTCCTCGGGGGGAACCGCGCGACCGATGTTTTCGTAGTCGATGACATTGGCTACCCGCGCTGGATCAATCTGGAATTTATCGGCGATCGTCTGGTAGAGTTCGCCGTTTTGGTCTTCGATGATCTGCCGGGCCCCTTCTTCGTGCCGGATGAAAAAGGGTCTTAGCTCTTCGAGGGTATGCGAGAAGGGGTAGTGGCCGATGTCGTGGAGCAAGGTGGCGGCGATGAAGACGCGCACGTCCTCTTCGCTCAGCACTAGGGGCGGGTCCGAGTCGAGGAGACGGGTCAAAAACTGCTTGGCCAAGTGATAGACGCCCAGCGAATGCTCAAAACGCGAGTGGCGCGCGCCTGGGTACACCAGATGCACGTAGCCGAGCTGGGAGATGTTGCGCAGGCGCTGGAAGGCCCGGGTATCGACGAGGGCGAGGACGGGAGCGGGGAAGTGGATATAGCCCCAAACCGGATCGCGGAAGGCCTTGCCTTCTTCGGCTAAAAGTGGATAATCCATAGTATTGGCCAATCTAGGAGAGGCGTGTTACCCTGTCAAGAAATATGCGCCGAACTCGTTATGAAAGCGATACTTAGGGCATTTTGTTGCGCGGGCCGTCCATTGACACAAAACCGATTGGCTCCTATTTTTCAGACTTTTGTTTAACTAGGGAAAGCACTTGCCGAGGAAATAAATTCTATTTATGGAACGCACGTTGATGATCATCAAGCCCGATGCGGTCGCCAAAAACGCCATCGGCCAGATTATTGCCCGCGTGGAGGGCGAGGGGTTTGTGGTGCGCGCTCTGCGCATGGTCGAGCTATCTGCCGAGCAAGCGCGGGCCTTCTACGCCGTGCATCGGGAGCGACCCTTTTACGGCGAGTTGGTGGAATTTATGACCTCGGGGCCAGCGGTGCCGATGGTGCTAGAGCGCGCCGACGCGGTGGCGCATTTGCGCGATTTTATCGGGCCGACCAATAGCACAGAGGCTCCGACGGGCACAATTCGCGGCGACTTTGGCACGGACGTGCAGTGCAACGCCGTGCACGCCTCGGACTCAGCGGCCAACGCCAAGTCCGAGATCGCGTTTTTCTTTGCCGACTGAGCAATCCCATGAGCGCCTTGCTAGTACTCGACGACCTCGCAGAGGGCCCCAATGCGCTCGCCTTTGATCTGCGCGCAGAGGAACTGGAGCTAAAAGACGAATTTTTCGCTTTCCCCTCCAGCGTGGAAGCCCGCATTGAGGTGCGGCGCGCGCTCGACAACTTCAGGATCGACGGGGTTGTCACCTGCCGGATTGCCGGCGAGTGCTATCGCTGTCTAGAGGAAGTACAAGAAGAGGTCGCAGCGCGGTTCCGCTTGCTCTTGCAGCGCCGCCAGGCTACCCCCGAAGAGTTGGCGTCGGCCGAAAAAGACGGGTTCATCGAGATCGTCGATCCGGGGACGCGCGAGTTCGATTTGTGCGCGTACATTCGCGAGGCCGTAATCTTAGATTTGCCGATGCGCATACCCACCCCGGACGCCGATGGGCGATGCCCGCACTGCGGAGTTGACGGAGCCGACGAACCCACCGCCGAACAGGAGCGAGAAGTGGACCCGCGTTGGGCCGCCCTCGCACAGATCGATTTTTCCCAACCCAAAGAAAATTCTTGAGAGGAGTTCCCCGTGGCTGCAGTACCTAAGAGGAGAATTTCGCGCACCCGCCGCGACAAGCGGCGCACTCACTGGAAGATCAAGGCAGCGGCGAGGACTACTTGCTCCCACTGCGGACAACCCGCCTTGCCCCATCGCGTCTGCCCGAGCTGCGGCTTCTATCGAGGCCGCGAATACGTAGAGCCTGAAGTCTAGGCTGCTCGGGGCGGATGCTTGCGTGACTGAAGAGGGGAAAAGAATTCGCGCGGCCATTACGGCCACTGCGCACTTCCTGCCCGACAAGGTGATCACCAACGCCGATATGGAACGGCTGGTGGACACCTCGGACGGGTGGATCCGCTCGCGCACCGGCATTTCCGAGCGGCGCTTCCTGCCGGCGGACGAGCCGACCTCCACCATGGCTATCGCCGTGGCCCAAGAGCTATTGGCGCGCCGTGGAATCGACGCCGATGACATCGACCTAATCATCGTCGCGACCATTACGCCAGACATGATCTTTCCGGCGACGGCCTGCTTGGTGCAACATGCCATCGGAGCCAGCCGGGTCTGGGCCTACGACCTGTCGGCGGCTTGCTCCGGCTTTGTCTTTGCCGTGGCGACCGGCGCTCAGTTCATCGAAAGCGGCGCGCATCGCCGGGTGATGGTCATCGGTGCCGACAAGATGAGCAGCATCCTCGACTTTGAGGACCGCGCGACTTGCGTGCTCTTTGGCGACGGGGCGGGTGGGGTATTGTTAGAACGCGGTGAGGATGGGGGCGGCATGATCGACTTTGAGTTATACGCCGACGGGGCCGCGGTCGAATGCCTGCACATCAAAGGCGGCGGCAGCCTGCATCCTCCTTCGCACGAAACCGTAGATCAGCGCATGCACTACATCCGCCAAGAAGGGCGCACGGTCTTCCGGTTTGCCGTGGAAAAAATGGCCGAAGTGTCGGTCAGCCTGCTGGAGCGCAACGGTCTTACGGGCGCAGACCTCAAGCTTTTCGTGCCACATCAAGCCAACAAACGCATCATCGACGCCGCGGCCCAGCGCATGGATCTCCCCCCAGAAAAAGTGATGATGAATATCGACCGCTACGCCAATACCACGGCCGCGACAATTCCCATTGCCTTGGCAGAAGCCGCTGCTCAAGGTCGGTTGGAGCGCGGCGACTTGGTGCTGATGACCGGCGTCGGCGGCGGCCTTACTTGGGGCAGCGCCTTGTTTCGCTGGGGGTCGTGAGATGGGCGGGTGCGCCTTTTTGTTTCCCGGACAGGGTTCGCAGGCCGTGGGCATGGGCCGCGACCTCTACGAGCAGCACGAGTCGGTGCGAACGCGCTTTGCCGAGGCCGACGAGGTGCTGGGTTTTCCACTCAGTGCGATTTGCTTTGAGGGGCCGGCCGAGCAACTAACGCAAACCAACGTTACGCAGCCGGCTGTCTTCGTCCACAGCGTCGCCGCCAACGAGTTGCTCGCCGCTACTGGATTACAGCCTGTGGCCGTAGCCGGACACAGCCTCGGGGAATATTCGGCGCTGGTGGCGGCTGGAGTGCTCTCCTTTGCCGAGGCCCTGACACTCGTGGGAACGCGCGGCCGGTTGATGCTGGAGGCTGGCAGCGAGTGGTCGGGGACGATGGGGGCGGTGATCGGTCTGGACGACGACCACGTCGTAGCCTTGTGCCAACAGGTAGCGGATGTGGGAATCGCAGTAGCCGCCAATTTTAACGCTCCGGGCCAAGTCGTGGTGTCGGGTGAGCGGGCCGCGGTGGCGCAGGTGAGCGAGTTGGCTTCTCAAGCCGGTGCTAGGCGCGTCGTCGAATTGGCCGTCAGTGGGGCTTTTCACTCGCCGCTTATGGCGTCGGCAGCTGTGGAGATGGAGTCGCTGTTACAGGCGGTGCCTTTTGCGCCGCCGCGCGTGCCGGTGTTGACCAATGTCTCGGCTGAGCCTGTGGAAGACCCGGAAAAACTGCGGTTGCACCTGATCCATCAGATTACGGGTCCGGTTCGCTGGAGCGCGACGATGCAGCGGCTGGCGGCTATGGGTATCAACCGCGCTTTTGAAGTAGGGCCGGGGGCTGTGCTAAGGGGACTGGTGCGCCGCACTGCGCCCAAGCTCGCGGTTGCGCTTGCGGGTACTGTGGAAGAAATCGCCGCGGCAAAAGGAGCGGAATAACATGGGACTCTTGGACGGAAAAGTTGCGCTGGTGACGGGTGGATCGCGGGGCATTGGCCGGGCCATTGCCCTGCGCTTGGCAGAAGAAGGCGCGGACTTGGCGATCTGCGCCCGCAATGTTGCGGCGGCTGGTGAAGTGGCCGCGGCTGTTGAGGCCCTAGGACGTCGTTGCCTCGTGCGCCAGGCCGATGTCGCCGACGCCGAGCAGGCGGCCGAGTTGGTGGCCGCGACGATTGCGGAGTTGGGCCGGTTGGACGTGCTGGTCAACAACGCTGGCGTCACTCGCGACAATTTGTTGATGCGGATGAAGGAAGAGGATTGGGACGAGGTTTTGACGATCAACCTCAAAGGCGCTTTTAACTGTGTCCGCGCGGCGGTGCGCCCCATGCTCAAAGCCCGCGGTGGGCGGATCGTCAACATCACTTCGGTCGTGGGATTGCTGGGCAATGCCGGGCAAGCCAACTACGCCGCGTCCAAGGCTGGATTGATCGGCCTGACCAAGAGCTTGGCGCGGGAGTTGGCCTCGCGCGGGATCACCGCCAATGCCGTGGCCCCGGGGTTGGTGCCGGAAACGGGCATGACGGACGGGTTGACGGAACAGCAGCAGGAGCAGATGATTGCTACGGTGCCGCTGGGCCGGGCGGGGACGCCGGAAGACGTGGCGCACGCTGTGGCGTTCCTCGCGTCAGATCAAGCTGCCTATATCACCGGTCAGGTCTTGTCCGTGGATGGCGGCATGGCCATATAAGACTAAAAGAATTTGCCCATCGCCTATATTTAGACTCTAATTTTAAGACCGCAGGCTATTGGCCGCAGCGGTAAAATTGTTCACTCTTATCCCAAGAGGAATGCACCATGGCTTCTATTGAAGAGCGCGTGAGAGATCTAGTCGTCGAACAGCTCGGCGTGAGTCAGGATCAAGTAAATCCCCAAGCATCTTTCATCGACGACTTGGGTGCCGACTCACTCGATACCGTCGAGCTGGTCATGGCCTTTGAGGAGGAATTCGGGATCGACATCCCGGACGAGGACGCCGAGAAGATAATGGTCGTAGCCGACGCGATTAAATATTTAGAAGAGAACAGCAAGGCGTGAGTGGCAGTCCAGTGCAGAAGCGCAGAGCCGTCGTCACGGGCTTGGGGGTCTTAGCACCCAATGGCAATGACCTGCCGACGTTCTGGGACGCGCTCCTAGCCGGTCGCTCTGGGGTTGGGCCGATCACTAGGTTCGACACTTCCCAGCACCGGACTACGATCGCCGCCGAGGTCAAGGATTTCGACCCAGGGGCGGTTATGGACCGCAAGGATGTGCGCCGCAACGACGCCTTCACCCACTACGCGATGTGCGTGGCCAGGGAGGCGGCTAGCCGCGCCCGGCTCGACATGGAAGCGGTTGACCCCGAGCGCGTAGGTGTCATCTGGGGCTCGGGTATTGGCGGAATCCAGACCCACGAACAACAGCACACTATCCTGTTGGAGAAAGGCCCCAGGCGCATCAGTCCGTTCTACGTGCCCATGATGATTTCCGACATGGCCCCAGGCATGATCTCCATGGATTTAGGAGCCAAAGGGCCTAACTACGGCACGGTGTCGGCTTGTTCGTCGGCTGCCCACGCGCTCGGCGAGTCGGCGCGCAAGATCCAGTACGGGGAAGCTGACGTGATGGTGACTGGCGGCTCGGAAGCGGCCGTTACGCCTATTTCCATGGCCGGCTTTTCCTCGGCCAAGGCCCTATCGACGCGCAACGACGAGCCCGAGCGGGCCAGCCGGCCCTTTGACTCCGAGCGCGATGGCTTCGTGCTTGGCGAAGGAGCCGGGGCCGTCATTTTGGAGGAATTGGAGCACGCGCAAAGGCGCGGTGCCGAGATCTACGGCGAATTCCTCGGGCTCGGTTTTACCGCCGACGCCTATCACCAGACGGCGATGGCGCCAGAGGCTGAGGGCGGTGCGCGGGCCATGCGCATTGCGCTGCAGGATGGGGGTTTGGACCCGAGCGACATCGGATACGTCAATGCCCATGGCACCTCGACGCCCATGGGCGACCAGCAGGAGACCGCGGCGCTCAAGACGGTCTTCGCCGGCCACACCGACAGCATGGCCGTAAGTTCGACCAAGTCGATGACTGGGCATCTATTGGGCGCAGCCGGGGCCATCGAGAGCATCGCCTGCATCATGGCACTCAAAAGCGGGATCCTGCCGCCGACGATCAACTACGAAAACCCCGACCCCGACTGCGACCTCGACTACGTGCCCAACGAGGCGCGCCGCGTGCAGGTAAACTACGCCCTCAACAATTCCTTTGGCTTTGGCGGCCACAACGTGGCGCTGGTGTTTGGTAGCTTCACCGGCTGACGCACTTCCCCAGCATCCCCCGAGCACTCCCCGTACAAACGAGGTTTTTAATCGGGTATTAAGCTGATGAGCTGGATTGCAACTCTTTGGAATCGCCGCAAGCCGGCGAGTGTCCCAGAAGATCGCACCGCGGATTCGCGGCATGCTCTCGAAGAGCTGTTGGGCTACCATTTTAAGAACAGGGATTTGTTGGTCAAGGCCCTCAAGCATCGATCGTATGTGTATGCGGAGGAGGGCCGCGACCGCATCGAGTCGAACGAGCGGCTCGAATTTCTCGGCGACGCCGTGCTGGAGTTGTTGGTCACCGACTACCTCTATCGCCGCTTTGAGGACAAGGGAGAGGGTGAGTTGACCCAGATGAAGTCGCAATTAGTCAGCCGCAAGGCGCTGGCGCGCCAAGCGGACCGTCTTGGGCTGGGGGCCTTTGTGTTGCTGAGTGAGGACGAGCGCGGATCCAACGGCGGACAGCGGCCGTCAATCCTCTGCGACACCTTGGAGTCACTGATTGGGGCGATCTATCTCGACGGTGGTTTAGAGGCTGCCCGCTCCTGTGTTCGGCGTGCGGTGCTGGCGGATTTTCATCAAATAGTTCAACCGGACGCGAACTTCAACTTCAAGAGCAGGTTGCTCGAATACTCGCAGAGCATGGGCAATGGCCACCCCCGCTACTTGGTTCATGCAGAGCATGGGCCAGACCACGACAAGCTTTTCAGCGTCGAAGTGTGCATCACTGGCCAGCGCATGGGTTGGGGCCAGGGGCGGAGCAAGAAGGAGGCCCAACAGATGGCAGCCAAGGACGCCCTCGAGGGTTTGGACGCGCTCTAATGGGCCTTGCCTGGCGCGTCGTCGATACGGGTGCGAACTGTGGCGCGTACAACATGGGCGTCGATCAGGTCCTCGCCGCGGACGCGGCCCAAGGCCCCGTGCTGCGGTTCTACGACTGGGATCCGCCGGCTGTTTCCTGCGGATGGAACCAGCAGCCCGAGCGCGAGGCTAATGTAGAAGCCTGCCGCGCGCTGGGCATTGACGTGGTGCGCCGGCCCACCGGCGGGCGCGCAGTGCTGCACTGGGAGGAATTGACCTACAGCGTCGCTTGCACTGCGGAGGTATTGGTCTCCGGTGGCGGGATAGGAGCTACGCATCGCAAGATTGGTGCGTGCTTGGCCGAGGGGCTGCGGCTTTTCGGGGCCCCCGTAGAGTTGGAAAGGGCTGGTCGCTGCGTTGGAGACTTGCGATCGGGTCCTTGCTTTGGTAGCACGGCGCGCTGGGAGCTCAAGTGCCAGCAGCGCAAGTTGGTCGGCAGTGCGCAGCGGCGCTACGGACGTCGCTTGCTGCAACACGGGTCGATTTTGCTCGGCCGGGCGCACGAGCGCTTGCCCCAACTTGTTCGGATTGACGAGGACACGCGGCAAAAATGGACCCGGCAGGTACGAGCGCACAGTACGGATTTGCAGTCCTGCATGGGTCGGCCCATCGACCGGGCCGAATTGATCGATTGCCTAGTCGAGGGCTTCAGTCGTCAACTCGGCGCAAAAATGCACTGGGGCGCGCTGGCCGCCGATGAGGTGTGCCGGGCTGGTACCTGGGAAAAGGATCGCGCATGATCGCGCAGGATCTCGTGTTAGAAGTTCGCGACTTGCGGACCTACTTCCACACGGAAGAGGGCGTCGCCCGCGCCGTCGATGGGGTGTCGTTTGCGGTGGGGCGGGGCCAGACGCTGGGGCTGGTCGGCGAAAGCGGCTGTGGCAAGAGCGTCAGTGCCTTCTCGATTATGCGCTTGGTGCCCGATCCGCCGGGCCGCATTGAGGCTGGGCAGATCCTGCTCAAGGGGCGCGACTTGCTCGCGCTGGACGAGGAAGAGATGAGCCGAGTGCGTGGTGACGACATCGCGATGATTTTTCAAGAGCCGATGACGAGTCTCAATCCGGTGCTGACCTGCGGGTTCCAGATCGCCGAGGCCGTGGTCCTGCACCAGCAGGTTCCCATGCAGGAAGCACGCACCCGAGCGATCGAGATGCTGCAACTGGTGGGGATTCCAGCGCCCGAACAGCGGATCGACGAATACCCCCACCAGCTATCGGGCGGAATGCGCCAGCGGGTGATGATCGCCATGGCGCTGTCGTGCAATCCAGACGTGCTGATTGCCGACGAGCCGACCACGGCCCTTGACGTGACGATTCAAGCGCAGATCCTCGCGCTGTTGGAGTCGCTGCAAGAGTCCCTGCAAATGGCGATTGTGATGATCACCCACGACCTCGGCGTGATCGCCGAGACCGCCGATCAAGTGGCAGTCATGTACGCTGGCCGAATAGTCGAATACGCGGAAACGCAATCGCTCTTTGCTCGCCCGCGGCACCCTTATACGCGCGGTTTGCTGCGCTCGATCCCTCGGCTGGACGCCGAGCAGGAGCGATTGGACATCATCCCGGGCGTGGTGCCCGACGCCCGCGCTTTCCCACAAGGGTGTCGCTTTGCCCCGCGTTGCCCGCTGGCCGACGATCACTGTCGGGCGGAAGTGCCAGCGCTAGAGGAAATTGAGCCCGCGCACTGGGCGAGCTGTTGGAAAGCGGGGGACGCATGAGCGAAGCCGCGCCCTTGGTCGAGGTGGAGGGACTCAAAAAACACTTTCCCGTGCGCCGGGGGTTTTGGGGTCGGGTACAGGCCCATGTCAAGGCCGTCGATGGAGTTGATCTGGCGATTGAGCGCGGCGAGACCTTGGGCGTAGTCGGCGAGAGCGGTTGCGGCAAGACCACGCTGGGTAGGATCATGCTGCGGCTCGTCGAGGCCACGGCTGGGCAGGTGCGTTTTGCCGGGGTTGACCTGTTGGGGTTGGGCAAAGAAGCCATGCGGCGGCAGCGGCGGGACATGCAGATCATCTTCCAAGACCCCTATGCGTCGCTCAATCCGCGGATGACGGTGGGCGGCATCATCGGCGAGGCCCTGAAGGTCCACGGGCTGGCCGAGCGCGCCGAGTTGGCCGAGCGGATAGGGGAGTTACTGGAGATGGTTGGGTTGCCGGCGGACGGCGCGCGGCGCTACCCGCACGAGTTTTCCGGCGGCCAGCGCCAGCGCATTGGCATTGCTCGCGCCTTGGCAGTGCGACCGCAATTTATCGTCGCCGATGAGCCCGTGTCTGCGCTGGACGTTTCGGTGCAGGCCCAGATTATCAACTTGCTGCAAGACCTACAGCGCGATTTGGGCCTAACGTATATGTTTATTGCCCACGACTTGAGTGTGGTGCGCCACATTTCGGACCGGGTGGCCGTGATGTACTTGGGACGCATAGTCGAAGTGGCGGCTCGCGATCAGCTTTACCGCCAGCCGTCCCATCCCTATACGAGCGCGCTGCTGGCGGCCGTGCCCGCGCCCGACCCGCGGACTAAGCGGCAGCGCGTCCTCTTGGAGGGCGACGCGCCCAATCCGGCGGCCGTACCCTCGGGATGCGCCTTTCATCCGCGCTGCCCAGAGCGCGAAGAGATATGCACTCGCGTGGTGCCACGCCTCGTCGATCTGGGCGGCGGCCACTGTACGGCTTGTCTGCTTCGCTATCCCGCGGAGCTAAAAAATCGGCTGGTTGCCGAGGCCAAAGAAAAAAACGCAAGATAGCAGGAGAACTATAGCTTATGATGACTTTGTTGCGCCAAAAGACGGTGCTCGTTCTGTGGTTTGTGATATTCGCCTTCATCGGCTTGATCGTCGTTGAATGGGGGGCTGACTACTCGGGCGCGCGCCCCAACGCCGCCGGCGATACGGTCGGCGTGATCAATGGCGAGACCATTTCGCTCCAGGAGTTCCAAGACGCGTTGCGGCGGCTGGCGCGCCAGATGCCGCAGGAGCAGCGCGCCGACCAAGCCCTGCTCGTGCAGCAGGTATGGGACTACTACGTCCGCGAGATCATCCTAACCCAAGAGTACGAGCGCTTGGGCTTTGAGATAACTGACGGGGAAATCGCCTATTACACGCGGAGTAACCCCCCGCAGGCCGTGCGCGAATTCGAGACCTTTCAAACCGACGGCGCGTTCGATATGGACAAGTACGCCCAGTTCATCGGCAATCCGGCCAATCTCAGCGACCCCAACAACCAAGCCTTAGTCTTGGGGATCGAGAGTATGATTAAGCGGCAATTGCTCGATTACAGACTACAGCGGATGTTGCGGGGCACCGCGCAGGTGAGCCCCAGCGAGGCGCGCCAGTACTTTGCTGAGGTCAACGAAAAGGTACGCGTCGAATACGCGTTCGCCCCCAGCGACGCTGCGGACGACGAGATTGAGGTCTCCGACGATGATTTAGCTGCCTACTACCAAGAGAACGCAGCCGACTACGAGCACCCCGATCAGGTAAAGCTGGAATACGTGTCCTTCCCCAAGGTGGCCAGCGCTGAGGATTCGCTGGAGATCAAAGAGGAAATTGAGCGAATTCGCCAAGAGATCGAGGCCGGCGCAGATTTCGCCGAGTTGGCTGGAGTGGTCTCCGATGACGAAGGTTCAGCTGCCCGAGGCGGCGACCTCGGTTTTTTTGGTCGCGGTCAGATGGTTGCGCCCTTTGAGGAAGCGGCCTTTGCCTTGGCACCCGGCGAGCTTTCCGAGCCAGTGCAGACGCGCTATGGCTGGCATCTGATCAAGGTGGAAGAACGCTTGGAGGAAAGCAGCGGGGAGAGGGTGCACGCCCGCCACATCCTGCTCAGGTACCAGCCCTCGCGCACGACTGAAGATAGTCTGCGCAGCCGGGCTGAGGTGTTCCAGGAGCAGGCCACAGCCGAGGGCTTTGCGGCCACGCTCTCAGCCTCTGGCACCGAGGCGACGACTACGAATTTCCTGCGCAAGAGCCAAGCTATGCCGGGCATCAGTGCGAACACGACGTGGCTCGTCAACTGGTTTTTTGAACAGGAGCCTGGGACCGTTAGTCAGGTCGTCGAGGACGACTCGGGGCTGTGGGTGGCGCAGTTAGTGGCCAAGCGGCCTGAGGGCGTAGCACCCTTAGACGAGCTAACGGACCGACTTGAGCCGTTGGTGCGCGCGCGCAAAAAGGCCGCCCGCGCCGCGGCCCAACTGGAGGCCGTGCGGCGGGAAGTAGGAGCCGGGGCCACCTTGGCTCAAGCGGCGCAAAATTCCGGGGTGGAGTTTCACACTCCCGAGGCTTTTGCGCGCACCGAATCGGTGGAGGGTCTAGGTCGTGCTAACGCAGTGATCGGCGCGGCCTTCCGCTTGGAAGAGGGCCGGCTCAGCGAAGTGATCGAGGTCGCCGAAGGTAGCAATCGAGGTGCTTACTTGCTGAAACTGCTGGAGAAGACACCGGTGGATGAGGAGCAATTCGCCGCGCAGCGCGAGCAGGTCGTCGCTCAACTGCAGACCCAGCGCGAGCAGGAGGCCGTGCAGAACTGGTTTATGCACCTGTACGAGACAGCCGAGATCGAGGACAACAGACATCGCTTTTTCACGTTTTAGATTGGAGAGGAATCATGTCAGCAGCACCGGGGCAAACGCAAATCGGCTTTATCGGCTTGGGGATCATGGGCGCGCCCATGGCCAAGAACCTGCTCAAAGCCGGCTATCAACTCAACGCATACAACCGCAGCGACCGGTCGCGCGTTGACGAGGTCGTCGCCGCGGGTGGAGTGCGCGTCGGTTCGCCCAAGGCGGCGGCGACGGGTGCGGATGTCATTATCAGTATCGTCACGGACACGCCCGATATGGAGGCCGTGCTCGTGGGCGAGGAGGGCGCGATCCACGGGGCCAAAGAGGGCGCAGTTGTCATCGATATGAGCACGGTGTCGCCCAAAGTTACCCGCGAAGTGGCCGCGGCCTTGCAGGAGCGGGGCGTGGCCATGCTCGATGCACCCGTCAGCGGCGGGGATGTGGGCGCGATCAATGGCACTCTGTCGATCATGGTCGGCGGCGACGAGGCCGTTTTTAATCAGTGCCTACCGGTCTTTGAGGCGATGGGTACCAACATCAACTTGATTGGTTCCAACGGCGCTGGACAGACCACCAAGCTCTGCAATCAGATCGCGGTTTCGGTCAACAACATGGCGATGGCCGAGGCCCTGATGCTGGCGGCGACCTCCGACTTGGACGTGCAAAAGGTCATCGACGCCATCAGCGGCGGAGCGGCTGGCTCTTGGCAGTTGAGCAATTTAGGTCCGCGCATTGCCGCTGGCGATTTTGACCCAGGCTTTATGGTCTATTTGCAGCAAAAGGACCTGCGGTTGGTGTTGCAGGCGGCCAACGATGTCAAGCTGGCTCTGCCGGCCGTGAGCATAGCCCACCAGTTTTTCAACATCGTCGAGCGCGCTGGTTGCGCCGAAGAGGGGACTCAGGCGCTGATCAAGGCCTACGAGGCCCAAGCCGACAGACAAGCGCGGGCCGAGTAGCCCCCCGAGGTTGGCGTCGGTGCAACTCGAACTGAAAAAGGTCGGGGTCCTGCCGCGTGACCAGGATTTGGACTATCTGGTCTCCGAGGTGCGCGACCTGTTTGATCCGCATGGGATTCAGGTGCGCTTTATCGAGAGCGATGAGCGTCCGGACGACCTAGATTTGGTTATTGCGCTTGGAGGCGATGGCACAGTGCTCCGCGCCTTTGCGCGCTTCCCGCAGCGGCCAGTGCTGGCGATCAATTTCGGCACCGTCGGCTTTTTGACCGCTGGGGACCGCAAGGATTTGGCGCGCATAGTCGAGCTCTTAGTTGATGGCCAGTACTTCGTCAGCGAACGCTTGGTGCTCTCTTGCCGCCATCCCTGCGGCGAGGGGTTGGTCTTCAACGAGGTGACCTTGCGGGCACATCACAAGATGCTCTCGACGGACGTATTCGTTGACGATGCCAAAATTCGCACCATTCGCGGCGATGGCGTGGTCGTCGGCACGCCAACGGGCAGCACCGGGCTGTTGTTGTCGATGGGCGCGCCGCTGGTCATGCCCGAAGTGCGCTGCATGCTGCTCGACGGCATCAACGAATACAACTTCACGTCGCGGACCTTGATCCTGCCGGCTGAAAAACGAGTGCGGCTGCGCGTCAGCCCTGAGACCGTAGACAGTCAGGTGGCGCTCATTGCCGATGGTTACGAGATATGCAGCTTAGCCCCCGAGCAGGAAGTGTACGTCGGTCAAGCTGCGCACACGGCGCGGTTGATATACCTCGACGATAATTACTTTTTTCACAATTTGTCTGAGAAACTTTCTTGGTAGAGGAGATGTTATGCGCGTGGCGATAATCGGCGCGGACCGCCCTTGGGGAGCGCTACTGGCGGCTGAGTTGGGCGCGGATTTTGAAGTGGTGTCGCTCGGTGCAGAGGAGACGAGCGACCTAGCTGGCTACCGGCAGGTCGATTTGCTTCAGCGCGAGGTATTAGATCCGGCGCTGGCAGGCGTGGGGGCCATTGTCCACGCGGCGGGCGGCGACCCGGCTGGCGACGACGAAGGGGCCGTGCTCGATACTGCGGCGCGGGGAACCTACGTGGCGTTGACGGCGGCCTGTGCCGTGGGCATTGAGAAAGCGGTGCTGTTGAGTCGCCTCGATTTGGTGCGCGACTACCCGGAGGAATATCTAGTCGATCCGCAGTGGAATGCCTTGCCGAAGGCGGAAGCCGGGTCGCTGGCACCGCTTATGGCCGAATTAGTCGGCCGCGAGACCGCCCGCACTGGTCAGATTGAGGTGCGCTGTTTACGCTTCGGTGAATTGGATGAGGAGACCACGACCGACGACGCTGTGGAAGCGGTGCGCCAAGCCCTAACCGCCGAGCGCAAAGGGCACCACTGGTCGCTGGCGCACGTAGCGTCGAGCGGGCGCTTCGCCTAAAGGGGGCATTATGGCAACGGTGAACGAAGGCAAGGTGGTGTTGTTTGGAGCGGGTGGTCCGGTCGGCGCTACGGCGATTGCCGCACTCAAAGATCACTACACGTTGCGGGTGACCGATCTCCGGCCAATGACGGAAGTAGCGGCCGCGTCGCCGCAAAATCCCCGGGCACCGATTCCGGAGGTGTTGGGATCGCCGCACGAAAATCGGGTTGTCGATATTACCGACTACGCGCAAGTGTTGGCGGCCTGCGAGGGCATGGACGCGGCGATCAATGTGTCCGTCGTCCGGCCGCATCCAGTACTGGCCTTCCAAGTCAACATGGTCGGCGCGTACAACGTGGCCAAAGCCTGCGTGGCCTGCGGGATAAAAAGGCTGATCCACACTGGGCCTTTTCACACCTCACTGGGCCACAATGCCGACTATTGGAACGACTTCCAAGTGGAAGCAGACATCCCGCTGCATCCAGGCAAGGATCTCTACGCAGTGAGCAAGTATCTCGGGGGGCACATTACGCGCGTGTTTGCCGAGCGCGAGGGCTTGGAGGTGCTCACCTTTGTCTATACGCATTTTCGGCCGAGGGAAGTCCTGCCCGAGGAACATGGGCAGGGCGTGTATCCATACTCGACCTCGTGGGAGGACACCGGGGAGGCGTTCTTGTATGGGTTGCGGGCACCCGAGATGCCATCGCCGTACGAGGATTTCTTTATCTGTGCGCAGCTGCCGCACGACAAGTACCGGCCCGACAAGGCCAAGCGGCTCTTGGGCTGGGAGGCCAAGGACCGGTTTGAAGCGTTGTATACGCGGCCTCAGTGACTGATTCGATAGATTAGACCGGCCTGATCGTCCGAGACCAGCAGTGAACCATCGGGCATCACGAGAACGTCAACCGGCCGGCCCCAGTTCGATTCTCCCTGTAGCCAGCCTTCCGCGAACGGCTCGTAACTGACCGCCCCGTCGGTGGCCAAACGCACTAGGGTGAGGCGGTAGCCGATCTTGCGGCTGCGGTTCCAAGAGCCGTGTTCGGCGATGAAGATATGATTGCGGTATTCCGCCGGAAACATGTTGCCAGTGTAAAAGCGCATCCCAAGGGCGGCTACGTGCGGGCCGAGTTCTTGGACTGGTGGAACGAACTCGCCGCAGCCACGCTGAGCGCCGAAAGCTGGATCGGCGATGTCGGTGCCGTGGCAGTAGGGATAGCCGAAGTGCTGCCCATCGGCGGTTACTCGGTTCAGTTCGTCTGGCGGCATGTCGTCTCCCATCCAGTCTCTGCCGTTTTCCGTGAACCACATTTCCCCTGTTTCCGGGTGCCAGTCGAAGCCAACGGAATTGCGCACGCCCCGGGACACGACCTCGAAGTCGCCCGTGGCGGGGTCCAACCTGCCGATTGACGCGTACGGATCGGGGGAAGCGCAGATGTTGCACGGTGCACCGACCGGCACGTACAGCAAACCGTCGGGGCCAAAGCGGATGAACTTCCAGCCGTGGGCGCGGTCTGTTGGGAAAGCGTCGTTGACGATCTCCGGTTGCGGCGGGTTGTCGAGGTGCGCTTCAATGTTGCGATAGCGCAGGATACGGCTGATTTCGGCTACGTACAGGTCGCCGTCCTTGAAGGCGACGCCGTTGGGTCTATTCAGTCCCTTGGCGAGGATGATGACTCGCTCTGCCTTGTGGTCGCCGTCTTCGTCGCGCAGTGCGTACACGCGGCCGGGGGACCGGGTGCCGACGAATAGGGTGCCATCTGGGCTGAGGCTCAGCGAGCGAGCACCGGGTACCCCTTTGGCGTATACGCGGATGTGGAACCCTTCCGGCAGCTCGATCTGCGTCAGGCGCGGGTCTTCGAGTGGCGGCGGGTCCACCGGCTTGCCGATCCACCCAGGCAGCAACGGGTGGAACGGATCGATGCTATACGCCTCGATAAGCTGGGCGTCGGCTAGGTCGATATGCCCGTCTCGGCTGACATCGCCCAAGGAGATATCGCCGTTGTTGGGCAGAGCGATGGAGGAATCTTCGCTGTACAGGACGGCTAGCAGCGCATCGGCCCAATCGACGCGACCGTTGTTATCGAGGTCGCCTAACAACCTATTCACGGCCCCTTTATCTTGGGAAACACTGTCGAGTACTTCGACCACAATATTGACAGCATCGGCTCCTGCCCGAAAGGCCGGATCCACGTAGGGGATCAAGCCCTGGCCTGAGACGGTCAATCCATAAACCTGCGTCGCTCCCACTAGTTCCTTGCCCACCGGACCCGCAGAGGTGCTCCCAACCGCTCCGTCGAGCAGGACCATCGACCGAGTTAAACGCACTTCATTGCCCACTAGCCGATACAGATATACCCCTGCGGCGACGCCCCGTCCCGACGCATCCGTGCCATCCCACGTCGCTGTGTGAAAGCCCGCTGGCTGCTCCGCATCCACCAACGTCGCTAGGCGCTGCCCCAAGACGTTGAGCACTTCTAGCCGCACCCTAGTCGAGATCGGCAGGCGATAGGGAATGATTGTAGAAGGGTTGAACGGGTTGGGGTAATTCTGTCCTAAGTAAAATTGTTGCGGCAGGACGGTTTGTTCCGCCAAGACGTTCGTACTCAATGCCGCTAGGGACAAGGCAAAATAGCCGGTCTCATCGGTGGTAGTGCGAATCGAGCGGCCCAGGTCGGTCGCAGCAAACAGCCGCACTTGTGCGCCGCCGACCGGTTGCCCCGAAGCTAGCCGCACCCGCCCTTCGACGAGTGACTCGGCACTGGCACTGATGCCCAATATTAGTCCCATGAGACATCCGATTATCGATCTCATAACGCCCACTTTCTAATAATTATAGATGGACAACTTCACAGTTTCAGTTAGCTCGGTGACGAGGTGCGGCTTGAAGGTACCTACTTCTTCAACCGGGACAATGCGGCCGAAGTTCCAGCCAATGCGGTTGGCTGCCAAATGGGCCAAAAATCCGCCTCGCCATTGGACAGAGCGACTGGGCCGTAGTATAGTATAGCGATTGAACGCTAGTTTTTTCACCTCTCATCCCCCCCCAAAAGGAGAGGTCATATGCGACTCTGGAGCAAGTGCATTTTTATAACCCTACTTTTGGCCTTGCCTGCCGCCCAAGCTCAGGCCGAATCAACGGGTACCATTGTGGGCACAGTCGTCGATGCTGAGAAAGGGACGGTGCAGGATCTGGCCCAAGTCTATATCGCGGAGTTAAACAGGAGCGCGGAATGGAGCGAGGACGGCCGTTTCACCATGGCCAAGGTCCCCGCTGGCGAATACCGGATCACTGCCGAATTGATCGGCTACGAGAGTGCAACCGAAACCGTCGTGGTTGTCGCTGGCGAGGTTGTGACCGTCGAGCTGGAACTGATGGCTAGTGCGGTCGAATTGGAGGAAGTGGTGGTGACCGGCACCGCGGTTAAGGAATCTCCCATCAGCTTGACCTACGCCGTCGCGGTGACCGGTCGAGAAAAGATGGCCGAGCAAGGGTCACCGCAGGCGGTTGATTTCTTTAAGAACTTGAGCGCTAGCCACGGAGTGATCGGCGAGCGCAGCAGTTGGTACAACGCTAACCAAGCCGCGACCCTTTCCGAGAGCATTGCCAACGTCAATCTGCGCGGATTGGGAGCCTCGCGGACGCTGGTGTTGATCAACAGCAGCCGCCAGACCTATGTGCCAGCGCGCTTGATCGGCGGGCGCTTTGTCGATGTAAATGCCATCCCTTCTATCGCCGTGGATCGGGTCGAGGTGCTCAAGGAAGGGGCCTCGGCCATCTATGGTTCGGATGCGGTGGCTGGTGTCGCCAATTTTTTGACCCGCTCCGACTTTGAGGGATTTGAGGTCTCGGCCGCGCACGAGTATATCGCTGGCGCGGGCGATAGCAATGTCGGCGCGATCTGGGGTGGGAAGATCGGTGAGGCTCATGCGGTTGTTGCTGGGGAATGGAGAGGGCGTCAGGCGCTACCGGCCTCCGAAAGAGACTACCTGCTGCAGCCGTGGCACGGCGGTGGGCAGCGCCTCGGCTGGTCGAGCTTGGGGAACCCAGGCACCTTCGCCGTTGGCGCTCCGGCCCCTTGGACTGCTGCCATCCACGCCCCGCGTTGTGAGCAGTTTGGCGGCTTCCGGGAGTCTTGGACCTGCCGCTTCCGCTATCAGCAGTACGAGAATCTGATTGAGGACATGAGCCATATGCGCGCTTTTGCCGAGATCAACGGCGCGTTGGACAATGGCATAGAGTATCATTTCGAGGGCCTGTTGGCCGAAGCGGAAATTCCCGAATGGTACACCACGCCTTCGTATCCTCCCTTCCCTCTGACAGACACGAGCATCATGGAGGTCGCGCCCAACCATCCAGGCCGGGAGGCGTTCTGTGCGGACTACGGTGCTGAGGAAGGCGACCTGTACTACAACGAATGCCAAGGCGGCGAGAACTGGTATTTTAACGGCCGTCCATTTGGCAATTCGGGTCCTGGGCGCATATTGGGCCGCGACTCTCGCACGTGGCGCGTGGCGGCTTCCGCCAATGGCGACCTTAGTCAAAATGCCCATTTTGATTTAGGTCTCTCCTATTCCCGCACCGAGGGCAACTACAACCTGCCGGGGGTGTACATCGAGCGGATATTCCTCGGCTTCCGCGGGTTTGGCGGACCCGATTGCGGCGTTGGCGTGGAGGCGGATCTCTCGTCCCTTGCTGGGATGCGGCTCGGCCCGCTCAACGGCCAAGAGGCGGGTCAGGGCGACTGCCAGTACTACAACCCCTTCGGCAATGCCATCGAGTTCGCGGATCAATATGGCGCGGAGTTTGCAACCCAAGCGAATCCCGATTACCGCGCCAACCTTGCCAACAGCCCCGAGTTGCGGCACTGGCTGGCAAATAATGAAGTCGATCTACAGAGCGCCGCGGATCTGCTGGTCGCCGATGCGACGCTGAGCGGCACTTGGATTGAGGACGTCGCTAGTTACGCGGCTGGCTACCAGTTCCGCCTGCTCAATGCCAGCGGCGATCCCAACGACGAGGGCGACTTTACCATCAACCCCTGCCCGGTTGTGGGCGATGATACCTGCACAGAGGAGGACAAGTTCGGTCCCTATGCGTTTACCAATGTGAATCGGCCGTATGATGAATCGCAGACCGTGCATCGCTTCTTTGCCGAGATTCCCCTGAGCTTGGGGTCGCGCTTTGACACCCAACTCGCCGCCAACTACGAGTTCCACGATGTGGCGAGCAGTTTCGACCCCAAGTTTGGCTGGCGCTATCAGTTAGTGGAATCCCCGACCCAATCCGTGTTTCTGCGCGGCTCGGTGCAGACGACGTTTCGCACACCATCGCTGGACGACGTAAATGAAAACCCGCTTTCGACGCTCGAGTGGATCAATGAGACGGGTGCCTATCAAACGGTGGACCGAATCGGCAGCAAAGACCTCAAGCCCGAACAGGCTTTTACCTATAATGCGGGCTTCGTCTTAGTCACCGAGGAGGGCTTTGATGCGACGTTTGACTACTGGAGCTACGATTTCAAGGATGTCATCGGTGCCATGCCGCACGGGGCCATAACTGCCTTATATGCCGATGAAGCGAATAATGAGGCCCTTAAGCAGTTCATTATCTGCCCGGACGGGCCAACTGGCAACTGCGCGGCCTCCGAACTTGAGCGGGTGCGAGTTGATATCGTCAATTGGCCAGGGGTCAAGACCTCGGGGATTGATTTGCATCTGGGCGGGCACACCGATGCCGGAGCCGGGGAACTTTCGCTCAACTTGGACGCTACGTACACGCTGGAATACCAGACGAAGGCCCTGACGCTCGGCGACTTGGTACTGCAAGATGAGGCAGACGCGGCCGGGTATCTTAACTTTGGCAATCCCATTGCAACCTCGCTACCGAAGTTGAAGGGGCAGGTGTCAGCGGGCTATTACTGGGGAGCCTACCGCCTCGTAAGCTTCTTGAATTACATTTCGTCGTACGAGGACCGGGGATCGATGAACTCCGGTAATGATGACATTAAAGAAGTATTCGGTACCATTGACTCGTTCGTCACTTGGGATGTGAGCTTCTTGTGGGACTTGTCCGAGGGCGTCAGTATCGCGCTGTCGGGGATGAACCTGCTCGACACGATGCCGCCGCTGGTCAACATCGAGCAAGCGTACGATGGCTTTACACACGACCCCAAGGGACGGCGGTTGAAGCTGGCCTTGTCCTGTAATTTTGGCGGTTGAAGCCGGGCAACAGCAGTTTAACGACATGGGGCCGTCCAATACCAGTTTGGACGGCCCCGTGTCGTATTTAAGAGGGGACAGTGCTTACCCCTTCATTCTCTACTTTTTGTTTTCTGGCGGATTGAGCAACAGATAGTTAATCGGCTCCTCAGTGAATTCCGCATTGTGGTCCAGACCGCAATCAGCGGGAAAAACCTTTTCACAACCGGTGTTGAACATCAGCGGTCCGCGATTCCTGTACCAGCGGATACAGTGGACCTGAGCAGTCATATGCCGCGGTCGATCCGACCGATTCGGCACGCCTCTATGCCAGAGCCGCATATCTCTGATCAGCACGCTGCCCTTTTTCGCGCACCCGCTCATGGGGGGAGAAACCTTCCTTTGCGCCTCTTCGGTTTCCTTGTCGATTACCGTTTCCGGGAAGGGGTGCAGATGCGTGCCCGGCCACAGCTCCACTGCTCCGTTCTCTTCAGTCACATCGTGCGGAGAGATATTTACCGCCACGCTGGCGGTGGGGTGAGGAGGTTCGTGACCCGGCCATAGATGAGACCCGTCCCGGTGCAGCGGCTGGGTGCCGCTGCCGGGACAATTGGTGTTGCCGCTGTAAAAGTTGTTGAAGATTCCCTCGCCGAGGAGGGCGGTGTTGACCTGAATCACAAACGGATTGGCGACAATCTCGCGAAAAACAAAGGGAGCGAACGGAGGCGGTCCCTGTTGCAGGTGACCTTTGAGCTGTCCGGCGCCGCCCCACTGCTCCCGATCGATCAAGACCTTGGAATCCCGATCCATCTTCTCCCGGAGCATATCGAGCGGTTCATGGGGGACCGCGTTTTCGATGACGACATATCCGTCCTGCCTGATCCCCTCTACCGCCTGTTTGAGCCGTCTGGGGCTTATGCGCCGAGATCCTGTTTCCTTCTTGGTAAGGGAAATAACCACCGGCTCTCTGCCTTTCTTCCCTGTTAAGTTGTCTCTCATGTCATCAACCGCCTAGTTTCGATCTTCTGGCTCGCTCTTGCAACTTTTTCGCTTCTTCCCTGTTTCTTCACAACAGCGCCTCGGTTAGCTCGGTAAAATTTCCCACCTCCACATCGGGCCGGTACGGCGTTTCTTCGTAGGGCAGGACGTTGCGGTTGACGAAGGCTGCTCTCATGCCGCAGGCCCGCGCCCCCAGCACGTCGAAGGAATTGGCCGAAACCATCATGCACTGTCCCACTTCCAAGTCCAGCAAGGTCGCGGCTCGGCGATACACCCCAGGGTGTGGTTTGAAGGCACCTACTTCTTCGACTGAGATAATGCGGTCGAAGTCCCAGCCAATGCGGTTGGTCGCTAGATGGGCCAAAAAGTCCGCTTCGCCATTGGACAGTGCGACTAGGCGGTAGCGCCCCTGTAGCTTTTCGAGCGCCGCCCTCACATCGGCGAAGGGGTTAAGGTGCTGCCAGGCTTTCATGAGACGGGGGACATCCTCTTCGTCTGGGTCTATTCCCTCCAATGCCAAGACGTAAATCAAGGCCCGCCGCACCGTTTCCAAATAGCCGCTGTGGCCTAGCAGGAGGATATTGTCCTGATATTGCTCCAGGCGCTGGCGCGCCCGCCATTGGTTCCACAGGTGCTCGGGCGGGACTGAAGACCCTTTATCGCGCAGATAGGACGCGATGGCCGGGGTCAGGCTGCCGCCCAAGTCGAGGACGGTGCCGAACAGGTCGAAAGTGAGGGCTTGTACTGCTGGAAATTTGGCCATATCATTTGCCTCGCTGTGTTTGTTGCGCATTAAGCGATTGTGTAGTTTACTCTATCCGCGAGCGAAAAAATCGTCCTAAAATGACTAGTATGCAATGTGCGGTATTGTTGGGCTATACGTAAAAAAACACGACTTGGCTGACCAACTCGGCGCGCTGTTCGCCGAGATGCTGATATGCATGAGCGACCGCGGCCCCGATAGCGCGGGGTTAGCGCTCTATGGCAATGAGCCGCCGGAAGGCTTTATCAAAGTCACCTTGCGGCACGCGGCCGACGACTACGACTGGCCTGGGCTGGCCGACCAACTCGGCACGCGCTTTAGCTGCGAGGCTAGCCTGCGCGTCAACGCCAACTACGCGGTTATCGCGGTGTGTGCCGACGCCGACTCGCTGGGGCGAGCGCTAGCTGACTCAGACTCTGGCCTGACGGTGATGAGCATCGGCCGCAGCATTGAGATCCTCAAAGAGATCGGCGCGCCCGCTGAAATCGTCGATCGCTTTGGCGTGCGCAAGATGCACGGTACGCACATCATCGGCCACACGCGCATGGCCACCGAGAGCGCGGTGACCACCGACGGCTCTCATCCCTTTTCCACAGGCATGGACCTCTGCCTCGTACACAACGGGTCGCTGAGCAATCACAACCGGCTGCGCACGCGCTTGGAGCGCAACGGAATCGAAATTCGCACGGAAAACGACTCGGAGGTGGCCGCTGGCTACTTGATGTGGCGGATGCAGCAGGGGGATACCTTGCAAGCGGCCCTGCAAGAGGCGCTCGACGATCTCGACGGCTTTTATACCTTTGCCATTGGCACGGCTGATGGCTTTGCGGTTTTGCGCGACCCGATCGCCTGCAAGCCGGCGGTGCTGGCCGAGACGGATGAGTACGTGGCGATGGCCAGCGAGTTCCAGGCGCTATCGAGCTTGCCGGGGATCGACGATGCAGAGGTGTGGGAGCCCAAGCCGGCGCGGGTGTACACCTGGGGAGGAGCCGATTGATGGGTGCGGAGGTTTTCGACTTGGCGACCGGAGAGTTGCGCCAGCTCAACCAGCGCCTGCACGACCTGACCGAGGAGACGGCCAAGACGCCGTGGCGGATTTTACATCCTCGGGGTGCGCACGCAGTAGCCGCCGGAGTCGATGTGCCGGTGGAAATCGATATCGAAGGCCACGTTGGCTATTATTGCGCTGGCATGAATCAGCGCGCTTACATCACTGTCCACGGGATGGTCGGGGTCGGGGTGGCCGAGAACATGATGTCGGGGGTGGTAAGGGTGAAAGGCCACGCCAGCCAGTGCGCTGGGGCCACCGGACACGGCGGTCTGCTGGTCATTGAGGGCGACGCGTCGAGCCGCTGCGGGATTTCGATGAAGGGGATCGATATTGTGGTCGGCGGTTCGGTCGGCCACAGCAGTTGCTTTATGGCCCAAGCCGGCAACTTAGTCGTCTGCGGCGATGCTGACGAGGCGTTGGGCGACTCGCTGTACGAGGCACGGATTTTCGTGCGTGGCCGGGTCGCGGGCTTGGGGGCCGACTGCATTGAAAAGCCCATGCGCGACGAGCATTTGAGCGCGTTGGCCGAGCTGCTGGCGCGGGCGGATTTGCCCGATGTGCGCCCGGAAGAGTTTCGCCGCTACGGGTCGGCGCGCCAGCTTTACAACTTCAAGGTGGACAACGCATCCCAGTACTAGACGCTCTATGATGCAATCACACTACAGCCCAGAGGGCCTGCGCGAATCGGCGACCTTTGGCCGCGACGTCATCTACGAGATCCAGCGCGCTGCGCAGACCGGGATCTACGATATCCGCGGCTGGGGGGCCAAGCGCCGGGTGCCCCATTTTGACGACTTGGTCTTTTTGGGCGCGAGCATGTCGCGCTATCCGCTGGAAGGCTACCGCGAGCGCTGCGACACCGATGTGGTGCTGGGCACGCGCTACGCCAAAAACCCGATCCACCTCGACATTCCCATTACCATCGCGGGGATGAGCTTTGGCTCGCTGTCGGCGCAGGCCAAAGAGGCGCTCGGCCGCGGTGCCAGCGAAGTGGGCACGAGTACCACGACTGGCGACGGCGGGATGACGCCGGAGGAGCGCGAACAGTCGCGGATTTTGGTGTACCAGCTTTTGCCCTCGCGCTACGGCATGAATCCCGACGACCTGCGGAAGGCCGACGCCATTGAGGTGGTGCTCGGCCAGGGGGCCAAGCCCGGCGGTGGCGGAATGCTCTTGGGTCAGAAGATCAGCGACCGCGTCGCCCAGATGCGGACCTTGCCCAAGGACATCGACCAGCGCTCGGCCTGCCGCCATCCCGATTGGACCGGCCCGGACGATTTGGCGATCAAAATAATCGAACTGCGCGAGATTACTGATTGGCAGGTGCCGATCTACGTCAAAATCGGCGCGACGCGGACCTACTACGACACGCTCTTGGCGATCAAGGCTGGAGCCGACGTGGTGGTGCTCGACGGGATGCAGGGTGGCACGGGTGCGACCCAGGAGGTATTCATCGAGCACGTGGGAATCCCGACCCTGCCAGCCGTGCGCCAAGCTGTGGAGGCGCTCGACGAGTTGGACATGCATCGCAAGGTGCAGCTCGTTGTGTCTGGCGGCATCCGCAGCGGCGCGGATGTGGCCAAGGCCCTGGCGATGGGGGCGGATGCCTGTTCGATTGGCACGGCCGCGCTGATTGCGCTGGGCGACAACAGTCCGAATTTGGATCCCGAGTACCGCAAAATCGGCACGGCCGCTGGCTTTTACGACGACTTGCAGGACGGCCAAGACCCGGCTGGCATCTCGACCCAGAGCGACACATTGGCCCAGCGCCTCGACCCGGTGGTGGGAGGACGCCTGCTTGCCAACTATCTGCGAGTAATGACCATGGAGTGCCAGACCATTGCCCGCGCCTGCGGCAAATCGCACGTTCACAATCTGGAGCCAGAGGATTTGGCGGCGCTGACCATTGAGGCGGCGGCCATGGCCAAGATCCCTTTGGCCGGGACGGATTGGATTCCTGGAAATACGCCAACTAATAAAGGAGCTTGTTGTGACTGAACGCACTGAGATCGAAGAACGCCTCGCCCAAGAGGGCATTGAATTCCTACTCGTACAGTTCGTCGATATGACCGGCGCGCCCAAAGTGAAGATGGTGCCGGTGACGTCGTTCGACGACGCGCTTGACGAAGGCGCGGGCTTTGCCGGCGCGTCTATTTGGGGTTTGGGGCAGGGGCCGCACTCGCACGATATGCTGGCGCGGATCGACCTCGATTCGTACGCGCGGCTGTCTTGGCAGCCCAATACCGTGCGCTTTGCCAGCGACCTGTTCGTCGATGGGGAGTCCTATCCCTATTGCTCGCGCACCAACCTCCAGCGGGTGCTCGCCGACGCCCGGCAACAGGGCTATGTCTTCAACGTGGGCATGGAGCCGGAGCATTTTCTCCTCGCGCGCAATGACGACGGCTCGATCCGGCCTTGGGACCCAGACGGGGTGGACTCGCTGGCCAAGCCCTGCTATGACTTCCGCTCCATGTCGCCAGCCATGGCGTACTTGCAGGAGTTGACGCTGTCGCTCAACAGCTTGGGTTGGGGCGTGTACCAGTGCGACCACGAGGACGCCAACGGTCAGTTCGAGGTGAACTTTGACTATGCCGACGCGCTGACGACGTCGGACCGCATCATTTTCTTCAAGATGGCCACCTCGCAGATCGCCAAGAAGCACGGCGCGATCGCCTCGCACATGCCCAAGCCGTTTGCCGACCGCACGGGCAGCGGCTTGCACGCGCACTACCATCTGGCCGACGCCGAGTCGGGCGAGAATCTTTTTTTGGACGAGGGAGACAAGCGGGGCTTGGGCTGCTCTGAGCTGGCCTATCACTTCCTCGGCGGCATTTTGCACCACGCACGCGCCCTGTGCGCGGTCTCCAGCCCGACGGTGAACTGCTACAAGCGCCTGCAACTCGGCGCTGGAATTTATTCGAGCCGTTCGGGTTTTACTTGGACGCCGGCATTTATTACCTACGGTGACAACAACCGCACGCAGATGATCCGCACGGCCGGAGAAGGACATTTTGAAGACCGCACGATCAGCGCCGCGGCCAATCCCTATCTGGCTCTGGCTGCCTATCTAGTTGCCGGACTCGACGGCATTGAGCGCGGCTTGGAGCCGGGCGAGCCAAACCTAGGCAACATGTACGAGCGCTCTCTCGATGAGATCCAAGCGGAAGGGATACAGCTTTTGCCCCAGTCGCTGGCCGAGGCGCTCGACGAGCTGGGCGAGGATGAAGTGGTGCAGAGCGCACTAGGCCCCATCGCCGACGAATTCCTCAAGATAAAAGCCGACGAGTGGGCCGAGTACGACAGCCAAGTCAGCCGCTGGGAGATCGACCGGTATTTGACCTCGTGCTGAGGCTATGCCTTATCGGTTGCTCAAATACGGTTTCGAGAAGGATTACTCTGAGCCGCGCATGTTCCGCTCGCCCGAGCGGTTGCGCGATAGCTATGAAGTAGTGATCATCGGCGGCGGCGGCCACGGGCTAGCTGCGGCGCACTATCTCGCCCACGAGCACGGCATCCGCGATGTGGCCGTGCTAGAACAGCGCTACATCGGCCACGGCGGGACCGGCCGCAATACCGCCATCATCCGCTCGAATTACCTGACGGAAGAGGGTGCGCGCTTTTACCAATTCAGCGTGGATCTGTACCGCGATTTGTCGCGGAAGCTCGACTACAATCTGTTCTATTCCGAGCGCGGCCACTTCACTTTGGCGCACACGCCGGCCGCGCTGCGCACCCAGCGCTGGCGCGCCGAGGTCAACAAGCACCTCGGCATCAACTCCGAGGTCGTCGGCCCGGAGTTCATCAAGAAGACCATCCCCGAGATCGACCTGAACTGCGGCGGGCACCAGCCGCCCATCGTCGGCGCGCTCTACCATCCGCCGGGGGCCATTGCCCGCCACGATGCCGTGGCGTGGGCCTATGCGCGCGGGGCCGACAGCAACGGCGTTGAAATCCACCAGCAGACCAGTGTCACCGACATTGAAGTTGAGGACGGTCGGGTCGCGGGCGTACACACGGATCGCGGTTTTATCCAGACGCGCAAGGTGCTCAGCGCGGTGGCGGGCTGGACGCCGCAGATACAGCAGATGGTCGGCTTGCGCTCGCCGCTGGTGGTACATCCACTGCAGGCGTTTGTCACCGAGCCGTTCAAGCCGTGGCTCGACGCGATTGTCGTATCGGCCAGCCTGCACACGTACGTCAGCCAATCCTCGCGCGGCGAGTTGGTCGCTGGTGCCTCTTTGGATCCCTACGAGCTGACGTCCATGCGCTCGACGCTCGACTTTGCCGAGGGGTTGGCCGGGCACATGCTCGACCTCTTTCCCTGCTTGAGCGACGTCAAGGTGCTGCGCCAATGGGCTGGATTGTGCGACATGACCCCGGACTTCTCGCCGATCATGGGCACGACGCCGATTGTGGGCTTTTACATCGACGCGGGTTGGGGCACCTGGGGCTTTAAGGCCTCGCCGGTCTGCGGTTACACCATGGCCCATACCATCGCCCACGACGAGGATCATCCGCTGATCCGCGCTTTTAATCTGTCGCGCTTTGGTGCGTTTGAGTTGGTCGGGGAGAAGGGAGCGGCGTCCGTTGGCCACTAATGACGCAAGGGGACGACTGTGAAAATCCTCATCTGCCCAATCAACGGGCCGCGCCCACTCTCAGAATTCGTCTTCGGCGGCGAGGTGCGCCCCATGCCCGATCCTAAGAAAGCGGATGACGCTGCGTGGGCCGACTACGTGTTCAACCGCTGCGGCGAGCCAGGCATCCAGCGCGAGTGGTGGTACCACAGCGCTAGCAGCACTTGGTTTATCGCCGAGCGCGACACGGCTAGCGACGAGATCGTCCGCACCTATTTGTGGGGCGAGGAGGACCAAGCGTGAAGCGCCGCCTGTCCGCACAGCCTGGGGAGTGGATTGACCGGACGCAGCCGCTTGAATTTCGCTTTGAGGGCGAAAAGTTCAGCGGCTTTGCCGGCGATGTGATCGCCACTGCGCTCTTGGCCAATGGTGTGCAGACGATGGGGCGCAGCTTCAAGTACCACCGGCCGCGCGGGCCGTACAGCTTGGCTGGTCACGATGCCAACGCGCTGTTTACAGACGGCGAGCGCACGCATCTGCGCGGCGATAGCGAGCCGTTGGCCGCGGGCATGGACCTGCGGGCCGTCAACACCATCGGCGGGCTGAAAGGCGATCTGCTCAAGTGGCTGGAGATTTTGGGCCGCTTCATGCCGGTGGGTTTTTACTACAAGACATTTCACCACCCCCAGTGGCTTTTCCCTTTCCACGAGCGGATCATTCGCCAGATAGCGGGCTTGGGTCAGATCAATCGCGACCAAGCGGCCACGGCTAGCCCTAAGGAATACGCTTGGTGTGACGTGCTGGTTGTGGGTGGCGGTGCGGCTGGGTTGGAGGCGGCTAGGACTGCGGGAGAAGCAGGTGCTAGGGTCTTGTTGGTCGAAGAACAGGCGCGTCTGGGGGGGAGTTGGGCGTGGCAGCACGGTGGGGACTGCGACGAGCTGGTCGAGGTGCTCGCTGAGTTGCCCCGTGTGGAGATCCGCTGTGGGACGGTGGCCGGTGGCCATTACGCCGACGGATGGGTCGCCCTGTTCGACGCGGTGCGGATGACCAAGGTGCGCGCTGCGGCTGTCGTCTATGCCAACGGCGCGATCGAGCAGCCCGCCGTCTTTGGGCACAACGACCTGCCGGGCGTGCTGCTCGGGTCGGCGGCCCAGCGGTTGGTGAAGTTGTACGCAGTCAAACCTTGCGACCGCATGGTGGTGCTAGCGGCCAATAGCGATGCGTACGGGGTGGCGTTGGACATGCTCGACGCAGGGGTCGAGGTGGCGGCTATTGCCGATTTGCGTCCCGATGCGACTCCGTCGGCCCTAGCGAAAAAAATCGCTGCTGCCGGGGTGCCGATCCACAGCAGCTGCGCGATCTATGCGGCCATGCCGAATAGGCAGAAGAATGGCCTGCGCGGCGCAGTGGTGGCCCCGCTAGCCGCAGACGGCACCATAGATGCCCAGCGCGGCACCGAGATCGCCTGCGACGGCCTTGTCGCGTCGGTTGGCTGGATGCCCAATGCCGCGCTGCCCAGTCAAGCGGGAGTGCAATTCGCGTACGACGAGGCGCTGGAGCAACTCGTGCCGCAATCGTGTCCAGACGGGGTCTTTGTCGCTGGGCGCGGTCGCGGGGTGTACGACCTAGACGCGCAGCGGGAAGACGGGCGGGTCGCCGGGCTTAGGGCCGCGCACTACGCCGGCCACGGCGACGGCGAAGTGCCCGCGCCTCCGCTGCTTGGGAGAGAAGCCCCCAGCCACAGCTATCCGATTTTTGCCCATCCGAGCAAAAAGAATTTCGTGGATTTCGACGAGGATTTGCATTTGACGGATTTTGTCAATGCGCACCAAGAGGGCTATGACAGCGTCGAACTGCTCAAGCGCTACAGCACCGTGGGGATGGGGCCGAGCCAAGGCAAGCTGTCCAACATGAACGCGATGCGGATCTTGGCCAAACTCAACGGCGATACCATTGCCGCGACCGGCTCGACGACCGCCCGTCCCTTCTACCAGTCGGTGCCGCTGGGGCATTTGGCCGGCCGGCGCTTCCACCCGATGCGTCGGACGCCGATCCACGATTGGCATTGCGAGCACGGCGCGGTCTTTGCCCACGCTGGCGACTGGTATCGGCCCGAATACTATGCTCTCGGCAATGCCAGCCGCGACGAGCGCATTGTGCAGGAGGCGCAACAGGTGCGGGCTGGTCTGGGGATCATCGACGTGAGCACGCTGGGCAAATTGCAGGTCAGCGGCCCGGACGCTGTCGAGCTACTTGAGCGTCTCTATACTGGCCGCTTTAAGAAGCTGGCGGTCGGCCGCTGTCGCTATGGCGTGGCGCTCGACGAGAGCGGGGTCGTGATTGAGGACGGGGTGATTGCGCGGTTGGCCGAAGACCGCTTCTATGCGACCACGACTAGCAGCGGCGCGGCGGCCTTTTACCGCGAGATGCTGCGCTGGGCCGCAATCTGGGGCTTGGACGTGACCTTGAGCAATGTCACGGGTCAACTGGCGGCGTTCAATTTAGCTGGTCCGGAAAGCCGCGACGCGCTGGCGGAGTTGACAGACATCGATCTGAGGTCGGGACCTTTCTCCTATCTGCGGGTGCGCGAGGGCGAGGTAGCCGGGGTGCGGGCGTTGGTGATGCGGGTGGGTTTTGTCGGCGAACTGGGGTATGAGATTCACGTGCCGGCTTGGGAGGGAGAGCACGTATGGCGGACGCTGGTGGAAGCCGGTGCGCGGCCCTTTGGGGTGGAGGCGCAGCGCCTGTTGCGCTTGGAAAAAGGGCACCTGATCGTCGGCCACGACACGGACGCGCTGACGTATCCCCAAGAGGCGGGGTTGGCGTGGGCCATTGGCAAGAACAAGCGCTTCTTCGTCGGCCAGCGCAGCCTGCAAACCTACGCCGCGCGCCCAGTTCGGCGCACGCTCGTCGGCGTGCGGTGGCCCGCTAATTTTGCCGGCAAGCTGCCCGAGGAGTGCAACTTGATCATGCGGAACGGGTGGATCGCCGGCCGCATAACGAGCATCGCCCCGGTCTCGACGCTGGGTTATCCGCTGGGCTTGGCCTTCGTCGAAGCGGATATGGCTGCGCCCGGCTCGCGGGTAGAAGTGCGCTTGGACGACGGCTCGACGAGTGTAGCGGAGGTGACTGCGCTGCCCTTTTACGACCCCGAGGACGAGCGGCAGAAGCTGTGAGAGGCTAGATACTCTTCGATATTAGCAAGCGCGTCCACAAAAAGTAAAGACTCTGTCGTTAGTCAGTACAACTGGCCCTCTCAAAATGCCTTCTTCGCGCTCAGACTCCAGTACTTCCCTTGGCGATCTAGTCTGCGGGTGTATTCTACATTGAGATAATCGAGCAGGGTCAGCGATAAGCCGAGTTCGTGGTGGAGGCGTGTAGGTGGGTCCTCGGCAAGGTCCCAAACTCGGCCCGCAGCCCCGTGCAGTGCCCAACCTAATCCCCAGCGCTGGGCGCGCCACCCTAGCCCCAACCGCTCGAAGAGGCCGGTTCGCCAGCGCTGTTCCCAGAAAAATCCCGCATAGTGCTGGCCTGTGTATGGGCGGTTGCGCAGGGTTTTAAATGTGCCAAAGGGGGCGACGATCACCAGACCAGCATCTAGGGTCCCGTAGCGCTGAATCGGCACCTGACCAAGACCCGCACCGGCCTGGAGCCGATAGTTGGACTCGGCCGGCCAGAGCCTGCCCTGCGCTGGCTCGACGTGCCAGTCGAGCCGGGCATCTAGGCGAACAAAACGGGCAAAGCTCCCCAGCCATTCGTCGCTGTACTCGGCCGCGAGCCGGGTGCGATGCCACGCCTTGGGGTCGAGTCCCCCTAGGTCGAGCACTAGCTCCAGCGACGTCATGCGCCCCGCGCGGATTGGGGGATTATCCCTGTAGGTCAGGTCCCGGTCGGCGCAGAGGTACTTATATACATAACTGCCTTTGGACTGCGTGCGGCAGAAGCTGAAGTCTGTCTCCTTGCGCAAGCTGCTATGCCGTTCCCTATTGAACGCCAGTGTCAGGACGCTGTGCTGCGCCAAGCGATAGCCCGCCTCGGCGCGCCAGCGGGTCCGCCAGTAGAAGTCGAAGTAGTCGTCGAGACTGAGCAGAAAGGGATAGCTGTTGTCGGCGAGTGTATAGAGCGACGAAGGATAGCGCGGAACGGTGCCGCGCTGATAGGACAGGCCCGTGAAGCTGCGGCCATCCGCACCCCAGATCCGCTTTGACCCCACGCCGGCAAAGAAGCGCCCGTGCCCGGTGTTGTAGCCCCCCTTGAAGTAGATCCCCGTGCGCTGGCCGAGCAGGTTGGTGCCGCGCCAGCGCGCGCCGAAATGCAGTGCATCGACGCGGTTGACCCACAATTCCGGCGTGAGCTTGCCCCTGACCGCGGCTGGGATTTCTACTACGTGCTGGCCGAAGAACGTCAAGCTCGTGTCGAGGTGGATCCCGGTCGCCCCGGCGACGACATAGCGCAAGAGCTCGTCGTTGATCAAGCTTTTTCGCGCCAGCGGATCCTCCTTGATCGCGGCGGGCACCTCCTCGTCCACCTGCTGTTCGTGGAGCCGGTAGAGTGCGGCGACCGCCTGCTCGGCCAGCGGCTTGAACCCTTGTTGTAAGTCCGCAAAAGCCTGCGCTTCTCGGCGGGTCAAGGGCCGCTCCGCTCGCCGTTTGTCTAGAAACTTGTCCCAGGTCGGCGAGTGCGGCTCGACCAAGAGCGCTTGTTCTATAGCGAACGCATAATCGACCGACGGCGCGTCGAACTCATAGCCTTTGAGCCAGGTCCAGCCGCGCAACCGCGCCTGCGGCGTGGGCGCGCTGCGGAGGCGACGGATGCGTTCGCCGCCGGTTGTCGTGCCCAACCGTCCTTCGATCTCGTATTCGGTCTCCACCGGCAACCAAGCTCCATGCGCGAAGCGGGCAAAGTGCTGCTTGAGCCGGTAGCCAAGCCCGTTCTCCGTTGAGAAACCGACCGGATGAAGTCGGCGGTTCGGCCAAAGCTGTGCCTCCACTAGGGCATACTCGCCGTCTTGGACGACCAGCGCGCCCGTCCATCCGGGCAAGGCATTGGTTTTTGGCTGTATCGAGATGAAGTAGTGGTCGTCCTTGTGGCCGACTAGTTGGAAAGAGTAGTGCTCCAGTGCCTGCGGGTGCGTCGGCCCTGTGAAAATCTGCCCGTGGAGCGCGATTTCGTCGTCGTAGAGGTTGAACAGATACTTCGACGCTGCAAAGACCTGCATTGAAGTGCTCACGTTGGCCGTGTGCTTTTTGGCCTTTAACTGCTCGCGCAGTCCTTTGTCTCGATCTCGATACAGCTCGGCTAGGCTCTCGCGGATCGCCGCGATGTACTGATTGCTGTAGAGGACCTGCCGCGTATGCGCCTCGACCCGGTAGCGGTGCGCAAGCGGTGCCCACGCGCGTTTGCGGCGGATCACTTCGCGCATGATGCGCACCGCTGGGTCGCCGCCGTTGATAATCAGGCCCTCTATCTCGAAGGGTATCGGCTGCAAACGGAATTCTAGAGGGCCGGCCTCGGCCACCAGCAACTCGACGGGCGCGTATCCTATGTGCGTCGCCCTGAGCGTCACCGGCAACGCATCTACCACCAGCCGAAAGGCCCCCTTGCCATCGCCGATAGTTCCCCACGCTTGGCCCACCACCTCGATGTTGGCCCGCGGCAGGGTTTCGCCTGTCTCCGCATCGAGCACTATGCCCTGTACCACGACCTCGGCCTGGGAATCAGCCGCGCAGTATCCCAAGAGAAAGAAGGCGAACCAGACTATTACTATTGGTGGGAACATACGTTGAAATGACTAAACAGTATAGGCAAAGGTTCCAAACGCGCACTCCCTATTTGCCTCTCTCTTCCGCCCTTCCTATCCTTACCCAAACCCATCCTCGCTGCGCTGTATTGCTCTTCTTTAGCTACCGCGCCGATCCCCTCGCCGCCGACCGAAGCCCCGACCCCAACTCCCGATGTACGGTAAGAGACCTTCGCGGAATGTCCACGTAGTCAGGGCCTTGGTGGCGTATCAGGCGTTGTTGGGGCGGCGCTAGGAAAGGACTGGTCTTGCTCCGACAAATACCGGCTGTCTATCGCCAGCGCGTAGTGCGCCGCGACCAGACCACGGGCCGGGGTGCTACGGGACGCGCTCTGCTCACAGGCGGCCTCTTGGCAGCTCTCATTGCCATCGGCGTGCCCTATGGGGGCATGGTGATGCAAGGGTCGCGGCTGGGGCTTTCGTCGGCGACGCCAGCGGCGTTTTTCTTGTTGTTCGTGCTGCTGCTGACCGTGCAGGTGGGCTTGGGGGCGGTGCGGCGGGAGTGGGCGTTTGGCCGTGGCGAGTTGCTGACGATCTTTGCGATGATGGCGGTGGCCACGGCCATTCCCACGCGCGGCGTGGTGGGGATGCTGCTGCCGATGATTACCGGCACCTTCTACTACGCCACCCCGGAAAACCAATGGGCCGAGCTGATCCATCCCCACTTGGCCGACTGGATGGTCGTTGCAGACATAGACGCCATCAAGACCTTCTACGAGGGTGCAGGACGCGATGCGCCGATCCCTTGGGATGCCTGGTTAGTGCCCTTGGGGCGCTGGCTAGCGTTCTACACGGCGTTCTATCTGGCTTTGATATGCCTGATGAATATCCTGCGCCGCCAGTGGGTCGATAACGAGCGGCTAGCCTATCCTTTAGCGCAAGTGCCGCTGGCCATGGTCCAAGGCGCAGAGGAAAGCCGGATCGCGCCCTTTTTCCGCCAGCGCCTCGTCTGGCTGGGATTAGCCATTCCCTTTGTCCTCGGCAGTTTAGATGCCCTGCATCACTACTTCCCCGCCATACCTTCGCCCGTGCTGAGGACGCAGCTGTCGCTGCTGCGAGAGATGGTTGTCTTGCGCCTCAACATCAACTTCCTGATGCTCGGTTTCGCCTACCTCATTGGCGTTCAACTCTCCTTTAGCCTTTGGGTTTTCTATCTGATCCACGCCCTGCAAGAGGGCCTGCTCGAGAGCCTGCATTTGCACCACACCGACGAGTTGGGGTACTGGTCCGAGGCGGGGATGGGGCACCAGATGATAGGGGCCTGCGCCGTGCTCGTCGTTTATGGTTTGTGGACGGCCCGCGCTCATCTGGCCGAGGTCGGACGCCGCTTTTTGCACCCTGGGAAAGACGAAGGAGAAATGGCGTCCTATCGCTTCTCCGTCGTCGGTTTGGTCTTGGGCACGGCGGGCATGGTGCTGTGGCTGTGGCAGAGCGGGTTGCCAATGTGGACCGCCGCGTTGGTGGTGGTGGTGGCACTGGGTCTTTTGGTCGCGCTGACGCGCATCATCGCCGAGGCTGGTACTCCCACTATTACTTCGGGTATGATTCCCGCTGGATTTACCGTCAGTGCTGTCGGTGTGCCGGCCTTGGGTGCGCCGGGCGTGGTGGCGCTGGGCTATACCTTTGTCTGGTTCAACGATCTGCTGGTTTTTATGACCGCTCCCTTGGCCAATAGTCTGCGCTTGGGCAGCGAGTTGGCGGGGGATCGCCGCCGGTTGCTGTGGGGTTTGGCCGCGGCCATGCTCATCAGCCTTGTGCTGTCGACTTGGTACACGCTGCGCTTGGCCTATACGCACGGAGCCGTCAACCTCCACCAACAGTACTTTTCCACCTTTGCCGCCGCGCCGTCCAAGTTCGCCGCGCAAAAACTACTCCATCCCACCGGCCCGGATGCCATTGGCTGGCTGTGGACCGGCGGCGGTGCGCTGCTGATGAGTGCGCTGATTGGTGCGCGCAACCACTGGGCTTGGTGGCCGCTGCATCCTTTGGGCTTTGCCGCGAGCATGGCCTGGGTCATGGATCATATCTGGTTCGCGATTTTTCTCGCTTGGTTCGTCAAGACCTTAGTGCTCCGCTTTGGGGGCGCGGCGCTCTACCAAAAGACCGTGCCTTTCTTCCTCAGCATAGCTCTCGGCCAGATCGTTACTGCGGGGATCTGGCTCGTCGTAGATGGGTTCATTGGGACGGTGGGCAATAGCCTGCCGGTGTATTAATGATGGTGTACACGCAGGTGGCTGGAGCGGCTTGCGGAGTGTTGCCGCGCGGCGAGGATGGGCAGCGCGCGTATCGTCTGTGGGTCGATTATAGCTTAGCGGCCTATCTGTGGGAAGCGCTCGCCGCCATTGCCGCAGATATCCTAGAAGCCGCCCTCACTGACCGAAGCCTCGACCTGTGCGGTAAGAGACCTTCGTTGAATGTCCACAGGGCCTTGGTAGCGTATCAGACATTGTCGGGGCGGCGCTAGGAAAGGACTGGTCTTGCTCCGACAAATACCGGCTGTCTATCGTCGCCGCGTAGTGCGCCGAGACCAGACCACGGGCCGGGGTGCTACGGGGCGCGCCCTACTCACCGGCGGCCTCTTGGCGGCTCTTATCGCCATCGGCGTGCCCTATGGGGGCATGGTGATACAAGGGTCGCGACTGGGGCTTTCGTCGGCGACGCCCGCGGCGTTTTTCTTGTTGTTTGTGCTATTGGTGACCGTGCAGGTGGGCTTGGGGGCGGTGCGGCGGGAGTGGGCGTTTGGCCGCGGCGAATTGGTGACGATCTTTGCGATGATGGCAGTGGCCACGGCCATTCCCACGCGCGGCGTGGTGGGGCTGCTCCTGCCGATGATCACCGGCACCTTCTACTACGCTACTCCAGAAAACCAGTGGGCCGAGTTGATCCATCCCCATTTGGCCGACTGGATGGTCGTCGCGGACATAGAGGCTATCCGGGACTTTTACGAGGGCGTGGGCCGCGATGCGCCGATCCCTTGGGACGCTTGGTTGGTGCCCTTGGGGCGTTGGCTGGCCTTCTACGCGGCGTTCTATCTGTCTCTGATATGTCTGATGAATATCCTGCGCCGCCAGTGGGTCGATAACGAGCGACTGGCCTATCCTTTAGCGCAAGTGCCGCTGGCTATGATTCAAGGTGCGGAGGAAAGCAGGCTCGCGCCCTTTTTCCGCCAACGCCTCGTTTGGCTGGGCTTGGCTATTCCCTTTTTCCTCGGCAGCTTAGGGGCCCTGCATCACTATTTCCCCGCCATGCCTTCGCCCGTGCTGGATACGCGGCTGTCGCTGCTGCGGCAGATCGTGGTCCTGCGCCTCGACGTCAACTTCCTGATGCTTGGCTTCGCCTATCTCATCGGCGTTCAGCTCTCCTTTAGCCTTTGGGTTTTCTATCTGATCCATGCCCTGCAAGAGGGCCTGTTGCACAGTCTGCATTTGCAGCATACCGCCGAATTGCCGTGGTCCGATCCGGGGATGGGGCACCAGATGATAGGGGCCTGCGCCGTGCTCGTCGCTTATAGCTTGTGGACGGCCCGCGCCCATCTAACCGAGGTTGGACGCCGCTTTTTGCGCCCTAGGCAAGACGAAGGGGAAATGGCGTCCTATCGCTTCTCCGTCGTCGGCTTGGTTTTGGGCACGGCGGGCATGGTGCTGTGGCTGTGGCAGAGTGGGTTACCGGTGTGGGTCGCCGCGTTGGTGGTGGTGGTGGCACTGGGTCTTTTGGTCGCGCTGACGCGCATCATCGCCGAGGCTGGTACTCCAACTATTACTTCGGGCATGATTCCCGCTGGATTTACCATCAGTACCGTCGGTGTGCCAGCCTTGGGTGCGCCGGGCGTGGTGGCGCTGGGCTATACCTTGGTCTGGGTCGGCGACCTGTTGGTTTTTATGACCGCTCCTTTGGCCAATAGTCTGCGTTTGGGCAGCGAATTGGCGGGGGATCGCCGCCGGTTGCTGTGGGGCTTGGCCGCGGCCATGTTCATCAGCCTTATGCTATCGACTTGGTACACGCTGCGCTTGGCCTATACGCACGGAGCCGTCAACCTCCACCAGCAGTATTTTTCCACCTTTGCCGCCGAGCCGTCCAAGTTCGCCGCGCAGCAACTACTCCATCCCACCGGCCCGGACGCCGTCGGCTGGCTGTGGACCGGCGGTGGTGCGCTGCTGATGAGTGCGTTGATTGGTGCGCGCAACCACTGGGCTTGGTGGCCGCTGCATCCTTTGGGCTTTGCCGCGAGTATGGCTTGGGTCATGAACCATATCTGGTTCGCGATTTTTCTCGCTTGGTTCTTCAAGACTTTGGTGCTCCGCTTTGGGGGCGCGGCGCTCTATCACAAGACCGTGCCCTTCTTCCTCGGCATAGCTCTCGGCCAGATCGTTACTGCGGGGATCTGGCTCATCGTCGATGGGTTCACGGGGATGGTGGGCAATCGTCTGCCGGTGTATTAATTTTTGTTATCGGATCAATCGGCAATGGCGAATATGCTTCCGCTGGAAGGATAATGAGCCTTTTGACGTAGAGATCGTGGATTATCACTAACTGGGAGTAAGGACATGAGCGTAAAAAACGGTATGAGACCGGTGCATCCGGGTGAGATATTGTGCGAGGAACTTGAGACGCTCGGCTTGTCGGCTAACGAGTTGGCTGAGGCGCTGGATGTGTCGCCGGACTGCATTACTGCGATCCTTAACGGTCAGCGTGATGTAACCGCCGAAATAGCGCTCAGGCTAGCGCGCTATTTCGGGACGACGCCGCAGGTCTGGTTGAATTTGCAGAAGACCTATGAGTTGCGCCGAGCCGAGATCGAGGTGGGCCAGCGCATCGCCGAGCGCGTTAAACCTCGGCGGATAATGGCGTAGAGAATGCGAAACACAATGACTACAACGCGACGGACACCTTCCAACACAGAGCGCGAGCAGACCGACAACGGGGCCAACCCTATGACCACGACGCGCAAAAGCCCCATCGCCCATCTCGTCGCCGACGCACCCGCTCCGGTGCAGGCCGCTTTGCATCATCCGGTTGATATGGTCAAGCTCGGGGCCAAAGGTCCGCGCTTGGTCGAGTGGGCCGAGCAGCACGCGCTCGCATTGCCGGAGCGGATCTACGACACGCGGCCCGTGGGAGCGGATGGGGTTTTGGCGCGGGTGGGCGCGGGCGAACTGATCTTGGAGTGCCAGCCCGAAGATGAGCTATGGGCGCGTCTGGACGCGGCGTTGAAAGCTGTGGAGGACGGGGTCTATCGGGTGGAGCAGCAGTCGGTGACCTTGGTGGTGCAAGGAAATGATGCCGAGGGCATTTTGGCGCAGGCTTGCGCGGTGGATTTGGCTCGTGAGCCAGCAGAGCGGATGGTGTACACGCAGGTGGCTGGGGCGGCTTGCGGGGTGTTGCCGCGCGGCGAGGATGGGCAGCGCGCGTACCGCCTGTGGGTCGATTACAGCTTGGCGGCCTATCTGTGGGAAGCACTCGCGGCCATTGCCGCGGATATTACTTGCGCCAAAACGCCGGACTGAACAGCACCAAGAGCGTAAAAACCTCCAGTCTCCCAATCAGCATAGCAAAGCAGAGGATCCACTTGGCGACCGAATTGATGTCGCCGTAATGGTGGACGACTTCCCCCAAGCCCGGTCCCAAGTTGTTGATGCAGGCGGCTACCGCTGAAAAAGACGTAGTCAGATCCAAATCGGTGGCGAGCACGGCGATGAACATGATCGTGAACGTCAGTACGTACACCGAGAAAAATCCCCACACCGCTTCCATGACCCGATCGGGGACAGCCCGCAGCCCCACCTTGATGGGGAGGACGGCGTTGGGATGGATCAGGCGCATAATCTCTCGGTTACCCTGCTTTAGAATGAGCAGCAGGCGCATCACTTTTATGCCCCCTGCCGTTGAGCCGGCGCAGCCACCGGTAAACGAGCCGAGGAACAACAAAAACGGCAGCACGCTGGGCCAGACCGAATGGTCCGCAATGCTAAATCCCGTGGTGGTTACAATGGATACAGTGGCGAAGAGGCCGTAGCGCAGGGACGCGAGAGCGTCGTGCTCGTTGTGGGTAAAGAGGATCAGCCAAGCGATTAGGGCGGTGATTAGTAAGAGAACTAGGTAGGTGCGGCATTCCGGGTCAATGCGATACGGATGCAGCGACCGCTGGCGGAAGGCGTAGAAGTGCAACGTGAAGTTGATGCCCGACAGCACGATAAAAAAGACGGCAACCAGCTCGATGGCTTGGCTGTTAAAAAAGCCGATGCTGGCGTCGTGGGTTGAGAAACCACCGATGGCAACCGTTGAAAAGCTGTGGGCGATGGCGTCGAACGGTTCCATGCCGGCCAGCCAATAGGCCAGGGCACAGGCCACAGTCAAACTCAAGTAGATATACCAAAGGGCTTTGGCGGTCTGGGTAATCCGAGGCGTCAGCTTTGAATCCTTAATGGGGCCGGTGATCTCAGCGCGAAAAAGCTGCATACCACCAATGCCGAGCATCGGCAACACGGCGATGGCGAGGACGATGATGCCCATGCCACCCAACCACTGGAGCTGCTGGCGGTATAACAGGATAGAGCGGGGCAGGTCGTCTAGGCCTTGGATGACGGTGGCACCGGTCGTGGTCAAGCCAGAGAGGGACTCGAATACGGCGTCAGTAATGCTCAGTTCGGGCTGGTGAGACAACATCAGCGGAAAGGAGCCGTAAAGGCCCAAGACGGCCCAGAACAAGACTGTTACCAAAAAGCCGTCCCGGATCCGCAACTCGGCGCGCTGCTTGCGCGTGGGCAACCAGCACGCAAGTCCAGTGACGAGCGTAATGGCAAAGGCCAACAGAAAGGCGGTTGCCGCTCCGTCGCGGTAGAGGAGGGATACGCCGACGGGCACTAACATGCTGACGCTAAACAGCGTCAGCAGAACGCCTAGGACCCGAAATACAACTGCGGCGCGCATGCGTTCCTAGCCCCCGAAGCTCTTTCTCACTTCCTCATGGACGTAGTGCCGGGCGAAGACCACGGCTTTGTCGCCGGACTGGATGCGCGTATCTCCACGGGGGATGATTACGCGATCGCCATGGACGACGGCGCCGATGATCGAATCCTTGGGTAGGCGGATGGAGACCAGGGGTTTTTGGGTGATTTTGCTGCCGTCGTGGGCGATGTATTCGATCGCTTCCACGTCGAGGCCGGGCAGGCCGGCGATGGAAGCGATGCGCTGGTGTCGCACGTAGCGCTGGACGGCGTTGACGGTCAGGAGCTGTTTGCTCAATACCGAATCGAGGCCGATGGCTGGAGTGATGGGCATGTAATCGACGTTGTTGACCAAGGCGATGGCGCGCGGCACTTCGAGGTGCTTGGCGACCAGCGTCGAGATGATGTTGACTTCGTCGTTGCCAGTAACGGCGATAAAGGCGTCCATGTCGGCTAAGCCTTCGACTGCTAACAGATCGTAGTCTGTGCCGTCGCCTTGGATGACCAGCACGTTGGCGAGTTGGTCGGCGATTTGCCGGGACCGATCGGCGCGGCTTTCGATGAGCCTGACGCGCATCTGCGAGGAAAGCTCCTGGGCGACGAACTGGCCGATGAGGCCGCCGCCGAGGATCGCAATATCCTCGATGCGGTGGTCGGCAAGGCCGGTCAAGCTGACCACTGAAGGGATGAAGTCGGGATCGCTGATGACGAAGATCCGGTCCTCTGGCAGCAGCGTGGTGTTGCCGCGGGGGATCAAGGTCTGCTGCTTGCGCTGGATGGCGACGATGCGCATGGGAATGTCGGCAAACTGCCGCCCCAATTCGGTCAAAGGAGCGTGGAGCAGGGAGGACTGGTGATCGAGGCGCATGCCGAGCAAGACGAGCTTGCCCTCGGCAAATTCGACTAAGTCGGTGGCACTGGACTGGCGGATGAGGCGGACGATGGCGTCGGCGGTTTCCTTCTCGGGGTGGATGAACTGATCGACTCCGAGTTCTTGAGGACTGAAGATAAAATCGGGCGCGGTGAATTCGGGATTGCGGATGCGGGCGATGGCCGATTGGACGCCTAGCTTCTTGGCCATTCTACAGGCGAGCAGGTTGACCTCGTCGTTGGTGGTCATGGCGGCGACGAGATCTACCTTTTCGATGCCGAGCCCGCGCAAGTCCTGCAAACTGGTGCCATTGCCCTCGGCAACGATGATGTCGAGCTGTTCGCTGACGCGCTTGACGCGGCTGGGATCGGTGTCGATCTGGGTAATGTCGTGCCCGTCTTGGCTCAGTTGCTTGCTCAACTGGAAACCGATAGCTCCGGCACCTATGACCAAAATGTGCATGGTTTTTCAGGCAAATTCCGCAGCGAAGTTAGAGTACAGAAGCTAAGGACGATGTGCTGCCAACGCTAACTCAGTCGATGTGGAAGACCTCGCGCAGGTCCTTGGCACGGGGGCTGTCGTCGGGGTTGGTGGCCATGATGTCCTTCATGTAGGTCCACCACCGGCGGCAATTCGGCGTCTCGGCAATGCTATTCCAGCGCTCTTCGTCTTCGAGCTCCACGTAGGCAAAAAGCTGATGGGTGTCTGCGTCGAGGAAGATGGAATAGTTGTGGACGCCGTGTTCTTTGAGGGTCTGCTCCAACTCGGGCCAGATGGGGTTGTGGCGCGCTTCGTATTCGGCGTGTTGGTCGGGATTGACTTGCATGACAAAGGCTTTGCGAATCATGGCCGTTTGCTCCTTTTCTTTAGGTTGTGCCAAGTGTCTGGCATTTAGTCCGCTGAGTCAAATTGAGCGTGTATTACGTGTCAAAAGCAGACTTCAGAAGTTGAAGATCATGTTGCCCTCGACGCCGTAGGCCCCGTCGATGAAGAGCCACAGGCAAGCTGTGGTGAAGTCGCCGAGGATCAGGCCCAAAAAGAACGGCAGCAGGGCGCGGTAGGTGCGCACCCCGCCGTAACGCAGGATGGTCGCCTTGAGTAACCAGGCCAAAAAGATGGACAACCAGCCATAGTAAACAATGGTGAAGGTGGAGGCGATGGGAAAACCCAAAGGATGCAGTGGCCACCACGTGAAGCGGTGGCGCAAAAAGAGCAGGGCTGCCATGACAAAGCTCCCGCTGGCGGTGAAGGCGAGGCGCGGGGCAAATGACGGCTCGGGCGCGTTGTACACTGACGCCATATAGGTAAAGGGCCAGCGCGGCGCGCCGCTAAAGTACCAGCCGTGCAGGTTGATGCCGCCATAGGTATAGGCTAGGGTCATGGTAAACCAGATGGAGCCGAGTAGCCCCACGGCGATGGCGGCAAACAAGGCCCAAGGCAGCCAGCGCGGCGCGGGCGAGTCGCCGGAGGTGAGCTTGAGGCTGTGCATGATGGCGTTCATCATGTTGGCCGCGGTCTCGCCCATCCACACCGTGCTCAGACCCAAGCCGGTCATGTTGCCAAGGCCGAGGGTCTCGGGGCCAATACCTCGGGTGATGAAGGCCTGTGGTGCCATCGGCGTCTGGCAGCCGGGGATACCAGCCTCACAGACGATGCGCGACAGACCGATAAAGACGATGAGCGCCCCTACCACCAGCAGCACCGCCGCGTACAGGGAGAGGCCAGTGAGGGTCAGCCAGGCAACCATGAACGCCACGCCGGCTGCTAGGCCGCCAAAGGCCGTGCGCGGGGCCATGAGTTCGCCGGGGGCTGGCTCGCCTTTTAACGCTTGGCTCCACAGGCGGCGCAGATGAGTGCGGGCGGTCCACAACACGAAGAGGGTCAGCACCAAGAGGCCGCCGGCCTGCTGGTGAGAGATGGGGACTGAGCCACCGCCCGAGGTCCAAATATCGCCTCCGCCGATTACGAGGCCGATGCGGGCGAAGACGACTTTTTCTAGGGTGTAGAACAAAAAGAAAAACCAAATGCTGAAGGAGACGCTGAGCGCCATCAGGTAAGCTAGGCCCAGGATCGGCAGGTTGATCAGCCAGGGCAGGCTGACGCTGCCTTGGAGCAGGGACAATCTGCCGTTCAGGGCTATAGGCTGGAAGGCGTCGTGGTAGTAGTTGAGCGAGTTCCACGAGTGGAGGAGGAGCGGCACGGCAAAGCCCAGCCACAGCAGGCGGTTTTTAAACAGGCCGCTGAAGAGGGGCGCGGAGTCTGCGTCTTCGAGCATGGCGAGAGGCAGGCGGGTGAGGGGAAAGACAAGCCGCTCGTTGGCGATCCACTGGCCTCTGAGCAACACGCCGAGGCAAAAGAGGACCCAGTAGAAGACGAAGATAAAGCATATCCAGGCGAATAGTGGGCGGCTCCAGGCGGCCCATGGTATGGCGCTGCCCTGGGGCAGCCCTTCGTAGAACAGGCGCACGGCCTCGGTATCGGCGGGAACCAGCCAGGGATGGATGTATTCGACGAAGAGTTCCTGCCAGGCATTCTCCGGCGTGGCGTAGTACGCGGCCCCGGTGATGACCGACAGGAAGCTGCCGGTGAAGCCGGTGGTAACCACGACCGCGCCGACCAGCATCATGGCGTACACGGCGATGAGTTCGGTGCGGGAAAAGGCCCACGTGCGGCCTAGCAGCTTGAGCAGGGGCAGGGCTACGGCTGTCAGCAGAAAAAGAAAAAGGACGGCGATTAAGGGGATGGCATTGCTGGTAATCTGCGAGCCCTTGACTATGAGAATGCCCCAAGGACTCAGCACGCTGATCGCCCCCACGAGGAGCAAACCCGTGAGGACGGCGCGCAGAGAGAAAGAGGGTAGAGGGGTGGTGCGGGACGTGGGGAACCGCCTATTTGAGACTGCGGATGAAGTAGAGCAGGCGCTTGAAAAAACTTGGCCGGATGCCGGGGTCCTCGGTGCGTTGGGCCACCACGTGGTAGGCTTGGAGTTGGTGGTTGTGCATGGCGTGGGACCCGCCCCACAAGTACAGGCGGAAGGCGCGGAAAACCGCTTCGCCCCAGCGTTCAACCATGGTCTGGCGGTTGGCCTCAAAGCGAGAGGCCCAGTGCTCCAGCGTCAGGGCGTACTCGTGAGTTTCATCTACCACTTCCTCCACCTTGAAGCCGTGCATGAGGAACTCTTGCAGCAGGTCGGGTAGGCACAGGTACGTGTGAGTGCCGGGGTAGATATAGCGACGCACGAAGTTGCTCACCTTGTATTTCTCAAGCGTGGCCGAGGCGTCCAAATAGATGCGCCCTCCGGGTTTGAGGCATTTCCACACTTGCGCGGCAAAGTCGCGGTAGTGTGGGATATGCTCAATGACGCCGAAGATGACGATAGCGTCGTACGGTTCGGGCGGGTCGTGCTCGAGGAAATCTTCAAGGAGGATTTGGCAGTTCGTCAGCCCTTGTTCGGCGATGAGTTCTCGGTGCAGTCGGTGCGAGTCCTCGGCAATGGTCAGGGCCGTGCTGTGGATGCCGCGCGGGCCGGCGTAGCGGGTAACTGCGCCCCAGCCCGCGCCGATGTCGAGCAGGCGGTCGCCCGCTTGCAGGCGCAGGGCTTGGGCCATAGTGGCAAATTTGTGCTCGGCGGCCTGCTCCAGTGTTTCGTCATCGTCGTGAAAGAGGCAGTGTGAGTAGAGATGGTACTGGCGATCGACGAACGCCAAGTAGAAATCGTCGCCGAAGTTATAGTGGTGCGCGATGGCAGCGCGATTGAGGCGGATGCGGTTGCTCCAGAGGAGTTGTAGATAGGCCCGCAGCAGGAAGCCGGGGCTGACCTTGCCCTTGGCGTACTGGCGCAGATCTAGGAAGGAGAGCACATCGCCCTCGATTTCGATCTGGCCCTCGACGTAAGCGCGACCGATGGCGTATTCGTCGAGTCTTTTGCCGAGCACCTCGTCGGAGTGGAAGACGACGCTAAAGGCCGGTTCGCCCGCTGGTCCTAAGCGCAAGGTCTCACCTTGTGCAAAGGTAAACTGACAGGGGATGGGGATGTCGGCGAGGGCGGCGTGGATCAGGCGGGCAGCCGTACATTGAGGCTGAGGGGGCGGGGCTTGCTCTTGCTCTTGTTGTAATTGGGGCTGTGCGGTCACGGTCATGGCGGTTTTTCCTGGTGGCACAATTAGTTGCGCAAGGGGGACGCTTTGTGTTGGTGGGGTACAGATTATTAAACTTCGTCCAACTCGTCAAGAAGATGGGAAAAGGAGAGAGGTCATGCAGGTGATTGGATGGGGCAAGATGGTGTGGAGTATCGGCGCAGTTGCGTGGTTGGGTTGTATTCCGGTCGAAGCGGAGCGTCCGATCGCGGCTGAGGCGTCGACGACGGGCGACATCCCGCAGAGTGCGTGGCCAGAGGCTTGGTTCCGGCCGCCGGCCACGGCTTCGGCAGTGGGATTGCAGACCTTTCGCCAATCGCCCGCGCTCGATGAATTGGTGGCTGCCGGTGAATTGCCGCCGGTCGCCGAGCGCCTGCCCGACGACCCTGTGGTGGTCCAACCTTTCGGCGAGATTGGCCGCTACGGAGGCACGGCCCGGCTGTTTTTCGCGGGTGAAAGTCTGATCAACGTGCCCGAGGGAGTGCTGCGTCCGGGGCCGCAAATGCGGTTGAATCTGCCGAATTTTGCGGCAAAGGCCGAATACCTCAACGGTGCGCGGACCTTGCGGATTACTCTGCGCCCCGGCCACAAGTGGTCCGACGGCCATCCCGTAACGGCTGACGACTACGCGTTCTGGTTCGACCACGTGCTGATGAACGAGGAACTCACGCCGGTGGTAGAGCCTCGGTTCAAGGGCGCGCGAATCGAAAAGCACGATGCGCACAGTTTTAGTTATCACTTTCCCCAGCCGATGCCGCTGTTTGTCAACCATCTCGCCCACAACAGTTCGCGCTTGGTGATGCCTGCGCACTTCATGCGCCGCTACCACCCGGCGTTTACCGATCCCGCGCAGTTGGAGCGCGAAGCCGAAGAGCTGGGTTTGCAGGATTGGCTCACCTATTTCGTGGCGGTCAACAGCACGACTGATCTGATTCACTTCAACCGCCCCGTGCTGACGGCGTACGTACTAGTCAGCCGGACCTCGACGCGCGCCCTATTGCGCCGCAATCCCTACTATTTCAAGGTGGATCCCGCAGGCAACCAGTTGCCCTACATCGACTATCTGGAGGTACAGCGGGTCGATAGCCCCGAGATTATGGCGGCCAAAGCCTCGACCGGACAGGTTGACTTTGCCGGACGGCAATTTATGACAGCCGATATTCCGCTGTTTAAGCGCTTTGAGCAGCACAACGACTATTCCACGTACGTCTGGCCGCGGCCGTACGGCTCGGACGTGGTGTTGCAGTTCAATTTGAATCATCCCGACGAGGGGCTGCGGCGGATTTTCCAAGACGTGCGCTTCCGCCGGGCGATGTCGCTGGCCATCAATCGGGAGGAAATCAACGACATCGTTTACTTTGGTTATGGGGTGCCGCGTCAACTTACGGTAGTGTCTGCAAGTCGCTACTTCGAGCCAGAATTTGCCACGGCTTGGGCAGAGTTTGACCCGGTGCGAGCGCGTGCCCTGTTCGACGAAATGGGACTTGTCGATCGCGATGGAGATGGCCGGCGCGAGCGGTTCGACGGCAAGCCATTGCAAATCACCTTGGAGTACATGATCGGCGAGACGCCCAAGCAGGTTACCCTAGACTTGGTTTCGGCTTACTGGCGCGAGGTGGGGGTAAACGTCAATCTCAAACAGATCAGCGGCACGCTGCAGCGGATCCGCGCTAGGGCGGGTTTGATGGACATGACCATCTGGCACGCCGACCGCAATGCGGATATCCTCTTCCCCATTGAGCCGTACTGGTATGTGCCGACCAATGGCGGCTGGGAGCAGAGTCAATGGTCCAAGTGGACGCGGTGGTACTTCTCCGACGGCGCGCTTGGGTGGGAGCCGCCGGCGCAGATCAAGGAGCTGATCGGCTGGTGGGAGATACTGCGCCGCACCACGGACGAGGACGAACGCATTGCGATGGGCAAGAAGATCCTCCGCAGCCAAGCTGAGAACCTGTGGGCACTTGGCGTCATTGGCTTGGGGCCGCATCCGGTCGTGGTCAGTCGCAAGCTGCGCAATGTGCCGCCCCAGGGCTATTGGGGTTGGGATTCGCGCTGGACGTGGCCGTACTATCCGGAGACTTGGTATTTGGAGGAAGGAGGCGAAAAATAGAGGTAGTTGTCTTTTGCTCTCCTCTTTATTTATATTGTGCCGATATTTAGCAACTATTAAGAGCTGTTGAAAGGAGGTAAAGAGAGGCCGTTTTAGGCATTAGAAGCTCACTTTTCGTTTTTTTGACGAATATTCAAACCACGAACCCATGAGGTGAATTGCGTTATGAAGAAGATTTTGAGCATCGCGAGTATTTTGGCCTTAGGCATCATGCTACAGGCCAGCGCGGTATCGGCTCATGTCGACATCGTTGGCATTGAATCCGGTACCCTGTTCCAGTTCCCTGCTGGTATGGAACCCACGCTGGATGGCGACTTGTCCGAATGGGATATCGTCCCTGAGGATTATTACGTGCCCTTTGAGTCCCACTTCGAATACTATCTTGGGTTGGGACACGAAAATGACGAGAGCAATCTGTCCTTCAGGGTCGTTGCCGGTTGGAGCCAAGGCACTAATCGCCTCTATTTCATGATGGAGCGCTTCGACAACTACTGGGATCGCAATGGCGTCGGCGCGGTCGCCGGCGGCGACGATAGCTGGGAGATTATGATTGACTCCGACCACGGCGGCGACCAGCATTGGTACGCGGCCGGCGATTTCGAAAGCGAAGAGGAGCACCAGCGCAACCAGGGCCGTTACGCACAAAACGCCCACTGCCGTTTTCCGCCGCTGGAGCCTTTTGGCTGGAAGTGGTGGTTCCAAAGCAAGTCGACTTGGCATGACGTCCCGCCGTGGGGCGATTACGGCTTCCAGCTAGACGGGGAGTCGAACGCCGGCGAAGTTACTGCCCGCATCGAGATCATGTCGGCCGCTTGGGATGATTTTCACTGGGTAGGCCCCACAGAAAGCGAGCCGGAGCACACCTTCGTCGAAGGCAATACTATCGGCCTCGGTTGGGTGGTCCACGATATGGACAATGATGCCGAAGACAATTCCGGCAGCACTGGCGGCTGGGGTATCAACCCCAACATCCAGATGTGGTTCGATTGCGGTAACTGCTCGGACTTCCTTCTCGCGCCGACTGACCCACGCGTGGACTTCAGCCAAATGGTGACGGGGACGGCGGTCGAGGAAGAAAGCTGGGGTCGCATCAAGGCCGCTTATATTCAGCAGTAGCCCGATCCCAAGTCATTGGGAAACAGCATAAATCCAAGGGGAGATGTGGCCACATCTCCCCTTTGGATTTAAGTGCCGCCCTTTTAGACTCTCCGAAATCCCTTGGGGAGGTGTAGCCATGGCCAAAATGCCTTTGTGTCGCTTCTTAGTCGCGCTGTTTATGACCTTAGCGATGGGCGTCCCGGTCGCGGGATTGACGATCTATCGGCTGGGTGGTGAGAATCTACCGCCGCCGCCGGAGGTCGAACGCGGTGAAGCCGACTTGCGCCAGTTTAGCTGGGCCGATATCGAGGCGGCTCGACTCGGGTCCGGCGAGTCCCTGATCATCGGAGCCGACGCGATTTCACCGTTGTTCTTTACCGCAGAGGAGAACATTGCTCCGACGGTATGGGAGCGGGGCGGCTATTTGCAAACTCAGGGCTTCCAAGCTTGGGTCGAAGCGGACGATATACAGCAGATCACCGACCTCGACAGAGAAACGGCGTACGTCGGCTTGCAAGGCGCTGATTGCAGGCGCGAGATACGCGTTGGCTGTGGGTCGAATGTGGGGGAATATCTGACGGTCGGGAAGACCTTTCTGTTCGACTTGGGTGGTCTCTTTGCCGTGAATAAGATTCGATTTTTCACGCGAACCGAAAACCAAGAAAATTACATCGAGGCTTTCCAAGTATGGACCAATACGGCGACCAACACCGAACTAGGAATCGGCTTCGCAGATCTGTGTTCGACGAGCGGAGCGGGACATCTCGGCAACTGTGTGGGCCTTGTCAACAGGGCGCATGCAGATCTTTTCTTTCGCAAGGATCTGCTGTTCCACGCCGAACGGAAGGTCACGGAAAATACTAAGCCTACCGTCGATGTGGAGCTATCGGGGGAGTACATCCGTCGCTTGGCGCTCTTCGTGTCGTCACAAAACCGAGACTGGGAAATCGCAGAGTTCGAAATTTTCGCCCCAGGCTATGTGCCCACGGCCTCTTACGCGTCCAATATCCTCGATCTAGAGGAGGAAATGGTGCTGGGTTGGGTCCGCTGGTCGGGGCACAAAGACGCTGCGGCCAAAGTTGCCATCCGCAGCCAGAGCGGGAGCGACGCCAATCCCAATATCTACTGGCGCAAGACGTTCCGGGGCGACGAACAGGTAAACTACAACGATCGGGGCCGGCCGCTGACCCGAGGGGCGTACCGGCGGCTGGAACTATCCGAGCAAGGCAAGATCACTCGCGACGCGGAAAATTGGGATCTGTGGTCCATCCCCTACGACTTCGCCGACAGTCTAGGCGTGCCGCTGACGGCGGCTAGGCCGCGCCAGTTCATCCAATTCCAAGTGGATTTTGAATCGGATGCCGCTGCGGGCAGTGAGTTGCGCTATGTGGAGTTCGCCGCGTCGCCGCCGGCGGCAGCGGAACTGGTGGGTGAGATCGAACCTTGGCAGGTGGAGACCGCCAAACTGACTCGGTTTACCTATGCTATCCGGCCCACAATCGGGTTGGACTCCCCGGGTTTTGACCGCTTAGAGATATCCGTTGACGGAGGGCGGTTGGCGGACGTTGACGCGGTGCGGATCGGTGGGGAAGAAGTGGCTTTCACCGAGTTGGAAGTGGGGGAGGACCGCCTAGTAGTAGCGATGCCGAAGGTCGATTTCAATCGGACCGAGGAGTTGATAGAAGTGGTGTTCAACGGCGAGATATTCCGCTTCGGGGCGATCTTCGCGGGCCGGGTGTTCAATAGCGAGATGCCGCAGGATATCCGGCAGCCGATCCAGCCCGGTAACTCTACGGCGCTCCTCGATGGCAACACCCTATCGGTCCAGTCGTTGTCGCTGGGTGGTCAGCTTTTAGGCTCGCTGTCGCTGAGCTTAGGAATCTTCACACCTAATGGGGACGGCGTCAACGATGGGTTGGACATCTCCTATGACCTGCTCAAGCTGACAGCACCCTCGCCGGTGATCGTGGAGGTCCGGGATCTAGCGGGACGGCGGGTGCGGGAGGTATACAATGGTCTCGATACTGCGGGGCGGCACGTGCAGCGGTGGGACGGGATGGATGGGAGCGGACAAAAGGTAAGCCCGGGGCTCTACATCTGCCGGGTGGAAGCTTCTACCGAGGAGGGACGGGAGACAAAATCTGGGGTCGTATCGGTCGTCTATTGAGGGTGTTCAGGAGATAGGTGCGATGAGCAGAAGGATCATGGTCTTACTGGGGATGAGCCTCGGGTTGTGCAATTTCGTTTGGGGACAGGATCACAGTCTGGGATCCAACCAAGTGGTGGTGAACACCCAGAGCCACTGGAGCCATTGGACGTTCGTCCCGGGGACGCTGGCTATTGCTCCCAGCGGCGAGGTTCGCCCGGCCTTTGTCCCCAAGGACCACAACGCCGTGACGGACATTCTCGAACATCTGCTGCGCTCCGCTGGAAAACCCGAGAGCGTGACCATCCTCGATGCTATAAAAGCGGGTTCCAACGAGGAGGATATCCCCAATCTCTTCGATGGGGACGAGACAACCTACTGGGAACCCGACCCGGATAGCCCGTTGCAGGATTGGTGGTTCGAGGTCGATATGGGTCGCTTGATCAACGCCACTCGGATCGGACTGAAGTTCGTACCCGAAGGGGAGGGCGACCCCTTTCTGCAATTTGTAGTGCTGACCGCCGACAACGCCGACAAGGGTGCCCAGATCGCGGGCATAGTCCCCACTAAACAGGTTTTCCGGACTCCCAGTGACAACAAGAGCCAGCGTTTATTCGTGGTAGATCTGGACGGCGGGGAGTTGGTTCACATGGTGCCGGGCCGAGATTTTGAAGGCGATATGGTGCGCTTTGTGCAGGTTGTGGTGACCGAGAGCAATGGTATGAGGGGACAAGAGGTATCGGAAGGGGAGTACGAGACACTCACAGAGGCCAATCGAGGGGATGTGGTTTACTACAAGAGGGTGGGAGAAGGGGAAGTTGAGATCGAGCCGGAGATCTACGAGGTAATCGATCCCCAAGTGCGCGGCACCGTCCGCTATTATCGCCGCGAGCGGCCGCGCTTAGCCGAGTTAGAAGTCTATGAAGTGGGCCGGAATATCTCCCAAGGGTTGATCGCGGATCGCAAGGGTAGCGCGGAGAGTTCCCACGAGGGGTCGGCGGCCAACCTGCTCGACGGCGAAGGAACCTACTTGACCTTCAACCTCGCGGCATTTGCCTCTGGGAGTGTCACATTCGGGGAGCGATTCTTGGAGTTCGACTTGGGAGTGTCGTTCTGGCTGGATACCGTACAGATGTGGTACAATCTCTTCGCAGGCGGTGGGCGGCTTTCCGGGGCCAGCTTCAACATATACGAAATTCAGATTTCGGACGGCACGCCGGCGGCGGGCGGCGGTCTAATATGGACCGCACCCGAACAGGTGCGCGGCATAGGCAGGGATACCGAAACCAACAGGTTTCAACCTATGCCCGCCCGCTTCGTGCGCGTTTCCTATCCCTTCATCGATAAGTCGGTGCGCGGCGAGGGAACCAAAGCGCGGATCCGCGAAGTCCAGTTGTACGGCGAAGGCTACCACCCGGAGGTGGAACTGGTTTCGGGTCTGATTCCGCTGGGCAGTGCGAAGAATTTGATATCGATTGAATGGGAGGCGGACACGCCTCCAGGCACGTCCGTGCAAATCCAGACCCGCACCGGTAATGAGGTCGCCGAAGCATACCGGTACTACGACAGTGGTGGCACGGAAGTCTCGGAGGGCAAATACGCGAAGTTGGGCTTTTTTAAAAAGGGCCGGATCGACACCCTACAGGTGGCTGGGTCCGACTGGAGCAACTGGAGTGCGCCCTACGCGCGGTCCGGCGATCCGATTGCTTCGCCTAGCCCGCGCCAATACCTGCTATTGCGCGCCCGGTTGACGACCCCAGATCCCCTGGATGCAGCCAGTCTGCACTCCATTCGCTTGAACTTCAACCCGCCGGTAGCGAAACAACTGCAAGGCGAACTGGACGCGGGGGTCTTTGCGCGCTTGGGCGCGCCGCAGGAGGTTTCGCTATTTGTCAAGCCGATCTTCACGTCGCAGGATTTGGGCTTCGACGAGATCCTAGTGCGCACCCCGCCAGACATGTCGCTCGAATTCGGCGCATTGCGCTTGGGCAGCACGGCACAATGGGAAAGCGGCCAAGCCGAAGAGCTGGCCAATGTGCAGGTGATGGAGACGCGCTCCGACTCACTCTGGTTGCGCCTCGACCGGCTGGTAAAGCAGGGCGGACAGGTCGATCTGATCGAGGTGCGGTTTACGACGGCTCTGTTTTCCCCCGGAGCAGTGCTCCAAGCGGCGATGGGCAATTCGTCGTTGGCCAACTCGTGGCAACGGGTCGATCCGGCGGACGTGACCGAATTGGCCCAGAGTCAGGGGCTGCAGATCCTAGCTTCGGTGCAGGACAACAACGTGCTCGGCGACCTAGGCATCCAGCCGGAAGTAGTGACTCCCAACGGCGACGGGGTCAACGACGCGCTAACCATTGATTTTACTGTACGTCGGTTGAGCGGCGTGCGCCCGGTCAAAGTGCGAATCTACGATCTAGGCGGGCGGTTGGTGCGCCGACTTGATGCTCAGAAGTCCTTAGTGGCGGGGAAATACGTGCTCGACTGGGTGGCCGATGACCAGCAGGGACGGCTGGTGCCGCCTGGGATTTACATCTTGCGCATCGACATTGACGCGGATTCGCATCGCGGAGTGCGGCAAACGGGAGTGCAGCGCCTGCTGCACGTGGCGTATTGACCAACCTATGAGGAGATAGTCGGCTGTGTTGTATCCGCGCGCGCAGGCGCTGGTGCTGGTATTGTTGGCGGTTCAAAATCTAGGGGCGGAGCGCCGCACTATTGTCATGGGTGGCGAGGATGGGTTGGAGTGGGCGAGCGGCGGTGGGACTATCGCGGCCTTAATACAAACCGGTCCGACCGAGGTCGAGGTTAGCAATACCCCGGGCAATGTGCTCGAGTTTGATGCCGACGGCCGGGTGGGCTGGTTGTCGCCGCAACAGGCGGATGAGACCGTAAATATCGCTTTGGACCTCCTCGACCGCGGCGGTCGCCTCGGCGCGCCGACCATATTGTCGCAGGTCATAAAAGACCAGCTAATTTTTATGATCGACGACGATCCCACGACCGCCTTTGAGCGCAAGACAGCCCGCGGGGCGAGCCAGGTCAACTCACTTGGGGTAATCATGGACTTCGATCTCGGCGCGCGGTTCGGCGTCGAGCGAATCCAGTTTTTCCCCCGCAACGCGCACCCCGATTTTCCCGCCCCCGATTTCCCGTTCCAGAACGATTTCCTGCGCGGCTTTGAACTGCTGCTCAACGACGGCAGCGAAGAAACGCAGGTGGCCAATCAGCCGGTGCTGACCACCGTCGAACTGGAGACGGAAAACGAACAGCCGGTCGTCGAACTGACCATCCCGCCGCAATACGTCCGCTATATCCGCCTGAAATCGCAGACCACCGTGGGGTTTGAGGTTGCGGAATTCCGCGTCTTTGGCTCCGGGTTTGTGCCCCGCGCCGACTACCTTTCCAACATCTTCGATTTTGGCGAGGAATTGGCGCTGTGGGGACGCATCCGCTGGGAGGAGGAGCACTTTGGTACAGAACGCCTGTCGCGCTTGCTGATCAGTTCGCGCAGCGGCTGGGACGATACGCCGTTGGAATTCACTCGCCTGCATCCAGGCAGCGGTGAAGAGGTGCCGTGGCGGGAAGGAGCGGTTGCGAATACGGCGACAGGCGATGCGATTGACTTAGACGCGGTTGACGATGTTGAAGAAGCCCTCGACTTCTTCAACGCCCTGCCCATTGACGAGCGCAGCCGGGTGGCGTTGACGCAGGACGAGTACGACGATTTGAAAAAGGCGGATAAGGGCGACGTGCGCGACGACTTAGTCGCTTGGAGCCGCTGGTCGCCGCCCTATAAGCTAACTGCGGGTACTGTAAACGCCGCAAACATCGGCGACGACGCACAGGGCGTACCCATCCTCTCGCCCGGCCCGCGTCGTTATTTCCAGTTGAAGGCTGAATTCAACAGCCAAAACTTGGAATCCGCCCGGGTGTTGGGTGCGCTCGCCTTTACAGTGTCCAACCCGCCGCTGACGGAGCGGATCATCAGCGAGGTCGTCCCGCGCCAAGTCGAACTGGGCGTTCCGGTGTCGTTTACGTATGCCGTCCTGCCGACCAAGATGCGCCAGGGCGTCGATATAGGTTTCGATGTTTTTGAGATCGCCACGCCCGTGCGCTCTGAAGAGGTTGAGACTATCGAAGTGGTACACGCAGACGGCCAAGTGCAAACAGCGGATTTCACGGGCGTGGACCTGACTAATCTACCCGTGCAAGACGACAGCGGTCTTTTTGCCGTGGAATCGGTGGCCGAGCGGCATCTGCGGGTGCGCTTTCCCGCAATCACGGAAAGCGATTTGGCCAAGGGCCGGGCGGCGCTGGTCAAAATTCGCTTCAAGTGCCGCGTGCTGAGGTTTGGCACGACCTTTACCGGCACCGCTTGGAACAGTGCTACCGACGACCTTGGCCAGCGGGTCATCGGCGGCAATGCGGCCGATCTGGGGGAGGCGGACGACGATCTAATACCTATCGGGGCCGCCGACCCGAACGACTTAGCGGTAAGAGTGCCGCTGGCAGGAGGCCGCCTCATGATCAACGTCGCGGCCCAACCGCGTATCTTCAGTCCCAACGGAGATGGGATCAATGACGAAACGCGGATACACTGCGATTTGGTGCGGTTGGTCGATGCCGCGCCGCTTACTGTGCGCGTGTTCGATCTAGCCGGACACCTCGTCCGCACGCTCTTTGCAGGCGAGCAAGGAGGTGGGAGTTTCTCCGCGCAGTGGGACGGCACGAATGCTGCCGGACAACAGATGCCTCCGGGTATTTACCTCTTCCGTGTCCATTTGGCCACCGATGCCAAAGAGGATGCGGTGGTGGGTATCGTCGAGATGGTTTATTAACGCATGTGGGTATGAGATGCTTCGCTGCGCTCAGCATGACTAAGAAGATTTGTTTTCTAACGGAGGGATTTAATGGGCAGAACTAGGGGGATGCCTGCGTGGCTGGTCCTCTTTGCACTGGTATTGCTGGCGACTGAGGTGACCGGCCAGTCGTTGGACCGTCGTTTCGGGACCCAGCGCGGAGCCCAACTCACCTTTGAGCCGCGCGGCCCGGGCGTCCTCTTCGATGCGCTCGATCCGGCGCTCAAGAAATGGTACGTGCCGCAGGAGTTATACGTCGATTACGGCTTTCGCCAGTGGGAGTACTCGAATTACGCCAGAGACTTATACCAGCGCTACGTCAACACCAACCGCCAAGGCGGGCCGTTTTACGACCTGTATGGGAATTATCAGACTTGGGGCTGGCTGGTTTTCGACTGGAACCAGACACAACCGGGCCAATTCGGTTCGTCGATCTACAAAGACCCCAAGTTCAATTCGTGGTTCAACGCCGTCACGGTCTCCTCTGACTCGCGCGATCAGTATTACTTGGCGATCACCATCGGCGAGCGCATCCGCACCGCCCTGACCCCGCTAACCTTTTCGAAGCCGCGTTTCAACGGCATCCAGATGGATTTTGCCGCGAACAAATACGAGGCGACGCTGTTGTTCTCCCGCGCCAGCGAGGCGATCCTCGGCACCACCCCCGAGCGCCAGCCCAACGTCTCGACCAACGCGACCAATATGATGGGGGGGCGGGCGACGGTGCAGGTGGGGGATTTTGTTAAGGTCGGCGCGACTATGGTCAATGCCCACCACTCGCAGACGCTAGCCGAGGCGTTTGAACGCAACCCGTTCATCGGTTCCTTGGGGGCCGGACAAGGCAGCGACCCGATCCGGGTCCTCGCTGTGGTGCTGAGCGACGATTCCCCAGAAGACGGCCAAGGCGGTGCCGCGTTGTTTGCCCACGACATCATCATTACCGCCGAGGATTTTGACACCAAGAAGCGCACGAAATTCCGCTTGCGGGAGGTGGTAGTCGATCCGACCAAATGGCCGGTGATTACCGGCGGCTTTCCCCGGGAGGGGTTTCTGGCTGCCGACGGAGAAGAACAGATCGTCATCAACTACGACTTCACAGACCTAGCGTACATTGGCCCGCGGCCGACGGAGATCGTCGATATCCAGTTCGATCTCGTGGTGGCCAACGACTACAAGATCCAGGTGTGGTCGGATCGCCAGATCGGGCGCGGCAGCTTGCCCAGCCCGCCGCTTACGGGTTTGGACTTGGCGCAGGCGGGTGCCGTGCTGTTCGATGTCCGCAGCGCCGCAGGCAATGTGACAGACAATTCAAATCAGCAGCGCGTCGTCTTTGACTACGGGCTGCCATCGGCCAACATGGTGTTCGGATTCACCATGGAAGTGTTGCAGTTGATGGGCTTTGACGCCTATGCCGAGTACGACATTAATCGCGACTACACCCAGTACCCCAATCTCACGCTCGCCAACGCGGACCGCAACCTGAGCACCCACGCCCGCGACGCCGCGGCTTGGATGGTCAACGTTTCCAAGCAGGCCTATCCGTTTTTCTTGTTTGGCGAAGCCTTCAGCATGGATCCCGATTACTCGACGACGGCGTTTATCGTCGATTCAGGCGGCAACGTGTACTACGACGACGAACGCACCTCAATGTATGAGTTTGTCGATGACAACGACGACCAAGATCGCACGCCTGATTGGAGCCGCAGGGGTCAAGGTGGCCCCGACCCGATCGTCTTCCCCGGTTGGGACGAAAACAACGACTTCGTCTCGGATTTCAACCAAAACGACAACATCTCGCTGAGCAATCGCATCCCGGACTACGAGGAGCCGTTTTTCCGCTACAACGTCGATCGGCCAGAATTTCTCTTTGGCATTGACCTCAACAACAACAACTGGATCGATCGGTTTGAAAACGACGACTTGCCCGACTACCCCTACCGCAGGAATCACCGGGGCTACAATGTCTACGTTGGCCAACACCTGACGCCGGAGGCGCGATTGACAGTGGGGAGACTGCGCGAGGACGAGATATCCTCCAATCGCCGCAGCCACGCGACCTACGGCGTTTTCGCGTACGACCGCGACCACCCGCAATGGGGCCGCTTGCGGTTTTTCAATTCGCTGAAAAAGGTCGCGGACAATATCCCCGACGTGCGCCGCGAGCCGACGCTATACCTGCAAACAGTCTCGCTGGCCCTTGTTGAGGACATCCTGCCGGCCAGAGACACCTGGGTCAATGACAGCTACGTGCAATTCGATTACGAACCGCTCAAAAAGCTGAATGTGATCAACAAATTCAAATACAGCCTATTCAGTCAGCGCGGTCAGGCTTTCAAAAGCGGCGATGCGCCCATTCTCAATGAAAGCTCGCAGTTTCTGGGTTTGATCAATAAGGCGGATTACACCCGCAAGATCGGCCAGTTCGTGCTGCAACCCAAGGTGAAAAGCGAATACCTCAATCAGACGGCCTTTTTACAGGCCGATCCCGACCGCAAGGAGTGGATGGGGATCGGCATTTTACAGGCGCGGCTGCCTGTGTTGAACAACTCCTTTCTCGAAAGCGGAGTGGAGTATTCGGTTTTCCGCGAGCTGGTCTTAGACGAAGACGCCTTGCTGGACGATGGTCCGACTCAAGACACGGGTGATTTCCGCAACTTGGTCTTGGCCGTGCAGTGGACGACCCTCGGACACTATCTCGGCTACAAGCTCACCACGCAGTTTGGCGTTAGCTATACCAAGCGGTGGGACGAGGCCGTGGTGTTGAGTGACGATGGCCTTGTGAAACAGAGCGAGAGTCGCTCCTTCGGCACTAGCTTTATCTCGGTGTACGCTGGCGTAGAATGATGCGACGCGATCTAACAATGGGGACGTGCATGCGGTGGGCGGCGGTTTGCTTGCTGGCCGGGCTGGTGCCGGCGAGTGCCCAACCCGACTACGGCAACCGTTTGGGGACCAACGAGGAGGACCGGGTTTCCTATTATGCCTCCGGCCCACTCATGCAGCAGGCGGCGTTTGTTCCCGCGTTGAAGCGCTGGTACATGCCGCAGGAAATCGTCTCCGAATACCGCTGGCAGTGGGAGTACACCAATTACGCTAGGGATCCCTACCGGCGCTACTTTTCTCCCGGGCAGGAAGGCGACTATTTCTACGACCTGTACGGGCGCTATTTGACCAAGGGTTGGCTGGTGTACGACTGGCGGCAGCGGCAGCCGACCAGCTCGGGAGGCTCGGGACTGCTCAAGCCGTCCGGGCGCTACGACTCGTGGTTTAGCAACCTGCTCATCGCCACCGATACCAAGGGCCAGCACTATTTGGGGGTGACCATCGGCGACCTGATCAACACTACGCTGACGCCGATGACGTTCCGCAAAACTAGGTTCAACGGAGTGCAATTTGACTATGCTGCCGACCGCTTGGCCGCTACGGTGCTGATGTCGCGGATTAGTCTGCCTGTGCATCAGATCGCCCCGGGCGTGCGCGTCCCCATCGTCACCGAGAACTTTACCAACTTGCTGGGCATCAGGGGCGAGTGGAAAGTCCTCAACGCCGTGCGCTTGGGCGCGACCTTTGTCAACGCCCACAACGACCGATCGCAATCCGACCGCGGCGGCAATCCCTTCAAGGGCAAGCTGACTAACGGCCAACTAGAAAATCGCATCAACTGGATCATCGTCCGCATAACAGACGACTCACCCGAGGACGGCGTGGGCGGCCCTACGGTTTTCAACCAAGATATTGAGGTGCATACTCAAATCGGCGGTCGCGACACCGTGCTGGTCGGCAGCCAGCTTGGTTTTCTGCCGCAGATAGAGGGTGGCACCACGCGCAATGGTTTTCCCGTTGCCGAAGGAGTTGGCAGCGAGGGCGAGATTACCTATCGGTACAATTTCTCTTCTGAAGACCCGGCGGTGATGGCGCTGGAAGACATCATCGACGATGCCGACTTGGTCAACAATATCACCGCGGTGAAGTTCCGCTTCCTACTCAACAACGACTACCGGATCGATATCACCTCGGACGTCCAGACCGACAATGAACCGTTGGGTGCCCAATCCAAGTTTTTAAACGTGGTGCGGGCAGACGGCAATGTCCAAGACAATTCCAATCAGCGGTGGGTTGTTTTCGACTACGGCCTGCCGACAGCGACCCAGGTCTTCGGCTTTAGCTTCGAGGTCAGCGATTGGGCGGGCTTTCGGATGTACGGCGAGTACAATGTCAACCACCAGTTCCGGCAGTACCCCAACATCGCTCGGCAGACGCACCACAGCGCGTCCGGCGTGTTGGGGGATGAGTCGGCGACGGGTTGGATGGTCAACGTCGCCAGAGAATTCTACCCCTTCTTCCTGTTCGGCGAGGCGTTCAGCATGGATGCCGAGTACAACACCACGTCGTTCCTCGTCGATCAGGGTGGGCGAATCAATTACAGCGACGACGAAGAGGCGCGGTCGGAGTTTCTCTACGACTTGGTAGATGACAACGACGACAACGACATCCGCCTCGACCAGCGGCGCGACAAGGAGGGGCTAGCTGACGGAGCGGTGTTTCCCGGTCTCGACGAAAACAACGACTTTATTTCCGATTTCAACCAGAACAACACTCCAGTGCGCCCCAATTTCATGCCCGACTACGAAGAGCAGTTCCTGCGTCACTACGTCGATCGGCCGGAATTCGTCTTCGCTATCGACTTGAACAACAATGGTTGGGGCGAGCGCTTTGAAAACGACGACGAGCCGGATTATCCCTATAAGCGCGACCGGCGCGGGTACAACGCCTACTTAGGGGCGTGGCTGACGCCGGAGCTGAAGTGGATGGTGGGGCAAGAGCAAGTGCAGCGCTTGTCCACCGACGCAAAGAATCTGACTCGCTATGCTCTGTTGGCCTATGAGCGCAATTTCTCGACGATGGGAAATGTTGCCTTTTACAACATGTTTAAGCTGGTACAGGATGACATCGCCGACGACGTGGTCCAGTGGGTGACAGCGCGGCCCGAGCTGGGTCGGCCGCTGGACTCGCCAGGGGCGATGCAGCCGGTTATGGATCCGCTGGCGATGCGCAACGCCATAGTCAATCGGCTGTGGGCTGGCTTCACTGGCAAGACCTACAAGGGTATCCATAGCGAAGGCAAGTTCATCCACGAATTCATTCGGCAGCGCGACGCCAATGCCCGCGACCGGGCTGGCCGCGAGATCGCCCGCAACACGCGGCGGCTGGGGCTGATCAACCGCATAGATTACCAATTTTCGCTGGGCCGGCTGACAGTGCAACCGCGCTTCAAGCACGAACTCTTCATGGACGACACCCCCTACAATATCGGCCGCCTAACCAGCGCCTCGACCGCCGAGCGCCAAGACTGGAGCGGGATCTCCTCGCTCTTGCTGCGGCGTTCCTTTTTGAACCACGTGTCGCTGCAGTTGGGCATTGAGCACCTGATCTTCCGCGATTTTATCCAGGACGAGACGGCCACTGCTGGTTTACGCGTCGGGGATACGACCGGGGATTTCAACGAAACTTCGCTCGCCGTGCAATTTTCCATCGACAAGCCGTATCTGGGCTATTCCCTGCAAACCCTGATGGGGATAAGGGTGAGCAGACGTTACCTAGAGCGCTTTGAACAGCCGAGCGCTCGGGAGACGGGCGCCCTCTCCTTCGTGACGGTATATGGCAGCGTCCGCTAGCGCCTGTTGGTCGCCGCACCGCAGTTTAATCCATTCCACCCAAAAAATTGTGAGTTTACTAAGTCTATGAAAGCGCACCTGTCCTTGGTTTGCAGTGGAGTTTTCCTAGCACTTATGGGTTGTGCAAAAGATGCCGAGGAACTAGAAGATCCCGTTTTGGCCGAAGTGGGAGACCGCCGGATAACGGCTTCTCAACTGATCGACTTTGAACAGCGCTTGCCGGCGCAGCTAAAGACGAAGAAGTCAGGCTTAGACGGCTACCGCGATTACTTACAGACAGTCATCGACAAAGAGATTTTCCTCCAAGAAGCGATCAAAAGGGGACTCGACGAGGTGCCGGAGGTGGCGCAGAAGCTACGGAAGGAAAAAGCCGAACGGGTGTTGAGCTTGTTGTTCGAGCGCGAATTTCTCGCCAAGGTCCACGTCGATGAGCAGGAGTTGCGGGCGGCTTACGAAGCCGCGGACAAGGAGCGCGAGGTCAAGCTGCGCCTGATCATCGTCGACACCCAGGCAGAAGCCGAGGAGATCGGGCAAAGCCTTGCCGCCGGCCGGGATTTCGCCGAACTGGCGCACAGCCGATCGCAGCACAAATCGACGGCACCACAAGGTGGGGAACTGGACGGCTATCTGCCTCCCAAACGCATCCCGGTCTATTTGCAAGAATACATAAACGCGCTTGCGGTCGGCGAGTACTCCGAGCCGATCCGCCTGCCCAATGGCCAGTTCGGGATCTATCAAGTCATGCACGCCCGGCCCGTGAGTTTTGCCACCGCGAGCAACGAGTTGGAAGCCAAGCTGCGAGAGGAAAAGACGACCGAACTGATAGAGACATTCTTGGCGCAACTGCGGGCCGACATCGACTTGCAGGCCGATGACGAGACCTTGCAGCAGCTACAGCAATGGGTCGCGGCAGGGCGCAGAGAGTACACCGAGGCAGAGCGCGCAGCGGTACTCTTTCAATTTCGCGAAGGTAGTGTCACGGTGGGCGATTTCTGGGATTACGCCGCAGAGTTGAAGATGGGTTTTTCAGGTGACATTGTCGAGTCGGTGCGGTGGTTTGCCGAGGACGTGTTGCTGCCCCGTACCTTATTCCTGCACGTGGCCTATGAAAGGGGGATTGACCGCGAAGAGCAGATCGTGCGCTGGTATGAGCGCCGCAAAGACGCATTGTTGCTGTTGGCACTTAGGCAGACGGCGGTCAAGGACCAAGTCGAGATCGAGCCGGAGGCGGTTAGGAAATTATACGACGAGCGGCCCGAGTTATTCACCGCACCGGAGGAGGTCACGCTGCAGGAGATCATGGTGCAAACTTGGGAGGAGGCCGTGGAGATTAAGGCGAGAATCGAGGCGGAGGAGGATATGGGTGCACTCGCCGACGAATACACCTTGCGGACGGCAGGCAAGGGCGCGCAGGGCACATTTCACATCCACGCCTTTGAACAGTCCTTTTATCCAGAATTGATCGACGTCGTGCGCAGCGCCGAGGTCGGCCGGTTGTACGGCCCGCTAGCGGTGACGGCACAGGCCGCCCAAGTGGTCGGGCCGGAGACCATGCCTCGGGGCGGCGAGTACTACTCGATGTTCAAGGTGCTGAAGTCGAATTTTGGCAGTGCTCCCGAGCCTTTTGATACGGCGGCGAAGCGGGCGCGGGCGCTATTGAAACGCGCCGAGGAGAGCCGCTTGGCGGATGCGTTTTTGATGGGGCTGCGGCGGGACTACGGAGATAGGATCGTCGTATATGAAGACAACATCAAGACGTTATTGCCCCAATAGGCAGAGCTGTGTACGTTATCACTATTATCGCAGGACATAGATGAAGTTAAAAAAGAAATGTGGCGTAAATTTGAGATCGTAGAAGCCGAAAGCGATTTTTCAGGAGGAGTACACAATGTCTAAAATTACATTTGAATGTCCAGATGACATACTGCAAACCCTTAGCGAAACGCCTGAACGCTTCGCCGAAAAAGGACGGCTACTGATAGCCATCAAACTATTTGAACTCGGACGTCTGTCTTCTGGGCAAGCTGCTCGGTTTGCAGATATGGATCGCGTCGTGTTTTTAGATGCCTTGAAGTCCTACCAAGTATCGGCCATCAATCTGTCCCCTGAAGAATTGGCAAAGGACTTTTTCCGTGCCAAAGATCTGTAGCGTCGATACATCCCCATTACTCTACCTTTACCGAATAGACCAACTGACTTTGCTCCGCTGCCAATTTGATAGGGTACTCGTGCCTGAAGCTGTGGTCACAGAGTTGGCAAGGGGAAGGGCACAAGGTGTCAGTGTCCCCGATCTTACCGATTATCCTTGGATTGAGATTCAGCAAATAGAACTCCGATCTGTATCAGAAGCAGTGGACTCACTTGGGGCTGGTGAGCGAGAAGTAATTCTTCTTGCGCTTGACGGTCATGCTGACTGGGTGATTTTGGATGATCTAAACGCCAGACATCAGGCCGAAATATGTGGTCTCCGAGTTGTTGGCACTGTTGGTCTATTGGCTTCTGCCAAGCAAAAAAATATGATCACATCTGTGGCCCCCTTTCTCAATGATCTTGAAAATGCTGGAATGTGGTTGTCCGAAGACTTAAAACGAAGAGTTTTAGAATTGGCTGATAAAGCCTAAACAGTTTACAACATTCTGTTCAACTTCGACAATCAGTGCTATCGCACTACAATTGGGAAAAGGAGATATGGGTAATGGAACTCAAGGAGCACATTGACGACATACGCGACGCTTTAAGAAGAAAGCAGTTTACAAGTGAGGCATTAGTTTCACAGGGCATCGTGCGTCGCCTACTTGACGCCCTGGATTGGCCACAGTTTAATCCACAAATTGTCATTCCTGAATACCCGGTGCCGGGCGGAAGGGTAGATTTCGCTCCATGCCATCCTGCATTAAAGCCGATGGTTTTTATTGAGGTTAAGCAAGTGGGGCAGAGTGATGGGGCAGAGAGACAGCTATTTGAATATGCTTTTCACGCTGGGGTGCCGATAGCTGTCTTGCGGCACTGGTCAAAGAAGTGGCCAATGGCGAGGAAGTGGTTATCATCGAGGAAAGCGGTTTGGCTGTTAAACTCGTTCTTATGGCAGACATACCAAGTTCGTCTGGCTCCGGTCAAGACAAGCTCTTTAATCCTGAAGGATTGTGGGAGCAGGCGCAGCCAATAACCTCTCAGGACATAGCCGAAGTTCGGAAAGAAATGTGGCATAAATTTGATCAAAAAATTAAGGAGGACAAATCGTGAAAATCACCGATGTCGAAGTCATTCATTTTCGCACCAAACACCGCGGCCGGAGTGCTAGCTCGCGCTGGGGCTATGGCGTGTGGATTGATGACGAGGAAGTGGAAGGCACTAGTGCGATCACTAGAATCTCCACCGACGAGGGCGTCACAGGACACATGCTGGGCGGCAACAAAGCGACTATGGAAGGTGCCATCAAAAACCTCCTAGTTGGCGAGGACCCCCTCAACCGCGAGAAGTTATGGCATTGGATGGATCAAATGTCCACGTTTAGCCACAGCCTCGCCGAACACGAACTCGGCATTGTCGATTGCGCGCTGTGGGATCTGGCTGGGCAAAAAGCTGGTATACCCGTGTACCAACTTTTGGGCGGCACCCGCGACAAGGTCGAAGCATACGCCAGCACGTACCCGAACTTGGGTGGCCCCGAGGTGTATCAAGAACTGGCGCGAGAGTGCGTAGCGCGCGGTTATAAAGCCTTCAAAGTACACGCCAACATCTGCTGGAATCCGCACACGCGGGAGCCAGCGCCGCAACTGCCGGGATTTCCCAAGGAGGATGTGGAGATTTGTCGCGCCGTGCGCGAGGCCGTGGGCGACGATATTGTGCTGATGCTCGATCCGTTCGGCGTCTATACCTTGGAGGAATCGCTGTGGGTGGCGCGGGAATTAGAAGAGTTGAACTACTACTGGTTGGAACACCCGATGGTCGAGACGCGGGTGGAGGCCTATCGCCGCTTGACGCAGCAGACCTCCATTGCCATCTGTTCCCCCGAACACGTCAAGGGCGGTCCCTTTGCGCGGGCCGAGTGGCTGTTGCAGGGGGGCTGCGACATGCTGCGCATTGATGTGAACTACGGCGGCATCACTGGCTGCTGGAAGCTCATCAATTTGTGCCAGCTCTACGGCGTGCAGTGCGAAATACACGGGGTTGGTGCCCCGCACGTGCATTTGGCCGCGGCTGCCCCCGAGGCCACCTGCCGCTATTACGAGCGTGGTCTCCTGCGGCTTGGGCGCGATTACGACGAGAGCCCGCCGCATCTCGATCAGATTGTCGATCCCTTGGACGATGAAGGGTGCGTACTCGTATCGCAGGAACCGGGGTTGGGGATGGCCTATAACTGGGATTATATCGATGACAACCGGATTTGACCGGAGGAACCGGCACATGCAAAAGTGCAGCGCGATCCTAACCGTTGGCGTGCTGTGGGCACTGTCCGCCTCCGCACTGGAACGGCCGGATACCACCTTCAAAATTTTTCAGTTCCCCGCCGATCAGATTCCTCGCGTCGATGGAGATGTATCCGATTGGGGCATGGTTCCTGCTGACTACGCCATCGGCATCGATCAGTTGAAAGACACCGTACACGACAGTCCGATCGATACTACCGATCTAGATGTCACCATGCGCGTTGGCTGGGTCAAGGGACTAAACCGGCTCTACTTCCTCTACGAAGCCTATGACGACTATTGGGATTTCAGCCACCGCGATCTGCACAACGATATTTTGGAGATCGTCGTCGATGGCGATTTGTCCGGCGGTCCTTTGATCCCCCAACTGCGCGAGGACAAGGATACCAACGGGCTAGAGGGCCTCGACGGCCACTTCAAATTCCACGGCGTCCACGCCCAGAACTACCACGTCCTGACCCCGGCTGACGGCAAGCCCTGGACTATGGTCTGGGGTGCCAATCAGTGGATTTACGAGCTGCCTTGGGCCAATGCGGCGGCGCACTACGATTTTGCGCCTGGCGACAGCGGGCACTACACGCTCGAATTCTGGATCACCCCTTTCGATTACGCCCCCGCCGATGGACCGGAGCGCGCCGTAGAGTCGAAGCTCGAAGAGGGTGCCTTGATCGGCCTGAGTTGGTGCATCCTCGACTACGATGATGTGGAGGTCAAACAGCAGGAGTTTGAGGGCTTTTGGAACCTATCCCACAAGACGACCATGTTCGGCAACGCCTCCGAACTGGTCGGCTTCCGGCTGATGCCGCTGGAGAAAGCCTTGCGCGACCCGGTCGAGGCGCAATGGGAATTTACCGTCCTCGATATGGAACGCCGCTTGGTCGCTTTCAAGGATTTGTCCTACGGGGATATCCGCTCATGGCGTTGGGATTTCGGCGATGGCAACACCTCGACCGAGCAACACCCCATCCACCAGTACGCAGAGCCTGGGACGACCTATACAGTCACGCTCTACGTCGAAGGCCCCGAGGGGAAGGCGCGGATGTCGAAGGTGTGGGACGTGATCGTCCGCTAAAACGGTCGAACTGAGAGTCCTATGAGGCGACTCTGGCATTGGGGAGGGATCGTCTTTGTACTGGCGCTGAGTCTGCGTTTGGTGCATGCGTTCCAGATGTCGGCGAGTCCTCTTTTTACTATGCCGGCGGTGGACGCGGCTACATATTCCGAACAGGCGGCCAGTCTAGCCTCAGGCAATTGGTTGGGACGTGGCCAAGGCCCGTTCTGGCAACCCCCGCTCTATCCTTATTTTATAGGCGTAATCAAGCTCGCATTCCCAGAATCCTTTTACTACGTATCCCGCTTTGTGCAGGTGCTAATTGGCAGCGTTACCTGTGCGTTGCTGTACTTGGTCGGGCGGCGACTTTTTGGCCCAGGTGTCGGTTTTATCGGCGGCCTCATTGCGGCGATGTACGGGCCGCTGATCTATTTTGATGCCCGGCTATTGCCGGCTGGGTTAGCCACCTTTTTTACCCTTGTCAGTCTCTTGCTGTTAATGCGCGCGGTCGAGCGGTCGACGAAATCCATTTTTACGGCTGCGGGTTTTGCGCTGGGGCTGGCATCGCTTACCGCGGCGATTCTCGCGGCCTTGATTCCGGGCGTGGCCATCTGGCTGTTCTATTGGTTGCGGAAAAACGCCGCTCCGGCAGTCGTTGCTTTTCTACTGGGAGCGGTGCTGGCGATTGCGCCGGTAACGCTGAGAAATTACACCATCGGTGGGGACTTTGTGCCGATCTCCTATAACGGCGGGGTGAATTTCTACATAGGGAACAACGCAAACGCCGAGCAGACGCTCGCTTTGCGCCCGGGATGGGAGTGGGAGGAGCTGGTTGCTCTGCCTCTGCGGGAAGGAATCACGCACCCTTCGGGCAAGTCCCTGTTCTTTTACAGGCAGGCTCTTGAGTACATACAGAATGCGCCTCTCGATTACATGGGATTGCTGGCGGCAAAAACTGCCCAATTTTGGCGCGGCGATGAAATAGAGCGCAATCAGGAAATGTACTATTGGCGCAAGTATTCAAGCGTTCTCGCGGGTACCTTGTGGAAATGGGGGGTGGCTTTTCCCTTTGGTTTGGTAAGCCCTCTCGCGCTGCTGGGTCTGATAGTGTACATCCGGAGGCAAGGCTTTGTGCTGCCGGTACTTTTCGTCCTCGGCTATAGCTTCGCGGTAATTTCCTTTTTTGTCGCGGCGCGCTATCGCCTGCCGATTGTGCCGCTGCTGATTCTATTCGCTGCGTACGGGGGGAACTGGCTGTGGCGACAACGACCCTTGCGCCAAGCGCTTTTGCCGACGGCTGTTTTCGCTCTCTTGGTGCTGTTGGTGAATTGGGATCTGCCGCCGATGGATGGGCGGGGCAAGGCCGCCACGCATAACGACCTAGGCAATGCCTACCTGCAACAAGGCCGCTACGATTTGGCGCTGCTGAAATACGAACAGGCCACGCGGCTCGATTCGATGTATTGGCAGGCTTGGTTCAATCTCGGCTCATTGCGAGCGATGCGCGGCGATTTGCGCGGCGCGTTGCCCATCCTCCTGAACGTGTTGGAGCACGAGCGGGAACGCGCTGACGTGTGGAGCAATGTGGCCGGCGTCTATGTGGGGTTGGGGCAATATCAGCAGGCGGCCGAGGTTCTCGAACAGGCTGTGGTGGCGGCACCGCGCGAGGATATATACGCGGCATTGGAGAGGGTGCACGCAATGATGGGGAAGCCGAGGCGTGATGGCAGCGACGAATAGAGTCTGGCTTTTTCGTTTGGCGACCTTGGTAGTTGGTGCGGCCTTGGTGGTGGTGGGCGAAGGCTTGCTGCGGCTCGTGCCGGGATTGGGGCCGTCGCCGTTGGTAGTGACTTTGGCCGAGGATGAGGCGACTGGTGAATCGCTGCACGCGACGAGTCGGTTTTATGCGCAGCGATTTTTCACGCAGTACAAAGGCCGGCTGGCCGCAGCGGGGCAGATGGGCGAGCACTTCTTTGTAGGACCTGCGCCAGCAAACCGCTATCGCGTCGTGTTTGTCGGGGCTTCCACGGTGCAGGGTTTTCCCCATCCGCGACGTTTGGCCGCGGCGTCTTTTTTGCAGGCGATGCTGGCGGATGCTTGGCCGGAGCGGGAGGTGGAGGTTGTCAATTTGGGGATCACGTCTATTGCCAGCTTTGCGGTGGCGCAAGTGGTAGAAGATGCGTTGGTGCTGTCGCCGGATCTGGTCGTCGTCTATACCGGGCACAATGAATTCTATGGGTTGTACGGGGCCGGGCGGCATCAGCGGCTACAGTACTTTTTGCGGCAACTGCATTTGACGCATCTGGTGGATGAGTTGATAGGGGGTATTGGGACTAGGGACGAGCCGACGGATTTGATAAAAATGGCGGCTGCGCGCGGCGAGGTGCCGTTGCACGGCTCTGGTCGAACGACGGCGGAGCAGAATTTGCGCGGCAATTTGCGGCGCGTCAGTCAGCTCTGCGAGCGAGCGCAGGTGCCCTTAGTGCTGTGTACTATTGTGGCGAATGACGCGGGATTTGCGCCGGTGGGATCGACGGAGGGGGATGAGGTGTGGGAGGCGCAGGTGGAGCAAGCGGCGCAGGCATTGACGCGGGGTTACGTTGCGCCGGAGGATGCTGAGGATGCGCTGCAGCAATTGGAGCAAGCGGCGGCTCTTTCGAGCGAACACGCTTGGTTGTGGTATTTGCAAGGCCGGGCGTTGGAACGATTGGGACGGGATGCCCAAGCGCAGCGGGCCTTTCGCAAGGCGCGGGATTTGGACACCATGCCGTGGCGCGCTCCCACGGCGCACAATGCTGTGATTCGCGCAGTCGCCAAAGAGCATGGGGCGGTGTTGGCGGATGTGGAGGCTGCGTTTGTGGACGCTGCGCCCGCGCAGGGCGTGGGTTGGGAGTGGATGGTGGATCACGTTCACTTCTCTGTAGCTGGGCAGGCTTTGTTGGCGCGGACTGTTCTCCACAGCGTCGCCAGATTGCAGAACATTGACTTGGGATTGTTGCGGAGTGCGGAGGCGTATCGGCGCGCTTTAGGCGACCTGCCGGTGGAGCGCGTGGTCGCGTACAACAAGATGGGGGCGATGCTCGCGCAAGCGCCCTTGCACCAATACAATGGGCACAATGCGCGCTATCTCAAACAACTGGCGGCCATGGAGGGGCAGCGGCTGTCTCTGGGGGAACGGCGCGGCGTTAAGCAGTGGATTGAGCAGGGGCGGCAGGGGCCATTGGTATTAGCGGTGGCGGATCAGCTTTTTACCGAGCGGGATTTCGCGCGGGCGCAGGTTTATTACGCGGCTGCGCGGCGCGAGGTGCCGTTTACGCGGCGCGGGTTGTGGGCGGCGGTGCAGTGGGGGTGGTGCATCAAGATGCAGGGGAGGGCGTTTACCAACGAGCAGCGGGACGAGGTGCGAGCCGCGCTGAAACAGGCGGGGTTCCTCGCGCACGATCCGGCTGTGGGCGCGTCCTTCGTCGATTTTGTCAAGGGCCAGCTCTATCATCTGCTTGAAGAACGCGATCCGGCCTTGCTGCACTTGGAGCGCGCTTTTTTGGCCGAGGATTTTCGCCGGCGCTATGCGTTGAGTTTGTTTCAGGCGTTGGCGTTTGAATTGGTTTGGGCTGGGCGGGTTGAGGATGCGCGGGAATACGCTCGTTTGGTGGGAGGAGAAGTTGGACAGGAGGCGCACTTTTTGCGGCTCGTGGAAGAGCAACTGACGCCGTAGGGAAGTCCCGCAGTGCTTGATTGCATCAGGGGGCGAATTCCCCAAGCGGCAAAGGTACCTAAACAACGCATTGATGGATACCGTTCGACACAGCTTGCGCCGGTTACAAGCCATCCGATAAGGTGACCGTCGGTGCTGGCATGAATGTTGCATTACATGCAGCGGAAGCCACCTGTTGGTGGTTTTTAGTCCTTCGTTTATTTATATTTTCCGCTGAGGAAACCAGCCATGAGCGAAAGCACTGACCCCCAAACTCGTGCGACCCCCAAGCCCGAAGAAATGCCTTGGGTCATTAGCTATCTGCACGACGACATTCAGGACCTGCGTCAAGACCTGCGTACCCAAATAGGGGCCGTCAACAACCGCATAGACGAGGTTAATCGCTCGTTGAGCGAACAAATTCTTGAGACCAACCGTTCATTAAGCGAACAGATCCATGAGTTCAACCGCTCATTGGATGGCCGTATAAATGAGACCAACAGTCGCATTGACGAGACCAACAACCGCATTGACGAGACCAACCGCTCGTTGGGCGAACAGATTCGCGCCGTCCACAAGCGTATAGACATCTATTTCCTTTGGATGATGGGCACGTTGGTGACCATCACTGGCGTCCTTATCGCCGTCATCAAGCTCTGAGCACCCGGTATCCCCACGCGCCTTTCCCTTGAAGCTCCATTTCTTGTCCCCACGGCAATCGGTCTCCGCCTCCGCCGGATTCATTTTGACAGCCTCTCGCGCATTAGGTCGCAGTAGTCCAAAGATGTATCAATGCCTATGCTGATCCTGTCGAGATCCCTAGCGGCAACTAGCGCAGTGCCCGAACCGGCGAAAGGATCGAGAACCATATCACCTGGATCAGTAAATAGGCGAATGAACCAGTTGGGTAGAGACAGTGGGAATGCGGCTGGATGGCCCTTGTAGCCACACTCTGTAGATAGATGCAGGACATTTGTCGGGTACGCCATGTCGCGCCCAATCCAGTTTTCGACCTTCTTGCCAAAGCCGTTATCGTTCTTTGACTCGTCTCTAGTGTAGTCGGTTTTCGACAGATTCCGCAGTCGCGCCGTCTTCCAGTCGCCCATCGGCACCATCACGGATTCTTGGCGCATCTTGAACTTCTTGTTGATCGTGAAGTGCAGCAAACGCTCCCACGAATCTCTAAACCGATTGGGCCACTTTCCCGGATAGCAATTCTTCTTGTGCCAGCAGTATTCCTCAACCCATAGCCAACCCTGTTTCTTCAGGGCCAGTATAAGTTCTAAGACATAAGTGTGTCTTTGGCCGCCAACCGCCTTTTCTTTGATGTTCAAAACAAAGGAACCGTCCGGCTTGAGGCTCTTCTTCAGTGCCTCCGCCCTCGGCAAGAACCACTCCACATAATCATCTGGATGAATGCCGCCGTAGTTGCTCTTTCTTTGATCGGCATAGGGCGGCGAAGTGAAAATCAGACTGACCGATTCAGCCTTGACCCTGCCGGACTGGATCACCTCTAGGCAGTCACCGTGCAGTATCTGGGGATCTTCGATGGATGTTGGCGGTTCAACGGCTGTTAGAGTGCTCATGCTACCACCTCTCGATATTCTGAATTAAGTTATACATATGTATAGATGACTAGAACCCTGTCAACTTACTAGATTGATTGTGTAAGAGTTTAGAAAAGGCGGTAGGATAATATGCTCAAACGCGCCGTACATCCTGGTGAAGTCCTGAAAGACGAGCTCGACGGGATGGGTATCGCGCCCACGGCATTTGCGCGTCAGATCAATGTGCCGCCGAACCGCGTTGGCCAGATCATTGCGGGCAAGCGGTCAGTGACGGGCGACACGGCCTTGCGGTTTGGACACTGGTTCGGCATAGAGCCTCAATTCTGGCTGAACCTTCAGGCGCAGTTCGATCTAGTTGCCGCTGACCAGCAAGCCGGCGCGGCCATACGCCGACTGCCGACTGCTTCGTTGTTGCCGGCTACTTCAAGATGAACTGTTGAATAGCTCCCCGCACGCAACGTATATGAATACAGCTTGTCCTCCGGCAAGAAGCTAAACTGGAGCGCGACCATTTTGCCGCTCAACGAGCGCACGTCGCCCGATCCGCGCCAGCGCACGGGTGCATCTAGGACGTCGTCAACGATGGGTTCGCAATCCTCCGCGCCAAAGCCGGCGAACGCCCGTCCGGTTTCATCCTGAAGCTGCACCCTCAACCCGCCCGTCGGCGATTGCACATTGACCCGCACCTCAGCCGCATTCCAGTGATGCGGCCGGGTGACGAGCGTCCCCTCCATGAAGCCGATCGTTTCAACCGAGACAAACCCATCGAGCCGCAAGGTCGCCAAGCCAAAGCTCGGCATACCGGGAATGCCGTGGCGCGTGCTCTCGCCGGTGTACATGAAATAGAGTTGGTCGTCGCCGATGGCCGGATATTCGCAATACACGCCGCCCCAATCAAAAGCCCCGGCCTCGCCGCGCGGAATAAAGGGCGCGTCCCAGCGCTCCCAGCGCACGGAATCGCGGCTGAAGGCCAAGTGGCTTTCGGTTAGTCCGTCGTTGCGCGCGGGATCGAACTTGCGCCGCAAGTCGGCGTAATACGCGCCGAGCATGCCGAAATGCAGGCCAGCGTACGTTTGGTTGATAGTCGGCCCTTGCATGTGGTAAAACTCCAACCCAGGTGTGTCGCTTAGGCGGCTTTCTAGCACTGGCCAGTTGTCGCTCCAGTTGATAAAGTCGCTGCTGTCGCGGCGGCCAATCTGACGAGTCTTCCACGGAGAGCCGCGCTGCCCGTAGAGGATGTAGCGGGCGTCCGGGTCGATGGGGCCAGAGGGTACTTCGCTTAAGTACGCTAAGACGCCGAAGAGCCGGGCGACGTGGTGTTCTTTCCAAGAATAGGAGTGCCAGTGCAGGCCGTCGGCCGAGTGCGCGTGCAAGCGCAGTTTTTGATCCGGGGCTAAGCCGCCGCCGACCGCGCCCTCATCCGCTTGGTCGAGGTAAATCATCTTGAAACGCTGTTGCGGATCGTCGGCAAACGGGTCGTCGACTAAGTGGCTCAAAAAGGTCCGGCCCGGCGGGCGCATTGAGGGCAGGCAAATGTTGTTGCCCGGATAGCGCTCGCGTTCGACGATGTCGAGGGTGGGCCGCTCCCAGTGTACCCCATCGGCCGACTCGGCGTAACAGATGTGCGATTCATGGACATTTTTGGGCGGATTGTCTCGCACCAGCACCCGCGTGCCAATGACGGTTTCAGCCTGCGCCGTGTACCACAGGCGAAAGCGCTGGCGGTCGCGGTCGTACAAGACTTTGCCGAGGTGAATCCCCTTTTGCTCCCACGGCCGTTCGGCCTGCATGACCGGTTGCGGGTGCTTCTGCGGCTGATTGAGCACCCGCTTGGCCGCGGTAAGCGTTTCAATGCGATGCTCGTCCACGAATAAATGCTTACCGGGAAATAATTCGACGCGCATACCAGTTCCTTTCTACGAGCGGCCTTGACGATTGATGCACCGTCTCCTTTTTTGCCCTCCTGTTAATTTTGCCAAGAAGCGCGCCCCGTGCAAAAGAGAATCCCCACCCATTACCTCGCCCATCTCAGCGACCGCTATCTCGTGGAATTGCCCGGGTCCGGCCTGAGTTGGCGGTCTATGTTGCTCGGCCTAGGGTTGGTCGTCGCCATCAGTATTGGCAGCCCCTATTCGATATGGATGGTCGGCTCGTCGGAAATGACGTGGTCGTACTTTCCCATTGCCGTGGGTGCGCCGCTGTTTCTCTTGGTCTTGGGCAATGCGCTGCTCAGACGCGCCCTTAGCGCGGCCGAGCTGATCACCATCATCATCATGGGGCTGGTCGCCAGCGGTATGCCCATCTTCATGGTCGGCCTGATTCTCAGCATCATCTCCAAGCCCTATTACGGCGCGCTCCCGACCAACCAGTGGGCCGAATACGTCCATCCCTACCTGCCGGATTGGGCCATCCCCGACCCAGCTCACGACGCCATGCGCTTTTTCTACGAGGGCCTGCCGAGCAAAGACTTGGCCATTCCGTGGGGGGCGTGGGTCGAGCCGCTGTTGTGGTGGCTGCTGCTGGTGCTGGCCATATACTTCGTCGGCCTGTGCTCGGTGGTGGTGCTGCGTCGGCATTGGATGGAGCGCGAGCGGCTGACCTTCCCCCTGACTGAAGTGGCCTTGATGCTGACTGAAGAGGCCCCGGGATCGGCGTTGCCGCCCGTGCTCAAGACTCGTGTTTTCTGGATTGGCTTTGCCATTCCGTTCGGCCTGATCGCCTTCAATGTTCCCAGCTATTTTCACCCCGGCTTGGCGCAAGTGCCCGTCTTTCAAGAATGGACCTTTACCCTAGTTCCCCAGGCACCGCCCCTCAACCTGATTCTGTACTTCCCGGTCTTGGGGTTTATGTATCTGGCTCCGCTGGCCATTTCGTTCAGCGTCTGGTTCTTCCATCTGCTCTACTTGGTGCAACTGGGCCTGATCACCGAAATGGGCCTTTTCAATTTGCGCGCCGACCCGTTTGTATACAGCGGGCCGCCCTTGTCGTGGCAGTCTTGGGGAGCCTTTGTGGCGATGGTGGGGTGGACCTTGTGGATAGCGCGAAGTCACCTCGCGGCCGTGTGGCGCACTGCGCTGGGCCGCGCCGGACAGATCGACGACAGCGACGAGATGATTTCCTATCGGGTCGCCGTGGGTGGTGGATTGGCCGGGTTGTGTTTTATCCTCGGCTGGTTGTGGCGCAGCGGCTTGGACCTGCACTTGGCGGTCTTCTATTTGGCGGCCGCGCTGACGATCTTTTTGGGCATTACGCGACTGGTGGTACAAGCGGGTCTGCACTATTTGACGACGCCTATGAGCGCTCAGGGCATGGTCGTGGCTGCGGCTGGCTCGGCCTTGGGGCCACAGAATTTGGTCGCGCTGGCACTGACCTTTGCGTGGTGCAGCGATGTGCAATCCACCTTTATGCCGTCGGCAGCCAACGCGCTCAAGCTGCACGACTACTACACGCATCGACGCAGCGGCGGGTTGGCCTTGGCCATTGGCTTGGCGGTGGTGGTCAGCTTTGTCGCGACTACCAGCTTTATGATCTACTTGTGCTACGACTACGGGGCGAGCAATCTGCGCTCGTGGTTTTTCAATGCCGCGGGTGGTGCGGGCGGCCTAGCGTTTGACTGGGTCGGCGAACAAACGCGCAATCCCGCGTCCGTCGACTGGGACAAGCTCGGCTTGGCCGGCAGTGGGGTGGTGGGCTATTTGGTGTTGGCGTTTTTGCACTATCGGATCGCGTGGTGGCCCTTGCACCCGGTGGGATTGGCCGTAGCCTCGACTTGGATGGTCAAGCGGATTGTGTTCTCAGTCTTCTTGGCGTGGGCATGCAAGGCGTTGATCTTGCGTCTCGGCGGCGTGGCGCTCTACCAGCGGCTCAAGCCGTTGTTTATCGGGCTGGTGGTCGGGTTTTTCTGCGGGGTTTTTCTGTCGTTTGTCCTCGACTGCATCTGGTTTAAAGGCGCGGGGCATCCGATTCTGCACGGGTGAGTGGATTGCCGTATATTGAGGCTGCAACTACGAGGAAAGGTATTCGCCGATGAGCATTTCCCACCCCCTGCACGTGACCACCGAGGACGTGCAGTTTTACCGCGATCACGGTTATTTCGTCTATCAACAGCCGCTCTTTCCCGCTGAAAAGTTCCAGCGCTTGCAGGCCTTCTTCGCTGGCTTGTTGGCCGATTTGCCTCCGGGGAAACGACCCGAAGCTATGGACGTGCCGCATTTTGCCCACCCAGAGCTTTTCGAGTGGCTACTCGCCGATGAGGTGCTCGATTTTGTCGAGGCGTTTATCGGCCCGGACATCGTCTTGTGGTCGAGCCACTTTATCAGCAAGCCGCCCGGCGACGGCAAGCGCGTGCCCTGGCACGAGGACTCGGCGTATTGGAATGAGCGGCTCAGCGAGCACGAGGTGCTGACCGTGTGGCTGGCCATCGACGACTCGACGCGCGAAAACGGCTGTATGCGGGTGGTGGCTGATTCGCATCGACACGGCTTTTCGGACTATGTGGAGGTCGATCGCAATACTCATGTCTTCGGGCGGGAGATTGTCGCCGAGCAAGTTGATATGTCGCGGGTCGTCGATTTGGAGGTCCGCGAGGGCCAATGCCACATCCATCACTCCAAAATGATTCACGGCTCCAATCCCAACACCAGCGCCAAGCGGCGCTGTGGCTACACCATGCGCTACATGCCAGCGACGGTGAAGGTGCGGAGTACGGGACCGCACGCAGCACACGCGGTGTACCTGGCGCGGGGCCGGGATCGGGCTGGCAACGAGTACGGCGAGCCGTGGGTGCCGTTTGCGCCGGGCATTCGCTAGGGATGGACGTTATTGATCGGCACGAGTGTTACGACCTGACGCGCGAGGGGCGCTTTCTGATTGCTCGCTTGCAGACGCCGCATCAGGTGCTGAGTACATCGGCCTGTAACGGAGGTCTGAGCACTGACATTCGCTACTTGGTCAATCACCAAAGTTGCGAGGGCAAAGGGCACGACGCGCGCTTTGTCTTGCTCAAACAACTCGGCGAGACCGGCTATCACCACCACGTATGCGCGGAGCACAACTGGCCCCCAGACCAAGTCGCCCTGATGGGCACGGCAGCCAATGTGAACTATGCGGCTTGCGTCGTAGAAACGCATGCTGAATTGCGCGTGTGTGCTATTGTAACCGCTGGGGTGGAGGGCAATGCGGGGTGTGCGGGCGACCGGGCGACGTGGCACGAAGAAGACGATCCCCATGTGGGCACGATCAACACTATGCTGTTCGTCAATTGGCCACTCACCCCGGGCGCGATGGCGCGGGCTGTGGTGACTATGACCGAAGGCAAGTCCGCGGCTCTGCGCGATCTCGCGGTTGCGAGCCGCTATTCGCCCGATTTGGCAACGGGCACGGGCACGGATCAATACGGCATAGCCACTCCTTTAGACTCCACCAGAAAGCCGAAAACTAGCGCCGGGCATCACGCCAAATTGGGCGAATTGATCGGCAAGGCCGTGCGCAAGGCCACGTTGGAGGGCTTGCGCTGGCAAAATGGCCTAGAGCCGTCGCATACGCGCAGCATCGTGCACGCGCTTAGGCGCTTTGGTATGAGAGAGGAATGCTTGTTGGCAGAGATGAGCAAGCGCCTGAGCGCGGACGATTTTGCGCTGTTGCAAAAGAATCTCAAGTCCGTGGTGTACGAGCCGCGCGTTGCCGCCGCGGCGTATGCGTTGGCCGCGGTTTGGGATCGCGTGCGCTATGGTACGTTGTCGCAGGAGTTGGCCGCTCCGGTGTTGCGTCAGCAAGCTGCTATCTTGGCGACTGCGCTGGCTGCCAAACCAGAGGCCTATTTGTCGTGTTTCGAGCAACTGCGGACAAATGAAGACGACTGGCTGGCGATTGCGTACGATGCTTTGGCCTTGGGGTGGCGTTTGAAATGGACCTGACCATACTCGCGCCCGATCTGCTGTTGCTCGTTTGCGCGGTTGTTTGCGACGGTCTTGTCGGCGATCCGGTCTATGCGTTGCATCCCATTCGCTTGGTGGGTGCGACGCTGTCTTTTTTTGAGCGAGTGCTGCGCGGCTTGCGCTTGGATGGATACGTCGGTGGGTGCGTGCTGTTTTGCGTTTTGGCGGCGTTTTGGGTGGGGTTGATATGCGCGTTGGCGATTGCATTGTATCGCGTCCATGCGGAGATCGGTTGGCTTTTTCACGCCTTTGTCTTGTACAGCCTCATTGCGCTCAAAGACCTATGCAAACACGGCTTGGCCATTGACCGCGCCGCAGATTTGGACGGTGCGCGTCAGGCAACGGCAATGCTCGTGGGCCGCGATATTGAGAGGATGGATGCGGCGGCGTGTCGGCGGGCGGGTATGGAGAGTTTGAGCGAAAATGCGGTGGATGGTTTTATCGCGCCGATTTTTTACTACGCGCTTTTGGGGCTACCGGGCCTCGTGCTTTTTAAGGTCATCAGCACGATGGATTCCATGGTTGGCTTTAAGACGCCGCGCTACCGCTGTTTTGGCTGGTGTGGTGCGCGGCTCGACGATGTGTTGAATTTTTTGCCAGCGCGCTTGACGTATGTATTGATGATTGTGGTCGCGTTTTTTTTGCCGCGTTGTTCGGCGCGCAAGGCTCTTGTGGTTGGGTGGCAGCAGCACGCGCTCGTTCCGGGACCAAATTCTGGGTGGAGCGAAGCAACCGCGGCCGGCGCGCTACAAAGGCGGTTGGTTGGACCTATTTGGCAGGACGGGATGCAGATTACAGACTTGTGGTTGGGCGATGCGAACGACCTGGAAGGTGGCCGGCCCGAGGATATGCGCCGCACGTGCGTATTTGTCGTTGCTACCTGCTTGCTCAGCGTGGGGTTGGCGGCAGGCTATCTCGTATATGCTAGTTCCTAGGAAAATGGGGGGCATGGAGATGAAACGAGTTATCAAACCAACAGGGCAGTTTAATATCGAAATCGAGGAAGTCCCGGTGCCCGAGCCGGGGCCGGGGGAAGTGCGGGTCAAGGCGGTGTGCAGCCTGATCAGCCGGGGATCGGAGATCGGCGCACGCTATACGCGTGAGCACGCGGTCAGTCCCGAGATTATGGGCTATTCGCTGGCAGGGGTGATAGACGCTTTGGGAGAGGGTGTCGACTGCTACGCTATAGGCGACCGGGTAGTAGCGCTGGCACCGCACGCTGAATACGTGGTGCGCCCAGCGGTGTTATCTGCGCCGCAGGACCAGCCGCAGGTGGTGGCGATGCCGCCTGGCGTGGAATTCGACGTGGCACCGTACTGGCCCCTGGTCTCGGGTGCGGTGACTTGGGTGGATATCGAGGAGATCGGACCCAACCACACGGTAGTGATTTTGGGCCAGGGACTGGTTGGGAGCCTGATGTTGCAGGTGGCCAAGCACAATGGCAAGGGTCGAATCATCGCCGTTGATGCGCTGGAGAGTCGCTGCACACTGGCCGAGGAGTTGGGGGCCGACGCGGTAGTCAACGCCGCCGAAGAGGATCCTATTGCTGCGGTGCGTAGGCTAACAGCGGGAGCTGATGCCGATATCGTCGTCTATGCGGTCGGTGGCCCGGCGGGGGTTAAAGCATTCGACCAGGGGTTGGATATGCTGGCCGTTGGCGGGTTATTGCACTTGATTGGGCTTTACGAGGACGCGCCTTTGCCGCTGATGTCGGGCAAGATCCAGCGACGCAGGATCCTGGGCGGCTATTATGGACAGGGCATAGGCTCGGGGACCGCACGCCGGGCGATGGAGCTATTGCAGGCAGGAATTATTCAGACAGAGCGAATGACCACGCACCGCTTTCCTTTTTTTGAGGCGGCAAAAGCCTTTGACTTGCTTTACAACGACATGGACGAGGCGCTTGGGGTGTTGCTCGACTGGGAGGAGTGAGTTGAACTTAGTTAATGGATAGGAGCAGATCATGAAAAATTACGCAATCGTCTCACTGCTATTTTTGGCCGCTTTGCGCGCCAGTGCTGAAGAATACTGGCCCCAGTGGCGCGGTCCCGACCACAACGGCGTTAGCCAAGCCGTGAACCTGCCGACGACTTGGAGTACGAGCGAGAATGTAGTCTGGAGTAGGAAGCTGCCTTCTTGGAGCGGGAGTACGCCGGTGGTGTGGGGCGAGCGGGTCTTTTTGATGTCGCCCAATACGGGCGAGGAGATCCAGGGCGGCGAAAAACTGCTTTTGGGCTGCTTGTCAGCGGCTGATGGCAGCGTGTTGTGGCAGCGCACGCTCGACGAGGGCAATGCCTATTGGCGCAAGCACAACAACACCTCGCCTTCGCCGGTCACGGACGGCGAGCGCGTGCTGGCCGTTACGGGCACGGGAATGATCCGGGCCTTTGACATGGATGGTGAGGAACTGTGGCACTACGACTTGCAGGCCGAGCACGGCGACTTCGGCCTGATGTGGGGCTACGCCTCCTCGCCCTTGCTCTACGATGGCAAGCTCTTCGTCGAGGTCCTGCACGGGATGAACACGGACGATCCTTCCTACCTGATCGCCTTTGACGCGGCCACCGGTAAGGTCGCGTGGTGGCAGGAGCGGCCAACCGACGCGCCGGGCGAGTCGCCGGATGCTTATACCACGCCTGTGGTCCTAGAATACGATGGCCAGACGCAAATCGTCGTCTCCGGTGGGGACTACCTCACCGGCCACGATCCGGCTACCGGCGAGGAGGTGTGGAGGGCAGGCGGCTTGAATCCGGGCAAGGAGCGGAATTACCGAGTGGTTGGTTCGCCGGTTGCGGTTGCTGGGATGGTGTACGCGACCAGTCGCCGCAATCCGGTGCTAGCGTTCCGCGCTGGTGGCACGGGAGACGTTAGCGAGAGTCACTTGGCGTGGAAGTGGACGGGGGCGGGCGGACCAGACGTGCCTTCGGCTGTTACCGATGGTAACTATTTCTACATGGTCGATGATCGCGGGCGGGCTACCTGCCTCGACGCCAAGACGGGTGCGGTAGTGTGGGGTCCGGAGCGCACGGCCCAGGGGTCGGTCAGCTCCTCGCCGGTCTTGGCCGACGGCAAGCTCTACGTGGTCAACGAAAACGCGGTGACGACTGTGCTGCAGGCCGGACCAGAGTACAAGGTACTGGCGACTAACGAACTCGACGGGGCCTATACGCTGTCGTCGCTGGCCATCGCCGGAGGGCGGATTTTTCTGCGGACGGAGTCGCACCTGTACTGCATTGGCCAGTAGCGCTGGTTACTCGGCCTTGAGGGCCGCGAGCAGGGGGCGACGCAAGGCCGAGTGACTAGCGACAGCACACGCCAACAGACCAGCGGCGAAGACCAAGCCAAGCGAGAAGATCAACGAGGCCCAAGGCAAGGGGGTAGGATCGAAAAGGCGGGGGGCCACGGCGATGAGGGCGGCGGCGCTGCCGATCCCTTCTCCCGCTAGCAGGAGGAAGCCGTGCTCGTAGAGCAGCATCGCCCCTAGGCGGGCGCGGCGAAAACCACAGGCGCTCAAGGCCGCCAACTCGCCACTGCGCTCGAGGACGTTGCGCAGAATGAGGATCCCCAAACCCAGGGTACCCAAGAGCAGCCCGAGCAAACCCAGCGTCTGAAAGGTCGCCAGGTACGTGTTTTCGACGGCGCGAAAGCCTCGGAGGCGCTCGGCGCTCAAGGTGGCGTCGAGGCCGTAGGCTGCTAGTCCCTTTTCGAGCGCGGCGGTGACGGCGGCTGGTTGTTCCGTTTCGACTAGGAAGTAGCCGTAGCCTTCGCGTTCGGGGAAATGCGCGGCGAAGCGGTCCTCGGCAATGAGCAGCTCGCTCTGGAACAGACTGCCGTCCAACAGGCCGACTAACCGCACGGCCAATCCCTCCGCAATCGGGATGTCGTCGCCCAGACGTTTGTGCAAAATCCATTGCGCTGAATTAAAGTCGCCGATAGCTGGGATGACGCCTGGCCCCAAATCGCGCTGGAGCAGTCGCCAGGGATTGGCGCGCTCGTCTGGCGTTAGGGGGAGCGTCTGTCGGAAGGGCAAGCCGCCGCGTTGGATGAACTCGGCCGGTGCGCCGAGGACGCGCGGGGTCTGGGGTATGTAGAGGTTGAGGCAGCTCACGTCGTCGCCGGGCAGGACGCGGAAGGGGAAGAAGCGCGCGGTGCCCAAGTCTGTTGATAGACCTAACTCGAAGCGGCCATCCGCACTGTTGAGGTCTTGGTGCAGGGGAATTTCTGCCTCGGCGACTAGTGATAAACCGCCCGTGCCCGGATCGTCTGACCACTCGACCTGTCGGTGAGCTCCAGCGGCGACGATGACAAAGGTGGCGCAGGCGACGAGGGAGGTGCAGAGGGTGCTGCGGCTTGGTTTGCGGGTGCTGTTGAGGAGGCCCAAGCCGAGGCTGGAGTTGAGGCGGCCCGATGTTGGAGCGCGCAACCATACCGCGAAAAGGGCCAATAGCGCCAACAGGGCCGCGGTGCCGCTGCCTAAGAAAAGCGCAGCGGCCGTTGCTGCGTCGGCCATACTGGCGAGAACGCTTAAGGTAAGAGCTATAACCAGACCAAGTGCGGCGAGGACGGCACTGCGACGGCGCGGGAGACGCGGTGCGGTGTCGAGGGTACCAGCGAGTAGGGCTCGGACGGGCAGGCGGTGGAAGCGCTGCACGGTGCGCCACAGCGCTAGCGAGACCAGCAGTAAGGTGGATAGATAACCCACCGCCAGACTGAGCCAGCTAACGTGGAGGGAGAGAAAGGATGTGCCGATAGCCTCCAACCACAAAGTGTGCAAGCCGACCAGCATCAAATAGGCGTAGAGCGGAGCACCGGCTAGACCGAGCAGTGCGCCCAGCGCGGCCAAGGCAATGCCCTCGCCCAAAAAGCGTCGGCCCACCGCGGTGAGCGGGTAGCCGGTGGCGAGCAGCAGCCCTGCTTCGCGGGCGCGTTGTTCGAGGCCGAACTTGCACAGCAAAACTACTAGTAATGCAGCCGAGGCAATGAGGAAGAGGCTGAAGCCGATAAAAAGGCCGCTGAAGTCCGTGGCCCCAGTTGATGCTAACTGGGCCTCTTGGCGGACGGGGCGCAAGGAGAAGCCTGCTGCCACAGGAGACAGGCGCACTAGCAGGTCTTGGCGCAAGGTCTGGTAGTAAGTGGACGAGGACGGATAGAAGCGGATGGCGGTCAGCGCGCCGTGTCGGCTGCCCCACAGGCGCTGTCCTGTATGGGAGGCGACGAAGGCTTTGGGCGCGGCCCCGTACTGGTCCCAGTAGGCTTCGTCCTGCGGGCGAATTTGCCCCATGTCGATGGGGAAGGGCGCATCCCAGGCAGTTATATCGTCTTCTTCCTGCAACCCTGGATAGGCAGGCGTCAGGGTTGGGTCAATGGCCAAGCCGCGCATCTGCACAATCCCTTGGAGGCGGAAGTGGGCTTGCTCGGTCCGGAGTTCATGGCGCGGGCCGACTACGTAATAGGTCAGGGAGACCGAATCGCCGGGAGTTGTGGCCAGTTCTTGGGCTGTCCAGGTGTCGAGGTAGAGGGCGTCGGCGGCGAGGGGTGGCGCGGGCCGTCCGTCGGCGAGGTAGAGGCCGGTAGGATCGTCGAGGGCGGTAACGGTTGAGTAGGGGACTTGGCGACCGTTCCCCTCAATGGCGTTGGCCAGATAGGTCGAGAAGGTTGCGGTTTTGAGTTGTAAGGCGGCTGCGCTCGCCAAGGCGGCGGTGCGAATCGAATCGTCGAGGACAAAGCGGGTGCTGGTGAGCTCGATGTAGTTGGCGTGCAGCGCGAGGTCTAGCTTGCGGTCGGCAAGGCTCAGGTGCTGGGCGAGGGCGTGTTGCAGGTCTTGGTGTTGACTGTTGGGCGCGGCAATGAGCAGGGTGTTGACGCGACCCTGTTGGTCGAGCGCGCGCTGGAGGACTTGGAGGTTGAGGTATGCGTTGAGCGGCAGGTGCTGCTGCAGTCGCAGGCCGAAGCGCCCCGCCCCGCTGTCGGGCAAGACGCCAGTGAGCACCACGCGCAGAGTGGTGACGAGATCGCCGGTAGCGCGGCGGCCAAAGAGGGATTCGCGGTAGGTTGGGCTGGGGCGCTCCAGCGAGAGCAGGATCGCATCGCCTAGTTCAAGGCCGAGGGCGCGTTGCAGTGAGGCACTGACGACGAGTGGAGGAAACGGCTGGTCGGGCGCTGGTTTGAGGGCATCGCGCAAGGCGGAGCCGCTTTCGGGAAAGAGCGCGGAGAAGCGGACGTCGATGCCTTGGATTTGCACGCCAGCGGCGAGCGCTTGGGTCTCGGCGTGGCGGGCGCTGCCGTTGAGGAGGATGACAGGTGCATGGCCTCCAGGCAGTTCGGTGGTCAAGTCGCTGCGGAAGAAGTGCGCAGCGAGCAGTGCGTAATCGGTCTGACCTAGGCGCTCTAAAGCCAAATCGCGCAGACTGCCGCGCATGGAGTCGCCGACTAGGAGCGCGCCAGTCAGGGCGGTTGTGGCGACAGCGGTCCCTAGCAGCAGCCCTAGGTGAACCCGCCAGTAGTAGACTAGGCTTCGACGCACGTCCCCTCGCGCAGATGCAGGCGGTGGTCGCAGCGCGCAGCTAGTTCGAGGTCGTGGGTTGCGATGACGAGAGCAGCTTGTTCGGCGCGGTGCAGTGTGAAGAGCAGGTCGGCGACGGTGGTGGCTGTCTGGCGGTCGAGGCTGCCGGTAGGCTCGTCGCAGAGCAAGAGACCGGGCTTGTTGATCAAGGCACGCGCCACGGCCACGCGCTGGCACTCGCCGCCGGAAAGCTCGGCGGGGCGGTGGTGCAGGCGTTCTGCTAGACCGACGGCGGTTAAAAGATCACAGGCGCGCTCGCGCCGGTCGGCTTGGGGAAAGGCGAGGGTGGGGATTAGGGCGTTTTCGAGGGCTGAGTACTGGGGCAGCAGGTGGTGGTTTTGGAAGACGAAGCCGATGTGCTGGTTGCGGAAGCGGGCGAGTTGCGGTTCGGGGAGGGCTAGTGGGTCTTGGCCACTGATGGCGATTTGGCCCGAGGTTGGAGGTTCGAGGGTGCCGAGCAGGTGCAGCAAGGTGCTCTTGCCCGAGCCGGACGGACCAATAAGCGCCAAGGACTGACCCATCTCGACGTGCAGCGAGACGCCGCGCAGCACGTCGACGGTCTGGTCGCCGAGGGCGAAGTGCTTGCAGACGTCGGTTGCGGCGAGAGCCGGGGCTGCGTTCATAGGTGCGCCGCCAGTTTGCGGGTGATAAAGTTCGGGATGGGGATGGCGCGGATGGCCTCGCCCGGATTGCAGACGCAGCAGGCGATCTTGAGTCGGCCTTGGGCTATATGTTCGTCTCCGCAGTGGAAGTCGAAGCGAAAGCTGAGAGACTTCTCGCCCTGTTTTTCGAGGTGTACATGGATGTCGAGGATATCCTCAAAGGAGACGGGGCGGAAGTACTCGCATTCGGCGACGAGGCGAGGCCAGCTAATGATGTCGCCGTCGCGTTGACTGTGGACGCTCAGATCCAAGCTGCGCCAGAAGGCGTGCTCAGCGGCTTCCATGAAGACGAAGAAGCGCGCAAAATGGACGATGCCAGCCTGATCGGTGTCGGCCCACTCGACGCGGCGGCAGGTGTGGAATTCGACGGACACGTCAGTTGCCGGGTCGGAAGAAAGTGACTAGGCAGCCGCCCATAGCGGCCAAGACGATGCCGAGGACAAAGGGCCAACGCACGGCTGCCCAGCCGCCAGCGGGCGGATGCACGAGCACGGCGACGACCGCGTTGACGATGGGAGCACCGGCAAAGACGATGGACATGACCACGGCCGGCGTTCCCCTGGCCCCGAAGGCGAGGAGGACGCCCAATGCGCCGATGGCTCCGGCGATGCCAGCGGCGGTGGACCAGAAGACGCCCTTAGCCGGGTAGATCCAACTCGCGCCATTGTAGGCTAGGACGATCAGCGAACCGAAGACCGCGGTGAGCAGGTAGGCCAAGCCGACGAAGAGGAAGGCTTTGTAGCGGCCGTTTACCGGATCGGCCATGGCGATCTGGCCGGTGTGTAGCAGGACGCCGTAGAGACCCCAACAAGAGACAGTGAGGAGTGCGAATACGAGCCAAGTCATGGGATAATCCTTTCGCTTGCGCGTTTCGCACATAATGTGGTTAGGAGACTCGCTGCTGTCGAGGGTCATGCGATCTCGACGAGGTTCTCGAAGTGTACCCCACAATCGCAGAGCGATACGGGGATGTTAAATCGCGTCTCTAGTTCGTCGATGAGGTGTCGGATGGGCGCGGTCAATGCGCTGTGCTGGCGTGCGCCGGTGACCTCGGGGTCGAGGTGGTCGCAGAAGGTTAAGGCCAACTGGGTGGGACCGTTGAGTAGGACGGCTGTTTCCAAATGAGGCCAAGAGATACCCGAGGCTTTGCGCCGCCGTCGCCCGGTCGCCACGCCGTATTCGGCGAGGCCCCGGCATTCCTCTTCTGCTAGCGTCAATTGCAGTGGTAGGGGGCCAGTGCCGACGCGGCTAGGCAGTGCTTTGACCACCAAGCAGACTTCTTCGATGTGACGCCAGTTGAGTCCGACGTCATCGGCAAAGGCGGCGGTGGTGCAGTTGTCCGAGGTGCAGTCGGGATAGTCATCGCTCAGGGCTAGCGACAGGTGGGTGCCTTGGCTGCCCTCGACGACGATGGTTTCACCGCGCAGGCAGCTCTCGTTGAGTTCGCGGGCTACGTCGGCGGTGTAATCTGCGAGGATGTCCTCGTCGCGGGCTTGGCGCGCTTTGCGCAGGGCGAATTCGGCGCGGGCGACGCCGCTGCCGCTGGCGGTGGTGCCGTGTTCCTGCAGAAAGCTGTCGGTTTCTTCGCGTTGGCGGTACTCGGGCAGGATCAGCGGGCAGCGGTAATCGACGCGGGTCCGCTCGCGCAGCCCATAGCTCGGGTCTAGTAGATCTAGTTCGGCAAAAAACTGCTCGGGATCGACGGCGACGCCGCTGCCGACGCGCAGTTGCGTATCGGGATGGAGAAAGCCGCAGGGTAACTGCCGAGTGCGAATCTCGCTGCCGTCGGCAAAGAGGATACTGTGCCCGGCATTGGTACCGACCCCGGCTCGGACACTGTAGGCGGCTTGGTGTTTTTGTGCGAGGAAGGCGGCGACCTTGCCTTTACCCGAATCGCCCCAGAAGGCGTCAACGACGATGATGGCGCTCATGGCGCACCTCCTTTTAAAGAGTGAATTGGTTGACGCCTCTGACGATAAGTGAAATTGTAGCATAATAAAAATTTATATATATTATCTTTAGAATAAATAATATAAATAAAGGACTCCGAATGGATCTCTACCAATTGCGCAGTTTCTACGAAATCGTCCGCGAGCAGAGCTTTACGCGGGCGGCCGATAAACTCTTTCTGACTCAGCCGGCCATCAGCCTGCAGATCAAGGCATTGGAGAACGAACTGGACGAGATCCTACTTGAGCGCAATAGGCGACAGTTCCGTCTGACGCCGGCCGGCGAGATTCTCTTTGCTCATGCGAAAGAGGTTCTCTCCCGGCTGGAGAAGGCGCGCGACGATATTGCGGCGCTCAAGCAGGTTTTGCGCGGGCGACTGGCGATCGGGACTAGCGATACCAACTGCACCTATGTTTTGCCCAACGTGCTCGCCGAGTTCCGAACTCGCTACCCAGCGGTCGAGTTAGACATCCGCAATCGAATGTCGCCGGAGGTGAGTAACCTAGTGCTCAACGACGAAGTGGAGTTCGGGTTGGCGACATTACCGGTCAAGCACCGCGACTTGGTCAGCGAGTCGCTTTTCGAGCGGCGGGATGTACTCATTTGTCCTCCGGACCACGCGCTGGGCAAAAGGCGTAGGATAGGGCTCAAACAGCTTGCCGAATATCCGTTTCTGGTCTTGGAACGCGGGAGCACTAGCCGGCAGTTGCTCGACGAGGTTTTCCAGCGGGAGGGCTTGGCGTTGCAGGTCGAAATGACCCTCGGCGGGATCGAGATTATCAAGCGCTACGTGGAGATTGGGTTGGGTATTGCGCTGGTGCCAGAGGTGGCGGTGGAAGCAGAAGTCGCCGCAGGGAAAGTGCGCGCTATACAGGTCAATGGATTGGCCAAACGCCAAATAGGCCTAATCGAGCACCGGCAGCGACGGCGTTCGCCGGCGACAGAGGCTTTCTTGGGACTGTTGCGGGAATTTATTGCTGCAGGGAAGATTTAACGCTCAAAGTCTCGGCATCGCATCGGGGTAGTGTTTCACCGCGTGCGCGTAGGCAACACACGCCTGTAGGTCGGCTTCTTCGAGTTCGGGGTAATCGGCTAAAATGGCCTCTGGCTTTACACCTTGGGCTAACAAGCTCAGGATAAGTTCCACCGAGATACGCATGTCGCGAATAATGGGCTTGCCATCAAAAATATCTGGACGCACCGTGATGCGCTTGAGGAGTTCGGGATGGGTCATATTTGCACTCCGAGGTTAGTTGATTCCCTTCATACGCGCCATAAGGCTTTTTGCCGACCCGCCTTTAGGAGACCAAGTGATCATAAGTATAGTATAGGGAATTTCGTGGGTAGGAAAATTTTCTTCAAATAGCAAACCACGGCTGCACCGCCACTTTGTTGCGCCGGTACGCGCGGTCGCCGCCATAGATCAGCGAAGCATTCGCAAGATTCTGTCGGCGGTGCGGCTCCACCATGTAAGTGCGGTGAACGCATCCGAGCCGACCGTTTGTCCAGACTTGATCTCAATTGGGTAGAGCGCCGATCCTTGTTCCACCAGTAGATCAACCTCATGGCCGGTCTTGCGACCGGCAGATTTACGATTTAATCGTAAATCTGTCAAAACACTAGCCCTGACCAATGGTCAGCACTACGTCACCCTATAGTTGTTGTCGATCTCTTTCTACAGATACTGCTCATACACGGCGAGCGTCCCCTCAGCCATGGCATCGGCGTGGAAGCGACTGTGGACCGCCTCTTGGCCGGTCTGTCCGAGCTGGCGTCTCCGCTGTTCGTCGCGTAGCAAGGCGGCAAGCTCGTTGGCTAGGATCTTCGGGGAATGGGGTGCGACGAGGAGACCGCCGCTGGTGGCTGCGATCAGTTCGGGGAACGCGCCGTGGTCGGGCTGGATGACCGGGATGCCGTTGGCTAAGGCTTCGAGGATAGATAGACCTTTGGGGTCGGCGTAAACCGAGGGTACGGAGAAGACGTGGAGCGAGGAGAGGAAGCGGATTTTTTCGCGGCGATCGACTTCGCCGTGGTAGGTGAACGAATCGGCTAGTCCCCAGCGGCGGATTTTTTGCACCTGCTCGGCAAAGTAGGGCTTGTCGTACGCGCTGAGGTAGCCTGCGGCTTCGAGGCGGAGGGAGGCAAACTCGGGTTGCGCTTTTAACTGCTGGAAGGCATCGACGAGTAGGTGAAAGCCCTTTTCAGGACAGATGCGGGCGAGGTAGCCGATTTTGTAGGGGCCGTCGGTGGGCGGTGGCTCTTGGCCGTGTCCGGTCAGATTGAGGCCGAGCGGCACCACGTGGATTTTTGTGCGCGGTATCTGTAAGTACTCGGCCATGTGTTCTTGGTAATACGCACACGGGGCGATGAAGGCGTCGATGTCTTGGGTGCGTTGGCGTAGGGTATCTAGGGCTTGGGTCTTCGAGGGTTCGGGCAGGCCGTCTAAGAACAGGTCCTCACCTTGGAGGGCGCAGAGGACCGGGACCCCGAGTTGTGCTTTTAATTGCCGGGCCATGCCGACGAACATGGCGTTGGTTAGCTGGATGAGGTCGGGTTTGAAGTCGCGCTGGAGCCAAGCGATGAGGCGGGTGAGTTCCTTTTGTTGATTGCCCTCTTCGCCGGCGAGGATTGAGACGGTGAGCGGTCCTAGGTCGCGGGCGTTGGTAGAGGAGCCAAAGCGCGCGAGGGTGCGGATTAGAAACGGCGAGTCGAGGACGCGGTCGAAGAGGCGATGCGTACGGCGAAAAAACGACCACTGCTGTTGCAGGAAGATGCTGACGCCGCCGTAGAAGACGCGGTCCAGCGAGACGTTTTCTTCGTCCGTGCGCAGCGGCGTATAGGTCGGGATCAGGGCGACATCGGCATTGCGGCGCGAGAGGGCGGCAGCGAGCGCGTTGTCGTGGATGCAGCTACCGCAGTACATACTGGCGGCACCGGCCGTGATGTAGGCGACGCGCATCGCTAGAAGAATTTATCGACGGTGCTTTTGGCCGGTGGCTTGGTCAGCAGTGAGCCGACGACCATGGCTACGGCAGAAGCGGCGAGGATCACTACCACCGGCATTACCCCGGTCATGCCGACCGTATAGCCGGGGATTTTCCACCCCTGAAAGAAGAAATAGCACCACAGCGCGGCCACGGTGAGCACGGAGGCAAAGGCACCGTACTTGGTGCTGCGCTTCCAGAACAGGGCGGCGACGACTACCGGGAAGAGCGCTGCAAAGCCGGTGAAGGACCAGACGGCGAGGGTGAAGATGCTGCGGGCTGAGACCAGCGAGAGCACGTAGGTAACGGCGAAGATGGCGATCACGAAGAGGCGGCCCCACAGGACTTGGGCCTTTTCGCTTAACTCGTCGCCTTTGCGGTAGTGGCGGACGACATCTTGGGTGAACATGTTGCTGATGGACAGCACCTGCGAGTCGAGCGACGACATGATGGCGGCAAAGACCCCGGCGGCGAGCAGGCCGGCTAGGGCACCAGGGGCGTGTAGGTCGATCATCTTGACTAGCACGGAGTTGGCGGCTGCTCCCTTGAGACCGGGGAAGTCAATGCTGCCGAAGATTCCCAAGAGCACGCTGGGGATCCAGACGATGGCGATGCACAGAGGGTAGAACATCAGCGGATAGCGAAAGGTGCGGGCACTTTTAGCGGTCAGCCAATGGGTGAAGAGGTGGGGGAACATGCCCACTGACAGCGGGATGCAGGTGTAGGTCAACAGTTTGATTGGACTGATATTGTCCCCTTTGATCAGCAGCTCGGGGTGCGCGGCCGCGACTTGCGCTAGCGCGCTGTCTAGCCCACCCAGCTTATCGACGATGACGAAGAAGGTCACGCCGCCGAGGATCATAAAAACCAGCGTTTGGAAGGCGTTGGCCCAGGCGGTGCCACGCATGCCACCGAAGCTGACGTAGGCCAGCACCACCAAGCAGACCAGCAGGCCGCCGGCCCACTGGGGAATCTGCCCCTTGGTGACTTGAGCGAGGGTGATGCCGCCGCCCATGACGCCGATGAGCAGGTAGGGTATCAGCAGCGCGATCATGACGACGAAGAGCAGGAGCCCCAAGCCGTCGGAGTCCCAGCGGCGGCGGAAGTACTGGACCTGCGTGAGGAGGTTGTGGCGCTTGCCGAGTGCCCAGACGCGGGTGCCGATGAAGAAGAAGACGGTGGGAATAATCAGGGCCGCGCCCGAAGGCATCAGGGCGAAGACGCCGATACCCGTGTGATAGGCTTCGCCGGAGGCTCCCAAAATGGCGAACGCGGTCATGTTGGTGCCAAACAGCGACATCAGCAGCAGGAAGGGACCGATGGAGCGGCTGGCGACGAAGTAGTCCTCGCCGGTGCCGCGAAAGAAGCGATTGGAGAGGACGCCGATGCAGAGTACTAGGCCGAGGTAGCATAAGATGATGATCGTGGTCATGCGGCTTGCTCCTCGTCCTCTGCGTCTAACTCGGACGGCCAAGCGTAGTTGACCAGCAAGATCATCAGCCCGGTAGCGGCCACGCAGAAGCCGATATGGTAGAGCAAGCCGATGGGCAGCCCCAAGACGATGCGCGGATCGTTCCAGAGCCAGAGGTCGTTATGCAGGAGATAGAGGACGAAAAGCCCCAAGTAGAGGAGCCGACGGACGGTGGCGTTCACGGTGTTGCTCCTGAAGGTTGTGGGGTTAAGGGGACGGCGGCGGGCATCTCGCACACCTCGCTCATCGGCCCGAAAATGGGATCGACGCGTTCGCTGAAGAGGTTGCCGCTGAGGACGTCGATGACCCCCTGTTTGCATTCGGGATGGCGTTTGAGGAATTCGGCGAAGCTGAAGTCCTTGGAGTAGAAAGCGTACACCATTTTGCGCACCGCTTCCATGCCGCGCACTAGTTCGGGACCGAAACCGCCCAATTGCTCGGCAGAAAAGTCGCCTTTGGCAAACGCCTCGGCAATGGCGTCGGCGGCCATCTCGCCGGATTTGAGGGCTAGGTACACACCCGAGGAGTACATCGGGTCGAGAAAACAGAACGCATCGCCGACCAGTACCCAGCCCTCGCCGGCGATGCGGCTGGCGCGATAGGAAAAGTCCTTGGTGGTTTTGACCGGAAAGAGTTGCTCGGCGTTTTGCAGGCGCTCCTGCATGGGTCGGCACTTGGCCAGCTCTTGATCGAAAATGGTCTGTGCGTCTTCGCGGCGGCCTTGGACCAAGTAGGAGATCGCGCCGACCACGCCGACGCTGACCTTGTCGTCGGGCAGGGGGATGTACCAGAACCAAGAGTCCCGGTTCTCGGTGTGGAGGATCAAGGTCGCGCCTTCGTCGATGCCCTCGTCGCGCTGGCCGCCGCGATAGTGGGTGTAGATCGATGCCTTCTTCAGTTCGGGCTCGGGTTGGGTCAGCTTGAGCTTGCGGCCGATCAGCGTGCTCTGGCCGGTGGCATCGACGACGACTTGTGCGGCAAAATCGCGGGTTTGGCCGTCGGCGAGTTTGGCGCGCACGCCGGTGGCGCGGTCTCCCTCGAACAGCACTTCGAGTACCCGGGCACCCTGATGTACTTGGGCACCTTTGGCGCGGGCGTTGTCGAGGAGCATCGCGTCGAATGGGCCGCGCAAGACCTGCCAAGTTATTGCGCTTTCGTGGGGGTTGGTGTCCGAAAAGTAAAAGGGCGTTGAGCCGCGACCCGACTTGCCGAAAAACTGCACGCTGTGCTTGCGGGGGAAGGCGCTGTCTCTGAGTCGGTCGAGCACGCCGAGCCGTTTGAAGGTCCAATAGGTCTCCGGCATCAGAGACTCGCCGATTGTGAAGCGGGGGAATTGCTCCCGCTCGAAGAGCCGGACTTGGCGGCCGGTTTCGGCGACGAGGGCGGCTGCGGTGCTGCCAGCGGGACCGCCGCCGATGACGATGACGTCGCTCACGGGTTGCTCCTGTGATCGGTGAAGCGCTGGGCTTTGAGTTCAAAGCGCGGCAGGGTGTTCGGCGCGGCGATTTGGATGTCGGCGCGCAGGCCGAGCCGGTGGGCGAGGGCGCGTGCTACTTGGTCGGCGGTGTCGTTGGCATTGCCGTTGAGTTCTAGGCGCACCTCCAACTCGTCCAGTGCTTTGCGCCGGTGGACGTCAACGGCGAATTCGGTGATTGCGGGGAACTGGCGCACGACGTTTTCGATGGCGCTGGGATAGACGACCACGCCGCGGATGAGCAAGGCGTCGTCGAGGCGGCCGATGACGCCGCCTTGGAGCCGCTGGAAGGTGCGGCCACAGTCGCAGGGCGTGCGATTGAGGGCGACGCGGTCGCCGGTGCGATAACGGATAACCGGCATGCCCGTGCGGCCGAGATTGGTGATGACCAGTTCGCCTTCATCGGCTGGTGCATCGCTTTGCGGATCGACGATCTCGCAGATGAACTCGCCCTCGTTGAGGTGCAAGCCAGCCTGTTCGCGGCAGTCAAAACCCCAAGCGCCGACCTCGGTGGCTCCGGCGTGATCGAAGCAGCGGGCACCCCAAGTGCGCTCGAGTTGGGCACGGGTAGCGGGGAGATTTGCGCCTGGCTCGCCCGCGTGGATGGTGGTGTGTACGCTGCTGGCGGCGAGGTCGAGGCCGCGCTCGCGGGCGACTTCTCCTAGGTGCAAGGCATACGTCGGTGTACAGACGAGGACGGTGATTTCGTTTTCGATGATGGCGTCTAGGCGCTGCGCCGAAGACATGCCGCCGCCGGGGACGATCAGCGCGCCGATGTGGCTGGCTCCTTGGTGTCCGCTCCAGAAGCCGATGAAGGGGCCAAAGGAGAAGGCGAAGAAGATGCGGTCGCGGTCGTCGACGCCCGCGGCGCGATAGACCTGGGCCCAGCAGCGGCCCCACCAGTCCCAGCTTTCAGCCGTGTCGAGCCAACGCAGTCGCTGACCGGTGGTGCCGGAGGTCTGGTGGATGCGGGTGTAGCATTTGGGCGGATAGGTGAGGTTCGTGCCATAGGGGGGATGGGCGACTTGGTCGGCAGACAGTTCGGCGCGGGTGGTGAAGGGGAGGCGGCCTAAGTCGTCGAGTTGGGCGATGTCCTCGGCCTGCGTGATACCGGCTGCGTTGAGTTTCTGGCGGTAAAATGCGTTCGTCGCCAGCACAGAGTCTAGTAGGGTATGCAGGCGGTTGAGTTGATGCTCCGCCAGCGCGTCGCGGCTGAGATGTTCGCAGTTGTTCACAGCGAATAACCTAGGGTCGCTTTGAAGGAGAAAGGGGCAGCCGGGATGACCGAGTAGGCACCGAATCCCCGGGTCTCGTATTCGCTGTTGGTTGCGTTCTTGAGGTTTATCCGCAAGAGGGCCGGACCCTGACGGTAGGTCAGCCCGCAGTCGAGTGTCAGCGCGCCGTCGATCTCATAGACATTGTCCTCGGCGACGAACTGGCTGCCGACGTAGCGAATGCCAGCGGCCAAGGTGAGGTTTTCGCCCAAGTCGCGGGCGGCCCACAACGTCAAAAGGTGTTCGGGCGCGAAGGCTGGCACATTGCCCGTGCGGTCGAAAATTAGGGGGACGAAGCCGTCGGCGGTGGGGACCAATACGGCTTCGTTGAAGCGCGTCAGTTCGGCGTCTAAAAAGGCATAGGTGCCTTGGGCGTACCATCCTTGGGCCAGACGCGCTGCTAGTTCCAACTCCAAGCCCCGGGTGCGCTGGTCGCCGAGCTGCTGGGTGACCCCGTTGTCATCCGGGATGGCGATATGCTCTTTGTCGAGGTTAAAGACGGCGAGGTTGGCGCTGAGGTTGCCGTCGAGTAGCGCGGCTTTGGCTCCGATTTCGTACTGGGTGCTTTCCTCGGGTTCGCGGTCGCCGACGACTTGAGAGGAAGGCGGGGCAAAGGCGCGGCCTGTATTGGCGTAGAGCGAGAAGGTCTGCGTGGGGGCGAAGATCGCGCCGAGCATCGGGCTTAGCTGCCGGTAATCGCGCTTGGTGGCAGTGAGGTCGTCCTCGTAATCGATCCGGTCGAAGCGGCCCCCGAGCAGTAGCTCGAAGTGGGGGCTGAAAATTATGCGGTCGACAAAGTAGGGTGCGAGGGATTGTGCGGTCGCTTGGGCGGCCGTCGCTTGGTCAGGCAGGGGGACCACGAGGGAATCGGTCCCGGCTTCTGCTGGCATGAAGGGGGCCAAACTCGGCGGCAACGTCGCGTCGAGTGTGAACAGATCGACGAACGAAAGCAACGCCACGTCGAGGGTGAAGTCATCTGCGAGGCGGGCGACTTCAAAGCCAAAGAGGAGTTGGTGCTCGATTCCGCCGGTTTGCAATTCCAGCAGGCCTTCGAGTTGGTTGCCGACGATCCGCTGCTGGTCGTCGAGGTCGAGCAGCGTGCGGGCGAGGTCCAGCGAACCGGCCGCGTTGGGAAAAGCCCCATTGAAGAGGGTCCCCTGCGAGGGCCAGTCGAGGCTGGTGTAGTAGAGTTTGTCGCGCAAAGTGAAATTAGACGCTAAATGCCATTCGTAATCAGCGCGCAAGCGCACGATGGTCTGTTCGGAAAGGTCAAAGGGCGACTGGTATGAGCGAGTGCGCGGCACATCGGGCAGTGCGCCGCCGACGATGGGCAGCCCCGAGTCGGAGCTATGTTCGCTCGTCAAGTACTCGAAGTCGAGGTGCAGCGTCGAGCGCTCGCCGAGGTTCAGCCGCAGCGTTGGGTTTACGGCGAGAATCGAGCTGTTTTTGTCGTCGCGGTAGCCTTCCGCGTCTTGCCACAGGGCGTTGAGACGCAGGGCGAGGCTCTGGTCGGGTAGGGCGCGGCTGGCGTCGAAGGTGGCGCGGTAGGTGGAGAAACTCCCTAGGGAAGCGTTGACGCGGGCAAAGTCGTTCACCGGGTCTGGCCGTTTGCGGACGAGGTTGATGGTGCCCGACAGGGGGTTGCCGCCGTAGAGGAAGGCACCGGGGCCTTTGAGGGCCTCGACGCGGTCAACATTGTAGAGTTGATAGAAGGTCGCTTCGGGTTCAGGGACTCCGTCGGAGAGTACCAAGCCGTTGGCGAGCGAGTCGAAGCCGCGCAGGTAGAACAGGTCGTGGACGCCGAAATTGGTGTGGACGCCGACGCCGCTGACATTGGCCAGTGCGTCGCTGAGCGTTGCGCCGTCCTGCGTTTCGATCAGGGCTTGGGGGACGATACCGACGCTCAAGGGAGTCTTGCGCAGGGGCAGTGGCATTTTGGTGGCGATGGCGTTGGCGCGGGGGATGGCCAGTCGCGAGCCGGTGACAATGGTCTCGTCGACGACGTGGAGTGAGTCGTCGGCGCTCTGGGCGAGGGCGAGGGGTGCCGTTAGCGACAAGGCAAAAAATAGCAGCGCGCCGTACAGATTTCTCATTGAGTTGCCCCCACTATGTTTATGCCGACGATTTCTTTATTGTCGCGGAGGTAGATCTGACCGTTGACGAGCGAGGGGACGGTCTCGCATATGCTGTGGAAGAAGACTGAGATGTTGGCTTTTTCGCCGAAGCCAGCGGGCGTGGCTTCGGCTATTCCGAGATTGCAGCGTTCACCCAAGATGACGAGGTGGCCATCGGCGACGATCAGGGCACCCATGCCATAGCCCCGAGTCTGCCACTTTTCCGCGCCAGTCTCGGCGTCGAGGCATTTGAGGACCGAGCCGTCAAAACCGTAGAGGTGCCCTTGGTAGTAGATTGAGGTGGTGGTGTGGTTTTGCATGTTATTATTGCGCCAGATCTCCGCCACTTCATAGCCCTTATCTGTGGAGGTGACTTCCACCACAGCGCCGCCCATGCCGGAGCCGGAGGAGATAAAGAAGCGATTGGGTGGAATAAAAACCGGGGTGACAGCGTTGATGTGTTGTCTGCTTATCCAGGGATATTTCCACAGCACCCGGCCTTTTTGCGGCGCAACCGCGATCAGCCCGTAGGCGGTGAAAAATACCGCTTGGCGCGTTTGGCCGATGGTGGCGATGATGGGAGAGGAATAGCCCCTCTCGTCGCTGCCAGCGGTCCAGGCGACCTCGCCGCTAGTTTTGTCAAAGGCCAGCAGCGAATGGCCACTCTTACTGCCTGCTTCGATTAAGACGAGGTTCCTCTCGACTAGCGGCGACGCTGCAAAGCTTCGACCGGGACCCTCACTGTCGAATTCGAGCATTATATCGCGGCTCCATCGTTGGGTGCCGAACTGGCTGTCGAGCGCGTGGAGTTCGCCATGGGCGCTGAAGACGTAGACCATCTTGCCGTCAACCGTGGGGGTGGCACGCGGACTGCCGCCTCGCCTTGCCGAGGGACCGTGGCCGGTGGTGCGGGTGCGCCATATCACTTCGCCATTGCGGGCGTCGAGACAGACTGCGTATTCATCTCCACTGTGGATGTACATTGTATAGAGGCGATCCCCGACTATGGACAGGCCGGAAGAGCCCTGCCCGGCATGGACGCGCCAGGACTCTCTAAAAGAGGGCGCTTTGCCGAACAGACCCGTCTCCGGCGAGATTCCGTTGCGGTGGGGGCCAAGCCATTGCGGCCAGCCCGTCCATTGCCAGTGCGACCAATCTTGGGCCAAGGCTGGCGGGGTGCCTAAGACGAGGGCGAACAGGGCGGTGCGCGCGATAATCATTGGGCTGTCCCCACCACGTCTATGCGGACGATTTCCTTATCGTTGCGGAGGTAAATTCGGCCATCGGCGAGTGAGGGGGTGGTCCAGCATTTGCTGCGGAGGACTTGGGTGTTGGCCTTTTCGACAAAGCCTTTAGGCGTGGCTTCGGCTATGCCGAGGTTGCCTTGTTCGCCCAACAGGATGAGATGGCCGTCGGCGACGATCAAGGTGCCCTTGCCGTAGCCTCGGGCCTTCCACTTTTCCGCGCCGGTCTCGGCGTCGAGACATTTGAGGATCGAGCCGTCAAAGCCGTAGAGGTGGCCTTGATAGTAGATGGAAGTGGCGAAGTGATTTTCCATCTCTTTGTTGCGCCAGACCTCCTTCACACTATAACCGCGATCTGTAGCGGAGACCTCCACCACACTGGCACCCGTGCCGTAGCCGGAGGAGATAAAGAAGCGATTGGGTGGGATGAAAACCGGGGTAGCGGCGTTGACGTTGTGCCTAGTCGTCCAGGAGTGTTTCCACAGGATCTGGCCGTGTTGTGGCGCGACCGCGATCAGCCCGTTGCCGGTAAAAAACACCGCTTGGTGCGTTTGGCCTATGGTGGCGGTGATAGGAGAGGAGTAGCCCAGCCTGTCGCTGCCGGTTTTCCAGGCGATGTCGCCGCTGGTTTTGTCAAAGGCTATCAGCGAATGACCGCCCGTACCGCCGGCTTCGATTAGGACTAGGTCTCCTGCGACTAGGGGCGATGGGCAAAAACCCCAGCGGGGCTTCTTGCTGCCGAATTCGCGCACTAGGTCGTGGCTCCATTTTTGCGAGCCGGTCTGGCTGTCGAGCGCATAGAGTTTGCCATAGGCGCTAGAGACGTAGACCATCCCGTCGTCCACGGTGGGGGTGGCACGCGGACCGTCGCCGCCCTGCCGTTCCGGGAGATTGTGGTCGGTGCGGGTGCGCCAAAGCACTTCGCCATTACTGGCGTCGAGGCAGACCGCGTATTCATCCCCGCTGTGGATGTACATCGTATAGATGCGATTGCCGACGATGGCTAGACCGGAAAAGCCCTTTCCGCCTTGGACGCGCCAGGATTCTTCAAACGATGGCACGTCGCCGAACAAGCCGGTCTCCGGCGAGATGCCGTTGCGGTCGGGACCGAGCCATTGCGGCCAGCCTGTCGATTGCCAGCGCGACCAATCCTGGGCCAAGGCTGGAAAGGCGCATAAGACGAGGACTAACAGGGCGTTGCGTGCGATACTCATTGGGTCGCTCCTTGCACGTTGAGGCAGACGATCTCGCTTTCGTCGCGCATATAGAGGCGGCCATTGGCCAGCGAAGGGGCCGTCCAGCAGCGGCTGTTGAAGGCGGGGTAGCTGGCCTTTTCGACGAAGCCCTCAGGCGTGGCTTCGGCTATGCCGAGATTGCCTTGTTCGCCCAATAGGATAAGGTGGCCGTCGGCGACGATCAGGGTGCCCTTGGCGTAGCCTCGGGTCTTCCACTTTTCCTCGCCGTTGCTGGCGTCGAGGCATTTGAGGATCGAGCTGTCGAAACCGTAGAGGTGGTCTTGGTAGTGGATGGAGGTAGCGAAGTGGTTTTTCATCTTTTTGTTGCGCCAGACCTCCGCCACCGCATAGCCGCGGTCTGTGGGGGAGATCTCTACCACGGAGCCACCCGTGCCGTAGTCGGAGGAGATAAAGAAGCGGTTAGGCGGGATGAAAACCGGGGTAGCGATGTTGATGTCGTGGCTGGTCTTCCAGGGGTGTCTCCACAGCACCCGGCCGTGTCGCGGCGCGACCGAGATCAGCCCGTAGCCAGTGAAAAACACCGCTTGGCGCGTTTGGCCGATGGTGGTGGTGATGGGAGAGGAGTATCCCGTCTTGTCGCTGCCAGTGGCCCAGACGACCTCGCCGCTAGTTTTATCAAAGGCCATCAGCGAATGGCCACGCTTGCCACCAGCCTCAATCAAGACGAGGTCTCCCTCGACTAGTGGCGACGCGCAAAAACCCCAGTTAGGTTTCTTGATGCCGAATTCGCTGACTAGGTCGTGGCTCCATTGTTGGGTGCCGGTCTGGCTATCGAGAGCGTGGAGTTTGCCGTAGGCGCTGAAGACATAGACCATCCCGTCGTCAACAGTAGGCGTAGCGCGCGGACCGTCGCCGCCCTGTCGTTCCTCTAACATCCTATCGGTGCGGGTGCGCCATATCACTTCGCCGTTGCTGGCGTCGAGGCAGACCGCGTATTCATCTCCGCTGTGGATGTACATCGTATAGATGCGATCGCCGACGATGGACAAGCCGGAAAAGCCCTTCCCGCCTTGGACGCGCCAAGACTCTGTAAAAGACGGCTCGTCGCCGAACAGGCCGGTCTCCGGCGAGATGCCGTTGCGGTCGGGGCCGAGCCATTGCGGCCAGTCTTGGGCCAAGGTTGGAAAGGCGTATAAGACGAGGGCTAACAGGGCGTTGCACGCGATGTTCATTGGGTCGCTCCTTGCACGTTGAGGCAGACGATCTCGCTTTCGTCGCGCATATAGAGGCGGCCATTGGCCAGCGAAGGAACTGTCCAGCAGCGACTGTCGAAGGCGGGGTAGCTAGCCTTTTCGACAAAGCCTTCGGGCGTGGCTTCGGCTATGCCGAGATTGCCTTGTTCGCCCAAGATGATGAGATGGCCATCGGCGATGAGCAGGGTGCCCTTGGCGTAGCCTCGGGTCTTCCACTTTTCTTCGCCGGTCGCGGCGTCGAGGCACTTGAGGATTGAGCCGCCAAAGCCGTAGAGATGGTTCTCGTAGAGGACCGAGGTGCCGAACTCGTTTTCCATCTTTTTGTTTTGCCAAATCTGCTCGACGGCGAGGCTGTCGCCGTTGCCCTTGATTTGCAAGACCGTGCCGCCGTTGCTGTTGACGGTGGAAATAAAAATTCGGTCGGGCGCGATGAAAACGGGCGTCGCCGCGCTGACGTCGTAGCGGGTTTTCCAAGGGTAGCGCCAGTAAACGCGACCGTCTTCCGGCGCTAGGCCGGTAAGCGAATAAGCCGTGAAATAGGCGAGTTGGCGGGTGCCGGCCGCAGTGAAGGCGATGGGCGATGAATAGCTCATCTTTTCGTTGAGGGCGGTCCAAACGGTTGCGCCGGTAGCTTTGTCGAGGGCTACGGCGGTGACCGGGGTTGTGCGGTCGATGGCCATATCGACGACGAAGTTGCCGTCGTGGCCGCCGGCTTCGACTAGGAGCAGGTCGCCTTCGACTAATGGGGAGGTGCTAAACCCCCACCTCGGCACTTGGCTGCTGAACTCGGCGACCAAGTCCTTTTCCCAGATCGGCGTGCCACTCGCGGCTGCGAGTGCAAAGAGCTTGCCGGTGGCACCGAGTACATAGACGGTCTCACCATCGACGGTGGGCGTCGAGCGCGGGCCGTCGCCGCCTTGGGTTTCCTTGTAGTAAGGACCGGTGCGGTGACGCCAGATCTCATTGCCGGTTTCGGCATCGAGGCAGATGGCGAACTCGTCGTCGCCTCGGGCGAACATGGTGAAGACCCTCCCGTCGGCGACGGAGATGCCGGAGAAGCCATTGCCGAGCGGGACGCGCCATGCTTCTGCAAAAGGTTGCTCGGCGGTGAAGAGGCCGGTTTCGCTGGAGATGCCGTTGCGCTGGGGGCCAAGCCACTGGGGCCAGTCGGCCGCTTGTGCGGTGGCGGTCAGGAACAATAGAAGTGAGATCGCGCTTTTCAATGGTACCTCCTACTTAGGTATAGCGTGCGTTGCGGTATTGGGTTTGGTAAAAGTCGGGCAGGAGCTGATCGACGCGCATGAGGCCCTCATCGGTCAGTTCAATCGCGTTGGTGTCGAATTGGAGCATGCCTTCGTCGCGCAGGCCGCTGAGTGCAGTGGCGAAGTGGGCGACGATATCGACTCCGAATTTGGCGCGGAAATACGCGGTGTCCAGCGCGCCTAATTTGAGCTGGAGGATCACCTCGCGGGTGAGTTGTTCTTCGCGGTTGGTGGCGAAGGCGCGGTGGATGGGGAGGTTGCCGCAGTCGATGGCGGCGAGGTACTCGTCCCACTGCGGCGCATTCTGGTAGTGGACGCCGCTCAGGTGCGAGAAGGAGGCGACGCCGGTGCCGATCATGTCTTGGCCGGTCCACACGGCGTCGCGGTACACGAAGCGGGCGTCGGGCGTTTTTTTCATGGTGTAGGCGCTCGAACGCACGTATCCGGCAGCGGATAATTGCTCGAAGGCATAGGCGTGCCAGGCGCGCTTGGTCTTCCAGTCGGCTAAGGATAGCGGCTCGCCGTCGCCAGCGAGCAGATCCTTGGAATAGACCGTGTTGTAGGGTAGCTCCATCTGATAGACGGTGACGCTATCGGGGTCGAACTCGATGGTTTTTTGCACAGTCTGACGCCAGCTCGGCCACGTCTCGCCGACCATGCCGGCGATCAGATCGACGTTGACCTGATCGAAGGCGAGCGCGTGGATCCAAGGCATGACTTGGTAGATTTCCTTGCTGACGTGGGCGCGGCCGTTGTGGCGCAGAATCTCGTCGTCGAGGTTTTCTATTCCCAGGCTGAGGCGGGTGACGCCGATGGCGCGGATGGCTTCCAATTTGGCTTGAGTCAGGGTGCCCGGCTCGCACTCAAAGGCGATTTCGTCGGCGTGGTCCCAGGACATGGCGTCTTTGAGGCGCTGGACTAAGGAGCGCAGGTGGCGCGAACTGATGTAAGAAGGAGTGCCGCCGCCGAAGTAGATAAAGTGCAGTGGCCGGTCTTTGATCGCTGGCTGTTGGGCGTAGTGTTCCACCTCGCGGGCGAGGGCGTCTAAGTAGGTCTGAATCTGCTGGCTGTTTTTGTCCGTGTAAACGCGGAAGTAGCAGAACTTGCAGCGCTTGCGGCAGAAGGGGATGTGGAGGTAGAGGCCGAGTTTGGTGTCGGGATGTGGCGAGTCGGCGAGTGCGCGATGTGCCTGTGGCACGTCCTCCTCACTCCAAAATGAATAGGCCGGGTAGTTGGAGACAAAGACGCTGCCGACCTCGGTTTCAGTGCGGTCGGCGCGGGTGGTTGCTGGGTCGCTGCCGAGTGAACTCATGGTTTGATTTCTTTCCCAAAACAATACAGCACGCCGTCGGTGGCTCCAATGACGAGTCGGCCAGCGGCGATGGCCGGTGAAGCGGCGATGGCTGCGCCCGTTTCAAAGCGCCAGACTTCCGCGCCCGATGCGAGGGCGAGGGCGATGAGCGCACGGGCACCTACGTAAATATAATCACCGGCGATGACCGGCGATGAATCCACCCGCGCTCCTGCGGCAAAGGTCCACAAGGATTGGCCAGTTTGCGGGTCGAGGGCGTGTACGAGTTTGTCCCGGCCGCCGATGACGACTGCTTGGTCGGCAACGGCTGGCGACGAGTAAAACGGGAATTTCCGCACCGCGTGGGCGTAGCGCCAGCGGATTGCTCCTGTGTCTAAATCGATGCCGAGTACTTCGTTGCCAAAGGTGCCTAGGTACGCGCGTCCCGCTTGGATGGCGGCGCTAGAAGCCACGTACCCGCCTAGCTCAAGCCGCTGGTGGTGTGTGCCGTCGGTGACATTCAAAAGCCGCAAGTATCCGTCGCAACCGGCTACGGCGACTCGGTTTTTATACAGCGCCGGCGTACTGTGAATATATCCCTCTGTGGCGATTTTCCAAATCAGGGTCCCGGCGGTTGCATCGAGGCAGTACAGGTGCTGGTCGTAGCTGCCAAAGTAGAGACGGTCGTCGGCATGGTTGGCTGAGGAGATGATGCCAGCGTCGGCGGCGAAAGTCCAGCGGCGCTGACCGCTTTGGATGGCGACGGCGTGGAAGGTGCCGGCTTCGTCGCCGAAGTACACGGTGCTGTCGGCGATGGTGGGGGAGGACTTGATTTCGCCGTCGGCTTGGTACTGCCACGCTAGCGCGCCGGTGTGCAAGTCAAGTGCATAGAGCTGGCCGTCGAGTGAGCCGACGTACACCGTACCTTCGTGGATGGCGGCGGTGGATTCGATGGCGTCTTGGGTGGAGTAGGCCCACAGTAGCGTTAGGGGTGGGGCGAGGTCGGAGGTGGCGACGCCGGTGAGTTGGGGATTGCCGCGGAAGGTGTTCCAGGTGTCAGCGGCGGCGGTGGTGACTAGGAGTAAGGTTAAGAAGTAGAGTGGCATATTATGTTGGTTGAGGGATTATGAACGAAAGTAAAGAAGAGGGCAAAATTTTGCTAATTTGGTGGCAGACGCCAGCCTTGACCGAGTGTGTAGTAAGTATGTGTATATAGAAGTCAGACTACGACGTCGGATAGGGGAGGCTCAGTGCTCGCGATTCTACGGCCCATAGCCCAGATAATCGAATATTACCCTCGGTGCGTCCGCCTAGTTTGGGATGCGGCCGGGGCGCACGCTATCCTAGCTATCGGGGTGAGTATACTCGGTGCTGTGGTTCCGGCTGCACAGGTCTGGATCACCAAGATTGTCATCGACAACGTAGTCAGCGCCGTGAGTGATGGGGGTGGAGCCGCAGTGGACTGGATCGGGTTGCTAATACCGGTTGCTGGTGTTTTCGGCGTTTGGATTCTGGGTTCTATATGTAGCGCGGCAGCGACTGGGCTGCAGGAAAAAGTCGGGTTCCTTGCCGGCAACCACAGCCAGTATTTGATCTTAAGGAAGGCGGCTCAGCTCGACATCGCCTTCTTCGAGAACTCGGTCTTTTTTGATGAGATGGAGAAGGCCAGGAGTGAAATCTACCGCTCCCATAATCTCGCTATCTTGTCCCTGCTAATCGTCTCCTCATTGACCGGACTTATAGCCATGTTGGCAGTACTGCTCTCAGTGCACTGGGCAGCGCCAATAATACTGCTCGTCACTGCGGCACCGCAGGTGATCGTTGGCGGTCATTACGCCGGAAGGCGTTTCTCATTGTTCGGAGCAAGGGCTAGTAATCGGCGTATGGCAGAATACCTGTCGCGTATACTCGCCTCTCGTGAGGCGGTCAAGGAGATCCGCATCTTCGCACTGCACGAGGAATTGTTGAGACGATTCAGGAATTTCTGGGAGTTATTCAGCAAGGAAACATTGCGCCTCCGATTTGCCGAGGAACGATTCGGTTTTCTTCTAGGATTGATTACGATGATAGGGACAGCCTCCATCTGGGCTTACGCCGTTGTACGAGCCGTGGGTGGCCATATCAGCGTGGGCACCGTGGCGCTTGCATTCCAGGCTGCCGAGCAGGGACGGTCTGGGTTCTCCAGTCTGTTCAGGAATCTTGGGCTGTTCTACGAGCATACGATCTTCGCCGGGATTCTCTTCCGGTTTCTCGACCTCGACCCCCGCTCGGTTGAAGGGGCGCTAACGCCGCCTCCCGCGTCGCCTGCACCAGTTCCAGATCGCCTAACTCAGAGCATTGAGTTCAGAAATGTTTCTTTCCGCTATCCAGGCTCCGACAAGGATGTATTAAAGAACGTCTCTTTTACTATCGGGGTGCGCGAGTCGGTAGCCGTTGTTGGGGAAAACGGAGCTGGCAAGACGACCCTCGTCAAGCTACTAGCGCGGTTCTACGACCCCACAGAAGGTGGTATTTACTTGGATGGACGAGATCTTCGGGAATACGATCTGGCAGGCCTGCGCCGCCAAATCGGGGTGATTTTCCAGGATTTTGTTCGCTACGATCTCTCTGCCAAGGAGAACGTCGGCTTTGGTCAAGTGGATCTGTTGGACGATGATGATCGGATCGAACGCGCGTCATACGAGGGTGGTGCCTCGGACCTCATCAAGGGTCTGCCGAAGGGATACGACACAATCTTGGGAAAGGAATTCGACGAGGGGGTTGATCTGTCTGGTGGCGAGTGGCAGAAGATTGCGCTGAGTCGTGCGTTTATGAAAGAGGCGGAGGTGCTCATTTTGGACGAGCCTACAGCCGCTCTCGATGCGTTTGCTGAACGCGATGTTTTCTCGCGCTTCGCCGAGCTCACGTCGGACCGCACGGCTATCTTTATCTCTCACCGCTTCTCCACCGTGCGCATGGCCGATCACATTCTCGTTCTGCAGCAGGGAGAGCTTGTCGAGCAGGGGAGTCACGAGCAACTCTTGGCCGAGGACGGCAGGTACGCGCAGATGTTCAATACTCAGGCGAAGCAGTATCGGTAATGGGACTTCTCACGATCTGATAGACACCCGAAAGAGGGAGGGAATTATGCCGAATCCTACGACGAATGCTGATAATCTACCGTCGATTCCACTGACGGAAGAACAACGCTATCTCTTTGATACTCGCGGGTGGGCGCTGATCCCTGGCGTACTCAGCGAATCAGAGATTCAAGAGATGCGCGCGTTCTGCTACCAACTCAAACAGGAACCAAGATCCATTCCCGAACACCATCGCTATTCCATCGGCGGTCCCTTGGAGAGTCTAACCGATCATCCAGTTGTCTGCGGATTCATGAATGAATTTTTGGCCTCGGCCTACGCCAACGAAAACTGTTATGGATTTCGGCTGGAAAGCACGTTTCTAACCATTCGTGCGAATGGACACGACGCTTTCCGACCACACGGCGGACGTGGGATGCTCAACTTCCCCGGCAACTCGCATACCTATCATCTGCACTACGACAAGGCACACAGTGGGTTGACGCGCGTGGTCTGGGAACTCAATCCGGTGCAAAAAGGTTGCGGTGGAACCATGTTCCTTACCGGCAGCCATAAAGGGGCGTTTCCCGCTCCCAAGTCAACGGAGGATCGCAACTCCCCGTTATGGGAGGATTACACCTGTCCCGCAGGCTCCGTGCTTATTTTCACGGAGGCGATTACGCATACTGGTGCCAAGTGGACTGACGAAACTGTCGATCGGATCGCCATTTTCAACTGCTACAATACCGTTGGCAACAAGTGGCATCAGTGGGAACCACATCCGCAGCACCTTGAAGAGATGCCGTTTAAACGACAGACACTCTTCCGACCGGTCTACTGTCAGGACAATGCGCCGACGTTGGATGCGGTATAGAAACCGAGAGCTCGATTTCGACTGTACTCCAAGGAACCGCTGAGGTCTCATCTTCACGGTCAGGGCACCGCCGTAACGATTAACGAGATTTGCAGGTTCTGTCTTACTAGCAAACCAGTAGTATTGAGATGTGACACCTTTGATGAACGAAGCCGAACACAATAGTACCATTGAAGCTTGGAGGCAGTCGCGTTCAGGGGCTTGGGCTGCGCGCGGCTTCCATTATCAGCACTTGCTTTCGACCCTGATTCTTCTGCGTCAGTGGGCCGGGCTTGCACCCTCCGGTTCTGTTGTGCCCGAAGGACTTGAGGATTGCGTCATAGAGCTCACTGGCGGAGATATCTGGCTCCAGATTAAATCCCGTAAGGACGGCGCGTTTAGCGATACAGAAGTTCAGAAAATCCTAGCAGATGCAGAGAACAAGGCCGCAGCAGTCAAACGAGAAAAGGACACCCGGGTTGCCGTTGTTCTTGAGCAGCCACGGGCCGACACCAATGTGGTTGGCATCGGTCAGCTTTTTGATGACGGATCCCAGAACGTATTCGTGTGCACAGAGCCGGACGAAGAAAGCGTCAGCCTAATTTTGGCACAACTGGATACAGCGGAGGTCATCGCCAGAGGCATTGCGAATGATCTGTACAGATTAGTCGCCGATGCTTCACAGGCGAACGCATCCTTACCCTTTGAGGAAAGGCGGAGGATATCTACAACCGAGGTCGAGCGCCGCATCTTTGAAAGTCTGGAAGCGGGAGACCCTTCTGCGATAGAAAGCGCCGTTGCTTCCGGCAGTTTGGAGCCGGTTGATTTCACTACCCCAGTCAGCGAATCGGGTTTTTATCAAGGTGTGAAAGTCAAGCCGGGGCACGTTACTGCCGGACTTGTGCTGGACCGCCCTGACGATACAAGTAAGCTTGTCCACACACTCAAGCGGCGAAGGCACGTGCTCGTATCTGGCCCGTCGGGTGCCGGAAAATCCGCACTGATGTGGCTATCGGCAAGTCTGCTCGCCGGTGAACTCAGATGGTACCAGATTACAGCACGGGCCGCTGTAGCCGATGCTGATGCCATCATTCGGTTTGTACGGGCACGCCGCCCAACCGAAACATCCCGAATCGGTTTGGTATTCGATGAAGTCGGTTCGACAAACAGCGATTTGTGGGACGTACTCGTCCAAGAATTGAGGGGATTGCCCTTTGTCTATTTTCTCGGCTCCGTGCGCCAGGAGGATAGGCCCCTCATTGCCAATCAGTCAGACACGGAATTTATAGCCGTACGCCTCGATGAAAAGCTGGCCGAGAATGTCTGGCAGAAGCTGTATGCCGAAAACCAGACAGGCTGGGAACACTGGCGAGAACCGTTCGAACAATCCGAAGGCTTGATGCTCGAATATGTTCACCTACTAACGCAAGGCAAGCGGCTTGCTGCCGTTATCTGCGAACAGGTTCGACAACGGCAGCAGGAAGATCGGCACGATGAGCTGGCAATAATCAGAAGCACCGCCGTGCTCTGTGCCCGTGGAGGAGAGGTTCAGGCGAGCAAGCTATTCGAATTACTCGGCCTAGAACCAGATTATGCCAGTAGTGCGCTGCAAAGACTGATCGACGAACATCTTGTGAGAGAAAGCCGTCCAGGTGTGCTCGGTGGGTTGCACATGCTGCGCTCGGAAGCACTCAGCAAAGCATCGCATGATGAGACAGTGTTTCTGACCACAGATTCACTATGGTGCAGCCTTCCGGCTGCAACGGGCGAGACGCTCCCAAGGATCGTTCAATCAATCCTAGCGGAGGCGAGGGATGAAGACGAGACGACAGCTTTGCGCAATCTCGCGGAAACGCTCGGTTCCAACCACTGCATCGATATATGGGCGTCAGTTTTAACCGGATTGGGACTTGCTACACTAGAACGTGGTGTTGCCTCGTTCATGAAGATTCTTGAGCAGCACGGTTTGCAGCGCGCCCAGTGGTCACTGGCTTCGATGTTTATCGACCCAGATATCGATGTCCCAGAGCTGCCCGAGTTTGAGCAGTTGCAAAGCCTTCGAAACGCCGTTCTCGATTTCCGTGCCTTGCCGAGGTTCGACCTGAGGCTTGCCTGCTTGGAGCAGCTTCCAGAGGGAAGCACGGTGCCTCCTATCGATAGTTTCCAGCAGGCCAATAAATTTCTCTCTTGCCTAGCACCGATATGCGGGGGTGAACCCGTACGAATAACGCTGGTGCCTGGCTTCGTTGGCAGCGGTGAACAGGATATCCGTCAGGTTGCGGCCGTGCTGTCCACGGCTTACCTGATCGGCCCCGATGTGGCTGAAAATCTAGTGGATGCCTTGGGAGGTGAGCAGGTTCTGTTTGACTGGTTTCGATCCCAAACACCGTGGGTTACACCTCCAGTCGTTGACTCGGATGGTACTCATGGTCGCACAGTCCGTTCGAACTGGTTTCACGTAGCGGAACGGGACCAATCGGACCCACATGAGACTATCTGCAATATCTGCGAGACCTTGATTGCGATATCACCGACATCGGATGCGGCGGCATCTGACGTGGTGAATCCCCAAGGTCAACTCATAATGGTCGGTGATTTCGCACCTTGGTCCAAAAATATGCCGAGGCAAAACATCCCCGCAAAAACTCGCGTCGCCTGGAATGTGGCTTTCCGCCAGATCTTTCTCGCTAGATCAGCTTCCTACAGCCTGACCGACTATACGTGGCAGATGGCGGAGTTGATAAAGCGTACTGAGAAGGTGTTTCGTTCGTTAACCGAGAAATGGATAAGAGCAAAAAGAATTTCAAATGCAGATACGTTGGCGGCTGAAATCAATGGGATTGTCGATACAGTAAATGCGCTTGCCTATGCCACACCTGAGAAACCATCATCTACAATGACGATGCCTGCGCAAAGTGGTGCCGACGACACTCTTGGCGTACTGCTGACCGGGGTACTCGGCAATCTTGTAAGAAGATTGAGCAAAATTCCTGGGGAAAAGGGAGCTAAAGGGGCAGCTACTTTTGCTGGGAGCTTGGCGGCGCAGGCACAGAAGCATGGGCAGTCTGCTATATGGCGGACAATATCAAAGCCGCCCCTACGTGAACTCGCTGCCTTGGCCAAGCGTTTGGACGACGTTGCTTCCATCCTTCACGAAATGGCGCATGATGACAGACAGGCATCAATTCAGAGAATAGTGAAGGCCGCGCGGAAAGGCAAACTGGGAAAGGCGATCCACGCATCCGCTCGGCATTGCCGCAATTTTGCTAAACAGCGCTTCCACGCGAGACTGCGCGACGTAGAACGCGTGCTCATTTCGCGAGGGTGTAGGGCCAGGTGTTGGTCTCGTCCCGTTGATGAGAGTGATAGCGTCTACTGGCCTGCAAGGGAGGTCGCCGTCCTTGTGGAGATCACGGACTTTGAGACAGATGCGCACTATCTAGAAGATAGCATTGATATCGGACAACAGCATTTTCGGGACGACTGGCGTTTCAGAGTTGTCCCGGTCTTAAAGGGTCGAGTTCTAGCGTCTTTAGCGATTCTTCCTTCGTCGTATATGCCGCTTGCTGACCAAGATTTTGTAAAAGAATGGCGGGAGCATATCAACCTTCCCTTCCTCTCATCGGAAATCGCCAAGAGCTTTGATGAAGCCTTCACCGCTTGCGTTCAACTGTCAGCAATAATGGCATGTCGCGATTTGGAAGATCCGCATTCGGAGGAACGCGACGTATTCTCGAAGTCAATTGAATCCTTTAAGCACAATAGTGAAATTGTTGCCGAGTCGGCTGAGCGTACCGGCTCGGAGTATTTCGAGTGGGCGCAGGATTACCTCGACCAGACTTGGAATAAGGTTGTAAGTGAATTTGAAGCGGCAAGGGCAGGACACGCCGTCAACGAGCCACTATATGCACTCGCTGGTCAACAAAGCGAGCGTATCGCTGAACTTGCCATGGTGCGCATGCTCATACTGCAGGCTGAGCGTAAGAGCCTAGCTTCTGACAGTGCTAACTAAATGACGAAACTTCATACTAATACTTGGCTATTTAACTAGATCAGACCTATGCGCAGACCATCACTGTGGCGCGCTATGTTGTTAAAACGTCTGTATTTGGTCGAATCTAGGAAAACGGCTATCTTGTCAGAAAAGGCTTGTTCCCATCTGTAGACAAGTGTTCGAGATAATAAAGCAGGATTATTGGTTATGACTAAAGTCACCTTAGAATTGCCGGATGAAGTGTTTTCCGCTTTGCGTCGCTCGCCAGAGGAGTTCGTCGCTGAACTGCGCCTAGCTGGGGCTATCCACTGGTATGAAAGAGGAATGATCTCGCAAGAAAAGGCCGCCCATATAGCCGGTTTGGATCGCACCGACTTCCTCATGGCTTTAACCCGTGAGCAAGTGGATGTCTTTGCAGTGGATATCGACGCATTGAAACGCGAAATAGATCGTGGCTGAAAAACCAGCCGTCAATGCTTCACCGCTCATTTTCTTGGCCCGTGGAGACTTACTTGATCTACTGAAAATCGCGGGTGACGAAATAATCATACCTGCCGCTGTTGCCTCCGAGATCCAAAAACGCGGTCCTGAAGATCCAACGGTCCAGGCCATGGAAAAAGCAGCCTGGATGGACGTTGTCCCTACACCGCCCATTGATGAACGGATCCAGGCGTGGGATTTAGGTCCAGGCGAATCGTCTGTCCTGACTTGGGGTTATACCCGCCAAGGCACAGAAATCATCATTGACGACTTGGCGGCACGCCGTTGCGCAACTGCTCTGGGCATTCCCTTTCGCGGCACGCTAGGTCTTGTTTTGGTTGCAAAAAGACTCGGGGTGATTCCATTGGCACGGCCCGTAGTTGACCGACTCAGGCAGTTGGGCATGTATTTATCCGACCCAGTTGTGGACAAGGCCTTGGCTCTAGTCGGAGAATAGCTTCATATTGCGACCGTTGCGTCTTGGTGCGGTCGTCTCACATTCCTCTCCCCCATCAGAACGCCGTCTTATAAAGCCGCAGAAAGTCCGCTTCTTGTAAGGGAAGCGGGTTGAAGGTGCCGGTCCATTGATCAGCCGCTTCTTGGGCCATAGAAGGTAGATCGCTTGCGGCAACCTGACAATCGGCGAGTCGGCGCGGTAGTCCCGCCATAGAGCACAATTCTTCGAGATGGGCGGCGAGCGCGAGGGTGCTGCCGTTGAGTTGGATATCTGCGCAAAGTTCGCCGTATAAATCGTCCACCACTTGACCATTTAAGCGAATCACGTGCGGCAGCATCAGGGCCACGGCTCGGCCGTGAGAGAGTGGGTAGCGGGCGGTGAGGGGGTTGGCGGTGGCGTGGGCGCCGCCGAGCATGGAGTTTTCGATGGCAGTGCCGGCTAGGTGGGCACCTAAGAGCATGGCGTCGGCGGCGTTTTGGGGATCGGAGATGGCTGCCTCGTAGTGGGGTGCTAGCAACTGCCAGGCTTGGCGGGCGAACATTTGTGAGAGCGGCGTGCGACGGGTGGAGACGTAGCTTTCGACGGCGTGGGCGAGGGCGTCGATACCGGCGTCGGCGCGGACTCGCTGGGGGACGCTGGTCAGCACGTTTGGGTCGAGGATGGCGATGTGGAAGCGCGCTTTGCGGTCGCCGCAGGCCATTTTGATACCTGTGTCGGCGCAGGAAATCAGGGCGTAGGATTGGGCTTCGCTGCCCGTTCCGGCTGTGGTGGGGATGCCAATGGAGGGAAGCATGGGCTGGGTGGCTTTGCCGTAGCCTTGGTAGTCCTGCATTTGGCCGCTGTTGGTGAGCAGGAAGTTGATGCCTTTGGCGCAGTCCATGGTGCTGCCGCCGCCCAAGGCGACGATTAGGTCAATGGGGCCGTGAGCGCGAGCGTGGTGGACGCCAGCGGCTACGTGTTCGGTCGTGGGGTTTTCTCCTACGGCGGAAAAAGTGGTCGTCGCTAGGCCAGCGTTTTGTAGCGCGTGCTGGGCTCGTTCGGCTAGGCCAGCTTGGACGAGGCCGGGGTCGGTTACGAGTAAGGTGCCGGGGCCGGCCAATGCGCTGGCGAGATCGCCTAGCTGGCCGAGGGTTCCAGCACCAAAGACTACGCGGATGGACGGATCAAAGTCGAAGGGGGTCATCCGGCTCTGCGCTGCAAGGCGCGCTGCTGGTAGAGGAAATCGAAGAGGTTGCCCTCGTGCGGCTGGTCCCAGGCGATTTCGTGGGTGGGGATCGGGCCGAGGTTGAGGCGTTCGATGTGGGGCGCGGCGAGCAGTTGGCGCGTTAGATGCTCGTCTTCGGTGAGGGCGGTAGCTACCAGTGTCGGGCCGATGCGCGTGACGACTTCTTCTTGCGGGACTTCGACTACCGAGGCGAACGGAAAGAGATATTCGGTATTGGCCAGAGGGTGTTGCCAGTCGGGGGCGTGGATCAAGGTTGGGTTGAGGAAGGTGCAGCCGCCGATATCGGCAACGCGTTCACCTTGGCCTCTGGCCGTGTCTATTGCGTCGCCGAGTTGGGTGTCGATTAGAGATGAGAACTGGTGCGCCACTGCGGGGTTGGAGAAGGCGGCGATCTGGGCTTGGGGATCGTTGAGAGGTCGGGCTTGGATTTGGCTCAGGCGTTCGCCTAGGGCGGCGGCGATTGCGCGACCGTGGGCGGGGACCCAAATACCGGAAGCATTGAGGCAGGAGCGGCCCCCGTTGGAAGCGATTGAGGCGACCATGAGGTCGAGGTAGTGTTCCCATTGGTCGATTTTGTCTGCGCCGATGATGATTTTGCTGCGCCCTGGTCCGTGTAGTTGGACGCGGGGGTCGTCACGCCAGGGGGCGACGGTGGGACCGCCGCCGAATAGCAGCGAGCGATTGCAGCGGAGCAGGATTTCGGTGCTGCCGCCGTGGTCGGTTGGGTAGTAGCTCAAGGCTTGAGGTGGACAGCCGGCCGCGATTAGGGATTGGGCGATGCGGTAGGGCGTCCACGGTTCTTCGCGGCCCGGTTTGAGCACTAGCGGAATTTTGAGCGGAATGGCCGGTAGCCACAGCGCGTGGACGCCGGGGGAGTTGCTCGGCAGGATGCAGCCGAGGGCTTGGGCGTGGGACGCGAAGTGGAGCGGACTTGGGCCGTCGTCGAGGACGGTTAGGTCCAGGCCTCGGGTTAGGCCGCTGAGTACAGCGGGCATTTCGACGCCGACGCGGTGGATTTTGTCCATGTTGGCGCGGGCCAGCGACTGCGGCAGGCCGGTGGTGGCCGAGACTTGCGCGACGTAGTCGTCCGGGGTTTGGCCGTCGTCGCCTAGAGGTAGTTCGGCGCGTAAGAAGAGGTCGGCGGCCTGTTGGCAGATGGCGACTAATTCGGCGACGGTGAGGGCTTGCAGTGCTTGGCGGTTGCGCTCTTGAGCGGCTAAGTCGCGGGCGATTAGGCCTCGATTGGCTTGGCTGACTTGGGTCAGCGGTTGTCCGGTGGCGATGTGGGCGACGGAGAGGCGGTCGAGGCTGGTGTAGGGCTGGCCGGCGCGGAGGAGTGGTAGGTGCATGAGTTTGGATTTTGGGTTAGAGTTGGAGTAATCACTTGCAATCTATAATCTATAAATCTGTAATCGCAGAACAAAACTCGGGGGCTTGATTGATTTATGTTTAATCTGCGTCTCAGTTTAGTCGTCTTGGTTGCCATCGGTATCGCGAATCAATTCCTAGACCGTGCGGTTGCGCAGGATGATTCTGACAGGATTTATCAACTTGAAGAAACTATTGTCACTGCGGAGCGGCTGGAAAACTCGCTTTTTGAATCTACTGCTGCTGTGTCGGTGCGTACTAGCGCTGAGATGGAGTTCCTGCCACTGAAAAACCTCGCGGATGCGCTGGAGACTTTGCCAGGAATTTCGTTTTTGCACCGCGATGGGCTGGGGCGCGATCCGTTGGCAACGCTGCGCGGTTTTTACGGTGGCGGCGAAGCAGAGTATCTGCTGGTTCTGATCGATGGGAGGCCGATCAATGAGCTTGAGAAAGGGTTGATGAATTGGAGTGCCATTCCGCTTGCGAGTATTAGCTCGATTGAATTTCTGCGCGGGGGCGCGTCTTCGCTGTACGGCGATGCTGCGATTGGTGGCGTTGTCAATGTGGTTACCGCTGGCGAGCATGCACCTCTAACGCAGATTTCAGCAACGGGGGGCAACTTTGGGTCACTTGGCGCACAGGCGCGAACGAGTGGTCTTTGGCATGGGCGAGAGTATGTGGCATTCGGATCGGGGGAGCGGTACGCTGGGTTCCGAGAACATGCGGACCGCGCGGCAGAAAACCTTGGGGGTTCTTTCACTCTACTGCAAAAACCCAACGGTTCACTTGCGGTTTCAACAACGCATCACTTCCAGCAATTTGATGAACCCGGCCCGTTGACTGGCGCTGAGTTAGATGACGACCGCTCCCAATCGACACCGTTTTATAAGTTTGACCATACCACCGACCGAACGCATCGGGCGGCGATAACGGGTGATTATAATCTTCGCGATAGGGCTAAATTCTCCAGCGCGGTTTCCGGCGAGATCCGTGATTCCGATGCGGTCAGGACATTGCAACTCAGCCCCGAATTTGCCGATACCAAGAATCGTTTACTTACGGCCTCGCGCCTCACGAGTTCGCTGCAACTGACGCTCGACCAACTAGGATTTCTTGGCAAAGATCGTCTCAGTCTTGGCATTGACGCAGGCGTGCATTCGCTCTCGTCTGAGTATTATCAGTTCCTTCTCGGTGGATTGGCTGACTATAGTGAGATGAGTGCCGTTGAGCGCGGTGCATTGGAGGAAAAGGGCGCTAGCACTCGGCGCTCGGCTGCTGGGTTTCTGCAATACGAACTTACGCCGATGCAGACGCTGCGCGTCGTCTTGGGGGTGCGCGCCGATATGATTCGCGATCAGTTCATCCCTAAAGCGCCGAGTGAAGGGGAGGAACAATCAACGACCCACGCGGAGTTAAGTCCAAAGGCGGGGGCGAATTTTCGTTATGTAAAAACAGAGCGGCACGTCGGCAACCTGTACGCCAACGTTGCGCGATCGTTCAAAGCACCAACACTGGATCAGCTCTATGATCAGCGTTCAATTATCTTTGAGATTCCGCAAAATCCTCCGTTCAAAGTCTTACTTTCAAGTGGGGACCTAAATCCGCAGTTTGGGACATCTATTGAGGTGGGAGGTTATCATCGCGCGGTGCTGTCTCCGAACATCCTGTATGGCGAACTTTCCCTTGCGGCATATACCATGGACATGAAGAATGAGTTGGATTTTGACCTTCAGCAGCTCAAGTACGTGAATATCGGCAAAAGCCGCCATCGAGGGATTGAAACGGGTCTCAGGCTTACGGTGAAGTCGAACCTGAGTTTGTTTCTCAATTACACTCACCAATCCGCTAAATCGCAAATTGGCGAGTATGCCGGCAAATTCCTGAAAGCTATCCCACGCGATGTGATCTACGGCGGCGTCAACGCTGCACATAAGTCCGGCTTGGGTGGGAGCATCATTGTTAAATCTGCGAACCGCATTTTTCTGGATGACGCGAATGCGATTACGCTGCCCAATTATAGCACTGTGGATGTTCGGCTCAAATATCGGGTGGGACTAATTGCCGCTACGCTTGACGTATTCAATATCTTTGATCAATCCTATAGTACAACGGGGTATCCCGACGCATCGGGAAGTGGACATAGCTACTTCTATCCAGCCGCTGGACGACATGCGCGCTTTGGTTTTCAACTTCAGCATGGAGGAAAAAATGAGTAAACGCAGATCTTTTTTTGGTCCGTCCAAGGATGAAATCTGGACACAGATTGCTGCAGATATAGGCGGTGAATTCATTGAGGGAGGTTTTTGGGACGATAATGTCGTCGTGTATAAACACGGTGAGTGGCAAATTGTACTTGATACTTGTACGGTTACAGTATCTACCGGATCAACGACGACTGCAACGATATACACCCGGATGCGCGCACCGTTTATAAACAAGGATGGTCTCTATTTCAATATTTCACACGAAGGGTTCTTCAGTTCAATTGGCAAATTCTTCGGCATGCAGGATATAGAAATAGGAGATCCGTTTTTTGATGAACAATTTTTAATCAAAGGCAATAGCCCAGAGAAAGTAAAGTTGCTATTCGCTGATGCTAGGATACGGGAGTTGTGCCAAAGATTGCCAGATATCCATCTCCGGATTAAAGACGATGAAGGCTTATTTGGCACTGATTTTCCCGAAGGTGTTGATGAGTTGCACTTTGAATGCGCCGGTGTTATCAAAGAGACTGCGTTACTAAAGTCTCTGTTCGGGTTGTTCTGTCTGATTTTAGAGCGTCTGGTGCAAATAGATTCGGCGTATGAGGACGATCCTCAAATTACATTGAAATAGCCGCTGTCGAAGAGATCGGTAGGCGTGGTTAAGAAACGTGCCTACCGCGATTTCGTTGGTCTCAAGAGTTGCTCAACCGTTTTCGCGATTTGTCGATGACGGTCAGGTGCTCCTGCCAATCTGGTTCCCGTTCGGGGCCTTCCAATGCGTCGCAGGCGCGGAAGAACTCTTCAAGGTCGGCTGGGGATTCGAAGGGGCAGGATCGCTGCTGTTCTTCGAGCCGTCGGTGGGCGACAACCCTGAGCCATTCGCTCAAGGTCATGCCTTCGCTCTGCGCCTGACGGACGAAGCGGTCACGGTCTTCATCCGGGATCACTAACTGAACTCTGGCCACCTTTACCTACTCCTTTCCTATGCTAGAGGTCAATCTGATATGGAAATCATGGAAAAGTCAATGGGCCGGGCTGATTTCCTCGCTGTCGAAGAGTTTGTGATTTGCCCGCCTTTGGTAGATGAGATGTACGCTTGATGGCCTCCTTGCGAGAGTTCGCCCCTTCTTATATATGTATTATACAGGCAAAAATTCACATAAAACGCGATTTTTTGCAGTTTCACTATACATTACATTGCCATGAGTTCAGAGATCGCTATACCTAAGGGACGCCGCAGACTGTCCGACGTTATTCGGGCATCCGGCGACATCATTCATATCGCCGATGCTGAAGATGTCCTCGGCGTTAGCCGTTCTGACGCCGCCAAGCTGCTTTCCCGTTGGAGCGGGCAGGGCTGGCTGCGGCGCGTCGGTCCGGGTGCCTACGCACCAGTTGGCCTTGACTCCCTTGCCAGCGAGCAGGTTCTCGATGATCCTTGGATGCTGGTGCCTGCGCTCTTTAAGCCTGCTTACATCGGAGGCCGGACTGCCGCCGAACACTGGGACCTGACGGAGCAGATCTTCCGCGATATTGTTGTGATGACAGCGCGGGCCGTGCGTGCGAAAAGCCAGCAACGCCATAGCGCACACTTCACTCTAAAGCATGTCCAGCAGGGTATGATCTTCGGGACGAAGACCGTCTGGCGTGGAAGAACCCAGATCGCCATATCGGACGTTCACCGCACCGTCATCGACATGCTCGACGATCCAGACCTCGGAGCCGGCATCCAGCATGTTGCCGACTGTCTTGCAACCTATTTCGACCGCAAGGACAGGGATGATGACAAGCTGATTGCCTATGCAGACCAGCTTGGTAACGGTGCCGTGTTCAAGCGCTTGGGCTTTCTGGCAGAACGAGGACCCGGCACTACCACCCTTATTGAGGCGTGCCGTGCGCGTCTGACTCAAGGAAACGCCAAACTTGACCCGGGGCTTTCATGCCGCCGCCTCATATCCCGATGGCACCTTCTTATGCCTGAGAGCTGGGCCAAGGCAGCGTCCGCATGATCGACCGCCGCGCAATTCTCGATGTGGCGGGTACCCTTGGCTTGCTGCTCTAGGTTGTAGAAAAGGACTATGTGCTCGGCTGGGTTCTCGCCGAGAGCTTCGCCTCAGTCGCAGCGAGTGATATCTACGGCATAAGGTTCATAAAGCTAAACTGATGGCCGAAGATATTTCGAAATAGAAGGAGGTAACGAATTGTTCGAGAAAGCCTCAACCGCCTCAGACTGGCTAGATACTGAAGATACTCAATGCCGGGAAGGTAGGCTTTCGCGGCTCAATTGGCTGATCGATAATTCGCCGGAAGCGGTGTATTGGACATTTCCCGGCGGCTTGCTGGCCAAGAGCCTTTTTGAAGAGATGAGATATTGTTTTGTTTACGGTCAGTTCTTGGCGACAACTATCTTGGGCCTCGCATATATTGAACGAACTCTTGCGGCGTTGTTTTATGCAAGAGGCCGTGACGACCTTAAACGTGCAGGTGTCTCGAAGCTACTGAAAGAAGCACATACTCGTGGTATGATTGTTACCAGCGAGTACCAGCAACTAGATAACCTGCGCAGAACCCGAAATATCTACAGCCACTTTCGTAGGCCGGGGCAGAAAGAAAGTGTCGCATTACGGGCAGTTACTGAGCATAAATCATTCTACAGCGTTATAGAGGAGGACGCGACTGTCGTGGTCACGGCGGCTCTTCGTATGGTAGAAAAAGATACAGTCTAATATATCTCAGTTAGTTGATGTGATCTCATAGGTGATTTGATTATCTGCTACTTTTCAGAAGGACTCATCAATGTGGTATGTCAGAGAATTGTAGTGAGCTGCTTGACATAACGGCCCTCAGGAGTCGGATCAAACAGCACGGTCGCACCTGATGGTTTTCAAAGGAGTTGACGATGAGTGATTCCCATGAGACAGAGAGTAAGCCTCCGGAATCAACAAACAGCGTAAAACGATTCTTCAGCAAGCCTATAGTTGCGATTGTCGGTAGCATTTCAGGAGTGATCGGAATAATTCTGTCAGTCTCTTTTTATCTAGCAAGCAGAACGAGTCCGGACCTTATCTATTGTGTTGATTCAGCAAGGGCTGCGGTTGTCCGAGCGAATCAGAGTTCGAGGCTACATATTGAGTTAGACGGCGAAGTCGTCAAAAAAGACGTAACTGCAGCTCAGATCATCATCTGGAACGACGGGGAAGAGTCTATCCGAGGAAAAAACCTACTCAGTCCCTTCGTCGTCAAGACGGGACCGCTTAATCCTATCATCGAGGCGGACATCCAAAAGGTGACTCGTGGGGTAGTTGGTCTTCGGCTCGATAAGTCGAAGATTGGTGAGGGGCAACTCGGCGTAGACTGGACGATTCTTGAACAGGGCGATGGAGCCATGCTGCAGCTGATCTACTTTGGAGACGACCAGACATCGATTACCGCCTCTGGGACAGTCGAACAGCAGGGCGATGTTCGGGAACTGGAGGATAGGAAAGAGGTGATAGAGATAGGGGCGCTAGGGCAAGTAGCATTCCTTTTTTTCTTCTTTTTTGTCATAATGGTCTCAATGATTGCCTCATGGGAAGAATTACAGAAGACTAGGTCGTTTTCGTCGAAAGTGTTTATTTTGGTACAAATCGTATTGGTGGCCATGGTAGCTATATACATCTATTACTGGTGGGCAGAACCCAGTCCTCCATTTAGATTCTGATGCGGGGTCGGCGTAGAGTTTCCAATAGGAACGAAACAATTTTGGTCGCTAAAGAATTTCTTCGAGTATAGGTAGTGGCATGTTTGAAATTTAGGAAAGGTGCAGACGGAAGCCTTAATATTGACGAGTATCAGGGCTTCCTCAAATTGATGCACTACCCAAGCATAGAACTCACACTCAGTACACTCCCACCACCACAGACTCCTGCAACTCCGTCAGCAAGCGCAAATCTTTAACCCCGTCCCAAGGATACACCTCAATAGGTTCAGCGCGTTCGGCCTCATCGCGTTCGAGGAAGCGAGGCATGAAAAATTCCTTGGTCAGGGTGGTGAGCATGACTTGGCCGGTCTCACCGTAGCCGACCTTGCGCGAGGGGTCTTTGGGATCAACCAGCTCGATGACGGCGCGTGGCTGCGGCGGGTAGTAGGTGATGGCGTATTCGTCGGTCGGGTCAAAGGGCTTGGGGCAGGCTAGGCCCATCAGGGTGTTGCCGTAGGTGGGGACAAAGGCGAGGCCGGGCACCAACTCCTCGCGGGCGAAGCGGTGGAACTGGGCGTTCATTTCCGTGCCGCCGCAGAAGATGCCCTTAATGCCGAGCTTGGGCAGGGAGACTTTTTCGCAGAGGGCTTCGAGGAGGCGGGGGGTGGTGAAGACACACTGCACGTTGTCGTGGGCCTTGAGGATCTTGAGCGCCTGCTCGATGACGTGGGCTTTGTAGTCTTCCAACTCGCGCATCTTGGCGGCGCGGATGAGTTCGTTGACCCAGCGCGGGTCGAGATCCACCATAAAGCACAAGCCGCCGCGTAGCTGGGCGAGGTACTCGATGGCGAGGCGCAGGCGGCGCGGCCCCGAAGGTCCCAGCATCAGCCAGTCGGCTCCCTTGGGAAAATCCTCCTCAGACAAGCTCTCGCTGTAGAGCGCGTAGTCGGTGTGGAAGTCGCGGATGTTGATGCGGTATTTGGGCAAGCCGGTCGAGCCGCCAGTCTCGAAGACGTAGATCGGCTCGTCGGCGTAGGCTTTGGGCACCCACTGGCGCACCGGGCCGCCGCGCAGCCACTCGTCCTCAAAGTGGCCGAGCAGGGCCAAGTCGTCATAGGAGTGGATTTGCTCGCGCGGATCGAAGTCGAGTTGTTGCGCGTAGGAGAGCCAAAACGGGCAGCCGGTCTCAGGGCTGAAGTGCCACTCGACGATGGCGCGGACGTGAGCGTCGAGGTCGTCGCGGGCTGCGGCGATTTTGTCTAGTGAGACGCTCATTCGTTTTCTTCCGCGATGGCGAAGAGGGTGTTGCGCGAGGCGATGTACAGGACGCCGTCGCGGGCGACTGGAGTGGTGTACACGGCGCTGCCCAGATTGGTCTCGTGGAGCAATTCGAGCGTTTTGCTGGCCTTGAGCACATCGACGTCGCCGTCCTCGTCGCCGATATAGACCTTGCCGTCGGCGACAAAGGGTGAGCCCCAGATCGCGGCGAACGTGTCGTGAGTCCAGTGGTGGGTGCCGGTCTTGGCGTCGAGGCAATAGACGAAGCCGCTCAGGTCGGCGGCGTAGAGCAGGCCGTCGGCAATGGCGACGGTGGAGATGGTGCGGTTGTAGTTTTTGTCACCGAAGTGCCAGATTGCGCCCGTCTCGGTGATGTCGCCGGTGCCGCTGGCGTCAATGGCCCACAGGTGGCCCTCGCCCTCGCCGTGCTCGGGGTCTTGGCCGACGCCGAGATAGACCACGCCGTCGTGGAAGACGGGCGTGGAGACGAGGTTGTTGCGGGTGCCGCGGCCGCCCAATTCCCACACCGAATCCTTGGGGTTGCAGTCGAATTTCCAGATCAGTTCGCCGGTGTCGGGTGCGAGGGCATAGACCCAGCCGTCGCCGCCGGGGAAGATTACCTGCTTGCGGCCGCCTGCTTCGCCGTAGGCAGGATTGGCCCACTGGCCGTGCAGAATCTGGTCGCCGGGCAGGTCGCTATCCCAGATCAGCTCGCCGGTCTGCAGGTCGAGGGCGATGAAGCTGGGGGCAAAGGGGGCCGGGATGTGGATATGGCCCTCGTCCACGCCGTTGCTGGTCAGGGCGAAGAGGCGACCGTCCACGCCTATGGGCGAGCTGGTGGCGAGGTTGTGGGGGAAGACGTCCAGCTCGGCGATCATGTCGAATTTCCAGATCAGATCCGCGTTGGTGGGCGCGGTGGCGGCTTCGTCGGCGATGGGGCCGTCGTTCTCGCCGTCGCGGAAGCCCTCGGTGTCGAGACATACGACTTCGGCGCGGTTGGAGACGTAGTAGAGGCGGTCGCCTTCGACATAAGGGGTGGAGCAGACGCCCTGCTGCGGCCAGTCGTTGACGCGGCCGGCCGGCAGCTTGGGATGGGCGATTTGCCAGAGGAAGGTGCCGTCCTCTAAAGAGAAGGCCATCACCACGCCGCGGTCGCCCTTGTGGTTGGGATCGCGCTCGGCTTGGTTGTTGGTGCCGACGAAAATTTTGTCGCCGGCGATTAGGGGGCCGGCGTAGGTCTGCGAGCCGAGCGTGGCGCGCCACTTGACGTTTGTGCCGGTCTCGACGTCCCAAGTGGTGGGCAGGTTTTTCTCGTCCGAGACTTGGTTGCGCCCCGGCGAGCCGCCCCACATGGCGGTTTGGGCACTGGCGGAAGCGGTTAGGGCGAGGATGAGGTAGCAAATAGCGATAGTCATTACCAAACTTTCAGGTTGTCGTAGTAGATTTCAGCGGGAGAATAGCCGTAGAGTCCGGGGCTGCCGCTGCGGTTGGGCAGGGGATCGACCGCTTGGATGCTCCACCTAGCTGGCTCTGGCTCGTCGCGGGGCCAGATCTTGCCGCGGATGTGGGCTGTATCGCCCTCGATTTCCACCTGCATCTTCATGGTGTACCAGACGCCGGTTTCCCAGGCGAAGGGCACGGTTTTGGCCATCCGCAGTTCGGCGGCCCAAGTGCGGATCTGCAACTGTTGATGGTAGCCCATCAGGTCGAGGGTGTAGCGATTTGCGATCAGGCCCATGTCGGGGACGGCGCGGCGCTTTTTGGTGCCGAACAGGTCGGCTTGGATGGTGTAGCCGGTCATGTCGGGCGCGCCGATGTAGGTGTTGGCGCGGTGCAGGCCACGAGCGGCGGGCGGCTTGACGAGTACCTTGTTGCCTTCCATTTCGCGCACCTTGAATTTGGTGCCTGTACCGATCCAAGCTGGTGAGGCGTCGGTGGCGAAACCCTCGAAGTCTTCGCTGTAGGTCGGCGGGGGTAACACGGCGATGCGCGCCTCGGCGGTCAATTCGCCAGCGTTGGCGACGATTTTGCCGCCGCTGGGTGCGTCCGCGAGGACAAGCGTATTGCCGTCGAGTTGGCCGACTGGACCGGAGAGCGACCATTCGGCATCGATCGGGCCGATTAGGCGACCGTGTGCGTCGAAGGCTCGGGAGCGGAACGATACGCTGGCTCCGGGCTGGGCTACTACTTCGGCGGGGATGATTTGCAGGTGCGCCGGTGTTGCGTCTGGGGCAGCTTGCTCGCGTGGATAGTTAGCTGCGGTCGTGGCGACCTTGAACTGCGCCGCTGGGTCGCCGAGGCAGTAAACGCCTGCTTCGGTGGAAAGGTAGATGCGACCGTATGCTACGGCTGGCGAGCCGAATAGTTCGGCTGGGCGTCCGTCGGGCATTGCAATCTCGGCGAGGTCGAGCGTCTCGGCGGCGTCGGGGCCGGGGGCGACGATGACAAAGCGGCCGTTGACCTCGGGCGCGTAGAGCCGGCCATCGGCCAGCACGGGCGATCCCTTGCCGACGGTGCCGATGTTGTGAATCCAGTGGACTTGGCCCGTCTCGGCGTCGAGCGCGTGAATGTTGGCCGAGTTGTCGGTGATGTACAAGCGGCCGTTGTAGAAGACCGGGCTGGTGTAGCCGGCGAACACGCTGTCGTAGCGCCAGACCTCGTGCGTGTTTGTAACGTCGCCTTGGCCGGTGGCGTCGATGCAGACGACGCGGCCGAGGGCGGTGTTGTCGAGGTTTTCCTCGCCGTGGGCTGCGTACACTTTGTCGCCAGCGACGACGACCGAAGAGTTGATGCCGCGCCGACTGAGCTTGAAGCCCCATACGCTCTCGCCGGTGCGAATTTTCATGGCATAGATGGAGCCGTCGGCATTGCCGCCGATGAGCAGGCGGACGCCGTTGATGGTGGCGACGACAGGCACGGAGTACGTGGTGTCGAGTGGCCGGCCTCCGGGGGTGGCAATCCAGAGGAGTTCGCCGCTGCGCTTGTCAAAGGCGAAGTAGCGGTGGCGGCCCGGCGTGTGGCTGCCCCAATTGGAGCTGAGATAGCTGATGATGACGAGGTCTTCATCGACGACGGGCGTGTGGACGCGGCCGCCGTAGCCGGAGATGCGCCCGAATTCCTCGGTCAGCGAGCGGGACCAGACGACCTTGCCGTCGCGGTCGAAGCAGAGGAATAGTCCACTGACGGTATGGGCATAGATGTAGCCGGTCTCTGGGTCGCCAGCGAGGCTGGCCCAGCCGACGCGGTTGAAGGGGATGGTGGTGTGGAAGATGTTGTAGGCGTGTTCCCAGATCAGGGTGCCGTCTTGGGCGTCAAAGGCGGCGACAACGCCCTCGTGTTCGATGCCTTCACCGCGACGGCCGATGACAAAGACTCGGCCATTGAGAACGATGGGAGTCGAGCGGCCAGTAAATTCGGCGTGCCAGATGGGCGACCAGGATGCGACGAGGCCGGTCTCCTCGGAGACGCCGTTTTGCGTGGGGCCGCGCCAGGAGGGCCAGTCGGCTGAGTAGGCGCTGGAAGCGGCGAGGAGGAGGCCGAGAAGGGCGTAGGGAAGTTGCAGGCGGAGGTTGGGCACGGCTAGTCCTTGGTAGAGCGGGAGTGTAGGTTAAACGTCTTAGGTACATAATGAGCGCCGCTAATTCTTGTCAACTGACGGCGTGATGTGCAATTTGTCCAAGTCCATTCACAATCGGGAGGAGCTATGAGCAATCAGAAAGATTACACTGTCCGCGCGACCCACTGTAGCCACCAAGCGTCGCTGGATGAGATCTACGACCGGCTGGTGGAAATCACCGCACCGTTGAGCCGGTCGTGGGCCAAGATCGAAAAGGCGCGGCGGATCGGCATCAAGATTAACATGCAGATGCGCACCAATAGTATCCGCCGGATCGGCGGGCGGCGGCAGGAATTGGTAGATGACGACGTGATGCGGGCGGTGCTGCGGCTGTTGCGGGAGCGCAGCGACGCGGAGATTTTCGCGCTCGACACCAGTGCCGCGCCGCCGGGTGAGCGTCCGGGAGACGATTTCAACGCTAGGCCGATCTTGGAGGAATTCGGCGTCGAATACGTCGAGGCTGGCGACCCGCCCTTTGAGCGCTACAAAGTGCCCGGCGGCGGGATCATGTTTTCCGAGTACCAGCTTTCCGCGGCCTTGGGCGAGGCCGATGCCTTTGTCTCCCTGGCCAAGATGAAAAACCACGGTTTTATGGGCATTACTCTGTGCCTGAAAAACCTCTTTGGCTTGCCGCCGATCCCGCCGCACGGCCGCTTGCGCACGTACTTTCACCACGTCATCCGCCTCTCGTATGTCCTGCCCGACCTCGGGCTGATTGCCCAGCCCAGCCTCAACATTATCGACGGGCTGACTGGTCAGGCGCGCATGGAGTGGGGCGGCGAGGGACGGATCGCCGACTGCTTGGTCGCCGGTGACCACATCATTGCCACTGACGCCTGTGGCTCGCACTTAATGGGCACTGACCCCCGGCTCGATTGGCCGACGCCGCCCTTCCGCCGCGATCGTAGCCCGGTGGCAGTGGCCGCCGAGCACGGCTTTGGGACGGTGGACTTGGACGAAATCGACTTCGCCATGGAGGGTTTGACGCCGCCGGTAGCTGAATTTGACTCGGCGGAAGCCGATCCTCCAGAGCAGATCGCGCGGCTGCGGCAGACGGCCAGCGAGCAGGCGCTTTTTTATCGCGACAACCAAGAGCGAATTTTGGACGCCCACGCCGACAAGTACGTCTTTTTACAGGACGGCGAGGTGATTTGGAGCGGACTCAAGCCCGAGGAAGCGGGGGCCGTACAGAATGTCGCCGCGGGCAAGAAGGATCAGGCGGTCTGGCTCAAGCTAGCCGATCCAGCAGAGCGCGAAGGCGAGCGGATGGCGGTGTACGAGAAGATTCTGGCGGCTTAAGTTTTACACTCACCGCGCCTCTCGCTCCACCAGTGCGCTGATGGCTTCGAGGTCGAGGTCGCTGCCGTCTTGGGGGTAAGTATAGGGCAGGAGCCACCAGTCCTCGGTGAAGGACGCCTCGCCGCCGGGCGGTATATCCTCGCGCGGGCCAATAGGCTCCAACTCGCACATCAGATCCTCGTAATACCATATCGAGATAGTCAGCCCAGCCAATTCGCCGTAGGGCCGGTCGGGGTACACTGGATAGCGCTTGACCCACAGCAGGTCGTTGCGGTCGAGATAGGCGAACCATCCGGCTTGCGAGTCCATGCCGAGCTTGGCTCTGAGCGGCGTGGAGAGGACTTCGAGGAAGTTGTCGCGGATGCGGATGTTGGGGTCTTCGGGGCGATAGTTGATGACCGGGCCGGGGCCGTACATGACATAGGAATCCGGGAAGCGGCTCGGCGTCAGGGGAATGATTACGATGCCGCCGCCCGTGCCGAAGGTGCGGCTCCAGTGGCCCCAGTGTTTTGCGCTGTCGGAGACGTTTTTGATGGTCTGGGTGACGCTTAAGTGGGTGGAGTCCTCGGCGAGTTGGAAGTCGCGGATGAGCTGGACGCCGGTGGGCTCGTCCTCTTTGCTGGTCAGGCGCGCCGAGTGCGGGCCGGTGATTTGGCTTTCCCACTGCCCGAGCCAGAGGTCTGGATGAGCGGGGATGATCATTTCTGGGCCGATGTCGAGGCGACCACCGGTAGGGCCGAAGCGAGGATCGCCGTCCTCAAAGGTCGCTCCTTCTTGCGCGGGGTCGAGGTAGATGGCGTTGGGGCCTTTGCGCGAGTATTCGAGAACGCGGCCGGCCGATGAGGTGAGGACGACGCGGGTGTGGGCGTTTTCGAGGAGGATGCAGTCTTCGTAGCCGAAGTAGGTGATGCGGTCAGTACCGGGCATGTTGGAATCGGCTCCAGCTAGGGTGGCGGCGAGGCTGAGGAGTAGAAGCGTTAGGCGGCGCATAGTGTGTTTTTCCTTACTGGTTGGGATTGACGATGACGCGGCCTTGGACTTTGCCCGCTAAAATGTCCTTGCCGAGGCGGGGGACGTCGGCTAAACCGATCTCAGTGCAGATGAGATCTAGTTTTTCCAAGGGCAGTTCAGTGGCTAGGCGCGACCAAGCGGCAGCGCGGCGCTCGGCTGGGTAGAACACGGAGTCAATGCCGAGGATGTTGACGCTGCGCAGCAAGAAGGGGATGACGGTGGTTGTGAATTGGGCACCGCCGGCTAAGCCCACCGCGGCGATGGAACCCCCGTAGTTCATCTGGGCTAAGACGCGGGCCAAGGTGGTGCCGCCGACCGAGTCGATGCAGGCGGCCCAGCGCGCACTTTCCAAGGGTTTGTTGGATGGCTCGGCTAAATCTTGGCGTGGGATGATGGTCTGGGCACCGAGGTCTTTTAGATAGGGTTCGAGTTCGGGGCGGCCGGTAGAGGCGGCGACTTGGTAGCCGAGCGCGGCGAATAGTAAAACGGAGAGGGAACCGACGCCGCCGGCCGCGCCAGTGACGAGGACTTCGCCTTTGTCGGGTGTGAGGCCGTGGGCTTCGAGGGCTTCTAAGGAAATGGCCGCAGTCAGGCCCGCAGCACCCAAGCCCATGGCGGAGCGCAGCGTGAGGCCGGCGGGTAGGGGCACGAGCCAGTCGGCCTTGAGCCGCGCCTTTTGCGCGTATCCGCCCCAGTGGATTTCGCCGACGCGCCAGCCAGTGCATATAACTTGATCGCCGGGTTGGAACTGGTCGCTCTGGCTGTGGACGACGGTGCCGGCAAGGTCAAGGCCGGGGACGTGGGGATAGGTTTTGACCAAGCCGCCCAAGCCGTTGAGGATCATCCCGTCTTTGTAGTTGAGCGAGGAATACGCGACGGCGATTTCTACGTCGCCAGCGGGCAGGCGGCTTTCGTCGAGTTCTTCGATGAGAGCAGAGTGCTCATGTAAGATGAGTGCTTTGAACATGGTTTTTATTTAAGATCGCAAGAGAAAACTGAAGCAGGGAACAGTCCTCGACAGACGATCTGCCGAGGGATTATGGTATTGTCTCCGTTTGAAATTCGCAAACTAAACCGCATTGACCTTAAAGTCCCCTAATTAGCCTCGGGTCGAAGTCGAATGTGGTAGAGCGACCGATGCGTATTTGCGCGAAGTCGGGATGCTGTGGATTTAAGAGGAAATTGTGTTCCTGCGGAACGACGGCACTGGGAACGACGAGCACTGCGGATTCACGAGCGGCGGCCCACCTAGACCCCATCTCTTGGACGTTTGGCGGCACCGGATCGGACGCCCAATTATCGGGCAAGGCGTCCAATGCCAGGACCTTGCACAGGCTGTCGTCAAATTCGACTGGAATACTCAGATACCGGTCGAGGGTTGCGGCGGAGTCGAGGTTGACGAGGATTTCAAGCATGGCCAACGACAGCGATTCCGCCGTATAGATGATGGGGGTGCCCCGGAGATTCCAGCGTCCCCCAAAAAGACGCGCTCCTTCTCCTTCAAAAGCCCGACCCGCAAAGCGCATCTGGACGATGCGCCAAGCCCGGATGATCACGAAAATACACCGTACTCAAGGCGACCAAGGAGGTTTTCGACCTCGCGGGCACCTGGCTCAGTGTCGGCGTATTGCAATGGCGTCTTCATGCCGAGGGCCTTCACAGGCTCTTTGAACCACGCTCTCGCCCGCTCTTGGTCGCCCAAGACTTCAATCGCCCGGTCGTACAGTGCGGCAATGCGGAATAAACGCTCGGATTCATCGGTTTGGAGGCGGCCTTCTTTGCGGCGGCGATTGAGTGTCCGAACCGCGATATTAGCCGCGCTGGCCAAGGTCTTGGCTGGTACGGCCATGGCACCTTGAAGGTCGTCAAAAGCGGTCATCGGCAGCCCGCGCTTGAGCTGGCGGATCAGGGTTCCGGTATCTTTGAACGACAGACCCGCAGAGGCCCCATAAGAAGGGCCGTTGGGAGCATCCGCGCTGATGGTCGAAGTAGCCAAGGGCTTCGCGCCTTCGGAGGCCCAAACATAGGTGCCTATGGGTTTATTTTTTTTCTTAGACGACGAAGGCATGGTAGGAGATCGTCCTCCTTCCCGTGAAGGAATTAAGGCAATATTGCCATATAAGATAGGCCATATGGCATCATTGGACAAGCCGATAGTGCTGGTTTCTTTACGATTCTGGCAATGTTGCAATGGGGATAAAACAACACTCTAATCGAATACAATTAGAGTGTTCACTCCACAGGTATTTCGTCGTTGAAAACTTGAGTGCGTTTCATCAGGCGGCGCTGGTCTGGGGGGAAGGCGAGGCGGCGGTGCATGGTCGGGCGGTTGTCGAAGAGGACGAGATCGCCGACTTGCCATTCATGGGTCCAGACAAAGCGCGGCTGTTCGAGATGGGCGTACAGTTCGCCGAGCAGGGCGTCGCTGTCTTGGCGGTTGAGGCCGACGACGTATTTGGTCAGGTGCGGCCCTACGTAGAGCGAGCGACACCCCGTTTCGGGATGGGTGCGGACGATGGGGTGGGCGATGTGCTCGGGAGGGTTTTGCGCTTCGACGTAGTGGCGATGCACGGCGCGCACTCCCTTGAGGCGGATTTTCCAAGCGTCGTCGAGCGCTTCGTAGGCGGCCGTGCAATTGCACCACTGGGTCTGGCCACCCTGCGAAGGAATCTCCACTGCGTAGAGTACTGACAGGGTACCAGGACGCTGGAGGTAGGAAAGATCCGAGTGGAAGGGGATCAGTTCATCGCCTAGTTCGCCGATTGGCTCGCCGTTTTCCTTGACATTGGAGATGAGGAAAATCTCCTTGACCCGCCGTGGGCGCTGCTTGCGCACGTGCGGCACGGGTTTGCCAAAGTACGCGGTGAAGCGCACCTGGTCCTCATCGCTGAGTTGCTGCTGGCGAAAGAAGACCACGCCGTGGTCGAGTAGTGCTTGGCGCACCTGCGCGACTTGGGCGGGTGCCAGCGGTGCGGACAGGTCGCCGCCTTTGATCTCAGCACCGAGCGCGCCGCCGGTGGGCGCGACTGTTATCTCAGGCATCGCAGACGGAGAAGGCGTGTTCGAGCGAATCAACGGGATCGCCCTTGGGCCGGTACTCGTGGCCGACGTAGGCATCGTAGGAGGTCGCGGCGATGGCCTGCATGATCGGCGGGTAGTAAATCTCCTGCTGGTCGTCGAGGTCTTGGCGTCCAGGATTGCCGGCGGTGTGGAAGTGGCCGATGCAGTCGATGTGGTCGGTGATGTTGCGGATGAGATCACCTTCCATGATCTGCATGTGGTAGATGTCGTAGAGCAGCTTGAACCGGGGCGAGTCGACGGCCCGGCACAGGGCCACGCCCCAGGCAGTGCGGTCGCACTGATAGTCGGGGTGGTTGACGCGCGAGTTGAGCAATTCCATGCAGAGGGTAATGCCTTTTTCCTCGGCGGCACCGGTGACGCGACGCAGACCGGCGACGCAGTTGGCGAGGCCCTCTTCTGAGGAGCGGCCCTCGCAGTTGCCGGAAAAGCAAATCAGCGAGGGAATGCCGCATTCAACGGCGAGGTCAATGTTGGCGAGGAGTTCGTCTTCGATGCGGTCGTGGTTTTCGGGCTTGTTGAGGCCGTCGGGCAGGGAAGCGTGGCCGGAGACGATGGCAATGGCAAGGCCGTGGTCTTGGATGAGCGGCCAGTGTTCTTGGGCCGCCATTTCTACGGATTGGTAGCCGATGCGGGCGGCGGCCGCGACGAGTTCCTGCGGGCTGAGGCCGCTGCCGGCGAAGGGATTGAAGCAGACGGATTGTTTGATGGCAGGCATAAAGCTAGGCTCCTGTGCCGAACATTTCGGCGACCGGGGTAAAAGGGGCATCGAGTTCGAGGGGGTACATGGGCCGCTGGCAGATGCTGTGCCCGAGGGTGGGCAAATTCGCGCTGGTCGAGCCGGGGGCATCGGTGTTGAAGTTTATCTCGGCCCATTCGTCGAAAAAGTGCCACTGGCAGTGTGGCGACTTGATGACGATGAGGTCGTAGTCCTTGGGATTGATGTCGTGGGCGATAAAGACTGAGCGATCGATAAAGGGTACCGAGCGGCTGACGCAGACGATGGTGAGGCTGTCGCTTTCCAGCACGGCTGTAGGCCCGGCGTGCTGGGGCGTGTTCCAAGATTCGCAGAGATATTCGCCGTCGCCGAGTTGGGTGACTTCGACTTCTAGGTCGAGCGGGGCAAAGCGCGAGTCGAGCGAGCCGCCCAAAACCACGTGGATGCGCGCGCCGAGCCCGGCGTCGTGGGCCATGTACACGGCGGGTGCATCCACTAGCGGCGCGAGCACTTGACCGGAGTAGCCGTTGGCGTGCAGAGCTTGGAGCAGCACGTTGCTGTCGCCGGTTGCACCCGAGGAGGGCGCATCGGCCGCGTCGGTGAAGAGCACTGGACCGCTGTATTGGGCGGCTTGGGCGACGGCGTCTTCGACGGATACGAGGTCGGGCTGCATGAGTGCTCGTCGTTCCCAGAAGTCAGCGGCGAGGTGCAGGGCCTCGCCGCGGGCGAGGTCGGGGTCGGCATCGGCCACGACGATGGCTTGGGAGCACAGCTCGGGCACATCGGTGAACGGGTTGCCGATCATCATGCCAGCGGCGAGAATGTCGGGCTGCTCCTCTAGGGCTTGGCAGTAGCGGATGCTCTCTCCGTACACGCCGGAGGCGGTGATGAGTTCGTTGCCGCGCACGAGCGCGGGCACTCGCACGCGGGCCACTACGGGCTGCGCGCCGGCGAGGACTTGGAGGAGCAAGTACGCGGCGCGGCGGCCGGTGTCGGCCAAATCGACGTGCGGGTAGGTGTGATAAATGGCGAGGCCGTTCGAGTGTTCCAACATGCGGTGGGTGAGGATGCCGTGGAGGTCTTGCGAGATCACGATGGGGAAGTCGGGGCCAGCGCTGCGGTGAATCTCTTGTAGCAAGTAGCCCTCCGGGTCCAACTCTTCAGTGCAACCCATGGCCCCGTGCAGGCAGAAGTACATGCCGTCGGCTTCGGCTAGGTGCGGCGTGACCGCGTCGAGCAGATCGGCGGCAAGGCGCTCGAAGTCCTGTTGGTCTAAAGGCCCGGCCGAGGGGGCAACGGCCCCGTACGTGGGGATGACGTCAACGTGGCTGTCGGCGAAGACCTGCAAGGCACCGCACAACTCGGTCTCGCGGCCTTGGTGATAGGTGAGCAACTCAGGACCGCGGCGGACGGAGAAATTGTCGTACGTGCCGATGACCGGGTTGAAGGAGGAGATTTCTTGCTTGCACTCGGCGACGAGGATGCGGGACATGGGCGTCCGTTCGGTTAGGTTTTGCGCGGGCGGATGTTGGGGCCTTGGGGGGTGTCTTCGATTTCGTAGCCGGCTGCGGCGATTTCGTCGCGCAGGGCGTCGGCCGTGGACCAGTCCTTGGTGTCACGGGCCTGTTGGCGCTGAGCGGCGAGCGCGTGAATCGAGTTGGGTATGGCCTCCTCTTGCGGCGTCCACGTGGCTAGTCCCAAGCCCATGACCTGATCGAAGTGCAGGAGCGTGGCCTTCTTGACGGCGTCGGAAAGATCATCGGCTACGAGTTCCCAGCACAGGGCGAGGACGCGCGGCATGTTGAGGTCGTCCTCGACGCGCTCTTTGAACGCGGCCACGTAGCGGTCTTCGGGTTCAGACGGCGCACCCCAGGCGTGGGCGGCGGCGCGCAGCCGGTCGAGGGCCGTGGCCGCGCCGGCGAGGCTCTCCCAGCTAAAGGAGAGCTTGGCCCGGTAGCGCGCCCCGAGGCAGAAAAAGCGATAGGCGAGGGGGTCGTACCCTTCTTCGACGAGGGATTCGAGGCGCAGGAAATCGCCGCTTGACTTGGACATCTTCTCCCCGTCGAGTTGCAAAAACGCGCCGTGGAGCCAAAATTCGGCCAGCCGCGTGTCGTAGCAGGCTTGGGATTGGGCGATCTCGTTGGTGTGGTGGACTGGAATGTGATCCTCGCCGCCGCAGTGGATGTCAAAGTACGGCCCCAAGTACTTGGCCGCCATGGCCGTGCATTCGATGTGCCAGCCGGGAAAGCCGCGCCCCCACGGGCTGTCCCATTCCATCTGTCGCTGCGTCTTTTCTGGGCTGAACTTCCACAGCGCGAAGTCCGTGACGCGGCGCTTCTGCCCAAGATCGACGCGCTGACCGCCTTGCAGGCCCTCGATGTCGAGGCGGGCGAGGTGGCCGTAGTCGCTCAGGCGCGAAGTGTCGAAGTACAGGCCGTCGTCCGTGCGGTACGCGTAGCCTTTTTCCTCAATGGCGGCGATGGCCGCGATCTGCTCGCGAATGTGGTCGGTGGCCCGGCACCAGACGTGAGGCGCGAGCACGTTGAGCCATTCGAGCTTCTCTTGGAAATCCGCGGTGTAGCGCTCGGCGATTTCCCAAGCTGTCAGGCCGGTGCGCCGCGAGCCGGCTTCCATCTTGTCCTCGCCGGTGTCCGCGTCGGAGGTTAGGTGCCCCACGTCGGTGATGTTGACGACGTGGTGGACCTCATAGCCGCTGTATTCGAGGGCTCGCCGCAGGATGTCTTCGAAGATATAGGTGCGCAGGTTGCCGATGTGCTGGTAGTTGTACACGGTCGGGCCGCAGGCATACAGGCGGACTTGAGGAGGCGCGAGCGGTGTGAAGGGGCGCTCTTGGCGGGCATAGGTATCAAAAAGATGCAGGGTCATAAGTCTATTAAAGAGGGGTTAGTCGCAAGATGTGGCAATAGAGAAAGAGTCAGTCTATAACTCGTCGATGGATACTTCGCGGCCTTCCATCGCGCTTCTGACTGCGGCAAAAACCATGGCCATGGACTTGAGGTTGTCGGCCGCATTGCACTCGGGCGTGCGGCCCTCTTCGATGGCGGCGACGAATTCCCGCAGCACGGGATTTTGGTCTTGGTCGCCATCGTCGTCGAGGGGGATTTGCTGGCGAATTTTGGGATCGGCGCGGTGTGAGTGAGTGTGGTACAGGTCGAAGCCCTCCCACGTCAGGGTACCGCGCGGCCCCTCGTAGCGCCACTCGCCATTGTGTCCGGCTGGCACGTGCCCGACCGTGCAGCCGATGCCGCGGTGGGTGGCGACTGTGCCGTTGGCAAAGCGGAAGAGGATCATCTGAGCGGCGTCGCCTTGGTGCCAGCCCCAGGGGAGGTTCCAAGTAAGGGCGTGAGCGCTCACGGGGTCTTGGCCGAGCGTGTAGCGCATCATGTCGAAGTGGTGAATACCCATGTCGGTGAGGAACATGTACGGCTCGGTGACGTAGTGCGAGCCGGGCGAGTCGGCCCAATTGACGTAAAGCGAGACATCGAGCTGGCCGACCGGGCCGATGAGATCCTCGGTGAGTAGGCGGCGAGTCGTGCGCGGCAGGCCGTTGAACCGGTAGTTCTGGGTGATCATGTGCGCGACGTCGGCTTGGGTGCCGGCCTCCACTACGCGCCGGGCGGCCTCGTACTGGTCGCTGAGGGGTTTTTCTCCGAGCAGGTGTAGGCCCGCGGCAAAAGTCTGCATGGCGATTTCTTCGTGGATGGCTGGCGGCGTCACGTCGAGGACGAAGTCGGCTTGCACGGCTGCGCAGGCTTCGCCGAGATCTCGGTAGATGGAACGCTCGGCGAGTGCGCATTGGGCGACCGCGCGCTCGCGGTTTTGCGCGCTCGGCTCGACGCAGGCGACTACATCGACGTTCTGCTGCTTCCGGCATTGGTCGAGCCAATAGCGGCCCCTGCCGCCCAACCCTACGAGTATGGCTTTCATCGGAGTCCTTTCGCTTTTTTTAAAATAAAGGGCTTGGTCTGCGGCCGGGCCAGTCGTTAGAAAAAATTGACACGGTCGCAGTGCAGGGCTACTTTTGGACGATTTCAACCGAGGGGTGCTATAATGCATCTTTCGTCCCCTTGCCGCTGAGGTACACTTCTTTTGGCTATACCGCATAAGGCATCCCTACGCCTCGTCCTCGCGATTCTCGCGTGGTGTTTGAGTTGGAGCTGCGCTCGGGAAGACACCGAGGAGCTAGCACCCGGGGTGGTGTACCGCGAGATCCACTTGCCCGAAGGTCCGTGGCGGATACACATGGTGGAAGTGGATCTGCCGCGCTCTTGGGCGGCGGGCATCCGCGTGCGCATGGCCAAGCAGGAAGAGGCGCAAAAGACCAGTAGCTTGGCCGCTGGTGCTTTAGCGGCCATAAACGGGGACTTTTTATTTCCCGGCGAGTCTAACCAGCCAGCCGGGTTATATATCGAGTCCGGCAATCTCATCCGCATCCCACAGCGGCGCTCGGCTTTTGCCATTACCGAGGCGGGCCAGCCCTTGATCGCAGTGTACAAGATGGAATTGGGTCTGTTGACGGCCGAAGGCGAGCAGCTACACGTCGCGGGCTTTAATCGCGAGCCAGCGCTCGGGGAGTTGTCCGTGTTCAACGAGCGCGCGCATGTGCAGGGAGATTCGCTGCAAGCGGCCACGGGCTTCCTGTTGCAAGGGGTGGGCAATACCTCCATCGCCAACGACACGATCTCCGTCTGGGTTCAACAAGTCCGGCGGGAGGCTTGGCCGCTCTCCCTCCAGCGCGACCAATGGCTGTTGGCCGCCGACGCCGAATACGAGGCGACAGAGCAGATTGCCTTGGGCGACACAGTGCAACTGTATTGCCGACTGTTGCCAGCCCGTGCCAAGTTGATGGAGGCCATCAGTGGGGGGCCGCGCATCCTGCGCGATGGCGCAGTATCCATTGAAGTAGAAGAGGAGCGGCTCAGCCGTAGCTTTGCCGACAAGCGACACCCACGCACGGCCATTGGATATTCCCAAGACGAGCAGGTGCTTTTTATGATTGTGGTCGATGGGCGGCAACCAGGGTACAGCGTTGGCATGAGCTTGCAGGAGTTGGCCGAATTTATGTGCACGCGCTTGGCTGAATTTTCTCGCGCCAAGGCCAATGCCTATCAGGGGTTAAACCTCGATGGTGGTGGCTCGACGACGATGGTCGTAGGCGAACAGGTGATCAACAGGCCCTCCGATCCCACGGGCGAGCGGCCGGTGGTCAACGCTCTTTTAGTCGTAGCGGACACTCGGGACGAGGAGCGGCCCTAGTGCCGACCTTGCTGGCCGAAGACCTCGATGGGCTGGCGCAGACTTGCTTGCGGCAGGTCGGCGTTCCCCCGGACGATGCGGCGTTGGTGGCTGAGCACCTGGTTGAAGCTGGGCTGATGGGGCACGATACCCACAGCGTGTTGCGGCTGCCCCAATACGTGAACATGGTGCGCGACGGCCAAGTCGAGCCTGGGGCTGCGTTGGTAGTCTTGGACGAAAGCGAGTGTGGGGGGCGGTTGAGCGGCCAGTGGAACTACGGGCCGGTGACGGCAACCGAGGCTGTGCGCTGGACACTGGACAAGCTCGGCGACGGGGCAGTGGCGGTCGTCGGGGTGCGCGACTGCAACCACGTGGCGCGGCTGGGGCGTTTCGCCGAGATAGCTACTCGCGCCAACTGCATTGCCCTCATCGCAACCAATGGCCACGGCGGCGACAGTGCGGTGGCTCCCTTTGGCGGCCGCAGCCGTCGCTTGCCGACGAATCCAATCTGCTGCGGCATTCCCACCGGCGGCGATTGGCCCGTGATCCTAGACATGACGACGAGCATGATTTCCGGCGGGGATATGCGGCTTTTGCGCAACAGGGGCGAGGATGCGCCGCCGGGGATGCTGATCGATGCAGAGGGCCGTCCAACGACGAAAGTGGACGCGTACTATGGCCCGCCCGCTGGTGCTATCTTGCCGCTTGGTTTTCCGCAGAGCGGGCACAAGGGCTACGGGCTTTCCGTGCTAGTCGATATTTTGGCTGGGTCGCTTTCTGGGGCCGGGATGACGCAAGAGGCACCCGAGCGCACGGGCAACGCACTGTTCATCGCCGTGCTCAATGTCGCGGCCTTCCTGCCGTTGGACGAGTTTTACGCCGAGGTTGCGGGATTTATCGAATGGGTCAAGTCGTGTCCGCCGGCTCCTGGGGTGGCCGAGGTGTTGCTGCCCGGAGAGCGGGCGCACCAGCGGTTGCAGGCGCGGCGGCGCGATGGGCTACACGTGGATGAGAAAGCTTGGGATGAGATAGGAGCCTTGGCGGCTGAGTTGGGAGTGGAGCTGCCGAGGTCAATTAGGAATTAAGACCTCGCAATTAAAAAGGAGTTTGCGATGCTTCACATCGGGATTGTCGGCATGGGTGGAATTGGCAACAATCACGCCCGCTGCTACACGGCAAACGAGAACGCAAAGGTCGTCGCCGTGTGCGACATGGTTAAAGAGCAAGCGGACAAAGCGGCCGAGTCCTATGAGGCGCAGGCCTTTTACTCGGTCGAGGAGATGATCGCCAGCGGCCAGCGGCTCGACGCCTGCTCGGTGACCACGGCCGGGGTGGAGAACGGGGGCGATCACTACGAGCCGACGATGGCGCTTTTGCGGGCCGGCATTCCGGTGCTAGGCGAGAAGCCGATTTCCAATGAAATTCCCAAGGCGCGGGAAATGGTGGCTTTGGCCGAAGAAAAGCAGTTGCCCTATGGGATCAACCTGAATCATCGCTTCACGCCCGCGGCCGTCAAGGCCAAGGAGTGGCTGACCAACGGGCGGCTCGGCGAACTACAGATAATCAACATGACGATGTGGATCAACAATCCCAACGAATCGAGTCCGTGGTTCCACATCCGCGCCCTGCATCCGCACTCGCTGGACGTGATGAGCTATTTCGCCGGAGGAGTGGATCGGGTACACGCCTTTTTTAAGAAGGGAAAAGGGCGACAGATCTGGTCCAACGTGCAGGCGAATCTGCTGTACGAGAATGGCGTCATCGGTCATTTGACCGGGTCGTACGACGCCGGGGGAAGCTACGGCTTGGAGACCTTGGAACTGGTCGGCTCGGAGGGACGGGTTATCATCAATGAAGCCTGTGAGAAGCTGACATTTTACCCGCGCTTTTCACGCGAGGTGGAAAGCTACGATCACCTCGGAGGCATGGGCGGCTTTGCGGATACCTTCCCGGCGCGCATCAACGCTTGGATCGACGATTTGCTAAACCAAGTCCCGCCTGCGCAGGTGGATGCGAGAGGAGCGGACGCCTTGCGAGTCCAGTTAGTAATTGAGGCGCTTATCGAAAGCTGGGAAACCGGACAGGTGGTAGAGGTCCCTAAAGGGTAGCGCAAATGGCGACTATGGGGGTAGTTTGTTATACTCAGGTCTAAGGAGATGCTGCGGATGAAGCACGCCAAGCAAAAGTCCGAACTTGGCCAATACCTGTATTCTATACTGACCGTCGTAGGCTTGTTTTTGGTCATTCGCACCGGTGTGGTGCAGGCCTTTTACATCCCTTCCAGTTCGATGGAAGATACGCTTTTGGTGGGTGATTATCTGTTGGCCAACAAGTTTATCTACGGCGTTCCAGTCGATGTGCCTCTGACGAGCATTTCCCTCTTCCGTCTGCCTGCACTCAAGGAACCGCAGCCGGGTGACATCGTGATTTTCCGCTCTCCGCAGGACGAGGGGCGCGACTTGATCAAGCGCTGTGTTGCCGTCGGAGGGCAGCGCGTCCACATCATCAACAAGGTACTCTACGTTGATGGCGAGCCAATGCAAGATCCGCCGCTGACCAAGTACACCGACCCTAGATACTATCCGAGGGAGCTCAATCCCCGCGACAATTTTGGCCCGTATATTGTGCCCGAAGGCTATTTCTTTATGATGGGTGACAATCGCGACAACAGCTCGGACAGCCGCTACTTTCGCGCTGTGCCCAAGCGGTTGATCAAGGGCAAGGCCATGAACATCTATTGGTCGTGGGAGCCCGACACCCGCGGACCTTATTACAGGGGCTTGAGTTCGCTGCCCGCGGTGGTGGCCAGCTTTATCTGGCGCCTGCCCAGTCGAGTGCGCTACAGGCGTCTCGGCGACGTGATCTACTAGTGGGAGGATGCCATGAACCGCAGGGAATCGCACGAATACGACAAGGACCAAGAGCCAGAGGAGCAGGTTGCTGAGCCATTGCGCTTGGTCGATCAGTTGCTCGCGCTAGCCCCAGACCGCGACCCAGCTCGGCCTCTGCTGTACCGCCTTCGGCGCCAGCTCATGGAGCGGGAGATTTCCTTTCAGGAGGCGCGTCGGGCTCTTGTGGAGATGGAAGCCGCCCTAGAGAAGGTGACGGCACCGGCCAATCGCGTCGGGATTTTCCTCGGCCTGCCGAGCGAGGGGATTGCCACGGTCTTCGTCGGCAGTGCTGAGTACTATGCCAATATCGACCCGCGCGTCGATGTGTCCCAGCTCAAGGTCGGCTGCCGGGTGCTGGTAAACGAAGCCTATGCGGTCGTTGGCAATTTGGGGCACAGCCCCTCTGGACCGGTGGCCAAGGTCGGCGATCTGCTTCCAGAGGGGCGGTTGCGGATTGCCCAAGCGCACGGGACCCAAGAGGTGGTCGTCGAGCGCGCTGCGGAATTGGCCGACGTGGATTTGCAAATCGGCGACGAGGTGCGGATGGATCCGGCCTACAAGGTTGCGCTGGAAGTTTTGCAATCCGCCGAGAGCAAGGAGTACTTCATCGAGGACGTTCCTCCAACTCCTTGGGAGAGCATCGGTGGCCAAGCCGAAGCGATCGAAGCCATCCGCGACACCATTGAACTGCCTGCGTTGCACCCCCAGCTCTTCGAGCGCTTCGAGTATTCGACGCCCAAGGGCTTCCTGCTCTACGGCCCCCCGGGCTGCGGCAAGACTCTCATCGGCAAGGCCACGGCGTACAACTTGGTGCAGCACATGCGCGAGGTCGAGGGCCTGGAGTTGGAAGAGTACTTCATGCACATCAAGGGGCCGGAAATCCTCAACATGTGGCTCGGCGAGACCGAGCGCATGGTGCGCGAGGTCTTTGCCCAGGCGCGCCAAAAGCGCAAGGAGGGCTATTTGCCCTTTGTCTTTATCGACGAAGCCGAGTCGATCTTGGGCACTCGGCGCTCGATGCGCAGCCACAACATCTCCAACACGGTCGTGCCGATGTTTTGCACTGAGATGGACGGCATTGAGTCGCTGCAGGACGTGGTGCTGATTTTGGCCTCCAACCGCCACGATCTGATTGACCCAGCCGTGCTCCGGCCCGGCCGCATCGACCGCAAAATCAAGGTCGCGCGCCCCAACTACGAAGCGGCTGGTGACATTTTGGGGATTTACCTCAAGCCCGAACTGCCGATTGATCGCGCCGAGGTAGAGCAGTACGGCGGCGAAGCGGCTGCGCGCGAGGCCCTGATACAGGAGGGCCTCGACGAGTTGTTTTCCAAAGGCGAAGAGGCCCGCTTCTTGGAGGTGTCGCTGCGCAGCGGCCGCCAAGAAGTACTCTATCGCGGCGACCTGATTTCCGGAGCCATCATCGCCTCGGTCGTATCGCGGGCCAAGGAGATGGCGATCAAGCGCGCCATTGCCGAGGGCGACCCCGAAGGCGGGATCCGCGCCGAGGACTTGCGGCAGGCGACGCGGGCTGAATACCGCGAAAACGAGGTGTTCCCACCTTCGGACAGCGTCGAGGACTGGCTCAAGCTGCTCGACTACGAGCCGGAGAACGTGGTGAGGGTGATACCCGTTAGACCTCAGCCGGAAAAGACACCGGAAAAGCGCATCGGCCAAGTGATCTGACCCAGCTCATGCAGCGGCTCTGCGGGCTAGAAACCGAGTACGGCATCCAGGTTGATGAGGATGAGTCCATGGACGTGGTGGTAGAGTCCATGGAATTGATCCGCTGCTATGTGCGCCAAGATTTTGTCGCTCTGTGGAATTACGCACTCGAAAATCCGCGGCTCGACATGCGCGGCTTTGAGGTCACCGAGCTCCTCAACGACAAGGACGAGACCGTCCACTTGCAGAAGGATCGCCAGCGCCCGATCCAGCTAGCGGACTTGAAAAGCGACCTGATCGTCCACAATGGTGCCCGCCTGTACAACGACCACACCCACCCGGAATTTTCCACCCCAGAATGCTATAGTCTCCGCGATTTGGTAGCTGTTGATCGCGCCGGAGAGCGGATTCTCTTCCAGTGCGCGCGCCAGCGCACCGAAGACCGCGGTCGGGGCGTAGTGCGTTTGTACAAAAACAACACCGACTTCGAGGGGCACAGCTACGGCTGCCACGAGAACTTCCTGCTCAGCCGCGACATTCCCTTCCAACAAGTGATCAACGGGCTGCTGCCCTTTGTGGTGACGCGCCAAATTTTTGCCGGGGCCGGCAAAGTCGGCGTCGAACAAGACGCCCGGGCGCGGCCCGCCACCTACCAACTAAGCCAGCGCGCGGACTTTTTCGAGGTCATCGCCAGCGTCGATACCATGCACCGCCGCCCGCTGGTCAACACCCGCGACGAGCCACACGCCGATCCAGCGCACTACCGCCGCCTGCACCTGATCATCGGCGACGCCAACATGTGCGAATACACCACCGCGCTCAAGGTTGGCACGGCTTCCTTGGTACTCGACCTGCTAGAGGCTGGTGCGTTGCCTTCGTTTGCATTGGCCGATCCCATCGGTGCGCTCAAGACCATTTCCCGCGACGAGTCCCGTGAGTGGCCAGTGCCCTTGTCCGGGGGAGGGTCGAGTTCGGCGCTGGAAATCCAGACGGCCATCATGGCGGCAGCGACGCGAGCTTTTCAGGGCCGCGACGAGGAGACAGATTGGGTTCTCGCGGCTTGGCGCGACGTGTTGGACTCCCTCGCGCGCGATCCGCAAGAGCTAATTGGACGCCTCGATTGGGTGACTAAAAAGTGGCTTTTGGATGCGTTTGCCGAGTCCGAGAGACTCGATTGGGAACGGCCTGAGGACCGCGCTTGGCTGCAAAGCCAAGACCTCGAATACCACAACATCGACCCGGCTGAGGGGCTATACCCGACGCTTGAAGCCGCCGGTCAAGTAGAGCGCGTCGTCTCCGAGGAGGCGGTGTGTCGGGCGTTGGTCGAGCCGCCCGGGGACACGCGGGCCTATTTTCGCGGCAAGATGTTGCAGAAGTTTGCCACGGCGGTGCGCTCGCTCAATTGGGATAGCATTGAGCTGGAACTCGACGGCCGCTGTGAGGTCATCGACCTCAAGGCTTGTGTCAGCCGGGAGACAGCGGCTTATTATAACGAAGCCTTAGACGCGGCTGCGAGCGTCGAGGATTTGCTCGCCAGACTGGGTAGAAAACCGAAACCGGAGGTGGCACCATGAGCGATTTTATTTCCTACCGGGAGCGCGCGCCCCGGCCGACCAAGCCGATCGACGACAACGACGACGGGCCAGATACCGGCCCGCGCCGACCGCGAGTCGAGCGCCCCAGCACGGACGATATCCTCAAGCGGATGCGCCGCGTAGATCCGAATCAGGCCCGTCGCTACCGCCAGCGCACGGGACAGTAGCGGCCGATGGAAAGCTGCGACTTCCTCGACTTGCTCAAGGAGCGGGGGCTTTTGCCCGCCGCCCCGGTCGCTGCTGCGGAAGCGTCCTTGCAGCCGGTCGAGGGCACCACGATTGTAGCGGTGCGTTGCGCCGACGGGGTGGTGGTGGCCGGTGACCGCCGCGCTACCATGGGCAACTCGGTGGTGTACGACCGCGCCGACAAAGTGCTGATAATTGACGACGAAGCAGTCATGGCCATTGCCGGTTCGCCGGCGGTGGCGTGGGACATTGCGCGGATGCTGGAAATGTCGGTGCAGTACTATCGCCGCAGCCAGCTACAAGGGCTGAGTTTGGACGGCAAGGTGCGGACTTTGTCGCGGCTGTTGCGCCAGAACTTGCCGCTGGCCATGCAGGGGATTGGCGCGGTGGTGCCGATCTTCGCGGCCTTTGACCACGAGGCTGCGGAGGGTAAAATTTTCTTTTACGACCTCTTGGGGGCCGAGTTCGAGTGCGTGGATTTCTGCGCCACCGGTTCGGGTGCACACATTGTGCGCGGCGCGCTGTACTACCAAAATCGCTGGGGGCCGCAGCCGCTGCGGGAGATGGCCGGAGAGCAGGCGGTCGAGCTGCTGCTCAAGATGCTAGAGACAGCCGCTGAATACGACACGGCTACTGGCGGCTTCCGCGAGGCCGCGCACATCTTTCCCCAGGTCGTGCAGGTGACGGCCGAGGGTTTGAGCACTGTGCCCGAAGCGGATTTGGCTGCGCTCTACCAAAGGGCTTGAGGCGCATGTTAGAAGAACCTTATCGCTGGGTCGAGGCCATCAACAACCGCCGCGAGTATGTGGAAGACCAACTCGCGAGCGGCAGTCCGGTGGTGGGTACGGCGTACGCCGACGGGGTACTGCTGCTGACGGCTACTCCAGGCCCGCGCAAGCTCTTTGAGGTGTACGACGAGATCGCCTTTGCGGCCGTGGGGCACCCGGCTGACATCGAGAAGTTGCGCAAAGCCGTCATCGATATCGCCCATCTCGAAGGGTTCAACCTATCAGCCAACGACGTGACCTTGCAGCGATTGGTCAGCTTTGGCATCGGCCCGCTGATGAAGGCGGCCTTCGACGAGCTGTTTCGCTCGCCCTTTGTCGCCCGCGTGATGATGGCCGAGCTAGACCCGGATGGCGGCGGCGACGCCTTTTTTACTATTGACGCCGATGGGTCTTTTGCCCAAAGTGGTGGGGTGGCGGCCATCAGCGGCAACACAGAGAGCGCACAGGCCATGACAGCACAATTGCAAGAGACTAGTCCAGAGCTTCCTCTCGACCAAGCCTTGAGCGCGGCGTTGGAGGTGTGGGGATTGGGCCGGTTGACCCTCGACGCCCGCGATGGAGCTGGAGAGGTGCCTAGCTCGGAGGCTGTGCGCGATTTTCTAAAGGGCGGTTTGCAAGGGCTGACAGTCGAGGCTGCGGTGCTCGACCGCGACCGCGCCGCCAAGTCGAAGTTCCGCCTGCTCACTGCGGAACAACTAGCCGAGCCACTCGCTTCCTACGTCGAGGCTTAGTATGGAAGGTCGCATCTACGGACTGGAAACCGAATACGGTTGTCTACCGCCGGCTTCGGATCCCTTTTTGAGTCCCGATTTTGTGTCGATAAAGGCCAAAGACTGTGTGTTCTACCGCGAGCACTTGGGCATTGTCGATATGCACTATCGGGGCCGCGACGAGCCGCCCGGCAATGGCGGCTTTCTCTTCAACGGCGGTCGAGTGTACATCGACATGGGCCACGTCGAGTACGCCACTCCGGAGTGCACCGGGCTTTTTGATTTGGTGGCTGCCGACCGAGCTGGCGAGCGGTTGGTGCAGCGCGCGCTAGATCAGCTTGGCTTGGCCGATAGCGCGGCCTTTTTCAAGAACAATATCGACCACTACACAGGGGCTACTTTTGGTTGCCACGAGAACTACCTCGTGCGGCGGGAAGTGCCGTTTTCGCAAGTGCTGCTGCCGACCATGCTGCCCTTTTTCGTCACCCGCCAGATATTCGCCGGTGCCGGCCGAGTCGGTTGCCACACGGATATTTTCGAGTACGGCAGTGCCGAGGACGAAGGCGTTGAATTCCAACTCTCGCAGCGGGCCGACCACATCGTCACCGAGATCTACCAGTGGATCCAGTTCAGTCGCGCAATCATCAACACGCGCGACGAGCCGCTGGCCGACTGGGGATTGTACCGCCGCCTGCACCTGTTGGTGGGCGACTCGAACATGATGGAGTACGCCACGGCCCTGAAGGTGGGGACCACGGCCTTGGTGTTGCAGCTTTTAGAAGAGCAAGAGCGCGTGATCTGCGACGATATCAAGCTCCTCGATCCCGTGCAGGCCATCCGCGACATTTCGCGCGACATGACCTATCGCTGGGAAGTGCAGCTAGAGGACGGCCGCTACACCACGGCGACGGAGATACAGCGCGCGTATCTCGATTTGGCCGAGCGCTATCTGCGCGGTCGGGACGAAGAGGGCGACTGGGTGTTGGACGAGTGGCGCTTTGTCATCGACGCCTTAGAACACGATCCTGGGTGCTTGGTCGATCGCGTCGATTGGGTGGCTAAGAAGTGGCTGTTGGAGTACTTCATGCGGGAAGAGGGGTTGGACTGGCAGGATACTTGGATCCAAAGTTTGGATCTGGAATACCACAATCTCAACGCGGCGCGGAGCCTCTATTTCGATTTGTACGAGCGCGGGATGGTCAAGCGAGTCGTCAGCGACGAGCAGATCAACCAAGCCATCACGCATCCCCCAGCCGATACCCGCGCCTGCGCTCGCTCCCGCGTGATGAGAGCGCTGACCGATCAGAAGACGCGCTACCAAATTGATTGGGACTCCATTTGCGTGGGCGACGATAAGTTCCTCAGCCTCGACGACCCTTTCCTCACCTATGGCCGCGAAGCCGAACTCTTCATCCGCGAGTGTCGGCAGATGCCGCTCGATAAGTTTTGAAGTATGCCGCTCTAAAGGAATGGCGTGTAAGTTGTTCCTTTTCCTCCTTCTCGTCTTCCCATACCAAGCCCTAGCGGCCGAGTTCGCCTGCGCGGCGTTGGAGTCGTCGGCGCAGCAGGTTGTGCAGACGCCGGAGCACCTGAGTGCGTTGGTTATCTTCGCGCAGTTTGCGGACGAGAGTGCCGGCGATTCGGCCCCTTCGTGGGCGAATGACCTTTTCGACGACGAGTTGCCCGGTAGTTTTGCTCACTTCTACCGCGAGATGTCGGCCGGACGGCTCCACGTCGATGGCCAAGTGTTGCCGCGGCGCTATCGCTCTCGCGACAATGCCGAGACCTATCTGGCTGAGATCCCAGGAAGCCTGGGCCAATTCGGGCGCTTCAACTTGGAGGTCCTCACCGCGGCAGATGCAGACGTCGATTTCGGTCTCTTTGACAACGACGGCCCCGATGGGGTGCCCAACTCCGGCGACGACGACGGGTACGTCGATATCGTCTTTATCAACCTGCATACCTCGCCCCGCGATTTTTTTGTTGGCGCGGCCACTGGCATCGCCAGCTTGGGATTAAACGCCGATTACATCAGCGGCGATTCAGCGGCCAATGGCGGCTTTGTGCGGGTGCGAAGTCGCTTTACAGGTTTCGGCGGCACCACGCAGCGGGGCCACACCTTTAGCATCACGGCTTCGACGATGTGTCACGAGTTCGCGCACGTGTTGGGGTTGCCCGATCTCTTCGATCAGACGGCGTTGACCGTGGCCGAGTTGGACCCAGAGAACGATTCCGCAGGTATTGGCAATTGGGGGATCATGGGTTGGGGGACGCTTGGTTGGGGCGTAGAAGATGGCCCCAACGCCTTTTCGGCTTGGTCGCTAGCTACCCTCGGTTGGATCGAGGTGGTGGAAGTGACAGGGAGCGTCTCAGGGCTAGAGATCGGGGAGATCTTCAGCGACCGGAAGGCGTACAAAATTCCCCTAACCCAAGACGAGTACTTCCTGCTGGAGCACCGGCGCGCCGACGGCTCGTACTACAACCGCAATATCCCACAAGACGGCCTGCTCATCTGGCACATAGACGAGCAGGCGGACAACGACGAGGAACGCCACAAACAGGTCGATTTGGTCTGCGCCGATGGGCTTTTTGCGCCCAACGGCGACCCCGATGTAGTGGAAGGACGGGATCATCTCGACTTTTGGGCGCGGGACGAGGCGTACTCCTCGATGCACAACGGCAACAAAGGCGACGCGACCGACCCTTTTGACGGCGTGCGCTTCCGCCGCTTCGCTTGGGACACGAATCCGGCCTTCAGCGGCCACACGGGCTTTGCGCGGAACTTGCCGTTGGGCGTGGCTATAGACAATATCCGCCCGCAAGGTACCGCGATGGTCGTCGATGTGGTGCGGCAGCAACGCCCCGGCCACATTGTCGGCGACGCGACGTGGACGGGCCGGGTGGATTTGGACGGGGACGTGGTCGTGGCACCGGGGGCAACGCTGACTATTGACGCCGGTGCGGAGATCCGCTTTGCCCGCGGCGATGCACAGGGCACGGGGTTTGATCCAGACCGCAGCGAGTTGATCGTCTATGGCGATCTCAAAATCGGGGAAGATGTGTCTTTCTCGTCGGGTGCGCCGCGCACTGGCCCCTTGGATTGGTCGGGTATTTACCTGCTCGACGGCCAAGCAATTGACCCAGTGGCCATCGCCATTGAACACGCCCATCGCGGGATTGTCGGCTTCCGCCTGCCTCCGGGGCGGACGCAGTGGCTGGACGAGCAGGCCGTGTACGCGGATTTGGTGGTGCCGGCCGGGTCCGAACTGCACATCGGCCCGAGCAGCGTGTCTTTTCCCCGCTTTGATCTCAGCCGGCGCGGCGTGTCCCCGGACTTCGCCGAGTTGATCGTGGAAGGCGCGTTGACGATTGAGGGGATGGCCGGACAGCGGGCAGAGCTAACTACCGAGCCCGGTCCGGACAATGACGGCTTGTGGTATGGCATTCGCGTGCTGCCGGGAGCTCAAGTCGAGGTGCAGCACGCCGAGCTAACGCGCACGGCTTTTGCCTTCATCGGCGAGATCGACGCGGAGACGAGCTTGCACATCGCCGACTCTGCGGTGCGCGAAAGCGGAGGCAACGGCCTGCGGCTAGCACTCAACGGCCAAGTACAGGTAGATCGGAGCGAATTTACCACTATCTCCGGACCAGCCATACTTCTCGCTGGCAGCGGGCAACTCGCGCTGCGGAACGTCACCATTGAGGGCAATGGCCAAGAGGGGATCCTGCTCAATAACGCATCCTTAGAGGCCATCCGCGTCGCCGTAATCGACAATGGCCGCCTTGACCCGGACGACCCGCGGACTGGAGTGCGGGCCATCGGCGGCCGCGGCCAGCGCATTGAGATGTGGGAGTCGCAGATTGAGCAAAATACCGGGCACGGCATGGATTTGGAAGAGTGGCTGGGGGAGGTGGAATTGCACAACAGCCGCCTCGTCGCCAACCAAGGCGATGGTCTGCGCGCTAGGAGCGCGGCGCGCTTGGTCCTTGCGCAGGTGCTGGTCGAGCGCAACTTGCGCGCTGGTGCCGAAATCTCCGGATCGCTGGTGGAGATATGGAACTCGACGTTCAGGGCGCATGTTGCCGCGGGTCTGCGCTTGGGGCAGGGGACGAGAGGGGCGATTGAGATGGGCTCGTTTGTCGGGGGCCGGGGTTTGGAGCTAACCGGCGTAGAGTCGCTGGAGATTCGCACCAGCGAGTTTGTGCGCGGGACGCCGGCCATTCAATCCGTGGACTCTGCACCGCACATCGTCGGCAACCGCTTTGCAGACAATACTGTGGCCATCCGGGTGGAAGGGCCGCGGATGCCGACGGCGATTAGCGGCAACACCTTTGCCAACAACACCACGGCCATTGAGAATTTGAGCGCCGAGGAATTGAACGCTCAAGGCAACTACTGGAGCACAGCCGACAGCGCAACCATTGCAGCGCAGATTGAAGGCGCGGTGGCGTGGGTGCCGTTTCTCACGGAGGAAGGGGTGTCTAAGGCGGTGGCTCTGCCGACCGACTTTGCACTGCATCCGGCCTATCCCAACCCCTTCAACGCCGAGGTCGCGCTGCCGTTTGATCTGCCGCAGGCGGCGTCGGTCGCGTTGGTGCTCTACGATGCGTTAGGACGGCCTGTGCGCCACCTTGTGGACGGGCCGTTAGTGGCTGGCCGCTATCGATTCGTCTGGGATGGGCGCGACCAAGATGGGCACGTGGTGGCCTCGGGGATTTACTTCTATCGCTTGGTGGCGGATTCGTTTGTTGCGATGGGGCGCTTGGCGTTGGTGCGTTGAGAGGCGTGCGTTTGCCAAGCGGGCACGTGCGCCGTTAGCAAGGCTTTGAAGGCTTGCTAAACTATATTCTTAGCTAACTTTATTCTCAAGGAGTTGGCGATGATAAAAGTGAATGTCCATGAAGCGAAGACCAACCTATCGCGTTTGCTTGCAAAGGTCGAGGCGGGGGAGGAAGTCGTCATCGCCCGTAGCGGTACGCCGGTGGCCCGGATGGTGCGTGTCCGAAAGCAGGGCAAGCGGCAATTCGGCTCCATGAAGGGCCAGATAAAACTCGACGAGAGCTTCTTTGATCCGCTGCCAGAAGAGGAATTGGGAGCTTGGGAGGGTAATCGTTTCAATTGAACCGCTCTTCGATAGTTATGGCGTTCGCCGCCTTTGGTGATCTTGGCTAGATCGGAACCTGTGGTCAGTCGATCTCCTCGGCATGGCACAGGCGACGACAGATCTCGGTTGCGTTTCATTTTGTCATAGCTCCATGTCACAGCTTGTCATAGCTTCCGAACTAGGCTATTCATTATTGAACACGTATCGTTTATTGGGGTCCGTAGGACTCGTTGCTTTTTCTTTCATGATCCCTTGTTCAATCATGGCTCGAATGTCTCTCTGTAGTGACCGGCGGTTGACGTCGGGACAAAGGTTCTCAAAGTCCTGAATGGTTAAACTGCCGTGCTCGACAATGTGGCTAAGCGCCTTGGCCTGACGATCGGACAGCCCTCGCTCCTTGATGAGGACATCCCGTCGGATGGCACGTTCTCCGCGTCTCCTGACCTCGGCAAGCTGAGTGGCCAATCCTTCTACGAAGTACTCCAGCCAGGCGGTCAGGTCCATGCCGCTTTCGCGGACACTTTGAATCGCTTGGTAGAAGGCGGTCCGGTTCCGGTCATAGTATTCGCTGATCGTGAACAGGCGTTTGAAGTCATATCCGGCTCGATAGAGGCACAGGGTGGAAAGCAGACGGGAGGTGCGACCATTGCCGTCCAAGAACGGATGGATATGCACGAGTTGGAACTGCGCAATTCCGCTCACCAGCACGGGATGGATCTCCTGTTCCCGGTGGAGCCAGTCTACTAATTCCGCCATCATGGTCGGCACATCGTAAGCTGGCGGCGGCTTATAAATTATCTCTTCGGTGAGGGAGTTCACCACATAGTTCTGGGTCTTCCGATACTCACCGGGACCTGCGGCACCGCCGCGGACACCTTCGACCAGACATCTGTGGATTTCTCGAATTAACCCCTCCGTGATAGGACCGCCGCTCGAAATATATTCGGATACGAAGTCGAATGCTTTCCGATAGTTGAGCAACTCCTTTGCATCTTCCGGGTCGGCATCTGGTACAGGGTTTCCCTCTAGCAGCCGCCGGGCTTGGTCCAGTGTGAGGCGTGTTCCCTCAATGTGAGTGGTGTGGTGCGCTTCCAGAAGCAAGGCGCGCTGGCCCATCTCACGCACCCACTGCTCCGACAGCATAGCCGCTTCCAAGAATCCCCGAGCGCGTTCGATGTGTGTCAGCCCACCGGTGATCGGATGAGTAGTCGTGAAGACTGGTCTAAAGCCGTTACTCATATTCCTACTCCCCTCGGTATGGGGACCATGCGCTGGAAATCCGGAGTTGAATTTGTGCAGGAAGTTCCTCAGAAGCAGAGTTTCGTGAGCTGATCGATCCTTTTCGATCGAAACCCGGATCGAGTACGGGCGATGCTGTGCATCATCAGTGAAGGCAGAAAAGCCCTCACTAAGACCGCCAGGGCCAGAAAAAAGATCAACGATGGCAACAGGTTTTCGCACGAGATTCACGTATACACTCTTCTTCTCGTTTCGCCGCCCCCTGATAGCCGGGTCTTATATCCCCAACTGCTTGCGCAGCAATTCTTGCACGAGTTGCGGATTGGCCTTCCCCCGCGTCGCCCGCATTACTTGACCCATCAGAAATTGCACGGTGTTGTGGTTGCCGCCTTTGATTTTTTCGACGGCGTCGGGGTGCGCGGCGATCACTTCGGCTACTGCTTGGTCGAGTTCGCCGCTGTCGGAGATTTGCCCGAGGCCGCGTGCGGCGACGATCTCGGCGGGCGAGCCGCCCTGTTCCCACAGTTGGCCAAAGACTTCGCGGGCCGCGTTTTGGTTGATCGTGCCCTTTTTGACTAAGGCGAGCAACTCGACGAGCGCGGCTGGCTGGACTTCTATGTCTTCAATCGACCGGCCCTCGGCGTTGAGGCGGCGGAAAATTTCCCCGGTGATCCAGTTGCCAACCTGTTTGGGATCTGCGCCTTGTACCTGTGCGGCTTCCTCGAAATACGCGGCCACGGCGTGGTCTTCGACCAAGGCGGCGACTTCCTGTGGGTTGAGTCCGTAGGCATCGGCAAAGCGTTCGGCTTTGGCGGCGGGCAGCTCGGGCAAGCTGGAGTGGACTCGGGCGATCCACTCGTCTTCTAACTCCGCGACGAGCAGGTCTGGCTCCGGGAAGTAGCGGTAGTCGTCCGAGGTCTCTTTGCTGCGCTGCGGACGGGTGATATTGGCGCGTTCGTCCCAGCCCATGGTCTCTTGCTGGACGTGGCCGCCGGCTTCGATGATCTGTTGCTGGCGCTCGGCTTCATAGGCGATGGCGCTGCGCACGGCGCGGAAGGAATTGAGATTTTTGACCTCGACTTTGGTGCCCAATTCGCGGCTGCCCGCAGGCCGGATCGAGATGTTGGCCTCGCAGCGCATGGCCCCTTTTTCCATGTCGCCAGAGGACGCGCCTAGGTAGCGGACGATCTGGCGGATTTGGGTCAGGTACGCATAGCTCTCGTCGGCTGAGCGGAGCGAGGAATCCGTGACGATTTCCATCAGCGGCACGCCGGCGCGGTTGTAGTCGATCAGGCTGGAGCCGCCGGCGTGTTGGAGCTTGCCGGTGTCTTCTTCGAGGTGGACGCGGACGACGCCGATTTGCTTGGCGCCGCTCTCGCCGTCGATCTCGATCCAGCCGCTCTCGCACAGGGGCTGCTCGTATTGCGAGATCTGGTAGCCCTTGGGCAGGTCGGGATAGACGTAGTTTTTGCGCGCAAAAACGCTGCTGGGCTTGATTTGGCAATGGAGAGCCATGCCGGTCATAACCGTCAGCTCGACAGCGCGGCCATTGATCACGGGCAAAGCACCGGGCTGGCCAGTGCACACCGGGCAGATATGGGCGTTGGCCACCACCTGAAAGTGATCGGCCGCACAGGCGCAGAACATCTTGGAGGCGGTTTGCAACTCGACGTGGACTTCCATGCCGATGACGGTTTCGTAGTGCAAGGAATGCTCCTTTGGGCGAGCTTTAGGCAAAGAGGACGTGTTGGCGGAGGAAATCCTCGCAGGCTTGGTAGAAGGCCCGCACGGTCTCGGGTTTGCGCCAGCCGTGGCCCTCGCCTTCGTACAAATGATAGACGTGCGGTATGTTGCGGCGGCGCAACGAGACGACGATCTCCTCGGCTTGGGCCGGAGGCACAACTTGGTCGTCGGTTCCCTGAAAGATGGCGATCGGGTCGCGTAGCTGGTCGGCGGCATAAACCGGCGAGCGATTGCGATAGACCGCAGCCGCTGCGGGCAGCGGGCCGATCATGGAATCGAGGTAGCGGGATTCAAATTTGTGGGTGTCTGTGGCGAGGGTGAAAAGGTTGGCCACGCCGTAGAGGCAGATGCCAGCGCGGAAGAAGCCAGGCCGCGTGGTGAGCGCCCGCAAAACCGTGTAGCCACCGGCGCTACCACCCATGATGACGAGGCACTCTGGGTCGGCGAGGCCGCTGGAGACGAGGTGCTGGGCACCGCTGATGGCGTCTGTCACGTCGAGAAGGCCCCACTGGGCGCGCAGGGCGGTCATGTAGGCGCGCCCGTGGCCCGTGCTGCCGCGGTAATCCACGTCGAGGACGGCCCAGCCGCGAGTGGCAAAGTATTGGTGGCTGCCTTCAAAGCCGGTCTCTATCTGACCGGTGGGGCCGCCGTGGACGGCCACGATCAGCGGCGGCCGGCCGCGGCCGGTAAAGCGGCGGTTGGCCGGAGGATAGTACAGCCCGTGGACTTGCGTGGCGTCCTCGCTGGCCCAAGAAACTGGCTCGGGCGTAGACAGATCGGCTGGGGCAAGCGACTCGCTGGCGGAGCGGGCGCGGACTGCTACTTGGGTGGCAGTGCCAGCGACGATGCGGGCGGGGGTCGCGCTGGCCGCGGCAATGCAGGCCAAGCCCTTGCCGCGCGGGGCCGCGGCGAGCTGTTCGATGTGGGTGTAGGCGGCCAGCGCCTCGACCTTGGCGACTGCTCCACTGGCGAAGTCGAGCGCGTATGCTAAGCGCTGGGAGTTTTCACTGCGCACGAAATACAAAGTGTGGCTATCGGCGGCCCATGAGAATGCCCGCATGCCCTGCGCCCAGGCGGGAGTGGCGACGTCGTTGGCGTCCTCGTACAGGCAACGCGTGTCCCCGTTGGCGAGATCGCGGCACCAGAGGTTGCTGTAGCCGCGCTCGTCCGAGGCATAGACCAAATAGCGGCCGTCGGGTGAAAAGCAAGGCTGGGCAATGGCGGTGTCTGCGTCGCCGGCGAGCACCTCGGTTGTGCGCAGGCTGGGCAGCCCGTGGCGGCTGCGCGCAAGCTGGCCTAGCACTAGGCGGGTGCCGTCCCAAGGCATCTGCGGATGATCCCACTCGATCCAGGCCAAGCGGTCGCCTCTGGGATGCCAGGCTGGCTGCATGTAGAAGTCGGCCCCTTCCGCGAGGATTTGCGGCCAAGAGCATCCGGCGACATCGACGATGGCTAATGTGTCGCGGTCCTCGTACGTGTGGACGTACACGAGATGACGCCCTGTTGGCGCAGGCGCAGGAGACGCGGCGTGACCAAACTGAGGCGTGATCGGCTGGGCTGGGCCGCCGGCTAGCGGCTGGCGATAGAGGCGGCCGCAGTGCTCGGCGAAGTACGCGTGGGCGCGAGCGACGGCAAAGTCGCCGCCGCCGTAGCCGACTTGGGCACGCACCGAGAGCGCCGCGTTGAGATCGCGTGGAGCGGCCCCCGGCTGTTGGCAGACGAGCACGCCCTTTGGCCCGCGTCCCTCCAGCCAGACGAGAGTGCGGCCGTCGGTATCCCAAGCTAGGTCACGGAGACGCGTGGAGCTGGCCAACTCGTCGGGCGAGAGGGGGCTGGGCCACAAGCCGAAGGGGCGGACTTCCATCCTAGCGCTACTCCATCAACTCGATCTTGACGTTGTCTGGGCCGTTGATGAATACAATGCGGCTGCCGTTGTCGAGCGTCACCGGCCCCATCCAGATCTCGACGCCGTGCTCGGCGATGTCGGCGAGGGTTTGATCGAAGTCGTCGGAGACGAGGGCGATGTGGTCGTAGCCTTGGTAGCGCCCCAATTCCATGGGGGCAAACTCGCGGTCCGTGACGGTGATTTGCACGGCACCGATATGAACTGGAACCCAAGTCGCACCGCCGCGCTCAAAGGGCGGATCGTTGGTGGCGCCGAAGAGCTTTTTGTACCAGTCAACCGCGGCGTGGACGTCGACGGCTTCGTGGTGGACGTGGTTGAGGGTGTAGTTAGGCATGAGAAATCCTTTCTTTATGAGCGCCCGAAAGTTCGCAAAAAGGGCGCTACTGTCAAGGGAGGTGGGTTTGTGTCACAGGGCGTCGGCAAGGCCCTTGAGGTAGTGCAAACTGCCAGCGGCGATAGTGCGCGGATCCGGGTTAAAATCGAACACTTCTACTGAGACGTAGCGCTGGTAGTCCAGCTCTTTGAGCGTCCGCATGACGCTGGCGAAGTCGGTGTTGCCAAAGCCGGGGCCGCGCTTGTTGGCGTCGTTGACGTGGACGTGGTAGAGGTGCTCGCCGGAGTCGCGCAAAAGCTGGGCGACGGGAATTTCTTCGGTCGAGCCGGAGCATACATCGACCATGGTTTGGAAGTGCGGGTGGTCAATTTCGGCGATCATTTTGCGCGCTTCTGCACAGGTGGTGATGATGTTCGTCTGCTCCTTGCTCAGCGACTCTATGCAGAGATAGACGCCGTGCTGCTCGGCCAATTCCAAGCTGCCTTCAAACGCTCCGCGCATGCGGTTCCAGCACTCTTGGTAATCCCACCCCTCCTGTACGTTGCGCTGCATGGGCGAGCCGATGATCATCACTTGGCCACCGAGGTCGCCGCAGAATTGGACTAGCTCCTTGAAGTACGCGCAGGTGCGCTGGTAGATGGCTGGGTCGGGATGGGTGATGTACAGCCCGTCGGGACTGGCCAAGAGCCAGTGCAGACCGGCGATTTCCACGCCGGCGCGTTCGGCGGCAACGCGGATTTGGGCGCGGCGCGACGCGGAGATGTCTTCGACGCTGTCGGCGAGAGTAAAGGGGGCGATTTCGACGGCTTCGTAGCCGAGGTCGGCGGCGTAGTCGAAGACCTCTTCGATGGGCCAGTCGGCGAAGTACTCGTTGCAGGTGGTGAGTTTCATGTGGGTGCTCCTCATGGGGTGGGCTTAGAGGTGTACGGAGTCAATTTTCGCTTTCTGTCAGCATTGCCGCTATGTCTTCTGGCAAGGTAATTCCGGTTTCTTGCTCAAAGTCGGCGACGCTGTTGTACTCCCGTCGAAAGGAAGAGACGATGTTCAATCCCATATTCTTAGCGGTGGTCAGATCTAATTTGGCTTCCTGCCATCTTTCCAAGGCTAACAGGGTAACGCCTCGAAAGTAATAGGTGTTTTCCCATTCGGGATTCAGTTCAATCGTCTTGGTAAAATTGTGGATGGCGTTTTCATATTCGTCTTTTCTTCTATAGGAAAGACCACGAATACCATAGGCTTCGGCATAATCCGATTTAAGTTGAATCGCTTCGGTAGTGTTTATAATCGTTAGGTCATACTTTTCCTTGCTGAAATAAGCAAGGCCACGTGCATAATATGCTTCAGCGAAATCCGGTTTAAGCTGAATCGCCTTTGTAGCATCTTGGATGGCGTGGCAGTACTTTCCCTTTCCGTAGTAGGCATAGCTGCGCATAATATAGTTAAAGGCATCCGGTTGAAGTCGAATCGCGTTGGCAAAGTCTTTAATCGCGTCTTCATGTTTGTTTTTTTTGAGGTAAGCATGGCCGCGAAGGAAATATGTGTCGGCGAACTTAAAATCTCGTGAAATCGCATTGGTCAAATCTTGGATCGCGTGGTCATAATCGCCTCTGTCAAGGTAAGCACGGCCACGAAGATGATACTTTTCGGGATCATCCGGGTCTAGTCGAATTGCCTTGGTAAATTTTTCGATGGCTTCCGAATATTGCCCCCGTTGACCTGCCTCAACTCCGCGGCGGAAATATTCCTTGGCATCAGGAGTGGAGTAGGGAGCATTATAACGCTGAGTATGGGCAAAGCCCACGAAATCCGGGAAGAGAGATTCTTCATGGATGTCGTGTAGTTCTTCCAACTCTCTTCGTATCAGTTTTTTATTTCCTGATTCGATGAGTATCTCTTCCGAATTCAGGTCTTCCGATGAAGGGAGGCCGAAGAGGAATAGAGAGTGCTGCGCCGTTATGCGTTCGTTCAGGTGGGCCGGTGTCCAGTGCCAGAAGGTTGATTTGTTTGGGGATACCGCTAAAGTTTCCGGTGTCGGACGTCCGATCTCCTGATCATTATTGGTCTCACGGGCTTTGAACTGGAGGATGTAGCTTATTGGTTTTTTTATCTCGTGCGCTATTTCCGAAAAGGTCTTCTCAGCAGCTCTATTGACGACAAATACCTTCCCATTCTTCTCTGACTTTTCACAGGCGAACCACAAAGCGACGAGGGCATTGCGCGTAAAGTCTATGCAGGTTGCAGCTCCGTGATGCTGAAGATCAGCGAGTAGCTCTAAGTCGTCTAATTGCTTCCGCTCGCGCTGGTCGTAGTTCTTCTGCTTGCATTTCTTCAGCAGGTCTTCGTGGTATTCAATGAATAATCGGTCGGGTATTCTGTTTTGGCTTGGGAGACTCTTCTTCAGACGGCGCTCCGCTGAAGACGCCAAAGGCCACTCCTCGTTTTCCTGACCTCGAAATACCAAAGTAGAGTTGGTCCATTCAGCTTTTATCTTTGAGACTTCCTTCAGGTACCCTGCAACGTCTTTAACTCGCCGATTTTCGTTCATTTGCGTGCGTCGAGCGAGAGTAGATGGGAATAAGCTAGGATGCGCTCGTCAGCGGTCATAAAGGTCAGGTCGTGCACGACGGCGGTAGCGACTAGCATTCGGTCGGCAGGGTCGCGGTGAAATTCCCCGGGTAGATTATAGGCCGCGATGGCGATCTCGTGAGTGAGGGGAACGGTTTCGGCGAGCAGTGCATCGAGCGATTCGGATATCCAAGTCTCAAGTCGGCCTGCTAGGGTCAGCCGGCCTCCCCACACTAAGCGTGCGATTTCCAGCGATGATGCAGTTGAGACGAGAAGTGCATTGGCCTCGTCGGCGACGGTACTCCGTGCGTCTGGACCGAGTTGTTCCGGCGATTCCTGTGACCAGATCCATACATGCGTATCGAGTAGGATCCTCACGAATTCATCTCCCACTCATCCCCGAAATCAGTATGAACGATGTCGCCGTGGATAGTCATCCGGCCGCGCAGTTTGCCTAGCTCTCTGTTTGAGCGGCTTTCTTCGCGGTATGGGTTGACCGTGGCTATGGGCCGTTTGTTCAAGGTCACGAGGAGCGGTTCCCCCGTCCGTTGCACCTTCTTCAATTCGTCGATGCACTTCGCCTTGAATTCGGAAATACCTATTTCCTTCATCGCGATCCTCCAAGTCTCAGATAAAATAACAGTACAGACTCCGATAGAATACGGCCAGCGACGATTTGAGCCGGATGATGGTTCATTCGCATACGACGCCGTCGCCATCCCCGTCGTTCATAAATGGATAGGCCGGATGGTTGCGCGGCACCGGAGCAATGCCATGCCGTCGCGCCTCCGCGCAAGTGATGCGCCCATTGCCGTCGTCGTCATACTCGCTAAGCGCATCTGAGCTTGCCAGTCTAACTTCCGAGACCTCCGCTGCACAATCAATAAACTCCATCTCGACAGAAGAGCACGTCGAAAGTATGCGCTCCAGTGCTTCCGCTTCTCTGCGGTCAATAGTGAGGCCATACTCGCTGCGCACTTCGACGATGCGCTGGGCAAACCAGCATCTATTCATGGGCGGCATCCATTCGGCACCATCGTAGTGTCGCTTGCGGCCGCGGTTTAATTCGGGGCTTGCAAGCGTCAGGTTGAGCGGATCGGAAGCAAAGGTTTGACGCAGCTGCATGATATTGGGGACAGGCTCGCATAGCCCACTGTCGTGCGCTTCGGAAAGCGCGACTATGTGCTCGATGTCCGTCTCCCACCGGCTAGAAAAACAGCGTCCCGTGTACGGGCTGTATATGCCGCCGAGCTCTTTGATAATGACAAGCTCGACGGACTGTGGGTAGCGATAGTCGCTGCGATCATAGGGAGAACATCTACTTTCGGGACGGATCTCGATCCCCCGCCAATGGCTCTCTGCATTCCCAATCGCATTGCCCCCGCCATCGTGCTCTTGAGCCGCGGCGAGTTGTCCTCGTCCACGGCTCTCTGTATTACCAGTATGATCTCTACTGCCGTCAATGGGATTGTCATCGTCGCCGCAGGCGATGAGCAGGGCATTGGCGAGCAGAATGGTGTATTTAAGGGTTCTCACGTATGGTCTCTTTGGGGGACGGTGGTTACTGCAAACCGCCCAATCCGCCTCGGCGACTGCCCGCTTGGGACTGTAACCTAAAGGAAACAGAATAGGGAATCAAAGGATACACTAGCCACTGTTTCTGCCACTGACCGAGCCTCATGGCACAGTCGTTGCAATAGTCGAGAAAAAGGAGGAAAGACTATGTGGCGACTGTTGGTGTTGGTATTGGTCGGCCCGGTGTGGGCCGAGGGGGATTTGGGGGAGGAGGACGCGGGTTATTTGGAGCAGCGGTTGGACGATTTGGGAGGGCTAGACGCGGCGGCTGTGCGGTGGCGGGTGCGCGGGGCCGAAGCGGCTCGGGAACGGTGGCAGATGTATCAGCGGGTGGAGGTCGCGCCGGTCAGCGGACAGGCGTTTTTTGGCTTGGCCGAGCGCGACCCAGGCGAGTCCGGGTGGAGCGATTTTAGGACGTTTTATTACGCAGTGCAGAGGCGGCGATCCGAATGGGTCGTCGGCGACCTGCGGGCCGGTACGGGTGCGGGCTTGGTGTTTGGGCGCTACCGGCGCGGGAGTATTGCGCCGAGGATGCCGGCGGGCGACAGTCGGCGCTTGGGGTATCGCTCTAGCGGAGAGAACCACGCCCTGCGCGGCGCGGCGTGGCGCTATGAGGGGCGGGTGTGGAGTGGAATGCTGCTCGGGGGTTGGACGCGCCGGGATGGGCGCTTGGACGAGCAAGGGCAGGTGCGGTCGCTACCCGAGAGCGGCTATCACGTGACTGCGACCGAGGTGGCTGGCCGCGACCTGCTGGGCATTCGGGCTGGTGGTGGTCGGCTGCACTGGCGGGGTGAGCATTGGCAGTGGGGCACGACCCTGCTGGCCTTGGACTTTTCCCATTATATCGACTTGCGCCGGAATGGGCGGACGCCTTGGGGCTTTGTCGGCGACGAGCAGCGCATGGGGGCTGTGGATGTGCGCGTGGATTGGGATCGGGGCCGAGCGGCGTTGGAGATGGCTGGCGATGGGATGGGGCACTGGGGGATAGTTGGGGAACTGCGAGGGCGGCATGGGGGTCTGCGGCTGAGGACGCTGGGCCGCTACTACGCGCCGGGGTTCCACAGCTTCTTTGGCGCGGCTCCAGGGACTTCGGCCATGCAAAACGAACGGGGTGGCGTCGCTGAGGTCAGTGGGCGTGGCTGGCGTGGCTACGTGGATGTGTATCGTCGGCCCGCGCGCTCCTACTTCATACCGGTGCCGGTCACGTATGCTACTTGGGGGGGCGAGTTACGGCAGCGGTGGGGCCGCCACTGGGCTATGCGCGGGCAGTGGCAAAGACGGCTGCGGCCGCGCTGGGCGGACGAGCGGTTGGTGCAAGAGCGCAGCCACAAATGGCGTTTGGACTTTGAGCGGGGAGCTTGGCGCTGGCGCAGTGAATTGGTGCGCTGGCACCGCGCTGCTCGCGCCGAGTGGGGCCTGTTGGGCAGCGTGCGGGTTAAGACGCGCTGGCTCACCTTGCACGTGAGCCGTTTCCGCACGGACTCGTATTGGACGCGGATTTACGAATACGAAGCGGATCTGCCCGGGGCCGTGAGCATTCGTTCGCTCTACGGCACGGGCTGGCGCGGGTACGCGCTCGTGGAGACTGCCTATCGCGGCTGGCGGCTGAGCAGCCGCTACCGCATCCAGCGCGACCAGCGGCTGAGGCACTACGGGGGCGTACAGATTGACTGGACCCGAGGTCATATTGACAAGCATTAGCGGCGCAGATAAGTTGAAATATGCCTCCCAATAAAAGCACTGTTCGAATCCATCAAACGTTTGGAATAACTTCTGCGGCCATGAACGGTCTGCCACCCGTACCGCTTCTCTTAGACGATCTTTCCACAGAGGGCATCAAGTGCGCCAAGTCCAAGTTGAAACGGGCCACTTGATCCGGCTTCCCTCCTGAATTTGATGATTAAATCCGCTGCCAAAAACGCCCTCGTCGTCGCTTGGGTCATCGCCGCCGAGGCCGGCGCGACCCCCCTGCAAGACATCGCCCCCCAAACCGGGCACATCCACGCCCTGACCATCTTTGCGCGCTTTGCCGATGAGGGCGGCTTGGGCCGCGATCCCCCGTCTTTTGCGGCGGAGATTTTCACCGAGCAGCCGGGTAGCCTGACCCATTTCTACCGCGAGATGTCGCGCGGTCAGTTCGAACTCACCGGCGAGGTGCTGCCCCGCCGGTATGCGTCCCGCAGCAATGCCGACTCGTACGTGGACATGGAGGCTGGTTATGGCCGCTTTGCCCGCGAGATCATAGAGGCTGCTGATGCCGACGTGGATTTTAGCCGCTACGACAACGACGGCCCCGACGGAGTGCCCAACTCCGGCGATGACGATGGATACGTGGATTATATTTTTATCGTCTCGGCCTCGGCTCCGCCGGGCTTTATCGTCGGAGATGCCACAGGTGTTGCCCGGCTAGGGTTGGGCTATGACTTCGTGAGCCAAGACCGCGCTTTGCACGGCGGCTTCATCCAGGTCCAGTCGAAAAGCGGCTCCGTGCAGCGCGGCAAGAATTTCGCCGATGCCGTGGGCATCATGGCCCACGAGTTTGGGCACTTTCTGGGCCTGCCCGACTTATACGATCTCGACCGCGGATCCGAGCCGGACCAAGACTCGGGCGGCATTGGCTATTGGGGCTTGATGGGGCACGGCATCCGAGGCTGGGACGAGATAAGTGGCCCCAACCCCTTTTGCGCTTGGAGCTTGGGGCAGCTCGGCTGGCTGGGGGTAAACAACCAACAGCTTAAAGCACTGAGCGAGGACCAAGACGACGTAATCTTTGCCGATGTCAACGCCGGCGGCGATGTATATTTGCTGCCCGCACACGCGCCTGCCGAACACTTTTTCCTCGTGGAGTTCCGCAGCCGCCAGCACAGCTACTACGAGCGCAATCTGCCCGGTGAAGGCTTGCTGATCTGGCGCATAAATCCCAATCGCAACGGCAATAATATGGAAGCCATTAAACAGGTGGACTTAGTATGCGCCGATGGGCTTTTTAGGGATGCGGGTTTCCCCTTAGGCCGTAAGCCCGCCCCATTTAGCGGCCGCGACAACCTCGACTTTTGGGCGCACGACGACCGCTATCGCACGGATTTTGGCGGCAACCTCGGAGACGCCACCGACGTGTTTGACGGCGAGCAATTTACCGACTTCTGGGCTGCGTCCAATCCGGCGTCCACTACTGGGGTTAGTGTGACCCGCATCCGCCGCGAGGGTGACCGGATGATGGCCGACCTCAAGCTGCAAGACCACCGTCGCGCCGGCCCGATTATCGCTATGGAAATTTGGAGGAACCGCATTGAAATCGTCGGCGACGTGACCGTTCTGCCTGGAGGGCATCTCGATGTCCGCACTGGTGCGGAGGTGCTAGTGGGGCCGGATGCGCTGGCTGCGGGTGCGGATACAGCGCGCGTGGAGCTGATAGTGTACGGCGACCTCATCGTCGGTGTTTCGGGGCATGGGCAAACCGCCTTTCGCTCGGCGGCAGCCGACCCGCAGCCCGGAGATTGGCAGGGCATCGTACTGCACTCAACCTCCTCGGTATATTTGCGCAGCGTCCATATCGACCATGCCCGCTATGGGCTATTGGCCAAAAAGCTCGACCACACCATTACCTTGGAAGATGTGGCAATCCGCCACGCTGGCGAGGACGGCATTCGCTTAGAAAACATCGAAGAGGAGATCATCTTTGATGGCGTTCAGGTCGAGGAATCGGGTGGCGTGGGCATTTGGATCGCCGGCTCGGGCTTGATGCGGATAAACCAAGCCGAGCTGCACGACAATGGCCGCGCTGGCCTCTGGCGCGAAGGTGGGTATTTATCGTTGCTCGACAGTCGTTTCAACAATAACGGCTCGTCCGCGCCCGAGGAAGCCAACTTGGTCTTGGGGCGGGGGGCCAGCGGCAAGGTGGCGGGCAATTCGTTTGCTGGTGGGATTGGAATTTACTGCGTGGAGACGCGGGAGGTCGAGATCGAGGACAACGCGCTGTACAATCACGAAGTTGGTCTTTGGTCTAGAAGCGCGCGCCCGCGCATTGTGCGCAATCAATTCTTCCGCAATGCGTTGGCCCTGCGGGTGGAGGGGAGCGTGGTACCGGCGCGGCTGGTCTTGAATGGCGTTCAAGAGGGTGAGCAACTGATCGACAACCAAACTGATCAATCACTGCAGGCGATTAACAATTGGTGGGGGAATGAGGACGAGAGTTGGATTACAGCCCGAATCAGCGGCGATGTCAACTGGCAGCCCTTCCTCAACTTCGACCCGCGCATACCGCTGAACTTTGCCCTGGGACAGAATTATCCCAATCCGTTTAACAAGGCTACGCAGATCGACTATCAGATCGGGATCAACGACCCCATTGTTGCCGGCCAGACCATGGTCGAGTTGGAAGTCCGCACCTTGACCGGCGGCTTAGTGCGGCACTTAGTTGAGGGGTTGGCAGCCCCAGGGTTGTACAGCACTTCTTGGGATGGCCGCGACGAACGTGGCGAGCGCGTGGCCAGTGGTATGTATTACTACGTGTTGCGCATCGGGCCGATCGCCCACGCCAAAAAAATGATCTTTATCAAATGAAAATCGAGGCGGATTATTTAGTTCTCGGCAGCGGGATTGCCGGTTTGTTCTTTGCCCTCAAGGCCGCTCAGCACGGGTCCGTGGCCGTGGTGACCAAGCGCGAGCGGCGCGAGTCTAACACGCAATACGCGCAGGGCGGGATTGCCGCGGCCATGGATGGAGCCGACTCGGTTGCGAGCCACGCGCAGGACACGGTTGCGGCGGGCGCGGGCCTGTGCGACCGCGCGGTTGTCGAAGGGGTGGTAGCTGAAGGGCCAGAGGTGGTGGACGAGCTGTTGGCGATTGGCGCGCAGTTCAACGAAGCGCGGCCCGGGGTGTTGGCATTGGGGCGCGAAGGTGGACACGCCCATGCGCGGGTGGTGCATGCGGACGATATGACCGGCCGCGAGGTGACGCGCGCCTTGGTTGCGGCTGTGCAAGCGCTGCCGCAGGTGACCTTGTACGATCACCATTTGGCGATAGACTTAATGGTGGACGAGCAACGGCGCTGTCACGGGGCTTGGGTATTGGACTCGCAGCGAGCCGATCCCATCGCCGCTGTGGCGCCGGTTACGCTGCTGGCCACGGGTGGTTGCGGGCAGGTCTTTTTACATACGACCAATCCGCGCGTGGCCTCCGGCGATGGGGTTGCCATGGCTTGGCGGGCCGGAGCTAGGGTGAGCAACATGGAGTTTATGCAGTTCCACCCGACCATGCTCTACGATCCGGGGCGGCCCTCGTTCCTGATTACCGAGGCTTTGCGTGGGTTTGGTGCCGTGCTAATCGACGGGCGCGGCGAGGCGTTTACCGACCCATTGCAGACGCGCGATGTGGTGTCGCGGGCCATTGTCGCGCAGATGCAGGAAAGCGGTGCCGAGTGTGTCTATTTGGACGTCACCGGCCAAGATGCCGACCAGACCCGCCGCCGATTCCCCAATATCTATCGGCATTGTTTGGGAATGGGCGTGGACATGACTGAGATGCCGATCCCGGTGGTGCCGGCGGCTCACTATAGCTGCGGTGGGGTGTGGACTGGCGTGCACGGTCAGACGGATATTGAGGGCCTATACGCGGCTGGCGAGGTGGCGATGAGTGGGTTTCAGGGAGCCAATCGGCTGGCGAGTAATTCGCTGTTGGAGGGGTTGGTTTTTGCGCGGCGCGCTGTCGAGCATGCCAGGACAGTTGCGCCCGTGACTGAGGGCCGGTTCGAGATGACGCATGCGGGCGATGCTGTTGCACCTGATGCGCTGGAGGAGCGGCGGGAGTTGCTGCGGCGCTTGATGTGGGACGAAGTGGGGATCGTGCGCAGCGACTGCGGCTTGCAGCGGGCTTGTGAAGAGACGGAGCGGATGGCGCGAGAAATTGAAGCTTTGCACAGCGAGCACCGGCTCGACGCTGAGCTAGTCCAGCTACGCAGCTTGGCGACTGTAGCCCAGCTCATTGCCCGCTCGGCGCGGCAGCGCTTGGAAAGCCGCGGCGTCCACTACAACTGCGATCATCCCACGCGCGACGATGCTCACTGGCAGCAGCCGACGCTACTGGTGAAGGATCGGGTAGCGGCGTCAAAAGTACACTAGCGCCGCCACCTCCGTTTGAAAGGTCTTGAGGGACCACTCCCACATGCGACGGTCAGAGGGGCGTTTGTCGTAGAGGTAGCTCAGGTCCAGTCCGATCTGGGCGCTCAAGCTGATGCGTTGAAACGGAAACCAGTCGGCACCCAGCCCCAGTGCCAGCCCCAGATCGTACTTGGTTCTGGTGCGTTGTCTCTCCGGATTTATACCTAGTAGGCGACTCCAAAAAGCGGAAAGATCCGCGTGGGCTTGATAAAAAACAAAAGGGGCGACTTGGTCGTGCATGGGACGGTAGTGCTTGATGGTGGGACGTAGTTGCAGCCTTAGAGAACGATACTGGGATCGTCGGTCGGGGTTGTCGCGGTAGTCGGAAGTGTACTCGCTGTAGTACGACGAAACATCTATTTCTAAGCCGAGGGCAGTGACGGGAGAGCGTACTTTCCACAGGCTGAGGTTGAGTCCGTTGCTAGAAGGCAGGGCTACACCCAACGCCCAGTTGCCTCGGTCGGCCAAGGGGTCTTGGTCCGCGGCGGCGGTGCTTATCAACAGGACGATACCGATCAGAGGGAAAATAAGCATGGCTTTCTTCTCAAAAAAATTAGGTCTCATCTAGAGCGTAGAACATTCCCGCCTAGTCGTCGGTTAGTCTTGGGGTATTCGGTACTGGATCCACCCATAAAAAGGCGGGATTATCCTTGAAGGAGTAGTCTTGTTTTTTACGTAAGGTTATTCGGCCATCGACAATACAGACTTCTGCGAAGGCGGGGTTCGGCTGAAACCCATCAATGGCTTGTCCATCGTCGCGGCACAGCACCGCTGGCTCAGACGGTCGCACGAAAATGTATATTCGTTGATCAGGGCTATATCCATGACCATAATTTGTGGCCTCGTTAAGCGGTACAAGATAGATTTTATCTACGGCACTCGCCGGCCAACTTGCTACGGGACCTCGAATAAAACCATCTTCGTCGAGCCACAAAGAAGTATCGCTCGTGAGACGCATTCCGGTCGTCACGAGGTATTCCGAGCGTCGGTAGGGTTCTTCTATTATGGGAATGATCCTTAGAGAGACGGGATTATCCTTAAAAGAATAGTCTTGCTTTTTGCGCAAGGTTATTTGGCCATCGACAATACAGACTTCTGTGAAGGCGGGGTTCGGCTGAAACCCATCAATGGTTTGTCCGTCGTCGCGGCACAGCATCGCTGGCTCGACCTCGGATGGCCGCACAAAAACGTAGATCCTGTGATCGGGAGAGTCTTGACCATAACTGGTGGCCTCGTTAATCGCTAAAAAATAAATGGCATCTACGTCACCTGCTGGCCAATTCCTGATAGGTAGAGTGAAATGACGACTCTCACTGAAGCGGGTATCGTCGCCAAGAAAAACACGTTCCGGCCACCTGGGAACATTGGATGATTCAAAGGACTGTGTCGGGCTCCAATAGTCGCACGCCGTTATCTGGATGGCTAGCAGCAAAGTAAGAATTAAAAAAGACATCGCATCGCTCAAATAGTGGAGAGTGATAAGGGGCGGCATGGTCTTTCATCAAAAATACATCAGTGCCTTCACCTCCGATTGGAAGGTTCTTAGGTATAGGGACCAATTGGTACTAGATCTGTTATTATCGCCCCTAGTATCGTACTGCCCGTAGCGGTAGCCTAGGCTCAGTCCGGTCTGGCCGCCTAAGCTGATGCGTTGGAATGGGAACCATTCAACCCCTAATCCCAGTGCTAGCCCTATATTGCCTGAGCTGCTGCCGCGCTGCCTATACACATCGATATCTCGTTTATAGCCCCGAAAACCAGCTGTCACTTGACCGTACGTAAAAGGGGCGATTCGGTCGTGCAGCGGACGGTAGTGCTTGATAGTAGGATCTAGTTGTAGCGATAGGTAATGATCTTGGAGGGCGGTCGGGTAGGGGGTATCGGCGTTGGCGGTGGAATCGGCGTAGTTCCACGAAACACCTACTTCCAAGCCCACGGCGGTGGTGGGAGAGCGGATCTTCCACAGGCTGAAGCTGCTTCCGCTGTTGGAGGGCAGGGCCACGCCCAACGCCCAGTCGCCTCGGTCGGCCAAGGGGCCTTGGTCGGCGGCGGCGATGCCGCTCGTCAGTAGGCTGATCCAGATCAAACGGGAGATAGACATAGGAGCTTCTCCTAGAGCACTGATTAGCTGGCGTTACGCATCGTCCAGCGAGATGCTTCTACTCCGCTGCGCCGCGCTCAGCATGACAAGGTTGCAATACCTGTAAATAATATAGACGATCAAGTGCGTCCGTTAGTTCCATGCGTTGATTGGCTACCTAGTCTTTCTCCCTGTGCTGCTGCGCCACGCGGTGCCAACACCAGCCGAGCAAGAGCAGCCCCAAGCCGCTGAGCCAGATCGTGCGCTCGACGAAAAACGCCAATCCCAGACAGGCGACTAGGCCCACTATGGCTATCCATCGGGGGTAAAGCCGCTGGTCGGCTGGCAAGCGCAGGGCGCAGAAGTTGGTGATGGCGTAATAGACCAGAATAGTGAAGGCGCTAAAGGACCAAGTGGTCTTGATGTTACCTGCGAGGACTAGTCCGGCTATGGCTAGTCCGACGACCACCACGGCAATAGAAGGCGTAGTCTGATCCCGATTGAGACGGGCAAGTGCTTGGGGCATATCCCCACGGCGGCCCATAGCCAGCAGGACTCGCGACAGACCGAGGATTAGGTTGAGCAGTACCCCGGCCATAGCGGTGATCGCTCCCAAGGCTAGGAGCCAAGAGATGCCGGGCGCATCAAAAGTGTGGGCGATGACCTTTAGGGGAGCGGCTTTCTCCATGGTGGCCGCGTAAAACGCCTCTGATCCTACGGCGGCTATGGCGACGGCACCAACGCCGATGTAGAGCATCATGGAGATCAGCAGCACGGCGACGATGGCGCGGGGAATCGTCTTGCGGGGTTGGCGCACTTCTTCGCCAAGTGTGGCGATGCGACCGTAGCCCGTATAGGCGACGAACATCAGGGCGCTGGCATGCAATAGGGCCGACCAGCCTTGTTCTCCCAAGAAAGGGGTCAGGTGCAGGTTGCTCAGGGCGCTGGGAGCACCAGCGACGATAAAGGCGATCAGCGAGCAAAGCGTCGCGGCGACGATGGCGATGTTGACCTTGTTGGTGCGGTTGATGCCTAGGAGGGAGATGAGGGTGAGTACTAGCACGGCAGCCAAGGCGACTGGGGTGATAGATGCGGTCTGATCCAGTGCGTTGAGCAGGTAGCCGGCCAGTCCCATCGCCGCGGTGGCTGCGGTCGCGCTCTTGGCGCAGATGAACATCCACCCGGCGGTAAAGCCGATGGCTGGCGAGGCGTATTCATAGCCGTATTGGTACGTGCCGCCGCTGAGCGGATGGTTGGCGGCTAGTTGGGCGCTAGACAGGCCGTTGCAGAGGGCGACCAGTGCCCCAATGGCGATGGCGACCAGGACCGCCGGTCCAGCGATGCCAGCGCCGATGCCAATGCTGACAAAGACGCCAGTGCCGACGATCGAACCCAAGCCGAGGGCGATGGTGCCGATTAGCCCAAGCTCGGGACGCAGGCGTTCGGATGGGGTGGGTGCGGAGGTCATGCGAGCAAATATAGTCTGGCGGTGCGCTCGCGTCCTATCAGTCCATTTACTAAAAGCGAAAAGAGCCGACGCTCCTTGACTATATACCTAAAGCCCCTTTACGTACTATTTACCACTCATTAACCAATCATGGGGAGAAAATCATGATCCGAATATTGTCATTTGTCCTAGTTGCGATAGGGCTGCTCGGCGGAGCAGAGAAAGCCGCTGCTGATGCAAGGGGTGTAGTAGATCGAGAGACGCTGAAGAATTTCGTGCTGGAAGCGAAGAGTCTGCTGGAATCTGCACAAGACGAGGCGGAACGGACGGCCATTTTGGAGACCTTCAGGATCGACGAAGAATGGCGACACGGACCGATTTATATCTTCATCACCAGTTACGAAGGCGTGGGCTTCTTCCACGCGACCCAACCTGATCGCGAAGGGGTCAATAATATCGACTCAGAAGACAGCAATGGCGTTAAGATCGTACAGCAGAATATCGCGGCGGCACAAGCCGGGGGCGGATTCACGGAATATCTCTTTGATAATCCGGCGATCGAAGGAGAGGACGAGTCCACCAAGGTAAGCTACGTGGCCCCCATCGAGATTGAGGGTGCATCCTATTACATTGGCGCGGGGTTGTATCTCGATTCGGCGCAGACAAATGTCGCGCCCATTTCGTGGGGTAGCTTGAAAGGTCAGGTGTAAACTTTGAGCATCGTCGTCCTCGACTTCGGCGGGCAGTACGCCCACCTGATCGCCAACCGCATTCGCCGCCTCCGCGTTCATGCTGAGATCCGCTCGCCAGAGACTGCGGTTGCCGATTTGCAAGACGCCGACGGGCTGATTCTGTCGGGCGGCCCGGCCAGCGTCTATGACCCGGAAGCCCCGGTGTACAATTCCGAGATTTTGGCGATGGGCAAGCCGATGCTGGGTTTGTGCTATGGCCACCAACTGCTCTGCCATCGCTTGGGCGGCCAAGTCGAAATGGGGGAGACTCACGAGTTTGGCGCGGCCTATCTGCATGTCCACAAGGCAGAGGGCGTGTTGGCCGGATTGGACGCGCGCGAGCGGGTGTGGATGAGCCATCGCGACCACGTTGCAGCTCTGCCACCCGGATTTGCCGTCTTGGGCGCGACCGAGGACTGCCCGGTGGCGGCGATGGGCGACGCCGAGCGCAAGATATACGGCTTGCAGTTTCATCCAGAAGTGACGCACACCGTCCGGGGTATGGAGATCCTCGATAACTTCGCCGCACTGTGTGGCGCAGAGCGGAACTGGACGATGGAGCGCTACACCGAGGAGACGATAGAGCGGCTCCAAGAGCAGGCGAAGGGGCGCAACGTCTTTTTGTTCGTCAGCGGCGGAGTCGATTCGTCGGTGGCGTTTCTCCTGCTCAACCGCGCTTTGGGCGCAGAGCGGGTGCTGGGGTTGCACATTGACAACGGCTTTATGCGCGAGGGCGAGACTGCGATGGTCGAGCGGCTGATGAAGGGAGCCGGCTTGGACAATCTGGAAGTCGTCGATGCCAGCGCTGAATTCCTCGCTGCCACGAAGGGGATTGCCGACCCCGAGGAAAAGCGGCGGCGGATTGGCGAGGAGTTCATCCGCGTCCGCGACCGAGCGCTGGCGGCATTGGCGCTGGACCCGGACGAATGGCTGTTGGGCCAGGGGACGCTCTACACAGATACCATCGAATCCGGTGGCACGGAAAACGCAGCGGTTATCAAGACCCATCACAATCGCGTCGGCGTCATCGATCAACTCTTGGCCGAGGGCAAGGTCGTCGAGCCGCTGGACCAGCTCTACAAGGACGAGGCGCGCACCTTGGGCGAGACGCTCGGCTTGCCGCATCACTTAGTCTGGCGGCATCCGTTCCCAGGGCCGGGGCTGGCGGTGCGGGCTTTGTGTAGCGATGGGCCAGACGCAGAGGATGCAGACTCGGGTTTGGCTCACGAAACAGTCGCCGAGGCGCAGAAGGTGGCGGCGACATTCGGGCTGGCGCTGGATGTGCTGCCGTTGCGCAGCGTCGGCGTGCAGGGCGATTCGCGGACCTACGCGCATCCTGCGGTGGTTTCCGGCCAGCGCGAGTGGAAGACCTTAGAGGCGCTGTCCACCGAACTGACCAATAACTTCCCGTCAATCAATCGGGTGATCTACCTGCTGGGGCCGACGCCGCGGCCACAGCAAAACATCAAAGCGGGGTATTTGACCCGCGACCGGCTCGATCTGCTGCGCCGGGCCGATGCCATCAGCATGGAGGCGCTGGAGCGCCACGGGCTGATGGAGGAAGTGACCCAGATGCCGACGGTGCTTTTGCCGCTGTCGTCGGATGGAGTGCAAGAGAGCGTGGTGCTGCGGCCGATTGCGACTTCCGACTTTATGACCGCGCGCTTTTGCCCATTGCCGCAGGCGTTTTTGGACGATGTGTGCGAGCGGCTGTTGGCGCTAGCGGGCATTGAGGCGGTCTTCTACGACATTACCCACAAGCCGCCGGGTACGGTGGAGTGGGAATAAAGCCCAAGCGGCGAAAGTATGTTCGACACCAGCATCCTCGACGAGGCCATAAGAGCGCGACGCCAGCGGCTAGCGGCAGAGCAAGCCGAGTTGCTCGACTGTGTTCGTTGTACCCTGTTGGAGCTACGGGAACCTCTCGGAATTGAGGCCGCGTACATCGTGGGCTCGCTGCGGTCGCCCGATTCTTGGCGGGAGTCGTCCGACATTGACGTGGCTGTGGGAGGCTGCTCACCTGTTGTGCTCGAAGTAATGAAAGCGCTGGAGGATGTTACCGGCAGAGAGGTGGACGTAATCGACCTCGACCGGCATCCTTCCCCTCAATCCTTTACTCAGTCTGGAGTCAAAGTGTATGGATAAAGGGGCCTTCGCGGTTCTCGAAGCGGGGTTGCGAGCGCGTGTCCGAGACATCAGTCGCATCGGCGGTCGCATCGAGGAACGCCTAGGCACGTTTGCTCGTAGTGCCGAGGGGGTGGACAGCATGGGGTACCAGCTCCACAACCTTTATGGCGCGTTTGAGCAGTTGTTCGAGGAAGTAGCGCGATTCTTTGAGAACCAAATCGACGAAGCAAGATATCACGCGGATATGATTAGGCGGATGCAGCTAGAGATCGAGGGTATCCGCCCAGCGCTCCTGTCCGCAGAAACTGCTTCCGACCTAGATGAATTGCGGCGATTCCGCCATCTGTTTCGCCACGCATACACCGCGGATTTGGATTCCGACAAGGTGGCGAGTCTGGCGGCCAAAGTCGTGTGCATCCAACGCGATTTTGCGCAGGACTTTGAGCAGTTCTTATCGCTCTTGCAGCCTGAGAGCTAGCAGACGAGGGTGTACTGCTTCTTGCCACGGCGCACGATTAGGTATTTGCCGTGTAAGCCCTCTTGGCACCGCATGCTCCGCGCCATGTCCGTGCAGCGCTCGCCGTTGATGTAGATCGAGCCGTTTTGCACGTCTTGGCGGGCTTGGCGCTTGGAGGGTGAGACGCCGGCTGCGACGAGCAGATCGACCAGTCCTAATTCCTCCTGACCCATCGCGTGCGTTGGCACGTCGTCAAAGCCTTCGAGGATTTCCTCCTCGGATAGGTCCTGAAATTCCCCGTAAAAGAGCGCGTGCGAGATGCGTTCGGCCCGGCGAGCAGCGTCGGCTCCGTGCACAATGGTCGTTGCCTCAGCGGCGAGGGTGCGCTGGGCCTCGCGCCGTTCGGGCTGGTCGCGGACGGTCTCGGCGAGCTGGAGGATCGCGTCCTGCTCCAAGAAGGTGTACGTTTTCAGGAGAGCGACGACCTTCTGGTCCTCGGCGTTGATCCAGAACTGGTAAAACTGGTAAGGCGAGGTCTTAACAGCGTCGAGCCAGACTGTGCCGGCCTCGGTCTTGCCGAACTTGGTGCCGTCTGCTTTGGTTACTAGCGGGCAAGTCAGGCCAAAGGCCCGGCTGCCGGCGGAGCGGCGGATCAGATCGGTGCCGGCGGTGATATTGCCCCACTGGTCAGAGCCGCCGGTCTGCAGCTCGCAGCCGTATTTTTCGTTGAGGACCAAAAAGTCGTACGCCTGTAGCGCCATGTAGCTGAACTCGGTGTAGGAAATGCCCGTTTCCAGGCGCGAGGCGACCGAGTCCTTGGCCAGCATGTAGGGGACGGGAAAGTGCTTGCCGACGTCGCGCATAAAGTCGATGGCCGCGAGTTGGCCGAGCCAGTCGTGGTTATCGACCATGATCGCGGGGTTGGGGCCGTCGAATTCGAGGAAGCGCTCTAGCTGGGCTTTGACCTGCTGTGTCCACTTGGCCACGACGTCGGCGGCATTGAGCTGGCGCTCCTCGGTCTTGCCGCCTGGGTCGCCGATCAGGCCGGTGCCGCCGCCAGCCAAGGCGATGACCTTGTGGCCGGCGAGCTGGAAGCGGCGCAGGAGTAGGATCGGCACGAGGTTGCCCACCGTCAGGCTGTCGGCGGTTGGGTCGAAGCCATTGTAGAGCACGATCGGACCGGCAGCGAGGCGTTCGGCGAGGCCGTCGAGGTCGGTGACTTGGTAGATCAAGCCGCGAAATTCAAGATCGGGTATGATGTTCATCGCATTTCCTTATGGGCATAAAAAAAAGCCCCTGTAATCAGGGGCTTGTAAACGCGGTTGAGACGATAAAGCGAACGCATTACCCCTGTCTATGAAGCGAGGTGTAATAGTAGTAGTAGCGTTCGGCGCGTAGGTTCTGCATCATTTATTCTCCGCGCAAAAATATAACTGTGACCTCTATTCTCGTCAATTAGGAGACTAACAATGACTAATGGACAATACCGAGTGGCCGTCGTCGGTGCGGCCGGCACGTGGGGCCGCTATTATACGCGCGCGTACGCCGCCCATCCCAACTGTGAGATTGTCGGCCTCGTCGATCGCGCTAGAGAGCGGCGGGATGCCATTGCCCAGCGCTACGGCGTGGAGAAGGTGTACGACGATCTCGATGGTCTTTTCGCGGCCGAAGTGCCCGACATTGTCTCCGCAGTGGTTCCAGTGGGCCAGAATTACCCGTGTGTCACCGCATGCGCCCGCGCTGGCGTGCGGGTGGTTTCCTGCGAGAAGCCGATTTCTCACGAACTGCACGAGGCCGACGAAATAATCCGCATCTGCCGGGAGCACGGCACGTTGTTCGGCTGCGCTCAGGCTGGATGGGCGACGCCGTATATGCCCGATGTGGTCGAGTGGGTACGGCAGGGGCACATTGGTCGGCTGACGGCGGCGGCGATTCCGGGCGGGTTGCCGACTGAGGTGTCGGGCGGTGGTTGCGTGCAGATTGCGGCTTTGCGCATCCTCACTGGGATGGACGTGGAATGGGTGGAAGGGTACACCTTGCCGGCGGTGCCGGGGTACGTGGCGGAAGGCACTCCTAGTGAGGAGGGGGATGTGCCTGCGTACGGCCGCTTGGGGCTGAGCGGCGGCATCGTCTGCGAGGTCGTCGCTCCTGAGCCGGATGGTCGCGTGCCGACCTTTATCTCGGTCACTGGCGAGTGCGGGCAGGTCTTTTTGGCGCGTCCACGGCCCGTGCTGATTGAGGGGACCGGCGCGGCGGCTTCTCCGGTATATCCCGACTTTTTGGATCAGCCAGTGGCCGACGCCTTCACCTATACGATCGAGCGCCTGATGCGCGCCCATCGGGATGGCACAGAGCCGTATAGCAGTGGAGACGACTACCGCCACTCGCTCGAAGTGGCCATCGCCTTAGTGCGCTCGGCTCATCGGGGACACGAGCGGGTATCTCTGCCGTTTGCGGACCGCACGCTCAAGCTGTATCCGCATCCCTATCGCCTCAGGGGCGGTGATGTCGCCGGGTGGCAGAGCATTGGCTACGATGGACCGCCGGCGATGGATGTCTGAGGGGAAACGCCCGCATCGCAACCGATGAGCTGACTCGGGAGACATAGGAGATGTCTGATACCACAGTGCCGCAGCAAGCTAAGGGCGTCATCATTGGCGCAGGCATCGTAGGTTGCAGCGTCGCATACCATCTGACGAAACTCGGCTGGCGGGATGTCGTCGTCGTCGAGCAAGGGCCGCTGTTTGAGACTGGCGGCTCGACCTCGCACGCCCCGGGCCTCGTTTTTCAGCTCAACCCGTCGAAGACCATGACGGGTTTCGCGCGCTATACGGTTGACCTGTGGAGCCAGTTGGAACTTGATGGCGAGCCGTGCGCCAAGAGCGTGGGCAGCCTTGAAGTGGCTTGGACGCAGGAGCGCCTCACCGATCTGAAACGCAAGGCCGGGTATGGCATGAGTTGGGGCGTGGAGGCCCACCTCCTCAGCGCCGACGAGGCTCGCAGCCGGATTCCAATGCTGTCCGATCGCATTTTGGGTGCGCTGTACGTTCCTTCCGACATCCAGACGAAGGCGACGAGGCCGGCTGAAGCGATGGCGCGAGAGGCAGAACGGAATGGTGCCACGTTTTACAGTAACGTCAAGGTTACTGGCTTTGCTATTGCGGACGGACGAATTAAGGCGGTCCATACTACGTGCGGCGACATCCAGACGGACCTGGTAGTCGCTGCTACCGGCATCTGGGCTCCAAAGGTTGGCGGGCTTGCCGACGTGCCCATCCCGCTGTCGCCGATGCAACATCTCTACGCAGTTACGACGCCACTGCGGGAACTCGCTGGTGCGGCTGAGGATATATCGCAGCCGTTCTTGCGGCACCAAGACGAGGCTATGTACTTCCGGCAGGTCGGCGAGTGCTACGGCATTGGCTCGTATCAGCATGAACCTCTTTTAGTGGATGCCAATGACATTCTCGACCACGAGGAAGCGCCGGTTGCTCCGGCCGAGATGCCGTTTACGCCGCCTCACTTTGAGAAGGCGATGGCCGCGGCGGGAGAGGTGCTGCCGAGCCTCAAAGGCGTGGGATTGACGCGCAAGTTCAACGGCCTCTTTTCTTTTACCACCGATGGGTTTCCCGTACTCGGCGAATCGCCCCAGGTGCGCGGTTTTTGGTCGGCGCAGGCCGTCTGGATTACACACGCTGGAGGCGTTGGCAAGGCGGTTGCTGAGTGGATTGCAAATGGCGAGCCGACCAGCGATCTGCGGGAGTGCGACATAAGGCGCTTTCATCCGCACGCGTACAGCCGCTCCTACGTCCGCGCCCGAGCTGCACAACAGTACCGCGAGGTGTACGACATCATCCACCCGCGCCAGCAGATAGCCAACCCGCGCAACCTCCGCCTGACGCCGTTCTATACGCGACAGCGGGAATTGGGTGCCGTCTTCTTTGAGAACGCGGGATGGGAGCGTCCCCAGTGGTACGCCGCAAACGAGAGCCTGCTCGACTCCCTCACGGTTACCGGCGCAGCGCGAACTGGCTGGGAGGCGCGAGAATGGTCGCCGACGATTGCAGCGGAACACGTCGCCACTCGCAAGCGAGTAGCCCTGTTCGACCTTACTCCCTTTGCCAAGTTCGAGGTGACTGGAGAAGAATCGCTCGCTGCGCTCCAGCGCCTTGCGACCAATCAGATGGACAAGCCCGTCGGGACTATCACATACACGTCTATGCTCACACCTCGGGGCGGAATTAAGTGCGACCTGACCGTGACGCGGCTGGGTGAGAAGCGCTTTATGGTGGTCACGGGTGGAGCTATGGGACACCACGATCTGGGCTGGATTCAGAAGCAGCTAGCGGACGACGGATCGGTTGGGGTAGCTGACATTTCGTCGGGGCTGTGCTGTATAGGTTTATGGGGGCCAAGCGCGCGCGACTTGTTAAGCCGGGTCTGTGAGGACGATGTGAGCAACGAGGGTTTTCCTTACTTGACCGGAAAGCCTATACGGATAGCCGAGGTTTCCGCACTGGCGCTGCGAATCTCATACGTGGGTGAACTCGGCTGGGAGATCTACGCGCCCGCCGAGCAGGGCTTGCGGTTGTGGGATGTTCTGTGGGAGGCGGGTCAGCCGTTCGGAGTCGTTGCAGCAGGTGGAGGTGCCTTCGATTCGCTGCGCTTGGAAAAAGGCTACCGACTGTGGGGGAATGACATCCACACTGAGTACAATCCTTACGAGGCTGGTATAGGTTTCGCGGTGAGGATGGGGAAGGGCGATTTCTTGGGCCGGGACGCGTTGCGGAAAATTCTCGCCCAAGGACTGACGCGCAAGCTGTGCTGTATGACGCTGGACGATCCTAACGCCGTCGTTATGGGCAAGGAGCTAATCTTGGACGGTGACTGCGTGTTGGGCTACGTGACGAGCGCCAACTACGGCCACTCGATCGGCCTTGGCATTGCGTATGGTTATCTGCCGATGAACTACACTGAAGTGGGGACCAGCGTTGACATCCTCTACTTTGGCGAGCGTCTGCAAGCAACAGTTGAGCAAGAGCCTTTGTACGACCCGGAAGGCAAGAAGATGAAGGCGTGAAACCCCTGCTTGTTGCGTCGCGTCGAATTGATATAGAAATCCAAACAACTGGAGGTTCTCAGATGGCACAAACTCTGGTAATCGACGGTCTCAAGCGGCGTACCTTGCCGATTAACCTCCGGCAGAGCGGCAACAGCGATGCCCAGATGTTAATATCTGCCCGCATCAGGAAGTCTCCGTGGTGGCATCTGTCAAAGGCTGCAGGCTGCTGGGCATATACGACGTACAATCACATGTATCATCCGCGCGCGTACGTCAAACCTGAGGATGGAGGACTGTTTGCGGAGTACAAGTACCTGACTGAACATGTCAGCATGTGGGATGTGGCAGTCGAGCGTCAGATCCAGATCAAGGGTCCCGACGCCGCGGATTTTGTGAACATGCTCATCACCCGCGATGTACACACCATAGTGCCGACCATGCAAGCCCGTTATGTGATTCTGTGTAACCAGTACGGCGGCGTCATAAACGATCCGGTGTTGCTGCGGGTGGCTGACGATGACTTCTGGTTTAGTATTTCCGACTCGGATCTCCTGCTTTGGGCGCAGGGAGTCAACTCATCAGGCAAGTTCGACGTTGACATTCACGAGATTGATGTATCTCCAGTCCAGATACAGGGGCCCAAGTCCGTGTTGCTGATGGAGAAGATGTTCGGCTCCCACATCAGGGAAATTCCATACTACCACCTGATTCACGACACGCTGAACGGCCATGCGGTCACGATTTCGCGCACGGGCTTCTCCGCCGAAGTTGGGTTTGAGATATACCTGCACGGGGCCATGCTCCATGCCGACGATGTTTGGCCGCATATCTTGGAACAGGGAGAGGAGTTCAACTTGGGTGTGATCGCCCCCAGTCACGTCCGTCGTCTAGAGGCGGGAATTTTGTCTTACGGCCAGGACATGGATATAGAGAATAATCCATTTGAAGTCCGGCTTGGCTGGCAGGTGGACTTGGATAAAGGGGACTTCATTGGCAAAGAGGCGCTGGCCAGAATTAAGGAAGAAGGGGTTGGGCAGCGACTGGTCGGCCTGAAGGTCGGCGGTGAGCCGATTACTTGGTACAACGAGGACTTTTACTTAGTTAAGGACCGCGATTCGGACGATGACGTAGGCTACGTGACCAGTGCTTTCTGGTCGCCGAATGTGGAGTCGAACATAGCGCTGGCCGTCATGCCTCGGTCGCACTGGAGAAGAGGCACTCAAGTGAAGGTTCAGTTGCCAAAGGACGGCATTGTAGATGCTGAGGTGGTACGGGTGCCGTTCTTTGATCCAACCAAAGAGCGTCCCAAGAGCGCTTTGTGAAAAATCAATCGCCCAGATAGCCTTGGTCTGCCCAGACTTTACGAGCCAGTTTTTGCGCCTTGGGGTCTGGTTCGATTGCTCCTAAGATACTGCTCGGCGGCTGGCCTTTCTTTTTGCGCTCGGGATCGGGCGACCAGTCGTCTTTGGCGTATTTTTTGCGCACTGACTCGCGGCGGAAGTCGGGTATTTCCATTGGTGCCGAGTCGTTCAGCGCCGAACGCCACGCTTGGATCCCGGCGATGCTCATGTCGATGCCGCGGTACACGTCGAGATAGGGTTGCTCGCCGGTGCGGATGGCCTCGGCAAAGTGGTAGCTGGTGAAAAAGTCGCCGCCGCCGTGGCCAGCGCGCACCGCTAGGCCATGATGCACGGGGAAGTTGGGACTGTACACGGTTTCGACTGGATCGCTCTTGCGCTTTTCCCACGGCTCGTACCACACGCGCAGCCGCTGTTTGTCGCCGTGGCGGCAGTTTTCCATCACCCCCTTGTTACCGTGGATGCGGACGTAGTTGCCGTGGCCGCGCAGTGCGCCGTGTAGCGACTTCATCACTGCGTCGTTGTCCATCCGGCAGATGATTACCGCAGCGGTGTCACTGCGGTTCATGTGCAGCGTTTGGGTGGGGTCCGCGAAGTCAAAGGGGATGACAAAGCCGTTTACTTTTACGGGCCGAGTGTCGGTGATGTACATGACTGGGGCGATGGAATGGGTGCAGTAGTACGTGGCGGGGATCCAGTTGCGCCAGTGGTCGCGCCCGCAACTGCGCGCCAGTTTCACTTCGGGTGGGTCGGGGTGGACGTACTCGCCTTCGCCGTATTTGAAGTCGCCGACGCGGCCCTGTTGGTAGAGCCGCTTCATCTCTTGATTGAAGACCATGTAGGGGTAGTTCTCGGCGAACATGTAAATCTTGCCGCTTTTCTCGACCGCCCGCGCTAGCGCCACGCCTTCGCCCAAGGTGTGGCAGGCTGCGGTTTCGCTCATTACGTGTTTGTCGGCTTTGAGCGCTTTGATGGCAAACGGCGCGTGCTGGTGGAAGTAGTTGGCTAGCACGACCGCATCCATGTCGCAGCCGAGGAATTCTTCGTAATCGACGAATGTGGACACGTTGAGCGCCTTGCCTTCTGCAATGAGGCGCTCCTCCCAAATGTCGCAAATGGCGACCAGTTCCATGCCGGTCGCCGCAGCCGCCTGCATGAAGGAACGGCCGCGACAGACGCCGACTACGCCGACGCGGATGGGAGGTTGTTTGCCGCGTTTTTTGGCCATGATTCGATCCTGTGTATTGGTGTAGAGGAAGATTCGCTAGCCGCGTGGAGCGGCCTTATTATACCTAATACGCACCGGTAAACGCCAGAGACTCGGAGGATGATAATGAGCTCACGCCCGAATATAGTGCTGATTATGTGCGATCAGATGCGATGGGACGCGGCTGGATTCGCGGGTAGTCCTACGGTGCAGACGCCGCACCTCGATCAGTTGGCGGCGAATGGCGTTTGTTTTGAGAACGCGTACTGCGCTTCTCCGGTGTGTTCGCCGGCGCGCGCGAGTTGGTTGACGGGTCTTTATCCGCATGCCCACCTGCAACTGCGGAATTACGGTCCCGGCAGGAAGGGCGAGTTCGGTTCCTGCCTGCCGGATAACTGCATTACAATCGGCGATGTGCTGCAAGCGGCCGGATATCGCTGTGGCATTGTCGGACCGTGGCATCTGGGCGATGATCACCTGCCGCAACACGGGTTCACGGATTTCTGGTGCACCTATCGTTATTTGGGTGAATATCCAGATCCGCTGTTTGATTATTTTAAACGAGAAGGGGTTCCCAACCTGTATCTTTCAGACGCGCCTGGGATGACCCTGTACGAAAATACCTTGGAGTTTGGTACCATTGAGGATCCTCGGCAGCAACGGACGACTTGGACCGTTGACCGCAGTCTGGAATTTATTCGGCAGGAAGATGATGATCCGTTCTTTCTGTTTGCGAGTGTCAAGGATCCGCATCCTAGAATTTTGGTGCCACCGGAGCTTCTGGCGAGCTATCCAGAAGAACAGATTCCGCTTCCTGACTCCTTGCGAGATCCACTGGAAGGCAAGCCCGACTTTCAGACGCGAGGGAAGTTCCGCATTCGTCCTGAGGTAACTGACGAGGAATTTCGCCGAATGGTGGCGTACTATTACGCCCTCATTACACACATCGACACGCAAGTCGGGCGCATCCTCAAAGCCCTTGAAGAACGAGATCTGCTCGACAATACGATTGTCGTCTTCATGAGTGATCACGGGGAATTGCTGGGCGATCATGGCTATGTGGAGAAATGCTTGATGTACGAAGCGTCGGCACGGGTGCCCTGTTTGATCTCATGGCCCGAACAATTGCCGCGCGGATTCCGGGTAGCAGCACCATTCGCCGGCGTCGATCTGATGCCGACGTTACTCAACCTCGCAAATGAAAGTCCGCCGGCACCGATTGATGGACGTTCCGTAGCGGAGGCAATTCTGAACAGACGGGAACCTGATCGTCGGCCTATCTTCGCCGAGATTGCCAGCCTCGACGCGATTTATCACAACGCGCAAGAGCCGGAACAGCTCGCTGCTCATGTGATGGTCCGCGATGGGAACTGGAAATATATCTGGAATCGGTTCGATATCGACGAACTGTACGACTTGGATGCCGATCCGGGTGAAATGAAAAACGTGGCTGGCCGTCCTGATTGTCAGGAGCGGATTGCGTCAATGCGCGGGCAGATCGCCGAGATGATTAGCTATACGGGGCCCGGTCCGTATGAATGGTGTTTGGAAGAGTAACGCGTACGATCTGACGATGAAGGTCTCTGAGGCACTATATGATGCTCAGAACGTCGAAGGTTTGGGCGTCGCCGGGGGCCAGTAGCCGTCCGGATTTTCGTCCCACGCCGTGCCGCACATCCGCGAGATGACTGCCCATTCGGCTGCGGTCAGGTGGGCGTGGTTGTGGAAGAGGAAGCGCTGTAGTCCGACTTCTTCTGAAGCTTGGAGGATGCGGTAGAGATCGCCGGAGGTCATGGGGTCGCCGCCGTGGGGCATGCGCCCGGTATCGACCCAGGGCAGGATCTTTTGCGGGTCGCCGACTGCGGCAATGGCGCGGCGCGTCTCTTCCTGTACCACCTCGTCGAAAAACGCCTGCGGAAATCCCAACTCCATATCGGCTAGACACTCCACCTCGGGCAGGCGGATGCCGAGCCAAGCGCGAAGCACCGTCCAGCACCGCGCCTCGCTCAACACCGGATTCCACTCCTGAATCTGCTGTACCCAGCGGGCGACTGTGCCGTACATCCCGTCAAAGCCGCGATGCCAGAAGTAGTGCTTGACTAGGAGCAAATCCACGATCTGACCCCAGGCGTGGAAGTCGAGCGCAGTCATGCCGGAAAACACAGCCGAGCGCGGGCCATTGCCCAAGAGCAGTTGGCGCGGCAACTCGTCTATGGCTTGGCGGAAGGCGCGGCCTTGGCGGATGCCGTCTTCGCGGCGCCAGCGCAGCCAGTAGAGCGCGTCTTCGTTGATGTCGAAGAGGTTCATCTCCGAGAGTACGCCGTAATCGCCATAGTAGTCCACTTCGGCGGGCGTGAAGCTCTGGAAGCGCTGGTGCAAGTGCTGGCGGCCCTGCTCCAAGCGTTCAGCGTCGTAGCCTCTAGCCGTTGCCTCTCGGCGCTGGCCGTCGTTGAGCGGGCGGAAAACCGCGTTGCCGTGGTGGTACGTCAGCTCGTAGGGCGACTCGGTCCAGCCATCGACAATACCGCCGTCGGCTTCTGGGAAAGCCGCGAAGATGTCCTCCCAAGATGCGGCGTGTGCCTGAGTGCCGTAGGGGTCCTCCTCCAGCGGCAGACCCTCGGCGGCAATGGTGCCGGAGGCGGGCGCGAAGATCATCACGGTCCAGCCGCGATTTTTGGCGTCGGCCAGCATGGCGTGTAGGAGCTTTTCCTTGTCGGGTTGCAGGGGTACGTCGCGCAGTTCGGCTTTGAGGCCGCGCTTTTGGTAGGGCGCGGGATCGCCCTTGAACGCGGGGATGGTAGACTGGCCCTGCTCGTCGGCAAAGACCAGGCGGCCAAAGACAAGGCCGCGAATGCCGCCTTGTTCCCAGGCGTCAAAGATGCGCTCGTAGTCGGACATGACCGCCTCTAAGGGCTGGCCGATGCGGATCCAAGGGGTCAGAGCCATGGCGTGTTCTCCTGTTGATGGACAGGGCAATATATCGCGTCGGTAGGGTAGCGTCCATTATTGTCATTAGCTATCCTTGCGGCGTTGTAGCTTTTCGGCTACCGTTGCTTTGCGGTGGCACTAAAGAAAAAGGTCATTATGAGCAAAGCATCTCGCCCATATAAAGAAGGGCTACTTGAGGATCTCAGAGATCCCAGCGAAGCGGCTGCGTATTTGACTGCTGCTCTTGAGGATGGCTCCCCTGATGTGTTTCTCCTTGCGCTGCGTGATGTAGCCGAAGCCCACGGCATGAAGCGACTCGCAGAGGGCGCTCAGCTCAATCGCGAGTCGATGTATCGAATGCTGTCCGACCAAGGTAATCCCCAACTCTTAAGTCTGACCGCAGTTCTTCGCGAGTTGGGGTTGCGCCTTGCAGTTGAGGTCAGCGATTCCGTAGCCGCCTAAACACCACATCGGACAAAGGAGGTGTCCAATGGACCGTGAAGTGATGACCAATGAAGAGAATTACTGTTTCGACGTGGCTGGGTATTTGCACGTGCCGGGGACGTTGACTCGGCCGGAGGTCGAGCGGCTCAATAGGGAGATCGACGCCATGGGGGCGACGGAGGGGATGTTGGGTTGGCCGGGAAAGGCGCGGGAGCCATTCCGCGACCTGTTGGTGCATCCGGCGCTGGTGTGGTATCTCAACCAGCTCGTCGGCCAGGGGTTTATCCTCGACCGCGCACCAGAAGTCTGGTGTGAAGAGACCTGCGATACGAGTGCGCCGCTGGTCGGCGGCAACGAGCCTCGGGACCCTGCCATTGCGTACTACTTCCAGAACGGGCGGCGCTTCAGCGAGGGGGTGCGGGTGCTGTGGGCGCTGGAGGATGTGGAGGAGGGGGACGGCGGTTTTGTGCTGGTGCCGTGCAGCCACAAGGGCAATGTGGCGACGCCAGAGGAGGTGGCGACAGGGGCCGACGATATGGGGCTTACCTTGCAGCCGGCGCTCAAGGCGGGGGATTTGCTGATTGTGGCGCTGGCGACAGTGCAGGGGATGCGACCGTGGCAGGGGAGGCTGTTGAGTTACGAATTCGCAGGACGCGGCGTGATCCGCAGCGCGGGGACGGGGCCGAAGACCGAAGCAGAGCCGCGCCCGGAGTGGCACGCCGAATTGAGTGAGGTGCAGCGGGCCTCGCTCTACAAGCCGGGCTACCAAGCCACGACTCCGCCGCCGACGATTGTGACCGATGGCAAGACGACGCGGATGGATTCCGGGGTCTTTCATCCGTCGCTTTTGCAGGTAGATCCCGACAGCGACATTGACTACCGGGAGTTTTACTTTTGGGATCTCAACGGCTATCTGGTCTTGCGTGGGGTGATGGACGAGGAGTGGTTGGCCGCAGCCAACGAGGCAGTGGACCGTTTTGAGGAACGGATCGTAGTCGGCGAAGAGTTAGCGCGGGGGTCTAAAAGTCTGGCGGGAACTGGGCGGCCTCTGTTGAATGGACTGCTGGACTTGCCCCAGCCGTATTGCGAACCGTTCCGGCGGATGGTCGCGCATCCGGCGGTCGAGCACCGGCTGAATTGGATGGGTGGCAGTGGTGGGCGGATGGGCGGAGCGACGGGTTTTGTCTCGGTCAAGGGAACCAGCGGCCACGCGCTGCACGACGCCAACGAGCCGCTCAACCCCGGTCGCGGCTATGTGTACCACAACGGCCGCAGCTATTGCGAGGCGATTACCGTGACTTGGCAGCTCAGGGATGTGCGGGCGGGCGACGGGGGTTTTGCCTGTGTGCCGGGCAGCCACAAGGCGTACTACAAATTGCCCCCCGGCGTGCGGACCTGCGACCGCGATATGGGGCTGGTTAAACACGTTGAAATGCAGGCCGGCGACGTGCTGTTCTTCGGCGACGGCGGTACGACGCACGGAGCGTTGGCTTGGAAGAGCGAGATTGCGCGGCGAGGCATCCTGATCAAGTATTCGTCGCGCAACTTCAACCGCAGCGGCGGCGAGATGGCCCACCCGGAAAACCGCTGGGGCGAATTGGTCGAGGGGATGAGCGATGCCCAGTTGGCGGTGATGCGCGGCCCGGACCGCGATGTGTTCAACAGTAACGTGCCGCGACTGGACGTGGCCAATGGCGAGGTGAGAGTGTCGTACGAACGCGGGTCAACGCTCTACAGCAAGGAAGCACCGACCGGGCCGTTGGCAAAGGACAAGAAAGGTTAATTCCCATCCATCGACACTTGGGAGGAATCATGCGCCTACTCATCCTAATTTTCACTACGGCACAGCTAGTCGCGGCCGACGCACCTGACTGGCGGCGACCTGTGGCCACCTATTCCATCGTCGCCCGCGACTCCCTCAGCGGTCAACTCGGCGTCGCCGTTCAGTCCCACTGGTTTTCCGTTGGTCCCATCGTTCCTTGGGCCCATCCCGGCGTCGGCGCTGTGGCCACTCAATCTCTTGTTGATCCGGCTTACGGTCCGCTTGGCCTTGAATTGATGGCCATGGGCAAGACAGCCCAGGCGTCGCTCACCGCTCTGCTCGCAGGGGATGCCGACGCTGTGGTGCGGCAAGTGGCCATGGTAGATGCCGAGGGGAACGTGGCCGTCCATACGGGCGAGCGGGCCATTGTCGCTGCTGGCCATCAGACCGGTGCCCAGTACAGCGTTCAGGCGAACCTGATGGACCAAGACAGCGTGTGGCCGGCTATGGCACACGCCTATGAAAATGCCGCAGGCGATCTGGCAGAGCGGCTGCTCGTGGCCTTGGAAGTTGCTGAGGCCGAGGGAGGCGACCTGCGCGGTCGGCAATCGGCGGCCATCCTCGTGGTTTCTGCCGAAGATACGGGTAGGCCGTGGGTTGATCGCGTGTTCGACCTGCGCGTGGAAGATCATCCCGAGCCGGTGGAGGAACTGCGCCGCTTGGTGCGTCTGGCGCGGGCCTATCACAAGCTCAACGAGGGCGACGAATGGGTGACTGCGGGGGACATGGAGGCGGCCATGGATGCCTACCGCGCAGCGACCGAACTGGTGCCCGATGAGGCAACGGGCGGCGAGGCTCCGTTTTGGGTGGGGGTGACCTTGGCTTCTGAGGGCCGCGAAGAAGAAGCGGTGCCCTATCTGCAACGGGCGCAGGCGCAGTACGACCGCTGGGCCGACTTACTGCGGCGTTTGCCGGCCTCTGGTCTGCTGCCAGCCGACGATGCGCTCATAGATCGTCTTACTGCTGCCATGATCGGCGAGTGACGATTCTGGACGGTAAAATGGCGGATGCATTTCTCAACGAATTAGCTTGGCAGCGGTCGTCCCAGCCCGTGCTCTCGACTATGACGACAGAGCAGACTTGGTGCCGGGTGACGCTCTACAATCCCACGGTGATCAAAGTCGATGGCCGGTACGAGATGTGGTATCTGGGCAACAGCAGTGCCACGCGCAACGACGACATGGATCTGGGCTATGCCGAATCAGAGGACGGCCTGCACTGGACGGCCTTCCCCGACAATCCCATTCTGCGCACGGGCGAGACCCCTGTGGGCCAAGCGTGGCAGACACCGCACGTCCTCTTTGATGCTGACGAAGGTCTGTACAAGATGTGGTTCGTGATGAGTCAGCGCCTCGGCACCACCAGTAAAGGTCCTCTTATGCGGCAGATGCTTGGTTATGCCATCAGTCCGGATGGCCGGCGCTGGGAAGTTCACCCCGAGCCGCTCTACCCGAGCGGTCGCCGCCCCTGTGTGCTCAAGGATGGTCCGGGCCGTTACCGTATGTGGATGAATTCTGCGCCGGCGGCAGACGATGATTTTCGCGCCATGGCTCGCCACATCTACCGCTTCACCTCAGAAGATGGTCTGCACTGGAGCCGCGATGCAGAACCAGCGGTCGTGGCCAATGAAACCCACAGGAGTATCGTCTATCCCTATGTCCTAGAAAACAACGGTGCCTATACCATGTGGTACGGCTGCCACATAGCGGACGGCATTTTCGAAATTTACGCCTCGACCTCGGCCGACGGCCTGCACTGGAAGCACCATTTTGAGCGCTCGGCCTTCCCAGCCACACGCCATCCCAATCACTTTGACGGCCGCTACACTTCAACGCCGTGCGTCCTCGCAGATGGCGACCGCTATTTGCTCTATTATTCGGCCCGCGACCAAGGCAATATCTACGGCGCGGGCGATGGCACAATACAGGTTGATCAAGACGGTATTTACCGCCACATCGGAGTCGCCGTCTGCGAAAAATAGATGGGTGGGGATGTCCTACTCGACGACAATCGAATGGATCGTGGCCGCCGCCATGGCTTCCCAGTCCACGGTGAGGCCGAGGCCCGGCCCAGCGGGCGCATAAGCATAGCCGTCGGGTTGGGCGCGGATGACGTCTTGCATTCCGTATTCGTAGGGTTCGCAGGGGACCGATTGCTCGAAATAGGAGCAGTTGTCGTGAGCCAGCATCAGGTGCAGGTTAGCGGCCGACACTAAGCTGTATCCCCACGACATGATCTCGCATTTCATGCCAGCCGCTTCGGTGAGGGCGATTGCTTTGTTGGTCTGTGTGATTCCGCCCATCATGGCCGCGTCGGTGCGGGCGCGGCCCCACGCCTTTGAATGAAGGGCTTCGGCAAAGGTGTGGAGGTCCTGGAACCAGTTGCCGGATGGAAGGATGGGAATGGTTACCCGGCTCGTCAGCTCCCGGTAGCCGTCGAGGTCTGAGTCGTGCAATGGGGCTTCAAACCACGTGAAACCCATTGCTTCGAGTTCTTGGGCGACGCGCAGAGCGCCGTCGCGGTCGTAGTTATTCTCGGCGTCGAGCATGAAGGCGACGTCGTTGCCGGGGTACTGCTTCCGGACGGCGCGGGCGAGTTCGAGGTCCAGTTCGGGAATGCACCAAGTGTGGAACTTGATGGCCTTGAAGCCTTGGACGATGAACTCCTCGGCGTTCTTCAGATAGGATTCGACATCTTCAAAGAGCGGGGTGCTGGCGTAGGCGGGGATTTTGTCGCGCGCTCCGCCCAAAAGGCGGTAGAGCGGCAGGCCCGCCACCTTGCCCGCTAGGTCCCACAGGGCGATGTCGATGGCGGCCAGCGACTGGGGTGGCAGCGGAAAGACGCGCGGCCTGATCTCGTGCCATATATGCTCCCGCAAGAGCGGGTCCTGGCCCAGCAGGATGGGGGCTAGGTGGCGTATGGATTCGGCAGTATAGCGTTCGAAGTCAAAGGAGGTCGCGTTCCAGACGCCGGCTACGCCCTCGACGCCCTCGTCTGTATAGATGCGGACGACTGTGTTGGTCGAGTACTGGTCCGGTAGATCGTCCGACCAAGTGAAGCGGTCAACTGGTGGAGCTACGGTGCGTATTTCGACTTTGGTGATGTGCATGGAATGCCTTTCGTAGGAATGAATTTATAAGGCCGGTTCGGATGCGAGATTTTCGGGGTATATTTCAATTTGCTCTGCGTACTGCTCCCGCAGTTGGCTTAGAAAAGCTTCAAAGCGCTCCTCAATGCGCTGGCCATTTGCCGAGCGCACCATCTTTTTTACGGTTTGCTGAACCTCGGGATGGGCAAAAGGTAGCAATCGGGCAGGGCGTTGCTCCAGCGTGCGAAACACGATGTATCCCGGCCAGATTTTTTCGCGTGGCTGGAAGTGCACCAAGAAAGGCCCGCCGACTTTTCCCACCGGAGTTTTGCGGACGGCTGCTAACACTGCCGACATGGTGTGCGGGGAGTGGGCGTGTTGTTCGTCTTCCTCGCGGTGGATGTGGTAAATGTTGTAGTGGAACCAAGCGTCGTGAAAGCGCGGATAAGCTTGGGCCAAAGTCCACATGTCGGCTCCTTGGCGCACTTTTTCGGCGACATCGAGTGCATCTGATTCGTGGTGGAGCAGGATGGCTTCGTAGATGAGTAGATCGGGATCGGTAAACCAGGATAGATGCTCCTCGTAATAGGTCCGCATAGTAGCTTCATTGACAATCGGCGCTTCTGCTTCTAGGCGGCGTAGTTCTTCGATCATTAGCACCGTTCGGCGCTTTTCTACATAGCGCTTCATCGCGTCGTCGTCGGCTAGCCCGGCCTGTTGGGCAGCTAGCGGCAGCAGCACGGAATCTACTGCCGTGCGTCTGGCGTACCGAGCGATGCTCGCGGTATCTACGGTTACGGGACGCCGTTGGGATGGGGTTGCTAGGAGCCATTGCAGGTACTGCCCAAGCGCGACCTGTCCTCCTTCATAGAGTATTAGCTGTTTTGCTGACTGCTCGTCCTCGTCGAACTCGGGGATGCCATGAGAGGCGGTTTTGCCCAGCTTGACTAGCTGCAACCAGGTTTCTTCGACTAGCTGTAGATTGAACTGCTTTCTGATGTTCGTGCGAAACTCCGCTGTGCGCACGGCAAGGCGGTCTGCGTAGAGCCGGTCTTTGATCCTCTTTCTTAAGGACTCATAGGGCAGTGGGCGCTCGTCCTCCACGCGCACGATGTGGAAGTAGCCCTCTCTGCCTTGGAAAGGCTCAGACAGCTCGCCGAGTTGCATGGAAAAGAGCACCTTGCTGACGGGGCCGATCATCAAGGACTCGTCCCAGTAGCCTAGGTCTCCTCCTTTATCAGCGGTCTGTTGGTCTAGGGAAAAGCGACGGGCTAGCTCGGCGAAATCTTCGCCGTCTAGAAGCGCTTGGTAGAGCGTTTGCGCTTCTGCCGCTGTTTTCACCATGAGATGCCGTCCCCGCACCTCGCGCTTGGTGCGCAGGTCGCTGTTTTCGTAATAGGTTCTGATCTCTGTGTCGGAGACTGTTATGTGGCTTTTAACCTCTCTTTCGATGAGGCGTTCTACGGCTCGTTGTCGGCGCACGCGTTCTAAGTCGGATAGGACCCGTGCGCTCTTATCTAGTTCCCTATTCTCGGCTTCTATGAACAGCAACTCGCGATTGATAAGTGTCTCTAGGACATCTTGCTTTGATTTTTTTTGCTCTTGCGGCAGCTTGTCCCAGACCCGTTCCACCTGATCGATCGCGATGGTGCGATCGGCGATCCGCGCTGCTACAGAATGGTTTTCCGCGCATCCCAAGAGGAAAAGGACTATCGCTGCTATTGCCATGGGTCGCTACTGTGTAGGTTCGAGTTCGAGGAGAACCAGCAGCCAAGTGCGCGCCCAATAGGCGCTGTTGATATAAGGAGTCTCCGCGGTGGGCCAGTTCTGCCAGTAGGTTTCGTTGTGGGGGATTCTGTGGTACCACTGGAGTAGCGGGATGGAGGGCAGCTCGCGCAGCCAGATTTCCATGGCTTGGCGAAAGTGTTTGAGCAGTTGCGGATCGTCGGGGGCCGTGCCGGCCATGCGATCGATGATTTGGTCGAAGTGGTCGTTTTGCCAGCGCCAGAAGTAGATGGCGGCCGTGCCGGTAGGTTGCACGTAGCGGCTGTGATAGAGTCTGAGGGTGAAGTACGGGTCGCGCACGCTGCCGGCATTGCCGATCAGAAAGGCCCGGGCGTCGCCCACGGTCATGCGGGTGTAATAATCGGAAGTCATTCTGAAACCGGCATCAAAGCCGGCGCGGCGCAGCTGTTCGACCAACACGGGGACGATGTCGTGGAGATTCGGATGCAGGTCGATGGTGATTTTGCACGGCGTGCCTTCCTTGGTCCAGATGCCTTTTTCTAGGGACCAACCCCGACGTTGCATGATCTCTGCGGTCTTGGCTGGGTCGTGCGTGCCGACTGGATAGCGGGCGAGCAAATCTTCGATCTGGTCCATGAAACGGCGCAGGGGTGGGAAGTCTGGAAAGGGCAGCAGGGAATAGGTGCCCGCACCCTGCCAACCGACCTCGACGAGTTGCTGCCGGTCAATGGCGTAGTTGATGGCCCAGCGGATTTCCGCATCTGCAAATGGCGCTTCGAGATTGTTAAAGCCCAAGGCGATGGGCCACCAATCGAGGTAGCCGTAGGGTGGTTCGCGGCCGGTCCAAGTAGATACATCGGGATTCTGGTCGAGAATGGTCTTGATATTGGACGGGCGCAGATCCAGACAGGTGTCCATTTGGTTGCTGATCAGCAGTTGCACTCTTTTGTCTTCGTCCATATAGGGCAGATAGATCAGGCGTTCTACGCGGGGGAGCCGACGAAAGCCCGTCTCGGCTGCCCACCAGTCTTGCCGCAAATCCCAGATTCGCTGCTGAGGCTCGGAACGGACGAGCTGGTAGGGGCCGCTGACTACGGGCCAGCCGCGTTGGAGATCTAGGTTGGCAAAGGTTTTCGCGTCTTTCCCCTCCCAGATATGCTTGGGGACAATGGGGATGCCGTTGCCGAAATTGTTAGTTAAATACTCGAATACGAAGCGCGGATTCGGCGATTTTAGCGCGATTTTCGCCTGTAGGTCGTCCACGGCGCTGGCCTCTGCAACCCATAGTTCCATATCGACCGAGGCGTTGAGGACGGGAGCGTTCTTTTTGAGCATGTCGATTGTGAATACCAGATCCGCCGCAGTCCAAGGTGTGCCGTCACTCCACGTTACTCCCTCTCTGAGGTATATGGTCACTTCAGTGAAGTCGTCGTTGTACTCGTGTCCGGTGGCGATCCAAGGTATGAGGTTTTGTTCTTTGCCATAGGGGTTGTAGAAATAGAGCGGTTCGTAGAGGAAGTTGTGGCCGGTGCTGGAGATGCTGCCGGGGAGAAAAGGGTTGAAGGAATCGTAGTCCTGGATCTGGCCGGCGCAGGTGTTGGGCGGCGTGCAGTTCATTATGAGCGAGCGGTTGCGGGGGACGTCCGTTTCGTCGTTGACATCGTCGCCACAGGCAAAGAGCAGACAGCAGGCGAGCAAGCCGCTCAGCACGCAGTTAAACATGGGGTACAGCCTCCATACACTAATCGTCGTAAAAGTTGACTTCCACTATGCTATTAAATAGCTTGAACGGGCAAAAGGGTGTATGTTCTAACCATTCAAAAAGGAGGTTTTAGTTGTTAGCAGAAAGAGCATATCTGACAAACAAAACAGCCAATTTAATCTCTAAAAGGAGGCTAACCATGAGAGTCTGTGCTGTTTTTGGCGTTCTGCTATTGGCTGCGAGCACGTGCTTTGCGCACAGCAACGCCAATGGTTTTGGGTATTTTGCTTTGGAATGGCCCGCGGATGTGACGTACGTCGCCGATGGCGATGACGGGGATTGGGCGTGGTACGATCCCAATTTCATCATCACGCCCGACGAAATGGGCGAGGTCGTACAGCAGGTAATTCCAGATAAGAGCGATATCGATGTTTCCATCAGGACCGCTTGGACGCAGGCCCCCGACAACCGCATCTATGGCTTTGTGCGGGTGACGGACGATTCGCTGCACGCGGCCGAAACGGATCCTGAGAACGGGTGGTTTGAGGACGATCTCGAAATTATTACCGACGGCGACCACAGCGGTGGCCCGTACCGCGATCCGAACCAAGTGAACGCGCAGCAGTGGACCATGCACGTGCAGGTGCCCGGCGGATATTCGACTCCCTATGGCAACGGCACGACCTGGCTGCGCAAAGACGCCGATCCGGCCAAGCAGTGGGCCACGGCCTATATTGAGGCCGATGTCAGTCTCAGCCCTCCTGGCGCTACGCACGGATCGACGAATGTCACCCTCGGCTATGAGTACGCCATGCCGCTGTGGGTCAACTTGGAAAACGACGAGGCCTCTACAGAACGCGTGGTCCTGCAGCCGGGAATGACGGTTGGTCTCACCTATCAACTCAACGAGGCCGATACGACGCCTTCTGAGGGTGCCGCCCGGACGCATCAGCTAGTCACTGGGGACGTCAACGGGGCGCATAGAGATCAGGATTTCGCTTCTGATTTTACCCTATTGACCGTAGGTGAGTACACCCGGGGCAGCGATACTGGCACTGCGGTCGAAGGCAGCGCCTGGGGAAAAATTAAGGCGACTTTCGACGAGTAAAACTTCTTCATTCTATGTACAGCGGGGGAGGAGAGGTGTGACTATCTCTACTCCCCCGCTTTCGCGTTTTGTAGGACGTTTGGGAAGCGCTTTGCCATGAGTCCATGCTTGGGTGCCTTAGTGCTGCTGGTGTTGGTCGGTTGTGGTCGCTATTTCCCAGGGCCGATCGAACCCGCGCCTGAAAATCGCCAGGAAGTCTATGCTTCGGTCGAGGACGACGGAACCATTATCGCCGTTTTCAACCGCCTCGAAGTTTCCCTGCGTCCCATGACGGACGAAGAGTTGAACCGGCAATTCGCCGACTACTCTGCGGCGGGTGCCAATTCCAAGAATCCATATACCTTTGGCAACTGGAAGCCGCTGGGCGATACCTATACGCCGCCAAAGTACACTGTCTTTTCAGTCCAGGTGAAAAACTATGAGTATCCCAAGGTGCACCTAGACCCCACCCGCATAACTCTCATCTCCCAGCAGGCTGGCCGCGAGTACGATCCGCTCAATAGAAGAGATATCCTCGAATTCTATGCTTCTATGATTCCTGGTTATGCGGGTAATGCCTACAGTGTCTTCCAGGAGCGCAGGGAGATTCTGACTCGCACCATGTATCCAGACGAAGACGTTTTCAGCGGCCAGGAAGTCGAGGGATATGTGGTGTTTCCCGCGTTACCCCACGATATCAATGAGTTTACCATTCACCTCAGCGACGTGGCGATTCGCTTCGACTTCAGGCAGCAACCCGTCGAGACCATAGATCTGGCGTACCGCTTTCAGCGCGAGGTGTTCAGGGGGTATCAGCCGCCGGCAGATTGGGCGCAGGAATGAGACTGCTGGCGGGCAGCCTCGTTTTGTGCGGAGTATGCGGGCTGAGTGCGCCGCTCGAAGCACAGGTCGAAAGCTATAGGGTCGGTGGGGACGGGCTTTCTTGGGATTCTCAGGCCGCGGTTGCCGGAGGAGTAGATCTGCAAAACCCAGCTCTGATCCGTCCCATCGGCTTGGCAGAAACCGACAATATCCTCCGCTCGCTCGACTGGAGCGACTCGCCTACCTTGGACTTTGTCGCCGAAGGCAGAGCCCATATCTGGGACAATGCTGCGATCGAAGGCTCTGCCGCTACTTTGGTCGACGGCGATGAGCAGACTTCTTCCGGCGACCGCTTCAAAGGGCTAGGCACCGATCAGACGGGTCGCATTTTTTTCTTGGATTTGGGGGCTTCTTTTCCGGTCAATCGGCTGATCTACTTCCCCAGTCCGTCCTTTCCCGACGACTTCCCCAGGGCCTTTGAACTTTCCGTGAATGATGGCCGCGACTATACCCAGCAAGGCGAGCCGCGCTATCAGGTTTTGAAACGCGTTGATTTGCAGACCGAGCCGAGGACGGTAATCGACTTTCCAGTGCAGCTAATCCGCTTTATCAGGCTGCGCATCCTGTCGCCCAATCCATTTGAAATAGCGGAGATCCAAGCCTTTGGCACGGGTTTCGTGCCCAAGGGTACTTATCTTTCCAAGCTCATTGAATTGCCCACAGCAGCGATTCTCGGCGAACTCTCTGTCAAAACCACCAAGTTGCGCCGACAGCCGGACGGCGTCCTGCTCCCGACAGCGGCCGCCGCCGCATCCGTGGACCTGACCCTGCGCAACGGCACTGACGAAACTCCTCTGGTCCATTTTGAAATCGTCGATCGCGAAACGGGTTCGGAGCAGCCCACGGCCGCGGCCGCCTATGCCAAGCTGGCGGAGGATTTCCGCGGTTCCATCCTCGACGATGCTGAAAACTGGACTTGGAAGAATCCGATCCGCATTGATTCGACGGGGACTTTTACCTATCCCCTCGAACTGCCCGGTCCAAGGCAGTATTTCGACTTCCAGCTTTTTTTTCGGGGCACTTCTACCGATCTCGTCCAGATAGATAGCTTGGCTATCAGCTACTCTCTGCCGCTGGCCGACCGCGCCGTAGGCGAGGTGGCCGTTCTCGCAGATCCGTTCCCTCCTGGTGGTGTGGTTGCGGTGCCGGCCGGCCGAGACACCCTTTTTACCTATGACATCCGGGCGGAATTTGGCAGCGACGCGCAGGTTGGGTTCGATGGCTTGCACATTGCAACCCAAACCGAACCGACGTTGTTCAAATTCGAGATGGGAGAGCCGCTTGTCGAGGTAGTGCCCGACAGCGTCCACGCGGATGCACAGGGGCTGATGCTGTACTTCCCATCGAATCGGGTCACGCCGAGCAACAATCAGCCGCTGCGCGTTACCTTTCGCACGGCTATTCTGGTCTATGCCACTGATTTGGTGAGCCACTTAATCGACTCTGGGGGCCGTTTGCCCCAGCCCGTCGCTGCCGGCGATGCCAGTTCGGGTGTTGGCACCAACACCAACCGGGTCTTTTTCTCCAATGCCGCAAGGGGTGGGATTTTATCCGCGATGCAGGTCGTACCGGCGGTATGTACGCCCAATGGGGACGGCGTCAACGAAGAGAGTCGCATTGTTTTCCAAGTCCTGCGTCTGGTGCAGGAAGTCGATTTTTCCATCGGCATCTACGATTTGGCTGGACGCCGGGTGCGTCAGCTATTTTTCGACGCCTTGTCTGCCGGAGCCTACGAGCACACTTGGGATGGCCGCGATGCGACCGGTGAGCTGGTGCCTCCGGGGGCTTATATCGCGCGCATTGCGGCTGAGACTGAATCGGGGGAAGAGGTGTTGGCTAGGACGCTCAGTGTGGCATATTGAATTCGACGGCTGCCGATGTTCGCCGTGGTTGAAGTCAATCGTGGTTTATGGTAAAATATCTAGCGACGAGTAACATTTTGCCCAATTTGCAAATTTGTAGGGAGCCACGTTATGAACTATCGATCTATATTGATCGTCTGCTTGGCAATGCTGGGACTGGCCGTTGATGGCTGGGGACAGGGTTGGGATAAAATAGCGTTTATCTCCAACCGCGATGGGCTCCCCAACATTTGGATTATGAGTGCGGATGGGAGCGATCCTGTAAATCTAACCAAGGGACGGGGGGATTGCGTTCATCCGGCTTGGTCTCCGGATGGCATGACGATCGCCTATATCGGCAATGGTGAAATCTGGTTGATGGACGCCAGCGGTGGCAATCAGCAACAGGTGACTAACGATGGAGTCCATAAAGTGGGGCTTGTATGGTCTGAAGATGGAAGTAGAATCTACTACGACGCGCTGCCCACTGGGCATCCGAAGGATGGCACGAAGTCGTTTGTCATAGGGTTAGAAGACGGAAGTGGTTCCCTACCCGTGGACTCCGAGGAGGGGGCCATCGCTCGAATGTGGCCTCGTTCTCCAGACGGAACCAAAAGCATGGTCGTCTTGAGAGATGGAGACCAGACTGACATCTACATCGTCGATAACAGTGGCGACGAGCGCACGACTACTCGTCTGACCGACAGCCCCAACGTCGATATAAACCCCACTTGGTCACCCGACAGCATGAAAATAGCCTTCGCTTCTGGTCCCAGTATGGGCGGCCCGTTGGATATTTGGGTAGTTGATATAGACGGGAGCAACTTGGTTAATCTGACCAACGGCTTGGGCGGAAGCTGGCCCGCTTGGCGGCCAGCCTCCCCTGCCGCTACAAGCGTCGAAGCCCAATCGTGGGCACGGATTAAATCGCTGCTTTCAACTCCATGACACACCTCTAACCTTCTCATTCATCCTTCTAAAAGGAGGTACGTTGTGAACTATCGGTCGATACTGATCGTCTGCTTGGCAACGCTGGGGTTGGCCGTCGCTGGCTGGGGGCAAACGGTGACGAGCAGTGATGGGGAGGCTTGGGTCACGGAGGCCGTACGCCGCCTGACCGATGCCAGTGGCGTTGACAGGTCCCCTTCGTGGTCTCCAGATGGTCGCTCTATCGCTTTTACCTCCGACCGCGCCGGCAACCATGAGATTTACGTGATGGATGCCAATGGAGACAACCTGCGGAACCTAACCAATGACAGCGGCCAGGACGGGCAACCTTCGTGGTCTCCAGACGGTCGCTCTATCGCCTTTTTCTCCGACCGCGCCGGCAACTATGAGATTTACGTGATGGATGCCAATGGGGACAACCTGCGCCGCCTAACCGATCACTTTCAGGCTGACAGGTCTCCTTCGTGGTCTCCGGATGGGCAATCTGTCGCGTTCATTTCCTACCGAGTTAGGTCCGCCAGAAAGATTTACGTGGTAGATTTGTCTGGGGAAAACCTGCGGAATCTGAGCGGCGGCTGGGGCCAAGACCTAGATCCTTCGTGGTCTCCGAATGGTCGCTCCATCGCCTTTCATTCTCACCATGACCATGATATTTACGTGATGGATGCGAATGGAAAAAACCGACGCAACCTGACCGATGCCAGTAGCTATGACGGGTCTCCTTCGTGGTCTCCAGATGGCCAGACCATCGCTTTTACCTCCGACCGCGCCGGTGACTCTGAGATTTACGTAATGGATGCGAATGGAGGCAACGTGCGTCGCCTGACCTATCACAATGGCTCGGATGGGTCTCCTTCGTGGTCTCCGGACGGTCGTTCCATCGCCTTCACCTCCGACCGCGACGGCAACGCTGAGATTTACGTGATGGACATCGCGTCTTATACCAGCGGGGAGCCGACGGCTGTGGCCAAGACCTCGTGGGGACAGATCAAATCGCTGCTTTCAATAGGCACTCATTAATCGCGCCTCGTTCGTAGGGACGGCTTGCGCTCCGCACCGCCCCTACGTCCCCTTCTGCACCAATCCCACCTTATTGTTCCACAAGCGCAAAATCCGCGCTGACTCGCGCAACAAATGCACGTATAAGGATCCCGCCCGACGCCTCTTTTCTAGCCGTTCCCGCTGATTGAGCGCCATGTTGAATTTGCCTCGGGCTTGGGTGACGGCCCGCTGGCGATTGTCAACGGCGATGGTGAGGACGCGCTTTTCGAGGGCCTCTTCGGCGTCGGCGTTGAGCGCCCGCAGCGACCAGATCGAAGTGTCGCCAGCAAGGCACTGGTCGGTGTAAGAAAAGACACAGTGGCCCATGATTCGGCCCTCGGCTTGGAGCTGCTGCGAGGTGCAGAGTTCGTAGATAGTCCAGACGAGGTTGCACTTGAGTTGCGCGTCGTATTCTTCGAGACGAAAACCTGCCAAGCCCGTAGCCGCCCATGTCTTGAGCGGCACGTCTTCTTCTCCCGACAACGTCTCGTGCCATTGATCCACTTGGTTGAGCAGCTTGGCGGCGCTGCGGCCCTTCATGCAGAAGTTGGGTTGCGGCGGCGGTCCGGTGATTTGGGTGCCGTCGGGCTGCGCAATCTGCTGGGGCAGGTACTTCTGGTGACGGATGAAGTCGTAGACCGGCAGGAAGTAGGTGCGGTGTAGCATGGGGTAGTTGTTGACATAAAAGTGGACGACTGAGATCCAGAAGTCCTCGTTTTCCAACGAGTCGCCCAGCGGCGTGGCGGCCACGTACCAAGAGACGTGGGAATCGCCGTCGAGTGCTTCCACCTGGGCCATGCGCAGCGCCTGAAGCAGGGTATGGTGTGGATGGTTCATCTGCATGAAGATATGGGCCATGCGCTTGGTGACTTTCATGGGCACACCCGCAGTGCGCAGGTTTTGACCGCCAGCTACGTGCTTGAACCATTCTTGTTGTTGGTAGGCTTCCGCGGTATGCCCTTGGAGCCAAGCGGTGTCCATGGGCGCGGGGACCTCGTAGCGGGCAAGCAGGTGTCGTGCCAGCGACTGGAACTGCAGCCGCTCCTTGGCCGTATCGGGCCGCCACGCCTCTACCGGACGCAGCCAGTCGCGGTGGTGCCGTGCGAGCTGCCCGAGGGCGGCGATGTAGGTGTTGGCGCGGTTGGCACCGAGGCGCTTGAGTACGGGCATGGGCCGCAACAAGTGGCCGTATTTTTCGACGTGCAGCACCAGCCGTCCCAGGGCCTTTTGGGCGTCTGGGTCGCTGGCTAGCGCATTGCGTTCGATGCGCAGCCGCGAGAGCAGGTCGTTGAGCTTTTCGTTCTCCAACTCGCCGTTGAAAAGCCGGTCGATTAGTGCGGCGCGGCGCGGATCGTGCCCTTTGCTGGCTGCTGGATCTACCGAGGGCTGTAACGCGGCGAAAAGCGCTCGTTCCTCAGACCGCTCTTGCGGCGTCTTCTCTAACGCTGTGCTCAGGCCGTGCCGATGGCACCAGAGCTTGTAGGCGGCGATTGTGCCGACGCCGAGCGCGGCAAAGTGCGCGGCGAGGGCCTCGTCGACTTGGTTGGGAAGCAGTAAGGAGTGCGTGGCGTTGGTCATATCGCGTTATCGCTAATCTACGTCGGACATTGGCGAAAATTTTAATTCTAGGGCAGAAGGGCAACAGTGCCAAGCGGTTTCTCGTCCAGCGGCGAGGGGTTTGTATCGCCGTTGTTCTGCCGTATCTTCTGTCACCTACATCTCAACATAAGCCACTCATTTGTTGATTCAGCGAGACAGGGGACCCGTCTAAAGTGCGGGGATTGTAACCCAGAATTCGGACGAATGAAGATTACTTTCATTGCCGTTGCTGCGGTGTTGTTGAGCGGCGTTGAGCCGCTGTGGTCCGAGACCCACACCTTGGTTCTCGGACAGGGTGGGATCCCATGGGACGAACTAGGTGAGCGAGTCGTCGGCTTGGAGACGGTCCCGGTCAATGGTGCTCTGCAGCCCCTTGAACTCTTGCCGCAGCAGAATATCATCGCGGGGCCTCGCACGGAGAGTGGTGAATATACCACGATTTTGGGCAGCACTTGGCAGCTAGGCAAACAGCCCAAAAGGGACGATTTTGAACTGGGGGTAACGCCTCGTTTCTGGACTAGTATCTTGCCTCTATACCACACGGCACCCTTTCAGGTCATCGATGGCGACCTCGCTACAGTGACCAAGCTGCGCTGGTCTGTAGTGGGTGGGGGTCGCCGGGAAGATATATATACTTTCGATTTTGCGTTTCCCATTCCCATAAACCGCGTGGTATTCTATCCTCCAGCTACCGGACTGGACGAAGGCGGGGGCTTGAGAAAGCAGCGCTTCCCCCGGGCGTATGAAATATCGGGTGCCAGCGAACCAGTGGATTTTCTCCTGCTCAGCGAAGAGGACAGACCTCACACATTAGAACAGGTATTGTCCCGCACCTTCGTCAACTCCGACCGCGTTATAGATGTCCGCTTTCCCGCGCAGACTCTGCGTTTTTTGCGCATTGCCTTCAATCTGATCGCACAGGTGTACATGCTGAGCGAGATTGAGGTGTACGGCGAGGGTTTTGCGCCGGAGACTAGTTATCGCACAGCGGTTATCGACTTGGGAGCGCCGGTGAATTTCGGGCGCATTTTCTGGGAGTTCGAAAAGTTTCGCAAAACGCCGGGCGAACCAGAACCCATCTCGTCTCCGGACGCACCGATCAACTTGGTGCTGGAAACGCGCACCGGCAAGGACGATACTCCGAAGGCGTATTACATCATCAGCGACATAGGTACGGAACGGCAAGTAGATGAAGCGGTTTACAACAAGGCGTTGGAGAAATCGCCCTTTGTCCGGGGAGACCGCCCCGGCGACAAGTCGTCGATTAAGCTCGACGAGCAAAACTGGAGTTTCTGGTCAACGCCCTACGACCTTTCCGGCCAATTGCTCCGCTCGCCGGATGCGCGGCGTTATATGCAGCTTCAGTTCAACATGGCAGCTGAGGATTTCCACATTTTTGGTCGGGTGAAATCCGTGGCGATTGAGTACTCGCCGCTCCTCGTGGAGTCCCTCGTCGGCGAGGTGGGGTTGGCCGGGGGGGGAAGTCGGGTGCCCGAAGCGCCGGTTGGTCAGGACACGATATTCATTTACGACCTTTTGGCTAGCTTCGGCTCCGACGGCCAGCTAGGCTTTGATGCGATCAAACTCAATACTGTAGCTGAGGCCGAGCTCGTCAAGCTGGAAATCGGCCAGCCACTGGAGGAGGTAGTCCCCGACAGCGTCCGCTTCGCCGATGGGGTTTTAGCCGTGTATTTTCCCTCGCATAAAGTAGTGCGCGCCGATGGCGAGGAGCATCTGCGGCTGACCTTTCGCACGGCCTTGTTGGATTTTACTACCTACTTCCTCGGCGAGGTGTTGGAACTGGAGGGGGAAAATCTGCCCCAGTCGATTGACCCTGGCGACGCGAGTGCGGATCTCAATAGCGACGACATCCGCGTTTTCGCCACGGGAACCTCCATAGAAGCGCTGTCCGAGATTGCGTTGGCACCGTCGGTCCTGACTCCCAATGGCGACCGCATCAACGACGAACTCGACATCGCGTTCTCGCTATTGGGCGTGGAGAATATCGCCACTGAGATCGGTGTCTATACCCTTGCAGGTCAGCAGATCAGAACCTTGGTGCGCGGGAAATTGAACAAGGGTTTTTACACTGAGCAATGGGACGGGCGCGACGACCAAGGGGGGCTGGTCCCTCCGGGCATTTACTTTTTGCATATAAAGGTAGATGCGGACAAAGAAGTATCAGAGCAATTTCATTCGGTCTCGGTAGCATATTGATATCCGAGGATAGCATGTTGCGACGGATATATTTGCTAACACTGTTGGTGTTTTTCCCACTCGGGGAAACAAGCGCCGGAACGCTGCTCATAAATAGCCGAGAGCAGTGGCAGCAATGGACTTTCCCGCAAGGAGTGTTGTCATTGGCAACAGACGGCAGCGTGGCCCTGAGACGCTTTCGGCGCAATATAGACGCCGTTGCCAACGCGGCCGAATTCTTCCATCTCAACGCCAAGGGGAAAGAGGTGCAGGGAGGGATTCGCGGTGCGGGCACCCACATTGACCAAGCCGCCCATATCCTCGATGGCGCGGCTGCCACTTGGTGGCAACCCAGCCAAGAGGCCCCACTCGACGATTGGTGGGTCGAGATCGATTTAGGCCGTCTTGTCCAAGCGAAAAAGATACGGCTGACCTTTCCCGATATCGAGGGGGCGCGACCGCTGCGGGAGTTTTCCGTTTTCGTCACCGAAGGAACGCCCTTCCTCACTGGCCAGGACGTTTTCCGCTACGACCGGGTGGGCGGCACGACCCAGCCTAGCTGGGAGACGGTGATAGAATACGACCTTGCGACGCCGGAATTGGGCAACGCTACCGGCGAGCATTTGGCGACCAGCGATACCTTGGAGTATATGTCCATCCAGTACGTCCGCGTCGTCGCCCACGCCAAGAGTCTGGATGCGGCGCTGGCAGCCGTCGAGGTCGAGGCCATAGGCGACAATATTGCTCCGGGGACCATCGAGCGAGGAGGCGTCGTACGGACTGGGCGCGATCCGCGTACCATCGCCAATATCATGGACGGAACCGCAGCCACGTGGTGGACCCTGACCTCGCGGGGCGACCTCGACTGGCGCGATAAAGGCGATTGGTTTGAATGGGATTTGGGAGCCACCTTCTGGATTGACCAGCTAACGATGGTGGAGCCGCCGCCGGGATTTGCCACCCTAGGGGTGAATGCGTACAGGAATCAGTCCAGTTTTGAACTGTTGACCTCGGACGGTACGCCGATCCCCACGCAAGGGGAAGAGCGGCTTCAGAGTCCCGTCGATTACCAGTTGCTTAGCTTCGTCAATAATGAAACGTTGAGCAGTGCGGGCACGAGAAACCGCAATTTTGATTTCCGCTTTCCCGCCCGCAAGGTGCGCTATCTGTTCTATCATCACGAAGCTCCCCTCAACAGGCAAACCGTCTTCCATTTGTTCGAGATTTTCCTCTACGGCGCGGGCCATCCGGCCGAGGTGGTGATGACCTCGAATTTCATCGATCTGGTAGGAGCCAAAAGCCTGCGCCGAATGCGCTGGGAGGCGGAGACAACCGCCGAGACGCGCATAGAAATTCGCACGCGCACCGGCAATACGCTAGACGAAGAGATATTCTATTACGACAAGAACGGGCGCGAAATTCCCCAAGGACGCTGGAACAAACTGCCGGCTAGCCAGAAATTGCCCGAAGTAAAAGTGGCGAAAGCCGGTGCTGACTGGAGTGCGTGGAGTTCGGCCTACAAGGAGTCAGGGGAAGTCTTCCGCTCGCCCACACCGAGAAAGTTCGTCCAAATGGAGATGCGCCTGCAGACCGAAGATCCCGAGGTGGCACCGACGCTGCGCGAGATTGCCCTCGACTTCGACGATCCGCTCATCGGCGGCGGGGTTTTCGCCAGCGTCTCCCCACGTGAAGCAGCCCTCGATTCGCTGACGGTTTTTACCTTCCGCCTCGGAGGTCGCACTAGGCCGACCGATCGGGGTTTCAACCGCCTCTTATTCGATTTGCCGAATCCCCTCGAAGGTAAGGTCCAATTGCGGATAGGGGATCGCCGGGTTGAACCGTTGCAGGTGGAGGCCGAAGGAGATTCGGTTGTAATCGACTTGCCCGAACAGGTCCGCGGGGACAGCATCGAAGTCAACTTGCCGCTGCGCCTGTTGGCTGATGCCGCTGCTTTTGACGCTTGGGTAAGCTCTACGACGCAGCCCGATATCCGTCAGGGGATCCAGCCGGAAGACCAGGGGGCTTTGACGGTGTTCGTGCCCGAGATCGCCCAAGAGGACCACATCATCCGCGCCTTGGAGTTGACTCCGGCGATTGTCACGCCCAACGGAGACGGCATCAACGACAGACTACAGCTACGCTTGCTGGTGGTAAAAACCACTGCTCAACCCCAGGTCGATATTTACGATCTAAGTGGCGCTCTGGTTGCTAGCACGGAACAGGTGGACCAGACGCACTATGTGTGGGATGGTCGGGATGAGAATGATTTATTGTTGCCTCCTGGTATCTACATTTTGGATGCCAAGGTAGAGACCGATACTAGAACGGAGCGGCGACAGCGCATCGTCCATGTGGTCTATTAGTCGGGCCGCAATGCGGAGCCACTATCGAGATGGGAAACTAGCGCGATGAATAAAGCCATTTGGTCCTTTGTCTTGCTCGCCCTCTTGCCACTGGAACTCAAGGCCGATTTGCAAAGCGGGTTCTTCAATCCGTACAAAGCAACCGGAACGCCCGTCGATTTTGAGTCCCTAAGTCCGGTTATGCGGAAATGGTACGTGCCCCAGACGCTGCTTTACCTCTATGGCTGGAAGACCTACGAGTATACCAACTACGCCCGGGACAACTACCAACGCTACGTCAATCTCTTCTTGGAAGGAGATCGCTATTACGACCTGTATGGCAACTATATCACCCGTGGTTGGCGCATCTACGACTGGCGCCAGGAGCACCCGCTCGATTTTGGCAGCAGCATTTTCAAAAACCCCCGCTTCAATAGTTGGTTCAACCGCGTCCTGATATCCTCTGCTTCCAAAGGGCAATTCTACACTGCACTGACCGTGGGCGAACAACTGCGGACCACGCTTACGCCGATGACCTTCTCGAAGCCTCTCTTCGACGGCATCCAGTGGGATATGCAGTCCGACAAATACGCCTTGACCTTCATTGCTTCGCGCATTGACAATCCGGCCGTCCAACGCCTCGACAGCGAAATCTCCGAAGCTAGAGAGACGGTCTTCACCAATTTGTACGGATTGCGTGGAGTTGCCCAAGTCGGCGATTTCGCCACACTCGGATTGACGTACGTCAATGCCAACCACGGGAATAGCCGCTTGAGCGTCGAAGAGAATTCCCTCAAGGGCATTCTCGGCGGGCGTTTGAATGCGGAGAATGTCCGCCGCATCGTCGTCCGCCTCAGCGACGATTCGCCCGAAGATAATACCGGAGGAGCGCTGCTGTTCCGCGAACGGATCTTCATCGACGATGTCGAGCATCCGGAAATAAAACCTTCGATTGACGGAGGAACGCGACGCCAGGGTCTGCTCGAAGCTAACGGCGGCGATGTGCTGACGCTTAGTTACGATGTCGAACGCGATTTCGTTCCGGGCGTAAAGGACCAAATCAGCGATTTCAAAGAAGCCCGCAAGATCGATATCGAGTTGGTGGTGGCCAATGATTTTCGCATAGAAGTAACCTCCAATATGCAGACCAATTTCACGGGAGAGACGGTCTTCCTGCCGGTCAAGCGGAGCAACGGCAATATCAGCGATGGCTCCAATCAGCAGGTCGTCCGCTTCCAGTACGGCCTGCCGACGGCCAACGAAATCATGGGTTTTACGTTTGAAGTTTCCGAGCTGGCCGGATTCAATCTTCGCTCCGAATTCAACGTCAATCGCCACCACCGCAAGTTTCCCAATCAGAATATCGTCAAGAGGCAGGCACTAGCGTCCGACCGCGCCGAGGCTTTTTACGTCACTGCCTCGCGCTTGACCTATCCTTGGTTCGCCTATGGCGAGGCCTTTTCCATGGATCCGAACTACGGCACCTCTATGGTCATTCCCGATCAGCGCGGTTTTATCGACTACGAAGATGAGCTCAACTTCACCTATGAGTTTGTCGATGACAACGACGACCAAGATCGCTTCCCCGACTGGCGGCGGCGCGTTACCGGAGGCGGTTTTGTGCCGGGGCAGCAGACGACCCGCGCCGCGGATGTCGAGGTGTTCCCCGGCCTCGACGAGAACAACGACTTGGTCAACGATTTTAACCAGAACGACAATTTGCAGCCCGATTACGTCGAACCCTTTCTGCGCTACAATGTCGATCCGCCCGAATTTCTCTTCGGCACCGACATGAACAACAACACCGTCATAGACCGCCTCGAAAACGATACCGAACCCGATTATCCCTACAAGCGCGACCACCGGGGTTACAACTTCTATGTGGGCGCTGAAATGCAGCCCGGTTCTAAGCTCATGGTCGGGCATCTACGCGAGTGGTTGATCGGTAGTGCCCGGCGGAACCAGACGAGCTATGGGCTTTTTACTTGGCAGGAAGACCTGCCATTGCGCGGCTTTAAGTTTCGCTTCATGGAATTTTTGCGCGTTGCCCGCGACGATATTCCCGACGCGCTGATTCAGTGGGTCCAGTCTCCCTTTTCGGCAGGGGGTTTGCAGGATGTGCAGGACCGCCTGATAGCCCAGAATACGATGATCAACACTTCGTATCTCGACTTCGCTATTCATCGTCTGCAGCCGCTGAACGTGTCTGGTAAAGTCAAATGGGACCATTATTTTCAGCGCGAGAATCAGTCCGAGGAAAAGCGCAACGAGAGTTTCTTAGGTGTCATACTGAGAGCTGAGTACTACTACGAGCCGTTCGCGGGAATCACCATTTCGCCGAAGTGGAAGCAGCAGTACGCCCGCCAAGTCCCCACAGATCCTTTGGCTCTGCAACGCAATGAGCTGTCGGAGATTTTCTTCTTAATCGGGACGTACGATCTCATACCCGGCCAGCTCATCTCGGAATCGGGGATTGAATGGGAAGTCTTTAGGAATCTGCGACAAGAGCCCGATCCACTGCCTCCGGCCTTTGTCGAGGATTTTACTACCCTAACCTTGGCCACTCAGTTTACTAATAACTCTGAGTATCAGGGCTACGCACTATCCACCAAGGTTGGTGTGCGCTGGCAACGCCGGGCGTTGCAACAAGGCGATGAAACCAATTTCCTCACGTTTGTAACCATCTTCGCCGGATTGCGCTAACAGGGCGATGGGCAGGACCCGTCCATCTGTTCTCTTGGGGACCGCGCTGGCTATGCTGATCGCGTGCGAGCGTCCCCCCACGACCAAGACCGACTACCAAATGTGGCTGGAACGGCATCCGCAGGATGGCGAAGCCCATTGGCAACTGGCCGATCTACTCTTGCGCGAGCGCGACTACCAAGGGGCAGACCACCACTACCGCACGGCTCTGAGCATCAATCCGATGACTGCGGACGCTTGGGTCGGGCTGGGGAATATCTCCTGCAAACAGGGTCTATACGAGCAGGCCGAAAGCCATTTTCGCAGTGCCCTCTCGCTGGACGACGAGCACATGGGTGCGTTGTGTAGCTTGGCCAGTTTGGCCTTGGAACAAGAGGAATACGCCCACAGCCGCGATTTGTATCGACAGGCGCTGGCACTCGATCCAGAAAATGCCGGGGCGTTCTACAATCTTGGCTTGGCTTACATCAAGCTCAAGGCGTACTACGAGGCGATTACAGCCCTGCGGCAGGCTACTCGCATTGATACGGGGTACAGTTTGGCATTTTACGCCCTAGGCCAGATCTACGCCGAGCGTCTCGGCGAGTACCAAGAAGGTATCGCGGCGTTTAGGCGAGCAGTGGCGCTGAGAGCGGATTGGCCTAGCGCGCGGATAGGCCTAGGCTACGCCCTGCTGCAAGCTGGCCAAGTAGATGCGGCCACAACGGCTTTTGGCGCGGCCCTCGCCCTCGATCCGAGCGCGGCCCAAGCCCATGTAGGCTTGGGGTTGGCCGAGGAGCGACGACGCGCCGAGACGCTCGCCGAGGCGCATTATCTGCGCGCCATCTCCTTGGATCCGGTGCGGGCGCGGACCTATTTCAAGTTAGGTACGCTCTACGTCAGACAGGGAAGAAAGGAGGAAGCTCAACAGTACTTGAGCCGCTTTGAAGAGTTGGCACCCCATGCTGACGATCTAGCTCAACTCAGAGACCGACTGCGGCGAGAGCCGGATAACGCCTTGGCCCATTACGCCTTGGCCGGGATTTACGCCAAACTGAATATGCCCTCCTTGGCAATCAGTGCCCTGAGAAGCTGTCTCGCTGTGCGGCCGGATTACGCGCCGGCGTACAACAATCTTGGCAATGCGTATTTGCGCATGGGAGATACCGGGGAAGCCATCGCAATGTACGAAGTCGCCGTCCGCATTGACACGGCGTACGCGCTAGCCTACAACAATTTGGGAAGTGCCCAGCTACTCAATGGCCAACCGCACGAGGCGCTGGCGTGCTACCAACGCGCGTTGCGGATTCGCCCGGACTATGCCGATGCGTATTACGGGCTGGCTATGGTTTATAGGGAACAGGGGCTGCACGCTGAGGCGGGGGAGGCCATTGCCCGGTATGAACAAATCACCGCGGCTGATGAGCAGTAAATGGACGTCGCTCGCTTTGCGTATAAGGGCTGGAATAACTATGCTTAAAAGCCGGGCGGTTAGCTCAGTTGGTCAGAGCGCCTGCCTTACAAGCAGGATGTCCCCAGTTCGAGTCTGGGATCGCCCACCACTCTACAAGCCCCTGAGTAATCAGGGGCTTTTTTTGTAGAGCTTTGCCCAAGTGATGATCTAACTTCTACAGGAGCTATACCCATGCCCAATCGCCCTAATATTCTCTTCCTTCTCAGTGATGAACACAGTTTCCGCTTCCTCTCGGCTCGCCCTCCGGAGCGCGGCGGCGAACCCTGCCGCACGCCGACGCTTGACCGCCTCATCCAGCAGGGTGTCCACTTCGAAACCGCCTATTGCCAGATGCCCTTGTGCACGCCCAGCCGCATGTCGATGCTGTCCGGCCGACACCCGCACCGCTGCCCGGTCCTGTGGCCCGACACCCCGACCTTTGCTTCGCACTTGGGGCAGCACGGCTACGCCACGGCCGCCGTCGGCAAGATGCATCTGCAGGGCTCCCGTCAGTACGCCGGCTTCGGGGCCCGCCCCTACGGCGACTTTGACGCGCCTTCGCCAGGCCATCAGAAAGACCCACTTTTTCTGCCTGGGATCCAAGATCACATCTTCATGCCCTCCATCATCGAGGATGCCGGTCTTAGCGATATCCCCGAATCCCTGCTTCAGGAACAGGTTGTCGTGCGCGAAGCCACGGCGTGGCTGCGCGAGCACCGCCATGCCCACCCGGACCAGCCCTGGTTGATGTACACCTCGTTCGTCCACCCGCACTTCCCGATGAACGCACCCCGGCGCTTTTTTGAGCGCTACTATCCCGAGGGAGTTACCCCACCGAAGGTGGGTCGCAACGGGGACGCCCAGAACCACCCCGTGACCTTGGAGGCTCTGAGGTCGGATAGCGGCGCGTCCCAGGGGCATCCCGCCGAAGAGATCACGGCAGAACAGACCCAGCGCGCCCGGGCGGCATACGCTGCCTGCGTAGACCAGTTGGACGAAATCATAGGGGATTTTTTAGCGGTTCTGGAGCGCGATGGGCTGCTCGACAACACCGTCATCGTCTATACCTCGGACCATGGCGAACTGGCTGGGGAGCATGGCCTGTGGTGGAAACAGACTTGGCACGAAGCTTCTGCGCGGGTGCCGCTGATCGTCTCCCTGCCAGAGCACCGCAGGGGTCAGCTCTCGTCGGCTGAAATCGCCGCACCGGTGAGCCTAGCCGATATCTTTCCCACGCTCTGCGGCCTGACCGACTCGCCCCTGCTCGACGATCTGGACGGCATTGACTTGACGCCGGCGGTGCGGGGCGATGTCTGCCCGGCTCTGGCAGCACGTCCCGGCGTCATCGTCGAAAACTTGGGCAAAGGATACCGCATGATCCGCTCGCAGCGCTACAAGTACATTGCCTGCCACACCTACGAGGACCTGGCCTTCGACCTGATAGACGATCCGGACGAGCAGCGCAATCTGGTAGGCTGCGCCGCCGGGGGAACGGCCGCCGAACTGAAGGAACTCAAGTCCGTGCTCTTCGATAGCTTTGATTTTGCGGAATCCATCGAGTCGACTAGGCGGGAAAGCGCGCAATATCGCAAGCAGTATCCGAGTCGGGTAAAGCCTCGAACGTCTAACCAGATCATGCGTGGGGACGGGATGCTGGTAGAAGCGGACCAGCCGCTCGATTTTCCAGATGTGGTCAGCCAGGACCCGCGCCGGGACTTCAGTGACTGTCCGCAGCAGCGCAGAGCTTCCCGTCGCCGTCGATGAACTTGGTGATTGCGAGGTAAAAAGCGCGTTTCAATAGACCACGGCGAGGCTGCGTTCCTGCGTCCATTGCCCTTGGTCCGTTTGGGCGCGCACTTGCACGACGTATATCCCGGGTGCGACGAGTTGGTCTTCTGCGTCGCGCCCATTCCACATTGCACGATGGTGCCCGTTGAGCTGTACACCGAGGGCTTGCCGCCACGTGGAGCGGCCGTCGAGCGCGTAGATTTCTAACTCTACCTCGGCGGGAGCTAGCAAGCGGAACAAGTTGTACTGGATCGTTACGTGGTCGTTGATGCCGTCGCCCTGCGGGGTGAACGCGGTCGGCTGCACCTCTATCGCGCCCAACACCTCATCCAACGCCCGGCCGATGGCGACCATGCGCAGTTGATCCGTGCCCAAGGCGTCGCTGGCGTCCCCTCCTTCTACTTGCTGCGGCAGAATCTGCCCGGAGCGTGAAAACACCTCGGCTTGCACAGTGTTTGAGGCCGTGTACATGACGGTTTCCAAGTGCAAGCGCAGCGTCTGTGCGCCTCCGTCGTGAATGGGTTCGGGCAAGTAGATCGCTAGGCCCTCGGGTTCGGTGATTACGCTGTCGGCACTCACTGACTGCAGGGGATCGCCCATCTCCAAGCCGAGCAGGGCACCCGCGCTGGGCAGGGCTAAACGCACCGCGTCAAAACCGGCTTGTTCCGCCGTGAACTCGGCCCGCAGGTCGCAGACCAACTCGATCTTTTGCCCGGCTGGCACCTCGGCGATATGGCCTATGGGCTGTAGGTTGCTGGCCGCAGCTATCTCGCCTACCACCCGCTCGGCCAGCAGTGGAGAATGCGCAATCGCCAGCGAATCCAAGCGCGTAAAATCCCACAGTGTTTCGGTTGCTAAGGTCACGCGCAACTGCAGGTAGCGGCCGCTCGGCACTCGGGGCGACTCGCCGGAACGGCGCAGCGGCGGCGACCAAAAGCTCCAGTTGTCCGCGTCGTCGATGATGGGGCCGCGCCAGCCCACGGCCGGGGGATCCCAAGGCCAGGTGCGCTGCTTGAGCCGTTCGTATGCGCTTTGCGTTACTTCCACGAGCTGGCCGATGTCGTCGTATCCGTGATAGCCAGTGGGGGTGGGGTCTAGGCCGGTTTTGATTTCTACTTGCGCGGATGTGGGTGCATCGGGCGCAGCCGCGAGTTGGTCGCCTTCGCGCCGCCACTTGCTCGCGCCAAAGCGCACGTGCCCAATGTTGACTGTTTGCCCTAAATCGATCACTTGCGACGTCCACACGGCCTGCGGCGGGAATCCCCGGCCGGACACCTCTAGCTCGGCCAAGGCGAACTTGGCGTAGAACGAGCCGCTGTCTGGTAAGAAGTAAATGCGCAGAAAGCGCAGGTATTGCAGTGGGAACTCGATATTTACGACGGCTTCGGTGTTCAGATCGACGCTGGCTAGCAGGATGTCCAAAGGCCGGTAGTGGGTACCTTCTTCCTTTGCGACACCGACTGGATCGAGGCTGCCGGAGAGTTCGTATTTGGCAAAGGCGAAGTTGGGGCGATACGGCTCTTGGGTGAGCGCGTCGCGGCCCTCGGGTGGATAGAACGCAAAGCGATCCACTGGCGCGGATACGCCGAGGTCAATGGTGTAGAATTCGTTGTACTCGGAGTAGGATTGCGCCGCAAAGAAGGTCGCGGGGTCGCCATCGATAAAGTCGCGTGGCTCGGCGCGTGGGCGAAGGTAGTTGATGCCGCGCCAGATGCGGACATCGCCCGAGCGATACGTGGATTCTCCGGGGGAGCGCCAGCGATACCAAGGCCCCAATTGGGGGAGCAAGTTTTCGCCGGGCTTGAGTTCTCGCGGCTGGAGTGCGGATGGGTCGGTAGCGTCGTCCATCATCCGCAGTTGCCCGGTCCACGTCGCCCACGGCTCTGTGTCGCCGAGGCGAAACTCATCTACTGCCCATGAGCGCGCCGATAGACCGCTTAGCACTAATGCAAGAGCGAACGCATATCGCATGGGGGACCTCTTGTGGGGATTTTCATCAGCAGTTAGTGGTTAGTCGCCAACAGCACTCTCCTATTAACCTCTGATTGCTAATCACTAACCACTACCAGAACCGAGCGCCTGTGTCAATAGAAACTTCGTCGTTGTGCGGGAAGCACTCTAGCGAGTTGTGGGTGATTAGATTTCTGTACTAGCGCTCGCCTGCAAGAGACCGCGCTGGCCGCAGCCCGAAAAAAGCCGCCATGATCAGGCCGCTGGCAACCCGCGACGCGCAGGCCAAGCCAAAGACGGCCCCGTAGCCATAGTCGAGGATGAGCGTGCCGCCGATGAGGCTGCCGAAGAAACTCAAAATCTGGAAGCCGCAGACGCGGAGACCTTGGATCCGGGCCCAGAAGCGCCGAGGCAGCACTTGGGTAGAGAAGTGCTGGTCGGACGGGTTGTCGATGACTTCGCCGATGCGCGCGAGTAGGAACATGGGCACGGCCACCGGCAGACTAATAAAGGCTCCCATGATCCCGAGGGCACTGCCGCCCATGGTGCGGGCTGGGAGAATGGTCAAGGTCGGCCCGAAGCGGCGCACTAGCGTTGGCGCGGCAAAGGTCGCTGGTAGGCCGGCGAGTTGGCTGAGGAAGAAGATTGCGCCGATCGCAGCCGGCCCGACGCCCAGCTCGGCCTCGAAGAACACGTTGAAGAACGGGTACGTCAGCCCCATGGAGAAACCGCGCGTGCCGCTCAGGGCGGTAATGGCGGCAAAGACGCGCCACGGCGAGGTCGTTGGCTCGTTCTCATCCGGCGACTGGGTTGGCGCGGGTGCTCTTTCGCGGCGGGTTTGACCAGATGCGTACAGCAGCGGCACGACGGCGATGAGCGAAAAAGCCGCGCCGAAGAACAGCGCATAGCGGAAGGGGTCAGGAACCTCGGTGGAAAGGCCGAGGAAGTAGCCCATGACCCCGGGCATGAATCCGCCGATTAGGCTCAAGAGCATGCGGACGATTATTTGCAAGGCCGACCAGATGGCGAGGGCTTCGGCGCGGCGCGCGGGGTGGGCGTTATCCGAGAGGAAGGGTACGTGGTTGACCCAGACGAAAGCCATGGCCACGCCGCCGACAAATGAGAACGCCAGCAGCGCGCCCGGCGACGTGGTCAAGCACAGCCCCAACTGGGAGATGGCCAGCAGCAGGCCCGAGGCTATGAGAAAGGGCTTACGGCCGAGGCGGTCGCTCAGGATGCCGGTGGGTATCGCCAATAGGCCGCTCGCCAACGGTGCCATGCTGGCGACTTGGCCGATGAAGTCCTCTTGATAGCTCAGGCGCAGTAGATAGAGGTTGTACAGCAGGGAAAAAAGCGCCATGCCGGCGTTGATCGAGGTGCCAAAAGCGAAAAACAGCCGGACATTGCGGTTGAACTCCCGCAGCCGAAAGCGGCTTAGGGCGTGGCCGACGGGCATCCGGCGTGGCGTCTTGCAAAGACCTCGACGGCCTTTTGCACGACGATCTTTGCGGTGTGGACCCGCTCGGCAAAGGGCAGTTCCATGCCGGTCTCAATGGTGAAGGCCAAGCCGTAGGTGTGCGCGGCAAAGTCGGCGAGGTTGAGGCCCTCGCCGCGCTGCTGGGGATTGAGCCAGAAGACGCTGCGCGGCCCCTTGGTGAAAAAAGATCCGGGCAAATAATTGTCTGGGGCGAGGGGCGCGCCAGAGGCCGCGACCGCGGCGATCATCTCGCTGGACATGGTCTCCTCCCACTGTTGGTCGCTGGGAGTGCGCTGGTGCCGCGCCGAAAACCAGAAGAAATCGCCGCCGTGCTCGTGGAGGTCCAGCGTCAAACCGGGCTGTATGGCGGCCATTAGGTCGCGGGTGCAGCGCGATTCGACGGGTGCCCAAGAGGTGTCGTGGAAGCGGTTGAGGTGGAGGACTTCGCCGGCGGGGTCAATTACCAGCGTGTACGCGCGTTCGATGCCGGGATTGCTGGCGGGAAAGTAGAGCCGACGGCCCTTGAGCGCTTCGATCCAGTCCCCGACTGGATGGTTGTACAGGTTGCTTGTTGCGTAGCCGTACTCGCCGATCAGGGCGACCACGGTATCGCCTTCTTCATAGAGGGCTTCGCCGCGCTTTCTGAGCAAGGGAGCGACGTCGTCGAGGCCGCCGAGATTCGGGGCTTCGTCTAGGCTCAGGCTGAGCGCGTAGGCGAGGCCGTTCATGCCGATGGGGTCGCGGCTGGGAATGGTGTAGAGCTGGTGCTCGGTCTCGATCTCGTCGATGAGGGCGTAGGCCGCGCTGACGCCAGCTTGTTCGGTGGAGTGGCTACCGGCGCTGATGAAAATGGCCGGTGTTTTGTCGCCGCCGCTCTTGACTGCGACAATGGGCTGGCCGTCGGGCGCGCGGCCGAGGATTTGTGGAGTGTGGCCGTTGTCTTGGATACAGGTGAGTAAGTCGGCGTAGCTGTCGAATGGCTGCATGGCGTTTAGGCACATAGGGGATGCGCCATTTCCATTTGCTCGCGGCGGAAGGGGACGTCGATCTGGCCGTCTTGGTTGACGGTCGCCATTTTGGCCCGCGCCTCCAGCCACAGTCGGTGCCACTCGGCTGGGTCGCGCAACTCACTGTCTGGATCGCGGCGGCTGCGCGCGACAAACCCGGGGAAGGCGATGCGTCCGGTGGGCTGGTCGGTGGGATTGTAACGCAGGTCAAAGCTCCAGCGGACCTCGTCGCTGACGTTGGGATAGGAGCCGTGGACGGTCTGCTTGTGGACGCAGATGACGTCGCCGCGCTCGACCGGCACGGGGATGGCCCGCTCGGCCGCAAAGAGCTTTTCCGGCACTTGGGTCGCACCTGCGAATTGGGGTGCGTTGTCCATGTAGTTGGAGCAGTGCGGCAGCAGTCCGCTTTTGTGCGAGCCGGGCGCGACCATCAGTGGCCCTTTCTCGATGGGCGTGTCTTGGAGCGAGAACCATATGGTCAGCATCTGCGTATCGTCCGCCTCTTCGGTGACGACGCCGTGGTCTTGGTGCCATTGGGTCGCGCCGAGGATGGGGTTGCCGTGTTGGTTTTTGGGCAGGTAGTGCTCGGGTGGTTTGATGCGCACGTGCTGGACGGGGTTGGAGTAGATTTCCGGGCCAATCAGCGACTCGACGACGTCGAGCAGGTTCGGGTCGGTGAAGGCGCGGAAGACGGCTGGCCCGGCCCAGAAGGGAGTGTCGGGCTGGACGTTTTGGAAGGGCAGTGAGAAGTCGAAGTACTGGCTGTGGATGCGGCCGGTTTCAACGCAGATCTGGATGTAGCGGTCGCCAAACTCGAGCTCTTCGTAGCGCGAGGTAATTTCACCTTGAGCGTAGAGATCGTCGGCCAAGCTGTCGAGGACCGTGGCGTATTCGTCGATGACTGGGTCGAGGGTGGTGACTGGGTCGAGGACGCCTTTGACGACGACGTAGCCTTCGCTGGCAAAGTGGTCGAGTTGGCTGGGGGTGAGCGCGGGCATGGTTTTTCCTCCAATGGGTGCGCGGTTGGTGGACGACGCAGTGTTGTCTCTACAATAACAAGGGCCATGTATAAGAGGCAAGCGCAGATTGGAGGGAGAAGTGCGATTCGATATACTATGGCTTCGCGTCGCTTGCGGGGGGAAACGCCAGCCGAGGCGACCGATGCCATAGGAGACACCATGGGTTGCAAAGTATTCCTCCACGCCGTCGCTGTGCTATGGCTAGCCGGTTCGCTGGCCGCCGAGCAACTCCGCTTTGACGCGGCTGATGAGTGGCGGACTTGGCGCTTGCCGCTGGGGATAGTTGCGCTCGACGACGCTGGGATCATCCGTCCGGTCGAAATCCGCAAAAACGTCGATCCAGTGCGCGATGCCGCGGCCTTTGGCGGCGGGATTCGCGCGGCTGGCTCCAATGCGCTAGCTGCGGCGCGGGCCATTGACGGGGATCGGCTGACCGGTTGGAGTCCCGACTTGGCCGACGATCCCGACGATTGGTGGATCGAGGTCGACTTGGGACGAGCCGTAGCCGCGCGCCGGGTAGCGCTGAGTTTTTTGGCGAGTGCGCCGCCGTGCGCGCTGTTCGACGTGTTGCTTTCCACTGGCGAGCCAGCCATTGACGTGGTCGGCAACCCCATTGAAGGCAGCCTCGTGTACCGCGTGAAGGAGCGCTTCAAGGAAAATCAGCGGCAGCAGATCGCGTTGGATCTGGACCCAGTGCGCGATCCGTTTGTGCAATTTATCCGCGTCGAAATGCTCGACTGTGGAGCCGGAGCCGCGCTGGCCGAAGTGGAGGTCGAAGCCATCGGCGACAATCTCTCCTTGGATCTGGCGGCCAAGGGCGGGGACTTGGAAATCATCGTCGATATCGACGGTTTTGGCGATGCTGCGTCGTTTGCCAACTCGCTGCCGCTGGCCGACGGCCGGTTCTCTCTGTGGACGGAGAATCGCCGCATCAATCGCCCGGTTGATGTGATCTCGCGCATGACCTTGGACTTGGGCGCGGTCTATTGGGTGGATTTGGTGCGCATCGTGGGGAATTTTTTGTCGCGGCCCGGGCAATTCCGCTTCAACTTTGACCGCTACGAGGTGCTGACCTCGGATGGGTCGCTGGCGCCGAATGGCACGCGCATCTGGCACCGGCAATTCGCGGGTAAAGCTACGGCATCCAATCGTCGGCTGGGGATCGCCAACCACCACTTTGCGCCGATCAGGACGCGCTACGTGCGGGTCGAATGGGTGTTTTGGGATGCGGCCTGCGCGGCCGCTTGCGTGGGCTGCGGCATTGTGCCGCCCTGTCAGTTTTGGGGTGGCACGCGCGAGTTGCAGATCTTTGGCGAGGGCTATCCGCAGCGGGTGATGCTATCCTCGCCCCTGATTGACCTCGGCGGCGACAAGCAGGTACACGCGATTCGCTGGCGGGCCGACGCGCCCGCTGGGACGCGGGTGGAGGTGCGCAGCCGCACGGGCAATGACCTGCAAATGGACATCACCTATCACGACAAAAATGGCCGGGTCGTCACCGAGCGGAAGTACAACAAGCTCATCCCGTCCTTTAAGGGCCGGATCGACACCGCGCTTTCGCCGGGGGCCAATTGGAGTCCGTGGAGCAAGCTGTACTTGCAGCCGGGCGAGCCATTCGCGTCTCCCTCGCCGCGACAATACGCCGAGTTGGATGTCGCCTTGGTGTCCGAGCGGTCGGATGTGGGGGCGGCCTTAGATTGGCTGGAGATCGAGTTTGGCGATCCAGTGGCGCAAGAAGTGGTGGGGGAGATCTTTCCGGTCGAAGTGCAGCCTGGGGAGCGGACCGAGTTTGCCTATTACATTCGTCCGCAGCGGGTGGCGGGCCGTGGCTTTGACCACTTGGAGGTGGAGAGTTCCGCGCCGATTGAGTTTGTGGCGGTGTTGGTGGAGGGCGAGGTAGTAGAGGCGACGCCGACACCGACGGAAGGGGGGGTGGCCATCGCCTTGGCCGCGCCGGTCAAGAGCCGTCAGCTAGTGGAATTGCGCTTTGCCGGAACCGTGTTTGTCGATGCCACGCGTTTTGACGCCTTTATCGCCCAAGGCCCTGCTGACTCGCTGTTGCGGCAGCGGGTGGATGCGGGCGACGCGTACGCGGAGGTCGCTAGTAGCACAAATGCCGTGCGCTTACCCGTGGGAGCGCGGCTGTTGGCCAACGTGGCGATAGGGCCGCTGGCGTTGACGCCCAACGGCGACGGGATCAACGACGCGTTGCGAGTGGGATTCGACTTGGTCAATGTCTTGGCCGCGCGGCGGATCGGCCTGCGGATTTTCGACCTTGCGGGGCGGTTGGTGTGGGTGCGGGAAGAGGAGGGCGAGGCTGGTGGTCGGGTTTGGGTTTGGGATGGCAGGGGACGTTGGGATACGCGGGTCGCGCTAGGGTTGTACGTGGCGGAATTGCGCGTCGAAGGCGATGAGGAAAGCTACAGCAGGCGGCGCGTGGTCGCGGTGGCGTACTAGCACTTGGGTGGTGCTGCGATTGAAAACGCCATAGAGGGTGGAACCTTACCCGCTATGCAATTCCGGGAAGTAGGTCGAGTAGAAGCCGCGATCCCGGGTGAGAAAGGTTTCGGCTTTAACAACGGCGTGGGCACCGATCAAAAAGTCGGTAATGATCCGATCTCTGGGTCCGCCGGCCTGCCGGTAGCGCGACCAGCGTTGCCCGGCTTCGTAAGCAATATCGGTATCGATGGGTGAGATTGTCGCGCTAATCTCTCGCAGCGCTCCGTCGAGCGTGGCCCGGTCACCAAACGCCGGAACGAGTTCCGCGTAGACCACGTCACAGACGAGAACGGCCCCTCTGTCATAGGCGTGCCGCAGCAACTCCTTCGACCGGGGGCCGTGACGCTCGTCGGGGAGAAACACGTCCAATAGGACGCTTGTGTCGACGGCGGTGATCATCGCCCACGGATTTCTTCAATGTAGTCGTCTGTGCTTCCGCCCTTGTTTAGAATGGCGTACACGCGCTCCACCGGGTGCCTCGATGCGGTCCGTTTCTGAATGAGTAGGCCGTGCTCTGTTGGAGTGATCTCAACCTCGACGTCGGGATTCATTCCGAAGCGGTCTCTCAGTTTCTTGGGGATGGTGATTTGTCCTCGTTCAGATATTCGCATGTGACCTCAGTATGAATTCCATATTTATAAAATCATACTAATCTATCACGAGACACGCAAGTCATCCTTCACATAGTGAATGCCTGAGAAAACTGGGGTGCTCGATAGCGTAGGGCTATATGTCGTTGTGCCTGTCCGCCAACAGTTGCTTACACCATGCGATTTGGGTATTGAGGCCGTCTTCCAGTTCGGTGTTGGGGGCGAAGCCGAGTATACTTCGCGCCTTGTCGATATTGGCCCGCGTATGGGTCTGATCACCGGGGCGCGGAGGAAGAATTCTCAGGCGAGCCTTCTGGCCCAAAATCTCTTCCACGATTTCAATCCCGCGCCTTGTCGTCGTCTCGATATCCGCTCCGATATTGAAGATTTCACCTACACAGTGGTCTCGATGATCGAGTACAGCAAGGAGTCCGGCTACGGCGTCGTCCACAAATGTATAGGCGCGCTTGTGGTACAGACTGCCGTCGTATAGAGGAAATTCCTCGCCCTGTAAGATGCTGCTTATCAATTTCATGTAGAGTTTTTCTGGGCGCTCGCGCGGGCCGTAAACAGAGAACAGACGCATGGAACACACGGGCAATCTGCGCTCGCGCCAGTACGCCAATGCCAGTTGCTCTGCGGCGAGTTTTGTCTCGCCGTAGTGGGAGATGGGTTCGGGCTCGGCCGTCTCTTCTGCGGTGGCACGACGTCCATATACCGAAGACGTAGAGATGTTGACTAGGAAAGGCCGTCGCTTGCAGCTAGCGCAGGCTTCGAGTAATGCGTGAGTGGCGACTAGATTGTTGCGAACGTACGCGTCCGGGGGAACGCGAGCGGCAATGCCGGGTTGCGCCGCAAGATGGAATACTATCTCGGCATCTGCAAGCGCTCCCTCCAACTTGTCGCAGGCTAAGTCCAGCCGCTCGACCCGCACCCCCGCATCTGCAAGCTCGCGCGCGTTGCGCTCCTTCATCCAGACCGGGTAATGGTCGCTGAAAGAATCGACGCCAACCACGTTGTAATTAAGGGCCGCTAGCCGTTCGCAAAGATGCGATCCCACAAAACCTGCGGCACCTGTTACCACAATCTGCACTCGATTTCACTTCCCTGTACAAGAGGATGCTAGGCTGCCCGCGTCTGGCGAGAGCGCACGGGCTTCTAATGGCCGAAATAGGATTGATGAAAAAAACAAAAGTTTAGTTAAGCAATGAACTGTTTAGTATAAAAAACATCTGTGAGTATGATCAATCAATGATGTAAGTCAATGTATTTTTTAAAATTAGTCGCTAAAAAAGAAAAGTATGTATGCGAAAAAAAGTGTTGACGATAGTAAAAATAAGTTTATTTTGATAATCAATAGTTTCATTAATCAAACAATCGGTTGGCGATACATACCTGTCGCGGAGTCCATTTTGGCAAAAAAGAAGCGTTTTGAACTGAAGACGCTAGTCGCCTCTGGCGGGCTAGCATTTTTACTGTGCGCTTTGTGCTGGAGCCTGCTTTCCGGCTGTGAGAGCGATCCTTTGCTAGCGCCGCAGTCCGAGGAAGAAGAAGAGGGAAGTTACGGCTTGAGCACCTTTCCCGGCGATGAAGTTGCTGCCATAGATCGCCAATCCAATCCAGAACTGTTCTGATAAGCAGGGGAACCGAGATTATGCGTAGGCTTTTGGGCTTGGCCATGGTGTTGATCGCGTCGATGGGCAGCCCTGTTCTGAGCTTGGAGTTGGCCCCGGCAGACATCAGCGGCAAAGTGGTCGACAAGGAAACGGGACAGCCGATTTTGGGGGCTGTCGTCAAGATTGGGCTGGCAGGGGAAAGCCTGAAAGGGGCCACGACCGGGCAGGACGGGACCTTTCTCCTCGCCCAAGTGCCCCCTGGACCAAAGCGCATTGCCGTGAGTTTGCTCGGCTACGAATCGCATGCCGAGGAAATTTCCCTAGCGCCTGGGTCCACGCTCGTTTTGGATATCGCCCTGCTGAGCGATCCCATCCAATTGGCCCCGGTCGAAATTATCGGCGAATCGCCGCTGATAAACCAAAAGCGCACTGGGACCGCGTCCAAGCTGAAACCCCAGACGGTGGAACTGATCAAGCCCGTTGGCACGCAGGAACTGCTCGAATTGGTGCCCGGCATCAACGGCTACGCCGACGATGGGTTCGGCAATTCGCGGTTGAGCATCGGCATCCGGGGCTTAAACCCTCGCCGCAGTTCGCGGGTGCTGATTATGGAAGACGGCGTGCCGATCCAGCCGGCGGTCTATATCTATCCCAATGCTTATTACAACCCGCCATCAGAGCGCATTGATGCGATGGAGGTAATCAAGGGGAGTTCGGCCATTCGCTTCGGTCCTCAGACTATGGGGGGCGTCATCAATTATGCGACGCGGAGACCCGATGGCACCAAGGGAATGGTCAATCAGCTCACCGTAGGTAGCAATGGTTACTACAGCGCGTTTGCAGAGTTGCGGGGATTGAGCAGCAGACGGATCACGTCCGATATGCAGGTGCTTTACAAGCACGGAAACGGCTTCAGGGACAACAACACCTTCAACCAAATCAACGGAACCACAAAGACGCAGTTCCGCTTGAGCAACAAAAAGGTGCTCTACTTGAAAGCCAACGCCAATTTCGAAAACTCCAATGCGACTTACACGGGTCTGACGGAATACTCCTTTTACGCCAATCCCAAATTCAATCCCAAAGAAGACGACAATTTCAAGGTTTTGCGGGCCTCTCTCGACCTAATGTACACCAGCAAGATCACGGCGAATTTAGTGGGCAATACTACGGCTTATCTGAATGTCTTTGATCGCCGCTGGTGGCGGGAAGACGACGTCTTCGTGCGCGCTTCGGCTTTGGAGACGGGGGACTTCACGCCGGTGCCCTACTTCCAGAGTGGCGACTTGGTGCGGGTAGGGGGTGGTGCCAGCAATTTCGGTATTCTGCGGACCTTTTACGTGGGGGGCATCGCCCAGGACTACTCGCTCAAACACAGCCTCGGCGGTCATTCGGCAAAGGTCGAGGCCGGAGTCCGCGCCCACTGGGAACGCTTTATCGACGACAAGAAAATTGGCGATGCTCCGGACGCGCGCGACGGCGTGTACTATACCGGCACCCCCGGCGACCCGGACGACCCGGTGAAAATCGTGGGGCAGAGCCACCACTACGAAACCGCCGCGCTGGCCCTCTACGCCAAGGAGCAGATCGAGTGGGGCCGGTTGACGCTCGATCCAGGGCTGCGCTTTGAGGTGTTCAAACAGGACCGGGTGGATCGCCTGCGTGGTTCCATCTTGGCCGACAAAGTCTCGGCGGTGCTACTGCCCGGTTTGGGCGTCAATTACCAATTCGGCCGCTTCAATGCGTTTGCCGGGGTCCACCGGGGCTATACGCCGCCTTCGAGCGGCACGCTGAAAATAACCAGTTTCGGACAGGACGTCGGTGCCGGTGGGCTGGATCTTAAAGCGGAGAAAAGCTGGAATATGGAAGCCGGCGTGCGCTCTTGGGGGCCGAAGCTGAGCTTAGAAGCGTCTACTTTTCTGCTCAAGATCGAGGATCTCGTCGCCGCCGGGCGCGGGACCGCGTTTAAAAACTTGGGCAAAGTAGATACCTACGGCCTTGAATTAGCCCTAGGTTTGGCGACCTCGCGCTTGGCTTGGATCCTACCCGACGTCAACCTCGCTTATACCTATTTGCAGACCGAAATCAAGAGCGGCGTCGTCACCTCGGCCACGATGGCCGGCAACGTCGCAGTGGATCTGACCGGCAATCAGTTGCCCTATGCGCCGCCGCACACTTTGACGGTGAGCTTGGTCAAGCAGACTAAGCAGGGACTGCGCCTGCGGGCCGATGTGCGTTTTGTGGACGAGGTCTTCACCGACTTCGAGAATATCGAGCGCACCTTCAATCGCGGCGATACTGGCCCGATCCCCAGCTATTCCATCGTCAACGCCAGCGCCGACTACAAGTTGTCCACGCGCTGGAGTGCTTTTGTGGCGGCCAAGAATATACTCGACGAGATCTACATTGGATCTAGGCTACACTCCAATGCCGGCCAGCCTGAAGCCCACTTGAGCTCGGGCATCCTCGTCGGTCCGCGGCGACAGATAAACGTCGGCATCAAGCGCGGCTTGTAAAACCTCCCACACGACGACAACGATCCTTCCATCAACCTTGTAGAAAGGAGAGCACCCATGAGGAGCCTCAAATGCAGTATTTTGCTCGCCAGCGCCCTGCTCATCGCCTGCGGCGGTGGCGACGACGACAATCCCGTCGATAGCGGTAGTGGGGGCACCACCCTTGATATTCCCACTGCTTACGTCTTCGACAGCCGCTTCAACGACGGCGAAAGCAGCGTCGCCTATTCCGGTCAAACGGTGCGCAATTTGCTGCTGCAAGACCTGAAGATCTTTATCGACAATCTAGGCAAAGAGGGAGCTGAGCCTGCTTCAGTGGACGACTTGCTCCGGCTCTACGCCTACGACGACGGCTACGACTTGGAATCGCTGACCACGGGCGGGGACATGCCGGTGGTCGAAAATCGCTATTCCTCCATTTCGACGGGCAAAAACCTATCTGGCAAAATCTCGAGTGAAGTCGTCATCGGCTATGGCAAGACGGCCGACGAACTGGTGCGCGAGTGGTTTGAGATCATCGCCGCCAATTCGCAGGATACCGACAAACTGGGCACACCGGCGGTTTACACCGACGACGACGGGGTTGATCTGACCCAGATGATCAACAAAGTGCTCATCGGTGCCGTTCCCTATTACCAAGCCACCGGAGTCTATTTAGGCGGCCTTTTGGAGGACGAAAACGGCAGTGCCGCAGAGGGCAAATCGTACACGGAGATGGAGCACCATTGGGACGAGGCCTTCGGTTATTTTGGCGCTGCCCGCGACTACAGCCGCTACTCCGACGCGCAATTAGCCGGCTCGGTTGGCGACTACACCTTCGACTCCAATGGGGACGGACAAATTGACTTCAAATCAGAATACAATTTTGGCCTGTCGCGGAACGCCGGTAAGCGCGACAAGGGCGGCAGTGGAGTCAATTTTACCGGAGATATTTTTGCGGCGTTCCTAGCCGGGCGCACCCTGATCGTCAATCAAGGCTCGGCCAGCGAGATAGCCGCCCAGCGCGAATTGGCAGCCAACGGCATGGAAAAGGTCATCGCCGCAACGGTGGTGCACTATATCAACGACACCTTGAGCGATATGGCTGCACTGGGCACGGACGATGAAAATCGGGTCAACTTGAACAAGCACTGGGCGGAAATGAAGGGATTTACCGTTGCGTTGCAGTACAGTCCCTTCCGCCTGATCAGCCAAGGTCAGCTCGAGGAATTGCACGGCATTATGGGAGAAGCGCCCTCCTACGAAGCGCCGGGCAGCGACGCGTACGATGGGATTGTGAGTAGTTACATGCGCGCCAAGGACGTGCTGCAAGAAGCGTACGGCTTTTCCGCTGACAATATGGCCAACTGGTAAACGGTTATTTACAAAACCCCACGGGGACGGTGTAACCGCAAGCGCGGCGGTCGGCGTTGAGCCAATCGCCGCGTTTGTATTTGCCAACCGGAATTTCCAGCTAGCTTATTAGATTTCGTCATGGCAGATTCCCTTTTTAGGAGCAAGCGAAGCGTGACCGAGCGCAAGGTATGGGGTGCAGTGCTGATCCTTTGTCTGGGATCGCGGCTTATGAGCGCCGTGTACTATATAGAAGACCTGGACAGTTTGCGCTTTGCCTTAGGGGTAGTCGATTACGACGTAACCAAATTACAACCTCACTTCCCAGCCTATCCAGTCTTTTGCTTTTTCGCCAAGGTGGTGTACTCACTCACCGACCGCTATGCTGTGGCGTTTGCAGTGCTGGGCGGCGTAGCGACCTTCGGCATAATCTATTTCGCGCTCGGCATTGCTCAGGTTAAAATCACCACGCCCTTGGGCCTTATTGCCGTCTTGCTGCTATTCTTCAATCCGCTGTTGTGGCTGATGAGCAATCGCTATATGCCCGATGCCATGGGCGTCGCCTGTGTTTTGGCGTGTTGCTATTTTGCCACCAAGCAAGGGTCGGGCAAAGCGAGGTTGGGATTTTTTATTGCGGGGATCTCGCTCGGGGTGCGCCTTTCTTATGCGCCCATGTTGTTGGTGCCTTTGTTGCTGAGGTTGAAGGAACGAGGACCGCGATTGCAATTCGTCGCTGCTGGTGCGGCTGGTGTCGCCGTCTGGCTGATCCCCTTAATTGCGATTACCGGCTGGAGCGAGTTGACAAAGGCGGCGCAGACGCAGACGCAGGGCCACTTCGCCGATTTTGGCGGCACGGTTGCCACTGAGTCCGATTTTGCCTTGCGGTCGCTTGGACTGTTCGAGAGCATATGGGCCGATGGTTTTGGACTCTATTGGGAGGGACGCCATGTAGTGACGGTCTGTACTACCGTTGCGCTGCTCGGTATTCTGGCGACCAATTGGCGCGCCTTGGTGCAGCGGGCGGACCGCTCGGTATTGCTGAGTGCGCCGTTTATAGGTTGCGTCCTCTATTTGGGCTGGATTTTCCTCTTTCAAAATGTGGTGCACAAAAGCCGGCACGTCTTGCCGCTAGTGCCCTTTTTGGCGCTCATCCCAGCTTTTGCCTGTGCCCAGATCGCCACCCAGGGCCATCGGTTTTTTCGCTTAGTTGTAATCGCCTTTTTTTTCTGCTATGGCTATGTGACCTTGCATTTAGTCGTCCAGCACAAAAAGCCCACGGCTATCGCCCAGATACACCAATACCTCGCGGCAAAAAAAAGCGACGCCTTGCACATTGCATCGGTGCCTCTGATCAAATACTATCTGGCCTCCCAAGCACTGCGGGCCGTCTATATGCCTATTAGAGCCCAGGGCGATTTGCACGCGCTCGACGCACTCGACGATACAGCCGAGTTAGTGGTCATCGGCAGTCCATTGCAAGATCGAGCGCCGAGCGCGACTAAGACGTTTTACCACAACCCGTATGTCAACCGCATGTGGCCGGAACTCACAGTGTACGAGTATTAATTCACCTGCGCACTCTGCATGAAAACACTCGACGCCGACATACACATCTTAGGAGGTGGCCCGGCTGGCTTGGCTGCTGGGTATTACGCCAAAAAGCGCGGCTTGGACTTTTTGCTTTTTGAAGCCGGTGCTCAGCCAGGGGGCAATTGCCGCACGCTGCGCTTGGGCGAGTTTCTGTTTGATACCGGTGCCCATCGCCTGCACGATAAAGACTCGGAGGTCACCTGCGAGATCAAGGGGCTTTTGGGCGACGAGCTTTCTGATGTCGCAGCGCCGAGCGAGATTTTTTTTCGAGACGAATTTTTCAGCTTTCCCCTGCAAATGGGCAATCTGGTCAAACGACTTGACCGCAAAATCCTGTTGCAAATTGCCGCCGAGAACCTGCGCGTAAAATCCCGCAAGCCAGCGGCGAATTTTGGGGAATTCGCCCTGAATCAGTACGGCCGGACGCTGGCCAATCTCTTTTTGCTCAACTATTCAAAAAAATTGTGGGGGGCCGATCCGCACCAACTTTCCACGGATGTATCAGGAGGGCGGATGAAAGGTCTGAATCTGGCCAGTTTTGTGCGGGAGGTTCTATTAGGCAAGGCCGTCCGTCCGGGCCATTTGGACGGCTCTTTCCTGTACCCCAAGTACGGGATTGGCATGATCGTCGATAAGATGAGCGAATTCATCGGCAGCAAGCGGATTCGGCTCAATAGTCGGGTGAGTCGGCTGGTGCATTCGCGCGGGCGATTGGACCGCGTCGTCCTGAACGACGACTCGGAAGTGGAGGTATCCACTGTCGTCAATACGCTGCCGCTGACCCTTTCGGCGAAGATGCTGGATCCCCCGCCGCCGCCGGAATTGTTGACCTCGGCCAATGCGATTAAATACCGCAATCTGATTCTTTGCGTGTTCGGTTTGGCTCGCCCCTGTTTTTCGCCCAATGCCTCGCTCTATTTTCCCGGCGCAGAGTTCCCGTTTACGCGCCTGTACGAACCCAAAAATCGCAGCCGCCACATGGCACCCGAGGGGCAAACAGCCATTGTGCTCGAACTGCCCTGTTTTCGCGAAGATGCCGTGTGGAATATGTCGGCAGAGGCGTTGCGCCGCTCTGTATGGGAAGCGTTGCAGCGCGTAAAGCCGATTGCGGAAGGCGAAGTCGTATGTTTTGCAACCTACAAATTGCCCTTTGCCTATCCCGTGCTCGAAGTGGGGTTGGCCGAGCATGTAGAACGCCTCGTTGCCTACTTCCAGACCTTTGAGAATCTCCACCTGACAGGCAGAAGCTCTCTGTTCCGCTATGTGCATCTGCACGATTTATTCAAAGCGGGCAAAGAATTGGTGCTCGACTTGCCGTGCGCTGAGGGCTAACGCCCGCCACCGGGGCTCTTAGGTCCGACCCGTTCTTGGCGCTATATTATGGCATTATCACGCGAAACCACGACCTCAATTAGCGCCGTTCAGGCGCAGGAGAACGGAATATGAAACTGATTCTCGTAGGTTGCGAATACGCTGGCAAGACGACTTTGGCCAACGCCATCGTCGGTTGGATCGAGCGCACCTTTGGCTCGTCGCGCACGTTCCACGATCACTTCAGCCTGCCGTGCAATGAGTTCCCCGTAGAGGAGCAGGAGCAACTGCTGGCCCTCAGCCCGCGGCTGAAGGAGATGTTCCAGCGCTACATGATGAACTACCACTTTCATTCCGCCTTTTACAGCGACCCGGACCACAACTTGGTGGGTTTCCACATTGAGGAGGCCGTGTACGCGCCCCTGTACTACGGCTACGGGGGCCGGGGCGAATACGGCGACCGCGCCGCACTGGCTCGTTCCTTCGACGAGGAGGTTATGCAGCACGCGCCCGACACAGTACTCGTGCTGCTGCGCGCGCGTCCCGAAGTCATTGCCCAGCGCATGCGCGAGCAGCCGCACGAACGGCCGGTGGTGCAGGAAAAGGACATCGAGCACGTGTTGCAGCGCTTTGAGGAAGAGTTCCGCGATTCGCTGATCCGCAAGAAATTTGCCCTCGACACGTCCGACGCCACAGTGGAGCAGACCTTGGCGGAGTTCGCAGGAGAAATCAAGCAGCACCTGAGCGAAACAGACCGCTTGCGCCTTTTGGCCCACCAAAACTGGCCGACCTAAGCCATGCTGCAGCCCTTTCTCGATTGGTATGGCGTATGGGCCGGCCAAGCTGGTATCGAAGGTGGCCAAGCTTGGGTGCAAGACCCACCGGTCGGCGTGCGCTTGGCCGTGCAGGAGGCGAGTAAATCTCCGGTCTTTATCAAGCCTGAGCACCCTTGGGAGGAGGGCGGTCTGACGCCGCAAGCTGTGCTTTGCGACGGTGGCGTGTTGAAGATGTGGTACATCGCCCGCGGCGTTGGCGACAACCAACCTCCCTTCATTGCGTACGCCGAGAGCGCGGACGGTTTTTGTTGGGAGCGACCGGCCCTGCATTTGCAAGAGTACGATGGCAGCACAGACAACAACCTGCTCTTCCGCTTCGGCGATTTTGGGCTGCAATCCGTGTTTGTGGATCCCGTGGCCCCGCCGGAGGCTCGCTACAAGGCCATGGCGCGCGATTCTATTACCTATCACGAGGGCGTGCCGGTGCCCGCGATGACGCGGGAGCGCAAGTGGGCCATTCGCCGCGCCATGCAAGAGGCTGGCTACACGCCAGAGCAGCGGGCCGAAGCCTTGTATTTTGTCGGCTTGCTCAAAGGTGCGGTGTCGCCCGATGGCAAGCAGTGGACCTTCTTGGAGGAGCCGCTTTTGAACGTGGGCCGCACCGGACTCGACAGCCACAACATCGCTGCGTACGACGCGGAAGCTGGTCAGTACGTGGCCTATTTGCGCGGCCATCAAGACCGCCGCCGCATCGTGCGTCGCACCGAGGGCACGGAGTTTGGCAAGTGGTCGCCGCCGCGTCCGGTATTCGGCGCGGATCCGCAAGATCCCATAGACGACGACGTGTACGCGGCGGGTTATTGCCGCTATCCCCACGGTGGCTTCCACCTGATGTTCCCAGCCATGTACCACCGCTGGACGGCCACGGTAGATGTGCAATTGGCGACTAGCCGCGACGGCTTGCTGTGGAGTCGGCCCGAGCGCAAGCCCATTATCTCCCCTGATCCCGAAGGGTACGGCATGATGTTTGCCTTCCCGGAAATGGTCCCGCTCGACTCGGAGACGTGGGGCGTGATGTTCATTGGGCAGTACGACTTGCACGACTGGGGAGAGCGGTACGATCCGGACCGCCCCGCGGAATGGCGCTGGGCTACTTGGAAGCGGGATCGGCTGGTAGCGCTTGAAGCGCCGGTGGAGGGACGCGTAACGCTGGTCGAACGCGAGTGCGAGGGCCGCGAGCTGACGCTCAATTTTCAGACGCAAAGGGAAGGCGGTTGGATCAAGGCCGAGCTGGTCGAGCCGCCTGCTTCGCCAGCCGCGCCGGTGCAGGCTATAGAAGGCTTTGGGGTAGAGGAGGCCGACTTACTGGCTGGAGACGAGTTGGCTAGGGTGGCGACGTGGCGGGGGAGCAGCGATTTGTCGGCATTGCGCGGCAGACAGGTGGCCATTCGCCTGCACATAGGGCGGGCGAAGGTGTTTGCGGTGGGGATGTGAGGAGAGAGACGCCGACCGGAAAATTATTATCATCGCCGGACCGCACAATTGTGCAACGCACCGTTGCACAAATTCCTTGGCGCAGTAAGGGGACCCTGCATCCCTCGCCGACCTCGGGCGAGAGATTTGCGCCTTTGCCACTTTTGTATATCCTTATTGTATATCCAATTCAAATTGAAGCGAGGTCATAGTATGGCGACGGCACACACGAAAGTTTTTATGAGCAACAAGAGCCAGGCGGTGCGGCTGCCCAAGGCCGTTGAACTGCCGGAATCAGTGCGCGAGGTCGATATCGTCGCGATAGGGTCAAAGCGCGTTATCACGCCTGCTGGCGAGAGTTGGGATGAGTGGTTCAACGGCCCCGGTGTTTCAGATGATTTTATGTCGGTAAGGGAACAGCCGGCCGATGCACAGCGGGAAAAACTGTGATGCTCAGGTATCTGCTAGATACCAATGTGGTGATTTATGCCATCAAGAACCGCCCCCAGTCGCTGCGGCAAAAATTCAATCGGTCGCAAGGTCAGATGGCGATTTCTTCCGTAACTTGGGGCGAACTTGTCTATGGCGTTGAACGCTCCGCCCAGCCCGAGCGCAACTTGGCGGATATTGAATCGCTGGGCACTAGGCTTGAGATCGTGCCGTTTGACCAAGTTGCAGCCAGCCATTTTGGCCGAATCCGTGCAGAACTGTATCGCATTGGTGCTCCGATTGGCCCCTACGATATGATGATCGCGGGTCAGGCGCGTGCGTCCGGGCTGGTTTTGGTGAGCAATAATGTAAAAGAGTTTGAAAAAGTTCCGGGGCTCATGCTGGAAAACTGGGTTCGCTGATTGGAAGCGGTTTGATAACAGCGGTACTACTCCTATACTGGTAGATGAAGGAGAGAACCCATGAAAGAGTCGAAGCAACCAATCCCCATCTCTAAACTTGATGATCCCGATATGCAGGCTGTCCCCATTGCGTTATACCGAGCAGCTAGACATGCGCACAAAATCGCGCAGCAGCACAAGACCGGGGTAGTGGTCATGCGAGACGGCGAGGTCATTGAAATTGAACCGGAGCCGGATATGTACGAGGAGAAGAAGGAGAAATAGTGCAGCAGCTTGCTGCCCAAATTGGGCAAGAGGGGCCTGCACAAACTTAGGGCCGCTGATATGAACCCCCAATCCCTCTCCGACCTCATCTCCCTCGGCGAAGGCTTCACCACCGAGTTCAAGCGGGCCATGCCTTCCGACCTCGGACGGGAGATGTGCGCCTTCGCCAATGCTACCGGCGGAGTGATCATGCTCGGGGTCTCGGATGTCGGGGAGATCGTTGGTGTAGCCGACCACAATCAGCTAAAGTCGAGGGTGCAAAGCACTGCACGGTCGGCGGATCCGCCGATCTCGGTGGAAGTCGAGAGCGTCGGTGAGGTCTTGTGCGTGGTCCTGCCGCCGCAGGAGCGCAAGCCCTACTCGTTTGGCGGACGATTCTTCATACGCGACGGGGCGAATAGTCAGCAGATGTCGAATGAGGAAGTGGAAAACCTGTTCTACGCGGTTGGGCGTCTTCATTTTGACAAAAAGCCCTGTGAGATTTTCTCCATGGAAAGCGACCTTGATGACGAGACTTGGGCGCGGTTTAGTGAACGCGCCAAAATTCCAGCGGCCATGGAGCGGCTCGTGGCCCTCCGCAACCTCGGCCTAGTGGATGCACAAGACCGCATGACCTACGCCGGAGCATGGCTTCTGGCACGAGACATTCGGAGGTTCACGACCAGTGCCCACGTGTCCTGTGCCCTGTTCATGGGGACCGAGAAGGTGAGAATTCTCGATCGGCGGGACTTCCATAGCGACATTCCGACGATGATAGACGAAGTAGTCGCTTGGATTCTCACCAAAATCAATGTCGAGTACATCATCAAGCACGTGAGGCGGGAGGAACGGCCGGAATTGCCCGAAGAGGCCCTGCGGGAAGCGGTGGCGAATGCCGTTGCCCACCGCGACTACCGCTCGACCGCGAACGTCCAGATTTACGTCTTCAAAGACCGGATCGAAATCGTCAGTCCAGGTGGATTGCCCGCAGGGATGGAGGAAGCAGATCTGGGCACTAAGAGCGTCCCGCGCAATCCGCTGCTGTTCAGCATGTTGTACCGCATGGACGCGGTGGAGAATATCGGCTCGGGCATTCGGCGCATTCGGGAGCTTTGCCAAGAGCACGGGGTGCCGGAGCCGGTGATCGACGTGTCCGAGCACTGGGTGACGACGACGTTCAAGCGGCCGGCCGTAGAAGTCGAGATCGAGTCGAAAGCAAGTCAGGTCCGGGATACCCCGCGTGCCACCGCACAAGTGCCCGACACGGACCGTACAAGTATACCTAAAGTCATTTCAGACAGCACGTTACAGAGGCTTTCGGCCAACTTGGAGGACTTGACCGCACAAGTTACCGCACAAGTTACCGCACAAGTTATCTGGCATTGCCGTGTTCCCCGCACGGCAAGGGAGCTCATGACTCTGCTGGGCTTGAAACACCCGAAGACATTTCGGACCAATTATCTCCAACCTCTGCTCAATGCCGAGTGGCTGGAAATGACCATCCCCGACAAACCCAGAAGCGGCAAGCAGCAGTACCGGTTGACGGACAAGGGCCAAGCGTTGCGAGAACGATTGACGCACACCCCATGACCCCCGCGCCCTACACCGAAGACACCCTCGTCCAGCAGACCACTGCCGATTACTTAGAGCAACAACTCGGCTGGGAATCCATCTACGCCCATAACGCCGAGGACTTCGGCCCGAACAGCCTGCTGGGTCGCGCCTCCGACCGCGAGGTAGTGCTGACGTTGGAACCAAGACGGACGACGTATTCCGGCACGTGTTCCGCGTCTATCCAACAGTACCGTCGCCGTATTACGAAAGCGCGGCGTGAAGTAACGGGGGCTTGAGCGATAGCTGTGGTTGTCCGATCTACGGGACTATATTATATATTACCCGTTTAACCATCGTTTTCATTGCGCGCCGAGAAAGGAGGGACTTTAGCAAAGGCGGGCAGCATGCTTTTTATCGAGTTGTTTTTACTCTAAAACGAGGAAAATTACATGAGAACGCATGCACAGATGATTTTAGGAGGAGCCTTGGTGTTCCTCATCAGCACGATTGCTTGGGGGCACGTGGGGACCGAGTATTTTTATCCACAGGTACCCGACCCAGCCTCTATGGTCATGGATGGCAATGACGACGACTGGGACTGGCTCGACCGAGAGGAATTTGCCATCACCACAGATCAGATGTTTGGCCAGCACGGCGAAGAGCTTGAGCGCGAGGATTTCAACGCGGCCTTCTGGATGGCGTGGAGTGCGCCGCCGGACAATCAGTTCTACTTCTACGCTGTGGTGGCCGACGACACGCTCAAGATGCTCGAATCCGATCAGAAGCGCTGGTGGTCGGATGACATCATCCAGATCACGTTTGATGCCGATCACTCGGGCGGCGACTTCTTAGGCGAAAACTTGGACCACGTGTTTAATGGTCAGCGCTACCATCTCCGCATCAATCCGGGGCCGGGTCAGCCGGTTGCGTACAACAGCCAGCTCGAATACATCGACCTGCCAGAGATTGGCTGGAGTTCGGATATATACAACGGCGAGCCAACGCCTTGGTTTGAAGTGGGCTGGACCCTGCTGCCGTCAGGGGCCGGGCACGGATCGACTAATGTCACGTGGACCATGGAGTTCCGCTGTGCTCTGTGGGACACCTATGCAACGACGCCCGAGGAGAGCGTGCGCCACGTGTTTGAGGAAGATCAGGTAATACACGTTGGCCCCAAGTTCAACGACCGCGAGCCAGTGGCCTCGGATGAAGCATCGCCGTTCCGGCACAATGTGCTGGTCTTGGGAGCGGCCGCTGCACAAGACCAAAAGGGCGATCAGATGCTCGATTGGATCGGCTTAGGTACCGACGAGCCGACGGCCGTGGAGGATCTCTCGTGGGGACGGATTAAGAGCCATTTGCAAGGCCAGTTGGATTGAAGTGTGAAAGAAAACAGTAATCTGTTAACGCGAGCGGTGTCGGAAAGAACATGCCGACACCGCTTTGCTGTTTGGCATCCCTTTAGGACTCGCTGTAAAGGCTGTGGTGAGTTCTAATGAACATTTCCGCGCTCGATAGTGCGATCATTGTAGCCTACCTGCTCGTGGTCGTCGCCATAGCGGTCGTGACTAGCCGCCGCGTCCGCGGCACGAGCGACTTCTTCCTCGCTGGACGCAGTATGCGCTGGCCCTTTGTCGGCGCATCCATGTTTGCCACCAACATTTCCGCCGAGCAGTTCGTCGGCCAAGCGGGTTTGGTCTTTGTCGTCGGCTTGGCGGTTGCCAATTACCAGCTAGCCGGGGTATTGGCCTTCGTGGCGATGGGAGCGGTTTTCCTACCCATATACATGCGGCTGGGCCTCTACACCACGCCGGAGTTTTTGGAGCGGCGCTACGGGCCGGAGAGCCGCCGCTTCTTTTCTTTGATCACCTTGGTGAGTATTACCTTTGCTGGCATTCCCGGCTCTCTGTACGCCGGCGGGCGGGTGATGGAGGTGCTGTTCGGGTTTGAGTCGATTGTGCCGGGGGTGCTGATCTTGGCGTTGGCGGCTGGCCCGTACGCCATGGCGGGCGGTTTGCGCACTGTCATTTTGACGGATTTTATCCAGTGCTTGCTGCTGGTTGTTGGGGGTGTGGCCATGCTCTGGATGGGCTTGAGCTATCTAGGAGGCTGGGGCGTCTTTGAGACGCGGATACAGGAGCTACAAGGCGCGGATAACTGGGACATGCTGGCGCTGATACAGCCACTCGACCATCCCAATGTACCCTGGACCGGCGTGGTGCTGGGGCTGACGATACATGCCTTGGCCTTTGGTGCGACCAGCCACGTCATGGTGCAGCGCGCCTTGGCCGCCCGCAGCGTCCACGAGGCGCGGATGGGTGGACTGCTGGCTGGTCTATTGAAAATAGTGGCGGTCTTTATCATTCTGATTCCCGGGCTGATGGGCTACGTCATGGCACAAGGGGCGCAGCCGCTGATCGAGGTCGCTAGCCCGGATCAGCTATATCCAGCGATGGTGCAAGCCCTGCTGCCGGTCGGCTTGGTGGGCTTGGTCTTGGCGGGGTTGATCGCGGCGCTAATGAGTTCGCTAGACTCGGAAATCTGCGCGGCTTCGGGCCTGTTTGCCATGGATTGGTACCAGCCCCATCGGCCTGCGGCGACTCAGCGGCGCTTGGTATGGGCGGGGCGCATATTGGCCGCGGCTGTAGTTGTCATCGGCGTGTTCTGGGCGATTGTGGTCATTCCGCAGTTCCGCTTTCTCTATGAATATCTGGCCAAGTTTTCCTCCTACATACCAGGTACTATTGTGGCGTGTTTCCTGTGGGGCATGGTGTCGAAGCGGCCCACGCGCAAAGGGGCTTTTGCGACCCTGATCGCTGGTTCCATCTTTGGCGTCTTCCTGTGGCTGGTCAACGACTCGGCAGTGCTCAACCGGCTGGTCTGTGGCGAAGAGGGCTTGGGGTTAGCCTTCTTGGAAATGCACTTCCTGCACGCGGCCTTCGTCATTTTTGCCGTGGCGAGTGTGCTGCTTTTTGGCTTTAGCTTTGCGTTTGGCGATGAGGGGCCGGTGCTCTTGGAGCGAGGCGACGAGACGTTGATGCCGACCCGGAAACAGGATCGGGTCTATTGGCTGGGAGCGGTGGGATTGTTGGTGGTGTACGTCGCGGTATACTGGTATTTCTTTTAGGTTGCTGGCTAGACGACGCTTCTGACGGCTAATCCAACGCGACTATATAACGGCACAGCACCTTTCCGCGCTCTGAAAGATCATCGTACAAGGCGCGAGGCATTTCCCCATCTCCTTGGGGCCGGTGAAACCAGGGCGCGTAATAGCCAACGCTTGTCATAATCCGCACGTCTGCGGAAGTGTTGGGTGTGCCGCCGTGCCAGCAGCGCACGTCCCGGATGAGGGCCGAGCGGGCCGGCGCACAGGCGATAGAGTGCTGCATATAGGTGGGTTCGTCTGCGAGGCTGGGGATGGGATGGCGCGAGCGGTGGGTGCCTCGGATAAAGCGCGTGGCTCCGTTTTCCGCGCTAAAATCGATCATGGGAAAGTTGACCACGACAAAGGGCGTGGGTAGGTCCATGATGGTGACGCGCTGCTCGGGGTCGCCAATCACATCGGACATGTCGCGGTGCAGAGGTTGGATTTTTGCGCCGGGCAGGGAATAATCGCCCCCGGCACCGCTGCACGTAAACTGGTCGCTGGCAAAGATGGCTTCGACGATGGGCAAAATGGTCGGCAAGTCCACGAGCATGGCCCATTCGGGATGGTGGATCTGCGAGCCAAAGGAGTAGCGCGCAAAGCCCCGGTTGGCTTCCTCCAGCGGGATGGCGGCGGTCTGCTCGGCCACGACGCGGTGTGCGCCTTCCGTGAGATAGGCGAATTGTTCGTCAGTCAGGGCGTCGGTGACTACGGCAAAACCGTCGCGGTGAAAGAGGGCAGCGGCGCGGTCGATGGTGTCTGGGGAAACAGGTTCGAGGGCGAGCATGGAATCTCCAGTGTTGTGGGGCGGGCGTAAATATGCTATTTAGCTTTGTGCTTTGCGAATTCACCAAAGGAGAAATGAATGGGAAATCGTCCGCAAGTACTCATCGCCTGTAGCGAGCGGGTGCGCCATGGCTACCTGCCGCCAGAGGAGTTGACGCGCCTAGAGCAGGTTGCCGATTGGGCGTGGTTTGCCTGCGAGGGCGGCAACATTTACCAGGCCAGCGAAGACGCCGAGGCCATTGCGCAGTTGGCAAAGGAATTGGCTGGAGTAGATGCGCTCGTCGTCTGCCACGGCGCGCCGAGGGTTAATGCAGCAGTCTTGGAAGCCGCTCCCCGGCTGCGCTTCATTGGCGAACTGGAAGGCGACCGCTTTGCTACGCGCATTGACTTGGATGAGGCGTGGGCGCGGGGCATCCGCACTGTGGATACGACCAATGGCTCATCCTATCCGGTGGCCGAGTGGGCCTTGGCGCTGACGCTGATTGCCATGCGCAATGCCGGTGCGCTCTTCCGCCGCATCCTCGATAGGAATACTCAGGAGCGATCCACCATGCAGCCGATGGCCGGGATGCTCACGGGCAAGCGGGTGGGGTTGATCGGCGGTGGCCACATGGGGCGGCGGCTGATGAAACTGTTGCGGCCCTTTGAGGTCGAGCTGTGGGTGCACGATCCGTACTTGCCGCAGGAGTTGTCCGAGGCGTTGGGCTTTTTGCTAACGTCGCTGGACAATGTGATGTCGCAGTGCGATGCGATCGTCTGCGTCGCGCCGCTGACGCCGCAGACCGAAGGCATGATTGGCCAGCGCGAGTTGGAACTCATTCCGTCGGGAGCGGTTTTGGTCAACGTGTCGCGCGGGCCGATCTTTGACTCTGCAGCCCTGATCGAGCGCCTCAAGCGCGGCGATATTGCTGGGGGCTTTGATGTCTTCGACCCGGAGCCGATCCCGGATGACAGCGAGATTATCGACCTGCCCAATGTGTTTTTGACCCCGCACTTTTCTGGGCGCGTGGGCGACGAATACCCGCATTTTTTCCGCCTCATGGTCGATGAATTAGAGCGCTTTTTCGCGGGCCACCAGACCTATTTTGACCTGACGCCGCGCGCGCAGGCGAATCGGCGTGGGGATCAGCCGGGATAGGGGGTTTTATGGGACATCCCAACGTACTTTACATCTTCACTGATCAGCAGCGCGTGGATACGCTGCGCTGCTATGGCAACGAGCAGATCGAGACTCCGGCTCTCGACGGGTTGGCCGCCGATGGCTTTGTCTTTGAAAACGCCTATGTGAGCCAGCCGGTGTGCAGTCCGGCGCGGGCGACCATGCTGACTGGACTGTGGCCGCATACCGCTGGCGTGCCCGCGTGCAATGTGCCGCTGCGCGCCGAGGTGCCGACGTTTGCCGAGCTGCTGCCGCCGGAATACCAGACGGCTTTTATGGGTAAATGGCACTTGGGGGATGAGATTTTTCCCCAGCACGGGTTTGCGACGTGGGTTGGCAGCGAAGACTCGTATCGGCGTGGCTATTCCGCGCCGGAGCGCTTGGACGTGCTCAGCCCGTATCACCACTTCTTGGTCGAGCGGGGGTTTGCACCCGATGCGGAGAATCTCGGCCAGCGCGTGTTCTCGCGCCACGCTGAGGCGTCCATGCCAGAGGAATACACCAAGGCGGCGTTTTTGGGCGATCAGGCTGCTGAGTACATCCGCCAGAGCGGCGACGCGCCGTTCGCGCTGTGCGTTAGCTATCTGGAGCCGCATCCGCCGCACACTGGGCCGCTCAACGAGTACTACGACCCGGAGACTCTGCCGACTAGGCCGAGCTTTAGGCAGTCTCCGCCGGACGACGCGCCCTTGATCGTGCGGCTGATGGCGGCCTTTTACTCGGCTTCGGAAAACTACGGGTTGGACCTGCAGACCGAGGCTGGCTGGCGCGGGCTAATGGCCCGCTATTGGGGCAATGTGACGCTGGTGGATCGCTCGGTGGCCAAGATCCTCCAGGCTCTAGACGAGAGCGGCAAGGCCGATGATACCATTGTGATTTTCACGTCGGATCACGGCGAACTCATGGGCGATCACGGGATTTTGGGCAAGACCCTGATGTACGAGGAGTCGATTAAGGTGCCGCTGCTGTTGCGCGCCCCCATGTTGGATGCGGAGCCAAGGAGAATCGGCGGTCAGTTCAGCCACATTGACATAGTGCCCACGCTGCTGGACTTGCTGGGGTTGGAAGCGCCGGACCATTTGCAGGGGCAGAGCAGGGTGCCGGTGCTGTGCGGTCGCGACGACTTGGCGACCAACGATGTGTTTATCGAGTGGAGCGGTGCCGATGGTCATCCGCCGACCTCGATCGGCGAAGCTGAACCGAATCGCAGCTTGGTGCATCCCCTACGCACCATTGTCGCGGCTGATGGCTGGAAACTCAATCTGTACGGCAAGGGCCAGGGCGAGCTATACGATTTGAATGCGGATCCGCACGAGTTGGAGAATCTATATCACCGTCGCGAGCACCAAGCGCGGGTCGGCGAACTGCGTGAGCGGATTCGCGCTTGGCAGGAACAGACCGGCGACGAGGTGGCGTTGCCCTAATTATCCAACCGCCGCGCATGAGACCATACCTAACGAGGCGAGGTACATGGTCTCAAAGGACCGGCAACTCAGCGCTTGCGGGCTTGGATAGCACCTCGTAGCCGCGATCAGTGACGAGCACGTCTTCTTCGAGCATACAGAAAGCGTCAGCGGTGAAGAGTCCGGGTTCGATGGTGAAGACCATCCCCTCTGCTAAAATCACCTCGTTTTCAAAGGCGATAAAGGGCGGTTCGATAATCTCCAGCCCCATCGCATGGCCGATGCCCTTAACCTTTGCGGCATAGTCGGCATGGCCCGAGGCACTCATCGTCGCCTTCGCGGCGTGGACCAGATCGGCGATAGGGACACCGGGCCGGGTGGCCTCTATCGCCGCCTGCAAACAATCGTAGACGACGCGATAGGCGTCTTGGTGCGCAGCACTAGCCCGCCCGAGCGCAAACATCCGCGTATAGTCTGACCAGTAGCCCCGATAGACGCCGCCGGCGTCTTGGGTGATCATTTCGCCCGCGGTCAGCACGCGATCAATAGGTCGCCGCAGGGTGCTATTGGCGACCCGGATGTCGTCGGGTATATATGGAGCGAGGGTGATGGAGCCCGGCATTTCGGCACCGCGCCTGAGGTGTTCGACCGCGAGCAGGCGACAAAGCTCCCGCTCGCTCATCCCCGGTTTGACTTCCTCGAAGAGGACCTGATACGCTGCATCAGTGATGGCCACTGCCTCGCGGATGCGCTCCACTTCGGCGCTCGATTTCCGGGCGCGCAACTTCCAACATAGGTCGGACGCATCGACAAAATCAACATTGGGCAAGTTTTGCCGCAACTGGTCGAAATCTTCGCAAGGCATCCTGAGCGAGACTATCCCGCCGAGTTCGGTGCCAATGCGGCCTTTTTCCAGCCCGAGTTCGCGCACGGCGTCGGTAATGGCATCGACACCCTGGAGAATATGTTCTAATGGGAAGGTTCGGATGCTTTTCATCCAAGAATCTTCCTCGCACATACAGGCTTCTTGCGGAGGCACAATAAGCAGCGGTTCGCCCTCCAGCGGTAGCAGGGCGAACATGGCCGTGTACTGGTGCATCCAGCGGTGGGTCACATGGCCCGTAAAGTAGCGGTGATTGGCCTCGGTGGTGACCAGCACAGCGTCGATACCGCGATCCGCCATTAACACCCTGAGCTTGCTCAGCCGCTGTTGGTATTCTTTGGGGCTGAAATCGGCATAATCATTCACTGATGATTCTACTCCTACTTAAGGTAATACTGAGCGGTGGCGCTGCCGGCCCTTACGCTAGCCTAGGAAGACCGAGGGAAAAGCGTCCCTTCTAGCGCCTCCTCGTAGGTTTGCGAACGTCCGGAGTGGTCGCCGCCGAGCCAGCGGTAGGCCCTTGGATAGAGCGCGAGCGAGCGGTCGGCGAGCGGCAGGTCGAGCGGCACGTTGCCCCACAGCGCCGAGTACTTGGCGGCGATGGCCACTTCGAGCGATTGGCGCAGGTCGTGGCCGGAGATATACAACTCGCCGCCGTTTTCTAATACATCCAAAAATGACAGCACTGAAGTGCCCATGTAGGAGAAACGGGGGTATTCGAGTGGGGTGTAGGGGCGGTCGATTTTTATGCGGGCACCCTGCGCGTCGCGGCCTTGGAAAATCTCGGGAGGTCCCCAGTCCCAAAGCACGAGCGCGTCGTCGGTCCACACATTCACGCCGCGGCTGGGCGTCGGTTGGCCAAAGACCGGGCAGGAGAGGCCGTTACTGAGCAAAAATTGTCCGTTGATGATTAATCCCTCGTCGTCGTCGCGCGCGAGGGCTTCTGGCGGCTTGCCCCAGGCGGTGACTTGGGTCACCTCGGCTTGGGTAAAGAGCCGCAGCACGGCGATGTGCTGGCAGCCTCCGCCGGAAATTTCGCCGCCCCAGCCGTGGACGCTGGCCCCGCGCAAAGGGCCGTACTCGCCGGCGCGCAGCCAGTTAGCTGCTTCTTGCACCTCGCTCATGGCCCGTTGCAGGTTGCCGCCGGCAAAGACCACGCCGCGCGCTTCGCATTCCTCGACCATGGCATCGACATCCGATAGGCGGGCCTCAATGGGTTTGTCAGTGGAGACGCCCTTGACGCCAGCTTGAGCGGCGGCAATGACGGCTTCCTTGATGAACTTGCCGGGCAGCACGACTACGGCAATGTCGGGGACGACGTGCTGGAAGAGATCTTGCGCGTCCTCATAGAGTGCGCGGATGCCAAAGCGCTTGCCGACGGCTTGGCGGCGCTCGGGGTTGTATTCGGCGATGGCGACTAGCTCGGTGTTAGGCAGGGTTTGATAGACTTCGGCATAGTGCTGGCCGAGGCGACCGCAGCCGATGATGGCGACTGTGTATTTTTCGTCCATGGAGAAGCTCCTTTAGGTTGGCGCGCCCGCGCGGTAGGTTGCTGCGACCCAAGCGGCGCTTTGGGCGACAGGGGATAAATACACCTCGGCGATGGTGCCTTGGAAGCGGGCGCTGCCCCCGGCGATATGGCCGATGGTCACGGGGATGTCTGTCTGTTGCAAGGGACGATTGCAAGCGGAGCGCGAGGCCGCGAGCGCGCCGTCGATGTAGAGTTGGATGTGAGCGCCGTCGTACACCCCAGCGAGGTGATGGATGCCGGGTGCTAGGGTTTGATGAGTGGCAATGCTGACCGCGCCGCCGGTGGTGTTGACGATGAAACTGGGGCCGGGCACGGCCGCGCAAAGTCCGCCGTTGTGGCCCACGTCGCCGTAGCGCAGGGAGAACGCGCCGTCTGCGCCGAGAGTGTCGTAGCGTTGTACGCGGCCGTGGGCGTGGCTGCCGTCGCGGTCGCCGCGCCAGGGAGCGGTGTAGAAATAGCGTCCGTCGAATGCGCCAGCGTTGTACGCAGTGGTGTGCAGGCCGTCGGTATAGCTGGCGTCGTGCGTGTCCCAAGCGACTGGGTCGTCGAACGGCGCGGCCGTGTCGTAGCGCAGCCAAGAGCCGTGGAAGACGCTCTCGCCGGGTGCGGCAGCGCGGGTGAAGGGCACGTAGTACACGTAGCGCCCGTCGAAGAAGCCGCCGTCGAAGCCGCTGTTTTCCACGGGAACGTAGGTGTCCCAGCTTTGCGGGTCGTCAAACGGCGCGGCTGTGTCGTAGCGCAGCATTGTGCTGTTGCCGTAAGAGCAAAAATAGATGTGCCGCCCGTCGAACACAGCACCGACGTTCATCTGCATCCCCAAGGGACGGGCGTCGTATAGATCCCAGCTTTGCGGGTCAGCGAAATCCCCGGCGACTGCGTAGCGGAGGACGTGGCCGTTGCTGAGCGGCGCGAAGTAGATATGGCGTCCGTCGAACGCGGCACCGTCGAAACAGGCTGCCTCCGGGTGGAGTTGTTGGGCGTTGAAGACGGCGTAGCTCGCGGGATCTTTCAGGGGCGCGCGCGTGTCATAGCGGAGGACGTGGCCGCTGTGCTCGTCGTCCAAACCGCCCGTTGACGACCGGGTATAGCCTGGGCAGAAGTAGAGGTACTGTCCGTCAAAGGCGAGGCCCTGTCCCGAGTGAGGTAACTGGGCGTCGTGGGCGGCCCAAGCGTCCGGGTTTTTGAAGTCGGCTTGAGTGTCGTAGCGCAAGAGCCGCGAGTGGTGGACGGTGCCGTCGTCGCGGGGATTGAAGTACACGTAGCGTCCGTCAAAGGCCCCGCCGTAGAAGCCCGAGGTGTGCAGGCCGTCGGTGTAGCTGGCGTCGTAGGCGGTCCAAGCGGCTGGGTTTTTGAAGTCGGCTTGGGTGTCGAGGCGGAGGACGCGGCCGTGGACGGAAGTGCGCTCATTCTGGTCGCGGATGGGGCAGAAGTATGTGTAGCGCCCGTCGAATACCGAGCCGAAGTAGCCTTGGGTCACCAAGCCGTCGGTGTGGCCAGCGTCATAGGCGGAGAAGGCGTCGAGTGCGGCGCGGGGTTGCCATTGCGAGACGAGCGGCTGCATGGCTTCGGCGCGGGTGGAGGGGCTTTCGACCCAAGCGGCGACTGTCAGCACCTTGTCAAGGGGACGGTCTAGCGCGAAGGGGGCGTTGGAGTGGGTGCGGTATTCGGGAGTTTCGGACATGGCGTTATAAAAGTCCTAAGGGAAAACGTGGCGTTCTACTAAGTAGCGCTCGACGCCGTCGCGGTCGAGGGTGTAGCCCAAACCCGGCCGGTCGGAGACTAGGAAGCTGCCCTCTTCGAGGACGAATTCTTCGTTGACCAAGGAGTGCTGCCAGGCGATGGGGCCGACCATGTCGTAGGGCTGGGTCAAATGGGGCATGCAGGAGGCCACGTGCAGGCCCATAGCGGCACCCGGTCCATAGGCTACGGTCTGCGACCAGCCGCCCAGCCCCAGCGCGTGCGCGAGGTGCGAACGGTGCAAGGTTTCAAAGTGGCTGGCTCCGCCGACGATGACGTAGTCGAGGGCCTCGGTCTGAAAGCGGTGCAGCATATCGGCCGCGTCGCCGACATGGTCGCCAATGGGCAGGTGGATGGTGTGGCGCAGGCGACGCCATTCGGAAAACGTGCCGGCGCGAGCGCCTTTGGCAATGGGGCTTTCGAGCGAGTCCATGCGATGACCTTGTAGGCGGCGGGCCAGCTCTTGGGCCACCCAGACTTCTTCTAAGCGCCAGCGGATATCTGGGCGCACCACCATGTCGGGAACCACGCGGTGGATGGCCTCGACCCGGTCGGTGACGTAGCGGATGCGCTCTTCGGGGGTTTGCTCGCGGCTGGTGATGCATTTCATCTTGTACGCGCGGAAGCCCTGCTCCCATCCCCATTGGGCGTCCTCGGCCGTGTGTTCGGGCGTTTTGTATCCAGTGCATTGGGTGACCGGGATGCGGTCGCGCAACCGTCCACCTAATAGTTGCCAGATAGGCATGCCCAAGGCTTGGCCGCGCAGGTCGAGTACGGCCTGCTCGAAAGCGCCTTGCATGGGGCCGTTGCCCTGCGCCAAGTTGACTTGGAGGACGTCCTGCCCCAGCCAAGCCTCGAATTGCTGGCGCATGATGTCCAAGGCGGTAAAGCGCCCGATCAGCGTCAGGCCGGTCAAGCCCTGATCGGTCTCGACTTCGGCGACGCCGTGCTCGGTGCGCTGGTGTAAGGGCTGGCCGTACACGTCGTCCGACCACCACCAGTGGCGCTCGGGTACGTTGACGATGTGGAGAATGATGCGGGTGATTTTCACGGGAGCCTCCTCTATATCCAGATGGGCCAGTCGCGCTCTTGGAGTCTGTGCCAGAGTTTATCGAAGTCCGCGCTGCCGTCGTCTTCGCGCTCGGTGAAGCGGATGCCGGGAGCGAAAGCCTCGTCAACGCCTTGTTTCATGAGGCGTTCGGCTTGGCGCAGGTTGCGGTAGTAGTGTTTGAGGCCGCCGGGCAGGGTTACGACGGAGAAGTGGCGCGGCCATTGCGGCGAAGATACGTCGCGGTAGCGCTCGGTTGCGTCCTCGTCTAGTTCTATTCCCAAACCGGGGCCGGTGGGCACCTGCATAAAGCCGCGTTGGACTTGATGCGGCTCGACGATTAGGTCGTCTTCGTACGTGTGATGGGCGGTTACGCCCGGCAGGGTGGCCGTGTGCATGACTGCGCCGAGGTGGCAGGCGAAGGCTGCGGTGATGCCGGTGCCGACGTATTGCAGGAGAATCGGGGTGTTGGCCGCGGCAAAGGCCCAAGAAGCGGCCAGCGCGTTGCGGATGGTCTCGTGGCTGCAAAGAGCGCCGTCGAAATCGCCAGCGCGCAGCCCAAGCCAAGGGCCGGAAGGCTGGCGCGAGGGGCCGTCGAAGATGGTGCTGACGCCGTGGAGGTAGAAGGGGATGCGGATTTCTTGGTGCAGGCGTCGCCAGCCCTCGATGTCATAGGCGAAGATTGGCTCTTCGATTCCTTTGACTATGGGAATTTGCTCCAACTGGCGCAGAATAGGTAGGGCTTTTTCCACATTGACGAGCGCGCCGTTGAAGTCGAATTCAATGCGGAAGTCGGGCGGAGCAGCCTCCTGCATGGCTTGGGCTTGCTCGACTACGTCGTAGAAGGCGCGGGCTTTGCATTTTAGCCCGCGATAGCCGCGGGCCGCGGCTTCTTGCACCTCGGCGGCCGAGTCCTCGGGCGACATGCAGGGCATCCACCAACCCATGCTCACCCACTCCCGCACCTGTTGGCCCATCAGCTTCCAGGCCGGTAGTTCGAGGTGTTTGCCCATTAGGTCGTAACAGGCCATGTCGAGATTGAAGCGCCCGGTGCCCATGACGTGGTCGAACGGGTTGGTGCCGAGGTAGGCGTCGAGCAAGTCCTGCTCAAAGGGTGAGCCGGGGTTTTCGCCCAAGCCGACTAGGCCGGTATCGGTGTGGAATTTGTACACGGTTACCTCTTCGTTCATGCCGAAGTGGTAGAACGCTTTGCGGATGCGATCCTCGTAGGGAACGCGCAAGGGGATGACTTCGATGGTGGTGATTTTCACGGCGTGGCTCCTGTGGGGCTTGGGACGCGATTTTGTGGCCAGAGATATAGGCAATTCAGGCGGGGAATGAAAGCCTACAATTTTCTCCCATGCCGTGCGCTTTGCTTGGTAGCGGCGGTGCGCCTAACTTCCTACCATGTTAAAATCAAAAGCAATCAGTCTCTGGCTCCTGTTCGTAGGGGCCGTCGCCGCATGGAGTGCCGAGGCTCCGTTTAGCCGGGGCGTCAACCTGAGCAATTGGCTGCAAGCGTCCAGTGCGCAGAACGTGCACTTTGCCAAGTTTGGCCGGACCGATTTTGTGCAGATTCAACAGCTCGGCTGTGACGTGGTACGCCTGCCGATCAACCTGCACGCCATGACGAGCGGCCCGCCGGATTACCGCATCGATCCCTTACTCTACTCCTTTCTCGATCAGATTGCAGATTGGGCGGACGAGTTGGGGATGCATCTGATTTTGGACAACCACACGTTTGATCCAGCGGTTAGCACGTCGCCGGACATCGGCGATGTGCTGGTGCCGGTGTGGACCCAGCTTGCCGCGCACTTTGCCGCGCATCCGGTCCAGCTCTACTACGAGATTCTCAACGAGCCGCACGGCATTAGCGACGCGGCTTGGAACGCGATTCAGCAGCAGGTGATCGACGCGATCCGGCAGGTGGATCAGCGGCACGCGATCGTCGTTGGCCCGGCCAACTGGAATAGCTTCCGCAACCTGAACCGGATGCCGGTCTTTGCCGACGACAACCTCGTGTACACGTTTCACTTCTACGAGCCGTTCGTCTTTACCCACCAAGGCGCTAGCTGGACTAATCCCTCCCTGGTGCCGCTGCGCGGCGTGCCCTTTCCCTACGAGCGGGCGCGCATGCCGGCGTTGCCCTCGTCCTTGCAGGGCTCCTGGGTCGGTACTGCGCTGGGCAATTACAGCCAAGAGGGCACCATCACTCAGGTGCGCATACTGATTGACGAGGCCTCAGCTTTTCAGAAGGATCGCGGCGTGCCGCTGTTTTGCGGCGAGTTTGGGGTGTACAGTCCCAACAGCGACAACAGCGACCGCGTCTTGTGGTACGAGGTGGTACGGCAGCACATGGAGGAGCGGGGCATTGCGTGGACGATTTGGGACTATCGCGGTGGTTTTGGCCTGTTCGAGCGTGGGTCGGACGAGTTGTTCGAGTTTGATCTGAACGTGCCGCTGTTGGAAGCGTTGGGGCTAAATGTTCCGCCGCAGCGGGATTTTATGGCTGAGCCAGACCAACAGGGATTTATGCTCTACGAGGACTCTCTTGGCCCGCACATGGTCGAGTTCAACCACCTCAGTGAAGGCACGGTCGATTACTATGACGAGGCGGACCCAGCCCTGGGCCGCTACTGCATGCGCTGGACCGGGGTGCCGCTCTACGGGTTTATTGGCTTCGACTTCAAGCCCTTCAAGGATCTATCTGCGTTGGCGGCGACGGGCTATGCGGTCGAATTCTGGGTGCGGGGAGATACGCCGGGATCGTCGTTTGACATTCGCTTGGTCGATACGGATACGGAAGACCCGGATGATCGCCCTTGGCGCATGCGCTATACGATAGATGAGCAAGTGGTGCCATGGGACGGCGAGTGGCATAAGGTGCGGGTGCCGCTTGGCGACTTTGCCGAGCACGGGGCTTGGGAGAATGAGTGGTTCACTCCAATCGGCGCGTTCGACTGGCAGGCCGTCGATCGCTTCGACATCGTGGCTGAGCACCACGCCTTAGACGGGATTCAATTCTGGTTCGATGAGCTACGGATTGTGGGACCGGCGCTGACGGCCGTGCTCGACGAGGCGGCGTCGCAGCCAACCGCGCTAGCGTTGGCCGCGAATTATCCCAACCCATTCAACGCGACGACTGCGATCCGCTACGCACTGCCGGACGCTGGGCCGGTGCATCTGGCGGTCTATGCGCTGAACGGTCAGCAGGTGCGGACACTCGTGCAGGGCGTGGTGGACTCAGGGTGGCACGCGGCGCGATGGGATGGGCGCGACGACGCGGGGCGGGCGGTAGCCAGCGGTGTGTACTTGTATCGCTTGGACGCTGTAGGCGGGGTGCGGACCGGGAAGATGACGTTGGTACGCTGAGGATAGTGCTTCTGGTCTGCGTTTTGCTTTTGCCGAATAGCGGGTTCTTGCTATTGAAGAGGTGCCCATCGGCGAGTACATTAACCTACCAAGGAAGAGATCGCAGGCATGGTAGAACGTTCTCCCCTCGACTACGGCGACCGCCTTGGTCGCCTCGAAGGCATCATTGAGCAGATCAACGACCGCTTAGGCAGCTTGGAGCGTCGCATGAGCAGCTTAGAAGGTCGCATGAGCAGCTTAGAGAGCGATTTAGAGGCCCGGATAGGCAGCTTGCGGAGCGATTTAGAGGCCCAGATGGGCAGCTTGCGGAGCGATTTAGAGCGTCGGATAGACCTCTTAGAGGATAGCCACCGCCGGGACTTTCGCTGGCTGATCGGCACGATGATCGGCATGTGGGCGACGATGATGGGCTTGCTCGGGACGGTGGCCGTTAAGGTCTTTTCGGGCTAGCCGAAACTGTTACCGTACAGAAGCGAGTGTTACCGTACTTCCACAAATCCAACCCTACGAATTTCTAGTACTGCAAAAGCAGGTCAAGGCACGTAGCAGCGAGGAAATCTCGCTGTCGGTGCTGTGCAGCCGTGGCGGTAGTTCTCGACGCGGTGCAGATTCCTATTCAGCACGTCGTGGATCGTTGCGGTCTTCGAGCCAGTAGGCGTATAGCCGCGCTTGGTGCAAGTAGAACTTCAGGCGCACTGGTTTTTCAAATACCAGATCGTGCGGGTGCTTCCACTCGTATTTGGCCCGCAGGCTGTCGCCGGTGAAGGGCGTCGGTTTTTCCCCAGGTACCCAAAAGCTGGGGAGGGGCCTGCCGGTCTCGGCGTCTTGGATCTCGGCGTAGATTTCGCCCCAGCGGGCGTCGGCGTTGAGGTAGAGGTCTTCGCCGCGCCAGTGGAAGGGCTGGGTGACGAGGGTGGCAATTTCGTCGCCGTCGATGGAGACGAAGCGGTCGGGCGGCAGCTTGGCCAAGCAGAGTGCGCCTGGGTCGGCGAAGTGGCGCTCATCCACCCCGAGCCGGAATAGCTCCTTGCAGCGGTTGAAGCGCTGGTACATTTCCACGCTGCCCGGTATGCGGAGGGCGTTGTAGTAAGCCCAAATCTCACCGTCTTCGCGCACCAGCGGCGCACCGGCCATCAGGAGCTGACTGGTGCCGTAGTTTTCCCCATCCCAAGGTTCGATACTGATAAAGGGCGTGCGGTCGGCCACGCGGTCCCAGGTGCGTAGGTCGCGCGAGACTGCCATTTCGATCTGGTTGATGCGGGTGAAATTGGTAGCCGGCGGCGGGATGGCGCCGAAGGGGTTGAAGACGGTGGGGAAGCCGATGTACAGCCCCTGATAGGGCATGATGGCCATGTTGTAGATCTCGGCGTGGTAGTCTTCGTCATCGACGAGCGGCGGGGTGATGTACGCTGGGTCGTCGACGATGGTGCGGACGCGTTGGCGGCAGTTTTCCCAGTCGGTTTCGTCGGCGTGGAAGATGAGCTTGGGTTCGGTGAAGTGGTCGAAGTCGCGGCTGGTCGCCAGCCAGACTGATCGGCCCCATTCGGTGGGCTGCTTGACCATGGCGAGAAATTGTTCGGTATAGGGGTCGTACGCGAACTGGGATTCATCTTGGCTGGGGATGGAGGAGCTGGGGAGCTGGGTCCAAGCAAAGCCGTCGGGCGAGATGGCACCGCCGCGGCCGTGGACGCCGAACAGGGCTTTGTAACGGCGGTTCGGGTCTGGGTCGCGCTCGTCGCGGACGATGTGGTACAGGCCCGGGCCGTTGGGGTCGCAGGCGATGTTGTTGTCTGTGCTGCCATCACACTCGTATAGCCCGAGGGAGGGCTGTTCCCAGTGCTCGCCGTCGCGGGAGATGGCCAAGCGGGCTTGCGGGCCGTTGTACCACCATTCGTAGCGCTCCTCGTCCGGGTTCCACAAGGGCGCGCTGCGGCTCTGGACTCCGCCGGTGATGCAGGGGCCGCACTTTTGCAGAGGATGCAAAGTGCGGGTGGTGCCTTGCTCAGAGACTAAGGCGCGGCTGTCGAGAAAGAGCTGATGGTGCTTTTTGGGGTCGATGAGGTCGGTGGACATGGTTATCACTCATAGCGCAAAGGGTGGAATGCGGAGGAACGCGCCTCCTTGCCGGGCGGATTCTTGGGCCATCAGGCAAGCTTGGGCCGTAGCGAACACCGAGCGGGTGGGGATGAAGAGGTCGGTGCCGCGTTCAATGGCGTCGATCAGGTTGGCGACGAACGCGCCGCTTTGGTCTGCGGGCAAATCGGGCGAGTATGGCTCGCGCTCGTTGGTGGCGATGAGTAGGTGGTTGTCAGCATAGGCGCGCAGGTGTGCCGAGCCGGCCGTGCCCATGATGATGAAGCGAGTGTCGCCAAACGAGGGGGCGGCTTGGGGCGTGAGCCAGTCGGCGGTGAGGGTTGCCAGGGCGCCGTCGGATAGCGCAAAGGAAGCCTGCACGTGGTCGTCTAAGCGCGGCTCATCTGTGAACCGCTTGCAGGTGGTGAGGGCGTGGACGCCGACGCATTCGGCATTGGTGAGCCAGCGGATTTGATCGACGCCGTGGCAAGCGAGGTCGTGGAATGCGCCCGTGTACTGCTCCGGGTCGAAATACCAGGCCGGGGCTGTGTCGCGGCGGATCTTGTGCGGGTGGGTGGAGATGAGGCTGGCGATGGCCCCGAGCGTGCCGTCGAGGATGGCTTGGCGCAGGGCGATAAAAGGCGGATAGCTGCGCGAGGTGAACCACATGGATACGTGAATCGCGCTAGAGGCGACAGCGCGGCGCATGCGCTCCCAGTCGTCGAGCGAGTGGCACAGGGGTTTGTCGAGAAGCAGGTGAATGCCAGCGCGGGCGCAGGTTTCTACGAGCGCGGTTTTCTCGTGGTGGATCAAGCCTTCGAGGATCAGTTCGGGCTGGGCGCGGTCGATCATGTCCTCCAAGGTGGCGAAGCGGGGGATGGATGCGTAGCGCTCGCAGAGTGCGTCGTCGTCTTCAACCAAGCCGACGATTTGGCCGTTTGCTGTCTGTAAGGCGGATTGGATCATGCCGCCGATGTGGCCGTAGTGGACGCCCATGATGCCGATGCGCATGATGAATACTCCGGGTGAAGTGTGCGCGGGAAGATAAGACGCGGCGGGTTAATGCGCTACGGCTATTGTAGCGTATATTCAGGCACGAGAAAGGATCCGAACCATGTCTGATTGGCTTACCACAAGACAGTTGCAGCACTTGCAGCGCGGCTACCGCAAGCAGGTCGAGACGCCCATTCCAACCCAAGTCGTATCCAGTGGCGAGTGCTTCCCGCCGCCGCAGTCTCGCCGCCAAGCCCAAGCCGAGGCGCTGATGCGAGAAAAGACCGATTTCTACGCGGGTCGCCAGGGGATGCCCCGCCAGCGGTATCTCCGCTCCCCCAGCGGCATGGCCGCGGCGTTTATGGCGATGAATCAAGTCTATGGCGATGTCTATCGCGTCAATCCGGCAGAGGCCGAAGACCCCGAGGCTGCCGCCGACCAGCGCAGTCAGACCCGCGACCAGTTTATCTTCGACGTCCACACCCACCACGTGCGCGAGGACTACACTTGGGAAGGCCAGCTCTGGCTGCGCGATGCGGCGCGGGGCAACAACCAAGCCCGCACCCCTTGGAATCCAGAACTGGTGGAGCAGGAGTTGGACCTGAAGTACTACAAGTTCGATTACTACGTCAAAGACATGTTTTTCGACAGCGACACCACGCTCTCGCTGTTGAGTACCTCGCCCTCGGTCGATCCCGAAAAGACGCTGTTGTCCGACCGGCAGATGGTCGCCACGCGCGACCAAGTCAACGAGATCGCTGGCACGCGGCGGATGTTCGCCCACGGGGTCATCTGGCCGAGCGCGCCGGAATACTTGGAACTGATGGAACCGGCGGCGACGGAGTTGAAGGTGGACTCTTGGAAGGGCTACACTATCGGCGACGTGCTGGGTTTTCACCCTACCTTTGACCGGCCTTGGCGTCTAGATGACGAAGAACTAACGTGGCCTACCTACGAAAAGGCCCGCCAGTTCGGCGTGCCCAACATCTGTATCCACAAGGGCGTATTGCCGGTTGATTACGAGAGCATACCCAACTGGCAATACGCCAGCGTCGAGGACGTAGGCGGCGCAGCAGCGGCGTGGCCCGACCTGAATTTCCACATCTATCACGCGGGCTTGAAGATGTGGCGGGACGCCGAATCGGTGAGCGAGGAATTTGAGCGCACCGGGCGGCTGGCTTGGATCGACGAGTTGGCTGCCATCCCTGCTGAATACGGGGTGTCGAATGTGTACGCGGATATTGGCCTGTCGTTTGGGGCGCTGGCGATTACGCATCCGCGCCTGGCCGCGGCTATGGTGGCCAAGTTGATCAAGGGCCTCGGTGTTGATCACGTGTTGTGGGGGACGGATTCGATTTGGTTTGGTTCGCCGCAATGGCAGATTGAGGCCTTTCGCCGGATTGAGCTGCCACCCGACTTGCAGGATAAGCTCGATCTAGCGCCGCTTGGCCCGGCTGACGGCCCGGTGAAAAACGCGATCTTCGGCATCAACGCCGCTGGGCAATACGGTCTCGCGCTGGACGGGCAGGGCCGACCTGTGACCGACTACGCTGGAGATGCGCTGTCGCAGCTCAAGGCTACATACTTGGCGGCGGGGAACGAGCGCGATAATCTGTTTTGGGGGTGGATTCACAAGGAGTAGGAATTGCTATACCTTCAAAGGGCAGCATGCGGAAGCGGCTACCGGACGTGATGAGAGCGGATAGCTGCGGGATCGTATAGCTGAAAGTGAGAGACAGACGCGCAAGCTGCTGGTGCGCTAACGGGTGGGGCAGTTATCCATTGACAAGGTATACGTATAATAATTTTTTACAAGCTATATTGCACGGGGGGATAAATGCCGGCGATATCTATGTTTTATGGGATAATTGTCTATATGTATTTCATGGACAATAGGCAGCACAATTGAGCGGCCCCCAAAGCTTGGATCACTTTAGATGTGAGTTGGCCGGGTCTCGGCGGGCTGATAGTTTAGGGCTTGGGCAAATTCATCGGGTGTTTTATATCCGAGGCTACTATGGGGTCGTTGCTGGTTGTACAGGCACCGATAGTCCTCCACGACGACGCGGGCTTCGGCGATCGAAAAGAAGATTTCTGGCGTAAGACACTCGGCTCGAAAACGGCTATGAAAACTTTCGATGAGGCCATTTTGCCACGGGCTACCCGGCTCGATATACAGCGTCTGGATGTCGGCGGCAGCGCACCAATCCTGAATGAGTCGGGCGATAAATTCCGAGCCATTATCCGAGCGCATAAACGCCGGTGCGCCCCACGCTTCGACCAGCGCTTGAAGCGTATCCAACACGTGGTCACTGGGGATCGAACGCGCCGGGTGAATGACCAAACACTGCCGGGTATATTCATCTACGACCGTCAGCATCTTCACCGGCCGACCGTCGGTGGTTCGATCCAAAATGAAATCCCATGACCAGACATGGCCGGGATAGGCCGCCTGCACCGGAGTGCGCCGCGCCGACCGGGGGCACCGTTTCCGGCGCTCCACCGGTGGTACGCCTAACCCGGCTTGCCGCCGCACCCGCTGGACGCGTTTGCGATTGACCGTCCAACCCTCGCGGCATAAGAGCTGATGAATAAGCCGATAGCCCCAGCGCGGATGCTGTTTCGACAAGGTGATAATGCGCTGCTCCAGCCGCTGCCGCCGGTCGGTGGGGCCTTGCGGCCGATGATAATAACTCGAGGGCGCCAGCCCGACCACAAGGCAGGCCCGCCGCGTCGAGCACATCCCCTGTTCGGCGACATAGTGGACGGCTCGTTTTTTATGCGACGGGCTTACCATTTTTTTGCGTTGATCGCTTGCAACACCCGATTATCCAGCATCGCTTCGGCCAGCATCTTTTTCAACTCGGCGTTTTCTTTTTCTAACGCTTTCAAGCGCTTGGCATCGGCTACATCCATACCGCCGTATTGCTTTTTCCAGCGATAGAAGGTGCCTTCGGCGATGTTATGCACGCGACAGAGTTCGGCCACCGTTTGGCCGCCATCCGCCTGCCGCAAAATGCGGATAATTTGCTCGACAGTACGAGATTTGCTCCCTTTGCGCTTCATGAGTATGCTCCTCGTTAAGAAACAAGAAAATACTCACATCCAAACCTGTCCAGGTTTAAGGGGGCAGGCCACAATAGGCCACATATACACGCTAAGTATCAAGGTCAAGAGGTGATCGTTGCAATACCTGATGGAGAGGTTCTTGATGGTAGTATTCCGAACTCAAAAATGAAACTTTTACAAGCGTGGATTGAATTGCACAAAGATGAACTTGTGGCAGACTGGGAACTTACTGTATCTGGACAACAACCCTATAAAATTGACCCTTTGAGGTAAGATTTATGAATCCAAGAATATTAGAAGCCACTGCAATAGAAGGGCATAAATTGAAGCTGCTTTTCGATAATGGAGAGCAGGGATTCTATGACTGTTCTGGATTATTGGATTTCGGTGTATTTCAAGAGTTACAGGATAAAAGTTACTTTAAGAAGGCAAAAGCAATGGATGGAACCGTTGTTTGGCCTCATGGACAAGATATATGTCCTGATACATTGTATTTGGATTCTGTAAAAGGTAAGGGCGGTAGGTTTTAACTGTTGTAATTCAGGCTAGGAGATAGATGGAGACTACTCAGTCAAAGAAACATCATTACATCCCACGGATGTTGTTGAAAAATTTCAAAGATGATAGCGGATTGCTTCAGGTTTTCGACAGAACCACAGGAAAGTTCCGCAAAAACAGCGATTTATTTAAAGTGAACCATCTCAATACCCAGTACGGAGATGGAGGTCGACGAGACAACTGGGAAGCTGAGGAGAGACTTAGCAGAATTGAAAGTGATGCTGAGCCTGCTATTCTCAAGATCATCAAGGCTGTAAAAATGAATCGTTTCCCCAAATTGTCTCCAGAACATAGAGCGGCTTGTAAGCGATTCTTTATTCACATGGTGTTACGAAATCCGAAACATGCTCAACAGATTCTGAGAGCAATGAGAGTCGATGATGCTGTTTATGAAGCGTATCGCCGATTGCTCAATAACCAAGACATACCGGTCCCTGATAGGCACATGTTCGGCTCAGATCCTCGATGGATAGAACTCAAGAAGAAGATCGTACATAACAACCGAGCCCGTTTTGCGGCTGGGTTGCCTTCCCAACTCAGTGGAGAAATTGAACGCTACATTGGCAACTATGGCTTGCTTTTCGGGGTTATTTGCGAACCAAAAGTCAAATTCGTTATAGGCAGTTGTGCTGTAATTCGCAATTCAGCAATGGATGACAATCCTTTTGAATGGCTTCCTGTAGACCCTGACGTTGCTATATCAATCCGCGGCACTCCTGATAAAGAGTGCTTGCTCCAATTAGAGTCGGAGGAAATTGACAGAGTCAACATGTCTTCGTTTGCTCAGAGCTCGGTTATTGCAGCACAGAATAAGTCCGATTTGGAGCGCGTTGTTCACCATTTCGATTCTGAGATTCTCTGACTGCTCTCTTTGACTGGCAGAATCTAACTAGTCCGTGTTACTCAAACAGTCGCCGCACGTACACGTAGTAAGGGGCGATGGTCCGCTCGGCGTGGTCGTGGAACGAGGCGTAGAGTCGGTCAAAGCCAGCGGCGAGATCGATCTCAAAACAGGCGCTCGTCGCAGTAGGATCGACTTCTTGCTGGAGATTCTGGCCGCCGATGGATAGTTGTGCCCAGCCGAGGGCGAGGGCGACGCCGCCCTCGTAGGCTGGAGCATTTTTCGACTCAATGCCGGCGCGGTACCAGCCGCTGTCGTCGCCTTCGATCCCCGCAGCAAGCGCATAGCCGGTTTCCTCGGGCCAGCGCCGCAGCTCAATCTGGTAGCGGCCCGCTTCTTTGACATCAACGGCCCAAAAACCACTCGTGATCTGCCCGGTGCGGACCTGACGGTGATTCCAGACGGCGCTGCACGCCTCATTGCGGATGTCATGGGTGGTGAGTTTGACGGGTTGGTCGTCCCCGCCCAAGGCAATCGGCTCGTCGCGGTCGAATTGCTCGGATATGAGCTCCCACCAGGCATCGTACGCAGCGCGCAGGTCGGCGACGGTGTCAGGATGCTCAGTGGCGATGTCCTGACGCTGGCCGGGATCCGTGCCTAAGTCGTAGAGCGCGCGGCCGTCGATGAGCCGCCACTTGCCTTTCATCACCGAACTCTTGCGCCATTTGACCGGATGGGCCACGCGCTGAGTGTCGCAGACGTTGACGCGGTCAGCTAAAGCATCGTCTGCGCCGCGCAGCAGTGGTACCAGGCTCTGGCCGTGGAAAGTGCGGCCGGCCGAGACTTCGACTCCGCACAGGTCGAGCAGGGTCGGCATGAAATCCACGTAGCTGGTCAGTGCGTCGATGTCGCGGCCGCCGGCGATATGCCCGTTGGGATAGTGGATGAGGAAGGGCACGCGATGGCCGCCTTCGTACGGGGAGCCTTTTTTGCCGCGCATTCCGGCGTTGTAACTGCCCGGCCCTTCACGGGGGAACTGATCGGCGTCTAGCTCGACGCCGGTGGCCGTGCCGTTGTCGGTCATAAAGATGAGGATGGTATTGTCGGCGATGCCCAATTCGTCGAGCGTGGTCTGCAAGCGACCGAAGTTTTCGTCGATGTTGGTGATCATGCCGTAGAAGCGGGCGCGTTCTTCGTGTGGGGTGGCGTCGCGGTATTGTTCGACGTAGTGCGGTTCGACGTTGAGCGGTCCGTGCGGCGCGTTGGTGGCGATGTAGCAGAAGAAGGGGCCGTCGGCGTTTTCTGCGATAAAGCGTTGCCCCTCGCGGAAGAACACGTCCGTGCAGTAGCCCTCGTACGGGGTGGGGACGCCGTTTTTGAAATAGGTGTCGTCAAAGTAGTCGTTGCCCCAAGGGTCGCCCGTGTTGCCGATGCCGCCGCCAGCGTGATAGATGGATTCGGCAAAGCCGCGCTCGTGCGGCCGGTAGGGCGGGCTGTCGCCGAGGTGCCACTTGCCAAAGTGCCCGGTGCGGTAGCCCGCGCCAGTGAGTGCGTCCGCGAGGGTCCACTCGTCGGCGCGCAGCAGCGAGCGGCCGCCGATGGTGTGCCAGACGCCAGCGCTGTTGCAGTAGTGGCCGGTGAGCAGGCCGGCGCGGGTGGGGGCGCAGGTGGAGCCGACGTGGTAGTCGGTGCAGCGCACGGCGTCTTGGTGGAAGCGGTCGAGGCAAGGCGTGCGGATCGCGCTGTTGCCGTGACAGCCCAAGTCGCCGTAGCCTTGGTCGTCGGTGAGGACGAAGACGATGTTGGGGCGCGAGGTCATGGGCTATTGTCCCTGTTCGGCGCGCCAGGCTTCGTATTCGGCGCGGGCTTCTTCGCTGAGTGGATAGTACTTGCGCAGGTGTCCGCCCTCGGCCAGCTTCATGCGGCTGAAGTCCTCCCACTCGGCGTGGGCTTGGGCCTTTTCGGTTAGTTCGGGGGCGAGTTGGGCTGGGACGACGGTGGCACCGTCGTCGTCGGCGACGATGATGTCGCCGGGCATGACGAGGGTGTCGCCGCAGGCGATGGGCACGTTGACCGCGAAGGGAAAGATGTTGGTCTGGGTGTGGAAGTTGGGGGTTGTGCCGCGCAGCCACAGTCCGATGTCGAGGTCTTTGAGCACCTGGGGGAAGTCGCGGATGCAGCCGTCGATGACCGCGCCGATGCCGCCGCGCCCCATGAAGAAGGTGAGCATCATTTCGCCGAAGACTCCGCTGTGCATGTCGCCGCGCGCATCGACGACGATGATGTCGCCGGGTTGGGTGTGGTACAGGGCGTGGCGGTGGAGCTGTTTTTCTGGGTCGGCGTATTCATCGACCGAGTATTGGTCCTCGCGTTTGGGCATGAACTGCAAGGTCAGGGCTGGGCCGACGACGTGTTTGCCCGGGATGCGGGCAACTGGGCCTTGGATGTGGGGGTCGCGGATGCCTAAGCGGGCCAGTTCGCCGGCTGCGGTCGCACTGGAGATCGGGGCGAGGGCATCGATGAGGTCTTTGGGGGGGCGTTGAATGTCGTTAGTTTCGACCATGATATCTCCTGTCTTTAGGTGCGGGTATTTGTTTAAGCTAAGAACGAGGCGTCGGTAGGGCCAATCGAGTAGCAGGGGTTTAAGGGGTTGCCTATTATTGGATATCTGGCACAGTGAGCGGGCGTGGACGAACCAAGAGATGAAGCCCTCCCAATGAGGAGATGACCTATGTTAACTCGACTGAAAGTCTCTAACTTCAAAAACTTGGTGGATGTGGATTTGTACCTCGGTCCGTTTACCTGTGTGGTTGGGCCGAATGGGGTGGGTAAGTCGAACCTGTTCGACGCGATTCGGTTTCTGAGCGCACTGGCCAATCACACGCTCATGGAGGCCGCCGCCGCCGTGCGCGACCAAGACAGCCGCACCGCCGCCGTGCGCGACCTTTTCCACCGAGTGGGAGACCACTATGCCGAGCGCATAACCTTTGAGGCAGAGATGATCGTGCCCCGTCGGGCCATCGATGACTTAGGGCAGGAGGCTGAGGCCAGTATTACGTCTTTGCGTTATTCTCTAGAGCTTGCCTACCGAGAGACGGACGATAGCTTAGTGCGAGGTGCTCTCGCTATTGTCAAAGAAGAATTGGTCCCCATCGCCCAACGCGATGCCTCCCAACATCTTTTATTTCCTCACAGTGCAAAGGACTGGCGCAAATCCGCAGTGTGCGGTAAGCGCCATACTCCCTTCATTTCAACCGCCGATGAGGGCGAGAACAGAGTCATAAAACTACATCAGGATGGCGGCAGCAGTGGTCGTCCTTTGCCCCGATCTGCCGACAACCTGCCGCGCACGGTGCTTTCCATAGCCAATGCGGCGGAAAGCCCTACGGTGTTAGTCGCTCGCCGAGAGATGGAATCCTGGCAGATGCTGCAATTGGAACCTTCGGCACTAAGAAGGCCCGATGAATTTGTTTCTCCTACCCATTTAGGAGCGGATGGTCGCTATCTGGCGGCTACCTTGTATTGCTTGGCTCGCCATGATGGGCAACAAGTAAGAGGTGCCATATATAGCCAGATCGCCAACCGCTTGGCCGAGCTTATTGACGATGTGAATGATATCGATATAGAACGAGATGAGAAGCGGGAGCTACTGACTTTATATGTAAAAAACGGGGAGGGGACCCAGCACCCTGCACGCGCCCTGTCGGATGGTACCTTGCGTTTCCTCGCGCTAGCCGTCTTAGAGATCGACCCACAGATGCAGGGAGTACTCTGTTTGGAGGAGCCGGAAAACGGCATTCATCCAGCGCGAATTCCGGCCATACTGCAGTTACTCAGTGATATTGCGGTGGATACCCAAAAGCCTATTGGGGAGGATAATCCCTTGCGCCAAGTGATTGTCAATACCCACTCGCCTGTAGTATTTCAGCAAGTCCCTGATGAGAGTGTTGTATTCGTAAAAGCAAAAGAAGCCAAAGACAGAGAGGGACGCCTCTGCAAAAAGGCCCATTTTCTCTGCTTGTCCGATACTTGGCGAGCCAACGTGAGCGAAGACGCCGTTCGCGGTGATCTGCTTGCCTATCTGAATCCGGTGATTCCTAAGAAGTACGCAGAGGCAGCAAGAAAGAAGCGGGTAGTCGATAGGGAAGATATGCAGCAACTCCTTCTGTCTCCTTCTTGGTAAATCTGGCGTCAGATGCAGCGATTGCGCTATACTCCGGTGGCGGATGGATCTTCTGACCGCGCTCTTCTACCGATTCTCACTTGGCTGTTGCGCCAGTGCTGTGGGGCTATTCCCATCCAGGCAGAGTTTGCCGATTTGCGTCTCCTGCCACGCCCTCCCAAGGAACTTTCCGAACGAATTAACCGGAGTGTTGAACTGTATCCTTGCGATCTACTCTTTGGGCATCGGGACGCGGAGAGTGCTTCAATCGAAGAGCGTGAGGCAGAGATCCGTAGGGCCATAGAGGAAAGCTCTGTGGAAGATTCGGTGTGCGTTGTCTGCGTGGTGCCTGTACGGATGCAGGAGGCTTGGCTGCTCATCGACGAAGCTGCGTTAAGAAGGGCTGCAGGCAATCCAAATGGCACTCAGCCGCTAGATATGCCGGATGTGCAAAGACTCGAAGAGTTGGCCGATCCCAAACAACGCATCAGCGAACTCCTGCGTCAGGCAAGCGGCCTTCAAGGGCGCCGCCTAGAGCGTTTCAGTTGGCGATCAAGTGCCCATCGAGTGGCTGAAATGATTGACGATTTTAGTATTCTGTACGGATTAGCCGCATTCCAGCGGCTGGCAGCGGAGGTTGAACGGGTCGCAATCGAAGGAGAATGGCGTTAGAGGCAAATCTTAAAACTAGGAGGAAACACATGACAGTGGAAGATCGCGGCTCGGCTATTCGGGTCGAGCGCCTGACGGCCATTCCGGTGGGGGCCAAGGGCTACGTGAAGGTGGAGACGAATATGGGGGTGGTCGGCTGGGGTGAGATCAACAACATGGAGACCAAGGTCGCCTGTGCCTTGGCCGAGTCGCTGGGCTCGCTCGTCGTCGGCGAAAACCCGACGCGCATCGAGCACCACTGGCAGCGGATGTTCCGCGCCCATCGCAATCTGCGCGGCGGCGGGCTGATGGTGCACGTGATTTCGGCCATTGACATGGCGCTGTGGGACATTGCTGGCAAGCTCTATCAGGTGCCGGTGTATCGCCTGTTGGGCGGCCCCTGCCGCGACAAGGTGTGGATGTATCCCAGTCCCAAGGCGATCAAGGTCGGCCCTGGGGGCGCGCAATATCACGCGGGGACGCCAGCCGAGGTGGCGGAGTTGGTGCAGCGGGTGGCCGACGCGCGCGCCAAGGTGGGGCCGGATGGGGCGGTGATGTTCGATGCGCACAGCATGTTGCCGCTGCCGCTGGTCAAGCAGTTTGCCGGTTATCTCAAGCCAGACGATTTGCTCTTTTTGGAAGAGGCGTGGATGCCGGGCAACATCGAGGCCATGCACAAACTGCGCGAGGCTGTGCCCGTGCCATTGGCGACCGGCGAGCGCGACCGCACCATTTGGGAGGTGCGCGAGATTTTGGAGGCCCAAGTAGTAGATATCCTGCAACCCGACTGCGGCCACGGCGGCGGTATCAGCCAGATGCAGAAGGTCGCCGCGCTGTGCGAGGCGCATCACGTGCCGATTGCCCCGCATTGCACCATGTCGTTTCTGGGCCTGACGGCGAGCTTACACGTGGCGGCCTCAGTGGCGTTTTTCCTCATCCACGAGGGCTACGAGCACCAGTTGCCGGAAGGCGTGGCGCACAAGACGTGGACCTTGGATGCGGAGGGATATGCGTCGCTGCCGGAGGGGCCGGGGTTGGGAGTGGAGATTGACGAGGAAAAGGCCATTGCCGTGGGGCAGGAGCGCGAACGGCAGTTTAAGTGGCCGGACAATCGGCTGCGGGATGGGTCTGTGGCGGATTATTAGAAGGCCACTACTTCTATATTAAAGGTTTGAATACCTTGGAGCACTAAATCGACGTCTTCCTGCGTAGAAATAGGTGCTGGGGGTGGGAGAGGACGGCTAGGACGAAGAGATATGGGCGGCGGCAGTTCATCAAAGTGGCCTGCGGATTCGCCCTCTTCGCCTTCACCACCTTCAGGTTCCCCTTCGCTGCTCTCAAGCTCAGACGGCTCGGGACGAGGTGGCGCGACAAACGACAGGCGAGCTTTTAAGAGGATATTCTCGTCGGGTTTATTCAGACGCGCAAAAATATCGTCGAGCGTTTCCTCACCCTCAGGAGGGCCCGGCGGTGGGCCGAACGACAGCGCATCGGGCCCTAATTCTGCGGTAGACCCTACTTCGAGTTGGTAAAAGCCAGGGAGCAGGGTATCCGGCACGCTAAGGGACAGCTCGACTTGCTGGTCGCGGTACCGTCCCACGCGCAGCGAAGTAGTAATATCCAGCGTACTCCCAAGACTGATAACCTCGTCGGCCGCAACCTGCGTCACGGTGGCAAAACGAGTCTCGGGAATCAATTCGACATGAACCCCAGCCCTGCGTACATATACGGCGTGATCGGACCGCGTCATAAGTTCTTCGAGTGCAAGTGACACGTCGTCATAGGCAGCGGAAATGGAAGCCATGAGCTGGCCGCCTGGCGCGGAGTAGAGCCGGGAACGAGTGAGTGCTGCTGAATAGGTGCCGGCAAAAGAAATGCCCGTCGCAACGCGGATACTGTAATTAGGATCGTTGTCAACCCGATTGGCCAAGGGAGCAAAAAAAGCATTGGAGATGAGATCGCTCGCGGTATATGAGCCGACACTGGCCATTCGGTGCATAAGTTCGATTCTGTTCCCTGACGGAAACGCATAGACGCTCCTAATAGGTACTAATCTTGGTTGCTCGCCGAGCACGCCGCGCACCGCGGGCAAACGGTCTTCGGTTAGAATTCCCCGCACCGTTGGGTTTAGCGTTGCAAACTTGAACGGGGCGGACAAATTGGAAATTTCGCCGAGGACCTTTGCTTCGATTATGGGAAGTGCTACCGGACCACTACCAGACATTGAATGCCCAAACCCATATATCCGGTTGCCATCGACGTACGATATGGTGCCCAACGAACCCAGCGTAAGCTCGCCGAGCAGCAACCCAACCGCCAGTGGCCTACCGGCCTCAAAGCTCTCTTGGCGCTCTTGAGTCAAACCTGCGGCGCTGGCTTTGCTCAGGAGGGAAGAACGCCTTTCAGGCAGCGGATGCACTGCATTGAGTCCCGTGCTCAGCAAGGGGGTGTCCAAGGGGATAATGCGGTTTCCTTCCCACGTGGCTGTGCGTTTGGCCGCTGGCATCATTCCCCGAGTGCCGATGACCCATTCTATGGGAGTGGCAAAAAAGTAGTAGGGCGGGTTGTCTTGGGCGCTAAATCCATAAGCAATAGCACCCCAAGTGCCCTGCTCCGTAAAAATGGGCGAACCGCTCATGCCCTGAGCAATGCCCCCGAGCTGGATCAAAACGGGATCGGAGGATTCGACCATATAGACCGGCATGGGTGCCAGAAAGTCATCGACCACTTGGACGAACGTCATTTCTAGATCGGCCAGTTCACCGTGGGCAAATTCAGTGCGCATGAATACGGTTGTACCCACGGGCATGGCACGAACCTCGTCAACCGAGACAATGGGTGAAAGATCCCAAGGCTTTAACTGTCCGGTTGGCCGCAGAACCGCTGCTGGAGCCAGTAGTGAACCGGCAGCGACCAGCATAGAATCAGCGGCGGCTAGCATGGAAGCAGCATCGGCGGCTATGGTCGGATCTGCGTCTGCGGCGATCATGGTATTGGCGGTGGCCAGCATGGTATTGGAGACGACCAGCATGGAATCGGCCGTGGCGATCATCGGATCGACGACAGCAGCCGTTGGTGCAGAATTGTTGTCTCCACAACTCCACAGACCAACGGCGAGGGCGAATAGAGCTAAGCGGATCGTCATGATACGTGCCTCTTACGTTTAGAGTGTACTCAGTTCAATTTTATCCCGTTCCATCAAGGGATGGTCGGCCGAATCCTATCCTGTTTGGGCTGCTTAGTTGACGTCGCAGTCGAGTGGTAGGTTCCACCAGTGGCTGGATAATCGGCTGCGGGAGATGTGGGTCGGTGGCGGATTATTAGAAGAGGAGCCTTTATCTGCAAAAGGGATTAATGCAGATAAAGGCTCCACAACGTATAGCGGAAATTGAGAAGCGGCTAAATTCCCGCGTTTTAAAGGGTGTAGAAGACTATTATTCTACTACTTCCTCTTCTACTATTTCCCCTGCCACTACTTCTATCTCGAGGAATTGGATACCTTGGAGCAATAAATCTACATCTTCCTGCGTAGAAATAGGCGCTGGAGGAGGGGGAGGAGGACCGGGAGGAAAAGCTCCGGGAGGCGGAGGCCCATCAAAGCCGCCTTCGGGTTCGCCTTCATCACCGTCGCCGTCTTCCCCTTCATCACCGTTTCCTTCATCCCCTTCACCGTCTTCGCCTTCATCACCGTCGGGTTCGTCCGCACCACCTTCTCCTTCACCACCTTCAGGCTCGGGCGGAAGCTCAGGGGGCGGTGGGGGAAGGGGTGGCGCAACAAATGCCAAGCGAGCTTTTAAAAGGACATTCTCGTCGGGTTTATTCAGTCGGGCAAAAACATCGTCGAGCGATTCCTCGGTTGGAGGGCCAAACGATGGTGGGCCGAACAGTAGCTCGTCGGGTCCTAATGTTGCGGCGGCTCCCACTTCGAGTTGGTAAAAGCCAGGGAATAGCGTATCCGGTACGCTGAGGGCCAACTCTACTTCCCGGTCCTCAGTCCGTCCTACGCGCAGTAGAGTGGTAATATCCAGCGTACTCCCAAGAGTGATAATCGAGTCGGTAGTAACCTTCGCCACGGTGGCAAAACGGGTCTCGGGAATCACTTCGACCTGCACCTCGGCCTCGCGCACATATACGGCGTAATCGAACCTCGTCGTAAGTTCTTCAAGTGCGAATGACACGTCGCCAGAGGCACTAAAAATAGAAGCCAAGAGCCGGCCGCCTGGCGAGGAGTAGAGCCGGGAACGAGTGAGTGTTGAATCGGTGCCGTCAAAAGAAATATCCGTCGTAACGCGGACGCTGTGCTCCGGATCGTTGTCGACCCGGATGGACAAGGGATAAAAGAATGCATTGGCGACGAGATCGAGCGAGGTATATGGGCTGATGCCGACGGCCATGCTGTGATTAAGTTCGAGTTCGCTCCCCGAGGGGAACGTATAGACGCTCTTAATAGGTACTAAGTCTGGTTCCTGTTCGAGCACGCCGCGAACCGCGGGCAAACGGTCTTCGGTCAGGGTACCCCGCACCGTTGGGTTCAGCGTTGTATACTTGAACGGGGCGGACAAGTTGGAAATTTCGCCGAGCACCTTTGCTTCGATTATGGGAAGTTCTACCGGACCAGAACTGTTCATTGGATGCCCGAAGCCATATATCCGATTGCCATCGACGTACGATACGGTTCCCACCGCACCTAGCGTAAGCTCACCGAGCAGCAATCCAACCGCCAGTGGCCTACCGGCCTCAAAGCTCTCCTGCCGCTCTTGGGTTAGACCAGCGGCGCTGGCCCCGCTCAGGAGGGAAGAACGCCCTTCAGGCAGCGGATGCACTCCATTGAGTCCCGTGCTCAGCAAGGGGATATCCAAAGGGGTAATGCGGTTCCCTTCCCACGTGGCCATGGATTTGGCCGCTGGCATGAGCCCCCGAGTGCCGATGACCCATTCTATGGGAGTGGCAAAAAAGTAATAAGGCGGGCTGTCCTGGGCACTAAATCCATAAGCAATGGCACCCCAGGTGCCCTGCTCCGTAAAAATGGGTGAACCGCTCATCCCCTGAGCAATGCCTCCGAGCTGTATCAAAATGGGATCGGAGGCTTCGACCATATAGACCGGCATCGGGGCGAGAAAATCATCGACCACTTGGACGAACCTCATTTCGAGGTCAGCCAGCTCGCCGTTGACAAATTCAGTGCGCATGAATACGGGCGTGCCCGGAGGCATTGCGCGAATATCGTCAACCGAGACAATAGAGGAGAGATCCCAAGGCTTTAACTGTCCGGTTGGCCGCAGAACCGCTTCTGGAGCCAGTAGTGAACCGGCAGCCGCCAGCATAGAATCAGCGGCGGCGATCATGGTATTAGCAGCGGCCAGCATGGCAGCCGCATCGGCGGCGATCGTCGAATCCGCGTCCGCGGCGACCATTGCATTGGCGGCGGCGATCATTGAATTAGCGGTGGCCATCATGTCATTAGCAGCGGCCAGCATGGAATCGGCATCGGCGGCGATCGTTGAATCCGCGTCCGTGGCGATCATGGTATTGGCTGCGGTGATCATCGAATCCGCGGTGGCCAGCATGGTATTGGCGGCGACCAGCATGGAATCGGCCGTGGCGATCATCGAATCGACGGCAGCCGCCGTTGGTGCAGAATCGTCGTCTCCACAACTCCAAATAGCAACGGCGAGGGCGAGTAGGGCTAAGCGAATTGGCATCATGCGCGTTCTCCTGTTTAACTGTTTAAACGTGATGTGTGACTTTTAAACTTGTACGAGTCCTTCCAAATCCAGTGGTTTTCGTTTGAGGCGTATATTGAGCCATACGCAGATTGATAGGGCTTGCGCGCCGGGGTGGGCTGCATATTGCGTTTGAGAGGGGTCAGCAGGTGGATGTGGTGGTTTTATTGGAGTTGCTATTTGAAATCAAGGCGTGCTACGCGCTCTACGATACAATCCTAAAATAATGTAAATAAGGGGTTTAAGCAAGGATTTAAGCAAGGATTTAGACGTGACTTATCTATAATTGTAGAGGCCATTGCTATGATTTTTCTATGGTTTTTGCAAAAAAGAACAAAAAAAGAAAAGCGCCCCAACTCACCTTGAGAGTCGGAGCGCTTTTAATACCTAAATTTCAAACACTACCAACCCCTCTACGCGGTCAAGGTGTCCATCAGGGCTTGGGCTATCACCAAATGTCCGGCTTGGTTGGGGTGGACTGGTTCTGGACAGAAGGTATCGGCGTCGCGGTACTGGAGTTGTTGTTGGAAGATATCGTGCAGGCGCACTAGGCGGGCGTCAAAGCGCTCGGCTAGCTGTTCCACTACTTCGATGTAGCGAGGCAATAGTTCGAGCACTTGGCTGCGGAAGGTTTGACCGTTGTGGTCGGTGGAAATGTAAAACGGAGTGAGCAATACGAGGGGACAGCCCAGTTCGTTTTGGGTAATCTCTAGTATCTGTTCATAGACGGCAGCGAAGCGGGCCGGATCCACGCCGTCTTCGGCCCCGCGCAAATGGCTGTGCAGGTCGTTGATGCCGATTTTGACGGACAGCCGGTCCGGCCGGTGATAGATCACGTCGTCCCGCCAGCGGTCGGCTAGGTCGGTGACGCGGTTGCCGCCGATGCCTTTGTTGATGTAGCGGACCCGCCGCTCGGGGAAGCGGGCCGTGGCCAACTCGGTGAACAGGCGTACGTACCCGTTGCCCAGCGGGGCTTCGGCACCGCGACGACCGCAGTCGGTGATGCTGTCGCCGATGAACAGCAGCGTTTGTCCGTCTTCAATCCAGTATTGGCTCATGGGTATTCCTCTTGGTTGGGATTACTCGTCGGCGATGGCCGTGATCGTCTGGGGATTATACACTAAGCTGCTCAAGAGCGTCAACCCGGTGAGAACATCGGGTTTGAAACTCGTGGTGGACCAATGCCTCGTCGCCCCCGATGCCGGTTACCCGTGCCAACCGGCACCAAGAGCTTGACGGGCGCGATCGTGCTTGGTAAAGTTAGCCCGCCGACGAAGCCCGTCCCACTTGCCCAAGGAGACTGACCCATGCCGCCGACCACCCGCAGCGCTACCGCCGTGCTCACAATCATCGGCGCAGTCTGGATCCTATCCTGTTCGCAAGAGTCGCCCATTGCATCCACCCCCGCCGGCAAGGCTCTCACCGACGATTGCCCCTTGTGCGGCTTTCTTGGCGATGAAAAGTACACCATAGCAGAAGGGCAAGGGGCGCATACGTCCCCGGACAGCACCGACCAGACACCCCCAGACAGCACCGCGAGCGAGACGCCGGCCGAAACGCCCGACACAGACGGGGAACAGGCCGATGCGTCCGCAGAGCCCTCCTCGGCAACGGAGACAGGCTGGCCGATGGCCGGAACCATTACGAGGTTGACTGATATCGGAAAAGCAAGAGCATACTCCCCTGCTTGGTCCCCTGACGGAACACAGATTGCCTTCACCTACACGCATGTATCAGGCAGTTTAAGGCTCCATTCAGATGTGTACGTCATGGATGTAGACGGGAGCAGTCTACGGAGACTAACCCATAGTGGGCATGATGACTATGAACCGGCATGGTCCCCGGATGGAACGCAAATTGTCTTTACTTCTGACCGTGACGGCGGTGACGCTATTTACGTGATGGATGCCGAAGATGGGGGGAATAAGCGGCGCATTTACGGCGGCGGTATGCCAGAATGGTCCCCGGATGGGCTCCAAATCGCCTTTTGGAATTACTATGAAGTGGGCGTGATAGATACAAGCGGTACTAACGTGCGCTGGCTTGCTCCTAGTCCGCGTTGGGACGGCGAACCGGCATGGTCCCCAGATGGGGCGCAGATGGCTTTTATATCCCAACGGGATGGCCGCCCATCAGACCTTTATGTTGTGGATTTAGACGGGCAAACTGTACGTAGGTTGACATACGGGGACGGGTGGACATATGCTCCGGCATGGTCTCCTGATGGCCGTTACATCGCTTTTCATGAGCTACGTGGTGATGATCAATCAGACCTTTACGTCATTTCTGCGGATGGACAGAGAACACAAAAATTGATCGAGCATCCAAGTGACGACGCGGCCCCAGCTTGGTCGCCGGATGGGACCAAGTTGGCATTCTGCTCAACTCGTGAACAAGATCACTATATTGCCGGTTTACCGCACATGGCTATCTATGTAGTGGAATTACAATACTAATATTCACTTCGGTTGGAGGAGATGGCTCAGACACAGCCAGCGTGTTCTTGTCCCCGCAACAGGGGATAGTCGGGTTTGTCTTGGGGAACACCTGTCCAACGCGAGCGGGCGCTCATGTAGTGGGTGGCCATGCCGCGGCGGCGCGTCGTCGTCTGGTTGGGGCCGGAGCGGTGCAGGAGCAGACTGTGGTGGAAGGAACAGTCGCCCGCTTGCAGCAGGATGGGCTGTTCGCGCTGGCTGTCGATAGCTGCGTCGGGAACTTTCTTGTCTTGCCGATCGCCGACCATCCACACCTCGCTGTGGTCAACTAGCCCCTCGCGGTGGCTGCCCGGCACGACCCACAAGCAGCCGTTTTCAAGGGTTACATCGTCTAAGGCGACCCAAGCGGTGGCGAGGGCCATCGGCTCGATGTGGAAATACGCGGAGTCTTGGTGATAGGTCTTTTCTAGGCCGCCCGGCCCCTTGATAAAAACTTGGTCGCCGTAGAGCTTGAGGTCTGGACCGAGCAGGTCGGCGGCTGCGGTGAGGAGGGGCTCCCGCACGGCGTGGTCGCGGAAGAACGGATCGCAATCGGACGGGCCGTTGATCTTGCGCAAGTGATCGATGTGGCGTTGCCGGGGCGCGTTGGGATCGAACTCGATGTTCGCCTCTGGGAAGGGCAGGTCACCCGAGGCAATCCCTTCGAGGTGGGTGCGAAGCTCACTCACGTCTTCTACGGAGAGGGCATTGCGCAAGATGGTGTACCCGTCTTGCTGGTACTGGGCGATTTGTTCGGGGCTGAGTACGGACATGGTTTGTTCCCTGTTAGGTTATCTCTGTCAGCGCGTTCCCTACCGCGGCGACTAAGCCGTCGATGTGCCCGGCTTCCATGGGCGCAGAAAGCGCGCACATGCCCAGCCCTGGGCCGAGGAAGTACCCCTGTTCGATGAGCGAGAGAAAGAGCGGTTGAATGAGGGTTTTGTCGGTGGCGGCGAGGTCGCGGTAGTTGGCGATGGGGCCGCGGGCGAAGTAGATGCTGAAGACCGACCCCGTGCAGACCACTTGGGCGGCGATTGCACGATCGGTAAAGAGCGCGTTGAGTTGGTCTTTTAAGCGCGCTCCGAGTGCGTTCAAATGGTCGATGGTTTGCGGCGTCAGCTCGCTCAGGGTCGCCAAGCCGGCGGCCATAGCCACGGGATGCGCGCTGAAGGTGCCGCTTTGGAAAAGGCCGGTGGATTGCTGCGAGTTGTCGAACAGGTCCATCAGGTCGGCCCGGCCGCCAAAGGCTCCGACTGGAAAGCCACCGCCGACGATTTTGCCAAAGCAACTCAGGTCCGGGTCGATGCCGTACAGGCCCTGTAAGCCGCCCGTGGCTGTGCGGAACCCAACGATTTCGTCGAGGATGAGCATGATTCCGTGGCGGCGGGTGATGTCGCGCACGGCGCGGGCAAAATCCGGCTGGATGTCCAGAACGCCAGCCTTGGGATCGAAGAGGACGCAGGCGAGTTCGCTGGCGTGCTCAGCGACGAGCCGTTCGACGGCTTCGGGGTCGCTGTAGGGGAGGATGACGGCTTCGGACGCGGCTGACGGGGACATGCCGCCGGCTGTTGGCACTGCGATGGGCGCGTCTGAGGGGCCAGCTTGATCGAGGGGCGGAGCTACGCTGACTTCCACGGCGTCGTGGCTGCCGTGGTAGCCGCCCTCGAACTTGGCGATTTTGCCGCGCTTGGTGTAGCCCCGCGCCAAGCGAATCGCGTGCAGCGTGGCCTCGGTCCCAGAGTTGACAAAGCGAATCCGCTCCAGCGCATCCACCCGGTCGCACATTGCGCGGGCGATCTCGCTCTCAATGCCAATGGGTGCGCCCAAGGCAATGCCCTTTTGCATTTGCTCGCGCACGGCCGCTTCTACGCGCTCGTTTCCGTGTCCGAGCACTTGGGCCGTGTGGTGGTTGGCGCAATCGACGTAGCGCCGGCCATCGACATCCCATAGGTAACAGCCTTGGCCGCGGGCCATGGTGAGTGGATAGGGCGGATAGTAATACGCGCCTTTGGCCGCACCGGCCGTATAGGAACGGCCCTGCTCAAAAAGGGCGCGGGAGCGCGGAGTGGCGCAGCGATAGCGCGCTTCGAGGTCGTCAAGTGATGTAGGCATAGGGGGATATTATAACTAAACGAGGTTGGCGAACAAATCTGCTCGTCCCGCGCACGAGGAGTTGACGTAGCCCATGTTCGCACCCATTCTTCTAGAAACTAGAAACTAGAAACTAGAAACCCTTCACCACCAATTACTACCATGTCCCAAACTGAATACGCCGTCCAAGTCGCGTCCTCGACTGAAGTTTCGCTGATCGACTGCGACGTCCACAACTACCCGAACTCCATCGACGATCTCATGCCCTATTTGTCGGCGCGCTGGCAGGCGTACGTGCGGCAATCCGGGTTTAGCGGCCCGTCCGGGCCGACCTATCCCAAGGGTTTTGCGCAAGCTGCGCGGCGCGATGCTTGGCCGCCTTCGGGCTTAAGGCCGGGCGGCGATCCGGATTTTGCCCGCACCCAGTTGCTCGACGCCTGGGACATTGACATAGCCGTGCTCAATCCGCTCTACGGCATGACGTCTGTGCACAACCTCGACTTTGCCAATGCGCTGATGCGGGCAGTCAACGAGTGGACCGCGCACGCTTGGCTCGACCACGATCCGCGCTGGCGCGGATCGATTGTGGTCAATGCCAACGACCCGGCGGCGGCGGCCGAGGAAATCAAGCGGGCGGCAGCGGATTCGCGCTTTGTGCAGGCGCTGCTGTTGGTGCGGTCGAGCGTGCCGTATGGCAAGCGGCAGTTCCGGCCGATTTTTGCTGCGGCCTGCGAGGTCGGTCTGCCGGTGGGAATCCACTTCGGCGGCAGCGGCCAGCCCATCACGGCCTGCGGCTGGCCTTCCTATTACATCGAAGATCACACGGCCATGTCGCAAGCCTTTGAGGCGCAGGTCATTAGCCTTGTTTGCGAAGGGGTGTTCTGCGAGTTCCCGGAGCTGCGCGTCGCGCTTGTCGAGGGGGGATTTGCGTGGTTGCCTGGGCTGATGTGGCGGCTGGACAAAAACTACCGGGGCCTGCGCAGCGAGGTGCCGTGGCTGGAGAAGCGGCCCAGCGAATACATCCGCGAGCACTGCCGCTCCACGACCCAGCCCATGGAAGAGCCAGACGACCCCCAGCACTTGTTGCAGATCATCGACATGATCGGCTGCGAGGATTTCTTGATGTTCGCCACGGATTATCCGCATTGGGACTTTGACTCGCCAACCCGCGCTCTGCCGCCGGCGATTGACGGCGCGATGCGCCGGGGCATCATGGTCGATAATGCCGAGGCATTTTATGGCTTTGCGGCGCGTTGACGTAGGGCCGGTCGACGCCTTTGCCGACGGCGAGGTCCGCCGGGTCGAGGTCGAGGGGCGGGGCTTAGCTATCGTGCGGCAGGGGGATGCCTGGTACGCGCTGCGCGATATTTGCCCGCATCAAGGGGCACGGCTGTCGGATGGTCGGGTTGGGGGTACGGCGTTGGCGCGGCATCCGGGGGACGAGGTTGTCTTGGGACGCGCGGGCGAGATCCTGAGTTGCCCGTGGCACGGCTGGGAATACGACGTGCGCACGGGACGCTCGCTCTGCGAGCCCGAGAAGATACGGGTGCGGACTTATTCAGTGCGCGTGGAGGATAGCCGGGTGCTCGTGGAGTTGGGCTAGAGAAATAAAAAGGGCGTCCACGAGGGACGCCCCTACGGATCTAACCGGGTCGGTTGTTACCTCGGCACCGGAATGGGCACCGGCACGTTGCCCTGCTTTTGCGATTCTAAAAACCCGATGATCAGTTCTACTACGGTGTGCCCCGCCCGCCCCGGCGACACTGACTCGACGCCTTGGTCCATGGCTGCGATCAGCTCGTGAATACCGGCGGGAATGCCCTCGACCGGCCAAGTCGGCGGCGCGAGGGGTTCTGGCTCTTCGCCGCGATACAAGGTGCCGCCGTCGCTGACCATAATTAGTCGTCCGGTAGTGCCGACCACTTCGAGTTGTTGCTTGGGCGCTGGCGTGGTTTTAGAGCCGCCGATGTAGAAGCCCCGCACACCCCCAGAAAAGTGGATGTATCCGTTGGCTCCTGGTTCGGTGGCTGGTACGTGGCCGCCGTCGCCGCGGTACTCGGCGTAGTCCTCGTATCCTTCCTCCAGTTCGGCTACCACCCACTGAGGCTGCTCGCCTGCGTAGTAGCAGATAGCGTCGAGGGTGTGGGTGCCGTTGCGGAAGAGCATGGCGCGCGGGCCAGAGAGTGTGCCGATGACGTATTGCACTGGGCCGATGACGCCTTGATCGACGATCTCTTCTTTGGCGTAGCGCCACAGGGGGATGAAGCGCCGGGTGTGATCGACCGACAGGGTGGTGTTGTTGGCGTCGCAGGCAGCGATCATGCGGTCGGCGTCCGCGAGGCTGGTGGCCAGCGGCTTTTCACAGAAGATTCCCTTGGCCCCGGCGTTGGCCGCATCGACGACTAGGTCGGCGTGGCGGTGATCCGAGGTGGCGACGGTGACGATGTCCAGCGATTCGCGGTCGAGCATCTCGCGGTGATCGCGGTACAGGGTGAGGTTCGCGTCCGGCCAGCGTTGCTCGAACTCGCGAAGGGTTTCTTCGTCGAGGTCACAAGCCGCCACGAGGCTGGCGCGGTCCGACCCGACAATCCCAGTGGCGTGGGCCACGCCAATGCCGCGGCAGCCAATGACTCCAGATTTATACATGTCGTACTCCTTTGTTTAGGGGTTCCACTGTTGGGCGCGCTCCGCGAAAACCGCTGGATCGGCGCGCCAACCTCCATAGCCAATGCGTTGGCCATCGGTCAGATAGTTGATTTTTTCGTCTATGCAGGCCGCTAGGTCGGCGTCCTCTGCGGAAAGCGAGAACCCGCCCTGCTCGGTAGCCTCGTCGAGCGCTACGACCACAAACGCGCTGTTGGAAGCGTAGCTCGCGTCGCGGTTGCCAATTTCTCCGCGAGCCACGGCGTCAATGGTGCCGTTTTCTAGGGCCTCTAGCAGTTCCACCTCGCCGGTCTCTTGCCCGAGGTAAACCACTTGCGGCATGTCGGAGTTGGGCGGCTCTAGTCGCAGCCGTCCAGCGAGATTGGACGATGCGCCGGCCGGGGTGATGGTGTAAGCGGCTGTGCCGTCGGCTACAGCCTCGCCCGCGCCCGTCTCGATGCGCGTACCGGAGGCGAGTGCACCGTTGGCATTGACGAAGCCCGTTAGCTCCAGCAGGCGGAACTCGCCCGTGGTGCCTCTTAGCACGCCCACCCGATCTTCGCTAGTCAGGTCGCTGTGGCTGGCGAAGCGCTCGGTGTCTTCGGCCCGCACCAGCAGTGATTGCCGAAAGGTAATGTGCCCAGACGTAAAGTTTACAACGTGTTCGCCTGCCGCATTGCGGGTACGGGAGTCGAGGATGGTAATGCCGCCACCGACCAAGTCGTACTCCGGCCCAGCCGATTGAAGCCATATATCGTCCCACACGGCGATGCCGCGGCGTGCAAAGGACAGTCCCGCTCCCTCCATGGCCTCTAGGGCACTCAACAAATCCGCTTCGTATCCGAGGTGCTCGTCGAATCCGGCCGTGCCCGGCTCTGGGTCTGCGCTGTAGCTGACCGGCGCGAAAAAGGCGTAGAACCCGACTCGGAGCACCTGCCCGTCACCACAAGCTGACGAGGGCGAGTCGCTGGGCGATGACGAGCAGGCCGCTGAGAAGAGAGCTGAGGCCGCGAAGGATGAGTAGAGAAAGGATGGGGACATGTTCAATCAGTATAAGGCACGGTTCCTCGCGCATCTACTTGGTATCCCCAGCGCTCGAGATAGGCTGGGCCGGGGAGGAAGGAATCGTTGGCCTCAGCGAGGCGGTGCGTGAGGGCCGCGTCTAATTCGTCGAGCAACTCCTGCTGGCTGGGTTGGCCGACGAGGTTGTCCTGTTGGAAAGGATCGGCCTCGTTGTCGTAGAGCAGCCACGGCCCCTCTAGGGCGCGCACGTACGTGTGGCGGCGGGAGCGCAGGCCCCGGTAGGATCGGCCGCCAACGCCGGTCCACCACTGCCCAAAGGGATGGGGACACTGCAAGAGCGCGGTGCCGTCCGAGGGATCTGGGCCGCCTCGTAGGTACGCGGAAAAGTCGATTCCCTCTACGGTGACAGGAATCGGTAGGCCGCACAGGCCCAGCAGGGTCGGCATGATGTCGGGCAGGTCGATCAGCGCGTCGAGCTCGGCCGCGTCCATGCCCGGATAGCGCAGCAGGAACGGCACGCGGATGGATTCTTCATAGGGCTTTTGCTTTTTGTCCATGCCCTGCGAGCCGAGCATGTCGCCGTGGTCTGAGAAGAACAGAAAGATCGTCTCTTGCTCCAGCCCTTCCTCCTGCAAGGTCTGGAGCAACATGCCGACGCAGTCGTCCAAGGCTGTGCAATGGGCGTAGTACCCGGCGAGCCACTGCCGCGCGGATTTGGCCCAGTCGGGTGGCACGTTGGGCCGCAGGGCGATAGCGGCTGGATCGTACAGGGCTTGGTACTCTTCCGGGGCTGTGTGATAGGGGGCGTGCGGCGGTCCCCACGATAGGACCAGTAAGAAGGGTTTGTCTCCGCGACCGCGCAGGTACGCTTGAGCGTCGCGGGTCTGGGCCAAGGCGTCGTAGCCCTCCCATACGAGCTGTTCGTCCGAGTCGCCGGCATAGTACGCGGAATGGTTGTAGTTGTGGGTGCATTCGAGCACTTTCCAGTACTCGAAGCCCTGCCGCCGCTCGGGCGGAATATAGCTGGAGCGGCCGCGGCCATTGACGTGCCATTTGCCGATGTAAGCCGTGTCGTAGCCGCCCGCGCTAAAAGCCTGTGCGAGGCTCGTGGCGTCTTGGCCCAGCTCTACGTCGTTGACGAAGACGCCGTGCGTGAGGGGGTATTGACCAGTCAGGAGCGAGGCTCGCGCCGGCGAGCACACCGAGCAGCCAGACACCGCGTGGGTGCAGTTGATGCTGCGGCGCGCCAGAGCGTCCAAATTGGGGGTTTGCACATTGGGATCGCCGGCGTACCCGAAGGCTTGGTCGCGCCATTGGTCGGCGAAGACGAGGACGACATTCGGTTTTTCGTTGGGCACTGCGCGTCTCCTGAGCTGGGATAAACAGCCTCCAATATCTTCGCGCTGGGGGGTGGCTGTCAACATTGACCGGGTTCGGTGCAGGCGGTACAATCGAATTCTACCGAATTGAACTCATCCACGGGAGGAAAATCGTGAGAGGTCACATAATCGCCGCAGTAGTAGTTGCAGGAATCGCCGTCGGCGTTAGCTCAATCGCCGGTGCCCATGAGGAGCACGACAATGGTCACGGACCCACGGCGTTTACCGCGATGACGCCGATCCTGAACGTCGCAAGCGTCGAGGCAAGCATTGAGCACTACACTTCGGTTCTCGGTTTTAACAAGGACTGGGACTGGCCCGCCGAAGAGGACGACAAGACCTTTGCCTCCATATCCAATGGCGAGGTACACGTCTTTCTCGCCGAGAATTCGCAGGGTGCCCGGCCGGTGTGGATCTACTACAACGTCGGCGATGTTGACAAGCTGCACCAGGAATACGCGGCAGCGGGGGCGGTCGTAACGCAAGAGCCCGTCGACCGGCCCTGGGGAGCGCGGGAAATGCTAGTTGAGGATTTAGATGGGCATGTTCTGCGGATTGGGGGGCCGCCTAGCGAGGGAGACGGCGGTGAGAGTGAGGAAGAGGGCGATGAGACGAAAGAAGATGGCTAAGTCGCCGGGCATTGACGTTGGACCACCATTTTCGACAGATGGGCTTTGAAGTTATCCCGTAAGCGCAGCAGGTTTTGACGAGCCGTGTGAGGTCTGTCGCCAATTTTCGGGAAGGGACATCCCGGCCTCATTGAGGCATGTGATAGGTCTGGCTATATTGGAGGCCGTTGGTACAATTTCCGGAATTTCACCGCCTCCGCCTCATTACAGCCATGAACGACCCCGAAATACTGCAGTACCTATTCGACGTGCAGGGCTATTTGGTGCTCGAAAACGTCCTCGACGCCGAGGAAGTGGCCGCCCTCAACCACTTGCTCGACGCGCACCTACCGCCTGAAAAGGGCAACCGCTTTGGTTCTGCTCCCGACGGCTCGGGTTTTTTGGACTGGGGCCAGCCCTTCATCGACCTGCTCGACCACCCCCAGATTATGCCCATACTGCGCTTCCGCTTGGGCGATTGCTTCCGCCTCGATCGGATCTACGGCTTGTGTCTGCTCCACGGCATGGCCAGAGGCATCTTGCACTGCGACTACGGCCCAACGGCGCCCACCTCTGGGGCGCAGCCAGGCCAGTACTATCCCCTGCGCGACAACCAGATCCTCAACGGCTTTGTCGTGGCGACTTGGAACTTGACCGACGCTGGGCCGGACTACGGTGGCTTTTGCTGCATTCCCGGCAGCCACAAGAGCAATTTCAAACTGCCGCAACCGATTGCCGACGCGCCTGAACAGGCCCCCTGCGTGATCATCCCTTCGGCCCCGGCTGGCTCCGTCACCTTGTTCACCGAGGCTCTGACGCACGGGACGGCCGCTTGGCATGGGCACCACCAGCGGCGCGCCTTGCTCTACAAATACTGCGTCTCGCAAATGGCCTGGACCAACGGGCGCGTGCAACCGCCGGCCAACCTGACCCAGCGGCAGCAGATCCTCTTTGGCGAGCCAGCCGATCCGCACCGATTTTTCCCTTCGCTTTTTGAGGGCGTTGACGAGGGGACGAGTTCGTGATGTCAATGCCTCCCAATCCCTTGCTTGAAGACCAACTGGCCGATCCACTGTGGGAGCGATTCCTGCACAGTCCGATCGGCGATTTGGCTCGGGCGAGTCGGCCGGATTTCCTCGGCGACGAGCCGACGCCCCTACAATGGACGCCAGAAGACTGGGATCGCTTGGAGGCCGAGCGTTGCGATATTTTTGATTGGGACAAGTTGGAGACTCAATTCGACCGCGATACCTATCTGCGCGATGGGTACGCCGTACTGCGGGGCATCGTGCCCCCGTCCGTCATTGAGACTTGGACTGAGGCGCTGCAGCACGGCCAACAGCGCAACGACGCTCTTTTGCAGGCGGACTGGAGCCAAATAGATTGGCCCCGCTTGGGCCGCCGCCCACCCGAGTGCCAACTGAGCACCGAGGCCATTGACGGTGCCTTGGGCGGCAGCCAGAAAGCCCCGCAAAGAACCGACGAGGCCGGCGTGCTGACCCTGCGTCGGCACAGCGTTTTCACCGAGTACTTTCCCGCTGGCCACGTTCCTTTCCTCATGGATGTGCTGACCCATCCGCAGATGTTGCACCTACAGAGGCTGTGCTTGGGCACGGAGGCCGTGTATTTCGATCACAACCAGCTCCTCATCCGGCCGCCGGGTTACGCTGGCGGCGGCTGGCACAGCCACAAGATCGGTGCAGGCTACGATCGCGGCTCCATCCGCAATGTGGCCGAGTACCAAGCCCAACCCAATACCAACCTCACCCTGTGCTATCCCCAGGGATTTAGCGCCGCTGACGATGGCGGCCTCAAGCTCATTCGCGGCAGCCACCTGTTCCGCGACCCGGACAACTGCCGAGCGGCCACCGACGAGGAGATCGAAGCTGGTTGGCTCAAGGGACGCGTCCATCCCATCACGGGGAAGCCGCTGGCCATCGAACATCTCGAACTGCCTCCCGGCTCGGTCGTCTGCTGTCTGTCGCACGGAGCACACGGCGTGGCTCCGAAGGGAGTGGACAAAGAGACCCGCTGGTGTACCCTATATGCGTATAAAAAAGCCGACGACCGCACCGGGTTGGTGCAGCCGCCTCACGCCGTGCCGCCGCTGTGGGCACTCAAAGCACAGCGGGGTGAGCTACCGCCCGTTTTAACCGAACTGATGCGTCCGAGCTTTGACCGCGCCTTGACCGGAGGCCGCACCGAGCCTTATCAAAATTGAAGCACAGCCCACACCTTTCGCCGAGGTTGCCAATGACTCCTGAAGAAGCTATAGAAAAACGCCAACAGTTGTTGCGCGACGGATTCTGCGTGGTTGATAACATTCTCAGCGACGAATTCTTACAGGAATTGCACGACGAGACCGAGCATATGATGGAGGACTGGGTGCCGCCGCCCGACTTCAAATACCAGGGTCAGCACGTCACCGCGCGCGGGGAGGACAATCCGACCATCCAGAAGCTGCTCGACTGGCCCCCTACGCGCCGCGCTCTCGAACAGATGGGGCTAGGCGACTTTGCCAGCACGGGTGGCATCATCCTCTTGACCAAAGATCCCGACGAGCCGGCCCTGTACTGGCACCAAGACTGGATGCAGTGGAACGACCCCTTGAGCTGTTCGCCGTGGCCGCAGATCATTTTTGTGTCCTACTACTTGAGCGATACCTCGCCGGAAAACGGCTGTCTCAAAGTCATTCCCGGCACGCACCACAAGCGCATCCCTCTGCACGACGATATGGTGCCAGCCCACGAGCAAGGGGCGCGTTTTATAGAAGAAGACCACCCGACCATGTTCAGCGACCACCCCGACCAAGTCGATGTCTGTGTCAAGGCCGGCGACTTAGTGCTGGCCGACGCTCGCGTGCTGCACTCGGCGTATCGCAACCAGACCGACGAACGCCGCACGTTAGTACTGGCTTGGCACCGGCGTCCGGAGACGGTACCCGCCTATTGGACCGATGAAGTGCCGGCCACCATTGCCGAGCGCGACCCAGAAAAAGAATATCCCGGCTCGCGCATCCCCGGCGAGTTGCTGCAATAGAAATTTAGCCTTGCCGTTTTGACGATCTGAGCATCCAATGATCCCATAGATACAAAAAATCTTTTATGCAGACGGATATGGGTTATGACCAGCTTTCAATACATTGGGAGTTTGAGGATCGCAACCGTCCTCTGTTTTTCGTTACTACCAGATCAATTGGTAGGTGTAGAAGGAGACTATAATGTGGTGGATCGGTCGGAGGTGCTGGAGGCGATGCGGCAGCATTATGGTGGTTATGAACTAACAGCGACGACCAATGGCTTGTGGTTGGCGGATGTGGTGTTTTATCTTGCGCGGCAAGCTAGGGAGCGCGATCCGGACGGCCCGCCACTATTTATCGGGCACGAGGAGTGGTTTCGGTCGTTTTTGGAGGTGACCGGGCATACGGAGCATACGGCACCGCGGTACGCCCTGCTGAACTATCGCTACGAACAGAATATGGAAGTGGACTATCGGCTAGATCGGGTCATCCGCGAGGTGGTGGAAGGGCCGATGCCGGAACTGGCCGTGAATGTGCGGATCAGATGGGAGGATGGGCCGGGCAGACCAGACCGGTATTCGTACATAGATACGCTTTCGACGCCGACTGTTAGGGTGACTAATCATCAGGTGATTACCTATCGCTTGCTGGATTTTGGGGATTGGATTGTTTACGATGAGATTGAGGGAATTACAGCGCGTCCAGAGTCCGGAGTATTAGCTCTTCTTTTTCAGCTCATTGGCGAGGGACATATGACACATTCTCGCATAGCCATTGCAAAGGACGGTATTCAGGTGTCGCGGACGAGGGCAGAGAAGGCGTATATGAAAGTGATGATCACGGTGACAATCTATCCAGATGGGACTGTAGAGAGGGATGTGCCGGACGGCCGACCAGATCTGCTGGAACTGGAAAGGCGGCTCAAGCAGCCGATGGAAATTGATTATGTGGAGTTTTCGGACGATAGGTAATATGGGCGGGAGGTTGGGGATTGTAACCGTCCTCTGTTTTTTGCTACTGCCCGATCCGCTGGAAGGTGCAGACGGAGTGTATAATGTGGTGGATCGGTCGGAGGTGCTGGAGGCGATGCGGCAGCATGGTGACTACGACCCGACGGCGACGACCAATGGCGCACGGTTTCAGGCGGAAGTAGTGTTTTGTCTTGCGCGGCAAGCTAGGGAGCGCGATCCAGACGGACTGCCTCTGTTTATCGGGCAGGAGGAGTGGTTCCGGTCGTTTTTAGAGGTGACTGGACGGACAGAGGATACAGCGCCGCAGTACGCGCTGCTGAGCTATCAATACGGACAGAATATAGAAGTCGACTATCGGCTAGATCGAGTCATCCGCGAGGTGGTGGAAGGGCCGATGCCGGAACTGGCCGTGAATGTGCGGATCAGTTGGGGGGATGGGCCGGGCAAGCCAGACCGGTATTCGTACTTGGATACGCTTGCGACGCCGCGTTTTAAGGTGACTAATTGGCAGGTAATGACCTATCGCTTGCTGGATTTTGGGGATTGGGCTGTTTACGATGAGATTGAGGGGATTACAGGGCGTCCAATGTCCGGCGTATTAGCTCTTCTCTTTCGGGTTATTGGCGAGGGACGTATTGCCCATTCTCGCATGGCCATTTCAGAGGACGGCATTCAGGTGTCGCGGACGACGGCAGAGAAGGCATTTATGGGAGTGACGACCACGGTGACGGTGCATCCAGATGGGATTATGGAGAAGGATGTACCGGCGGGCCGATCGGATCTACTGGAACTAGAGAAGCGGCTCAAGCAGCCAATGGAAATTGATTATGTGGAGTTCCCGGAAGATAGATAGTGTTCCGTCAAGAAGCATAGATTTGTTGAGAGAGCCAGCAAGGTGAGCGAATCCGTCGAACGCTTTTACGACGATCTAGCCGCTGATTACCATTGCGTTTACGCCGACTGGGAATCGGCAATCGAACGGCAGTCGTCCGTGCTAGATCAGTTGATTCGATGTGAATCTTCAGTGAGTGTACCGGTTGTCCTAGATTGTTCCTGCGGAATAGGCACTCAGGCAATTGGCTTGGCGCAGCGAGGATACGAAGTTTTTGCGTCCGATCTCAGCCCGAAGGCAGTCGCACGGGCGGAATCAGAAGCTGCTAAGCGAGGGCTGAATATGCGATTCGCGGTTGCCGATGTTCGCGAGTTGGAATGTGCGTTTGGCCAGAAGTTTGATGTTGTGATTAGCTGCGATAATTCCCTGCCGCATCTTTTGACTGACGAAGATTTAACACTTGCTCTGCGAAACATCCGGCGCGTACTGACGGACAAAGGATTGTTTGTTGCCAGTATCCGCGACTACGATCAGTTGCTCGCCGAAAAACCATCGTTTGTAGCTATGAATCCCGGCGGGACACATGAGGAAGAAGTAATAGTGTTTCAGATCTGGGACTGGTCCAAGGAATCAGATACCTATCTATTGCGGCTTTTTATAATAAGTCGGGCGGCGAGTGAATGGCGGGTGAAGGAGATCAGGACTCGCTACAGGGCAATAAGACGCAACGAGCTTACTGCGGCCTTGGAGTCAGCCGGATTTGCAAGGATCGCATGGCATGGACCTGAGCGGTCTGGTTATTTTCAACCCATTGTGACGGCGCAGGCCTAATATCGGAATCGCAAAGGAGTAGAAACGATGGCTGACAAATCAATTCTGCAGGAACAAGTCGCCTATTACCGGGCGCGCGCTGCCGAGTATGACGAGTGGCATTCACGCCAGGGACGATACGACCGGGGCGACGAGCACAAATTCCAGTGGAGTGCGGAATTAGACGTTGTGCGATCGGCACTGGAGCGGGAGCGGCCGTTCGGCAAATGTCTTGAGCTTGCTTGCGGCACGGGATTGTGGACAGCATGTCTGGCGCAAGGTGCCGCTGATCTGACGGCCATAGATGCTTCTCCCGAGACGATTGAGATCAATCGCACCAAGATTGGTAATGCACCGGTGCAGTATGTGGTGGCGGATCTTTTTGAGTGGTGGCCGACCGAAAAGTATGACTTTGTCTTTTTTGGGTTCTGGCTGTCGCACGTTCCGGCACAGCAATTCAATCGGTTATGGGAGTTGGTTCGCGTCGCCCTAAAGCCGGGGGGTAGAGCTTTCTTTGTTGACGGTCTGGCAACGCAAGAGTCAACCGCACGGGATCACGCTGCAATCGACGATTCGGGCGTAATGGAACGGAAGCTGAACGATGGTCGGACGTTTAACATCGTAAAAGTATTCCACGACCCGGATCAGTTGGAACGGCAATTGCGCGATCTTGGCTGGAGTGGATCAGTTGAAACAACCGGAGAGTTCTTTTATTACGGTTGTGTGGTGCCGGTAGAAATTGACGGATGAATCGGTATCCATTTTAACGAAATAAAAGAATTAAATAATGATTTTAGAAGTTGCAATATTGGACGTTAAGCCCGGTCGTGAGAAGGAGTTTGAGGCTGCTTTTGGCGAGGCGCAAAAGATCATATCAAGTATGGACGGCTACATTTCCCATCAGTTACAGAAGTGTATTGAGAAAGGTAGCCGTTATATCCTACTGGTAAACTGGCAGACTCTATGTGGATTTACTCGGGCGACGATCACTAATTTTCGACTCTACTATCGCACTATATCAGATTGCCTTCGACGTGGACGGCTCGGAAGAGCGTGCGGCGCTTGGGTGGCATGGCTTCGAGTGCTTCGGGGAGAGGTTGCCACTTGTGCCATTTGCTATCGACGTAATTGTAGCGGCTGAAGATGGCGCAGCGCTCGTGGTCGGTGCTGCCCCACGGAGAAGCGGTGTGGGTGGTGCTCTCTGCGAAAATGAGCAGGGAGCCAGCCGGACACGTGTATCGGGTCCAAAGGTCCGAATCGAGGCTCTGGGCTCCAGCGGGCAAGGGGAAGGCGGCCTTGTGGCTGCCGTTGATGAACAGAGTGCCGCCGCCAGTGGCATCGACCTCGTTTAATTCCCACACTACGCAGGTCAAGCTGCTGCGCGCCTTGCCGGGCACGCAGCGGTAGTTGTGTCCGTCGCCGGGCAAGCGCCACAGGCCATTGCCGTTGTGGGGGCCAAACCCCCCTTCTCCGGTCTGGCGCATAGCTAGGCTGGTCGATTCCATGCGGAAACCGTAGCAGTCCTGGCTCGACAGATCGGGATTGGCGAGAAATTCGTTCATAAAACCGACGATAAAGGGATGGTCGGTCAACTCTTCCAAGGGGCCGCCAATAGGACTGCGCTGCGGCTCTGGCAGCGATTCGGGCTCTTGGTGCAAGCGATAGCAAAAGGCCCGCATCTCCTCCACTTCGTCTTCGCTGAGCAGACCGGGTATCAACAGCCAACCTTGGGTGTCGAACAAGTACCTCTGTTCCGGCGTTGGATCAATTACCGGCTTGCCGGCGGCGTTGGTGCGGGGTAGGTCAACCTCGTCTATCTCGACGTAGCCGACGCGGCTCTGTTGAAAGAGGAGGGGCTTGGCGGTGCTGGGATCAGGTGCGGACATGGCTATTCCTTTCAGTTGGCCCGACGAAGATAGGGCAATAAGGTCAGCGGCGCATGGACAGGGCCGGAATGCTGTATCAGCTAGCGGCGATTACTTCGCGCAAATGGGCTGCGGCCAAGCGCATGCATTCCTCGTGGCTGCAACTGTTGAACTCGCCTAGTTCAAATACCAAGCCGATCGTACCGTTGAAATCCACTCCGCGCAGAATTTCTAACACGCGCCTGTAGTCGATAAACTCCTCAACGCCGCTGTCGATCTTGTAGATCTTGGCTCGCACGTACGTGGCAAAAGGCGCGGTCGGCTCCAGATAGTCTTTGTACAGATCGACATTTGGGTCGAACTCGCCGCGCGGATGCGAGCCAATGGCTCCCAGCCATTGCCCGGTATCCAACAGGAAACTGAAATTGTCGCGCTCGGTCTCGCGCAGGATGCGCAGCACTTGGTCCGCGGTCATGGCGAAACTGCCGTTGTCGTGGTTTTGCAAGGCGATCAGGACCCCGCGTTGGGCTGCGTAATCGGCAATCGCCTGAAAATCCTCAATCATCGGACGCCACAGGGCCTCTTGTTCCTCGACGGTACTCGGCCACTTGTGGCGCGCGAAAACGCGCAGCACCTGCGCTCCCAGCAAAGCTGCGGCATCGACGTCGGCGCGGCCTTGCTCCATCCGCTTGGCCCGGTCCTCGGCCAGCCCTACAAAGCTGCCGGCTCCAGCATAGCCGATGTTCAGGCCGCGTTTGAGACAGAGGTTCTTGACGTGGTTGATATACTTGACGCTGCGGTCCATGCCCGACAAATGGAAATCCACGCCATCTAGCTGCAACTGGCGGGCCTGTTCGATGACCTGATCAATGGTGGTGGTAGGCGTCTCGCGGGCCATTGTACTCAATTTGATCACAGTTTATTCCTCCTCCTCGGGCCGCCAGTCCGATTTGTCCTGGGGAAAGTAGCCAATGGCGCGCCGTCCGTGGTCGAGGTCGTAGCGCGGCCAAGTGCTGTCCGACACTCCGTACACGATTTCGTAGCGCACCCCGGGGTGTATCACGGCCTGCTCAAAGACCCGCACGGCATCGCCGTGGCTGAGCTGGTGCGGGTGCTCGGGCTGATCGCGCTTGAGGCTGAAATTGCCTATGCGCACTGCGACGAACTCCAGGCCGTGTCTATGGGCGTAGGAATAGCCCATGTGCTCGCCGAATAGCTTGCTGACCGTATAGTAGCCCAGGGGCTGGGGAGGCATATCAACGCGGCGCATAACGTCCTCGGGCAGGGGGCCGTGTACCCCGGCGCGACTGGCGTACGCCACCCGGCGCACTCCTTGGATGCGGGCTGCTTCCAACATATTGTACGTGCCGATGAAATTGCTAGACAGGGCCTTTTCCCACTCGCTATCGACGCCCGTCAAATGGATGATGGCCTCCATGCCCTCGGCGGCTGCCAACAAAGCATCGTAATCGGCCACATCGCCCACCTGGCTGTCTTCTAGGTCGGGCATTTCCACGCGGTCAAAACCGCGCAATTGGTGGCGCGATCCCATCCCTTTGACCAGCGTGGAGCCGACCGCTCCGGCGGCACCGGTAAGGAGTATTTTCATGGCTTTCCCTTCTGTTGTGGCGCTATTTGACGAGCATTTGGGCCTTTCATACACTCAAATCCAAGCCCTTGAAACAAAATACTTTGAGTCCTCTTATGCAATCCATTATTCCCAAGGGCATCCGCCCGGCCTATCCCGATGAGATTCCCGCCTCGGCTGTGCGCTCGAAGCTGGTGGAATTGCTCGGCCTAGAAGAGACTCCCGCTGCGATCGACTACACCACAGAGAGCCGGCAAGAAGAGGACGGCCTTTGTACTTCGCGGGTGAGGTACGAGAATTCGCTGGGCGAGACCGTGCCGGGAATTCTCATGGTGCCGCAGGAAAAATCGGCGTGCACACGGCCTGGCATTGTTTGCGTTCCCGGTACTGGGGGAACGGCCGACGAGATCGCTCATCCACGCTTTTTTATGGAACGGAAGCTGATGGGCTGGGCGCGCGAATTGGCTCGCCGAGGCTTTGCAACGCTGGCCATTTCCCCCAAAGGATGCGAGATGCGGCGCAGCAGCCTCGCAGAGTGGGCGACTGAAAACAAGCTGCTGGCACCGTACGGTCGTACGCAAATGGGCGTACTAGTCGAGGAAACTCTCAAAGGGGCGCGGCTTTTGGCCGCTATTCCTGGGGTGGACTCCAACCGAATCGGGCTGACCGGGATGTCGCTGGGCGGCAATGCGACTTGGTATGCGATGGCGTGCGCTCCGTGGATCTGGGCTGGGGTGCCTGTCTGCGGTGGGGTGGGCAGCATGGCGCGAGTAATCCACCACACTACCACCGACCGCCACAGCGCCTATTATTTTATCCCTCATCTACTGCGCCATTTCGACCACGCCGCAATCGTCGCGGCCTGTATGCCTCCGCGTCCCTTTATGATGATCGCCCCGACCGAGGATGAAGACATGCCCCGCGAGGGCGTTGACGAGCTGATCCCGGTCGTCTCCGAGGCGTATGCAGAGGCGGGCTGTCCAGGGCGCTTCGAGGTCCGCCAGCCAGAGGGCAACCACGCCTTCCTCGTCGAGTACTTTGAATGGATGGCCGACTGGTTCCGCTTGGCTAGCTGATCCTGATTACTCTGCGTTGGCTTCGATCAATACCTGAATTTTTACTTCGTCTCCGAGCACGGCGCTAAAGCGTTCCCAGCTATTGACTCCGTAATCAGAGCAGAGGATGGAAAAATTCGTTTCTAGGCCGATCTGCGCCTTGCCACCCCTCGGATTGATGCCGGTGCCGAGGATCTCGATGGGCAGGGTGACCTCTTTGGTGGTGCCGTGCATGGTCAGCTTGCCCTTCACGTTGAGCGTGTTTTCGCCCGCGCTGGTCACCTCGGTAGATTCGAAGGTGATCGTGGGGTAGGTTTCGGCCTCGAAAAAGTCGGCATTTTTCAGGTGGCCATCGCGGCGCTCGTTGCCGGTGTCGATGCTCTTGACCTGAATGGTGCCGGAGAAACTAGAGGCTGCGGGCTTGGCAGCGTCGTAGCTGATGGTGCCGCTGAAGTCCCCGAAGCGGCCCTTGGTGCGGCCGACGAGGTGGCGAATGCTGAAATCGACCGAAGAGTGGGAAGCATCGACCACGTAAGTTTCCGCCAAAGTTGCCTCGGCGGTAAGAGCGAATGTCAGAGCGGCAACCCACGCGAAGTGGAGTGGATTGGGACGAGTCATAGAAATCTCCTTGGCTATTGATGTGAGAGTGAATCAGGCATTTTTACCTAAAGATGCCTTTTACTATACTACAAATCTGGCGTTGTAAGATGAGAACCTATAGCAGCCGGGGCAAGTTCCCCGGCAGGAGATGGCGATGATCAATTTCCCCCGTTCGTCCTTTACTTGGAAGGCCCATCCTTGGAAGCCGGATCCGTATTACAAGTGGCCCGGCGGTTTCGTCGGCGAGCACGGCCAGGTTTATCACGTGCGGTTCACCTTGGAGGCCCGTTGCGTTTTACGCGACAGCGGCGGGGCCGAGCTGGCTGAACTCTTTTTGGGCGCACCCTGCCGCAGCGAATACACCATTGCCAGCGAAAATCTGTTTCAGATCCCCAGCGGCGAGTGGCGGATGCCTTTTAGCCGCTCCTCGATTCCGGCGATTGCCCAGCGGCCGAGTACGGAACCCGAGGCGGTCAGCGCGCGTTCGCTGGCGGAGGCGTACCAGGACTACACCATCGACATTCGCTCTTATCCCGCATCTGAGGCGCTGGAGGAAGCCGACGCCATTGTGGCCTCGACCTTTGCCGGCGACGCGCAAAACGCCCGCTCGGTGTACCAGGACGCGGCGAGTGGTATTGAGGTCGAGCTCGAATATCCGATCAACGTTATGAACCTCAACGCGGCCGATGGCCAATATCAGATCTGTACCGGCCCGGTACTCTTGCCAGATCTGGCGACTTGGGATGGAAGCGATGTGCATCGGGTGTTCGTCGCCCATGTGGCCTTCTCGCGCCGCGACCGGGTGGAGTTTATTTTGCGGCGTCCGGTACAAGCCGCGCCCGAGGAGCGGGCTTGGCTCGACAAGCCCCGGGGCCGCGATCGGCTGGAGTTGCTCGATCCCAATAATCCACCCCCCGGCTATCCGCCCGAACGTGCCCAGCCGCTGGTGTACAACGAGACTTGGGATCTGGCCGCGCACAACGCGGTGTTGCGGGCCGATTGATTTCGACCACAAAGGAGATTGCTCATGTATCGCGCCGCAGTTATTGGCCTAGGTTGGATGGGCCTGCTCTACGATCTGGCCAGCCGGGTCGGAGATCGCTTTGAAATCGACGATATCGACCGACCCACGCCGCCGTTGGATATCCATCGCAAATTTCACCACTACGACCACCCCGGCGACGAGGGCAACCCGACCTCGTATGCCGAGGCACTGTGGGATCGGCCCGAGGTGGAGACGGTCATCGCCGCCGACCGCGATCCCAAGCGACTCAAAGCCTATGGCGAGCGCTATAGGATTGAGACGCTCTACGAGGACGCCGAGGCCATGCTGCGAAAGGAGCGGCCAGATATCGTCGCGGTATGCACCAATACCAAATATCGCGCGCATTTTACCTGTTTGGCCGTCGAATGTGGGGCCAAGGGCATCGTCACGGAAAAGCCGATGGTGCATACGTTAGAGGAAGTGGACCGGATGGTGAGGACTTGCGCCGAGGCGGGGGTGCCTCTGTGTTGCGGGGCGATTACCACGACGCATCCTTCGTTTGCGCGGGCCAAGGCGCTGATTGCAGAAGGGGTGATCGGCGAACTGGTGTCAATCGAGGCTCCGAACGCTGGGGCGCAGCATCAGAATTGGTCTTATTTCCTCGACGCCCCCCCAGCGTGGGTGGTCGGCACGGGGGATCAGCCGCGGCGGGAGTCGGGCAGCGATGAGTTCGCCGGTCAGGGAATGTTGGTGGCTGCCGACGGGACGGTGGTGCATTTCCGTAGGGGAGCACCGGGGGTGCGGTTGTGTGGAGCGCGTGGGGAGATGACTTTCGACTACAGCAAGGGATGGCGGTTGTGGCAGCAGGTGGAAGGGCCGGCAGGGTCGGCTGTGGCGGAGTTGGATTGGCCGCAGCCGCAGTTTAATGTGCCGTATGGGGCAGTGTATTGCGTGGATGATGTGATGCGGTGTTTGGCCGGGGAGATGGATGAGCCGAAGAATTCGGGGCGGCGCGTGGGCGTGGCGTTGGAGGTAGAGGTGGCGTTGAAGGTCTCCTCAGCGCAGGGTGGGGAGCGGGTGGAGTTGCCGTTGCAGGATCGGTCACTGGGGTTGAATTATGACTGGTTTCGCTAGCAGAGGCGTTTGATCTGAAAGTCCCGAAAGCGGATCCAGTGCGCGGCGTTTTCGGGGCCGTTGTAGCACTGGATGCTGACTTGATCGTCGCCGGGTGGGGGCAACTCGCCCCGATCTGCGGTGTGGAATTGGTCCTCGCCCTCGGGCCGGTACTGGGCTTCCCAAGAGTCGGCGGTGACAATGAGGCGCAGGCGCACGCTCTGGGTGGGCATGGGCTTGCGGCCGGGAATAATGTAGAGATCGCCGTCGATCAGTTCCTTGACCTGCTTGAAGACAGGCTTGCCGTTTTGGTACCAAGTGATGCCGGCCTGTTCGTACTGCTGGATGGGGTGGGTGTGGTTGTACACCGTCACTTCTATGGCCCAGGTCCCCGCGCTGCGATCTGGGGCTGGGCGCAAAAGCGCGTTTTGCACAGTATCGGCCACGCCCGGTTCGACGCGAATCTCCAGGCCGTCCTGCAAGCGCCAAAAGCCGGGATGCTCGCGCAGCCAAGTCCACTCGGAATCGAGGGATCCGTCGAAAGCATCGGAAAAGACGAGTTCTTCGCGCGCTGTAGTCATGTTTACTCCTTTAGTTCTCGCCTGTGTAATCCAGAAAAATTGGGGCCTAACCGGCCTTATTATCTATAGGGTTTGACCCACGCTGTCAATAAGGGCTTAGATGATCCTTGCCCCGGCTTCATTGGAAGGATACAGTATGGGGTGCAAACTTCACCGCGAGGTGTTTATGGACGCACTGATGGCGAATGCGGCGCGAGTCGAGATCACTCCTGATCGGGATATATCTCTTGCGGGCGAGGTAGGTTGGTTTCGACCGGGCAAGTACGTGGATTCCCCGTTGTATGCGCGCGCCTTGGTGCTAGCCAGCGGCGACACCAAGCTCTGCTTCATCAGCTTGGATGTTACTATCATTACCGAAGCGGTGTCGGCGCGTATCCGGGAGGCGATCGCGCGCGATCAGGGCATTCCACCTGGGGCGGTGATGATGCATGCCACGCAGGTACACGCGGCTCCTGCTCTTGGCGTTTTCATGTTCGACCGCGACTTTCCGCCGGTGCCGGACGAGCTTGAGTGGTTGGCAGGGGGTGTGCGCGCCTATGAGGACTACGCTGTCGATAGGATTCTCGCTGCCGTGCGGGAGGCTGCCGCAGATCTTCAGCCTGCGCGGCTGCGAGCCGGCAGTGGGATCGAGGGGCGCATTCAGTTCAACCGCAGGGCCATTACGGACGATGGCACGGTGCGCATGCCCGGGCCTTCTTGGCCGCAGCCTCTGGGGCCGACCTACATCCGCTATCTCGAAGGCCCGACTGATCCCGAAGTAGGTGTTCTCTGCGTGCAGAGTCTCTCCGCGCGACCGATCGCGCTGATTCTGCACCACACGGGGCATCCGGTAAACGTGTTTCCACAGGCCGTGATCTCAGCGGACTGGCCCGGTGCTTGGGCGGAGGAAGTGGAGCGACTGTTCCCGTGCTGCGTGGCGCTGGTGGCGAATGGATGCTGTGGCAATATCAATCCTTGGAATCCCTTCGACCCTGACTACCGGCCCGATCATCGCCGCATGGGCCGCATGCTGGCCGAGGTTACCCGGCGCGTGCTGGAACACGGCGATCTGGATGAGTCGAGTGAACTCGATGTGGTGGGGACGCGGCTGCCCATACCCATTCGCGTGGTTGAAACCGAAACCTTGAGAAAAGCGCAGCAGGTGCTGGAGGAGAATCCGCAGCCGGTGTGGAACGAAAGCAGGGCCTATCGGGGCTACGAGGGCGGCTCGCCCGTCTCGCCGGGGACGAAAGTAGTGGACAGCGAATGGATTCAGTCGGCCTCCATAGTCAGCGTTGATCTCCAGCGCCGCCGCGAGCGGGATCTGGGCTATGAGATTCAGGTGATGCGCCTAGGCAGCACCGCTCTGGTGGGGCTCGCTGGGGAACCCTTCGTCGAGGGGCAACTGCAGATCAAGATGGCATCTCCTGCCGCGACGACAATAGTGGCCCACTGCTGTAACATGTACTGTGGTTACTTGCCGATACCAGACGCCTTTCAGCGCGGGGGGCACGAGGTGGAGACCCGCTACTGGACTAAGCTCGTACCGGAAGCTCTTGGGATGGTGGTCGAGGAGACTGGCCGGCTGTTGGACAGGACCTTTGCAAGATGCCCAAAGACGCCTCAACAATAGGCGTCGTATTCGTTTCCCATCAAGGAGTAGTTCCATGTTGGATATAGGAGACAGGAAGCAACTTTTTATCGACGAGCGGTTTTTTGCCGAGCGCGAGGGAATAGCGCTGCAAATGGGGACGCCAGTGCAGCACTTAGGGCCGGTGTTGCGGTCAGATCGGGCGTGGGAGGAGTGGGGGATTGGGGCGTATAACACGGTGTGGCGGGAGGCGGATGGCCAGTGGCGGATGTGGTACGACGCGACTATGAAAACGGGGTTGCCGATGGAGGGGGCACGGCGATTGGGCTATGCAGAATCCGCAGATGGATTGCACTGGGAAAAGCCAGTGCTGGGCCTGGTGGAATTCCGCGGCAGCCGAGACAACAATATCGTCGCGCCGTTGGTCGAGCAGCAGAGCATGCAGGGGGCGACCGTCTTGCGCGACGAGCGGGCGGCAGCCGAGGAACGCTACAAGTTGTGGACCAAGTTCCAGCCGACGGATGAAGAGCGGGCACAGGGCGTCGAGCCGGGACTGTGGGCGATGCACTCGGCCGACGGGCTGCGCTGGCAGTACTATCCAGACCAGCCGAATCCGCCGCGGACGATGTGCGACACGCAGAATATGTTTTTCTGGGACGACCGGCTTGAACTGTACGTGGGCTATACGCGGGTTAGGGAGACTCAGCACTTGTCCGAAGCAGCCGAGGCCGGGGGCAAGGGATCGTACCGCTGCGTTGGGCGGATAACCTCGCCCGATTTTAGGCATTGGTCCGCCCAGGAGATCGTCTTTGAAGCGGATGAGGAGGATTTGCAGATTCCAGTGCCGTTCCAGCGCGACGATCCCCGGCCCAATATCGATTTTTACACCAGTTGTGCCACTAAGTACGACGCGGCGCAGGACGCCTATTTCATGCTGCCGGCGGCGTACTATCACTGGGGCGAGGACGACTTCCCGGCGACTATGGACGTGCAGTTACTCAGCAGCCGCGATGGGATTAGCTGGCAGCGGCAGGGAGAACGCCGGGCCTTTTTGCGCCAGGGTTGGGACGGCGGCCTGTTGAGCGGGATGCTGTTTGCCAATCCGTGGTTTATTCCGGTGGGTGATGAACTGTGGCTCTATTACAGCGGGACGGCGCGGCGGCACGGCAGCAGAGAGGACCAGCAACAGGCGCGAGCGAGTGGAATTTTTCGCGCCTCGTTGCGACTAGATGGGTTTGTGGCGGCGGAGGCTGGCTATGGCGGTGGGTCTTTCACGACGCCGCTGTTGCAGTTTGCCGGCGAGCGGTTGGCGCTGAACTTCGATGGCGGGGCCGGAGGGTGGCTGCGGGTGGAAGTACTCGATGAAAGTGGGCAAGCGATGCAAGCGTCCGACGCGGTGATGGGCAATGGGGTGTGCAAGGAAGTGAGTTGGCAGGAGCCTATTGGGAAGTTGGCGGGCACGCCAGTGCGGCTGCGCTTTGAGATGCGGGATGCGCGGCTCTACGCATTGCAGTTTTTGCGTTGAGCGGGTTGGCGATTCTCGACGTTCCATAGCAATAGAGGCGATTCATGGCGGAGAAGGACTACCGCGTTCTAAGCGACCTGTCGCAAATCGCGCCGTACTCCACGCTTGCCGTCGATACAGAGGGCGATTCGCTGAACAAGATGCGCGCACGCCTCTCCGGGATTTCGTTCTGCGGCGAGCCGCGCCGCGCGTTCTGGCTGCCCGCAGAGGCAATCAACGCGCCGAAGTTGCAGCAGATGCTGCGGCAAAAGCGGCTCGCATTCCACCACGCGAAGTTCGATTTGACTATTCTCGAACGGCACGACATCGACCTTGAAGGCGCGGAGATTTTCGATACGCTCCTCGCGGCCCATTTGCTCGACGAAAACCGCTCGAAGTCGCTCAAACGGCTCGCGCGGGACCTGCTCGACGAGGAAGCCGTCGATTTCAGCGACCTCAGTCAACTGACGCTGTTCGGCAAAAATCCCGACCTCGCCGAGTACGCCTGCGCTGACGCGGACTATACGTTCCGACTGTACGAATTGTTCAAAGCGGAAATTGACGAGCTGCCGACGCTCGCCCATCTGTACTACGAGTACGAACTGCCGACGATGCGCATCCTGCGGAAGATGGAACAGACGGGCATTTGCCTCGACATCGATCATCTCAAGCGCGTCGGGGACGAATACCGACTGCGCATCCGAGAACTGGAAGAGGGAATATGGGCGCATGCCGGCAGGCGGTTTCACGTCAATTCAACCGTCGAACTCGGCAAAGTGTTGTTCGGCGACCTAGCGCTGCCGTCAGATCGCCAAACGCGCAGTGGTCGGCAGTCGGTCAACCAATGGGCACTCGAATCCCTGCGCCACCGCCACCCCGTCGTTCCGCTCATTCTCGAACACCGCGAACTAACGACCCTGCTGGTGAACTACGTCGATAAACTTCCGCAACTCGTCTTGCCGGAAACGGGTCGCATCCACTGCAACTTCAATCAGACGGGGACGATCACCGGACGCCTTTCCTCCAACGACCCGAACTTGCAAGCAATCCCCCGAGGCGCGACTATCCGCTCTGCTTTTGTCGCCGAGGAGGACCACGTCCTGATCGACGTGGATTTTTCGCAGGTCGAATTGCGCTGCGCCGCTCATTACGCGCAGGATCCCAAGATGATGGAGGCGTTCGAACAAGACGTCGATCTGCATAAAAAGACGATTGCTGACATCTTCGACAAACCGATTGGAGAGGTGACTGCCGAGGAACGGGATCAGGCAAAGGCGCTCAACTTTGGACTGATCTACGGAATGGGCGCGAAGGCGTTGTCGTCTGCGACCGGGCTTTCGCTCACAGAAGCAAAAGCGTTCATTGAGGCTTACTTCACGACCTATAAAAACGTGCGGCAGATCCGCGAGGATGTGCTTGCTTATACGCGCCGGCATGGACATATCGTCAACATGTTCGGCCGGCGGCGGCGATTCCCCGAAGGCAACGTCCGAACCGCTTTCAATTCGATGATTCAGGGCACTGCTGCGGACATCTGCCGCAACAAGATGATCGCCTTAGACAACATGCTCCCGTCAGAGACGAGAATGCTCGTGCAGGTCCATGACGAACTGATCCTCGAAGCGCCTCGGGACAAGGCTGGCGAATACGTCGATTTCATCACATCGATCATGGAAGCTCCCGTGGAAGACGCAAAGGGGCGGTCGTTTCGCGTGCCGATCCGCGTCGAAGCGGGGGTTGGTCGAAGCTGGGGAGAGGCAAAGTGAGGGTAATACGAGAGAGGGACGTAAAATGAAGCTAGGGATTTTCCACAAGGTTTTTGAGCGGCCGACGTTGGAGGAGAGCCTCGACGGGGTGCAGGCCGCTGGCTTGGAGGCTGTGCAGCTCGATTTGACGGCTGCGGACATTGATCCGGCGGTGCTGACGGATGCAGATTGCGAGAGGATTCTCTCTGCACACGCAACGCGCGGCATTGAGATCGCAGCGCTGTCGGGGACCTTCAACATCATCGACCCCGACTCGGAAAAGCGCCGCGCTGGGATGCAGTGGCTCGCTGCGCTGACCTCTGCAAGCGGCAAGTTGGGCACTGAGTTGATCACTTCCTGCACGGGCACACGCAACCCCGACTGGCTATGGGGTGGCCATCCCGACAACAGCACGCCGGCCGCATGGGCTGAGATGGTTGAGGCTATGGGAGAAGCCGTGGAAATCGCCGAAGCACAAAGTGCGACTCTTGTATTCGAGCCGGAGGTCAACAATGTAGTGGATTCGGCGCAGAAGGCGCGGCGCTTGCTCGACGAGGTGCGATCCGAGCATTTGCAGGTGGTTGTCGATGGGGCCAATCTGTTCCACGCTGGCCAGTTGCCGAGGATGCGCGAAGTCTTAGACGAGGCGTTCGACTTGCTCGGGGATTCGATTCGGCTGGCTCACGCCAAGGACTTGGAACAGGACGGCGACGTCGGGCATCAAGCTGCGGGTACGGGGTTGCTCGACTACGATCACTACTTGGCGTGCTTGCGGCAGATAGGCTTTGACGGGTCGTTGATATTGCACAGTCTCGAAGAGGAGCAGGTGGCGGCGTCAGCGGCTTTTGTGCGCGAGCGCATGAACACTTGAGAAAGGAACGAAAAATGGCTGAAGGCAAGTTGCGTGCGGCTGTTATTGGTGCTGGCGTGGGTGGGGGGCATGGATACGCGTACGCCCGCGCCCCGGAGTACGAATTCGTGGCGGTCTGCGATATAAACCCGGAGGTGTTGACGCGTTTTTACGAACGGGCTGAGATCGAACGAGGATCGGTCGCCGAATACTCGGATTACCGCGAGATGTTGGCGCAGGAACGCCTCGACGTGGTGAGCGTGGCCACCCCGGATCACCTCCACGCCGACCCGGTCTGCGATGCGGTGGACGCGGGTGTGCGCGGCATTTTCTGCGAGAAGCCGCTGGCGACCACTGCGGAGGACGCCGACCGCATCATCGATGCGCTCACTCGCCACAACGCGGTGTTGTCGGTCGATCACACGCGCAGTTGGCTGCCCTCCTATCAGGCCGTGCGCACGGCCATCCGCAGCGGCGAGATCGGCAGCTTGACGAGGATTGTGGCGCATCTCGGCGGTCATCGCGCCATGCTCTTCCGCAATGGGACGCACTTGGTTGATGCGGTGTGCTTTTTTGCGGACGCCGAGCCGGTGTGGGTAATCGCTGCGCACGAGCGCGGGTTTGAAGACTACGGCCCGGTGTACGACGGTCGGGGTGGCAGGGATCCGCAATTCGATCCCGGATCGACGATCATCGTGGAGTTTGCCAATGGGGTGCGCGGGCTGATCAATTGCGCCAAGCGGACGCCGCAGATGTTCGAGTTGGACTTACAGGGCACAGACGGTCGCTTCTGGCTGACCGATCAGCAGTGCATGGCTTGGAAGACCGACACCTCTGAGGGGACGCCCGAGGCGGTGCCGCCGCCGCCGGGCCGTGGGTATGCCAGTCCGTTTGGCGCGAACTTGATCCCGGCTGTGCAGGAGTTGGCGCAGGCGATACAGGGCGAGGCGCGCAGTTCGTCGCCGGCTGTGCGCGGCCGGTACGTGTTGGAGATCATGGTAGCTGCGCTACAGTCGCAGGTCGAGGGAAATGCGAAGGTGGAGTTGCCGCTGCCGAGGGGCTGACGAACGCTGCGCAACCTCGCAGTGGGAAGCACAAAAAAACAAGACATGGAATATCGCCTGAAACGGGGAGAAAGCGCGCCCGAAGGGGTGCGGCGGATGGCTGCCGAACAGCTTGACAAGGCCCTTGAACACCTCGCGTGCCAGGAAGAGAAACGAGACAAGCACATCCACGAGGCCCGCAAGGCCACCAAGCGCCTGCGGGCCTTGGTGCGTCTGGTCCGCCGCGAACTGGGAGACGAGGTGTACGCCTTGGAAAACCAGTGCTATCGGGATGCCGGACAGCGGCTTTCGGAGCTGCGCGATGCCACGGTTTTGATCGAGACCGTGGATCGCTTGGTGGAATCGCTGGGCAAAGACGTGCCGAAGAGCCGATTCGCCCGGGTGCGGGTATGGCTGGTGGAGCGCCGCGACCAGGTCTATGGCCAAGTGGCTAGCAGCGATCGGGCCGTTCAGGAGGTGGTCGCCAATCTCACGCAGGCCAGGGAGCGCCTGGAGAATTGGAATCTGCAACGCCAGGGCTGGGGAGGGATCCGGGTGGGGTTGCAGCGAATATACGCACGGGGCCGACGCGACTTTGCCGCAGCCTACGCGCTGCCCAGCGACGAGGCATTCCACGACTGGCGCAAGCAGGCCAAGTACCTGTGGTACCACGCCCAGATACTGGAGAATATCTGGCCGTCGGTTATGCAGGCTTTGGTCGAGGAACTGGACCAGCTAGGGGAGTTGCTGGGCCAGGATCACGACCTAGCGGTATTGCGCACTACGGTTCTGGCCGAGTTTCCGAGGGCTGGAGCCACGGCCACACTGCAGGCGTTGGAAAGTCGGATTGGCGAGGTGCGTGCCCGGAAGCAGGCCGAGGCGTGTTTGCTGGCCGAGCGCATCTACTTGGAACGGCCGCGAGATTTTACCCGACGTCTGCGGGGTTATTGGCGGGTGTGGCAGGCGGAACAGTCCGCTGGACACTGAGGGGATTGACACTACTCGCCATTTGACGAAAAAGGAGCTATTCCCATGATCCATACGACTATGTGGACCTATCCCTGGGATGTGATCGACGAGGGGGTGGATCGCGTCATCGGCTTCCTCAAAGAAGAGGTCGGGCTGGATGCGATCAGCCTGTCCACGGTCTATCACACCTACGATGAGCTACGCACCCACATGCCCGGCAAAAAGCTCTTTTCCGGGTACGAGGACTCCATCTATTTCCAACCCCAGAGCGAGCTGTACCAGGGCACCAAGATCAAGCCGAACGTGCATCCTATGGCCAAGGAACAAGATCCAGTGCGGATCATCGCCGAGGCCTGCCACGCACGCGGTTTGGAACTGATTTCGTGGACTGTGCCCCTGCACAACCACTACATGGCTAGGCAGCGGCCAGACTGCGCTCTGCTCGGTGTGTTCGGGGATCGCTATCCGGGTTGTCTGTGCCCGGCCAATCCCGAGGTGCGGGAGTACGTACTAGGCTTAAGCTTGGATTTGGCCACCAATTGCGGTGTGCAGATGATCGAGTACGAGTCCCTCCACTACATGAGCTTTGGCATGTTCCGCAACCATGCCAAGGTGGGAGTCGAACTCGGGGCGGTGGGATCGCTGTTGATGTCGCTGTGCTTTTGCGATGGGTGTACGCAGCGGGCTGAGGACAGGGGTTTGGATGTGGGGGAGTTGAAGAGCAAGGTGGAAAAGTGGCTCTTGGACATTTTCGAGGAGGGGCCGCCGGAGTGCAGCGTGGAAGAATTCGTCGCTGACGAGCCTTTGGTGCACGAATACGTAAAGATGCGCGCGGATACTGTGACGTCGCTGGCCGCGGAGGTGAAAGAGGCCGTGAAAATGCCCGTTTCTTTTTTGTACATGGGCAACTATTACAACAACGGCATCGACCGCAAACCCATCGAAAAGATCGTCGATTGGGTCAATGTCTTGTGCTACAGCGACTCGCCGGAGGAGGCCAGCCAAAGGGCGCAGGAGACCCTAGCCGGCATGGACGATCCGTCCATGCTGATCTGCGGTTTGAATGGCCACAAGCCCATAGACAGCGCCGAACAAATGCGCGAGATCATTACTGCGATTTACGAAGCGGGCGCGCGCCGATTCTCTTATTACAATTACGGCATGATTTCCCGGCGCAATCTCAGGTGGATTGCCGAGGCCATTGCCGCGGTGCGTGCGCTCGATGCTGGGGCGGAAAAATGATCCCCTCGAAGCAAGAGAAGGAAGTCTCGCGATGGGTGACGTGTTTTTGCTAGGAGCTGGGTTTTCAAAGGCCGTGTCAGATGATATGCCTCTGCTCCAAGAACTCAGTAGCCAGATCCGGGGGAGACTTTCCGATCTGCCAGAGTCTCTTTCGACTATCGGCGACAATATAGAAATCTGGCTTTCTTACCTTAGCCAACCTCATCCGTGGCTCCGTGAATCAGAAAACTTGAGGAATCGAGCATTGGCACTGGATATTACGGAAGAGATCAAGAAGGTTCTTGATGAGAAGGAGCAATTAGCAGTCCTGGACGAATGCCCAAGCTGGTTACTTACACTGACGCAGCATTGGCACAAAAATCAGGCTGAGGTCATTAGCCTCAACTATGACACTCTGGTAGAACGAGTCGCAGTTAATAGTATTGACAAGATCAAGGCTGAACATATCTACCCTGTGAGACTCGAACTCTCTACTAAAAGGGGCGGAGTGAACGTGGCTGTCGCAAGCCCGATGAGGCCTGTGGACTCTTTTACACTGTTCAAGCTACACGGATCAACTAACTGGTACTATTCAGGTACTTCTGAATCCACCGGGGAGGTGATTTACTACAGCACTCTTGAAGGATGGGTTGCCAATTCTTCAAGGGAAAGTGGCTCAAAGCAGGCGGTAAGAGACAAGGTGCCTCTAATCGTTCCGCCGACGACAGAAAAAGTCGGGTTTTTCCAGCACGAGTCATTGAAGCGTATTTGGACTCAAGCCTTGTCGTCTCTATGCACGGCAACTAGGCTCTTCATTATTGGATATTCACTCCCGATGACCGACTTGGCTGTTCGCCTGTTCCTCCATGACGGAGTACGCGGCTGTAGGAAGGAGCTATACATTGTCAATCGGGATAGCAGTGTTATTGATCATTATACCGAGTTGTTGGGTAATGCCTTTGATATAAAGGATGAGTTTGTCGGAGGTAAGGCGATCGAAAGATTTGTAGAAAAGGTCGAGGATCTTTGAGGCCCTTGCCGTCAACATGGGGCTTGTGTGATTATGGTGAAACCACCATAATTAGATATGGCCATAGAGATACTGAAGCCTGTTGAATGGGTTGGCTCAAGTAGAGAAGACCTGAAGAAGTTTCCAGACGCCGTACAGGATCAAGTCGGCTTTGCTTTGTATCAGGCCCAAGTTGGACTCAAACATCGCACCACCAAACCGCTTAAAGGATTGGGTGCCAATGTGTTGGAGGTAATCTCACGCCAAGATGGTGACACCTATCGGACGGTGTACACAGTCCGTTTTAAGGCAGCCGTCTATGTCCTACATGCCTTCCAGAAGAAGGCCAAGCGAGGTATTGCGACACCGAAGCAGGAGATTGATCTGGTCAAGCACAGGCTGAAGGCAGCAGAGCAGCACTATGCGAACACCTATGGCGAGGGATAGATCAATGAAGACGAAAAAAATGAAAATCGAACACGGCAGCGGAAACGTATTCGCGGACCTGGGACATCCTGACGCCGAGACTCACTTGTTAAAAGCAGAACTCGTCACCCGCATTGACAAGATCATTCGCCAGCGCGGACTCAAGCAGGCCGAAGCGGCGAAGTTGCTTGGATTGTCCCAACCTGATGTTTCGCGTCTTCTGCGGGGAAGTTTTCGAGAGTACTCTGTGGAGCGCCTTCTCCGTCTGTTGACGGCGCTTGGACGTAACGTGGAAATCGTCATCCGCGAGCCTCGTTCACAGCGGCAGGGCCGACTTAGTATCAGAGCATAAGCAAGCTGACCGTGCCCCTTTAGGAACCAAGCTCACACATCATTTCTATTAACAGGCCAACACTACAAGCCGGCTTCACTCCGGCAACGCCAGCGCCACTAGCTGCGGCACCCCGCGGTTGTCATTGATTGGAAATACAATATACTGACGCCCGTCGGCCATATAGCTAATGGGACTGCCGTTGGGCTGGCCGGGGAATTCCATCTCGGCCAGCACTGCGCCCGTATCTAGGTCGAAGGCGCGCAGATAGGGGGATTGCTCGACGAAGTTAAAGTCGCCGAGGTCGCCCCACCAATCGGGCTGCTGCGAGACCACCACTAGCACAGTCTCGGTGGCGAGTATAAAGTTGTAGTGGAACCAGCCCATAGCGGGTAGGTCGAGGTCGCGCAGGGCCCTGTGGTTGACAGGCCCTTGGCCTACTGGACTCATCCAAACGTGCTCGCCGGTGTCCAAGTCGATGGCGGTAATTCGGCCGTAGGGGGGCTTAGTCAGTGGTAGGCCATTGACGTATTCGGAACTTCCCTTGAAGGATGCGTAGGCCGAAAAGGCGCGCGGGTTCCTCACCTTTTCCAGCCACACGATATCGGCGTCGGTGCGCGAAGGTATGTAGAGCACGTTCTTTTTTGGTAGCAGGGCCGCGCCGCTCCAATCCGCGCCGCCCAAACCCCCAGGCAATACCAGCGTGCCCTTTTCGCTGGGCGGAGTAAATAGCGGGCCGTGATCGTATTTTTCGAGAATCGCCAGCGCCCTTTTTCTCAGCTCGGGCGTGAAGTCGATCAGGTCTTCTTCCTGTAGACCCTGGCGGTCGTAGGGCGCGGGCTTGCTGGGGAAGGGCTGGGTCGGCCAGCTTTGCTCGCCCGGGACATTAGATTGGGGCACCTCGCGCTCGTTGATCGGCCAGACCGGCTCGCCCGTCGTGCGGTCGAGCACATAGCAAAAGGCCTGTTTACTCACTAGGGCCAAGGCTTTGATCGCTTTGCCTTGTATTTTTATATCCGCCAAGACCGGCGGTGCCGGCGGATCGTAGTTCCACAGGCCATGGTGAATGAGTTGGTAGTGCCAGACGCGCTCTCCGGTTGCCGCCTTTAGGCAGACCAGCGTCTGGCTGAAGAGGTTGGCACCGGGGCGCTCGCCGCCGTAGTGGTTGTGGGTGGTGCTGCTGACGGGCAGGTACACGTAGCCGAGCTCGTCATCGGCGCTCATCGCGGCCCACACATTGGCTTGGCCAAAGGTCTGCCACGCGTCGTTTTCCCAAGTGTCGTTGCCGCGCTCGCCCTCCTGTGGCACTGTCTGGAAGACCCACACCTGTTCACCGGTGTGGGCGTCAAAGCCGCGCACGTCGCCGGGGGTGGAGTACTTGGGGGGAGACTGGCCGTGCCAATCGACGATGGCGGAACCCACTACCACTACATTGCGACAGACGATTGGTGCCGAGGTGACGCAGTAGCGCTTACGGTCGACGTCGCGGCGCAGTCCCTTGCCTAGATCGGCGAAGCCGCCCGCGCCGAATTCTGGGTCGGGCTGGCCAGTCTCGACGTCGATTGAGTAGAGACGGTCGGTGGAGGTGGCGTAGAAGATGCGCTTCTTGTCGCCGCTTTGCCAGTAGGCGATGCCGCGCAGAATACCCGTGAAACCTTCGTAGTTTTCCCATACCTGCGGATCAAAGGTCCACAGCTCCTCGCCGCTGGTCGGATCGACGGCGCTGAGGATGTTGAAAGGCGATCCGTAGTAGAGCACGCCATCGACCATTAGGGGGGTGCCCTTGTTGGTACCGGTCCACATATAATGACGCTCGGCGATTTCCTTGTCGGGGGCCGTGTAGCGCCAAACCTCCTGCAACTGGGCGAAGTTGTCGCCGTCAATCTGCGACAGCGGCGCGTATTTGCTGCTCTTGGCGTCGGCCGCGTAATAGGGCCATTCCTCGCCCTGGGCCGCAACGGCGGCAAAGATCAATAATGTGCAGACTAACAAGGGATGATATGAAGGCAGAGGGTGAGTTGTGATTAGCTGAGGGGGTATAATTCAAATCAGGGTAAAATATCCCATTTCGTCTTATGCTAGCGATCGCGGTAATCATGCAATAAAAAGCTCCGTCGAGCAACACTCGGCGGAGCCTTCACATCACACGGCACGAGCCGGAGTGATCGGCGTATCAAGCTCCCGGGGGCCGGTAGGGCACGCTTTTGCCGATGGCCTCGTCTATGGTTTCCGGCGTGACCAGTACGGTAACGCTAATGTCGAGCGCGCCGGCGTTGCCGATGACCATGGACACGGCTGCGGCCGTAGCGTCGTCGGGAAGATCGGCAATTATGTAGAGATCCGGTTCTCCGAAGGCGTAGTAAAGCGCTTCCACACTGCCACCCATTCCCTCAATGGTCTGAGTTAATGCCTCCCGTCGCCGCGTGCCGCCTTCTTTCAGCAGACCAGCAAGCCCAGCTTGCGTGTACGTCGAGCGAAACATGTACTTACCCATTGGCTTCCATCCTTTCTATTGAAAAGTGGACTAGGAATGTAAATGGCTATTCAACAGTACGCAGCATTGGAACTTGGGTCAAACTAAAACGACGACCTTTTTGCCGTGTCCTGTGCTACGGCAGAGTGAGGTAGCTAGAGCAGCCTTCACTCCGGCAACGCCAGCGCCAAAAGCTGCGGCACCCAATCGTCGCTGTTGATTGGGAATACGATATACTGACGCCCGTCAGTCATATAACTGATGGGACTGCCGTTGGGCTGGCCGGGGAATTCCATCTCGGCCAGCACTGCGCCCGTATCTAGGTCGAAGGCGCGCAGGTAAGGCCCATTCTCGACAAAGGCGTCGCCGCTGACATCTCCCCACCATCCGGGCCGTTGCGAGACCACCACTAGCACGGTCTCGGTGGCGAGTACGTAGTTGTAGTGGAACCAGCCCATAGCGGGCAGGTCGAGGTCGCGCAGGGCCTTGTGGTTGATTGGTCCTTTGCCCACCGGACTCATCCAGACGTGCTCGCCAGTGTCCAAGTCGATGGCGGTGATCCGGCCGTAGGGGGGCTTAGTCAGCGGTAGGCCATCGACGTATTCGGAGTCGTCCTTGAAGAAGGCATAGTCCGAAAAGGTGCGCAGGCCCTCCACCTTTTCCAGCCGCACGATGTCGGGACGAGTGCGCGAAGGCACGTAGAGCACGTTCTTTTTCGGCACCAGCGCCGCTCCGCTCCAGTCCGAGCCGCCCAAGCCCCCGGGTAATACCAGCGTGCCCTTTTCGCTGGGCGGGGTAAATAGCGGGCCGTGATCGTATTTTTGCAGGATCGCCAGCGCCTTTTCCCGTAGCTCGGGCGTAAAGTCGATCAGGTCGTCTTCCTGTAGACCCTGGCGGTCGTAGGGCGCGGGCTTGCTGGGAAAGGGTTGGGTCGGCCAGCTCTGCTCGCCTGGGGTTTTCGACTGGGGAACCTTGCGCTCGTCGATCGGCCAGACTGGCTCGCCGGTCGTGCGGTCTAATACGTAGCAAAAGGCCTGTTTGCTCACCAAAGCTAGGGCCTTGATCGCTTTGCCTTGTACTTCTACATCGGCTAGTACCGGCGGTGCTGGCGGGTCGTAGTTCCACAGGCCGTGGTGGATGAACTGGTAGTGCCAGACGCGCTCGCCGGTTGCCGCCTTGAGGCAGACCAGCGTTTGGCTGAAGAGATTGGCACCGGGGCGCTCGCCGCCGTAGTGGTTGTGGGTGGTGCTGCTGACGGGCAGGTACACGTAGCCCAGCTCGTCGTCGGCGCTCATTGCGGACCACACATTGGCTTGGCCATAAGTCTGATAGGCGTCGTTTTCCCAAGTGTCGTTGCCGTACTCGCCCTCCTGTGGCACTGTCTGGAAGGTCCAAACCTGTTCGCCGGTATGGGCGTCGAAGCCGCGCACGTCGCCAGGGGTGGAATATTTGGCAGGAGGCCGGTCGTGCCAGTCGGTGATGCCGGAACCCACTACTACCACGTCGCGGCAGATGATCGGTGGTGAGGTAATGCAGTAGCGGCTGCGGTCGATGCGGCGGCGCAGCCCCTTGCCTAGATCGACGAAGCCGCCGGCGCCGAACTCTGGGTCGGGCTGGCCAGTCTCGATGTCGATTGAGTAGAGGCGGTCGGAAGCGGTGCCGTAGAAGATGCGCTTCTTGTCGCCGCTTTGCCAGTAGGCGATGCCGCGCGCAAAGCCCCAGAAATCGCCCCGATCCTTCCACGACTGCGGATCGAAGGTCCATAGCTCCTCGCCGCTTGTCGGGTCGATAGCGCAGAGGACGTTGAACGGCGACCCGTAGTAGAGCACGCCGTCGATGACCAGCGGAGTGCCCTTGTTCGACCGGGTCCAGATATCCTCGGTCGCAGCGATTGCACTATCCGAGGGCGCGTAGCGCCAAACCTCCTGCAAACGGGCGAAGTTGTCGCCGTCAATTTGCGACAGGGGCGCGTATTTGCTGCTCTGGGCGTCGGCCGCGTAATAGGGCCATTCTCTACCCTGAACTGCGGCGGCGATAAGGATCAATAACACGCAGACTAACGATTGCATCCTGTGCATGAGGTGGGTCTTTCTCGCTGTAAAGTTCATTCGGCTAAGCCCTGGTACAGGGCACTGATTTCCGCGGTTGTCAGCACGCGGCCGTAGAGCCGCGCGTCGTCTAAAGTTCCGGTGAAGAAGAAGTCCGTCTCGTCGAGGTTTTTCGCACCAATGTAGATGGGCTGATCGGGCGAGGTTTTGACCGCGCTTTGCTTCTGCTCCTGCAACACGCCATTGACGAAGAGCCGGTGGTAATCTCCGTCGAAGACGGCTGCGAAATGGTACCAGTGCCCTTGGCGCAAAAGGAGCTTGGCGTGGAGGTCGTCGTCGCGCATCCGGTGCCAAGTGACTCGCCGTCCTCGGGTACTGAGTTGGAACACGCGCACCCCGCCGCCGTCGTCCTGCGCCCAGATGCAATTGTTCCACCAGTAAGGGCGCGTTTCGATCTCGTCGTACTTGGCCCAAATTGAGACGCTGAAGGGGCCATCGAGCAAAAAGCCTTCGATATCGACGACGGCCTTGCCGTCGAAATAACCGGCACCGTTTTTGTCGCCGGTGCGGTCCTCGGCGAACACTACTTTGACGTTTTTGAGCGGGCGCTGATGCGGGCTGGTGTCGCGGATCTCGCCGTCGAATAGGACTTCAAGGAGTAAGTCCTCGCGGCTCGGCGGGTTTGGCTCGGGCAGCCCTGCGCCCGGGTCGGCTGCCTCGTCTCCCCAACGCACCTCCACGTCGTACCAGTCGGCACCGCTGTCTTGGTCGGCGAAGACGATGCTGAGGGTGTCGCCGGGCGCTTGAGGCTCCCTTTCCAACTGCGCGACGTCGCGCGCTTCGTGTTTGACTAGGTGGTACTGCGCGTCGGAAGGCCATGCGACCCTGTCGGCAAAATACACCTTGCGGGTCTTGTCGCCCTGCCAGATGGGTTGCCAGCGCACCCCATTGACCTCGACGGGCGAAAAGCCGTCGCCGTCCTCGTGCCGCCCGGGCAGGGCACCGTAGCTGTGCTCGACCCACAGGCCTTCGCTGTCTGCGAATAGTTCGTCGCCGCCATCGACGAAGATGCGGACGCGAAGCTGCTCGCCGCGTGGCTCGACCGAGACCGTCTTGTATTCCTCGGCAGGTACTTGGTGAAGGACGCCGGCGATCTTCCAGCCGTCGTCCGCTCGGTCGAGCAACCAGGCGTTGTACTGCTCGTCGCCGACGGGGCCGGACACTCCCACCAAGTGCTCCTGCGTGATGGCCATCGCCCGGTCGCCCCACAGGAGGATGTCGAAAAACTCGGCCTTCTTGATGTACTGGTGGATTTCCGGGTCGTAGTCCCAAGCGTCGCCGCCGGTCCACTCGACGACGATTCCGTCGAGGAACTCCTCGCGGGACTGCACCTTGCGCAAAAGCCAGGTCTGCGGCTCTTGGCGACTGCGCATGTCGAGCTCGACGACGCTCTCGCCGATCAGGCCTTCGGCGACGACGAAGTCCTGCTGGTTCCACGCCTCGTAGAAGCACTGTACTACATCTTGTATCTGCTGAAGGTCAGAGCGTTCGTCGCCCAAGCTCAGGGCCGGATGCAACAGGCACAGAGCCAGTAAGACATTTGCTACAGATTTCATAAAAACCTCGCGTGAGACTGCCGATCTTTAGTCGGCAGCGGGCTAGCGATTCAACCGGGGATGGGCAGGCCATGCACGAGGCGTTGGCGGCCCCTGAGCCGGTTGAACCCTACCATAGATTTTTCCTCTAACTCTATAGGCTTAATTAATTGGACGCGGTGCAGCTCAATCCTGAAATTACCTGCAGGTGAGCACACCACCTTCAGACCCCATGCTTGCGACCCCTTCGGGGCCGTCTTCGTCTTCGTTTGGTGGCAAGACCTTGACGCCAGCGAGTCCAAGCGTGGTAGGATACGCACGAATAGGTTGTGCTGTGGCCGCGTATCCGAGCGGGCCAGCCAAGAGGGCCACGCTCTTGGTGCCAAGCCGCTGGTGCGGTCGTAATAGGTCCTGAATACTCCAGCCCTCGCAACAAGCCGAGTGGCGGCGGTAGAGCGGCTGAGGGTAAAGCCGACTCTTTTAAGGGTCGGTGACATTACATTTCCCCTCGAAGACTGCACGGTTGTTCACTATAGGACTAAAGCACGAGGGGCGATTGAACAGTGTCAATGCGCTCAATTGTCTGAGTGTGGGACTAGGCGCCCTGTACGCGTATCATCGCCAAGAACCGCTGGGCATTCCCGGCAAAGTGATCCCTGTTATTCGCAGGGACAAGCCTTTGATTTCCGCGGGTGGATGGGGGGCTAGGGGCAATCCCTCTACGGCTTGCCGATCAGGACGATCCGATTGGTGTTGGTGCCTTTTGTTCGGTTGTCCACGCCCCAGCAGTTTGCGGTCTTGGTGAACATCTGATCGTTGACCAAGACCATCAGCGGCTTGAGGCCAGCCTCCATAGCCGCGGGCACGACGAGGGTTTCCAGTAGGATTTTGCCATTGCGGACCTCGCCCACCTCAAAGGCAACAAAGCCCCCGCTTGCGAGGACCCGGTGCAACTCTCGGAAGGTGCGGGTCATTGCTGCTTGCCAGTCCGCTGGTTTTTTTAATTGCCATATAGCCACCTCCTTGGCGTCAATGCCGTTAAACCAGCAGCGCAGCCAGTTGTCTGCTTGGTAGTTGACGATGTCCAAAAAAGGCGGCGAGGTAACGGCGAGTTGGATGGATTCACTGGCGATGGCGGAGGTATTGTCGGACGAGCCGGTTATGAGCAGGGGGGTATTCGCCGTCAGCGTTTTTAAGTCGCATGCTTGCAGCTTGCTCAGTAAGGATTTCGTCTTGCGGAGGATGATGGCCTTTATGTCGCGTTCAGGTGGTACTTGAGCGCGTTTTTGGTTGATGCGTTTTTGCGACTCGATGGACACCGCCTGATTAGGCGGCAGCGTATATACGGAGAAAAATCCCGGCGAGTGCCCGGTCAGGCGGTTGGTCGCTACCATCTGAATCCACGCATCGACACGGTCGAGTGGCCCTTCTTGGAGGCGTGTGAGGAGGTAAGAGCGCAGGTTGACGATTTGGCGGAGAGTACTAGGGTGATAAAAGACGAGGAGATCGTCCCAGACCTCGCTCAATTTATCGAGGTCCAGAGCCGTCAAGCGCGTTTCTACCTCGTTCCATGTGGGTGGATCTAGGCGAGGGCGGACTAGGCGCTCGCTGAGAGGATTTATGTCGCAGCCGATGGGGCGGCGGCCCAACAGCGCTGCTTCGAGGACGGTGGTGCCGCGCCCCATGAACGGGTCGTACACTGCGTCGCCGGGTTGCGTCAGGCGGCTAATGAAAAACCTCGGCAATTGCGGCTTGAAACAGGCGCGATAGGAGACCTCGTGGAGCGAGTGAGCGGCGCGCTGCTTGGCGGTCCAGAACTCGTTGACGTACACCGGAATGGAAACGGCCGGATCGGGAAAGTCGAGGATGTTCGTCTCTTTGCCAAAATCCGCAAAGGCTTGGATTTCGTCGGCGAATTCCTTGGCGTTTAGGGGTCGTGACACCCTAGCTCCCGCCGCGCATCATCGCCAAGAACCGCTGGGCATTTCCCGCAAAGTGATCTTCGATTTCCGCGGGCGTTAGTTGCAGCATCTCGGCCACTTGCCGCTCTTGGCGCAGTTGCTCGTAGATGACGAGCGTGGCCCGCGAGTCGCAGTGCGGCGTGCCGGAATCGTCCCCAGGATAGAACAGCCAAGCGCGGCCATAGGTGATGTATTTGCCGCGTGCACAGCCGGCGACCACGTTGTCCGACCCGAACATCACCCGCTTGCGGTCTTCGTGTTTCATCAGCAGATAGTGCGCATACAGGTCGTTCACTGCTGAGGTGTCGTACCATATATTGGGCAGATCGCACAGGAAGTGGACGGCCTCTTCCATCATAAAGGAATTGAACGAGCGGGCGCAGTGGGCTAAAATCCACTGCGCGTTGGGGTATTCGCGGGTGTAGCGCGCTAAGTCGCGCTGGTTTTCTGGGTCGGCTGGGCCGGTGGGTTTGGCGAGGTGCATGGTGATGGCCAGCTTCTTGTGGTGGGCGACTTCGATGAGGGATTCCGGGAGGAAGTCGCAGATGCGAGCGCCGACCGGGTCTGGGGCAAAGGTGCGGTAGGGTTTGAGGCCGAGGAAACCGTACTCATCAACTTGGGCCGCTACGTATTCGGGCGTCATGTCCGGGGTGACCATCATGTTGATTGCGGATTCGGGGTCGGCGGCGAGCTGGGCTGCCATCCAGGCGTTGTGCCCGGCGGCGTCCATGCCCGGCATTGGGGTGCCCAAGACCAGCATGTGGAAGGCGCGGCCCGGGTAGAGTTTGGCCGCCCAGTCGAGGTGATCCTGATAGTCGATCTCCTCGCGCAGGCCGGTAGGCGCACCCGTGAGGGAGCCTCGGTGGTCTTCAGACCACATGTGCGTGTGCATGTCGTAAACCGTGGCGGGGACGAAATCTTCGAGTTCTCGTTCCCAGAGTTGGCGGTCGAAGTCTTCATAGGTGAAAGTGGTCATGGCGTGGTGCTCCCGAGCGGCGCGTTTGACAGAAAATGGCGGGCGACCTAGTGTTGCCCCCCAAAGGAGGAAATTCGAGATGAACAAGAAAAAGATAGCACCCGAACTAGTCGTGGAAAAGGACGCGCTCATCGGCGAAGGGGCCGTTTGGGATGCGGATGACGAGTTGTTGTACTGGGTTGATATTCTCGGTCACGAGGTCTATGTGTACGATCCTGTGAGCGGAATCAACCGCACCATCCCCACGTGCCAAGCCGTGGGCACGGTGGTCAAGCGGAAGAGCGGCGGCCTCGTCGTGGCGCTGCACAATGGCTTTGCCCACATCGACTTGCGGACGGAGCGCATGGTGCCCCTCGGCGAAGACCCCGAGAGCGCGATCCCCGCCAATCGCTTCAACGACGGCAAGTGCGACCCGGCTGGCCGGCTGTGGGCGGGGACGATGGAGTTTGGGGGTGCACGGGATCAAGGCGCGCTCTACTGTCTCGATGTGGATCACTCGGTGAGCCGCAAGGTCGAGCCGGTTAGCATATCCAACGGCATCGTCTGGAGCGCCGATCAGCAGACTATGTATTTCATTGACTCTGGCTTGAACAATGTGCGCGCATACGACTACTGCCGCGACAGTGGGGACATCAGCAACGAGCGCGTGGTGGTGGAGTACGGAGGGCCGGGGGTGTTAGACGGCATGGCCATCGACGAGAAAGACGCCTTGTGGATCGCTGTATTCGGGGGCTGGTGCGTCTTGTGCTATGATTCCCAATCGGGGGAGTTGCTGCGCCACTTGGAACTACCCATGTCCAATGTGACGTCTTGCGCCTTCGGCGGCGTGAATCTGGACCAGCTCTACATCACCTCGGCAAGCCGAGGTTTCGACGCCGAGGAGCGGCAGGCTCAGCCTTTGGCCGGTTCGCTAGTGCGGGTCGATCCGGGCGTGCGCGGCGTGCCCTCGGATGCGTTTGCCGGCTAGATGGCGATGGCGCGCATCTCGGCCGACCAGTCGCGCCACATGTCCTTTTGCGGCGGCTCCTGCTGGGTTTGTTCGATGTCCTTCTTGAGAAAATCGTAGAGCACGGCTTGGCGCAGTTGGTGCGAGGTGTTCGGGCTAGCCATGTGGCCGAGGCGGTGGTGCCAGAAGACAATATCGCCGGCTTGGCCGTGGGTATCGACGGGCGGGCGCCGGTTGAATTCGGTGCGCACTTTTTCGTAGGCGTCTTCGTCTTGGTCGCGGAGGTACTGCGAAGTGAAGGTTGGGTAGAAGGCGCGATGGCTTTCGGGCCAGACCATAAAGCTGCCGCCGTTGGGCGGCACGTCGTCGATGTAGCCGACCACGCCGAGGTGGAAGGGGTGGCCGTCGGTGTGGCACCCTAGGGCTTGGGGCGGGTGATCGCCGTAGGGCAGGGTGCAGTAGATGCCGCGAATGCGCTCGGGTTGGACGAGCTGGCCCTTGCCGAGCATTTGTTCGGCCATGGCCCACACCTTGGGATCGGTGGCGAGCAGGCGCACCATCCACTCCTCGCCGCCCGGCTCGCGGAAGTTCCAGCGAAAGCCGCGGCGGTGGTTGGCACCGTCGGGGTTTTCTTCGTCTTCGCGGAACGGGCCAACCCAAGTGTCGGGGTCGTCGCGGCGGCGGTCCGGCGGCGCGCCGTCCCACAGCCGGGTGCGGGCGCGCTCCATGAGCGCGGGGTCGAGGACGCCTCGTTTGACGAGGTAGCCGTTGTGCTTGAAGAAGCGCATTTCGTCGGTCGTCAGTAGCATGGTACATTCCTCCCAGTGGAGAGCATAGAAAAAGCCCCCGATTCTGTCCACCCAAATAGGAGCCTTCATATATGACTGAAGTAGAGCGATACCTGTTTGACCTCCAGGGTTATCTGATCGTCGAGGACGTGTTGGATGCGGAAGCTGTTGCCGAGTTGAATCGGCTGATTGACGCCCAAGAGATGGGTGCGGATGTGGAGCAGGCGGAAGGGCGGCTGCACACTGGCGGGTTTTTGACGTGGGGCCAGCCCTTTGTCGATTTGCTGGACCACGAGCGCATTATGCCGTTGCTCAAGGTGATCTTAGGCGACGGCTTTCGGCTTGATCACTACTATGCGATTTATTTGGAGGCCGGTGCCGAGCGGCTCGGGTTGCACGGAGGCAACACGCCCTACGACCCACCGGAGTACTACCACTTTCGCAATGGACAGATGTACAACGGGCTGACGGTCGTCTCCTGGAACTTGGCCGATACCGGGCCGGTGCATGGCGGTTTTTGCTGCATTCCGGGTAGCCACAAGGTCAATTATCCCTGTCCGCAGGAAATCCGCGAGGCCCACGTTGAGGCCGGGTGCGTAGTAGTGCCGGAGGCAAAGGCCGGGTCGGTGGTGATTTTTACCGAGGCACTCACGCACGGCACGGCACCGTGGCAGGCCGCGCATCAGCGGCGCTCGCTGCTGTTCAAATACAGCCCAGGGCAGCAGTCGTGGTCCAAAGGTCACATTAAGCCGCCGGACGGCGTTGCCTTGACCGGGCGGCAGGCGTTGCTTTTTGAGCCGCCGTATTTCCATGCGCGTGCCTCTCTTTTTGAAGAAGTGCAAGCATAACCGACTGGAGATTCTGAGGTATGGAAGCGCTGTTTCGCCCCTTTGTGTTCGGAGCTGACGAACGGGCTGTCCTCGACCACGACGGACACATCGCGCTGCCGGGCATCCTGACCGACGCGGCGTGTTCCCAGTTGACCGCGGCGCTGGCGCACATCCAGTCGCTGCCGCGCGATGACGAGGAATATATCCCTTCGCGCTTTGCCGCTGAATTCGACGCCTATTTGGAGAGCCTGATCGGGCATCCGCAACTACTGGACTTAGTGCGTCGAGTGCTGGGGCCAGAGATTCGCTACGACCACTGCGTGACGTTGAACCGCGAAGGGGGCAATCCGGGGAGCAATTGGCACAGCCACGAGTACGCCGACGACGATCCGGCACTGGGTTTTGTGCGGGTATTTTTTTACGTCAATGGCTTTGCGGCCGACGACGGCGGATTGAAGGTGGTGCCGGGGAGCCATTTGTATCGGGATCCGGGTATTAACGCGGAGTCGGATGCCGCGTTGGCGCAGGGGTGGATGGCGGGGAAGGTGCATCCGGTTAGCGGCCAACCGCTCGCAATCGAGGAGTTGTCGGTGCCGCAGGGGACGGTGGTGTTGATGTGGACGCATGCGGCGCATGGGGTCAATCCGCGCAAGGAAGACAGCGACACGCGGTGGTGCGTGGTGTATGCGTATCGCAATCCGGGGCGGGAGTCGCGAGCGCGGTGGCTTAGTCCGAGTTTTAAAAAGAAGAAGATTAAAGGCGCAGAAGGATTGATGAGTTTGTACTAGAAAGGAAAAAAATGAAAATCACAGAGATTCGGACGTTTTTGGTGGGCAGGTTTTTGTTGGTGCGGATCTATACGGACGAGGGAATCGTCGGCAATGGGGAGGCTGGGTTGTGGGCGCATCACGGGGTGGTGAAAGAGGCGCTGGGGGAGTTGAGTGATTACTACGTGGGTAAGGATCCGCTGCGCATTGAGCATCACTATCAGGTGGTGTCGCGGTCGGCGCACTTCATGGGTGCGGCGATGAGCGCGGCGATGAGCGCGATCGACATTGCGCTGTGGGACATATTCGGCAAGGCAGTAAATTTGCCCGTGTACCAGTTGTTGGGCGGTAAGTGCCGCGACAAGGTAAAAGTGTACGAGAACGTCGGTGGGCAGACGCCCGAGGAGGTGCGGGAGAGTGCGCGGGCGAGAGTGGAGCAGGGGTTTACGTCGTTTCGGATGGGGCCGTTTGTCAGCGGGTTTGAGCAGCGCACTAGCACGGCCAATATCTCGACGGCTGTGGAATTGGTGGCTGCGGCGCGGGAGGCGCTTGGGGACGAGATGGATTTGGGGTTGGAGATCCACCGGAACTTGCGGCCGGAGGAGGCGATTGCACTGGCCACGGAGTTGACGCCCTTTAAGATACTGTACTACGAGGACCCGCTGCCACCGCAGAGCTTTGAGGCCCTTGAGTACGTCGCCCAGAACATCAACATCCCAATCGCCACGGGCGAGCGGTGCTACAACCCCTTCCAGTTTAAGGATTTGATCGATCGCCAGATCGTCAGCTTTATTCGGCCAGACCTGTCCTTAGCGGGCGGATTCACGCAGGTGAAGAAAATTGCCGCGCTGGCGGAGATGGTTTTCGTCGGGGTGTTCCCCCATCTGATGGGCAGCCCCATCAACAACGCGGCTTTCGCGCAGCTAGCCGCGGCCATTCCCAACTACACGCACACCGAGCACAATGCCCTCAACGGGCCGATGACCGAGATCGTCGATGAGCAGCTACAAGTCGAGGGCGGCTATCGGCTGCTGACAGATCGGCCGGGGATTGGGGTTGAAATAGTCGAAGACGCGCTGGCGAAATACCCGTACGAGCGCTGGGCGATTAAAGGCAGTTTTCACGCCGACGGGTCAGTGGCGCATTAATCACTACGACACAGGAGAACGCGATGATCGACCATGCCTTGCGCGACCGGCTAAAGGACGTCCACGCCTATGCGCTGACCATTTATCAGGGCGATGACCTGTACGCACTCGATTTGGAAGGGTTTGCGCGCAATATAGCGTGGGCCGCCGACAGAGGGGTGCGGGTTTTTGTGGTGGCCGGTGGAACTGGTGAAAATGACGCATTGGCTCCGCCCGAGCGTTTAACACTGGCCGAGCGGGCGCTGGCGACGGTGGGCGAGCGGGCGCTGGTGGTGCCGACCTTGCCCGGCAACTTGGGCGAGGCCGCGGACTTGGCACCGCGCTACGAGGCGTTGGGATTGCGCGTGGCGCTGGCCATGGCGCCCTACACGCGCCACCAATTGCCCGAAGATTCCGAAGGGGTGTATGAATACTACGAAGCGCTGGGGACGCGGTCGGGGCTGGCGCTGATGCCTTACAATACGCAGGGCTGGTCGGCCGAACTGTTTGAGCGGCTGGCCGAGGTGCCGCAGATCGCCGCGATTAAAGATCCCTGCGTTGAGCCGCACAACCTATTCCGCGCCATCAAGCGGCTCGGCGACCGCTTCGTCTGGATCGGCAACAAGCGCCACGACCCGGGCGTGTTGCACTTCCGCTTTCAGGCTGGGATCGAGGGCTTTACCGCTGGTTTTGTCAACTTCGCTCCGCAGCTAGAGCTGGCGCTTTTCGCTGCTGCGCAACAGCAGGATTGGCCTCAGATGATCGAGTTACAGGAGCAGTTGGCCCCCTTGGAGCGATTGCGCTCGCGCTTTGACGACGCCGGTATGCTCAAGACGACGATGGAGTTGATGGGGCTGGCTGGCGGTGCGGTGCGCCCGCCTCGGATCAATGTGCCACCGGCGGGGCGCGAGGCGATCAAACAGGAGTTGGAGCGCTTGGGGGTCTTAGGCGCGTAGGTAGTGCAGTGCAGCGGCCATTGCTAGGTTCTAATGGACGACTCCGCCGTGCGAAAGCAAATGATGCCCTTGCTCCCCATTACCTTGTTGGGGGTGGGTGTCGATCTGTGGCTACGGCCGACGCTCGATTTGCGCCTGACGCAGTGGGCGTGGTGGGGGTTGTCGGTGGCGTTTTCGCTGGTGATGTGGCAGGGTCTTTTCGCGATAAGCTGCCGGTTGCGCCCGCGCTGGCAAGCTGTGTTCGTCATCAGCGTCGGCGCGGTGACAGCGGCGCTGGCTATGGTGTGGCTTGATTTCCACTCAGTATTTTACTGCTGGCCAACGGCTTACGCGCTCGTGCATTCGGCTGGCCATCCACGCGAGGCTTGGGGGTATATCCTCAACGCAGCTGACTGGGGGGACGCGGTCGTCTGGGTGATGGTGGTGGTTTTTGTCGTGGGGTGGTGGCGCTACAAGCTGCGTCCGGATCGCCAGCCAGCGCACGGCAGCGTTTTTCGGCCTCAGTATTGGGGCCGCATTTTGGCCGCGCTGTACTTGGCCGGGGCGGTGGCTTTTGGCGCAGTACATCGCCACGCAAGCATCATGGTGCCGGATGCAGCGGCCGCGAAGCTGGCCATTGACTTTGCCGTTCACTCGCTCGTCGGCGGGGTGCACGGGCGCTTGTTGCAAGCGAGCCGGCCGGCAGCGGCGGCGATTTACAGCGGCGCGCCTGTGGACGCCAGCGCGCCCAACCTCATCGTGGTGCTTGGGGAAAGCGTCGCGCTCAGTCGCATGGACCTCTATGGGTACGAGCGGCAAACTACACCTCGGCTGGCGGCGTTGCGCAAGGCGCGGCCAGCGGATTGGGTGCAGATGGAAAAGGCCGTGTCGAATGCCACGGCGACCAAGGTGGCGCTGCCGGCCATGCTGACTGGGCTTTTTCCGTCGCGCCCGCCCGTGGAGCAGCACACCTTCCCGCTGCTGTGGCACTACGCCCACGCTGCTGGCTATCAGACCGCGCTGATTTCGGCGCAGAGCTACGCTTGGAACAATCTCGAAGGTTTTTTCGTCGATGACGCGCTGGACCACGTGTTTACGCTCGAGCGCTCGGACGCTGAGATCGTCAACTCCGAAGGCATGGACGACCGCCGGATGATGGCGGAGACTCTTGCAACTATCGATCGCTTTGCCGCACGCGGCTCGTTTGTGGTGGCTCTGCAATTCAATTGCACGCATTATCCGGGGTACTCGCCGCCGGATTGGCAGCCGTGGCCGGACGCGAGTTACGATAATGCGGTCGCCTATATGGATCACCTACTCGGACGGCTGTTCGACCATCTCGCCGCAGAGGGCCTAGCGGCGAATACGATCGTGCTCTTTGTAGCCGACCACGGCGAAGACCTCGACAGCGTCCACAAACTTCACCGCACGGATTCGTATTACCAGACGGCGATTGCCGTCCCGTTTTTTGCCGTCGTGCCCGAGCGGCAGCGGGAGCGACTGGGGGATAGATTCGATCAGTGGCGTCAGAACGCGCCGGTGCGCGTTGCATTAACGGACTTGGTGCCGACTGCGCTGGACCTCCTCGGGTTGTCCGCCGATTCCACGGTCGCTGCGTGGCAGGAGCGACTGGACGGCCGCTCGCTCCTGCGTCCGCTAGATCCCGACCGCCTGATCGTGGTGGTCAATACGGACGAGCACGTGCAGTGGTCGCGCAAAGGCTATGCGATTGTGGCCGATGATTGGAAGTACATCAATTATAGCTGGCGCGGCTCCATGTTGTTCGATTTGTCGACCGACGCGCTGGAGCAGCGCGATTTGCTGGCGGGGGGTGAGTCTGCGCTGAGCCGGGCCGGGCAGCTGCATCTGCACCGCGTGCGCGCCTTGGTCGCGGAAACGCCCGTGCTGGCCGACATCCACGTGGAGTATTGAAGTTTGCGGCGGTCCATTCCCTCCAACTTTGCCTCTTCCCCCAAATCCCTCCCGGGGACCGCGATTGGCATTACTTGGCGCGGCTTTTGGACGGGTATCTTTCTCAGCTTCTTCCTCGCCATTGGCGCGCCATACGCCAACATGGCCATGCACGCGACCTTTATGGCGTGGGACTTCAATACCCCAGGCGCAATCTTCCTGTTCCTCGTGCTCATTGGTCTGCTCAACGTCCTGTTCAAGGTGGTGGCGCGGAATGGGATTGGGGCGCTGGGGGTGGCCGTAGTAGCACTGGGTCTCTATCTGGCGTATTACCTGCCCCAGCCGCAGATCGACCTGTTCAAGCCGGGCCTGTGGTTTGCCTCCTTTTTGGTGGCCTCGGTTCTGCTCAACGCAGCTTTAGTCTGGCACGGCGGATCGCTGGCTCTTGGCCGCGCCGACTTGGTCTTGGTGTACATCATGCTCTTGATGGTCTCGGCCCTGTGCACTATGGGCATGAGCCAGCAGTTACTGCCCATTCTCGCGGCCTTTGCGTATTACGGTACGCCGCAAAACCAGTGGCAGGAAAAGCTCGGCCCGCTGTTGCCCGAGAGCGCGATCTTGGTTGACGACGGAGCGGACAACCGCGCTTTCTTCGAGGGCGGGGAAATCCCTTATGGGGCTTGGGTCGAGCCGCTGTTGTGGTGGGCCATGTTTCTCATCGCGCTCTACGCGACGATGATTGCCGCGGCCGTGATCTTGCGGCGGCAGTGGATGGACCGCGAGCGGCTGGCGTACCCGGTGGCGCAGGTGGGGGCGGCCATGGTGCAGGGCGAGGGTCGGGGTTTGGTCAACCGCTTTTTTAAGAGCCGGGCCATGTGGTATGGCTGCGCCATTCCAGTGCTGTGGGGGTCGCTGGAGGCACTGCACCAGTACTATCCGTCTATGCCCAATGTAAACTTGCAGTGGTGGATGCCCTACTTCGGCCAGCCCTTGCAACTACGGATCATCTTCGCGATGGTGGGCTTTTCTTATTTGATCAACACGAGCATCTCGGCAGGCCTGTGGATTTTCCAGCTTTTGGTCCAGGCCGAGTCTGAGGTCCTATTGTTGATGGGGCTGACGTCCAAGCAGAAGTTCGTCTATGGCATTGCCTCCCAGCCCTATCTGGCCTATCAAGGCGGCGGCGCGTTACTAGCGCTGGTGCTAGCTGGCCTATGGGTCGGGCGCGAACACCTGAAGCGGGTGTTTCGCAAAGCGTTGTGGGGCGCGCGCGACATCGACGATGGCGACGAGATCATTCCGTATCGCGGCGCGGTTTGCGCCTTGCTGGCTGGCGTGGCGACGATGGTGGGGTGGTTGTGGCTGATGGGGGTGCAATTATGGGTGGCGGCGGTGTTTATTGGATTGGCGCTGTTGATCTTTATTGGGATTAGCCGGATTGTGGCCGAGGCGGGATTGGCGGCTGTGCGCTCGCCTATGATCGCGCCGGACCTGATGATATACGGGTTGGGTGCCAATGCGATTGGCACCAGCGGGGTGTTCAATTTGTCGCTGGCCTATATCTGGTGTGCCGACATCCGCATCTTTGTGATGGCGCTCTTGGCCAACGGGTTGAAGCTGGTCGAAGACATGACGCGGCCGAGTCGGCGGGTGGTGATGTGGGGGGTGTGCTTGGCTATTTTGATTGGCGCGGTTGGCTCGTGCTGGATGGTGCTGCACATGGCGCACCGGCACGGGGGGATCAATTTGGTGGGGTGGTTTTTTAAGGGCGGGCCGTCAACCGTGTACAACTATGCGGTGCGGGGGCTGGAGCCGGCGGGCGTGGCTTGGGATGGACTTGCTTTTTGCGCCGGTGGCGGCGCAGTCATGCTCTTGCTGATGTGGGCGCGGCATCACGTGCTGTGGTGGCCGTTGCATCCGCTGGGTTTTGCGGTAGCGGCCAATCACCTGATGGACAAGATATGGTTCAGCATTTTCATTGCTTGGGGGATCAAGCGGATCGTGCTGCGCTTTGGCGGACCGGCGCTTTACGCGGCGAGCGTGCGCTTCTTCTTGGGGCTGATTATGGGCGAGAGCCTGTGTAACGGCTTGTGGATTGTCATCGACTACTTTACCGGCAAGACCGGCAATATAGTGTTTATCATCGGTTAATTGCGGGGCGTGTCTTGTGCGCCCTTGAGGAGAGATACTGTGATTGACCAAGCGCTTATTTTGGCCGCTGGGCATGGCTCGCGTTTGCGCGGCCATGTCCCGGTAACGCACAAGTCACTAGTGCAAATAGAAGGCGAGCCGCTGTTGGTGCGCACCTGTCGGATGCTGGAGCAAAGTGGCCTGCAGGAGATCGTCGTGGTTACAGGGCATTGCGGCGCGGATGTGTCTGCGGCTCTGAACGGGGCGAGTGGTCTGGGGATCGGGCTGCGGTTTGTCGAGAATGCGCAATGGAAGTTATCCAATGGGATCTCGGTGTTGGCAGCGACCGGAATGCTCTCGGAGAAATTCCTCCTACTGATGGCCGATCATCTCTTCGACCCGGCGATGATTGCCGCGATGTGCGGCGTTAGCCTAAGCCCTGGGGAGGTGGTGTTAGCGGTGGATAGCAAACTGGACGCGATCTACGACATGGACGATGCGACGAAGGTGCGGTTAGAAGGCGAGCGCATTGCGGCGATTGGCAAGGAGCTGACGGATTTCAACGCCGTCGATACTGGCCTGTTTGCTTGCAGCGATGCGTTGGTGGCGCACCTTAGCGAGGTGGAAGCGCGCCGGGGCGATTGCAGTTTGACTGAGGGGATGAGAGCACTGATCGAGCAGGGCCGGTTGCGCGCTTTGGATATTGGTGCGGCTTGGTGGCAGGATGTGGATACGCCTGGGGCGTTGGCGCACGGGATGAAATTGCTGCGGGAGCACGGGCGCTAGGGCAGCTCTTCCTTGCTTTGTTTGCGTTTGTTTTTGCGGCGGTACAGCACGTAAAAGGGGTACGAGGCCACGAGCGTGACGGCGAGGACCACGGCGGCGACCCAGCCGAACATGCTGCCGATTGCGCCGATGATGATAATGGGGCCGATGTAGGCGTGGGCGGCGCTGCTGCACAGGAGTAAAAGCGCGCAAACGAGGCTAATTTTCGAGAAATGACAGGGCATCTTGGGGTATCCTCTGGGCTTGGGTCATCATGCCACGCAGGGGTTTGCCTTGGTATTCGGCGCGGTCTGGATTGTAGTATTCCCACGCGATTTCGCCGACTGGCGTGACTTCGAGCAGGCGGCCGCGTTGCGATTCCGTGATGAGGGTGTTGCCGTTGGGCAGCCGCTGTTGGGCACCGCGGATCCAACTGTCGAAAATCTGATCGGCGCTGGTGCCCTTGTACTCCCAGTAAATTTCGTGTGTAAATAGATCTATCTCCAGTATGCGGCTTTGGCCGAAGGGGTGGCCGCGCAGGCCCTGGTTGTCGAAGAGCAGCAGGTGGCCGTTGGGCAGGAAGTCTGGGTCGTGCTGCTGTTTCCAGATTCCCTCTCCATACCAGATCACTTGTTGCTCGATGGGATCGACGATGATGAGGGCGTTGGGGTTGCGCAGGGAGATGAGTAGGTCGCCGGCTTTGGCGCGCGGGATGTGAGCGGCTGTGGCCCAATCCGGCGGGATTAGGCGAATGGCGTTGGTGTGGGTGACTTCGCTGTGGCGGGTGGTCTGCCAGCGGTCGAACACGCTGCGATACGGCGAGTTTTTCAGGGCGCGAAAGATGGAAAAGCGCCGCTTCTCTTGGCCGGTTACTCCGTCGATGACCACGGCAAAATCCTCGATGTACGGAGGTTGGATGTTGCCGATGGGTGTGGTGCCGATTTCTTGGACGAGGGTGTAGATGTTGCCTTGGTCGTCGAAGTCGAAGTCGTGGTGGGCGGTGCCGGTGTATTTCCAGATTACCTGTGAGTTTTTGTCGAGTTTGACGAGGCCGTAGCCGTAGGGGTAGTGGTTGACGTAGTCGTGGTTGGCGAGGAGATCGCCGTTGGGGTACAGGTGGGTGCGGTGCCAGTGCAGCATGTCGGGTTGCTGCGGGAAGGCGGCGAAGTCGTCTTCGTCAAAGGCGGCGGCAAAGTCGCATTGCCACTGGTGGACGATGTTGCCTAGCGAATCCATGAGCACGGCGGCGGTGGCGTTTTTGGATACGAGGGTCAGGCCGGGCTGCATGGCGGTGGCGTTGTGGATGATGGCTCCGGATGGCTCGCTGGCGTCTTCAAACCACATGGTGCTGGTGTATTGGTTTTTGGTGTCGGTGAGGTCTTCGTAGAGATAGGCGAGGTGGCCGTAGGCGTTGACGGCGTGGATGCGGATGTCGGGAGCGGGGGAGAGGTGGAATATTGCCGACACCACGCCGTAGATGAAGGCGAGGAATAGGAGGCAGCAGATGAGGGTGGCGATGTAGGCTTTGTGGAGGAGGGACGACATCGAGTAGCTAGAGTATTCGCTTGGCTGAACAGGAGGCTTTACTTGAGCACCGCCACGGCCGTCCCCAAGGAGGCGACGAGGATGCCGGTGCAGGTGATGAGCGTGGCCATCAGCCGCGCGTAGCGCGAATCGAGTTGTTTGCCTAACTCGTCAATGCGCCCGTTGGTCTGATCAATGCGCTCGCTCATCTCGGTGCGCAGGGCATCAATGCGCTCGCTCATCTCGGTACGCAGGGCATCAATGCGCCCGTTCATCTCGGTGCGCAGGGCATCAATGCGCCCGTTGATCTGACGCACATCTTGGCGCACATCCTGAATATCCTCTCGCAGGAAGCTGAGGGCGAGCGTGGATTCCGTTGGTGGGACAGGCTGGGACGGCTGTTCGGCCATGAGAAATTCCTCCGTGGATAAAGGTACGCATTCGTCCCTTTCAAGCAAAAGGTGGACCATGCCGGGCAGCCGCCCGTTTTCTCTGGCCTCGATAGGGGCGATATGCGCCGGGCTGTTACCTTGCGTCAACGACGTTGTTTCTTCGCGGCAACACACCCCTTCGCTCGCGGCAGGGCAACGGCAATAGGAGGCAGCAGATGAGGGTGGCGATGTAGGCTTTGTGGAGGAGGGAGGGCTTAGCTCCGGTTGGTGCTGACGAGGACGGTGGAGGGGTTGACGCCGAATTTATTGAGTAGCCAGCAGGCGTTTTCGTGCATTTTATCTGCGCTAAAATAGGTAAGCACCCATAACCCGTTCCCGATTTCTCGCTTGGCCATAAACTCCTTGAGGTTCCGGTGAATCGGTTCAGTATGTAGAAGATATTGTTTTGAATTTCCCTTAATTACTGGACAATTCTGTGCTGAAATCTTGCCCGTTTTAACCAAGTACTCCGCAACGAAGGCGAGCATATCGGTCCAATGCTTGAGCGGTTTTGTACTCGAGTCCGGAAACTTGATATTGGTATTTGTCGGAAGTTTCTGACCTCTTTTTACTTTTAATGACGTAAGTGGTTCCCAGTCGCCGTTATTGGACGGATCAATGGTCTCATGTACACGACTGGGCTTAGGCGTCGGCGACACCTCCTGAACTTCCAACGCGCTACGCAATAGCTGTATTACCTTTGCCGCGCATTCGTACTCTTGCGTGCTAGAAAGCTGAAACGACTCTTCTCGATCCTCCTCTATTGACCAGATCTGCCAATGATCGCCGTTAGTCCACACGACATATTTCAAACTGGTGAGTGCCCTGTCTCGCGCGTACTTTATCACCTGCTCCACTTTGATACGGGCTAGCGGTATCTCCAATTTCTTTGCTTCAATGAGTGCGACCACGTTGCCATGCGAGAATAGCGCGTAATCGGGTTTGCCCGAGGTGCCTTTGTATTCAAGGTGAACTTGAGTGGGATTCCGAACGTCCCAACCCAATGCCTCAAGCATCGGGTCAATCAGCAATTGGCGCGTGCGCGTCTCAATCGGCTTCAAGTACTCCTCATGCTCATTTCGCGTCTTCTTAAGGGCCTTAATCGCCTCGGCGATGCGGGCCTGGGCTTGCCTAAGTGCGTTTATGTTCATATTTAGCGTCCTTACTTAAGAGCGAATAAGCTATGAAAACGGACTTTAATCAAACGCGGCTGATGCGTTTTTTCGGCTGGCTGGTGCATGCGCATCCGAACTTTTGGATTGACGTGGGCAAGCTGGAGACGAAGTTGCTCAAGGGCCGGTTGGCGCGGCGGACGGTAGAAGCGCCCATTTACATCACGGGATTGGCGCGCGCTGGCACGACTCTGCTGCTGAATATATTGGCGTCTCATCCGCGCCTTACCTCGTTCAAATACTGCGATTACTACGGCGCATTCACGCCGTTTTGGGCCGACCACATCTTCCGCGCCGTCGGATTGGGCGCGGCGCGCAAACAAGAGCGGGCACATGCCGACGGCGTGATGGTCAACGCATACAGTCCAGAAGCCATGGAAGAAATCCTGTGGATGCAGTTTTTCGCTTATCTGCACAATCCTGCCGAGAACAACGCAGTCGAACGGCAAACCAGCCATCCGGAATTTGAGGCGGTTTACGCAGCGACCTTGGCGAAGCTGTTGCTGTGCCGAGACGCCGAGCGCATCGTCTCCAAAAACAACTACAATATCACGCGGATCGCGTATCTGGCCAAGCTATACGAGGACGCGCACTTTGTCATTGCTGTGCGCCATCCGGTCGCGCACATCGCATCCATGGCGCGCCAGCACCAGCGCAACTTGGCCCATTTCTCATCCCCAGATCATCGCCAGTACCTGCGCAACGCCGGCCACTTCGAGTTTGGCCACGAGCGCATTCCCATTACCATCGACGCGGAGAAAACGCGGCACATCCAAACGCTGTGGGGCGAAGGGCGCGATGCCGAGGGGTGGGCTGAATACTGGAATGCGATATACGCTTGGACCTACGAGGAGGTGCTGCAGCACGAAGCGCTTAAGACTCGCTGTTTGGTGGTGCCGTTTGAGCAGTTGTGCGCGGAAGCCGAGCAAAAAATTGCGGACATTCTGGCGTTTTGCAACTTGGACGCTGACGAAGCGTGGGTAAAGGGTTGGGGCGAGCAGGTTGCGTATCAACCCCAATACGAAGAGGCGTTTAGCACTGCCGAGCGCGACGCTATCATGCAGATATGCGGTGCGACGGTGAAGAATTATGGGCTATAGCTACAGTCATCTCAAACCGACATGAGGTTATCTAATGAATCAGCTTGAAAACCGTCCACTGGACGGACAAATCGCCGTCGTCACAGGCGGAGCCCAAGGCTTAGGGCTGGGAATCACCCGGCAGTTAGCCAGCGACGGAGCCAGTGTGGTCATCGCCGATCGGCAGGAGGATAAGGCGCGCGAGGAGGCTGCGAAGCTCCAAGAAGAAGACCTAAACGTGCGAGCTGTGGCGCTCGATATAACTGACAGCGCTGCGGTGACTTCCTTTTTCGCCGAGCTGGTCGCCGAAGAGAAGCGAGTGGACATCCTGATCAACAATGCTGGCACCGGGCAGCAGGTCGCCCCGATAGTCGAGTTGGAGGACGCCGAATGGCACCGGGTGATGGATGTGACTCTGACTGGAGCCTTTTACTGCTGCCGCGCTGTTGGGCGCATCATGGAAGAACAGGAGGCCGGCAGCATCGTCAATATTTCCTCGATCAACGGCCAGAATCCGGCTGCGCTGGTGGCTGCGTACAACGTCGCCAAGGCCGGTATCATCAGCCTCACACGGACCTTTGCGCTGGAGTTGGCCGCGTACGGTGTGCGGGTCAATGCCGTGTGTCCGGGGCCGGTGTACACGGAATTCAACCAGCGCAATATGGCCCAGCGCCGCGTCACGTTAGGGATATCCGAAGAAGAGATGATCGAGCGCATTCGCACGGCCATTCCCCTAGGACGCTGGGGCGAGCCAGAGGATATTGCCCAAGGCGTGGCCTTCTTGTGCAGCCCGGCGGCCGCGTGGATCACCGGCGAAGTACTCCGCGTCAGCGGTGGCATGGAAGGCGTGTCGGCTACGCCGCCGAAAAGGCCACGCCAATAGGGGGATATCGCATGACTACAATTAATCCGACGCAATGGACGTCCTATCTGCTGCCTCTGCCGCACGAGATTCGGATTGCTGACAGTGTTCGCTGTAAGCCGGGCGAAGTGGGCATTGTGCTGCGAGACCAAGCGGGGCCAATCGAGCAGCAGGGTGTCGCCGAACTGGAAGCACTGTTCATTGAAAAGGGAAAAGCAAAGCCAGATGGTGGGGCCTTTACCATCGACATTGGCGTGGCCTCGGCAAACAGTGCGGCCATTGAACGGCTTCAGAGTTTGAAGAATAAGGCCCAGGCGTACCTCATTGAGCCAAGGGGGCGAGACTACTTAGTGCTGACGGGTTTAGACGAGCGCGGCGTGTACTACGCCTGCCAGACCCTGATCCAATTGCTCGAACCCGAAATGAGTCCGGAGCAGGTGCACATCCCCTTGGCCGAGGTGCTCGACTGGCCGGATATGGACGAGCGGGGTCTGTGGAATTTTCCCGAACCTGCGACTTGGATCCCGTGGCTGGCCACGCTCAAAATGAACTACGGCAAAATGGCCTCGACGCAATTGCATCCCATTGAACGCGGCCAGCGCAATCGGGCCACTATTGATCGGGAGCAGTTCGAAGCGGCGCGGCAGCGGGCTTTTAATTATCTGCCCTACATTCTGCACCTCAACTTCCTGCACGACTGCGGCCTTTTCAGGGCCTATCCCGAACTAGCTGGCAAGGGAGACGGTGCTCTGACCGGGCGCTATTTTGCTCACAAGACGGGCAATCAGCACCGGGCTCCCTGCGCTTCGCAGCCGCTGTTGGTGCAAATCATACAAGAGTGGATGGAGGATATCGCCGAGCAGGGGGCCGAGGAAATAAGCTGCTGGTTGAGTGAACGGCCGGGGCAGTGCGGTTGTTATGAATGCACGGCGGTGGGGCAGTTTGTGCTGGAATCGCGGGCTTTTGTGGCGGCGTGGCGGCAGGCCCAAGAGCGCTATCCCAATTTGCAGATTCGCATCTTTTTATCGACCACCACTACTGTGCGCAACTATCGGGTGCTGGACGAGTTGCCTCCAGAGGTGAAGATCGAACGGGCCTGCGCTACGGAACTGGAGAGGGTGCTGCACCGGCCGCGCGATTTGATGGCCAATCCGCTGCTGGATCACTATGCCGCCGAGGGGCGCTGGATAGCCAGTTACGATGTGCCCATTGCGGCCAACGGTAAGGTAGATACGCCCGAGTTCAAGGTGCCGCAGCGCTCGGCCCACCGCATGCGAGACTACGTCGGCCAACTGGTGCGGCGGGGCTATAGCGGAGCGTACGCCATGATGGCTTGGGGCGGTCCAGAGCGTCAGATTTGCAGCTTCAATATTCATGCTTTGGCCGAATGGGCTTGGAATATGCAAGGCCGCGACGAGGCGGAATTCGCCTTGGCATGGGCGCGACGGGAAGGCTATGCCCATCCAGAAGCCGTGGCCGAGTGGGCTACTTTGATGGGGCCGGTGGAATTCGACGTGTACGATTCCGATTTCCCGATATGCTATTCTTGGGGCAAGGCTGCGGAGATGGTGCGGCAGCGGCAGCGGCCCTATTTGGGCGAGGGGATGTTCCGCTATTATCTCAGGGCGGAGGACTTCGACGCCAAAGTCGAGATCTGCGACCGGGCTTTGGAAATTGTTGAGGGCCTTGGAGAAGCGGATTTGGCCCATGAGACGCGGGTGGTGCGGTCCTACGTGGAATTGGCGCGCGGCGTCTATTGGGTAGCCGAACAGATGGCCACGCTCGACTTGGCGGATATGGAAAATCAAGCGTTGGTGCGCGGCAGCCTTGACCAGTTGCAAAAGGCGGGCCAAAATAATGTCCAGGCCATTCGGGATTGGCGCGCTGGCTTGGGGAGTGAGCCGTGGCACTATCGAGTGCACGATGCCATTAAGGGCACGGAGACGACCGTGGCGGAGATCGCCCAATGCGTCGCTGATCGTTATTTGTATTGAGGGAGGTAAACATGACTGAGCAAAACAATGCACTGTCCCAGGAAGAAATGGATTTTAAAGCATGGCACAAGGCCGCTTGGGAAGAGGTCGATAAGTTCTACGAGACGGCAGAGGATTATTTTGGTGAGAACAACCCCCAACATCGACTCGCCGCAGAAATTTTCCAGATGTATCTGGAGAAGAGGCCTTCAGAGATAGCCACAAAGGCTTTGCATAATGCTTTTATCATGTGGGGAAATCTGGAAGACGTCAGTGACCAAGTTCAAGCGGCCCTCAAGCACATTTCTTATACCGAAGATGTGTGGGATGAAGTCGAGCATGGTTTGCGGAACAGTTTCGGACGTGATGGCCGAGAAAAAGAAGCAACTCTCCTATTGGAGGAATTGGTCGAAAAGGTCGTTCCCTTGAAGAGTCGATCTGCCTTGCTGTGCGCTTTAGCTGATACTTGGGAACGCGAAGGTGAGACGGGAAAAGCTCGTCGAGGATTTGAACAAATCATCGCATGGGATGCTTCTGAACGGCATGTAGATCATGCACGAGGACATATGTACGAGCTTGACAATTTAAACGTCGGACAGTTGGCCCCTCAATTTAGGTTGTCCGATATAGACGGCAATCACATAGATCTTGCCGATTATCAGGGTAAAGTCGTGGTTTTGCATTTTTGGGGTACAACCTGTGGCTGGTGTAAGTTTATTTACCCTTCTCTTCGCAACATTGCACAGGAGTATTCTGGGGACGAGGTAGCCCTCATTGGTGTATCAGATGATATAGACTTTGACGCTCTTCGTGCTGCGATAACGGAAGAGCAATTCACGTGGCCTCAGATATGTGAAGGCAATGGCTGGAAAGATACGGTTTTTAGGCTCTACAATGTGGATAGAATGCCTATTGAGTATATCATTGATCAAGATGGAAAGATAGCCTTTAAACTCGAGGGTGGAGGAAAAGGTAGCGGTGAAAAAGTTGAAGAAGCAGTGCGATCTCTTGTGATTTGATGAGGTGCAACGCCAGCGGCAGCTTCAGCGCTGCCAATAATACGACACTTTGAGCTGCAGCGATCGGCTAGCTTGTTCCAGTCCGCCTTCCGTATCCCACACCTGATTGTACACTATGAACAGATCGCTGCCGGGCAGGTAGCGGTAGTTGAATAGGAAATTGCCGCCTACTAGCTCTTGGGCGCTATTCCACTGCAAGAAGCCGCGCACGAACATGTCGGGCGAGAAGGAATAGAGGAAGCGGTGCCCGAACAGATGAGTGTTGAAGGCGCCGTTGGGCAGGTTGATGTGGTTGAACTCGTAGGTGCCTTCCAGTTCTAGGCGGGCATTGTAGCGCCAGACGGCCTCGGTGGAGACGCGCTGGCGGGTGCCGTTGAAGAAATCGCCGTATTCACACGAAATGCGACCCGAGAGGCGGCGGCTCGAATTGGCGAAGAGATTGAGTGAGTAGCTGCCAAATTCGTATGCGCCCGGAGGGATTTCTTGGTCGTCGCGTATTGCAAAAGCCTCGTCTAAAAGCTCGTAGCGCTGCTGGTAGCGCACCCCGAACCAGTCGCCTATTTCCAAATTGACAAAGGCGGAGAATTGAAAGTCGCGGCTCTGCAAAGTGTTGCCCCGATCCATCAGATAGGTAAAGCGCGGCCCGATCGAGAACATGCGGATCCAGCCGATGGCCGGGCGGGGCCGATAGCGCCCGCTGCCTTTGAAGCGGCGGATGTCGGTGCGCGGTACAAAGCCCACTTCGGGCGCAAAGTCCTCTTCCACGTCCAAATAGTTTAGGCGGGTCTCAAAGCGGCCCTGGCGGTAGTCCAGTTCCAGCAGGCCGGCCCGGTCGCGGCCTTCCACTTGGGGAGTCCAAGTCTTGGCGGCAAAGCCGCGCAGGTTGAGGGCGGCTTGCAATAGAGACAGAGTGAAGTCCACGCCGCCGGTGCGGTTGTAGTCGGCCTCGGAGCCGGGTTGTTTGTCGATGGCGATGAAGCCGAGGTTGGAACGGCCCAGCATGTCGCGCTTAATGCGCAGAACTGTGAAGTCGGTCTGGGCCACGTGCAGGGTGTCGAGGATGGTGTCCTCACTAAGATCGGCTTGATCCTCGTCCTCTTCATCGACAAAGGTCATGGCTTGGGTGGTCATGCGCAGAGTACCAATTTGATAGGGCCCGGCCCGTCCGGTGAGTTTGCCTCCGGCTAATACGGGCAGGTTGTGCCCCTCTTCAATGCCAATGCGACGGCTGTAGAACAGCAGGGTCGGTGGTCGGCCGCCAGATCCCTGCCGCTCGACGCGTTCGCCGAATTCAAAAATCCCGGCCCCTTCGAGGAAGAAGTCGCGCTTTTCGGGGAAGAACAGGCTGAAGCGAGTGAGATTGATCTGCTCTTGGTCGGCTTCCACTTGGGCGAAGTCGGTTTTGTAGGACAGGTCTAAAGTCAGCGAGGGCGTGAGGCCGTATTTGAAATCTAGGCCCGGATCTAGGTCGTATTCAGTGGAGCCATCGGCGGTGAAATCGCGCTGGGTGCCGCTTAGCAGGAAGGGAACTACCGCTAAGGGCGGGCGACTCTGCAACCGACCCAAACCTGTCAGGATGGCCAGACGCGAGGTGCGGTAGCGGCCTCTAAAGCCATAGGATTGGGGTGGGGGAACGAGAAATACTTCCTCGTTTTTGCGGCGAATGGCGCGGCCGATGTTTATGCCCCACACGGCTTGGTCGCTGTCGGGATAGCGCACTTGATCAAAGGGAATGGCCACTTCGGCGCTCCAACCCAAACTGTCGATACGAGTGCTGCTCTGCCAGACGCTGTCCCAGGCTTGGTTGCGGGTGCGGCCCTCGTCGGTGAGCAGTAGGTCTTGGCGCGCGCCCAAGGGATTGGTGCTAAAGTAAAAGCCGCCGCGGCGGTCGTTATAGGGATCGAGGATAATCTGGATATTGTCGTTTTCGTCCAACTCGGCGTCGCGCCGCATTTGGTTGGCCACTAGGCGGCCGGCCTCGCTGTCGAAGCAGCGCAGGGCAAAGTACAGATAATCGTCGTCAAATAGGATGCGGACTTGGGTCTGCTCGGTAGGTGGGGCACCTTCGACGGGTTCGCGCTGGAAAAAGTCGGTTATGATCGGGGCTTGGTGCCAGACCGAATCGTCGAGGCGGCCGTCGATGTTCGGAGGCGTGGGCGTGCGGGTGGCTTGGACGACGGGGGTTTCCCAAGCTTGGCTTGGTGTGGCGATGACCGCCAGGACGACGGCGCTTTTGGCAATGGATAGTAGAGGGTTCAAGATGCAGGCTCAGGGCTCTCGCTTGAGCAGGTGAAGCTCAATTTTCGCAGTCTCTCTGTCAAGGAAGACATGCTTGACGCTTCGTTGACACTCTATCCTGGGCAAGCTACCTTCCTCCGCCTCTTCAGCCGCAGCATTCTACAACGGAGATCGCGATGACCAAACTCCCGCGCCTGATTTTCAATACCGACGGCAACTGGATGCTCTTCTACCTGCCCGACCGCAATCCCGACGATGTAACCCACCAACTCGACGAACTGGTCCCGGCCGGCGTTGACGCGCTCGCCGGACTTATTGGGATTGACGATGATGTCGTCTGGCGCGGCAGTCCGCATTCGGCCATGTGGGGAGACGACACAGAAGTCTGGGATCCCGATCCCGATGTGGATGCCGATGGCAAGCCGATCCGCAAGATGACGGCCGGTGGCTTTGAACTCAACCGCCTTGAACAGCTTTACAACTGCATGGACGCGGTCATTGCCGACGGTCGCGAACTGATGAAGATCTATATCAACGGTTGTCGTCGGCACGGCATCGCGGCGATTGCGTCGATGCGCATGAACGATGCTCACACTTCCGACGAGGCGCGCGAGTGGCAGGTGCGCAGCCGCCACAAGAAGTCGCGGCCCGATTTGCTAATCGGCTCCCCGACCCCGACGCGCGCGGGCGGTGCCGACCGCTGGAATTTTTGCTGGCAATGGGACTACGAGCAGGAGGAGGTGCGCAATCGCTTTTTAGGGCTCGTCGATGAGACCTTGGAGCGCTACGACTTCGACGGCATCGAACTCGATTGGATGCGCGGGCCTCCGTACTTCCGGCCCGGGCGCTTGCTCGACAATCTCGACACCCTCACCGAGTTCATGCGCCAAGCCCACGCCATAGTGCGCCGCCACAGTGAGCAGAAGGGGAAGGCGATTTCGCTGCTGACGCGGGTGCCCCCTTGTATCGCCGAGGCTCGTGGCATTGGCATTGACGCGCAGGCTTGGATCCGCGAGCCGGTGGCAGACTTGTTCGTGATGTCCTCGGCCTCGTACTGCCCGGCCCGCATCGACATCGCCGAGGCTGTCGCCTGCGCTGAGGAGAGCAAGGTACCGATCTACGTGGGATTCGACGGTGCCACGCATCTGACCTCGCCGCACGAGGGGTACGAACGCGGCGTGCCTGCCGTCCTGCGGGGTGTGGCGCTGAATGGGTACGAACAGGGGGCCGCTGGCGTTTACATTTTCAACTACGACTATCGGCACCATCGCGCTTCGCCCTTTGAAGAGGAAGAGTACAATGAAGACCACCTCAATCTCCTCTCCGACCTGGCCGATCCCGAGCGGTTGGCGCGCCGCGACCGCAGCTATTCGGTGTCCGATTCTGCCTTGGGGGGTGTCGTCCATCACACGCCTGGGGACCACTATCCGCAGGTGCCCCGCGCCTTGAGTATGCCGGCGCGCGCGACCGGCGGTCCTGGGTACGAGATGACGCTCATCATCGAGGACGACATTGAAGCTGGCCTCGCCGACGGCCGTATCCTCGGCACGGAGCTGCGCCTGCACCTAACGGATCACGAAGACTGCATGGACCGCATTTTCTGTCGGGTTAATGGTCGCGACGTCTCGCTCGCTGGTGCCACCAAGCTGGAAAACGAGCTCGGTGCTTGGCTCGTAGTGAAAAATATCCCCGTCCAGCGCGGCGAAAATCTCGTCCTCATAGAACTCGACGGTTTGCAGACACCTGATCCGTGGCCGACGCTGCACCAGTGCGAGGTGATGGTGTTGGGGTGTGACAGCACCTAGGAGCGTCGTAACTTACGGCGCGAACCGATACTCTATCGGCAACTGCGCGACGTCCGTGATGCCCGAATCTGCGTGGTAGTAGATGTTCACGCGCCCGGTGCCGCAGTCGCCGAACTCGTCGCAGGTGAGTGTGCCGATAATGCCCTGAAAGCCGGTTGTTGCTCTGATCTCCTCGCGCAGGGCGACGCGGTCTATGTATAACTTTCCGTCTTCCTCTACGGCAACGGATTCGACGGCGCTGAGCAGTAGCGTCGTGGCGTCGTAGGCGTGAAAAAAGAAGTTGGCGTCGGTAGCAGCTTGGTACTCGGCCGACAGCGCATTCACGTCCTTGCCGGTCACTTGGTTGACGTTGCTGCCGAAATGCGAGTCGTGCCCCGAGAGATAGACCCCTTCCGATTCCGGCTGCCCGAGAAATTCCTGCGTGCTCGTAGCAGAACCGGCGATGAGCGTTACCTCTTCCAACCCGTCGAACCCCTTCGCTTGGCTGACGAGATGGTACCCCTCGGCGGCAAACAGCGGGAGGAAAATGCCGTCCGGTTCACCCACCGCAAAATCCGCGAGCGCGGCGTTCATGTCCGTGTCGCCCTTGTTGACCGTGGCGATGGCGACGACTTCGCCACCGAGCATACTGAAGGCATTGGCGAAGGCAGTGGCGAGACCGTGCGTGACCGAGTCGCCGTCGTGGATGGTCGCCATTCGCCGCAAGCCCAACTCGTCATAGGCGAAATGGGCGACTGCTTGGGCCTGATAGAGACCGTTGCTGTACACGCGAAAGTAGCCGGGATGGTAGTCTGGTCCTGGGTTGCCCGCGAGGTCCGACGTGAGATCGGGCGATGCGTTCGCCGGTGAGATCATCGATAGTCCTGCAGCGCTGAGCACGGGCGAGGCTCCCACCGACGCTTCGGAACACGCCGGGCCGATGACGCCTACCACTTGCGGGTCGGCAGCGATTTGACGCGCACCCTCGCTGCCGCCGTCGCTTGAACACATGGTATCTACCGGCTGTCCGAGCGCAACGGCGCGACCGTGAATGGGGCCGTAATCCTCGATAGCTAACTCGATAGCCTTCTGGATCGACTCGGAAATATTCTGCAGGCCCGTGAGCGCGAGCGGCAGCATGAGGCGCACTTGCACGGCCGCGCCTGAGTCAACTTCGACTGAGCCGAGCGGTCCCGCCTCAAAGCCGAGCGGTTTGTCCTCGCCGCATCCTGCTGCGAGCGCCACAAGCAATGCGACGTGGAATACTCTGTTAGCCATTGATGTATATCTCCTGATTGTGTTGGCCAGCGGCGTAAGGTACCACGGGCTATCTTCGGCTGCAATTCCGCCACATATTGTGGATGACCGGCTTCAACGTACCTATTACATTAAATGAGAAAAGGTGCGATATCGTCCCTAAGCTGGTGCAGCCAACGAGAGGCGTTTTGCTGGACATTACGGACTGCATGCAAGAGACTTCATATAACTTTCCTTAAGAAAGGATGCGCTGACAAACACCATGAAACCATTCGATTCTTCCAATGAACAGCTTTCTCCGTCCACACAGCCGATAGCGATCGTGGGGATGGCGTGCCGGTTCCCCGGCGCGGAGGACCTTGCGGCGTTCTGGCGTCTGCTCGCAGCCGGCGAGAACGCCGTGACAGAGGGCGTTCCTGGCTCTGGGGTCGGGCGCGTTGGAGAGCTATTCCCGGACCCCGAGATTCAGAGCGAGGCCTGCCGGTTTGGTGGTTACCTCGACAGGATCGACCTGTTCGATGCCGCCTTCTTCCGAATTTCCCCGGTCGAGGCGGACCTGCTGGATCCGCAGCAGAGATTGATGCTGGAGACGAGCTGGCGGGCCCTGGAGGACGCGGGGATGGATCCCGACCGCCTGAGAGGCAGCCGCACCGGAGTGTATGCCGGGATCAGCAATCACGATTACCGCAGTCTGATCATGGCTGGCAGGGAGATCACTGAGCCGGCCGCTAGCCTCTATGCGGTCAGCGGAACCTCCTTCAACACGGCCATCGGGCGGGTCGCCTTTGCACTGGATCTGGAGGGACCGGCGATGGCGCTGGACACCGCCTGTTCGTCATCGCTGGTGGCCATACACCAAGCGGCATCTGCTCTGCAGCGGGGGGAAGCGGATCTCGCCCTCGCCGGGGGCGTTCACCTGATCCTGTCGGGACGGCTTTCGGAGCTGCGCGGGAAGGCTGGGATGCTGGCACCGGACGGGCGATGCAAGACCTTCGACGCCGCGGCAAACGGGTACGTGCGGGGTGAAGGCTGTGGAATCGTGGTCCTCAAGCACCTGCGTCAGGCGGAGGCGGACGGCGACCGCATCTGGGGGGTGATCCGCGGCTCGGCGGTCAACCAGGATGGGGCGACCCCGGGGCTGACAGTGCCGAGTGCGGCCGCGCAGGAGGTGGTGATCGGGGAGGCATTGTCTCGTGCGGGGGTCCTGTCTACGGATGTGGACTACCTCGAAGCGCACGGCACGGGAACGGAGGTGGGAGACCCGATCGAAGTGGAGGCCGCGGCGGCCGCTTACGGCAAGGGACGCGAGATGGATCGTCCTCTGCTGATCGGCTCGGTGAAGACGAACATCGGGCACCTCGAGTCCGCGGCCGGAGTCGCCGCGCTGATCAAGGCGGTGCTGGCGATGCAGCGGGGAGTGATTCCCAAGCACCTCCACTTCCACGAGCCGAACCCGCAGATGGACTGGGACCGGCTGCCGCTGCGAGTCACCTCTGAGCAGATGACTTGGCCGCTCCATGCCGACCGCCCCCCGACTGCGGGCGTGAGCGGGTTTGGGTGGTCGGGCACGAATGCGCACGTCGTGGTGGAGGGGTACGGAACTCCAGATGGCGATTCCACCGTGGGCGGTGAGAGGCACTCGCCCGAGGGTTCCGGTCTGCAGGTTGCGGTTTCTCTTCCCGAGACGCTCGCCGGCCTGCCGTTGTCGGAGGGAGAGTCCGGTCCGCGGGAGACCCGGTTCCTGCCGCTGTCGGGCAGATCGGATCAGGCGCTCAGGGATCTGGCAGGGCGGTACCTGTCGTGGCTCGACGAGCGCGCCGGGGAGCTTTCTTCGCAGACGGTGCTTGCGGACATGGCCTGGACCGCCGGCGTCGGACGCAGTCACTTCGCGCACCGGGCCGGTGTCGTGTTCGGCGATGTAGAGTCCCTGCGCGAGGGGCTGAGTGCGATTGTAGAAGCAGGCGCAGGACCGGCCCCGCCCGCGCCGTCCAAAGTGGCGTTTGTATATACCGGGCAGGGCAGCCATTGGGTCGGCATGGGCGAGAAGCTGTACCGCAGCGAGCCGGTGGTGCGGGCGGTGCTGGATCGCTGCGATGCCGCGTTGCGGGAAGACCGCGGCGTCTCGTTGCTCGATGTGATGTTTGGTCGGGCCGGTGATTTGTCAGATCAGGAGTGGACGCAGCCGGCCATTTTTGCGCTGGAGTGCGCGCTGACGGCGCTGTGGGAGAGCGTGGGTGTTCGTCCCAGCGCAGTGCTTGGACACAGTCTTGGGGAACTGGCGGCGGCGCAAGCGGCGGGGGTGTTTGGCTTGGAGGAAGGGGTGCGGTTTGCCTCGGCGAGAGGCGAACTGACGGCCAAACTGCCGCAAGGGGCTATGGCGGCGATTTTTGCGGACGTGCCGCAAGTAGAAGCGGCGATTGATGAGTTGAACGCTGCGTCCACAGGGGTGGGGCTGAGCATTGCGGCCTACAATGGGGCGCATCAGGTCGTGAGCGGCCCGGAGGAAGAAGTGGCGGCGATTGAGGAGCGCTTTCTCGCGGAGGACATTCGGGTCAACCGCTTGCACACCAACAATGCCTTCCACAGTCCGTTGGTGGAGCCAATGTTGGACGGGTTGGAAGCTGTAGTCGCAGAGATGGAGATTGCGCCTCCGTCGCTGACGCTGGTGAGCAATGTGACGGGGCGGGTGTTGGAATCGGATGGACTGCTGGATGGTGCGTATTGGTGCAAGCACACGCGGGAGCCGGTGGCGTTTGCTCCGAGCATGGAGACGCTGGTGGAGTTGGGTATTGATCTGATCATTGAGGTTGGGCCGCACGCAGTGCTGGGTTCGATGGCGACCTTGGCGTGGCCGAGCTCGGGCGATGGCAGCGGGCCGCCAGTTGCGCTGTCGAGCCAGTTGCGCCCCTCGTCTAGGGTGTCGCAAGAAGAAGCGGATCGCGCGTTTAGCGAGGCGGTCGCAGGAGCATACGAGGCGGGTCTTGCGCTGTCCTTTGCCGGGTTGTTCGCTGGGGAGACCCGACGCCGGGTGGCACTGCCGGATTATCCGTTCCAGCGCCGGCGTCACTGGATTGAGGCACCGAAGCGGCGGCGGACGAGCACTGGCCACCCGTTGCTCGGAGACCGGCACGAATCCGCCAGCGGGGAGATCACCTTTGAGACGGAAGTGTTTCCCGCGGATCCGGAGTGGCTGAACGATCACCGGGTGTTCGGCCGGCTCGTGGTGCCGGGGGCGCTCTACGGAGCCATGGCGACATTGGCATCCGCGGCCGAGGCTGGCTCGCTGGCAGTGGAGGACATGCAACTGCACAATCCGCTGATCTTTTCGGAGGAGGAAGACGGGAGCGGCGAAGAAGGCCGGAAGGTGCAGGTTTTGCTCGACCGCTCCGAGGAGGGGGCGTCGCGTCGAGTGCAGATCCTCAGCAGAGGAGAGGATGGGGAGGAATGGACGCTGCACGCCGAGGCTCAGATCGCGGCGGACTCCCGAGGCCCGGAAGCCGAACCGCGCTTGGATATAGAAAGTCTCAAGGCCAGCCTGTCACCGGTGGATGTGCCGGCTTTCTACCGCGCCAAGGCCGAGGTGGGTATCGATCTCGGTCCGCGATTCCGCACGCTGGCCGCGGTTTGGTCCCGGCCGGGCGAGGCGTTGGGTGAAGTGTCTTTCCCAGAAGCGCTTGGGCCTAGCGAACTCGATGTACATCCGCTGCTGCTAGACGGTTGTTTTCAGGTTCTGGCTGCGGCGCGCAATTCGGGCAAAATCGAAGGCGGAATCACCTATCTGCCGTTCGCTTGGGAACGGCTGTGGCTGCAGGACCGGCTACCGGATCGGCTGATTTGCCACGTGCGTCTGAGGGAGGATCCACGAGGGGAAGAAGCGGACGAGCCGTCGGAGGTTTTGGCCGGAGATCTGGGCATTTACGATTCGAACGGGGTTCTGGTCGGTGAGTTGAGCGGATACGCAGTGAAGCGGGCGACCCGGGAGGCGATGCTCTCGGCAGTGGAAGGGCTGGACGAACTCCTGTACGAGGTGGTGTGGCGGGACGGCGTCCTTGCGCCGGGAATGCCGTCCGCCGATTTCCTCACAAGCCCGTCAGACATGGTTCCTCTCTCGGAACCTTTCTCCCGCTACCTAACCACCGAAGGAGTCGGAGTCGAAGAAGAGGCCGATCTGCAAGCCGACCTGGAGCGGCTGGCGTGGTCCTATGCGCTCTCGACCCTGGAAAAGCTGGGTTGGCAGCGCAGGACGGGCACCGCCGTGGACTCTGAGGGCTTGCGGCAGGACCTGGAGGTCTTGCCGATCCACTCGCAGTTGTTCCGCCGGATTCTCGAAATACTGGCCAGGTCGGGCGTGCTGGAGGCGACGGGCGAGGGCTTCGTGGTGGCGGTCGGGGCGGAAGATCCGTTGCCGGAAACAATGCCGCAAGATCCCGAGGAGTATGCCACCGGCATGAGCGGACGTTACTCGCACGGTACGAACGAGATCGGGCTCTTCCGGCGATGCGCCGGGGCGCTGGTGGAGGTACTTCGCGGCCGTGAGGATCCGCTGTCGCTGCTGTTCGGTGACGCGGAACCGCAGGCTGCCGACCTGTATCGGAGGGCACCGGTGTGGAAAGCCGCGAACCAGATGTTGGGAGAGGTGGTGCAGAATATCGCGGCCGGGTTGCCCGACGGACGGCGGCTCAGGGTGCTAGAGGTTGGCGCGGGCATCGGGTCGGCGACCGAGTGCATCCTGCCCGGATTTCCGGCTAGGCAGTTCGACTACACGTACACCGACATCTCCGCGGGCTTCTTCGCGGACGCGGAGGGGCGTTTCAGCCAAGCGGATGTGCCGATCGAATACCGCGTCTTGGATATAGAGAAGGATCCGGAGGCTCAGGGCTTTGACTCCCACGGTTATGACTTGGTGATTGCCGCTAACGTGCTGCATGCGACGCAGTATCTCGACGAGACGCTGATGCACTGCCGGGAGCTGCTGGCACCGGCGGGACAGCTCGTGGCGCTGGAGAACCAGCGTGGCAGAGGTTGGATGGATCTGATTTTCGGACAACTCGACGGCTGGTGGCGATTCGCCGATCGCTACCGCTCGGACCACGCCTTGGCAGGGCCCGACGTGTGGCGGCAAGCGCTCGGCGACGTGGGTTTCGGCGATGTCCAAATCCTCGGAGTCGATGAGTCCGAGTCCGCTGGGTTGCCCGACCGGGGCGTGATCGTGGCGCAGGGACCGGTGGAGGTGGTCCTGCCGCCGGCCGCATGGGTTCTCGCATCGGACCAGGGCGGTGTGGCGACGGCGCTGGCGGATCAACTCGCGGCGCGGAACCAGACGGTCGTGCTGGCGGGCGGGGAATCGCCGGGGAACGGGGGATCCGCGCACGACGCGACCGGAGTCGTCAGAAGAGCCGTGGAGATGGATCAGCGCGAGTCGTGGCGGATCCTTCTGGATGAGCTGCCCGGCGATGTGCCGCTCGGTGGTATAGTCCATCTTGCGGCGCTGGACGGTCACGGGGCACGGGCGACTGCGGAGGAAATGGGAGAGGATGCGAGACGAGCGGCGGCGAGCGCGCTGGCGCTGACGCAGGGCGTGATCGATGCCGATCTGACCCCCGCGAAGGGCATGTGGTTCGTCACGCAGGGCGCGCAGGTTCTGGAACGGGAGCGCGCAGGGCAGCTCGCCGGTGCGACGTTGTGGGGTTTCGGCAGGGTGGTGGTTAGGGAAGCGGCGCAGATGAATCCGAAGATGATCGATCTCGACCCCGAGGAGACGGAGCTGCCGGCCGACTTCTCGGAGGAATTGCTGTTTCCCGACCCGGAGACGCAAATCGCGTACCGGGCCGGGCACCGCCGGGTGGCCCGCCTGGTTCGGGCCTCGGCGCACCTTGCCTTGCCGGAGGGGTCGGACTGGCTGTTGGCACCAGACGCCGGCGGCTCCCTAGGAGAGCTTCAAGTCAAGCCGTTGCCAGCGCGTTCCTTGGAGCCGAAGGAAGTTCGCGTCGCGGTCGAAGCCCGCGGGCTGAACTTCCTCGACGTGTTTCGGGGCATGGGCCTAGTCGGTGAAGGCCTGATGGGCGAGGAGATGTGCGGCCGGATCGTCGAGGTCGGTTCCGAGACCTCCACCGTCTCCGTGGGCGACCGCGTGGTCGGCCTGGCATTCGGCACATTCGGACCGGAAGTGGTGACGAGGGAGGAACTGGTGGCGCTCGCGCCTGCGGGGATTCCGGTCGCTGCCCTCGCCACAATGCCCACCGTGTTCGTGACCGCGGCGCTGTCCTTTGATCTTGCAGGGCTGAAGGCCGGCGAAGGGGTGCTCATTCACGCGGCCGCGGGAGGCGTCGGGCTCGCGGCTGTCCAGTTGGCGCAGGTCGCCGGCGCGGAGGTTTTTGCCACCGCGAGCGCGCCGAAACAGGCGTATCTCCGATCGCTCGGCGTGAAACACATTTTCGACAGCCGCACGACGAACTTCGGCAGGGAGATCCTCGAAGCCACGGACGGCGCGGGTGTGGACGTGGTGCTGAACAGCCTTACAGGAGAGGGCTTCATCGAAGCGAGTCTGTCCTGCCTCAGGCACGGCGGTCGATTCGTGGAATTGGCCAGGCGCGACATCCTGAGCGAGGAGGAAATGGCGGCTGCGCGGCCAGACGTGGGCTACTCCATCTTGGAGTTGGATGTCCTGAAGGAACAAGACCCAGAGCGACCGGGAGCGGCGCTCCGGAACGTGATGGAACAACTGGGGGCCGGAGAGTTGAAGCCCCTGATCCACAGCAGGTGGCCACTGGCCGAGGCGGGAGCCGCGATGGAATTCATGCGCGATGCCCGGCACATTGGCAAGATCGTACTTACCGCACCATCGCTCGTGGAGGGTCGGCTGCGGCAGGACCGAACCTACTTGGTGACCGGCGGCTTGGGCGGGATCGGGTGCGCCCTGGCTGGCTGGCTGGCAGAGCGGGGAGCGGGGGCGATCGTATTGAACGGTCGGCGGGCTCCAGACGCGGCCGTGGAGGAAACGATCGGCGCGCTCAAGGAACGCGGAGTCACGGTGCAGGTGGAACTGGCCGATGTGACAGATGCCGACGCGGTGGACGGAATGCTCGAGCGGATTAAAGGGGAGTTGCCGCCGCTTGGAGGCGTAATCCACAGCGTGGGCGTGCTGGCGGATGCTTCACTGGCCAATCAGGACTGGGAGCGGTTCGAGCAGGTTGTGTGGCCGAAGGTCCTCGGTGCCTGGCATCTGCACCGGGCGACCGCCGACTGCGACCTGGACCTCTTTGTTCTGTTCTCGAGCGTGGCCGGGATTTTGGGCAATCCGGGCCAGGCGAACCACGCGGCGGCCAACGCCTTCCTCGATCAACTCGCCGCCCACCGGCGCGCGCTGGGGCTTCCCGGACAGGCCATCGCTTGGGGAGCATGGTCTGGACTCGGTGAGGCCGAGGAGCAGCGGGAGCGGATTGCCCAGCGGCGGGAGGCCGCCGGTACCGGCTGGTTCAGCCCGGAACAGGGCCTCAGCGTGTTCGACCGGTTGCTGCGCGAGGATCCCACGACCGCGGTCGTTCTGGCGGCGGACTGGTCCGTATTCGGAGAGGCCATTGAGGGCCGTCCATCCCTGTTCGAAGACCTGCTGCCAGCGGCCGAGGATGCCTCGGCGGACTCTCTAGGCACAGCGGAAGATCTGCTTTCCCAACTGGGGGCCGCACCGGCGGAGGCGCGCGAAGAGTTGCTCGTTTCCTTCCTGCAGCAGGAAGTGCAGGCGGTGTTGAGGCTGCCGGCGGCACCCGAGCCCGCGGTGGGCTTCTTCGATCTGGGGATCGACTCGCTGATGGCGGTGGAACTGCGGAATCGGCTGAATCGGGCGTTCTCCGGGGAGTACGTGGCATCGAACACTGTGGTGTTCGACTACCCTGACATCGCCGCACTTGCTCGTCACTTGGCCGGTGAGCTCGGTGACGTCAGCGGTACCCCAGCCGTCCAGACGCAACCGGAGCAACCGGAGCAGCCGTCGGCGGTGCAGCGCGAGGACGACGGTATCGCCATCGTCGGCATGGCGTGCCGCTTCCCTGGCGCGCCGGATCTCCCGGCGTTCTGGCGCCAGCTCGAAGCCGGCGCGGAAGCAGTGACCGACGGACGATGGAATTCTGGTTCTGGGAGCGCTGCAGAACTTTCCGGCGAGTACGCCCCGTACCGCCGGGGCGGGTTTGTGGAAGGGATCGATCAATTCGACGGGAGGTTCTTTCGGATTGCCCCGATCGAGGCGCGAGGCATGGACCCGCAACAGCGGCTCCTCTTGGAAACGAGCTGGCAGGCTCTGGAGGATGCGGGGATCGAGGCGGACGGATTGAGGGGTAGCCGCACCGGGGTGTATGCCGGTGTCGCCACCAGCGAGTACCGGGACCTGATGACGGCCGGAGAGTGTGACGTCAGCTACCTGGGTACCGCGGGGAGCATGACGGTTGGGCGAGTTTCCTTCGTGCTGGGTCTGGAGGGGCCGACGATGCCGGTGGAGCTGAACTGTGCTTCCTCACTGGTCGCCGTACATCAGGCTGTGACAGCTTTGCGGCAGGGCGAAGTGGACCTGGCCTTGGTTGGAGGGGTGAACGCGGTTCTGTCCCCCGGGCTGACTAGGGAGATGGCGGAGCTGGGGATGCTGTCGCCCGGGGGTCGGTGCAATACCTTCGATGCCTCCGCGGATGGTTTCGTCCGGGGTGAAGGCTGCGGGATGGTCGTCCTCAGGCGGCTGGGGGATGCCGAGGCGGCCGGCGACCGCATCTGGGGGTTGATCCGCGGATCGGCCGTCAACCAGAACGGGGCGACCGCAGGCCCGACCGTGCCGAATGGTCCGGCGCAGGAGCGGGTGATCGAGCAGGCGCTGTCGCGGGCGGGAGTTCCGCCCTCTGAAGTGGACTACCTGGAAGCACACGGGGCCGGGTCCGCGCTGGGGGACCCGATCGAGGTGCAGGCCGCCGCGGCAGTTTACGGCCGGGGACGCGAAGAGGACCGCCCCCTGCTGATCGGCTCCGTGAAGACCAACATCGGGCATCTGGAGACGGCAGCCGGAGTTGCCGGCCTGATCAAGACGGTGCTGGCGATGAAGCGAGGGCTGATTCCGCGGCAACTGCACTTTCGGGATCCGAACCCGCACTTGGACTGGGAGCGGCTCCCTGTGCGGGTGACTGCCGAGGACACGGACTGGCCTCTTCGTCCCGACCGGCCGCCGAAGGCCGCGGTCAGCGCCTTCGGGGTATCGGGAACGAACGCCCACGTTGTAGTGGAAGGGTACGAAGCAGCCGACGGGGCCGCCCTGCCGGCGGGCTCGGCGCAACCCATAGTCGCTTCTCTACCTGAGCCGGTGGCGGATCTGCCGCTGTCGGAGGAAGGATTCACGGGACGCGGGATGCGGTTCCTGCCGCTGTCGGGGAAGGAGGACGGTGCCCTTCGGGACCTTGCGCGGCAGTATTCTAGCTGGCTTGACGAGCGCAGCGCGGAGCTTTCTTCCGAAGGGACCGCCGAAACCATGCTTGCCGACATGGCGTGGACGGCCGGCGTGGGTCGGAGTCATTTCGACTACCGAGCCGGCGTGGTGTTCGGCGATGTCGCGTCGCTGCGGGACGGGCTGAAGATGCTGGCGGAGGTGGAGGAGCGGCCGCAGCCGATGGCGGCGACCAAGGTGGCGTTTGCGTACACCGGAGAGGGTAGCCAATGGGTCGGCATGGGGCAGGCGCTGTACGAATGCGAGCCGGTGGTGCGGGCGGTTCTCGACCGCTGCGACGCGATACTGCGGGAAGAACGGGGCGCGTCGCTGTTGGACGCGATGTTTGGCCGGGCCGATTCGGCGGGAGCTTTGGACGACCCGGCGTGGACGCAGCCGGCCATGTACGCACTGGAGTGCGCGCTTACGGCGCTGTGGTCGAGCGTGGGGATTCGGCCGAGCGCGGTAGTTGGGCAGGGTCTCGGGGAACTGGCGGCAGCGCAGGCCGCGGGGGTGTTTGGTTTGGAGGAAGGGTTGCGGCTTGCGGTGGCGCGGGGTGCGGAGGAGGATCTGGAAGGCATTAAGGTTGCGCCACCGGCGCTCACCTTAGTTAGCAGCGTGACGGGCCGATTAGTGGAATCGGGGGATGCGCTCGACGAGGCGTACTGGCAGCGGCAGGCGCGTGAGTCGGTAGCGTTCGACCGCTGCGTGGAGGCGCTGGCCGAGCTAGGTGTGCAGGTCGTCGTGGAGATTGGCCCAGACGCGGTGCTGGGTCCGAAGATAGCTTCGTCCGACGGTGCTGGAATGCCGGTCGTATTGTCCAGCTTGGTGGGAGCCTCGCAGGGAGACAATGGCTTCGTGGCGGCGGTTGCAGGCGCGTACGAGGCGGGACTGGCGGTTTCCTTTGCGGGGTTGTTCGCTGGGGAGACGCGCTGCCGAATTTCGCTGCCGAGCTATCCGTTCCAGCGCCGCCGCCACTGGATTGAAGCGCGGCCAACTTTGAGCGCGGGGCGTTGAGTACAGTGGATTGACGCAATGTGCCTCTCTTGCTATTTTGCCCGTAGTTTTAAGCCATCAACCATTGCGAAAGGATTGCGAACATGGCCTCAACAGCAGAACGTCTCGGAAAACTCATCGCCGAAAACCTCGAAGTAGATGGGCAGCCAATAAATCTGCCCGAGGATCTGAATGCCAGTCTCCTTGAGGCTGGTGTATCCTCTATGGAGCTCGTTGCGTTCGGGAGATTGGTCTCTCGGGAGTTCAACGTTGCGTTTTCTCCCGAAGACTGTGCGAATATTAACAGCGTCCAAGGCTTGATCGAGCATATCGATTCTCACGCTGGCTGAACGCCCTAAGGGTCGTCCGCTGATTCTGCAAAGCGATGGCTTTCAGCGCTACCGCTTCTGCGGGATTAGTGGGCGACCCTTGCCATATAATGCCTGCTTCCGTTGCCGAGTGCTGGTGGCGTCCGTTTAGAACAGTTGACCGCGCTACGGTCCTACACGTTGATCTGACGCCTCATGCGGCCCGCGAGGCGGAGGCTTGGGCGTGGCTCGATGAGGAAGAACAGGCGCGTTGGCAACGCTACCAGCACGACGGTCCGCGTCGCCGATTTGCATTGTGCCGTGCAGCACTCCGCGCCGTGCTCTGTAGGCAACTCGATTGCCGCAATGAGCAGCTTGCGTTTAGTGCGTCCGATCACGGAAAGCCGTATGCGGTGGTGCAAGGAGAGGCAGCTTCCGTCAGCTTCAACGTCAGTCACAGCGGCGCGCATGGCTTGATCACGTTTGCAGCGGCTGGACGGCTGGGCGTGGATGTGGAGGAACGCAGCACACCGCGCGATCTCGATGGACTAATCAGTAGCGTGATGGGGCCAGACGAACAAGCCGAGTTGGCATTGACGCGTGGTTGTCACAAGTTGCGCTTGTTCTTCAATTTTTGGACCATTAAAGAAGCCTTGATCAAGGCGCTTGGCCTAGGGCTTTCCTTGGATATGTCCCAATTCGAGATCCCATTGGCCATGCGCCACGGTAAGGCGACGAGCATCTTTCGGTTTCCGCAGATGCCGACCGTTAGATGGCGGCTGGAAGATCTTGGTAACGATCATTTCGCAGCCGCTATCGCTCACGAATTAGCCCCGGATTCCAATTGACCACGACTTCAGAACCCGTCTGGGAAATCCCCGAACCGCTTTCCACTAACGATGTTCGCATGGACGATGGCACTGTCATCACGCTGCGCCGTCATGGAAATCCGGCGGGGCCGCGGCTCGTGCTGAGTCACGGCAGCGGTCTAGCGATTGACCTCTATTATCCCTTCTGGTCCCTGCTTGCCGACGATTTCGATCTGATCATCTACGATCTCAGAAATCATGGTTGGAATGCTGTTGGTACCCTGCAAAAGCACAATATGCCAACATTAATTCAGGATCACGACTATATTCTCGAAGCGATTGACCGCCACTACGGGAAAAAACCGAAAATTGGCGTATTTCATTCGGTTGCGGCGCTGATAACGCTTTTATCGCCGACTAAAGGCAGTGAATTCGCAGCGTACGTTCTGTTTGATCCACCCTTGTGCAAGCCCGACGACAATTACGAAGAATTCGATGCGGCTGTTGAGCGCACGGCTGCCATGACGCGGCGCCGCACAGCTCAGTTCCAGACCAGGGAAGAGTTTGCAGATTTTCTTCCCTATCTACCAGTCTTCCAGCGTGCCGTGCCCGGGGTTTGCAATCTGGTGGCAAAGACAACGCTGCGCAGATGTGCTAGCGGGGAGGGGTATGAGTTGCGGTGTCCGCGTGAATACGAAGCGCAGCTCGTAGATTACGCTCGCACTTTTGCTGTTTTGGTGGATTTTGAAACACTTCGTTGCCCAGTAAAGGTCCTCGGCGCCGATCCTACCTTGCCGTATTCCTATCTACCGACGCTCGATCTTAGTCACATTTTGACCGTAGATTACGATTTCCTGCCTGAAGCGACGCACCTTTTGCAACTGGAACAACCAGCAGAATGCGTCGCGGCACTGCGCGAATTTATCGAGCCGCTGGCTTGATACCCATTTTTCCTACCGCGCTACAAAGGGCTATCTATCGTCTCAAGGGAGATAGACAAGATGAAAAAACTGGGTATCAAACGTCCTGAATAAAGGCGATATTGCCTGTCGCAAGACGCGACAGTGTTGCAAATCAGCACGTCCCGCCAAATTTTCCGCAAACCGCGCCATAAGCCACGTGATTTCAAAGGGTTGGCCTCCTCCTGCTCTCCTTCAGTGCCATTCGACCGTTGCATTGTGCGTCACTTCGGCATTTCTCCGCCCCCTGAGCCTCAGTCATCTAACATCCTTTGTATAAAGGACTTATCTATTTGCTAACAACTTGGCACGGATTGTGCATCAGTGTCTGTGGGTGCGAACGATTTGCTGTTGACGCTGTGCGTTAATGGGAACGTTTGAGGGATGTGTTGCAGTGAGGAGCTGTCTGGAATTTCCGAGTGCGCCCGAGTGCGAGCGCAAGGTGGAAGCAAACGGGGTGGACAGCCGCGGCCGCCGCGTTTGCAGTCGTGCGAGGCCGCGAGGGATTTCAGGCAGCTTCCTATTTTCTATCGGGCCACTTGCACTGTGACGACGTCTAAGCCGTGATACTTCTGGTGCCGCACCGAAGAAGCGTAATGGCGCAATAGACGAAACGATAGCTCTCGTTCATCAAAGGTCTCGGTCTGTTCGTCTAAATACGCAAGACGGTCTTCTAGGTTGTCTTCGTCAAAGACCGCTAGAAATTCCATTTCTACAATCCCACCTTCGGGTCGCGCGACGACAATCAAGCGCGGGGCCTCGCCCGCTGGATATGCGTTGTCCGGCTGCAACAGACTCGACAGGGTTTCCTCGCCTGCGGAGCGCAACCGCTCGGTCGCGGCAGCGTCCCAACCCATCTTGGCGGCAATTTCTTGGAGGAAGGCGTCGATGCGGGGAAGGTCGGCGATATCCAACCGCACCTCTAGGCGTCGGCGTCGCGGACTGGTCAGTTCGAGGAACGCGGTTAGCGCGATCGCTGTCGCCGTGCCGATGGTCATGCCGTTGCCGAGTAACGCGCCCCAAGGACTTCCCAGCAGGTCCGCGAGAATGTTCTGATGTTGCATACCGAGGCCGATGGAGAACGCCAGCCCTACCACGATGGCCTTTTGCGGGTCGAGGCCGGCCCGCGCGAGGGTCTGGATCCCCTCGACGAAGAGCATCCCAATCGCGATCAACAAGAACCCCCCCAGGACTGGACTGGGAATGGAGAGTAATACGCTCGTTATCTTGGGAAAGAACGCCAGCACCACGAGGAGACCTCCCACGGCATATCCAGCGCTGCGCGCGGAGACTCCGGTGAGGTTGATGAGCGAGACGGTGGACGACGAATAGGAGGTCGTGGGCGGCGTCCCGGTAATGCCCGATAACAGAACGCATACCCCGTTGGCGTAGGTTGAGCCTTGGATTAGGCGAAAGTCTGTCGTTCGTGGCCGCCGCCGCGACACCTGTTGAATGACCACGCCGTCGCCAATGCCCTTGATCACTTGCACGAGTGTCACAATCAGGAACATCGGCAGCAGCGCCCAGAACCCCGCGCTCGGCGTCAGGTCCAGCCCTGGGAATCCACTGTTGGAGATTCCAACCCAAGAAGCTGTGCTCAAGCGCTCAAAGTTGTACAGTCCGAATGGCACCGCGGCCACGCAGCCTGCGGCGATTCCGAGCAGCAGTGACCACGGTCGCCAAGTCCGCGGGCCGCGCAGCATCAACATCGTGGCTGCAATCAGCGTCACCGCTGCCACGCACGGACCCGCTGCCAGTGATGACCCCTCGGGCACTTCTCGCAACCGGTCGAAAGCGATGGGGAGGATCATCGCCGCAATTAGCATGAGTACCGTGCCGGAGACGACTGGCGTAATGATGCGGCGCAGCAACGGCAGCCACGCCGCTAATGCTAGGTAAAAAAACGACGAGAGGACGATGAGGCTGGCCAACATGGCTGGCCCGCCCTCTTCGATGGCCAGGACCGAGATGGCGATGAAGTTGGGCGTGGCTCCCATAATGAGCACATGGCCACCGCCCAGCCGTCCGATCTTGGCTGCTTGTAGCGCAGTGTTCACCCCGCTGATTATCAGCGCCGCGAAAACGGCCCACGACAGATAGCGTTCATCTTGGCCTGCTGCTAGGGCGGTGATGGCCACGATCAATACTGTCGGAGCCAGCCCTATCATGATACCCTGAACGCCGACCCCTATGGCCACGGGTAGGGGACAGCGCTCGTCTAGTTCGTAGCGGATGTTTGCGTTTGCGCGGGCTGCTGTCAAAAGAGGCTCAGCTTTCCGTCGGGATCACGGCGCGAACTGGTACACTATTGGCAACTGCGCGGTGTCTGTGATGTTCGTATCCGTATGGTGGTAGATGTTGATGTGCCCAGTGCCGCAGTCGCCGAAATCGTCGCAGGAGATCGCGCCGATAATCCCCTGAAAGCCGGTCATTGCTCCAATCTTCATGCGCAGCGCAGCGCGGTTTATGTGCAATTTGCCGTCTTGCTCCACCGCAACGGATTTGATGGCGCTGAGCAGCACTGTGGTGGCGTCGTACGCATGGGCCCAGTACGGAGAAGTCGGCGACCCGCCGTACGCGGCTTCATACGCGGCGAGCACATCGGCCGCATTCTTGCCGGTCGCTGCATTGACGTTTGCGCCGTGGTCCGACTCTGGCCCGGCGAAGTACATGCCCTCCGATTGTGGTGTGCCGAGGAACTCGGACACGAGGAGAGCCGCGCCTGAAATGAGCGTCGCATCTTCCAGGCCGTCGAACGCCCGCGCCTGCTCGGCGAAGGGCGTGCCTTCCTCTTCGAAGAGGGGGAAGAAGATGCCGTCTGGGTCGGCAGCGGCGAATTCCGCGAGAACGTCCGTCATGTCCGTGTCGCCCTTGTCGATCCGGGCAGCGACCGCGATCTCGCCGCCGAGTGCGCCAAACGCATTGCCAAACGCGCTGACTAGGGACGCTGTGTATGGATCGCCGTCGTCAACGGCCACCATGCGCCGCAGCCCTAGTTCATTGTAGGCAAAGTCGGCAACTGCGTTCGCTTGATAGAGATCGTTATTGGAAGTGCGGAAATAGCCGGGGTGATAATTGGGATTGGCGTTGCCAGCGAGGTCGGACGTGAGCAACGGTGACGTGTTGGACGGCGAGATCATCACCAGTCCTGCCTCGCTGATCACCGGTGAGGCCGCCACGGCCGCGGCCGAGCACGACGTGCCGATGACGCCTACCACCTGCCGGTCGGCGCTGATCTGTTTAGCACCCTCGCGTCCGCCCTCTGGCGAGCACATACTGTCCATGGACTCGCCGAGTTCGACGGCGCGACCGTGGATGTCGCCGAAGTCGCGCACGGCCAACTCGACACCGTTGCGCAACGCCCCGCCCAGCGACGCCGCACCAGTAATCGAGAGCAACGAGCGGATCTGCACGGCCTCGTCGGTGCCGAGCGGATGGATCCGCGACTCGGCCCGTCCGGCGACGGAAGTGGTGGTCCAAATTATGCTGCTGATTCTGCGCTTGGCGGCCGGCTCGGTCGGCTCGTTGGAGGAAACTGGATCGCGATCAGAGCATGCGCCAAGGGTTAAGGCGCAGGTGAGGAAGGAAAACAGAGCGGATTTCATGGGGCCTCCTTTATGGGGTTGGGCAAATGCCTTGGTTAATGGTAGCGAGGCTCACGACGCATACCGATAAACCTCTGGAAACTATCTCACTCTGGATAGATGCCCAAAAATTCGCGGGCCGAGTGGTGCGGCTCCGAGGGCGAACGGGCATCGGGATCGTTGACTACCGCGGTAGCAGGCGGCACTACGGGGTGCCCGTGGGCTAGGGGATCGTCGGTGTTTTGCATCCATTGGTCGAGGCGTTGGCGTAGCTCCTCTAGGTGATCTTGGCAATTGGGGTCTGCGGCCAAATTGTGGGTTTCGTGCGGATCAAAGACCAAGTCGTAGAGCCGTTCGCGCTCTAGGGGACGTTGCCGCCAGCCTTGGTTTATAAAATAGTCTTTGGTCAAGCTGTCGTCGCAATTGGGCAGGACTGGGTATTGGCGCTGGTCAAAGCGGCGGATGTACTTGAAGCGCTGTGTGCGGATGCAACGCTGGGGCTCGTAGTAAGTGTGGTAGTTTACTTCGGCGAAAATTTCGCGGCGGATTTCTTGCGCTTGGCCGTTTACCAGCGGCAGGAGCGAGGTGCCCTGCACGTGGTCGGGTAACTCGATCCCGGCTAGGGCGCAGACCGTTGGATAGATATCGATTTGGCTGACCAAGGCATCGATCACTTGGCCGTCGCTGAAGCCTCCTGGGCCGCGCAGCACTAGCATGACGCCAAGGCCGTGGTCGGTGAGGTTGCACTTCATGGTGGGGAAGGCTATTCCGTGGTCGGTGGTGCAAATGACGAAGGTATTGTCGGCCAAACCGTTGTCGCGCAGGGCGGCGAAGACGCGGCCCATTTTGGCGTCGAGGGTGCGGGCCGCGTCGATGTAGGCGGCCATGTCGCGGCGCGTCTCGGGCGTATCGGGGAAGGGCACGGGCGGCCGCACATAGCGCGGATCGGTGGGATCCTCGTCTTGGGGCTGGGGTGCAAAACCGCGTCTCTGGCGATGGGTTTCGCCAAAGCCCACGTCCAAATAGAAGGGCGCGCGATGATCTTCGGCCAAAAAGGCGGCGGCCCGGTCTTCGGTTGGGGTATCGGGAGCTTCTTGGGGCAACAGGCGGGTGAAGCCACCGTCGTCGATGTCCGCTACCACGTGCTGGAAGCCGGCCATGGCTGTGGTGTAACCGGCCCTTTGCAGGGTATGGGTCAGCAGCCGTTCGGGGTGAGGCAAGGTCCAGCCGCGATTGACTAAGCCGGTCATGCCACAGGAATGAGCCCACTGGCCCGTGAGCAGGCAGGCGCGGCTGGGCGAGCAGGTGGGGTTGGCGCAAAAGGCTTGGCGGAAGAGGACGCCTTCCTCGGCTAGCTGCTGGATATGAGGCGTGGGTATGGCGTGGCCATAGGGTTGGACGTAGCGGCCGGTGTCGTGCGAGTGGATATAGACGATATTGGGGGGGGACATGGGAACCTGTCGTCAGTAGATGGTGCGGAGCGAGGGATAGCGCGAATTCGACATTTAGCGGGACTCATCGCCTCGTTGTCCTAATAATATAGCCTGTTTTTTTTGACGACGGCACCTTCCCAGACGCGACCTTCTCAATGCGGACGACTACCTCCTCGACAATGGCATTGAAGACATCGCGACCGGCCATCCGGCCGTCTGGAGCCCTTAGGAAGGAGGGTATGTCGACGCGGCCGTCCATGCAGCCGTCTGGCCCCACTAGGAAATAGGAGGGTATGCTCTGAACTTGGTACAACTGAGCCACTGCCGACTGCCAGCCACCCGGAGAGTGGACGTGGACGCCGGTCAGTCCGTGCTCTTCCACCGCTTGGTGCCACTCGTCGGCGGGGTCCAAAGAAATGTTCAAAAAGACCACCTTCTGGTCACGGGTCCGCTGTTTGATCTCTTCCAGATAGGGTACTGCCCCGATGCACGGACCGCACCAACTTGCCCAAAAGTCCAAGAAAACCGACTGCCCTTTGAAATCGCTCAGGGAGACGCTTTGGCCTTGGAGATCACTGAGGGTGAAGTCGGGCGCGGGCTGGCCGGGTTTGAGCTTGGATGTTTCCCGCACGACCTCCTCGACGACCTCGGTGTATTCGGGATAGGGATTGTCTTGGAGGAATTCGGCTAGGCGTTGTTCCCCTTGGTCAAACCAGCCCTTCCGAAAGCCCCAAACGATTTCCCCGGCGATAAAAAAGTACCGGACTTTGCCGTGCAAGGTCTGCTTGGCCTGATTGTAGGGGGTGTAGGTTTCAATATGGTCTTGGCGTTGGCTGTCGGATAGTTGCTCCAGTTGTACTCGATCATCGGCGTCTTCTCTTATACGAACGAAATTGCGATCCAGAAAGGTGCGGTAATCGGTGGTGCCGATAGCCGCTTCGTCAACCAGTTCAATCTGGTCGAGGGCCTCGTGATAGTCCGCGGGGAGGTCCTTGTTTTTGTGTCCATTGGCGAACATGTAGTTAGTGGGATAGGAGACCACGGAATTGGCCCATTCATAAGTGATTTCAGCGCGGTAGTAATCGACGAAGGCCGGCGTGAGTTGGCATTGGTTGCACCCCTCGTCCAGAAAGCGAGTCATTTCCACTCGCCGCTGGTCGATTATTTTGCGAAAGGCATCGACCTCCAAGTCTTCGTAGTCGATGTCTAGGTAATCGGGGAAACGGGACCGCAGGGCGGCGAGAAACTGATTGTTGGCCGCGCCTTGGCCGGAAAAGCGGAGGGACTGAGGAAGGTTGAGCAAGTCCGCGTCAATGTGCAATTGGTCGCCCGGTTCCAGAAAGAGCTTGACCTTCTTGTCGAGCTTGACCGAAACCATTTGCGCTTCAGTAAACGGCAGTTCTACCGCAAGACAGCCCTTTTCGTCGAGAGGGACTTCGACGGTGACGGGCGTATGGTAGATGGGCGTTTGCTGGTACTCGAAGGAAATGCTGCGGTGCTCTGAAGCATTGGCTAGCGCGGCGGTGACGCGGGTGGAAAGCGGTGCCATGTAAATCTCCTCTCATTATCATCCAGAATGTAGTGGCCTAGCGGCCCCTATAAAAGTCGCGCTCCACAGATAAACAATGCGGCTATCCTCTGATGACCATCTCCGATCTGATACTTTTTGGCGATGACGACGGCACCTGCCCAGACGCCACTTTCTCAATGCGGCTGACCACATCCGAGACATCGGAGACATAGCCAACGTGGCCGTCTATGCGGCCGTCTGGACCTACCAAGAAGTAGGAGGGTATGCCGCTAACTTGGTACAACTGGGCCACCGCTGATTGCCTGCCGCCCGGAGCGTGGACATGGACGCCGGTCAGACCGTGCTCATCGACTGCTTGGTGCCACTCGTCGGCGGGGTCCAAAGAGATGTTCAAAAAGACCACCTTCTGGTCGCGGGTCTGCTGTTTGAGCTCTTCCAGATGGGGTACTGCCTCGATGCAGGGACTGCACCAACTCGCCCAAAAGTCCAAGAAAACCGCTTGGCCTTTGAAATCGTTCAGGGAGACGCTTTGGCCCTGGAGATCGTCGAGGGTGAAGTCGGGGGCGGGCTGACCAGGTTTGAGCTTGGATGCTTCCCGCACGACCTCCTCGACGACCTCGGTGTATTCGGGGTAGGGATTATCCTGGAGAAATTCGGCCCAGCGTTGTTCGCCTATGTTAAATAAGCCGTATTGGAAGTCCCGGACGATTTCCCCAGCGAGAAAGAAGTACAGGACTTTGCCGTGCAGGGTCCGCTTGGCATGATTGTAGGGAACGTAGGTTTCAAACAGGTTTCGGCGTTTCTCAGCGGCCATCTGTTTAGTGGCGGGCTGGTCGTTCCATTCTTGCCAAAGGCGTAAGAAATTGCGCGACAGAAAGGTGCGGTAATGGGAGGTACCGATAGCTGTTTCGTCAACCAGTTCGACTTGATCGAGGATGTCGTAATAGTTCTCGGGGAGGGCTTCGTTCTCCCGTCCGTTTTGCCTCTCGTAATTGCGCGGATAAGAGACCAGTTCTTTGGCCCAATCATAGGTGATTTCGGCGCGGTAATAATCGACGAAAGCCGGTGTGAGTCCTCCTTGGGCGCACCCCTCGTCCAGAAAGCGAGTCATTTCCACGCGCCGCTGGTCGATTGTTTTACGAAAGTTATCGACCTCTAGGTCTTTGTAGTCGATGCGTAGGTAATCTGAAAAGCGGGTCCGCAGGGCGGCGAGGAACTGGTTGTTGGCCGCGCCTTGGCCGGAAAAGCGGAGAGATTGGGGCAGGTCGAGCAAGTCCGCGTCAATGTGCAATTGGTCGCCCGGTTCCAAGAAGAGCTTGACCTCGCGCTGGGGGCCGACCGAGAGTACTTTCGCTTCGGTGAACGGCAGTTCCACTGCGAGGCAACCCTTTTCATCGAGGACGGCTTCGACGGTGACGGGCGTATGGTAGATGGGCGTTTGCGCGTACTGGCCGAAAATGCTGCGACGCTCCGCAGCATTGGCTAGCGCGGCGGTGACGCGGGTCGAGGGCGGTGTCATGAAAATCTCCTCTCTTGGAGATGCGGCTTGTGGACAGGAGCCAAATTTCGTATCTCGCTTCCGAGTGTCCAAATGGGTGCTCTAGGTGAATCGAAGATGAAATTTTCGGGACTCGATCCATGCTCCTCGGGCATGGATCACACACTAAAAGGAGGTCCACTGTGACTGATAACAGGGAAGTCATGCTGCAGAATTACACCCGGCGCGAATTTCGCCAAGGGCTTGAGGCCGGGAAATTCCAGGCCGCGATCATCCCCACCGGCAGCATTGAGCAGCACCTCGAACACCTGCCCTTTGAGCACGATATCGCCTCGTCAACCTGGGTGGCGCAACAGGTGGCCCTGCGCATGTATCCAAAGGTGATCGTGGCCGTGCCCATGGCCGTAGGCATTTCCGAGCACCACATGAAGCACAAGGGCAGTCTTACGGCCAAGCCGGGTTCGTGGCTGGCCGTACTCTTCGACGCGGTGGAATGTTTTGCCCGCCACGGCATTGAGAACATCCTAATCCTCAACGGTCACGGCGGCAACGTGCAACCCGTGAATAGCATAATCCGGCAGTGGAGACTCTTTTTCGAGTCCACAGCTCCGGGGGTCAATCTGCACTTCCACCCCTATTGGAACTTAATTCCTAGGGCGCTCGTCGACGAGCACATGGTCACCAAGAGCGCCCCGGGACACGCCCAGGAATTCGAGACCTCACTGGCCATGCACATGTTCCCGGAGAAAATCCGTCACGACGCCATGCAGGACCAGGAGGACAAGACGCCCTTAGAGGCCGATGCAGAAAAGGGAAGGATTTTGTCCGAAGAAGCGGTCAATCGAGTAGTGGAATACCTCGAGGCGATGATGGAAGGGAAAACCCTACTCGACGTGGGGGAGCGGTACTAGCAGCTCGTAGAGCCACAGGTCAAATGTGGGGCCCGCGCTCCCGGATGACGCGGATCGCCAGATCGGGATCGACCTGTACAATCATCTCCGGTTCAATGGCCAAGTTGCTGATTTCAAATCCGCCCAAAGCACTGCGGCCGTGCCAGCCGGAGCGGCCGTCGGGCTGGCCCTCCTTGGCGCGACGTGACAGGGGGCCGCCGAATACATCGTGCCAGACTTCCGTGTATCCGTCCACCACGCGAGGAGCGTTGGTAAAGGACTCTTCGCGGTGGGCCGAATGCACCATGCCGATGCACTTGACGCAATACCAGACGTCGTTTAGTGTGCCAAAGGGGTGCAGACCCCAGTGCAGCACGCAGATGTGCTTGTGGCCCACGTCCCGGCCGGCGCTGTGCCCTTTCTCTACCGAGGACTCGTCGTTGGTGACCGGACCCTCGCCCGCGCCCGATCCAGAGAAAAAGAGCAAGCCGGAAGGGGTGAAGATGAGTCTGGGAATGCGGTTGGTCTCGGGAGCGACGGCATCTTCTCTGCGGCCCAAGTCGATGCCGAGTTCTTCGAGGCGGTCGTACACGTCGTAGTCGCGTTGCCAGCGTGTGGGTAGTTCGAGTTGCATGAGAACCTCCTTTTGGTTTGCAGATGGTATTAATTTCTGGCGATGCTGTCCAGCAGCGTTTCCGGCAGGGCTTGCGCCAAGCGGTCGGGGAAGACTTTGACGCGGTCTCCATAGCGCTGGCGCAGATCGGCGATCCACGCGTCAAAACGCTCTTTTTCCAGCGCCTTCCTCAGGGCGACCTCCGCCCTTCTGCGGGCCTGTTCAAAGGATTCTCGCCGGAACATTTCTCCGTTTTCCTCGTAGAATTGTCTGACATCTGCCTCGTCAATGGCGATTTGGTCAATGACTTCCCGCTGTCTTATACCCCAGACCAACAACTCCCGTCTGGTTTTCTCGACCCACTTTCCCACCTTGGGATCTTCCGAGAGGCCGAGGCGCTCGGCGGCTGCTACAAAGAGCGCGGGCTTCTGCAAAAAGCGGCGTCCGAGCAAACCGATAAAGACGCTGTCCAGCAAGGCCCGAGGCGCTCTGATCCTGTGCTGGCGCAACACCGCCATATAGTCTGCCAAAGAAATGGCCCCGCCCTCATAAGTGAAGAGTGGTACGCGCTTTTCTTCGTCGGTGAGCTGCAGCTTGCCGCTCTCTCCCAAGGCCGCGCCTTTATCCTTCAGCAGAGTCGTCCCCGCAAAGACCCGTTGCCAGTTAAATTCGCGTGCCAAAGTGTCTGCTTTTTCCTCTTCGAGGGCCCGTTGCTTCTCTTCCTGCAACTGCGTCCTTATGGCCTCCCGGTGAGTTTGCAGATCTGTGGGCCGGTCTTCTAAAAAGCGGATCAGGTGATAGTTGCGGCCCCGGCGCAGAGGGGGCGATACTTGGCCGGTGCCAAGCGTGTCGAATACCTCCACGGGGATCCCCAAGAGCCGTTCGGCAGCAGCCCGGGTGACAAATCCCAACTCGCCTTCCCGCAGGGCCGACCAAGTGTCGAGCGAATGCTTGCTGGCCAACTCGCCGAAATCGCTCCCGGTTTCGAGTTGGGCTCGGATCTGCTGCGCTTGCTCCCGAGTCCGCACCAAAATGGCAGTGGTCCGGCGCTCCCGCGCCATATCCTGCCGGTCGAAGAACTGGCGGATCTCCTCCTCGGACACTTGTATCTGGGGCAGGATCTCCTTGTCGCGATAGAGGGAGAGGAGGTGTTCTCTCTTTTTTTCGTCGAGTGCTTTGAGCAAATCGGGGTCTTGGTCCAAGCCTTTTTCATAGGCTTCGAGAAGCGCGATTTCCCGATCGACCAAAGTCTGTAGGTAGTCCTCCCGGGCCCGCTGTCCTGCTTCCTCACTGACCAGACTCGGCGCGAGACGGCGCACAAAGTGGCGAAGTTCCTCGGCGGTGATTTCCCCGGTCCCAACTGTGGCCACGGCCGTTCCCTTGTGGTCTTGAGCGCAGGCCGTCAGCAGAACCACCATCAGTACGAGCCGCGCCCGGGGCGAGATCCAGTGCTCCGGCGCAACAGCCAGTCCCATTTTCGCTTCCTCGATTCAGAGTGGGTAGACAGATGTCGCAAGAAAAGTAGGATGGGCCAATAGGTGCATCAAGATATTGGTTGAATCCTAGGCTGAAAGTAAATATATTGGACAGAAATTTCGCAGTAGCTGGACGTACGGCCTTCGTAATGATCGTCGTAATATGACTTAAGTATCAGAAAATAATCAACATATATTTCTCTAGGTCGATTTCCTAAGCCGCTTCCCTTGGGGCTATACTCCAGGCCCTTTAGGGAAAGTCATCTGATCCATCCGCACTCGTGTAGCGGATGGACTATACCCACTTCCTCAAAGGAGGTCGAAGCGAGATGAGATTATTTTCTTTTATCCTAGTGCTGAGCTTGGCGGCCCTGTTAGGGGCAGCGCCAGCCACGGCCGATGCGCCGGATTACTTCGCCATCCACATTCCAGCCGGAGTTGCCCAACAAATGGAGATTGATGGGGAACTCACCGACTGGAGTTGGTTCCCTAGCTACGCCATCATTCAACGGGACGCGTTGCTCAGCCGCGCCGGCCCGGACGGGCTCGACCTGAATGATTTCGACGTCACCATCTGCGTGGCGTGGACGGGTGTCGATGAGGGCAATCAGCTCTGGGTCGCGATCAACACGTTCGACGACTTCTACGATCGCGACTTGCTGCGCGGCAGCCGCACGGTCGGCGACGACGGCTGGACCTTCGCGCTGGATCCCGATCACAGTGGTGGTGGTATTGATCCAGACGGGGTGTACAGCAACGGCCAAGAGTGGACGTTTCAGGCGGCCGGCGATGCCGATGTGTTCGCCCTGCAGGGCTTCAGCGACAGCTACTCCCAGTTCTGGGCCAATCAGCCGCCCCACCTCGTCTTCGCCACTGGCCCGGCCAGTGGCAAGCCGTGGAGCCACGGCGATGAAAATGTGACCATTAACTACGAATGGCGCATGACCTTGTTCTCATTCTTCGACGCGGCCGTATCGACCGGCGAAGGCGGAGCCGAGACCAGCACGGTCATGGATCTGACCGAGAACACAAAAACCCATCTCATGTTCCAGGGCGACGACTGGGATGGCGGCGACAGTTGGGACGGGGCTTGGGCCACTTCGAACGAGAGCGGAGCGACAGGCAACGGGGATTCCATGAACAGCTTCACCCTCATCGTTGACCCCGATGTCGAGGCCGCTGCCCCCACCGCGGTCGAGTCGATTTCCTGGGCCCGCATAAAGTCCAGTTTCGCAGACTAACGGCTCATCTGTACCTATCCCGGGATTCCACCCAGCGCGGGGGAGTGTCTCGGGGCTCTAGTACCAGCGGTTCGGCCGGAATACCGGCTGAACCGCTGTATTGTATGAAAGAGTGATCTATGCTGAGATGCGTGCATTTGCTCCTGCTCGGCACGGGCATCTTTCTGTCGAGCGGCTGCGAAAAAGAGATCGATCTGGCGACTCTGCCAAAGGACATCGAGGAAGGTGAGCCCAGCCGCTTCATCAAGTTCGTCAATTCCTTCCGCGGCGAGGTAGAGGTGAGTATCGCCGCCTGCTTCCAGAAATTCCGCCTCTTGTCCGACCAAGTTCAATCGGTCGAGTGCCTGATCGAGGAGGATATCAACGCCTTCGACGTCGTCGTCGTGTGGCTGAATCCACCCGTTGGGCAAGGGTATGCTCCACCTCCGCCAAAAACCGTCACTGTGTCGTACGGGCAGGTCGTCGAAATCAGGAACGTTCCAGGAGGGACGGGTAGCGGCTTCATTATCCTGATCGACGGCCGCCGCCAGAACTGAGCAGAGCCGCCGTGAGAATGCTGCGCGTTTTTCTCGTCTTGGCGTCAGCGGCTATGCTGGGCGGCTGCGAAGAGGAGATTCCGCTCTCTACCGAGACGACCCGCGCTGGAGAAGGAGCGGTTGAACTCCGGGTCGTCAATTCATTTATCGACGAGATGGAGATCTCTATTGCCGCCTGTCAGCAGAGCGCCCGGATCGAGGCCAACAGCACGGCGGTGATCGAATGCCTGCTCCGAGATGCCTCGGCACCATTCGAAGTGGAAATAGCCTGGCCTGGTTCGCCCCTGAACGCGCAAGGCGAGTCGTCCTTCCCCCCGCAGACAGCCCTTGTGGCCCCCGGCCAGATCATTCGCATTGGCATCGCACCCGAAGGAGTCGAAGGTGGGTTCATTATACGGGTTGCCGCACAGTGAGTTACGATAGGCACATGACCATTCTATTTAAGCCTCTCTTGCTGATTACCCTCTTGATCGGCGAACCCGCGAGTGCCCGGGAAGTACTGGTTTTTGGCGGTAGTGAGCGTCCGTGGCAAGAGTGGGGGACTGTGCGAGCTGTTGACTTGGCGAGTCGTCCGGGTTGGCTACAGCCCGAGCGCATATCGCCCGACGAAAATCTCAGTTTGCGGGCCTTGGCCGAAGGCGGCAATATCGACAGCCCGCAGCCTTCGGTCCGGGGTCTGGCCGATCCCCAGACCGGCTTGGGGGCGCTGATCGACGGGAAAATCGCCACGATTTTTCCCATTGAGCACTCTAGACAGATAGGGGGACGGATCATTCTGGATCTGGGCCGGGTTTTCAGTGGAGTCTATCAGGTTTCGTTCTATCCCCGCATTGAGCAGGGAGACCGATTTTTGCGGGGATACGAACTGTACGTCAGCGACGAAAGCGACCCGCTGCGGGGAGATCCAGTCTGGGATTTGGCGGCCCGAACGACCCGCAACGAACGCGAGGTGGTCACAGTCGATATCGCACCTCGCTATGTCCGGTGGATCATGCTGATATTCACCAGTCCGCTGCCCTGGGAGATCGCCGAATTGGAAGTCTATGGCCAGGGCTTTGCACCGCAGGCGGTGTACACGTCCAACGTCATCGATTTAGGCGGCTTGGCCACTCTGGGAGCGCTGACTTGGGCCGCTCAGACCGATGCGGGCGGCGCAGTCGAGGTGACTACCCGCAGTGGCTCGACCCCCGATCCTTACCTCTACTACCGGCGCCGAGGGGCTACACTCGAAGAAGTAAGCAAAGACCAGTACGACAACCTGAGGGAAAACCAGCAGGTAAAACGGCCCGATCTGGCAAACTGGAGCCTTTGGTCGCCACCGCACGCCACGAGTGGCTCGCGCATCCGCTCGCCGGCGCCCCGGCGCTATTTCCAGTTTGCCGTTGAACTGGTCAGCGACCGCTTTGCCGCGGCGGCTCAGATGGATTCGCTCGCCTTTGAAATTTCCTCTCCGCCACCGGCCCACGAAGTAGTGGCCGAAATCGAGCCGAAATTCGTCATCGCCGGGGAGACCACGCCCTTTACCTACCATATGCGGCCGCGCATCCTCGATGACGATGCGGGCTTTGATGCGGTGGAACTTTCTACGCCGACCCGGGCCCGCCTGAGCGAACTAACTGTAGGTGGTACCCCGATCGAAGATTTTACCTGGGAAGCGACGGATTCTCTCCTGACGGTGCGCTTTCCGAATCATCCCGTCGTAAAAGACGGGGTACTGGTGGAACTGAAATTCGCTGCCAAGGTGATCGAATTCGGCACCCTTTTTTCCTCCCGCGTGTTCGCCAGCCAGTCTGGTGAACTAGCTCAAGATGTCCTGCCCGGCGATGCCAGTATCGATCTCAATACCAATCACTTTTCGGTCGAGTTGGAATTGGACGGTACCATTTTGGGCGACTTGGCCATTGCACCCAACCCCTTTACGCCCAACGGCGACTCGCTCAACGACCGAATGCGCATTCAGTACAGCATATTCAAACTCGTCCAGCCCGTATCCGTCGAGGCGGCTATATACGACCTTGCGGGGAGGCGAGTCCGGGCGCTTTTCAATGGCATGCAGAGTAGCGGTTTTCACGCGGTGGAGTGGGACGGCAGAGCGAGCGAGGGCTCCTTAGCCGCACCGGGGTTGTACGTGTGTCGCATAAGCGTAGATTCGGCCACGGGGGCCAACGAAAGGGCCGAGCTTGTGGCCTTGGTCTACTGAGAGGACGAGAAAGTGGGGCACACTAGGAGAAAAGCAACTTCAACTATTTCGTACCCCACAGGGAAGATGCTCGTCGTTTGCGCTGGCCTTTTCCTCCTCTGGCCTTGGGATGCGCTGGCTGGTGAAATTCGCTTCAGTCGCTCGTCGCAGTGGCGCGCGTGGAGCGCTCCCGAGGGGACTATTGCGATTGCGCCGGACGGCCGAGTTAGCCCGGTCTTCATCCGCAAATCGATTAATGCCGCGCTCAATGTCGACCAGTTCTCCGTGCTGGGCGACTTTGGGGACGGAGAAGAGCGCTTGGGCGGCATACGCGGGGCGGGCACGAACCTTAGAATGGCCGGCCGCATTCTCGACGGCGACGAGGAGACGTTTTGGACCCCTGCCGCTGGTGCCCCCCTTGAGGATTGGTGGGTAGAAGTGGATCTAGGCCGGGCCGTCTCCGCCACGGAGATCGCGGTAAAATTCGCCCACTCGGGCAATCCTTTCAGCATGTTCCAGGTATTTGTCTCTACGGGCGAGGAAGCCGTCTATTTTGGCTCTGGACTCAAGAAATACAGTTTGTTGGCCGAGACGACCCGTCCCAATACCGAGTACGAACTCACCTATCCGCTCCTGCCGCAGGACGTGAAATTGAGCGGCCGAGGCGAGCTGACCTTTAGGCAGTTCGTGCGCTTTGTGCTGTTTCGTGCCCTGCGCACAGCCGAAAATCCGCGCTTGGCCGAAATCGAGGTCAGTGCCTTGGGCGACAATATCGTCTTGGGCAGCGAGCAACGGGGGGGCGGCGCGCTCATCGCACCGGCCGGAGGCGACGAAAGCGAGCCACCGACCTTTGCTTCGGATATCATAGACGGGAATTACAATACGGGCTGGAATTCCCTAGGCTATTTCTTCGGCGACCCCAAGCGGTGGGGGTGGGTCAACATAGACTTGGGAACGCTATTCTGGGTAGACCATGTGCGCATCATCACGTCCTTTGAGTTCACTGGCAAGCGCAACGTTCCGGTCTTCGGGTACAAACTCTTTGCCTCGGACGGGATGCGCAGCAGTGGCGCGGGCGCAGGCGAGTTCATCGATTTCGACGACCTAGTCTGGGAAGAGCTTGCCGAACTTGAAGCCAATCCCGCTCCTGAGCGCTTCATCTTTGAAGAGCACCTGCCCCCGCGCAAGGTGCGCTACCTGTTCTGGTCGAATCGCAATCAGCGGCGCACGGGCGTCTCAACCGTGCGGGAGATCCAGGCTTTTGGGGAGGGGTTCATTCCGGGCGTCACCTTGACCTCTGGCTTGATCGACTTAGGCGGGGCCAAAAACCTGACGGCCATCCACTGGAACGGAGAGACGCCGCCGGCTACTAGACTGGCGGTGCGCACGCGCACGGGCAATGAGCTAGGCGAGAAACTGCACTACTTCGACAAGGAGGGCAATGAATACACTGAAAAGGCCTGGAACAAGCTGCCGCCCTTCAAACGCGAGAAAGAGCCCACCGTCGAACTCATCCCAGGCGCGGGATGGAGTCCGTGGAGCTTGCCCTACGAGTATTCGGGTGCGCGCTTTCAATCGCCCAGCCCCCGCAGCTATGCCCAGATACAAGTGGAGTTGATCAGCGATGATCCGCAGCGGGCTCCGGCTCTGTCCAGTGTGGCGCTTGAATTCACGGACCCGGCGGCCGAACAGATCGTCGCCGAAATCGTCCCTCGGGTAGCTACACCGGGCCAGCCGGAAGAATTCTCCTACTTCATCCGCCCTAGTTTCGGGTCTGGGTCTCGCGGTTTCGACCAGATTTTGATTCGCGTTCCGACCCAGCCTGTCTTTCGGGGCCTGAAACTAAACCGCGAGGAAATAGAGCCCGTTGCCGTGCGGGCCGCGGCGGACTCACTGGTCCTCACCCTGCCGACGGCGGTACAGGCCGCGCAACTGATCGAGGTGAATTTCGCCACCCAAGTCTTCCTCAATGCCACGCTCTTTGAGGGTTTTGTACGGCGCTCGGCTGAGCCGGGCTCTTGGCAACAGATTGATCCGGGGGATGCGAGCCCGGACGAGCTAGGCGACGACCTGCGAGTTTTCCTACCGGCCGGCAGCAGCGGTCTCCGCACCCCGACGATCAGGCCGTCGGTGATCACGCCGAACGGAGATGGGCGCAACGAACAGTTGACCGTGCACTTTGCGCTGGTCGGCTTGGAGGCGTCCCGCCAACTTCGGGCGGTCGTGTACGATCTGGGGGGGCGACTGGTCGCTCGGCTGCGCGACCAGTCCGGGTCGAGCGGGGAGTACGTCCTTTTGTGGGACGGCCGCGATTGGGCGGGCAATATGGTGCCTCCTGGGGTGTACCTGTTTCGCCTGAGCATCGACAGCGACGAGCCGACGAGGGAGTTTACACGGCTCGTCGGAGTAGCCTACTAAGGCGGTTTTTTGTGACCTACTGCAAATACATCGCAATCACCGTGGCCTTGCTCGCGGCCGTGCCGCCAGCGTGTCAGGCGCAGGCCCTGAACCCGACGGGGGCCCAGACCTTTTTTGATGCCATTGATCCCACTATCCAGAAGTGGTATCGCCCTCAGCAACTCTACGCCGAGTACAAGTGGGATTGGTGGCAGTATTCCAATTACGCCAGAGTTCCCTACCAGCGCTACGTAGATACCGAACTGGAGGGCACGCGCTGGTACGATCTCTACGGGAACTACGTGACCGAGGGCTGGCAGATCTACCGCTGGACCCAGGAGCAGCCCACGACCTTTGGCAGCGACATCCTCAAGAGCAGCCGCTTCAATTCTTGGTTCAACAGGCTGGTTGTGACCCAGGTGCAAAGGGGCCAGTACTACTTTGCCGTGACGGTCGGCGATGAGATCCGCACGGCCCTGACCCCTTTTACTTTTTCCAAACCAGCCTTCAATGGGGTCCAGGTCGATCTCCAGTCGGACAAATACGCGGCGACCTTGCTCATGTCTCGGGTCAACCTGCCCATAGCGCTCGAAGGGGGAGAGGTAAACGAATCGAAGATCACTGATTTCAACAATTTGCTCGGCTTCAGGACGACGGTGCAGATAGGGGATTTCGTCCAGATGGGTGGCACGTACGTCAATGCCCATCTGGGGCGGACCTCGCCGGATTTGAGTCTGGCCGGGATCCGCGCGGGAAACTTGACGACCGAGCAGAATCGCGACGTCATCCGCCAAGTGCAAATCCGCATCAGCGACGATTCACCGGAGGACGGCAAGGGGGGCGCTATTCTCTTTTCCGAGCGCGTCTTGGCGAATGCAGACACCGAACCTCTCGATATTGTCCCCCTAGTCGAGGGCGGCACGCCGCGCCGCGGAGCCTTGGTCGCCGACGGAGCCGAGCAGATCGTCCTGACCTACGCGTTTGCCCAGCCCGAATTGATCCGCAAGCTAGTCTTTGAACTGGTATTGGCCAATGATTACTTGGTGGAGGTGACTTCCAACCTACAGACCGATTTCTCGGACCAACCCGTGTACCTGCCCGTGGCTAAGTCCGCGCGGAATGTCCAAGACGGCTCCAACCAGCGTCTCGTCCGCTTTGACTACGGCCTGCCGACGGCCAACGAAATCTACGGTCTGACGCTTGAGGTCCAGGATGTCGCCGGACTCGACATCATGGCCGAGTGGAATAACAACAATCAGTGGCGCCGCCTGCCCAATGTGAATTTCGAAAGGCATGTGCGGGCCGCAAACACCGCTCAAGTTGGATACCTGACCGCGCGCACTACGAGTCGGTACTATCCGTGGTTTGCGTACGGCGAAATTTTCAGCGTGGACCAGGACTACTCCACGTCTATGTACATCCAGGATCAGCAGGGCAAGCTCGACTACACCAACAAGCTGCGCGGCGTGTATGAATTTGTCGACGACAACGATGACCAAGATCGCTTTCCCGACTGGCGCCGGGCCCAGCAACCCAACGAAAGTCAGCGCCGGTCCATCTCCGGCGGCCCCAGAGGCGGGATATTTCCCGGCTTGGACGAGAACAACGATTTTATCTCGGATTTCAACCAGAACGACAACACCCGACCCGATTACGACGAACCCTTCCTCCGCTACACCGTGGATCCGCCCGAATTCCTCTTTGGTATCGACATGGACAACAACACCCTAATCGACCGCTTTGAGGATGACGACGAGGCCGACTATCCGTTCCAACGGGACCACCGAGGGTACAATGGATACCTAGGCATCAATATCTTCCCCGGGGTCCAGCTATTAGGAGGCTATTCAAACCAGTGGCTGTTGTCAGCCGATCGCCGCAGTCGCTTCTCCTATCTGCTCTTCAAAATGCAGCAAGACCGGGTCGCGTTGGGCCAATTCCGCTTTTTCTACCAGCTCAAGTTCGTCGAAGACAACATCATTGACGACCAGTTGTTTTGGACGCAGCCGCCGGGTACGTTCGGCGTGAGCGAATTTCCCTTTGAAGACCCCATGCTGGCCCAAAACGCGGTCGTCAACTCGGTTTTTATTGGTTTCGACCAGGCTTGGGGCCGCTTCAACACGTCGGCCAAGGTCAAATACGAGGGCCTCGCTCAGCGCGGCGACAATGTCGCCCGGCTCACCCGGCCCGGGGAAGAACCGGAGATCATCGACGATTCCCATTTCCTCGGACTGATCCACAAACTCGACTACTCTTTCCAACTCACGGAAGCACTGGTATTCCACCCCAAATTGAAGAGCATGTACCGACGCCAGACCGCCTATCTGGAAAGTGAGGGCAGCAAAAACGACCTGTCTGAGATCCTCTTTCTGACGCTGGCGGTGCAGTTGATGCCCAATCTCGAACTGGAAGGCGGCACGGAATTGACCAAATTCTGGGATTGGGCCGACAAACCTGGAGCGCAGCTCGATTTTTGGGGTTGGGTCGGCGCGCTGCAGCTATCCGTTACCCAGGCGTACCTCGGATATCAGGTGACCATAAACTTGGGGACGCAAGTGCAGCAGCAGCGCTTTGAGGACCGGGAACAAAACCGCGTCGAATCGTTCCTCGTCATATTCGCCGGACTGGACTGATGGCCAGAAGACGCACTGCTACTCTGTTCCTCGTCTTGGGCCTTTGGGTACGGGCTACAGCCGTGGACCTCTGGACAGTCGGCGGGCAGGAACGTCCCTGGAATACCGTCGGCACCTTGGAGTTGTTGAGCGACGAGCAGAGTTCCGGCTGGCTAGAGCCGCTCGAAGTGTCGGGCGAGAACCTAGCCCTCAACCTGCGCCAGTTGGACTCGGCGCGGGTGCTGACCAACTACACTTGGCGGAAATTCGAGAGCCTGAAAAATGTAGTGGACGGCGACCGTTTGAGTGGCTGGCCCCCCATCGAACTCGATATCGTCAATACGCGCGAGAACGACCCCTTTTTCGCCGTTGTCCTAGTCGTCGATTTGGGGGCACCATTCGGCGTAGATCGCATTGGTTTTTCGGCGGTCGAAGGACTTGAGTTCCGCTTTATCGAAGGGTTCCAAGTTTTCATCCAAGACGGCAAGCAGCCCGTTGCCTTTCCCCAAAGGCAGAGAAACTGGCACTGGTTCGTGCGCGAGTGGGAGCTGGTAGCCGAGGTGGAGCAGACCGAGGGAGATACAGCGCACATCGAAATTCCGCCGCGCTTGGTGCGCTATGTGGCTCTGTCCGATACGATCAGCTTGCCCAGTGCTCGTCTCTGGCAACTCAGCGAGGTGGAGGTCTGGGGCAGGGGATATGCCTCCTCAGCCACCTTTACATCCGACATCATCGACTTTGGCGAGCCGGTCGTTCTGGGGGCTATGACTTGGGATGCGGTGGACGATCCCGGCAGTGCCCTGCAGATTCGCACGCGAAGCGGCTCGACGCCCGATCCGAATATCTACCTCAGCTTTACGGGCATAGGACAAAACGGCCAACAGGCCGTATCGCGCAGCGCATACGACGCGCTGCACCCCAAGGCGAGGGGCCCTATTGTAGCCGATACGGAAAATTGGACTCCGTGGTCTGCGCCCTATCCGTCCACTGGGAGGGAACCCTTGGTCGCCCCCAAACCTGCTCGCTATTTCCAGTTTGAGATCGACTTTGCCAGCGCGCTGCCGCTGTCGCGTTCCCGCATTGATTCCCTCTCGGTTGAGTTTTCTCCGCCTTTGGTCGAGCAGGTCGCCGGCGAGATCTGGCCCGCGCTCGTCTCCCCGGGCGAACTAGTGCGCTTCACCTATGCGCTGAGGCCGCGCGTGGATCCTGGAGACCCCGGTTTCGACGGAGTGGAGATCGCCACACCTACTGCCGCGGTGGTGCAAGAGGTGCGGATCGCTGGCATAAGCTCGGACGATTTTATCGCCGAAGTGGAGGAAAACCGCCTGCGCGTCTCTTTTCCCGAGCGCTTGATCGACCGGGATGCGATCCTAATCGAAGTCGATTTCGACTGCCGCGTTTTTGTCTCGGGCACGCGCTTTGAGGGCCGAGTTTTCAACAGCAAACGCGACGAGATGCCCCAGCCAATTGTTCCCGGCGATGTGCACATTGACCTCAATTCAGAGGATTTGCTCGTCGGGTTTTCCCCAAAGGAGCAGGGGGAGTTGCTGGCTGAGGTGAAGATCCATCCCAATCCCTTTACGCCCAACGGGGATGGCGTGAACGATTGGGCGGAGTTCACGTATAACCTGTTCCAGGCCACGGTACCCGTTCCTGTTGAACTCGCAGTCCATGACCTCTCCGGCCGTCTCGTCTGGAGCCAAGCGATGTCCCAGTCCAGCGGTTTCGGCCGCGTAGTCTGGGACGGTAGGGATGGGGCGGGGCGACTAGTACCACCGGGGGTGTACATTTATCGGGTTTTAATGGACGCCGCCGTCGGCGCGCAGGTTCGCGGTGGCGCGGTGGCCGTAGCATACTAGAAAAAGGCATTGCCGATGCGCGCTTTGATTTCTTTTGGCTATAGACGATGGGCGTGTATTCTCGTCCTAGCGCTGGGTCTTGCTAGCTGTAGGTACGGCTATCAATACTACGCCGACCCGCTGCGTCCTCTCGATGAAGAGGGCCAAGCTGCTGGGATGATCGTCAGCGACGATGGGACGGTCACCTATGTGGCCGATCGGCTGGAGATATCGGTGCGGCCGTTTTCCGACGGCGAACTGAACAGGCTGTTCCCCGCTCAATCCCTCCAGGGCACGGAATCGACCAACCCCTATACCTTTGGCAATTGGCGCGACCCCTCCACGGGCACGACGCCCCGGCGCTTTACCGTCTTCCAGCTCAAAGTCAAGAACTATCAGTACCCGAAAATCCTGATCGATCCGGCAAAGAGCGGTATCATCAGCGATAACGGCCGCCGCTATCCAGTGCTGAGCCAGACCGATATGGAGGAGTACTACCGCAAGTACATCACCGGTTATGTCGGCCAACTCTACACCACTTTCCAAGGCCGGAAGGATTTGCTGAGCAGAACGCTGTACCCTGGCGGGGTGGTCTTCAGCGGACAGGAGGTCGAAGGCTTCCTCGCCTTTGCAGACCTCCATCCAGAGGTCCGCAAAGTGCGCCTGCGCCTCGGCGATATAGCCCTGCGTTTTAACTTCCGCGATGAACCGATCGAAATGATCGACATCGAGTACGCCTTTGACCGCGAGATTGGCTATTACTACCCCCGCGGAGAGCGAGAACCCATTAAAAACTGAGGTCCATGCGATGAGCCAGCAGCCGGTGCCTCGGGATTCCAAACCGCCAACTGCATCCTCCGGTCTGAGTTGCAAGGCATTTTTTTGGGGCTGCGTCCTCTCGCTGGGTGCTGCGATCGGCGCGCTGCACTCGACCTTTATCAACGCCTCGTGGATGGCCCTCAATATCAGCGTGCCCATCGCCTTTTTCGTCTTTGCGCTCTTCGCAGGTCTGGTCAATCCCCTCCTCGGTCTGGTCCATCGACGGCTGATGTTGAGCCGCGCCGAGATGGGGATCGTCTTCATCATGGCGATGATGGCGGCTACCGTGCCGACAGAGGGCTATGTCGAGCACATGGTGCCCAAAATCGCCAGTGTGTTCTACTACGCCACGCCCGAGAACGACTGGGTGGACCTGATCCACCCGTACATGAAGGGGTGGATCGCGCCGTTAGATGGCGAGGCTGTGCAGCACTTTTTCGAGGGCGCGCCAGCCGGGGCCTCCATTCCGTGGGGAGCGTGGATACAACCGCTGTGCTACTGGGCGCTGTTCTTTTTGACCTTGTGTTTCGTGATGGTGTGTACGATGGTCATTCTGCGGCGGCAGTGGATCGACCACGAGCGCTTGGTATATCCGCTGGTGAAGCTGCCCTTGGAGATGATCGCGGAGGACGGCTCGCTGATGCGGCCGTTTTTCCGCAATCCCATCATGTGGCTGGGGTTTTCTATACCATTCGCACTGCTGAGTCTCGACGCTCTGCACAGCTATTACAATTTCATCCCCGCGATAGTCCTCGACACCAGTATCCCCGTGCTCCGCGACCAAGTGAGCCTGCGCCTCGCCCTCAGCTTTATGACCTTGGGGTTTGCTTATTTCGTCAACCTGCAAGTGCTCCTGAGCATCTGGGTCTTTTTTCTTTTGACCACAGCTCAACAGGGCCTTTTCAGCGTCCTGGGCATTGCCATGACAGAGCGACTGACCGGGTACGCCACTTCGGAGGCGATTGCCGCCCACGAGGGCATGGGTGCCCTGATTGCCTTTGTGCTCTTTAGTCTATGGGTGGGACGCAATCACCTGCGGGCCGTGTGTCGCAAAGCTTTTCTAGGGGACGCGACAGTGGACGATTCTGGGGAAATGCTCTCCTATCGCACCGCGGTGTTTGGGACGATTATCGGCTTGGCTATCCTAGGCGTGTGGCTGACCCTGTCGGGACTGCCGGGTTGGTTGGTGCCTTGGTTTTTGTTCGTGGTCTTCGTCCTATTCGTGGGGTTGAGCCGCTTTGTGGCTGAGGCGGGCTTGGCGACCATCCGGGCGCCGATTTATCCACAGGCCTTTATGACTTCCACGGTGGGAACCACGGCTATCGGCGCGGAGGGCTTGGCGGCGCTGGGCATGACGTACGCGTGGATTTTGAAGGTGCGCATTTTCGCCATGGCCGCGTGCGCCAACGGGCTAAAGCTAGACGGGGAACTGCACGCGCAGGGTGGTGGAGCGCGGCTGTTCTGGGCGATGGTATGGGCCGTGGTCATCAGTTTGGTCGGCTCGACCTGGTACCTCCTCCGCCAGGCTTATACCTACGGCGGCATCAACCTGAACCAGTACTTCTTCGTGGGGTCGCAAAAGCCCTTTCAAGATGTAGCGGGATGGATCGCCAACCCGATGGCGGTGAACTGGGAGGGGTGGTTTTACGTGGCCGTGGGTGGCGGGGTCATGGTGTTGCTGATGCTGGCGCGGCACTACTTTTTGTGGTGGCCGCTGCATCCGGTCGGCTTTCCCATCGCCACAACTTGGGTTACGAACCAGATCTGGGTGAGCGTCTTCTTGGTGTGGTTCTTCAAGAGCATGGTTTTGAAGTACGGGGGGCCTGGATTGTACAGACGAATTCAGCCATTTTTCCTAGGATTGGTTCTGGGCAATGTGGCTGCGGGCGGTGCGTGGTTTCTAATTGATAGTTCGACGGGTATGCAGGGAAATATTCTAGTCTATTTCTGAGCGAGGTGAATATGCACTACCGAAGATTGGGCAGGACTGAACTAAAGGTGTCCGAAATCGGCTATGGTACCAATATGCTGGGCCGGCAGGAGCTGACCGAGTCCGAGCACATCGCCATGGTGTATCGGGCCATGGAACTGGGCATCAATTGCGTCGATACAGCGGACGTGTACCAGGAAGGGAGGAGTGAGGTCATATTGGGAAAGGCGCTGAAGGGACGCCGCGACCGGATGATTCTGGCGACCAAGGTCGGCAGTGTCATCCCCCGAGAGGGACGAGATATTTCTCCCGGGCATATTGAAGAGGCGGTAGAGGCGAGTTTGCGCCGGCTGCAGACGGATTATATCGATGTGTACCAACTGCACAGTCCACAGCTTCATCATTTGCAGGAGAACAATTGGCTGGAGACCATGCAGAGCCTGAAGGAGCAGGGCAAGATTCGCTACTGGGGGGCCAGTGTCAACCACATCGACGCCGGTGTCTGGCTGCTGGAACAGGATCTGATTGACTCGCTGCAGCCCACCTTCCACATGCTCTACCACGATATGGCGGACGCCATGTTCGGGTTGGTGGCCGAGCGGGATGTGGGCGTCGTGGTCAAACAGGGTTTGGCCCGGGGCTTGGTAAGCGGCAAGTACGCGGCCGACGCCTTCACGGGCAGTGGCTGGCACGAACAGGGGGCGGTGGTGGACGCCCACATCATTTTGCGGAAAGTGGAAGACCTCCGATTCCTCGAGCGGGTGGGGCGCAGCCAGGCCCAGGCCGCCCTCCAGTACCTCCTGAGTTATCCAGTAGTGTCCACCATCATCGCCGGGGCCAAGCAAATGGAGCAGTTGGAAATGAACGCCGGAGCGTCCAATGGAACAGGCTTGGTGGGGGAGGAACTGGAACGGGTGAAGGCCGTTTTGGGACGGGACGGCAATCAGACCCGGTGACGCTCGACAAACTCCCAATCTAGTTCCAAGCCCAGGCCGGGCTGTTCGCGCATGGCGATGTGCCCGTTCTCGATTTTGAGAGGGGGATTGTACAGACGGGACCAGATCTGGTGGCTCTCGCTTTCGGGACAGGTGGACATGATTAAACTGTTGGGCACGGCCGCCATCAGGTGGCAGTTGATGTCCGGGTACTGCGCCCCGTGCGGAGATATGAGGACATCAAAAGCCTGGGCCAGAGCGGCGATCCGCTTGAGCCCAGTATAGCCGCCGCCGGTTAGGATATCGGTCTGCACCACCTCAAGGGCTTCTGCTTCGAGCAAGCGCCTGATACCGTGGAGGGTGCCCTCGCCTTCGCCGCCGACCACCAAGGCCGTGGTGACCTCTTGGACTTTGCGCATATAGGACAGCTCGTCGTCTTGGCGCACTGGTTCCTCAATCCAGTAGAGTTGGTAGTCTTCGAGTTGGCGGGCGGTCGCCACGGCCTCGTCTCCGTCCCAGGCGTGGTGCACGTCGATCATCAGCTTCTTGCGCGGACCAATCAACTCGCGTGAACGCTGTACTCGCTCTACTACTTCCTCGGGATTGGCAGCCCGGTACATGTGGATTTTGACGGCGTCATAACCCAGGTCGATGAATTTTTTGACCTCGGTTGCTATGCCCTGTGGGGACTGATCCGGCGCATTTTGATATCCGGCTCCGTCCGCGTACACCGGGATCTTGTCCCGGTACCCACCCAAGAGCCGCCACACTGGTTGTCCGCAGATCTTGCCGCACAGATCCCACAAGGCCACGTCTATGGCCCCGATGGAGGACATGGCCGACCGGCCCGGTCCGCGCCACACGGCTTCGTACATCTGTTCCCAAAGCTGGGCAATGCTGAGCGGATCTCGTCCTATGAGCAGGGGCACCAGATCGCGGGCGATCACCCGTGGATCGCCGCCGCGGCCAATGCCTTGCAGACCCTGATCGGTGTGGATGAGGACGATGGGCCACTCCCTGGTTTCTCCTTTTCCGGGTAGCCTCACGACTAGGGTTTCGACGCGGGTGATGCGCATGAGAATATCTGTCCTCCTCTTTAAGGATGGTGAGCGCGCCCGGTTCGGCCAGCGGGCGACAGGTCAAAGGCTTGCAGTTCGACGGGGGTTGGGACCGGATCCCCTTCGCGGATTTTATAGGCCCGATCCATGGCCAAGCCGGTGAAAAGCTGCGTCTCGCCAGAAGCCGGCCAGGTGACTGCGACTGACTCGATGGCCATCGCCTGGCCTAGGCCAATTTCCTGCTGTAAGCTCGAACCGCCAAAACTGGCTCCGGCCGTCACTGTGGCATAGATGTCGCGACGGCCGCTTGCGGTGTGTACCCCGACTTGGATGTGGGTCCCAATAGCGGCGCGGTTGGAGCGCACGCCTTCCAATTGGAGGGTGAGCCAGTGGTTGCCGTGTCCGGGATTCTCAAAGAGGACATTGTGGGACAGATCCCCGGTATAGGAGCCTCCTATGACCGCGTAGATGTCCTGATCGCCGTCGTTGTCGAGATCGCCAAAGGCCACGCCGTGGCCTTTCTGCAGGTGTCCGAACCCACCCGAGGTAGTGACTTCTTGGAACGATTGGCCCTCGGCGTTGCGGAACATGCGATTGGGCATGATCGAGCGGAACGAAGGTGAACCCGTACCCGCGTAAAAGTCGGGCCAGCCGTCGTTGTCGAGGTCGCCGAAATTGCACCCCATAGTGTAGAGTACCTTGTCGAGCCCGACTTGGAGGGTCATATCGGCGAACGTGCCGTCGGCTTGGTTGTGGTACAGGCGGGGATACTCGGCACCGTGGGGCAGACCTAAGTATTCAGCCGCTATATCACCGGCATTGGCGTGATACCCGGAGACGAATAGGTCGAGCCAGCCATCGTTGTCGTAGTCCCAAAACCAAGTCGGAAAGCTCCAGACGGGTTCAGCTACCCCGGCTTGGGCGGTCGCGTCGGCAAAGGTCCACTGGCCGGATGTATTTTCGCCCTCGTTCCTGAAGAGGAGATTGGGAGCGGTGAGCCGCGAAATGTACAGGTCGAGTTGGCCGTCGTTGTTGTAGTCGCCCCAGACGACGCCCTTGACGTAACCCGAGACCGCAACGCCTGCTTCTTGCGCCACATCGGCGAACGTGCCGTCGGCTTGGTTGTGAAAGAGTTGGCAGGGGTGAATATTATGGCGAAAAGATTCGTTGCCAATGTACAGATCGACCCAGCCGTCGTTGTCGTAGTCGCCCCAGGCAGCCGTCTGGGTGGGATGAAAGGCGAGCAAGCCGGCTTCTTCGGTGACATCGTCGAAAAAGCGGTTGCCGTAGTTGTGCAGCAGCGAGTTGGGGTGCCGGCCGTCTTCTTCCCACCAGGCCCCGCGCAGGATGAGCACATCGGCAAAGCCGTTGTTGTCGTAGTCGGCGTGGACGATTTGCAGGCCGCCGACGACACCGTTCAAGCCGGCCTCTGCGGTGATATCGTCAAAGGTGCCGTCGCCCCGGTTGCGAAAGTAGCGGAGTTGATCGCGGAGGCCCCAAGATGAGGCCATGATGTCCAGATAGCCGTCGCGGTCAAAGTCCTCGACGATGCTGCCTCCCGCCAGCGATACCACGTCCAGCCCCAGTTGCGAAGCGACGTCGCCAAAGTGCCCGATGTCGCCGTCGGAGGCAAAGGCCGTTGGGGGAATGAGCCATTGCGACGGCACAGAGTCGGGATATTCACCTAGGACCATGTACGCGATATTGAGGAGCCAGCGGGCCGTCATTTCGCCGGGGTCGTCCTGTAGGATAGCGGTGAATTCTTCAAGTGCGGCCCGTGCTCCCCGCTGGTTGTGGTGCACCCCGGCCGGGCCGATGGGAAAGAGGCACGATTCGCTCGTGTGCTGTTGCAGGCAATTTTCCTGTTCGCCTAAGCGGAGATAGGATAGGGCGAGGAGTTTGCGCACGCTGGGTTTGGTCTTGGTTGTGCCGAGTTGTTGTTTTAGGTGTACAAAGCGGTCGATGGCCTCTTGGCTGTGGCCGGCGCGCAGGAATTCGCGCGCCAGATGCACCTGTAGGCGCATTCTGTCAACCGGGTCGGCGGGCAGGTCGAGCTGGCGCAAGTACTCGACTCTTGCATCATTGATGTAGGTATTTGTGGCGGGGTTGAGGTTGCGGGCGATTTCTTCGAGGCGGGAGGCCATGCGCTTTGTGCCAGGCCCTTGCTGCGGCGGAGAGGACGAGATATTGCAGGCCGCTAGGACTATAGAGGTGGCGACAGTGTAGAGACGTACTTTTACTAGGTGGACATTCATTTCTGAGATATAGATGCTCACTTTTCGCCTGTCAAGAAGAGTGCTTGGCCTCTTGGTCTTGGCGATTTTGGGCGCACTAGCTGGAGCTTTATATTTTTTTGCGCCCGGAATAACCGGATACATCCAAGAGGTGCGGCGGCCCACGGGTCAAGCCATCGCCGTGGAACTACCCGGCGGTGCGACCATGGACATGGTGTGGATCGGCCGGGGTAGTTTCCTCATGGGTTCGCCCGCCGACGAACCCGGACGAGATCAGAACGAAGGCCCGCAGCACCGGGTTACCATCAGCCGGGGCTTCTACATAGGGAAATACGAGATCACGCAGGCTCAGTGGACCAGTGTCATGCACTCGCAGCCGTGGGTGGGGAAGAGCCATGTCGAGGAAAATCCGCACCATCCGGCCGTGTACATCTCGTGGGAAGATGTGCAGGAATTCGCACGTCGTCTCAACCGGATGGCTGGCGCGGAAGTGTACCGCCTGCCCACGGCCGCGGAGTGGGAGTACGCCTGCCGCGCTGGCACTGCGACGCCGTGGTCCTTTGGGGAGGACGATAGCGCTTTGCCAAAGTACGCTTGGTACGCGGACAACACTTGGGAGGTGGACGAGCGCTACGGCCACGCCGTGGGCACCAAGCTGCCCAATCCATGGGGCCTGCACGACATGCACGGGAATGTGTGGGAGTGGGTCCAGGATTGGTACTCGAACGAGCCTTACAGCAATTCGCCCGAGGTTGATCCCAAGGGGCCGGCCAAGGGTTTTTTGCGCGTCGGTCGCGGCGGGGCCTTTGGCAATTACGGCCACGTCTTGCGGTCGGCCAATCGCTCGGGTGGTGACCCGACTAGCCGCAATGCCGGCACCGGAGCCCGGTTGGTGCGCCAAGAGTAGTCATAGGACGATTACGCACCCCTCGCTTACCTGCGGGTTACAGAGCGAATTTCCTCGTGGACTTCAAGGTGAATCCGATGAACAAATCACCTTCTTCTGAAACCACTGGCGCACCGGCTCCACAGGTGCCCCGGACCTTTTTTCAGTACCTGCGCTCTTTTGGGCCGGGCATAGTCATCGCGATGACCTGGATGGGCGCTGGCGACGTGGTCGAGTCGGCCGTGGCCGGTGGCAACTACGGGTACGCGCTGATGTGGGTTCTGGCGCTGGCGCTGGTGGTGCGCTTCCTGTTCGTATCCCTGATTGCCAAGTACCAATTGTGCAACCAGCGGGGCGAGGGAGTCTTGGATGGGCTGGGCCGTCTGCATCCTTGGTATCCCCCCTTCTTGGCGCTGATGGGCGTCGTCATAGGACACATCCAGGGCGCGTACCTCATTGTGGGGATCGGCGAAATCTCGGTCAATGTGACGGGCATCGGGCACGTTTGGCTGTGGGGCCTGTTCTGGAACCTGGTGACGCTGGCGATTGTCTTCCGCCCGGTGTACGGCCGCCTCGAGTTGCTCTTCAAGGTTCTGTTGGGTTTGCTCTCGGTCTCCTTCTTGGGCGCGGCCCTGTGGGTTGGTCCCTCTCCGACCCAAATTTTGCAGGGCGTCTTTGCTTTCGACCTGCCCCAACAGGTCGGTCCCTTTGGCTCGCTGCTAGTAGCCATAGGGCTGATCGGGACCATCGGCGGATCGCTGGCCAATCTGGTCTATCCCTACTTCTTGGAACAAAAGGGCTGGATCGGGCCCGCGTTTCGCCGCGTGCAGTTCTACGATCTCCTGTTGGGAATCGTCGTCCTTATCGTCCTCGACTTGGCGATCTGGACCCTCGGTGCCGAAGTGCTCCACCCTCGCGGTTTGACCATCGCAGAGATGGAGGATCTGCCCCGGCTGCTGAGCACGATTCTCGGAGAGGGCGGCCGTTTATTGTTCTATTTGGGTCTCTTTGCCGTCCTCTACACAGGCCTAGTGGGTCAAGCTCTTGGTTTTGGTGCCCTGTGTTCCCACGGGTACCAGCGCTGGCGAGCCGGTCCAGAGGTCCAGTTGCAGGCGTACCAAGCGCATCCGAGTTACCGGTGGGTCGTAGTCTGGTGCCTGATTTCCCCGGTCGTCTGGACTGCCCCCGGTATGCCGGGCTTTGTCGTCATGACCGTCTTCGCCGCCACCGCCTTAGTGGTATTGATCCCGCTGCTCGTGGGCGGCTTGTGGTGGATTACCGCCAAGGCGGAGTACATCGGCGCAGAGTACAAGAATCGCCTGTGGGAGAACGTCCTCATGGGCGTGTTGTTCGCCCTGGGACTGTGGGGAGCCTACGGTTCGGTAAAGTCGATCGCAGAGTCGTTTTGATGCCCGGGCGATGAGCGGAAACTATGAAACCGCTTTTAGTTGGTCTTTGCCTGTGCATAGGGTGCGATACAGCCCCACCGCCCGTGCTCTTTAGGGATGTCACCGCCCAGGCCGGGATCGACTTTGTCCACATCGACGGCGCTTCAGGGGCGTATTTCTTGATCGAGACGTACGGCGCTGGCGGAGGATTTTTCGACAGCGATGGCGACGGCGATTTGGATATTTACCTCGTCAATGGCTTTGATCTGGGTGATATCCAAACTGCGCCCATCAATCTCGACCACCGGCGGGGAGGGACCTATTGGGTCGAGCGACCGGACCAAGTGAGATCCGCGGGGCCGGGAGCCATCGACTTCTCAATGCTAGACGACGCCGGCGGTCGGCGTGCTGCCAATGTGTTGTACCGCAACGATGGCGACGGCACCTTCACCGATATCAGCCGAGAATCCGGAGCCGACGATACGGGCTATGGCATGGGCTGCGCGGTGGCCGACTACGACAATGACGGCGACCAGGATCTGTACGTGACTAACTACGGCCCTAATGTCCTGTATCGCAACGAAGGGGACGGTACTTTTACCAATGTGACGGATCGGGCTGGGGTAGCGGCTCCGCAGTGGAGTTCGAGTGTGGCCTTTTTCGACTACGATGACGATGGGTACCTCGACCTGTACGTGGTCAACAACGTCGATTTCACGTTCGCCACTAATAAAGTGTGCGGCGGCTTTGTGGGGACGACTCCTTTGGGGTTATTGGCCATCACCGAGCGCACCCGTTCGTACTGTGCGCCTTCCGACTATGGAGGCGTACCCGACGCGCTCTTCCACAACAACGGCGACGGCACTTTTACCGATGTATCCGCCGTAACCGGCATTGCGGATTTGGCCGGTAAAGGTCTGGGCGTGGTAGCTTGGGACTTTGATGACGATGGCGACCAGGATGTATTTGTCGCCAACGACGGTATGGAGAACTATCTCTTCCGCAACGATGGCGACGGCACCTTTACCGATGTCGCGCTGCAGGTGGGCGCGGCCTTTAATGCCGACGGTGACGACGAAGCCTGCATGGGGGTGGACTTTGGCGACTACGACAACGACGGCGACTACGACCTCTTTGTCACCAACTTCTCCCACGAGACCAACACGCTCTACCGCAACGACGGAGGTCGCTTCAAAGATGTGACAGAGGCCGTCGGCTTGGGGCGGCCAAGTTGGCGTTTTCTGGGCTTTGGCACGAATTTCCTCGACTACGACAACGATGGCGATCTCGACCTATACGTGGCCAATGGCCATGTCCTCGACAAGATCGCCCTGTTCCAGTCCGGCGTGGAATACGCCCAAGAGCACCAGCTTTTTCTCAACGATGGAAGGGGGCACTTCGCTTTGGCGGACACTAGCTCGGGCCCTTGGTTCGCCGTCGCACAGGTTGGTAGGGGTACGGCTTTTGGCGACTACGACGAGGATGGGGATATCGATATCCTGGCGACCAATGGCGGCGGTCCGGCCAAACTAGTCCGCAATGAGGGAGGCAATGCGCACAACTGGTTGATGGTGCGGACCGAAGGCACCCGCAGCAATCGAGACGGCGTGGGTGCCCAAGTGAAAGTGGTCGCCGGCGACTTGGTCCAGGTGCGGCAGGTGCGCAGCGGCTCTAGCTATCTGTCGATCAGCGATCCGCGACTGCACTTCGGGCTGGGTACCAAGCAGCGCGTCGATTTGGTCGAAGTGCGTTGGACCAGTGGGACGGTCCAGCGCATCGAAGATGTCCCCGTCAATCAGGTTCTGTCGATCAAAGAGAGGCGGGAACGTTGAGTACAGCGGCCCAGGGAACAATGCAGACACCGCCTCAAGCCTCGGGTTTGACGGCGAAGGCTGTGGTTTGGGGGTGCACATTGTCGCTGGTCACCAGCTTGGGGGCCTTGCACAGTACCTTTATCAACGCCTCGTGGATGGCTCTCAACATCAGCGTGCCCATCGCCTTATTCGTCTTTTTCCTCTTCGTCGCCATCCTCCATCCTTTGCTCTCCAGACTTTATCATCGGTTGGGTTTAAGCCGGGCAGAGCTAGGGGTGGTATTCATCATGACGATGATGGCGGCCACCGTGCCGACAGAAGGGTACGTCGAGCACATGGTCCCCAAGATCGCCAGCGTGCTGTACTACGCCACGCCGGAAAACGAGTGGGCCGAGCTGATCCATCCGCATCTCAAAGAGTGGATCGCGCCCCAGGACGAGGAGGCCGTGCGCCATTTTTTTGAGGGCCTGCCGCTGGGCGAGCCCATTCCCTGGGGAGTATGGATACAACCGCTAAGTTATTGGGGTTTTTTCTTTTTAGTGCTGTGTTTCGTGATGCTGTGCATGATGGTGGTGTTGCGCCGGCAGTGGGTCGAGCACGAACGCTTGGTCTATCCGCTGGTGAAACTGCCGTTGGAGATGATTGCAGAAGGGGAGGGCAAAAGACTTTGGGGGCCGTTTTTTCGGCGTCCGCTGATGTGGTTGGGTTTTTCGCTCCCGTTCGTCGTTTTGAGTTTGAACGCCTTGCACAGCTACTACAATTACATCCCCGCAATCGCCTTGGAGACCAGTCTGCCCCTCTTTCGCAATACCTTAGTTCTACCCATCGGCCTCAGTTTTATGAGCCTGGGCTTTGCCTATTTCGTCAATTTACAGGTGCTTTTGGGAATCTGGGTTTTCTTTTTGCTGCTGACAGTACAGCAGGGCGCTTTTGGGGTTCTGGGGATTGCTATGACTGAGCGGATGACCGGCTATAGCACGTCAGCCGCGATCCCGGCGCACGAGGGCATGGGGGCATTGATCGCCTTTGTGCTCTTCAGCCTGTGGGTGGCCCGAGACCATTTGCGAGCGGTGTGTCGCAAAGCCTTTCGGGGCGATCCAACGGTGGACGACTCCACGGAGATGCTCTCGTATCGCACGGCCGTGTTCGGCACTTTGGTTGGCATGGTGGTACTGGGCGTGTGGCTCGAGCGCTCTGGGCTGCCGGGCTGGCTGGTATTTTGGTTCTTGTTCGTGGCGTTCGTGCTCTTTGTGGGGTTGACTCGCTTTGTCGCCGAAGCTGGGTTGGCAACCATTCGCGCTCCCATTTATCCCCAGCCGCTCATGACTTCGACTGTGGGGACGACGGCGATTGGGTCGGAGGGTTTAGTCGCCTTGGGGATGACGTACGGCTGGATTTTGAAGGTGCGCATATTCGCCATGGCCGCGTGCGCCAATGTGCTGAAAATTGACGGCGAGCTCCACAGTGGGGGACTGAATCGGCGTCGGCTGTTTTGGGCTTTGGCTTTATCGCTGGTGATTAGTCTGCTGGCATCGAACTGGTTTTTACTGCACCAAGCCTACACGTACGGTGGCATCAACCTCAACCAGTATTTTTTTGTGGGGGCGCAAAATCCCTTCGGGGACGTGGCTGGCTGGATCGACAATCCGACGACTGTGAACTGGGAAGGGTGGTTCTACATGCTGGTGGGCGCAATCATCATGGTGGGGCTGATGGTGGCGCGGCACTTCCTGTTGTGGTGGCCTCTGCACCCGGTCGGCTTTCCCATTGCTACGACGGCCGTAGCCAGTCAGATCTGGCTGAGTATTTTCCTGGTGTGGGCGCTCAAGAATGTGGTGTTGAAGTACGGGGGGCCGAGTTTGTATCAGCGGCTCCAGCCGTTTTTCCTAGGGTTGATCTTGGGCAATGTAACCGCGGGTGGACTCTGGTTTGCGATTGATGGTATCACTGGTATGCAGGGCAATATCCTAGTCTACTATTGAATGTCGTTTAGAAGTCCGGGGCGCACTATCTCACAACAAATATTGGGGGGCTATCCGCAGGCCGGATGCCCCCCATTCAGTTGCTTATCGCTCGTTCAAGTGCGATCGCGTCTAAAAGCGACTTTTGAGCTGTCCCCAGGACTGGTCCTCAACCGCCGTAGCAGCGGTTCCCGGATAAAAGCCAGAGCCCAAGACGAAATCTTGACCGAGGGCGGAATAGGGGATGCCGTAGCTCACTTTAGGCGAGCCGGTTTCTTCGTCCCCTTCTACCGCTGGATCGGGCCAAAGATACTCGACGTAGCCGCCTCCCTCAGCCGCCACGGCGATGAGCTCTTGGAGAATTTTGACTCCGTTGGCGTCTTCGAGGTCGATCATGTTTTGGCCCTCGAGAGCTGGATTATCTCCGTGGAGTAGAAAGGTGCCATCCGTGGTAAAAACAAAGAGGTAGATGGACCCCTGCTTCCAAGGTCCTTCGGTTCTGAATTCCTGCAAGACAGCTAGGTACTCGGCAAGGCTCGTGGCTTTATCCGCGTGCGCCGCCGCTGCGAGAACAAAGGCCTTTAGGGTTTCTCGGTCCACTACATCGGCGGCCGTTACCTCCGGGTCTTGGGCGATGGCGGGATGCGCGGCGGGAAGGAGGGTGGCCAGTGCCAGAATGAGTACTGCTGGCAGACACTTCATGACGATTTCCTTTCTTTTGGTGAGAATGTGAATGATATGGAATAAGATACACCTGACCCTGCAAAAAATCTATCAGACAAGCCCACCTGCAAAAGGCGTATTTCGTGTAGTGCGTGTCCTACTAGCTAAAAGCGACTTTTGAGCTGTCCCCAGGACCGTCCTTCAACCGCCGTAGAAGCGGATCCCGTATAGAACCCGGCACCAATGACATACTCCTGATCTCGGAACGTAAAGAGCTCAGCGTAGCTCACTTTGGGCGAGCTAGTGTCTTCGTCGCCGATCACCGTCGGATCGTCCCAGTAATACTCAACAAAACCGCCGCCCGCCTTGGAGACTCTGATAAGTTCCCGGAGGTACTTAACTCCGTTTACATCCGTCTTATCGAGGTCGCTCTTATTGAACTCTAGCGACCGATCGACACCGTGAAATAACACGTAACCGTCCGTGGAGAACAAAAAGAAGTAGATAGAGCCTTGCCTCCAGGGACCGCCTTCTTTCCTGAAGATTTCCTGATGTTGCAGGAGCTGTTCGAGCCCGATTTGTTCCATGGCAGTGAGATAGCTCTCTAAGGTCCCCTGCACAAAAGCCTTGAGCGTCTCCCGACCTACCACATCGGCGGCTGTAACTTGGGGAATAGGAGCGATAGCCTGATGATAGCCGCCGATTAGGGCTATCGGATGTTCGATTATGCCGTCGGCGAAGTTGGTGATGTAGGCGATTTTGGGGGTGTCCTCGTCGCCCTCTTGGGCGGGATCGTCCCAATAATACTCGACAAAACCGCCGCCGGCATTCGCGGCTTCGATGAGGGCATGTACAACATTATTGCCTCGGTCGTCTTCCATGTCGAGCAGGTTTATGCCCTGTGCGTACGCATCGCCGGCGTGAAAATACACCGTGCCATGTGGGTATAATAGGATGAGGTATGTGTTCCCGTGCTTGAAATCGCCCTCAGTACCAAGACTGGTAATAAATGGCGAGATGTCGTTGGGATCAGTAATAGATTCCAACTGTGCTTTTGCGCCTTCGACAAAAGCCTGCAGGGTTTCCCGATCCACCACCTCGCTGGCGATTGTCTCCGGGGATTGCGCTACGGCGGGATAGGGGGCGATAAAGAGGCCGGCCAGCCCCAAGACGAGTGCTGCGGTCAGATGCTTCACGATGATTTCCTTTTTTGATAGGTATGAATGACATGGGAAAGACATGCTTAATCCTACATCTTAATGCAACGTGAGTTCGGGTTAAGCGGCATCACGTTAAACTAATATCGAAGGAGTAAAAAATGTCAATGAAAATATTACAATATGAAGTACTCATTTTGAGGTATTTTTAGTCGGGATATAGGGCCATATATGGTCTAAATTAAATTAAGGATTATATATGGACCAAATAAACCATATACGGTCCTTAATGAAATCCCACGATGACGCATAATGCAACGATCAAACGGCCCTGAAGGAGAGCAGAAAGAAGCTAATTATTTGAAACTGTGCGGCTTATGGAATGGTTTTGTTGGAAAATTTGGCGGGATATGCTGATTTGCGACATTGTCGCATCTTGCAACAGTTAATGGACCGAAAAAATCTATCAGCCAAGCCCGCCTGCAAAAGGCGTGTTCTCGAGGCAGGCCAATGCGGCTATCTCTTGATAATTATCCCCGATTGTCCGCTTGTTGACGACGGCACCTTACCAGAGAGCACCTCCTCAATGCGGGCGACTACCTCCTCGATATAGACATCGGAGATATGGTTGACGCGGCCGTCCATCCGGCCGTCTGGCCCCACCAGGAAATAGGAGGGTATGCTCCGGACCTGGTACAACTGAGCCACCGCCGCCCGCCAGCCGCCTGGGGCGTGGACGTGGACGCCAGTCAGGCCGTGCTCCTCCACCGCTTGGTGCCACTCGTCGGCAGAGTCCAAAGAAATGTTCAAAAAGACCACCTTCTGGTCGCGGGCCCGCTGTTTGAGCTCTTCCAGATGGGGTACTGCCCCGATGCAGGGACCGCACCAACTCGCCCAAAAGTCCAGGAAAACCGCTTGGCCTCTAAAATCGCTCAGGGAGATGCTTCGGCCTTGCAGGTCGTCGAGGGTGAAGTCGGGCGCGGGCTGACCGGGTTTGAGCTGAGCGGTTTCTCGCACGACCTCCTCGACGGCCTCGGTGTATGCGGGATAGGGGTTGTCTTGGAGGAATTCGGCTAGACGTTGTTCGCCTTGGTCAAAACGGCCTTGTTGAAAGTCGTCGATGATTTCCCCGGCGAGAAAGAAGTACAGGACTTTGCCGTGCAAGAGCCGCTTGGCCAAATGGTAGACAACATTATGGGGTTGGATTAAGTCTCCTCGGCGTTGCTCTTCGTCCAACCGCACAACGAAGTCTGGCAGGTACGCGATGGTGTGGGGTTGGATAAAGGCTCGGCGTTGCTCCTCGGATAGTTGTTCCCGGAAGGCTCGCGTCTCGGCTTCTTCTTCTATACGCCAGAAATTGCGTTCCAGAAAACGGTGGTAATGGGTGGTGCCAATAGCTGCTTCGTCAACCAAGTCGACTTGATCGAGGGCATCGTGATAGTCCGCAGGGAGGTTCTTGTTTCTGCTTCCGTTGGCGAACATGTAGTTAGTGGGATAGGAGACTATGAAATTGGCCCATTCATAGGTGATTTCAGCGCGATAATAATCGACGAAAGCCGGAGTGAGTTGGTACTGGCTGCAACCTTCGTCCAAAAAGGATTCTAATTCCAAGCGCCGCTGGTCGATTATTTTGCGAAAGGCATCAGCCTCCAAGTCTTTGTAGTCGATGCGCAGGGAATCGGAGAAGCGAGACCGCAGGGAGGCGAGGAACTGGTTGTTGGCCGCGCCTTGGCCAGAAAAGCGAAGAGATTGGGGCAGATCGAGCAAGTCCGCGTCGATGTGCAACTGGTCGCCCGGTTCCAAGAAGAGCTTGACTTCATCGTCGAGCTTGACCGAAGCCATTTGCGCTTCAGTAAACGGCAGTTCTACCGCTTCGCCGAGGGGGACTTCGATGGTGACGGGCTTATAGTAGATGGGTGTTTGCTGGTACTCGAAGGCGATGCTACGGCGCTCTGAAGCATTGGCTAGCGTGGCGGTGACGCGGGGAGAAAGCGGTGCCATGAAAATCTCCTCTCATATAGATGTAGCGGCCTAGCAATCCCTGTAAAAGTCTCCTCCCGGAAGCCCCCAATGCAACTACCCGCTGAAAAACATTTCCGAGCGTTTGCTTTTTGACGACGGTACCTTCCCAGACGCCACCTCCTCAATGCGGCTGACCACCTCCTCGACCTCCTCGACATCGTCAACGCGGCCATCTATCCGGCCGTCTGGTCCCACTAGGAGATAGAAGGGTATGTCTCGGACCTGGTACAATTGAGCCACCTCCGACTGCCAGCCGCCTGGGGAGCGAACGTGGACGCCGGTCAGGCCGTGCTCCTCCACTGCTTGGTGCCACGTAGCGTCGGAGTCCAAGGAGATACTCAGGAAGACGACTTTCTGGCTCTGGCTCTGTTGTTTGATCTTTTCTAGATAGGGAAAATCTTCGATGCACGGGCTGCACCCATTCGACCAAAAGTCCAGGAAAACCGCTTGGCCTCTGAAATCGCTCAGGGAGACGCTTTGACCTTGCAGATCGTCGAGGGTGAAGTCGGGCGCGGGCTGGCCGGGTTTGAGTTTGGATGCTCCTGGTACGACTTCTTCGACGACCTCGGTGTATTCGGGATAGGGGTTGTCTTGGAGGAATTCGGCTAGGCGTTGTTTGCCTTGGTTAAAACGGCCGTGTTGAAAGTCCATGACGATTGTACCGGCGAGAAAGAAATATAGGACTTTGCCGTGTAAGAGCCGCTTGGCTAAGGGATAGATGATAGTGTGGGGTTGGATTAAGTCTCCTAGGCGCTGCTCTTCGTCCAACCGCACAATGAAGTCTGGCAGATACGCGATGGTGTGGGGTTGGATAAAGGCTCGGCGTTCCTCCTCGGATAGTTGCTCTCGTTCGGCTCGCTCATAGGCTTCGTCTACTATACGCAAGAAATTTTCCCACAAAAAATCACCGTAATGGGTAGTGCCGATAGCCGCTTCGTCAACGAGTTCGACTTGATCGAGGATGTCGTAATAGTCCGCGGGGAGGCCTAGACGCTTCCGTCCGCTTTGCCACGGATATGAGACTATCTCGTTGGTCCATTCATAGGTGATTTCAGCACGATAGTAATCGACGAAAGCGGGCGTGAGTTGGTACTGGCTGCAACCCCCGTCCAAAAAGCGCTCCAATTCCGAACGCCGCTGGTCAATTATTTTGCGAAAGGCATCGACCTCTAGGTCTTTGTAGTCGATGCGTAAGTAATCGGGGAAACGGGACCGCAGAGCAGCGAGAAACTGGTTGTTGGCCGCGGCTTGGCTGGAAAAGCGGAGGGACTGAGGGAGGTCGAGCAAATCCGCGTCAATGTGCAACTGGTCGCCCGGTTCCAAGAAAAGCTTGACCTCATCGTCGAGATCGACCGAAACCATTTGCGCTTCAGTAAACGGCAGTTCTACCGCGAGGCAGCCCTTTTCGTCGAGGGGAGTTTCGATGGTGACGGGCGTATAGTAGACGGGTGTTTTCTGGTACTCGAAGGCAATGCTGCGGCGCTCTGAAGCATTGGCTAGGGTGGCGGTGACGTGGGTGGAAAGCAGTGCCATGAAAAGCTCCTCTCATACATCATGTAGCGGCCTAGCGGCTCTTGTAAAAGTCGCCCTCCCCAGAAGCCTCTAATGGAATTACCCCGGATGAACACCCTCAATCGTCTGTCCCTTTTGACGACGGCACCTTCCCAGACAGCACCTCCTCAATGCGGCTGACCACCTCCTCGACCTCCTCGACATCGTCAACACGGCCATCCATCCGGCCGTCTGGCCCCACCAAGAAATAGGAGGGTATGCTCCGGACTTGGTACAATTGAGCCACTGCCGCCTGCCAGCCGCCCGGGGCGTGGACGTGGACGCCGGTCAGTGTGTGCGCCTCCACCGCTTGGCACCACTGCTTGACGCTGGCGTCCAAGGAGATACTCAGGAAGACGATTTTCTGGTTCTGGGCCTGCTGTTTGATCTTTGCCAGATGGGGCAAATCTTCGATGCAGGGGCCGCACCAACTCGCCCAAAAGTCTAGGAAAACCGCTTGGCCTCTAAAATCGCTCAGGGAGACGCTTTGGCCTTGCAGATCGTCGAGGGTGAAGTCGGGCGCGGGCTGGCCGGGTTTGAGCTTGGATGCTTTCCGCACGACCTCCTCTACTACTTCGGTGTATTCGGGATAGGGGTTGTCTTGGAGGAATTCGGCTAGGCGTTGTTCACCTTGGTCAAAATGGCCCCATTGAAAGTCACTGACGATTTCCCCGGCGAGCAAGAAGTACAGGACTTTGCCGTGCAAGAGCCGCTTGGCCTGATTGTAGCGGGTGTAGGTTTCAAGCAGGTCTCGGCACTGCTCTTCGGATAGTTGCTCGCGTTGGGCGCGCTCATAGGCTTCGTCTTCTAGACGATCGAAATTGTACTCCAGAAAGTTTTGGTAATGGGAGATGCCGATAGCCACTTCGTCAACGAGTTTGACTTGATCGAGGACATCGTAATAGTCCGCGGGAAGGACTGGGCGCTCCCGTCCGTTTTGCATATAGTAACCGATCCAATAAGAGACCATTTGTTCGGCCCATTCATAGGTAATTTTAGCGCGATAGTAGGTGATAAAACCTGGGGAGAGTTGGTACTGGCTGCACCCCTCGTCCAAAAAGGACTCCAATTCCAAGCGCCGCTGGTCAATTATTTTGCGAAAGGCATCGACCTCCAAGTCCTTGTAGTCAATGCGTAGGTAATCAGGGAAACGGGACCGCAGAGCAGCGAGAAACTGGTTGTTGGCCGCGGCTTGGCTGGAAAAGCGGAGGGACTGAGGGAGGTCGAGCAAATCCGCGTCGATGTGCAACTGGTCGCCCGGTTCCAAGAAGAGCTTGACCTCATCGCCGAGATCGACCGAAGCCATTTGTGCTTCAGTAAACGGCAGTTCCACCGCGAGGCAGCCCTTTTCGTCGAGGGGGGCTTCAACGGTGACGGGCTTGTAGTAGACGGGCGTTTGCTGGTACTCGAAGGCGATGCTACGGTGCTCTGAAGCATTGGCTAGCGTGGCGGTGACGCGGGGGGAAAGCGGTGCCATGGGAAATCTCCTCTTATTGTCGTCTAACATTTGCGGCGCAGCAAACGGAGAAGCCGTCTGAAAATTCCCGGCGCTTGCTCGGCACTGCGAATTCTCAGACGGCTTCTTATGCTAGCTAATGCTTTCGCATTTAGCGCAATACGTATCTTGCCTTCTAAAAGTCACTTTTGAGCTGTCCCCAAGACGGTTCTTCCACCGCTGTGGCGGCTCCCGTATATAACCCGGCACCGACGATAATCTCCCGGCCACTTCTCGTAGTAAAGGATGCGACGTAACTAATTTTGGGCGAACCAGTGTCTTCGTCGCCTATTATTATCGGATCGTTGTAGTAGTATTCGAGGTAGCCGCCCCCCGCCTTAGCTACCTTGATCATTTCTTGGACTATCTTGAACCCGTTGATGTCCTCAAGGTCGATTGCATTCCGAGCTTCGCGCGTCCGATCCGCGGCATGAAAAATCACGTATCCGTTAGTGGCAAAGATAAATAGGTAGATGGAACCATGCCGCCAATCTCCTTCTTCTGCTCTGAGGACGTTCAGGTGTCCCTATAGCGCTCGACGCCATGCTCCTGCAATGCGGCGACATAGGTCTGAAGCGCCCCTATTACAAAAGCTCGGAGGCTTTCGAGGTCTGTAACTTTTGTTACAGATTTGAGAAGTGGCTTTTGAGTTGTCCCCAAGACTGGCCTTCCACCGCCGTGGCGGGATCCAGATAGATACCAGCGCCTACGACGAAAACCTGATTGAATATGTCGATTGGGATCACGTAGCTCAACTTGGGCGATTGGGTGTCTTCATCGCCTTCTACCGCCGGATTGTCCCAATAATACTTGACAAAACCGCCGCCCGCTAAGGCTGCGGCAATGAGCTCTTGGACAATTTTGACTCCATGGACATCTTCGACATCCATCACATTTTGCCCATAGAAGCTCGGGTCGGCGGTCCCGTGAAAGATCACCACACCGTCGGTACTCAGGACAAAGATGTAGATAGAGCCATGCTTGAAATCCTCCCCCTCGGTTCGGATTGCAGCTTGGACGGTCGCTAGGTAGGGATAACCCTTTTCCTCAATAATGGGAATGAGAACTCTCAGCCCCTCTACAAAGGCTTTCAGGGTTTCTCGGTCTTTCACATCCTGGGCTGTAACCTCTAAGATATCAAAAATGGTTGGCTCGGCGTCAATGCTGGACAGATCCATGTGGAAGCCGGCGGCTACGATAAACTCCTGTCCGCGTATGGTAGCAGAAACAGCGTAAGTTAGCTTGGGCGAATCGTCATCTTCTTCCACCGCTGGATCGTCCCAATAATACTCGACAAAGCCGCCACCCGCTGCGGCTGCGGAGAGGATTTCTTGGACAACTTTGACGCCCTTGGCATCTTCGAGATCAAGCACGTTTTTGTCCTCAAATGTCACATCGGCCCCGTGAAATTGTACCAGACCTTCGAGGGTCAGTACGACGAGGTACATCGAGCCAGCCTTCCAATCCCCCTCGCTTCTGAATGCTTCCACCAAGCTGGCAACCTCAGAGAAGTTAGCGGCGCTCTCTAAGGATGCCTTTGCTGCTTCGACAAAGGCTTGCAGGGTTTCCCGATCCACCACCTCGCTGGCGGTTACCTCCGGGGCTTGGGCCACGGCGGGATGTGCGGTGGGGAAGAGGCTGGCTAGCCCCAGAATGAACGCTGCGGTCAGACGCTTCACAAGGTTCTCCTTCCTTTAGCGAGACGCAGATCCGAAGAGCGGCCTTCAATCGGCCGTAGCGGACTCCAGATAAATGCCGGCACAAAGGATAAAAAGTTGGTCCCTGTCTGGCAGCTGGAAGCCTTCGGCGTAGGTCAGCTTGGGCGAGCCGAAGGCTTCGTCTCCTACCACTGTTGGATCATTGTAGTGATACTCGACATAGCCGCCTCCCGCGGTGGCGGCATCGATGAGCCGTTTTACGATTTTGACACCATAGCTGTCTTCGAGATCGAGCGCGATTCTGCCCTCTCGGGATGGATCGGCTCCGTGAAAGAGCACGTAACCGTCGCTGCTCATGATGAAGGTGTAGATGGAGCCGGCCTTCCAATCGCTCCCCTCCATCCTGAATGCCTTCTTTACGTATGTGTGCTCACTGAATTTGCCAAGCATAGCCTCGCGATAGGTTTGGGCCGCCGCCTTTACAAAGGTCTTCAGGGTTTCCCGGTCCACCACCTCACTGGCCGTTACCTCGGGGCGTGCCATCTCCGGTATTCCAGTGACCACATTGGACACATCCTGATGATAGCCTCCGATCAAGACAAGGGGCTTGCCAAATAGACCGGAGATATATTCGACCGCGTAGCTTACCTTGGGATTGGCGTCCCCTTCTACCGCTGGATCGTCCCAATAGTATTCGACAAAATCGCCGCCTCGGCTAGCCGCGGCGAGGAGTTCTTGCACGACTTTCTTGCCCTTGCCGTCTTTGACATCAATCAGGACTTCGTTGTCTATTGCGGGATCGCCCCCGTGCAGGAGAACGGCACCGTTTTTGATCAGTATCACGAGGAACGTGGAGCCGGATTTCCAATCCCCCTCGGCTCTGAAGATGTCCCGCAATTTCGCGGTTGCGGTAATAGTCCTGACACCCTCTAGGTATTCTTTTCCTCCTTCTACAAAAGCCTTCAATGTTTCCCGGTCCACCACCTCACTCGCCGTTACCTTAGGGCGCTCTGGGTCTTGGGCCATGGCGGGCGAGAGGCTGGCTAGTCCCAGCGTGAGTACTGCGATCAGACACTTCATAATGGCTTCCTCTCTATTAGAAGATATAATTGATATTCAGTAAGATATGCCCGATTCTATCCACCTTACAACGTGTTTTCTACGAACCCAAAAGTCTCCGCTAGTGCCAGCATACATCACGGCCGATTCCGGCTGGCCACGTATTGAGATAGAAGGGTGAGGTTTTGGTTGAAGGTGCGGCAGGATATGACCTCGGCGACGATGGGTGCGTGGCGGTCTTCGGGGTTGCGCAGAAAACCTTCTTCTAGCCAGCGCCCCTCTGCGTCGAGGGCGTCGATAATGGCTTGGATCCGTTCCTCAGCGACCGGGCGCACTTGGGCGCGTTCGGCTAGGATGGTTTCGCGACCTTCTTTGCGGATGCGCTGGTACAGGCTTTCAATGCGACCCGTGCGGTTGCCCACTTTAAAGGCATAGTGCGTCGGCAGGTCTGCATCGCTGTAGGTGAGCGCGTATTCTTTGGTAAAGTAGAGCGGCCGGTTGGTCTGCAATTCGTAGAACCGGGCCATGCGCCCATCGGGCAATTGCGCTGCTTTAGCCCAGGCCAAGGCGCGGGGAATAGGTTCGAGAAAGCGCGGCTCGCCGTATGCGAGATAGAGTTCCAACAGGATTTGCATCACGCCAAAACTCTCGCCGCCGGTGATGGCGGGCGGCTCAAATCTGCGCGCCCAAGCCGGCTCCATCGCCAAATTGTACTGCTGCGCCCAAGCTGGCTGTGGATCGGGCATCTGGGCCAGGATGATGAAATCACCGCCTCGTTCGGCTGCCCGTCGCCAGCGCTCGTCGCCGTAGATTTTGTGCGCCTCGATCATGGTCTCAATGACATCGGCGATGGCGTTGTCGTTAAAGGTGTAATAAGCAAGGTAGCGCTGTTTGGGATACTGGCGGGACCAACTTGCTGGATAGCGCGCCTGCTGGACGGGGAATTGGCTGAGATCGGCCCATTCGCTGTAGCGCTGGGGCCAAGCGCCGTTGGGGTATTGGGCTTTGAGCAGGGACTCCAGTCCGTAGAGGACGGCGCGGTGTACGTCCGCATTGGCAAAATCGAGGCGCTGATCGACCTGCATGAGCAAGCGCAGGGCGCTCTGCGTATTGTCGTCGTCCAAGGTGGTGCGGTTGCGGCGTTTACCGGTTGTGCGGTCGCCCTGTTCGACATCGCGCCGATAGTGCCAGTTTTTGCTCTTCTCTGGGGCAAAGTCGATCCGGTAATCCCAACCGCCCGAGGCTAGTTGCCCCCAGACCAAGGCTTGCGCTGCCTCGACCGCGCCGTTGAGGAAGAGGGTATCGCCAGTGGCGTCGTAAGCCCGGAGGAACGCCATGCCGACCGACGGGGTGCCCGGGGGCTGGACCCAGATGGTGGTCGGCGACGCGATACCTTCTCCTTCGCGCCGGGTAAAGTCGCTTTGGTAGAGCCAGAGATAACCGCCGTTGGTGGCCACTTGGCCGCGAAAATAGCGCGTCGCTTTGACCATGGTTTCCACGGCGGCTCGGTGCACAACCTCGTCGCTGTGGAGCGGCGCACTGCATAGCATTAGGAGGAATAGCGAGGCGATTTTGTACATTCCGTTGCCTTTGCGATTTGTCAGTTTGATATATCTAAGTTATCGAAAAAACTTATAGGGGTTAAAATTCATTGACAAGCTAATGAGGCCAAACGTAGCTTAACCCCGACAACAGGGTCAACCTTCCCATCCGCCGAAAGAGGGGGTGCAAAATGACTACCGAGCAATCTCCGGCACAGGAGACCTACCGCGCCACAGCTTTTGCCGATTCCAAGCCCGAACTCGCCGCTCCTGGGGCCACGCCCGAGCGGTTGGAACACTTGCGGGAGCATGGTTTCGTCATTATCACCGACTTTGTCGATAACCCGTGGATCCCCGTACTCCGCGAGGCTGGCCGCCGCGTCACCGAAGCCTGCGCGCCCGAGCATGGTTACAGCAAGATCGACTGCTCAAAGGGCTACGTCCATCGCGCGGGCGGCAATGAGCCGTGGGCGATTCGGGGCCTTATCCATCCCGCCTTTGAGGAGCCTTGCTTTGCCGAGTTCCACGGCTCGGACGATTTCCTCAATTTCGTCGCCTCGTGGTGCGATGGGCTTGGGCCTGAGGATATGACGCTGAGCGGTATGCTGTTGTGGTGCAATCCCCGGCATCACGAGAGTGGGCCCAGTTGGCACCGCGACACGACGTGGTGGGGCGAGGGCAAACCCTATTTTTCGCAACGGGACGACCGGGGGGAAACTCCGGAGGATTATTCCGAGGAAGTCGAAAAAGTCCGCTGGGCAGAAATCCGCGCCAACAACGCCAAGTCGCTCACCGAGCGGAATGGCGTGAGCATGTTCTTGGCACTGGTTGACGACGAGTGCCACGAACTCATCCCCGGCAGCCACGAGCGCTGGCGCACGCCGTTTGAGCACGATGTACTCTTGCCGCAATCCATGAAGGACCAAGGGGTGCCGTACACGCCTAGTTGGAATAGGAAGGACCCATTGCCGGGCCAAGTGGCGATCCGGCTCAAGCCCGGGGAAGCCCTTATCCGCAATGGGGTCACGATCCACACCGGGCACACCGTCCCCGAGCGCGAGCGCAACACCTTGTCCATCGGCTGGTCGAAGTGGTCGGGTCCGTTCACTGGGGAGCCGGCGGTGGCGGATGCGCGCAATGCGTGGCAACTCGATCCCGCGGTGCGCGAGGCGTTGCCGCACGAGTGGATGCAGACCGCGTGGGATCGTTGGGCCGAAACTCAGAAGTTGGGGGATACGCTCGAAGATCGGTACGCGGGATTTGATGTCCAACGCATTAAAGCCGGAGAAGTCGTGGGTTGGCGCAGTGAGTTGGAGCGCCAAGCGGCTGCCGCTGGCGAGGCGTGGGAGCGGTTTCAGACGGTGGCGTGAGGTGGCCTAGATCACTGCGCAGCGGCCTTGGCTAGCTCGGCTTTGCGCTCGACAAACGCCTGCGGTGGGGGAGCGAGGATTGCGCGTTTGCGTTCGTCGATCCCTTCCCATTGGTCGGCGTCCGTTGGGCTGAAAAAGTTATCTGGGCCGGAATAGGTTTCCCCGCGCTCCATGTATTTGTAAAAGAGCGTGGTCCGCGTGCTCGGAGCTGTCCACGGCAGTGTGACGTGAAAAAGGGCCTCGGTGAAGATAATGGCAGTGCCAGCGCGGGCCGGCACGCGCGTGACCATGGGATGCACGCTCTTGGACAAATCGATCCACGCTTCTGGGACGGGGTAATGCCCTTTGTGCGAGCCCGCCAAACAGCCGAACCCACCCCCGTTACAAACAGTATCCTCTAGTTCGTACGCCACGGTGACCAGACCGTTGGAAAACGTCCCGTTTGCGGGGTCGCGCTCGAAGTAATGCGTGACCAGCTCGTGCGGCCGATTGGGATCTAGCAAGAGTCCGTTGCCGCCGTGGATGGTCCCCCCGGCGAGATTTTTGTTGAAAGTGCCGTGCGTGTGCACGTTGATATGGTCGATGCGGAAGGGCGGGAGCTCTCCGGGTTGTTGGCCGCCGTAGATCTCTGCTAGGATTTCCGAAATCACCGGAACGTCCAGTAAATCGACGAAAGTCTGGGACCAGAAGCCGCCGCGGTCCGCGTGCTGTGAGTGGAGTTCTGGGCCTTTTGCATCGACGGTCGTCTTGAGGGCCGCAACCTGCTCGGGGGTAATTGCATCCTCCACCGTGAGAAAACCCCACGTGTCAAAAGCGAAGCGCTGTTCCTCGTCCATTTTGGATCAATCTCCCTCAGTACGCGACGGCAATGGTTTTCAGGACCTGCTCGCCATCGATGCCAGCACCCTCGGTGTCGGTGTCGATCCGCAAACGAGCGTAATACACTCCAGGCGGCACCAAAGCCCCTGCGTCGTCTCTGCCGTCCCAGCCGATGGAATAGGAGCCGGTACTCAAATCTCGCTGCTCGACCAACCGACGCACCTGACGGCCCGCCAGATCGAAAACTTCCACTTCCGCCGGGCTATCGTCGCCCACCCGCACCACCTTGAAGGCGAATTGAGCTTGGTCGTTGACGCCGTCGCCGTTGGGTGTGAAGATTCGCGGTATCACCTCTACCTCTGTCAGCAGCGAGGTGCTCTGAACCGCACCGACCAGCGTCGTGGTGTTGCTCTCGATGCCGTCCAGCGCGTTGCCGGCATCGACGCGTTGCCAGTTGCCCTCTCCCTCGCCGCTATTTTTTAACAGCGTCCGCATCACCGCGCCCGTTGAAAACAACGCCGTCGCAAAATCGAGCCGCAGCACTTCTACGCCTGAGCTCGGTCCCACCGGCGGGAAGGCCAGTTGCAAGCTGTCCACGCGCGTCTGCATCACCTCCACGTCGGCCATGGCTAGACTGGATAGGTCAGTGCTGGGACCGAAGGCATCCTCGGCACCGGCATATAGTCCCACGAAGCGCAGCGGCATATCAGGCGGTGCCACCAGCAGCAACTGGTCGAAGCCCGGATCCCGACTCCCGAAGTCTGGACGCACATAGAACGAAAACATCTGCTCCTGACCCAGTTGGTCCACCTGAAACGGCGAGATCTCACCGGTGAGGCCCTGAGCGACGGGATTGCTAAAGTTGAGCCGAATTGAGCGCAAGGTCGGACTGACCGCTGGATCGTCCGACAGCAAGGTCGCCCGCAAAGTCAGAAACTCGCGCGGGCTGGGCGAAGTCACCGGCGAACCGGCCGGGTCTTCGTACGGCTGGCTCCACGGCTCCCAGTCGGAACCGGCGGTTTCTTCGGCGACGATCTCGCCGCGGAAGATCGACAGCAGCTTGTCGTAGTCTTCCTTGGATACTTCCGTGCCGTCTTTTTTGAAGTAATGCAGGGTTTCACTCAACTCATTGCCAGTACGGGTCTGGATCAGCACGCTCGTGCCGGGTGGCGTGTCGGCGTCCCACTCGACGGAGAGCAGGTTGCGGCTGCCTCGCAAACGGATCAAATCGGAGGTCAGCGTTACTTCGGGTAGGAAACCCCGCCCGTATAACTGCATCTCCGCTGGCTGACCGGTGGCTCCGCCTTTGCCCGTGGAACTGGTGCTTTCGAACTGCTTCCAGACAAAGCGAAAAAAACGGGCTTTAAGCCGCTCGAAATCGTTACCTTCATACCGCCCGTAGCCTAGGCCCAAGGCTGAAGGCCCCCAGCCACTCCGCTGCTCGCGGTCAACGGCGGTGTTCCACTTGATGCTGCCGTCGGCGGCCAGCGTGCCGTCCGAAAAATCCAGTCGGTAATCGGAAAAACTGGAACCGCCGTAGGCCAGCCTGAAGGCGTCAATCCAGTAAAAGGCACCTAGGTCGAAAAACACCTCCCCTTCGGGCGACTTGAGCGATCCCCGGCCATAGGTGTAGATGAATTGCACTTTGCTTTCGATCTGCCCGTCAATCAAGCTATTGATCGATGCCGTCTGGGTAGCCGTGCCGAAACCTCCCCTGTCCAGCGCCCCGGTGAGGATTTCGTCGCCTTCCACCCACACTTCCAACTCGGCCAGCCGTGGACGCTCAGCCCGGTAATAGCGCACCGGGCCTTGTTGCCCGGGCTCGAGTTGGGGGTGTACTTCCTGCGTCACTAGGGTCTCGCGCCCGTCGGCATGGAGCTTGAAATAATCGACCTCGCCCCGCTCGTTGGCGGCTAGCTGGTCGTATTCGGCCTGAGTGACTTCTCGACCCCGGCCGAAATTGCTGCCGGTCACTACCACCTGCAGGAAGCGAATGCCGGCACCCTCGAACTCGCGCTCCAACTTCATGTCGATCTCGAAGAGCCGCTGTTCCTTGTTGGGCTTAAGGGTCCGCCACATAGCGGTGTATTTGAACGAGTCCGAGCGCGGGGGCTTGTTACCCTGGGACACCAGCACATCGAACTGCAGGAAGGGATCGCCCAATTCCTCGTCGACGAACTTCAGCACGATGCTCTTGGCCATCACTAGCCGACCCAGATCGACGATAAACCACCATTGGCTGGCCAACTCGCCCTCACCCGTGGGCGGGTCGGGCTGCCAGTACGTTTCTAGGTCGCCGTCAAAAAGGTTGACCACGTCCGCCCGGTTGCCAGCAGTTCCGGCCTGGATGCCGTCCAAGACAGTAATTTCTTCGGGGGCCTTTTTTACTCCTTCGGGTGGGCGGGCTTGCAGATAAGCGGCGATGTCCTGTACCGCGTTGATGTCGCGGTGCAACTGGTGCGGCGTCAAGGCACCGCTGGGCGAAATTTCCACTACCCCTTGGGGGAAGGTCCAGTTGCGCCAGTGCGCTGTTCTGTCGACCACTACCTGGTTGGTCGTCACCTGATGGCCCGCCCCCTGACCATACGCCGCCGTACCCAGAACCGCCGACAAGACCGCCCAGCTTATGCGCTTAAGAATCCGTTCCATATCTCTTACCACCTACTGAGTTCTCAAGTCAATAAACCAGCGAAACCACTCGTTCCTTCGATTCCATCCCCCCGTCGCTATCCACCTCTAGGCGCAGGATATAGAGGCCCGGCGGCACCAAGTTGGCTTGGGCATCGCGACCATCCCAAGTCACTTCAAAACTGCCGCTGGCTGCGGTGCCACGATATATCTCGCCGATGCGCCGTCCCGAAAGATCGTATAGATCAATAGCCACTGGTACGGCACCCAGATTGAGCAATTCGTACTGAATTCGCAGCAGATCGTTGGCACCGTCCCCATTCGGGGTGAACGCCCGCGTGGGCAGGCGCAGGACGTTGACCGCCTTTTTGTCGATAGCTATCAGACCGACACTCAAGGTGTTGCTATCGACCAGTTGATCGGCATCCCCTGCCGTGACCTCCTGATGCACTTCGTGGGGCTGCTCGCTATCGAAAATCCGCGCCGCGAATACCGTGCCAAACTGGAAGACCTGGGCTTGGAAATCCACTTCCAGCAATTCGTTGGTGCGCTGTAGGTCCATGCGGGGAATTCGCAACTCAAATCCATTCTCTTCCACTCGGACCTCGGTGAAATCCACCGGCAAGCCTTCCAGTCGGACCTGATCGATGCTGGCGACCCGAGCTGGCGTTTTGATCTCAATGCTGTCAAAACCCAGATCAGTGCCGGTTAATCGCGGCAGGATCTTGTAGGTAAACTGCGTTACTGCGCCCGCCGGCACCTCCACGGGGACGATCTCGGCCAGGGCTTGGGATGCCACCGGCGGATTGGATACTTCAAATTGCAGGTAATGCAGCCATCCGCCCGCTTCCGCAGTGGAAGAGAACTGGACGGCAAACTGGACGAATTGCCGCGGCTTGTTGCCGGCGAGGTCGCCGCTGCTGAGGGCTAGATCGTACGGGGGACTCCAAGCTTGCCAGTTTTCGGTATCCGGCGTGATTCCGGCTCGCTCCCCTTTGTCCAGTTTCTTGTACGTGGACAAAACCAAGGCTTTGCCATCGCTATAGCGCGTAGTCTCGTCGCCGCGGAACGTTTTGCGCCAGTAGGTGTTGGGATCGGAATCGTCGCCGCTGCGCATAGTCAAATCAATCGCCGCACCTTCGTCCTCCTGCGCAGACCAGTTGAGTCGGCCCAAGCTAACGGGTTGACCTAGATCGATCACATTGGAGACGTAGGTAGCCTGTGGTGCAAAACCGGAGCCGTAAATTTCAAATTCGGCGATTTCCCAGACGCCGCGGATGTTGGCCGGCGCTTCAAATAGGATGTTGCGGATCGGCCGGTCGGGCATTTCGATGACGATATCGGAGCGGGTGTTTTCAGTGGCGTTGAGGACGATTTCAAAGTCTTTCCGCGCGCCTGGCGGCCGCCGTCTCCATCCCTCGCCTACTAGGTATTCCCGAGTCCCGTCCTTGAGCGGGTCACCGTCGTTGATGCCGACTATAACGGTCTGGATAAAGCGATCTACAAGGTGCTTTTCTCGGGGATAGAAGCGCACCCGGTCGATGTTGAATAATCCGCCCATATCAAATACCAGCACTTTGTTTTCTATCGCGCCGTAGTCTCCGCCCCAATCGCCGTCACCGAGAAAGTGAGTGGTGGGGTCGCCGTCGAACATCGGTGCGTCGCGGGCGGGAAAATCGGCCCAACCCACGATCGAGCGCAGCGTTTCGATTTTTCCACCTCGTTCATCCAGCAACGGTGTCAGGTTGACTATGGGGTCTAGTTGCTCGGGCGCGAGGGTCGTGCTGATCTCCGTCAGCAGGGTACTGCCGTGCTGCTTGGCGTCGATATCGGCCCATTCTAGTTGGATGAAGTCGAAAGGCGCGTCGCGCTCGGGCGGCGGCAGGTCGGAGCCGCCGATGCGGTAGATGGTCAGCGCATGGCTCACGTCGGTCAGAATGGCGCAAAATACCAAGGCTATCAGCGGCAATACCAGACTTCGGCTCATCTGGACGATCCCCTTCGGGCGGTGTGAGTAATCTTCGACAGGCTTACTTATGGGATATATAGAAAAAAGGGGGGAAGAGCAACTGCTAACCGCAAGTCCGCACAGCGAGTTCGGGCGGCCACCACGCAGTCACATTGAGGTATCAACGTACACCTTGTTCCACGGGCAAAATGCCATACTGACGCAGCGTATCCTCTAGGGTCGGCCGACGGAGACGAATGCGATCGTCGCTCAGCAAATAGGAGAATACGTAGCCAAGCCCAAGCATCAGAATGCCGATCAGGAAGCAATAGATGAACGCCCGGTCGGGGTATTGGTCCTTCAGATACCCCACGTACAGCGGCCCGCAAATCCCCGCTGCTGCCCAAGCCGTCAAAATGGTCCCGTAGATCGTCGACATCTTTTGCGGGCCAAAAACATCGAGCACAAAAGAGGGCATGGTGGCAAAGCCGCCGCCAAAGCACAGGAGGATGTAACAAACGAGAACCGAAAAGACATAGGGATTGCGCTCGGTCATCAAAATGCCAAACACGACCATCTGGCTGGCGAGCAGAATTCTGAAAACCTTGACGCGCCCCAGCCGATCCGAGAGCAATCCCCAAAACAGCCGGCCCACGCCATTGCACAGCGAACTGATGGCGATCAGCGTGGCCCCGTACTCGGCCAGCGTCGCCGGTTCTACGGTTGGATCGGCTAGGCCCCAGACTTCCTGGAGTAGTTCCGACTGAAAGCTGATGACGGAGATGCCGGCGGCGATGTTGAAGAAGAAGACGATCCACATGAGGGCGAACTCAGAGGAGCGCAGATACGGTGCCGCCGAGTCGGACTCGTCGGCGGGCGTTTGTTCGGCAACCGCTTCAGCGGCCGCCGGGGGATTGCTCAGCAGCAAGCTACAGGGGATCAGGACACAGGCGAAGACCACCCCGAGACCTAGGAAGACATGGGACAGATCGCCTGCTAGGTGGGATACGAGCAGAGGTGCCAAACCCTTGCTCAACAGAAAGGCACCTACTCCGAACCCCATCACGACGATGCCGGTGGCCAAGCCCTTCTTGTCCGGGAACCACTTGGCCACCGTCGCCACGGGCGTGACGTAGCCCAGCCCGATGCCCGCTCCTCCGATGACGCCGTACCCCACGTAGAACAGCGCGAGCATGTCCCACTTTAGCGCCAGACTCGCCAGCACATAGCCGACCGAGAACATGATGCTGCCGGTCACAGCCAAGCACCGCGGTCCGACCCTCGGCAGCAGCACGCCCGCCCAAGCCGCCGAAGTGCCGAGCGAAAGAATCGTCAGGCTAAAAGCCCAAGCCGTTTCCGTGAACGACCAACCCAATTGCCGCACCAAGAGCGTCTGGAAGAAACTCCACGCGTACACCGTCCCAAAACAGACCTGCAGGACCGTGCAGAACAGCGCCATAAGCGAGCGCGGAATTAGTACTCTTTGTTGCGCCATGTTCCCTAGACCTCAATCGCCAAGCACTCGCTAGTCTCGCTGCGCAATCTACTCTGCGCTTTCGGGCGTGCGCTGGCCTTTGTCGGCAACGTAGAGGAAGAGTCGAGCTAGGTGTCCAGCTTCGTCGTCGCGCGCCAGCAGGTTGTCGTCGGTGGGCTTCTCATCGCGCGCCACGCCCACGGCGTAGCCCAAGAGCGCGCCCATTGGCTTAGCCGCCAGATTGACCAACCAGATGGCGGCAAAAACGCCGACGACGAGGATGATGGAGAAGAGGTACACCTGCTGGCCGATTGCGCGTTGAATTTTTAGCGCAATCAAACCGGTGTCCATGCCCACGTGAACCGTCCCGGCAACGCCGGCGAGAATCGGGCTGCCCACTTCGACAAAATCGCCCATCCCGGGCAGGCTGCGCTCCACTGTTTCCATATTAAACGGATCGCTGGCGCGAATTTCTGCGGGAATGCCCGGTACAAAGGTGTGGGCGAGGAACTCGCCGGATTCGTCGGTGATGTAGATGTACTTGATGCCCTGAATCTCGACGAACTGATCAATGAGCGACTGCAAAGCTGACAAGTCGCGATTTAAGAGAATATCGACGCTGGAATCGGCGATGGTCTTGGCAATGTCGCGGCTGTTGCTCTCGTATTCGGCCGACAGGTGCGTATCGACCGTATAGACGCACAGAATGGAGGTCGATAGGCCGATCAAGCCAAATAGGGCAAAGACGCCGAACAGCGTTTTCTTAAAGAGCTTTTGGACTTTTATCACCATCATGCAAACCTAGCGCGCCAATCGTCCAGAGGGACAAAACGACCTGCATCGACCACCGTGTAGTACACTCGCTGGAGACCTTGGCGGCGGTCGGCACCAAAGGAGACCTGTTCGCCGATGCCCAGATCGAAGTCCGCGACGGAGAACACCGCGTCTTCGAGTTGGTGGCGCTGCGGCTCGGCACCGAGGCGGTGCAAAATTTCGACTAGCAACTTGGCGTTGAGAAAGCCTTCGAGACTGACGAAGCTGTGGTCAAAGGGCGTATAGGGGTCTTTTAACAGTTCTGCTGGCGGCTGTGGGGCGTAGCGAGTCATCAAGTCGCGGTACTCTTGGACTGCGGGTATGGACGTGTCTTCGTAACTGGGCACCACTTGGGAGTTTACCAGCCATTGCGTATAGCGCTGGCTGTCGTCGCGCCCCTCGGTGAGCAGCTTGAGGAGGTTTTCGCTGCCGACAAAGGACAGGTTGGCAAAGGGTACTTGCAGGCCGAGATCGACTGCATCGCGGGCAAAGGCCGCGCAGGCTGCATAGGCGCCGATGCAGATTACTGCTTCGGGCTTGGCTTCCTTGAGGATTTCAACCTGTTTGCGCATCGTGCCAGTGAACCGTTCGCCGCGCCGGTACGTGGCCTCGCCGACGATTTGCTCGCCGTGCTTTTTCAGGGCGCTGCGCACGCCGGCCCAGCCGCTGCGGCCGTACGCATCGGCTTGATAGAACACGGCAATGCGTCGGCGATTGACGCGCAAGAAATTATCGACTAGCCCAGCCGTTTCTTGGCGGTAGGAGGCGCGCAGGTTAAAGGCGAAGGCACCATAGGGCGGTTCGCGCTGGGGTTGCGCGCCAGTGAAGGGGAAGAACAGCAGGATGTTTCGGTCTTGGAATTTTTTGAGGATGGGCAACACGCGCGTCACCGTCGGCGTGCCAACGTAACCGAACAGCAAAAACACCTGATCGTCGAGCATCAGCTTCATGGTGTTTTTGACCGAAGGGCCGGGCTGGTAGCCATCGTCGTAGGCTTTGACCTGTACGGTGCGGCCGGCTATGCCACCTTGCTGATTGACGTGGGTAAAATATGCACCGGCTCCCCGATAGAGTTCGATGCCCAACCCTCGGGAGGGGCCGGAGAAAGCGGCGGACGTGCCGAGGATGATCTCGGTATCGGTCACGCCAGATTTCGTCGGTAGCTCGGCGGGGCGGGCGGCAAAGGCCCGCACTGCGTGCCACCAAGGGGCGACCAAGCAACCGGTAAGGCCGACACGGAGCAGCGATCGCCGCGTCATTGCTCTCATACAGTTACCGCTAGCTTCTTTTTGCTGGAAAGGCTCAGCATGTGGTCGGGATAGCTAAAGAAAATAAAGGAACTTTGCTGGTCGTGGGTCAAGTTCGTTCGCATTCGTTTGCAACAGTAGGCGCTGAGGTTCGTCCACCGGTGCCGATCACGGAAATGCGGACTTTGGGGTGGACTTGTGAGGGATTTTGACAGTTTTTTGAGGCCGACCAATCTCGCCATCCGCAAACAGCAGGAGCCTCCATGCAACCGCTCACCTCCCGCGCTCCCACTTTGCCGCCGACCCTACACCCGCGCGTTGCCTATTACGACTTGGGCATCCCCTTTGTCGGTGCCGTGTGGAACGGCTTTTCCATCACCTACGACCCTGCCAATGGACACACCTTGGCTTGGGGGGCCGAATTCTCCCAAGACGGGGCTCACTACTTTTGCAATGACCTCGACACTGGCAGCTTGGAAGTCTTTCCCATGCCCTGCCGCGAGCACGGCCCCGTCTTCCAGGCCGCAGATGGCACCATTTACGCCCTGATCATGTCCGGCTTGTCGGCTGACCACGGCCACCATCTCATGGTCTTTGACGCCCAGTCCCGTACCTTCAGCAGTCTGGGGCGTCCCGCTCCAGGCGATCAGCGCCTCCTGTGCATGGAGGAGCGCGACGGCCTGTTGTACATGGGCGGTCACGAACTGGCCGAGCTGTTCTGCTACGACCCGCAAAAGCGGTGCTTTGACAAACTCTGCCGCCCGTTTGCTCCGCCTACCGATCGCCTAGTGAATATCCAATTGCTGCCCGATGGCCGACTGCTGCTCAGCGGCTATCCGGCCGTCCCGGCCAAAATCTACGATGTGGAAAGCGGTCAACTGAGCGATGTACCGCCCGCAGCCGAGGGGATTGCCGGCGCTGTATCCGAAGGGGGTCGCCTGTTTTTGGCGGTTGGCGAGCAAGTGCGTGTCCTCAGCGCCGATTTTACTGAAGTGGCCCGACTCGACAGCCCTAGCGCGGCGCTCGCGCCCTTAGCCCTGGGTCGCAACAGCCGCGCCAGTGATCGCGGGGTGGTGTACGCCTGGGCTGAGGAGCAATTGGTCGCCATCGACGCCGATACATTGGACATTCGCCCCATTTGCCAAGGTCCTTTCACCGGCATATCGGGGCTGAGCAAAGACGGCCATTTGGTCTTCGCCCAAGTCGAGGAGGGCTGCGCCACTATCGTCGCTCCCGACACCGGCGACCGGGAAGAACGCAGTTTTGAAGCCTATCAAGGCAGCCGTGGGAGTGCGGTGTGCGCCTTGGGTAGAGGGCCGGAGGGCAAAATCTACGGCACCAATATTTACGGCATGCATCTGTGCGCCATAGATCCCGATACCGATGCCATAGCGGATTTGGGGTACACTTGGTCTGGCGGCGAACTCTACCACGTCCACGCTCACAAAGACAAGCTCTACGTCGGTAGCTACGGCGGCTCCAACATCGGCGTGTACGATCCCAGTCAGCCATGGAACCCCGGCTCGGAGGGCGACAGCAATCCGCGCAACTGGGGTCCGTTGGGCCAAAACCAGAACCGACCCTTTGAGGTGGTGACCGGCCCCGACGGCCGCATTTACGTGGCCAACCGCAGCAATTATGGCATTCCCGGCGGCTCCTTGGCTTCGTACGATCCCGCAACCGGTCTCGACGATAGGGAAATCTACCTTGACCCCGAACAAAGCGTGCAGTGCGTGGCCGCGGATCAGCGCTATGTGTACGGTGGCACCAGCATTTACGGGGGACGCGGCTCGGAAATCACCACCCGCGACGGCCTGTTATTCGTCTTTGACCCCCAGACGAAACAGCGCATTTGCCAACTGCGTCCGGTCGAAGGGGCCAACACGATCACCAGCTTGGCCGTCCATCCCTCGGGGCTGGTTTTTGGCACCACGGACAACCGCCGCTTGTTCGTTTTCGACCCGGAGCGGTTTGTCGTAGAAGAAGTGATAGGTCCTTTGCGCTCGGAGGGTACTCGGTTGATGGGCGTGCCCGAAGGGGTGGAGATGTTTCCGCTGATCTGCGCTTCTGACGGCTTTATCTACGGCCTGACGCGCTTTGACCTGTTTCGCATAGATGGCTCGTCCTGCGTCCTGACCTATCTCAACGATCCGCCCCTGCCCGAGCTCTACGCCCTGACCGAAGGGAATCCCGGCGTGCTCTACATGAGTGCCGGCACCCACGTCATCAAGTGTCTGCTGAGGCCGCCGCCCTTTTACCGCTGAGATTAGTTTGTTATGCGAGGGCTTCCCGCACCACTTGTCCGGCCCAATCCTCCGCCGGTGCCACTTCGAGCAAAGCGGCAATAGTCGTCGGGTTGTCGATGATGCTCACTGGCTCCTGTAAGCTCCGTCCGGGGGATATCGCAGGACCGGAGATTACCCACGGAATGGTCATGTCCTCGTCCATTTCCGTGCCGTGGGTGCGCTCGTGTCCCCCGTGGTCGCTGGTGACGATGGCCACGGTCTCTTCTTGGTTGACCGCCTCCAGCACTGCGCCAATGGCTGTATCGGCCCGCCCAATAGTGGCCAGATATTCGGCCGACATCCAGTCGTGGTTGTGGCCGGCTATATCAGTGCAGCCTAGATAGACAAAGGCGAAATCGGGCGTCCATTCCCTCAGGGTCGCTGCGGCCAAGCTGGCCAATTCCAAATCTCCGTTTGGCTCGTGGCAATTGTTCATATAGTACGAGCGGTCCAACGAGCCTGGGTCGGCCAGATCGCGCAATTGCTCCCAATTGTAGAAGAAGGCCGTGCGCTTGCCAGCTTGGTGCAGCACGTCGACGAGGCTGGGCACGGGTCTGACTTGGGGCACCCAAGTGTTGGTGAGGATGCCGTGCCGTTGTGGGGGCACGCCGCGAAACATGGAGGTGTGGCAGGGCAAGGTGGACGAGGGCATTACGGTGCGGGCCGTATAGGTGCTGGCACCCTGGCTGATCAAGCGATCGACGTGGGGGGTGGGGGCCTGTTGCAAGCCGTCGGGCCGCAGGCCGTCGAGGACAAAGAGGATGACGCGTTGTGGAGACATGGGATTCCTTTCTTTGGGGACGGTGTTCGCGCCTTACGCGTATAGTTCCGCATCGTGCGGTTTTAGTGGATACCTCGGCACCACACCTTGGTTGACGATGTTTTCCGGCGCTGGCCAGTGGCCCTTGAGGACGGAGACCAGATTGCAGACGCCAGTGCGCGCCACGTCTTCGCCCGACTGCACTGAGTGAGCGGAGACGTGAGAGGTCATCAGGACGTTGTCTAACTCCATGAGGGGATGCTGCAAGGTCTGATCCTCGTCCGTGAACACGTTGAGCCATTCGTAGGTATCTAGTGCTGCACCAGCTAATGGCCCCTCCCGCAGTACTCGCACCAGCGCATCTTCATCTACCAAGGCACCGCGAGACGTGTTGATTAGGTAGGATCCCGGCTTCATCTTGCGCAACAGTTCTTCATCGAACATGTGGTAGGTGTCCGCGTTCAGGGGCACCTGCAAGGAGACGAAGTCGGACTCGGCAAGTAGCGTTTCTAAGTCCACCATTTCGATGTCTAAGCCCGTTGGCAGGGGTGCCTGTAGGTTCCTGCGCGTGGCCAAGACTCGTAGGCCGAAGGCCCTAGCTCGGCGGGCGACCATCTCGCCGGTGGCTCCGAAGCCGACAATGCCCAGCGCACAGGTGGAGAGCCGCTGCAATTGGGTGGACTCGGCGCGGGCTTGGCGGAAGCGGCCGGCGCGCATGAGCTGCTCCATCCTCGGCAGTTGACGGGCCAGGGACAGCAGCATGGCCATGATGTGGTCGGTCATTTCCTCGGCGCAGAAGAAAGGGGCATTGGAGACGATGATGCCGCATTCCGTGGCCTTTTCCACGGCGATTTTATCGGTACCGTTGCCGAGGCGAGAGATCAGGCGGCAGCGGTCCAGCGATGCGACCACGACCGCGGGCAATCCGGTCGAGATGACGGCGACGACGTCGCAGCCGGATAGATGGCGAATGAGTTCCTGCGGGTCTTCTTCCTCGACGTATTCAGGTTCGATGCCGAACTTGGCGTACAGCGATTGTTCCAGCTCGCCGGCTGGGTACATGGTGGCGTTGAGGCGGACGAAGCGGAAGGACGCCATGACCCTGAACCGATCACCAAGCCACTTCCATCATGTCCCGCGCCCAGTACATAGGCCCGTCAAAGACGCTTTTTACCTCGGCGATTCCCTGGGTGGTCTCTTCTGCGGGATCGAGGGTTACTGACTGGTGGTTGATTACCAAGCGCTTGGCACCAGCCTCGGCGGCCATGCGCCCGGCATTTAGGGTGCCGGTTTCGGAGATAACGCTGGGGAAGGTTTGGATCTTCTCCTCCCGATGCACGGCCTCCATCACGAATAGGTCTGCATCCCGCGCTAGCTCGACTACGGACTCGATCGGCGCGGTATCGCCGCTGAAGGCGACGACGCCTTCTTCGGTCTCGAAACGGAAGCCGTAGCATTCGATGTAGGGCTGGGCGTGTTTGACTTCGCGTGCATAGCAGGTCCAGCCTTCCCCTGCGGCTACTTCCCCCTCGGTGTATTCGACTGCGTGGACTACCGGTTCCGGTCTGGACTCTCCTACGCCGCCGCGCATTTGGTAGGCGTGGACGCTCATGGGATGATTGGTGCGGGCGATCACGTCGTACCAGAAGAGGCCATCGGGACTCCAGATACCGTCGGTGATGCGTTTGATTGGGGGAGGTCCGTAAACGTGCAGATCTGGCTCGGTGCCGATGCACTGGTCGAAGCGCGTCATCAGGAAGCAGAGATAATCGGAGATGTGGTCGGAGTGTAGGTGGGTGAAAAACAGGTTGTGTACCGAGGTGCAGGGGATGCCCAGGCGGTGCATCTTAAAGGTCGATGCGGGGCCGCAGTCGATCATCAGCCGCTGGTCGCAGATATCTAGGATGAAACAGGTGCCCCAGCGGTCGCGAGTGGGGGTGGGCGTACCGGCACCGACAATGTTTAGCTTTGGCATGGGATCGTCTCCGAATCGTAGGGCAAATAAACAGGTATTATTGGTAAGAGGTCAAGCTGGACGATAGTATTTGCACAACTGCTTCTTGCGGGAAAATAGGGGAAGGAAGTCCTTCCCGCAGGTGTTGAGAGTGGTATTTTTAGGACGAGAACCTGTCGGCCTCTACTATGCAGGAGACTTCACCCTTGGAATTCGACACTAAAAAACTGTCCGCCACCCCTGACGCGACCGCTCCCGACGGCTCAGATGTCCGCATTCTATTGGGCCTGCAAGGCGGCGGCATGGCGCATTTTGAACTCCAACCCGGCCAGACGTCGAAGGCCGTTGCCCACCGCACGGTCGAAGAGATCTGGTTTTTTTTCGCCGGTCGCGGCCAAATGTGGCGGCGACAGAACGACCGCGAGGAAGTCGCGGCGGTCGAGCCGGGCGTCTGCCTGACCATTCCGCTGGGCACCCACTTCCAATTCCGCGCCCTAGGCGACGAGCCGCTCGCCGCGATTGCCGTTACCATGCCTCCGTGGCCCGGCGAGGACGAAGCCTACCCGGTCGAGGGGATGTGGCCGCCGACCGCATTCGATTAGGCGACACAGCTATGCCCATCAAAAGCCACACCGTCCACCTGCACACGCCCCGCCTGCACCTGCGTCCCATGACCGATGCCGATTGGGACATCTTGCTGCGCTGGAACCAAGATCCCGACGTGTTGTATTACGCCGATGGCTCGGATGTGACGGCCTATACGCTCGACGAGATCAAGCGCATTTATAGCGGCATCTCGCAAGCCGCCTTCTGCTTTATCGCGGAACTCGACGGCCAGCCCATCGCCGAGGCTTGGTTGCAGGCCATGAATCTGCCGCGCATTATCGAGGCCCACCCCGGATGCGACTGTCGCCGCATTGATCTGTCTATTGGAGAGAAGCAGTACTGGAACAAAGGCTTGGGGACGGAAATAATCCGCGCGTTGGTCAATTTCGGTTTTGCTGAGGGGAAGGCTGATTTTATCTTCGCCTGTGACGTTGCCGACTACAATCCCCGCAGCCGCGCGGCGTTTGCCAAGGTAGGCTTCCGCGTCGTGGCTCACATCGCCCAGCCGCCCGGCAGCAAGGCGCGCTCTATCTGCGATATGCGCATCGCTAAAACCGAGTGGACGGCAGGTGCCAATCCGTCGTCCTGAGTCTAAGCGGAAAATTTGGCTGTCGCCCTTCCGAGTGGTAGTATTCAAGACGGCTTCTTGAGAAAGGACAGACCATGTTGTACCACCGCTTGCGCCAACTCGACCAAAGGGACACACCCATTCAGATCGGCCTCATCGCGGCCGGCACCTTTGGCACCCAAATCGCCTCGCAACTGGCCCACGCCCCCGGCATGCGCTTGGCCGCGATTGCCGAACTGGATCTAGACAAAGCCCGGCGTGCATACGGCCGGGGCCAGATCCCCGACGACCAGATAGACACAACCGACGACCCTGCGGCCATTGATGCGGCCATGGAGGCGGGTCGCTACGCCGTCATCGGCGATGCCCGCGCCCTGATGGAGAGCGGCGTCGACCTAGTTATCGAGGCCACGGGCAACGTCGAGGCTGGGGCGGCCCACGCTCGCTATGCCATCGCGCAAAAAAAGCACCTAGTCATGGTCACGGTGGAGGCCGATGTAGTCGTTGGCAGTCAACTGAAAAAACTGGCCGATGAGGCTGGCGTGCTCTACAGCGCCGCGTACGGCGACGAGCCGGCCTGCGCCTTGGAACTGTGGGACTGGGCCCGCGCCCTCGGCTTTAGGGTAATAGCCGCTGGCAAGGGGACGCGCTTTAAGACTGCCTTCCGCAAAGCCAATCCCGACGACGTGCCGCGCCTGTACGGCTTTACCGGACGCGATTACAACGCCCAGATGTTTGGTTCGTTTTTAGACGGCACTAAGCACGCCATTGAAATGGCCTGTCTGGCCAATATGAGCGGCCTCGTGCCCGATGTGCGCGGCATGCACTTCCCCAAGTCTGACTTGCGCCAGATCCCCGACATTTTGTGCCATCGGAGTAAGGGCGGTTTGCTCAACGCGGAAGGCGTGGTCGAGGCGGTCAGTATCATCGACGACAACGAACAGGCCGTCGAGCGCGGATTGCGCGGCGGCCTGTACTGCGTCGTCGATGGAGCCACGTCCTTTGCCATGGAATCGCTCGGCTCGTACGGCGAAATCATCGGCATGATTATCGGCCAGCGCAGTGGCTACGGCATGATCTACCGCCCGCAGCACTGGGTAGGCCACGAAATGCCCATCAGCGCGGCGCGCATCGCCCTCGATGGCCAGACATCGGGGCACCCCATCGGCCATTACGCCGAAGTCGTGACCGCGGCCAAAAAGCCCCTCTCCGCTGGCACTGTGCTCGACGGCGAGGGCGGTTATTGCGCGTACGGCTTGTTGGAAAAAGCTACCCTCGCCCGCTCTGGCAACCTGCTGCCCATAGGTCTGTCGCAACGGGCCGTGCTCACCCGCGACATCTCGGAGGACGATCTGATCACCTACGACGATGTCGAACTGCCCGACTCCGAATTGCTCACCTTGCGCCGCCAACAGGAGGCCGACCTATGCGCCTAGTCATCTTGTCATACAGCCACCACGGCCGCGGCATCGGCCAGACCATCCGCTCCTTGAGGCACGATATAATCGGGGTTATGGATGGGGAAGAAGGCCCGCGCCAACAATTCGCAGAGATTTTCCAATGTCCAGGCTTTGCCACGGCGGGCGAGTGCCTCGACGCTGCACAGCCCGACGCCGCCCTAGTCGCCGGCAAGCACATTGAAATGCCGGATCACGTGCAGGCCTGCGTCGATCGGCGCATTCCCTACTTGCTCGACAAACCCTTTGCCGATTGCGCTGCTCGGCTCCGGCCTGCGGCCGAAGCTTCGGCCAAACACGGGGTCTTCAGCGCCCTTACTCTGCCCAACCGCGCCAGCCGTATCGTCGCCACTGTGGAGCGTCTGTTGGCTGATGGTACGCTGGGCGATGTGGTCCAGTATAGCTGCCGTCTCAATAACGGCCCGCCCTCGCGCTACGACCCGACGCCCTCGGCTTGGCACAATGATCCGGCCATTTCCGGCGGCGGCAGTTGGGCCGTAGAGGCGGCCCACGGCATTGACACCTTCCTGCAATTCGTTGGCGAGCAGACGGTACACGTGGTTGGTGCCGTCATGTCCAACGCCACGCACGGCCGTGTAGTGGAGGATATTGGCTTGGGAATGCTGCGCACGGATGGGGGTGTGACCGGCGTTATCGAAAGCGGCTACGCCTATCCGTCAGGGGTGCGCAGCGGCGACCACTTCTTCCGCTTTATCGGCACCCGCGCCATGGTGTTCCAGCAATACGGCAAAGAAGGTGAGCCGCTCATCGAAGTTCACACTACCGAGGGCGTGCAATTCAGTGAGGATTTGTCGCACGGCGAGCGCATGACGACCATCGTCGATCAAGCCCTGACCGCTTTGGCAGATGGGCGATCCTTCACCCCCAATGTCGACCAAGCCGTGCGCATCCTCGAAATACAGGACGCGGTGTACGACCACGCCCGCAGCAACCCGTTGACCAATGGCCCATATCCCATGGGCAAGCCGGCTATCCGACCGCAGATCTCCCCATGACGCGACGAATAGCTACGGACTATATCTGATTATACAGTTGAATAGTTCGCTGGGCCGCGTCTTCCCACGTAAAGGCCGCGGCCCGTTGGCGTCCCTGGTGCGATAGCCGTTGGCGGAGCGCGGAATCGTTCAGCAGGCGCTGCATTCCGGCAGCGATGGCTGCGGTGTCGAGCGGATCGATGAGCACTGCATCTTCTCCGGCGATTTCGGCGAGCGACGAACAGTTTGACGTGAGCACCGGGCAGCCGCTGGCCATTGCTTCGAGTACGGGTAGTCCGAATCCCTCTATCAGCGATGGAAACGCGAAAAAGAGCGCGTGGGCAAAACAGGCGCGGATTTGCTCATCGCGGAGCTGGCCGGCGAGGAGCACCCGGTCGCTCAGGCCGAGTTGATGCGCTAGCTGCACGAGTGCGGGATTGCCCTCGCCGCGGCCGGCGAACACGAGGGCGAGGTCGGGATGGTCCGAGGCGACTTGGGCAAAGGCGCGCACCAGCCGAGGCAGGTTTTTGTACGGCAAGCTGTTGCCTAGGCCAAAGACAAAAGGCCGTTCTGCAAGACCGGTGAGCCTATCCTGCTGTGCATGGTCTTGGTCAGTCGCATGGCCCAAGTCAAACTGGGCCGGTTCTGCGTTGCCCGAGTGCCAGGCGGGAGCCACGCCGTGGAGGATGGCTGTTACTTTGTCGGCTGGCACGCCGTGGTCGAGCGCAGCTTGGCGCGTGCTCGCGGAGACGGCGACGATGTGGTCCGCTGTGGCAATGGCGCGGCGGATACCGAAGCTGCCCAGAGTTCCTTTGACCCACTGCCGCCAGCGCCGTCCGTCGGCGAGGTAAGAGTGATCCACCCAGATCAGGTCGTGCAGGGTGATGACGACGCGCCGGGCGCGCACGCCGATGGGGAGAAAGTGGTACAGGGAGTGGTACACGTCGGCGTCGAGCCCGTTGATGACCCGGGCACCGGCGAGAATGTTGTGCGGCGAGGAAATGTCGTGCGGTGCGAAAATCTCCCTGAAGTTGGCCTGATCGGCGATGGGGCCGTGGCGCGAGGGGCGACGGACGACGATATACTCGTTTTCGAGGTCTAGCTTGGCGATATGGCTGACGAGGTCGGCGGCGTAGCGGCCGAGGCTGGTGGGCACGTCGCGCAGCGAGCGGGCGTCGATGCAGATCCTCATGGGGGGAGGCCGGCGCAGTAGTTGGGGATGTGTGCCAGCGCTGACCGCGGCCAGACCCGGAAGTCGGCGTAGGCGGCTGCGGCGTACCCCCGGGTCGAATTGGCATCGGTGAGCAAAGCTATGCCAATGGTTTTTTTCGGCAGGTTGGACGACAAAATGCGCTCGTGATCTCTTTCTAGATCAACCCACTCTTGGAGCCATTGCCCCAACTTCTCCGGCCCGCTTTGGAGCACGACAAACCAAGGGCGGGCAATGCCTTTGCGGCGGGAGACAGTGCCTGGAGCCAAGGTCGTGCTCCACACGTATTTGATCTGTCGCGGGATGCCGAGGAGGTTGCGCGAAAAAATGACGTGTACTCCGGCGGCGCTGTCGTTGGTCTCGGTGTAGCGCTCGTCGCCCCCTGGCGGCAGGGCGTCGGCGCGCCAGCACCAAGTCATAATAGGGTATTGCCGGGGATCCCAGTGGAATCGCTTCATGAGGACGACCGAGTGGCCGGTATCTTGGGCGGCTAGGTAGCGGCGGCCGTTGGCCTCGCGGACGGCGTAGAGTTTGGGTTTGTCGTCGTCCTTGCCGCGCCAGCGCCAGCCGCGAGGCAGGCTGTCTAGGGGCGTGGTGGTAAAGTCTTCAATGACGATGTAAGGAGGGGCTTCGTGCTCGCCTCCAGCCGGCGGCGCGTCTTGGGCAGAGGCAGTGTAGAGAGAGAGGACGCAGCAGCCCGCTAGGCAAGCGAGTATGTGTCGACGCATTGCTCTGTCTCTTGTGGGTCGGGGTCAGCGCGGGTTTTCTTGTTTCTGAAGCATGGTTAAAGCCGTTGCAGGACGGCGCTGGAGCGCGGTCCTGCTCATGTAGCTGAGGCAGGTCCAGCCGATGAAGATCCAGAACACGCGGCGCATGCGGCGGGTAAGACCCAAGGACAGACCGAGGGACGGGTCTAACCCCAAACTGGAGAATAAAAATACGAGGCTGCCTTCCATGACCCCGATATTGGAGGGCATGAAAAAGAACAGGCCGTTGATGACCGCGCCCAAGGCGTTGAGCAAAAAACAAAACCAAAAACCAACGCCCGCGTCCAGTGCCCAGAGGATGGCGTAGGTCTCACAGGTGCCCATAAACCAGCCGATACTCTGAAAGAACAAGGCGCGCAGGAAGCGGGTGCGATGGGTGCGGTAAAAGGTGCCGATATTGGTGTCGATGCGCGCTGCGCGTCCCATATTGCGCTCGATCATGTCGGTGCGCAGGCCAGCAGAGCGGAGCAGTTTGAGCAGGGACGTGAACATGTGCTCTTGACGCTTGTAGAAAACCCAGAAGGCCGCCAAGCTGACGATGAGCAGGCATGCGAAAAAGACCCGGTATTCCAAGGGGATGAGCTCGGATACGTCGTGGTAGTAGAACAACAACCCTAGGCCGAGAACGGTAAAGGACAGGCCGACTGCAATTTGCGCGGTTTTGTCAACGACCACCGAGGCCATGCCGCGCGGGCCGGGTGTCCGGTGAGTGAGCAAATAGGCCTTGACTGGCTCGCCGCCGAGATTGGCCAGCGGCGTGAGTTGATTGACCGCCTCGCCGGCCAGCTTGGCTGCAAAAAGGGTGAGCAGCCTCGGTTTGAAGGCGTCGGGTGGGAAGGCGAAGTTCCAGGCGATCGTGTTGGAGAAATGCCAGACGCACGAGGGCAGCAACAGCAGGGGGAACATCCACTTGATCGCGTCCAAATGGTGGAGGACTTCATCGACCCCGAGCTGACCGACGAGATAGCCGAGCAGCAGGAAGCCAAAGGCGACCATGGAAATTTGCAGCGCTTTCACGCGGCCTCCTCTGGGTTGACGGCCGGGGCCGGAAGTGAGGCGATCTGCCGCTCGGCGGTGCGCTGGTTGCCCATCAGCCGATAGTGGGTGGTCAAAACGCCCAGCGCCGCCACGTGCAGCAGGATGACTAAGAGCCAATAAACGACCGGCAACAGATTGGCCACCAAACCGATGGCAATGAACAATGAGAGGAAATCCCGCTTGGTAATAAAGCCGGCGCGCTCTAGGAACCGATAGCTCCAGTCCTTTTCGCCATAGGGCACCTTGTTGCCCAAGTCTCCGAGGTAGTATTGCAGGCTGCCGGTGCCGGTTTTTAGGGCGTAGCTGTAGAGCAGAACTAGAGTCAGGACCAGCGAGGCGATGGCGGAGATGCCGGCGTAGATGGGCAGGTAGTTGCCGGGATAGAGGTGCCACATACCAGCCATAAGCGCAGCGTAGCCACAGAGATAGGCGAGGTTGTCGGTAACCGTGTCGAACCAAGCGCCGAATTTGGTTTCGGCCAGCTTGACGCGGGCGATCTCGCCGTCGCAGCCATCGAGGATGGAGGCGAGCTGCCAGAGGACACCGGCGCATACAAGTCGCAGATAGTCGTCGGGCTGCGTCGCCAAATAGGCGGCGAACAGGCCCGGACATAGGACCATGAAAAAGGTCACCATGTTGGGCGAGATGCCGGTATCGACGATGAGTTTGCTGATGGGCACTGAGATGCGCACGTTGAGCAGGCGCGCTACCGTGCCGCTGGTGGCCTTGCTCACTTGGTCGAAGAGCATGTTCTTAGCGGTACGCGCGCTGCGCTTGTCGGTCACGCGTTGCCACAGGTGTGGCGCGATATCTTCGCGGCGGTGCGGACGCGCTGCCAGCCAACTCCAGAGGTTGCTGGTTAGCGCATCCGAGGGCAACGCGCCCGGCGCGCAGAGAAACGCTCCGCTGCTGACGCGACCGTCGTCGCTGATTTGCGCGACGAGGGCGTCTCGTTGCAGGCCCGCGTCGATGATGGCTTGCAGCGAGGAGTGGTGGTGGACGCAATCGCCCCTGAGCAATAGGAAGGGCGCGCTGGGTAGGTGGGCGGCCTCCAGGGTGGTTTGCTCTACTTGGATATCGAGGTCGGGGACCGGAGATTTGTCGCTGGGGGCGTGGCCGGGAGGGAGCACGACCAAGACGCGCTTGATGCCCACGCTGGCCATGGTGCGGATTCCGCGCTGGAGGAGAGTGCGGCCAGCGACCTGCACATCGGTTGCAGCGCCAGCGGGGAAAACCAAAATTCCTTGCTCAATCGCGCGCTTTGGCATGCGTTTGCCGTTCAATTTGGGGATGTGGACACGAGAGGTTCTTTATAAAGAAACACTTAGTATAAGGAATTTTGCACAGTTTGTCGGCCCTTAATTTTATGTGGCCATTGTGTTACAATTAATAAAAAGGACGTGTCATGGCGGTTAAGGCTTTCACATGGCTGCTGCTGGTCTGCTGGGCGACGGCTAGCGGTGCCCAGCGACACAGTTGGCAGATCGGTGGTGCGGGCTTAGCCTGGAGCGAAAACGATTCTGCTGTGGTGCTCATTGATTTCGACTCGGTGCCCGGCGCGATCCAACCTGTCTATATCGACCCCAACCAAAGTTTGCTTGCACTCTTTACCGGCTGGGAACCACTCAAAGAGCCGCGCGAGTTGTCCTATGTCGAGGGTGAGACGCCGCGGGCTTGGAAGGGTTCGCAGGGCAACGAGACGACGGCTCACAATGGCACCTATATGGTCGATGGGGACAGCATGTCGTTCAATCCGCCGGTCTCGTCCAATCCCGAATCGGTCTGGTACACCATCGATTTGGCCGTACCGGTGCCTGCACACCGCTTTGGTTTTTTTACCCCGCCTAGGGGCTTTCGCTCCGATGGTATCCCCTTTGCCCAAGATGCCGTGCCAGCCTACGAGGTGTCTATCGCAGCGGAAGGCGATCCGAGTTGGCTCGAAGGGTCTCAACCCTATAAACGCATTGGTCCACTAATTGCCAATGTAGCCGAAAATTTTGTCACCCGAGTGCAGATCGAATTTCCCAGACAATACGTGCGCTTCGTGCGCTACAAGCGGAAGACCTCGCTGTTGGATTCGGGGAGAGGGGGCAATACCAGCGTGCGTTCGGGGACCGCTTTCAAGGGATCAATCGGCGACTTTGAACTCTTCGGCGAGGGGGTGCCGCGCAAAGTGGTGTACCGCTCGCGGATATTCGACTTGGACGCGTCCCGCAATTTTGGTCGCCTGTTCTGGGCGGCGACGCCGTTGCGCGCCATCGATGGCGAACTGGTGGAGGCTCCCGATGCCGAGGTGGGGGTGGAGGTGGAGGTGCGCACCGGTCGCGATGGGGATCCGAATATCTACCACGAGTACACGGATCGCGGCGGCGAGGAAGTGGTGACGCGCGAGCGCTACGATTTGGTGCTGCAGCCGCGCTGGCGCGCCGGCCTACTGCGCGATCCCCGGCCGGGAATGCGCGCCTCTATTCAGTACGATAGCGACAATTGGTCTTTTTGGTCGTTGCCCTTTTCCGAACCAGGTCAGGCGATTGACCTCAAGGGGGGGACCCATTTCCAGTTGCGGATTACGCTCAAAAGCGAGGAGTTTACCGCATTCGTGCGGCTCGACTCGTTGTGGATTGAGACTGCGCCGCTACTGGCCAGCCGGGTCGTGGGCGAGGTGGCTCTGGCTGGCGATGTGCAGCCGGCGGGGGGCTTGACCCAAGTGCCGTTGGGTCAAGTGGCGGAACTGATCTACGACATCCGCGGCGAGTTTGTCGGTGAGGGAGCAGGCTTTGATGCGCTGAGGATTCGCACCGGGACGCGGGCTGCGTTTACTAGGCTGGAAATGGGGCATCCCCCGAGGAAGGTCGAGCCGGTTGCAGTTATTGAAGGCGACGAGGAACTAGCGGTCGTGTTGCCGGAGCGGATCGAGCCGGGGTCCACAGAGGAGGCACGGGTCGTCTTTGTCTCCGATGTGTTCTCACTGGCTTGGACGTTTTCGGGCGAGGTCTATAATGCAGGTGTCGATGCGCTGCCTCAGCCCGTCGAACCGGGCGATGCCAGCGCCGAACTGGGGACCAACAGCCTGCGGGTCTTAGGGACGGCCGGGCAAAGCGATGGGCCGGTGGTGGGGTTGGATTTTTCCACTAGGGTGCTGACGCCCAATGGCGACGGAGTCCACGACGAGGTCGAGATCGGCTATGCGCTGGTGGGGTTGCCCGAGGATGTGCCCGTAGTGTTCAAGGTATATTCGCTCGACGGAAGGCGAGTAGCCAAGCGGTCATTAGGTGTGCAGCGCTTTGGTGCGCAGCGAGTGCGCTGGGGTGGGCGCGATGAGGACGGAGTTTTGTTGTCGCCCGGTCTCTACCTAGTTGAAATAGCACCCGAAGCCGAGCGGACGGGGAGCCGTCGGTTGCGCCCTTTAACACTGATCTACTGAGAGCATGGCGATGCGCTCGTTTTATGCGCTACTGTTGGGAATCGGCGCGGTATGGGCCGACGAGCTCCGCTTCGACAGTGCGGCGGCGTGGCGGACTTGGCAGATGCCCAACGACTTAGTGCAGATCGATGCCGACGGCAGGCTGCGGCTGACCAAGTTCCGCAAGGAGATCAACGCCGTGGCCAACGCCGGGGATTTTCGCCATCCAACGCAGGAGCGCGGCGAGGTGACCGGCGGAATCTGGGAGGCCAAGAGCAATCCGCAGACAGCAGACTTGATTATCGATGGCGATCTGGAAACCTTCTGGCAACCCGACCCCGACGATGCGCTTGATCAGTGGTCGGTGCAGATAGATTTGGGGCGTCCGGTGCTGGCGCGTCAGATCCGCTTGATCTTTCCCGACCGCGAGGGCGCGCGGCCCTTGCGGCAATTTAGCGTCTTTGTCGCCTCGGGTGCCCGCATCCAAGCGCTCAACGATGTATTCAAGTTTGAAGCGGTCTATCGCACGTCCAGACCCAATGCCGCCACCGAACTGGTGATTCCCCTAGAGTATCTAAGGACCGACAGCACCTATGTACTCGACGAGGGGCTGAAGCTCGATTTAGAGCGCGAGAAGCGCTTTCAAGTGATCCAGTATATCATTATCGAAATCGACGAGTACAGCCCGGGCGTGGCGCTAGCGGAGGTCGAGGTCTTGGCGGTGGGGGACAATGTGAGCTTGGGCACGGCGGGTCGCGGGGGCAGTTTTCTCGAAGGCGGTCGGACTACGGGCGCGGCGCTGATGTTCGACGGCGATATGGACAGCTTCGCGCTGTTGACCAGTGCCGAGGGAGGTTGGGTGGAGGCCGGCGTGTGGTGGCGAGTGGATCTGGGGGCGGTGTTCTTCCTCGACGAACTTTTCATTTACTTCAGCCAATTGGGCGAAGGGTTGCGCAGCCAAGTCCAAGGGGGCAATCCCTCGGCGGCCGGCGGGTTGTTTCTGGTGTCCGACGGCCGCCCAGCCGCGGGATCGGGGTTGCCGGTGCCCGAGCGAGTTGACTACGAGGTCTTGGTCGAAGATCGCTGCCGGCCGCAGTGTCTCGGCCGGCTCTTTCACCAGCGCTATCTGTTCGCTCCGCGCAAGGTCCGCTACCTGCTGTGGCACGAAATTGACGGGACGCCGCAGGGGTTTGGTTGGGGCTTGGAGGCGATGCTTTTTTCCTCGGGTCATCCAGCCGAGGTGAACTTGCGCTCGGACTTTATCGACTTGGCGTCGCAGGCGGGCAACGGCCGGCCCCAAGTGATCGAGCGGATTACATGGGAGGCGGACCTGCCGCCGCAGACCAAGATCCAGCTGCGTTCGCGCTCGGGTAATGCACTACAGGAATTGTACACTTTCTTCGATCGCAAAAGCGATATTGTCACCGAGGAGAAGTGGAACAGCTTGCCCAAGGTGTTAAAAGGCTCCATTGATACGACCTTGGTCGTCGGAGAAGATTGGGACGCTTGGAGCAACGTGTACCAGACTTCGGGAGAGTCTTTCCAATCGGCGAGCCCGCGTCGCTTCGTGCAATTGGAGATGATTCTGACAACCGACGATTCGCAGGTGGCTCCGGCCGTGAATGCACTGGCGATAGAATTTACCGATGCACTGGTACAGGAGGCACAGGGGCAAATCTGGCCTCGGGAAGCTCAGCTCAACGAGGATACGCGCTTTACCTATACACTGTGGTCGAGCACCGACGGGCAGGACAGCGGCTTCGATCGCTTGCGCTTTCACATTCCCGGCGCGGCCACGGGCAACGTGGCACTGCGGATCGGAGGGGAAGAGGTAGCGCCCGATTCGGTGAAACTGCACGGCGATTCACTTTTGGTCCTATTGCCGCGCACCGTGGTTGCCGATTCGGTGGAAGTGGATTTTACGGCGCGGCTTTGGGACAACGCAGCGCTGTTCGCGCTCGATCTAGGCGCGGACGAGCGCCCCGGGATCTGGCAGTCGGTAGTCCCGAGCGAGCGACGGGCCAATATCGTGTTGTTGCCCGACCTGCCCGCCCAGGCTGCACTCGTCGGCGATGTGGAGATCGCGCCCGTGGCGTTTACGCCCAACGGCGATGGGGTCAACGACGCGGTAGAGATCAGCTTTATAGTCTTCAAGGCACAGGGCATCCAGCCGCGAGTACAGATTTTCGACGTCGCCGGTCAGTTAGTGGCTCAGCCGACGGGCATCAAGGTCGCCGGACGCTGGCATTTCCGCTGGTCGGGGCGGACTGCGGACAATGGGTTGGCGTTGCCGGGGATGTATTTTTGCCTAATTGATCCGGGCGCGGCGAGTAGTGGTGAGGCGGTTTTGCGGCCCCTTGCCGTGGCCTATTAGTTCCTCAACCCAAACAAGCAAAGGTAGATGGCATGGCAGTTAAGACCTGTTTAATGATCGGCGTCAGCGGCATGGCCGGGAGTTGGATCGGGCGGATGACCGAGCGTCTCGGCGACCGGATCCAAATCGTCGGGCTAGTGGATGTCAACGAGGAAGTGCTTGGGCAACAAGGGGCGAAGCTCGGCTTGGGTGCCGATCAGCTCTTTGCCGATTACAAAGAGGCTTGCGCCAAGGTGCAGGCCGATTTCTGCGGCATTGCCACTCCGCCGCAGTTCCACAGCCCGCAGGCGATTGCCGCGCTGGAAGCGGGGATGCCGGTTATTTGCGAGAAGCCGATTGCCGATACCTTAGAAGCGGCCAAGGCCATGGCCGCCAAGGCCGAGGAGACAGGGTTGCCGTGCGCGATTATCCAGAATTACCGCTACGAGCCCAACAAGCAGGAGGTGGTGCGGATTCGCGAAGAGGAGCGACTTGGGCGGTTGCAACACATCTTCGGCCGCTACGCCTGCGACTATCGCAAATACAAGTCGTGGGGCAAGGAGTGGCGACACGACATGGATTTCAGCCTGCTCTTTGAAGGCTCGGTGCATCACTTCGATATGATGCGCTTTTTAGCGGGGGGGGATGGCGAGGTATTGCAAGGGTTTGGGTGGAACCCGGCGTGGTCGAGTTTTAAGCACTATTCGAGTGGATTTTATCTGATGAGGATGGACAATGGAGTACACACGGCGTACGAGGGGAACAGTTCGGCGGCGGGGATTACGAGTTGTTGGCACCGCGAGTACTATCGCTTGGAGTTCGAGGAAGGGACAGTGGAGATAGGGGCTGGAGACGAGGTGCGAATTTATCGGGTGGAGCAGGAGGTGGAGGTGTATGCAGCACCAACGATGGAGTGGGAAGGACACCATTATTTGTTCAAGGAGTTTGTGGACTGGCTGGAAGGAGGCAAGGCGTCGGCGACGAGGATTGAAGATAATTTGCAGAGCTTTGCGTTGGTGATTGCGGCGATGGAGACGACGGTAGATGGACAGCCCAAGCGAATTGCGGATTATCTGTAAGAAGCGATCCGCTTGGGCGCATGGATAAGCTTCAGAAACTGAGCCTGTTTCACGCTAGCACAGGAGGATCGTCATGCGTTGCGTTCTTATTGTCTTTCTTGTGATCGCTTGCTCTGGCGAGCAGAAGCCTACGGCACCGGCGGGCAAGGCTGTCGACTTCGACGACATGTTCGGCTTTTTCGGCGCATTCGAGACCTCGGAAGAAGAGGAGGACGAGGCGGTGGAAGAAGAGGCGGAAACGGATAGTACGTCCAGCGAGGGGGGACCGGATTTGATTGTTCAATCGCCTTCGGTCAGCGACTCCATGCTGACGCCGGAGCAGGCGTTCACCTTGCATGCCAACGTGCATAACCAAGGCGACGAGCAGGCCGTGGCGACGATGCTACACTACTATCGCTCCAACAACGCGACGATTACTTCCAGTGACACGGAAGTGGGTGCGGACGAAATAGGTGCATTAGACGCCTCGGACAGCAGTGCGGTGTCGATTGAGTTGATCGCTCCAACGAGTGGAGGCCCGGGAGTATATTTCTACGGCGCGTGTGTGGACAGCGTCAGTGGCGAGAGCAATACCGATAACAACTGCTCCTCGGCTGTGAGGATCACGGTGAGTGAGCAGGACACAGATACAAGCTCCGACGGCGCTTCCCTATTCGACGCTTTTAACGCCATAAGTTCCGAATCGCCATCAATTGGTAGTATAGAGACTCGTCTTCTCACATATAGTGGGCGCGGGCCAAGATGGTCATCAGATGGTCAACGCATTGTTTTTTACTCCAGTCGCAACGGCCGGTGGGATATATATAGTATTGATGCTGATGGAACAAACGGAGCCCAACTAACGGCACACGGGTCCGGCGGATTTTCTCCGACGTGGTCGCCTGACGGTAGCAGAATTGCCTTCGTGTCTTACCGCGACGGTCACGATAGTATTCATATCATGGACTCTGATGGAACAAATGAAACTCGACTAACAGAAAATGACCGTCACGACGAATATCCAAGGTGGTCACCTGATGGTCGGCGTATAGCATACGTATCTGCCCATCGTGAAAATAATCGTCAAAACAGAGAGATCTATGTCATGGATGCCGATGGTTCCAACAAGACCCGACTCACGCAACATGTTGAGGATGACTGGTTGCCGGCGTGGTCGCCCGATAGTCAACGTATTGTATTCTTGTCTCTGCGCAATCTCGACATTGAGATCTATGTCATGGACGCCGATGGTTCCAACAAGACCCGACTCACGCACAGGAATCCCAGCTATTACCCAGCGTGGTCACCTGATGGCAGCCGCATTGCTTGCAATTCACTTCCTTCATTTGATGATTATGGTAAGGGGCATATTGCCTGGGGAGCGAACCATGAGATCTATGTCATGGATGCCGATGGCCGCAACAAGACCCGACTCACATGGGCTGAAGGCTCAGATTTCTGGCCAGCGTGGTCGCCTGATGGGGAACGTATTGCCTTTGTGTCTGAGCGTGATGGCGATATGGAAGTCTATGTCATGGACGCTGACGGGCGCAACGAGAAAAGGCTCACATACGGCGCTGGGAACGATGGTAATGTGCCAAACTCCCTTGCGTGGTCGCCTGATCCTGATAGTCAGAGAATCGTCTTTGAGCGAGATCGGGACGAAGAAATATATATCGTAGAGTTTGTGGAAATTGAAGGACAGTAAGGCAGCGGCGACGAGGATTGAAGATAATTTGCAGAGCTTTGCGTTGGTGATTGCGGCGATGGAGACGATGGTGGATGGACAGCCCAAGCGAATTGCGGATTATCTGTAAGAGGCAATTCGCTTGGGCGTAGATGCAGCCGCACGGCTCCGGTCGTGCCGTTGCCGTACTGGAAGCGCCGGTCTAGCCGTCGTTGCCGCCGCGCAGCAGGAACACGCCCATCGCGCCCATAAGCAGCGGCAGCGTGGCGTCGATGAGAATCCACACGAGGGAGGCTGTTTCCGCTCCTACGGCCGTGAATTCAGGACTGTACAGGATAAACCAGTTCCAGAAGAACATGATGCCCACGCACAGGAAGCCGTAAAACTGGACGTTGGCGGCAACAAACTCACGCGTGACCGTTCCGCCATCCCCCTCGCTGTCGGAGGCTTTCTTGCGAAGGTAGCCGAATAGCACGCCCAACGCGATGGCCAGCGCCATCAGCCCATCCAAGGTGGACCAAAGCGGGCTGTACGGCTGTCCTTCGCTAGAGACGTGATAGAGCGGTTCGACTACGGTGTGGACTGCGACCGCAACCGCCATCAAGACGAGAAATAAGCCGCAGATTCGCTTGAGCGTATCCATAATTCCCTCCCATGTGATGTGGTTGAATTTCCCCTCAAGTTAAGAACTATGCCTAGGGTGGTTCAAGTAGGAAAAGAACGCGTCCGCACATCGACTTCGAGACGGGTTGCTCCGCCGCCTTGGAGGACGCCGCGCGTCGGCGACACGTCGCGGTAATCGCGTCCTACGGCGATGTGTACTTTCCCTCCCTCGCTGGCGAAACTCTGGTTGGTTGGGTCGAAGCCGACCCAGCCAAGCTCTGGCAATCGGCATTCGACCCAAGCGTGCGTGGCGTTGCTTGGTGTCTGCTCGCCGGATTGATCGGTTGGGTTCAGGTAGCCCGAGACATAGCGGGTGGGGATGCCCCAAGAGCGCGCAATGGTGATCATGAGGTGGGCGTAGTCTTGGCAGACGCCACGACCGGTTTCGATGATGTGCTCGACGGGGGATTCCGCCGTGGTGCTTCCCGGGATGTATTGCAGGCAGTCGTGGAGTGTGTGCGACAGTTGCATCAGACTTTCGAGTGGGTCGTCTCCAGGCTCGATGCGGTGCCGGTCGACGAACTCGGTGAGTGCGGGCGAGGGGCGCACCAGTGCGCTCGGGTGCGTGAAATCCCAATCGGCGCACGATTCTCTGCGGGAGCGGATCTCTGCCCAGGCACCGGAGTGCAAGCGCGCTGGGAGCGGTCGGGCGGACACAACCTCGACCGTGGAGCGGGTTGTGATCTCTAAGATTTGGTGCGTTTGGTGGAGGTCGAGGAGGTGCCGCGTGTTGCCGAAACAGTCCGTCTCGCGGTTTAGGTTGGCCGGAGGGGATGTCTCAATCTCAAAGTCGAGGAGCTGCTGCCCTCGGTCCTGGCGCGGCTCCAGACACAGAAGCATTACGCACTGCTGTACTGGGGCCGTGTAGGAATAGTGAGAAATGTGTTCGATTTCGTAGCGGACGGCTCCGGTCATGGCGTTTGCACTGGAGAGTCCTCGATGGCGTAGTCGATATACGCAGTAGTCACGAGTGAGTGGAGCTTGCGGCAGTCGTCGCCCACCTGCGCGAGGACTGCTTCTCGATCTTCCCGATCCGGCCACTCGTAGCGGATCAAGGTGCCGAGCCGGCCGGCGAGCCGCTCGGCTGCTTCTCCCGCGTGTGAGCCGGGGCTCACGCCAATGGCCGCTAGCTCGGTCGCCAGCGCGTCGAGCACGCGGCACAGCGAGCCGGGCAGCAGGGGATCGGTAACGAGCAGGTCTATCACCCGATCGGGCTGGATTTCGACGCTGTAGTTGCGCTTGTAGGCGTCGAATGCCTTGCATGAACGCAACAGGCTCGTCCAGTCCGCATCTGAGGTCTCGCTCTGCGCGCGCCTAGCGGTGCACTGCGCGAGGAGCAAGGAGACTCTAAGCTGGGCGCGTTCGATGAACCGGCCGAGCCGCATGAAGTTCCAGCCCTCGTCGCGGTACATGGTCGATTCGGCCACTCCGGCGAAGGTGTCGATTTCCCGCGAGGTCTCCGCGTAAAAGCTCTCTGGGGAGACCTTCCAGATGTCCTCGATGTCGAGGTCGCGGATACGCAGCCAAGCCAAGTTCAGGCAAGTCCACATCTCGGCGCTGATGCAGTGGCGCACTTGGCGGGCGTTCTCGCGGCCGAGGGCGAAGCAGTTCCGCACCGAATCGTGGTTGTCGCGCTCGAACGTGAGATCGCCCGCTAGGGTGTAGGAATCGGCCAAGGTGTAGTCGTCGCTCTCGTCGAACGTGAGATTACCCCAAGGTGGTTGCCGCCCTAGGGTAGTGTAGATCCGGTTCCAGCCAAAATGGATCTCAGCAATTGGCCGGTCCACCAGCGCTTCTACTTGCAGGCGTAGCAGGCGGCACAGATATTCCGCCCGCGCAAGGTAGCGGCCCATCCAGTACAGCCCTTGAGCACTGCGCGAGAGCATTCAGTCCTCCAGTACCCAAAGGTCCTTGCCGCCTCCACCTTGGCTGGAATTGACCACGAGGCTGCCCCGGCGCAGTGCCACGCGGCAGAAGGCCCCGGGCACGATGCGGGTTTCGCGGCCGTGGAGGACAAAAGGACGCAGGTCAACGTGGCGCGGCTCGGCTCGGCCCTCAATGAAGCAGGGTGCGCTTGACAGCGAGAGGACCGGCTGAGAGATGAAATCGGCTGGGTCGGCGCGAAGCTCCTCGGCGTAGGCTGTGCGCTCGGCGGGCGTTGCGTGCGGGCCGATGAGCATACCGTAACCGCCGGATTCGCCCACGCGCTTCACCACTAGGTTTTCGAGGTTGTCGAGAGTGTACTCCAGGTCCTCCGGCCGTCGGCACAGGTGGGTTTCTACATTGGCGAGGATTGGCTCTTCGCCTAGATAGTAGCGGATCATGTCGGGGACGTAGGCATAGACGCTTTTGTCGTCGGCTACGCCCGTCCCCGGTGCGTTTGCCAAAGCTACGTTTCCGAGCTTAAAGGCGTGCAGTAGCCCAGGCACCCCGAGCAGGGAGTCGGGGCGGAAGACGAGAGGGTCGAGGAAATCGTCATCTACTCGGCGATAGATCACATCGACGCGCCGCAGTCCCTTGGTGGTGCGCATGTACACGAAGCCATCGTTGACCAGCAGGTCGCGGCCTTCTACGAGCGACGCGCCAATCTCATACGCTAGGAACATGTGTTCGTAAAAGGCCGAGTTATAGACTCCGGGCGTCAGGAGGACGATGCAGGGGTCGGTGCATCCATCGGGGGCGAGGTCGCGCAAAGTCTGGAGTAGGACCTGTCCGTAGTGCTCTACCTCGCGCACGCGGCAACTCCGGTAGAGGCGGCGTAAGCTGGTCTTCACCACCTTGCGGTTGGCGATCATGTAGGACACGCCCGAGGGCACGCGCAGGTTGTCCTCAAGCACTAGGAAGCCATCGTCGAGGGTGCGCACTAGATCGGTGCCGCAGACGGCGACCCACGTGCCGTGGGGGACGGAGACGCCGCGCATTTCTATGCGGTACTGGGGACAGCCGCGCACCACGTCGGCCGGGATCACGCCATCGGCGATGATGCGGGCTTCGCCGTACACGTCTTCTAAGAAGCGGTTCAGGGCACTGATGCGCTGGGTTAGGCCGCTTTCGAGATGCCTCCATTCGGCAGCCGAGAGGAGCCGGGGCACGCAGTCGATGGGAATGATGCGCTCGTCGGCCTCGTCATCGCCATAGACGGTGAAGGTGATGCCTTCGCTGGAAAAGGAGTGCGTTACTCGCTCTTGGATTGCGCCGAGTTCCTCGTCGGAAAGCCGGCGCAGGGTGTCGTATAACTCACGGCAGTGCTCGCGGGGCGTGCCGTCGGGCAGAAACATCTCATCGTAAATTGCGGCGTTGAGATCGTAAGCGTCGAAGTGCATGGGACGACTCTCCGATCGAGGGGCGGGTTGCGGGGTGCTACCAGAGGCGGGAAAGAGTTTCGGCCGACTCCACACTTAGGTGAAATATATACTATTTATTTTTGGAATAACAGAACCTATTTGACGAGGAGCATCTTGCGCCCGTGGATGATCGGACCGGCCTGCAACTGATACACATATACGCCGCTGGCGGGTGCAAGGATCCATCTCTTAAGCCGCATCCACGGCAGCATAGACCTTACCCTTTTTGGTCAACCAAGCCACATCTTCCCGCTTGGCGTGCGCTTCGATCTCCCGGAGGAACTGAATAGTTTCAGATTCATAGCATGGCTCGCTCGGATCATCGGCCGGGATGACCATTTCCACCTCTACCGCAACGACATACTTATCGGTCTGAATCAGTCGTGTCCGCTTGATTCGCTGTCCAGGAATACGCATGACTTAACCTCCGTCGAAAAAATGCACAGTTACCAGCTTAGCGACACCAACATGACGCAGATGAGACCAAACGGCCTTGTACTCCATACCGTCGGGCAATGATTCGCGCATCTCGACGGCCGGATTAGGCGTCGCGTCTGGTCGCTCGGCGATCAATTCTCCGTCCTCCACTCCTGCAACCACCTGCCATTCCATGATACCACGCTCTTCCAAGCGCTCGGAGGCGTGCTGGCCGATGATATAACGCTCCTCGGCGATCAGTTGTCGAATCACGTCAAAAAGTTGTCCCATTGGCATTTGCCCTGCACGCCGCTTCAGCAGGGCCACCGACCCAGACTGCCCCGACGCCAAAGAGGACACCCGTGACCACGGCAGACTTTATAATAGTCCTCTTCTAGCGTATTGCCAATTAGATGCACGCTGTGCCCAGACATTACCAAACCGCCTCCTATTTGACGAGGAGCATCTTGCGCCCGTGGACGACCGCGTAGCCGCTCAGCTCCGCCTCATTCCGTCGTCAGTACCGGCGACTCGGCGGCGCGGGCGTAGAGGTCGGCGAATTCGGCGCTGCCGTCGTCGTCGAGTAGCTCGGTGCTCGATCCCCATTCGTCAACAGGATGGTTGCCGCCCTGGAAGAAAGTCCACTTCTGCCCGGAGTTGGCAAAGTAGATGTTGATGCCGCCGGCGCGGGCTACCTTGACCAGCCGTTTGGGTAGGCTGTGGTCGGCTTGATCGACGCGGTACTTTGCCAGCGCCTCTTCGTCGATCTCAATGCCCAAGCCCGGCGCTTCGGGCACCTGGGCGTGGCCGCCGATGACCTCGATTCGCTGTTTGAGCAGGCTGTGCTCGTACAACTCGTGACAGGTGATGGTCGGCCACTGGGCTTGGACTAGCACGGCGCTCAGGTGCAGCGAAAGTGCGGTGGTTGGCCCGGCACCGACCATTTGCAGGAAGAAGGGCATGCGCAGCGCCTCGCATGTGTGGCCTTGGCTGGTGATCCCGTTGACGCCGCCGCCCAAGATCCAGCCGTCGCAGACGCCGCCTAGCTCCATGGCCTCGCGGGGGTGGATTACGCCGTAGTGATGGGCGATAGCCGTGCTGATCTGGGTGCGCAGGAAGCGGTTGCCGGAGGCGTCGTGGCGCGGGATGGGATCTTCGAAAATTTTGATCTTGGGGAAGGTCTGCTCCAACTCGCGCAGCAGGGGGATGGCGTTGGAGGCGTTGTTCAAAAAGGCGTTCCAGTCGGCGTCGATGCGGAAGTGGTCGGGGGTGACGGCACTGATTTGGAGGATGGTCTCGCGGACGTCGAACCACGGCCGGGTCTTGATTTTTATACAGGTGTAGCCGAGTTCGACCGCGGTTTGCGCCTCAATGGCGTATCGCTCCGGCGACATGTCGTGGTCCCAAAACGAAATGGCGCACCAGTCGCGGCACTTGGTGCCCAACAGCTTGTAGAGCGGCACGCCGGCTAGTTTGCCCGCGGCGTCGAAGAGGGCCATCTGCAGGCCGGCACCCAAGGAGTCGTCCCACATGACGGCAAAGGGCGATTGGCCGAGGACGCGCTCGTGGGTTTGGACGCGGCCCCAAGTATAGTTCTGAATGGTCTCGCCCCAGCCGACAACGCCGGCGTCGGTTTCGACGCGGGTGATTTCAAGCTCGGACCAAGTGTGGATGCCGGCGCGTTCCATGTCGCGGCGGACGCGCTCGACAAACGGCACTTGCAGGGTGAAGCGTTCGACGTGGGTGATAGTGGCAGTCATGGGTGGGCCTTCCTTGGTTTGGAGTGATGGGCAGTAGTGTCGAATGGGGCAATGGCGGTGTCAAGGCCGCTTGACGGGCCAAGCGCGCCTCCCTTAATTCCCGGCCTCACATAGCCAAAGGAAGGCCCTATGTCTGCTACTAGTTGGCGGGATCACCCCTGGGCGGGTGTGTTTCCCGCGACCCTGTGCCCCTTCCACGCCGACGAGTCGATTGATGAAGAAGGGCTGCGGGACTATATCGCCGAATTAGCTGCGGTCGATGGCGTCGATGGCTTGACCTGCAACGGTCATACTGGCGAGATCATGTCGCTGCGCCCGGCCGAGCGCAATCGGGTGACGCAGATTGTGGCCGAGACGGTCCAGGCTTCTGGGCGCGCGGTGAAGACGATCTCCGGCGTGTCGGTCGAGGGCAGCTTGGAGGGCATCGACCATGCGCTGGCGGCTAGGGAAGCCGGGGCCGATGCGATCTTGTTGATGCCGCCGCACCACTGGTTGCGCTTTGGTCGGTCGAGCCAGACCGCGGTGGGCTTTTTTGAGGATGTGGCCTCGGCCGGGATCGACATTGTGGTGCATCAGTATCCAGCGTGGACCAAGGCCGGCTATACGCTCGACGAGATGAAGGCGCTGGTGCAGATTCCCCGAGTCAAGTGCATCAAGATGGGCACCCGCGATATGAGCCGTTGGCTCTACGACTACCAAGAGTTGAAAAAGGTCAACGCGGACGTGCCGATCATCACCTGCCACGACGAGTTTTTGTTGCCCAGCTTGCTGGAGGCGGCTGATGGGGCGCTAGTCGGCTTTGCCGGTTTTGTGCCCGAGCTGATCGTCGAGTTGGTGCAGCGGGCGTTGGATGGGGATTTGGCTGGAGCCAAGGAGGTGCAGAAAAAGGTCGAGCCGCTCAACCGCATCGTCTATGCTTTTGGCGAGCCATCGTCGAGCGCGCATCAGCGCATGAAGTGCGCCCGCTGGCTGCTGGGCAAGTTCCCCTCGCCGAAGATGCGGCGGCCCCTGCGGGACTTGGCACCGGCGGAGATCGCGAGTATTCGGCAGGGGTTGGAGGCGCTTGGTTACGAGTGCGTTCGCAAGTAGACGGAAAGGTCTGTCATGGAAGTTCCCAAGTTAGATAATCCAGTACAAGTCGCGCTGATCGGCACGGGCAATCGCGCCAGCACCACTTACCAGCCCTTGCTGCCGGCGCTTAAAGATTGGGTCGAGGTGGTGGCTTGCGTCGATCCAGTCCAGGAGCATTGCGACCGGGCGGCCGCAGCACTCGGCGCACGGGCTTATTACAACGTCCGCGAGTTAGTTAAGGACGGGATCGCCGAGGCGGCATTGGTCGTCACGCCGGTGCAGTCGCACTACGCGTATTCGGTCTATCTGTCGAGCCACGGTATGCACAATATGTGCGAGACCTCTTGGTGCAGCTTGATAAGCCAGGCGCGGGAGATGATCCGGGTGGCGCGCGAACAGGGGGTGGTGGTGCGCGTGGCGGAAAATTTCTTCCGCTTTGCCTGCGACCGCTTCGCCCTTACGGTAAAGGACAGCGGGTTTATCGGCCGCATTGGCCGCATCTTCAGCTACGCTGACCACACCGGGTATCACAACAACTCGCGCTGGATACGCTTTTTTGGCCATCCTGTGTGGGCGCAGGCCATCGGGCATTCGATAGAGACGCCGTCCTTCCGCTCTATGCCGCACCGCTTTCACTCCGGCGAGCACTTCACGGCACATTACTTCGGTTTTGCCGATGGCGAGATGGTTGCCGATCAGCTCGCCAATGGCAAAGGTTGGTTGGGGCGGCATCCGCGGCCTGGGTACACCGAATGGCAGGGCGAGCGGGGGACGCTGCTCTACAGGGCGCAGGACCCGGGAGTGGGAGCAAGCAAGGGGGGCTTTACGGTCGCCAAGATGCAGCTTAGGCGCTGTTCGGACGCTGGGATCGACCCTGAGCACGGGGTGGAGACAATCCGCTCGATTGCCGACGAGATCATCGACGTCACTGACGAGGACGACGGCTGTAGCTGGACCCGGAGCTATGCCGACACCAGCATGGGCCGGATCGAATACGAAAATCCCTTCCGCACCAATGAGTATTCGAATCTGCGCAAGGACTACGGCGCGTCGGCCATGAGCCACATTGCCGATTTTGCGCTCGCCGTGCGGGGAGTGCAGCTGAGCGAGTTCGACGAAGAAGACGCGTTGATGTCGCTGGCGATGAATATGGCTTGCGATTTGTCGGCGCAGAACGAGGGGCAGCGGGTAGCCCTGCCGCTGAGCGATGAGGCGGCCGCGGACGCGCCGGAGCACCAGCGCCTCACCAAACAATACGGCATCGATCCAATGGACGTAGAGGGCATGATGTCGGTCAACTACGCCCAGCCCTGACCGTGGGACGGGGCACGCTTTATCCGCCCGAGTCGCAGACCTCGCGCGACGCACAGACGGGTGCTGAAGTCCGCCAGATTACCGCGCACGCGTCCATTCACCACCATCCGTTCTATTATGTTCCCGCGTACGACGACGCGATGCGGCATTTGGTGTTTGTCTCGTACCGCACGGGCCGCGCGGAACTTTTTCTGGAATTGCGCGATTCTGGGCAGTTGCTGCAGCTAACCGAGCACGAGGGACTAGCCGAGTTTTCGATCGCGCCATCGCACGATGGCCGCTATGTCTATTTCACCGATGGGCAAGGGGCTTGGCGGGTGGATACCGAGAGCTGTGAGGAAGAGCAATTGGCTTCTTTTGCCACCGAGGCCATGCGCGAAAAAGGCATGGTTGCAGCGGCGATGGGGACGACGGCGCTTAGTTACGACGACCAGTGGTGGGCGGTGCCGGTGAAGATGGGCGATGTGGCGCGCTTTGTGGTGATCAACACCTGTAGCGGTGCGAGTGAGGTGATCGTGGAGCGAGATTCGATTGGCCATCCAGAGTTTCATCCGAATGACAGTTCGCTGTTGCGCTATGCCGGGCCGTATTACGAGCGGATGTGGGTGGTAAATCGGGATGGAAGCGACCATCGGCTGGCGTACGCGCGCGAGGGAAACGAGTGGATCGTCCACGAGACCTGGCACCCGCGCAAGCGAGAGCTGCTGACGACGCGCTGGCCGCACGGGGTCATCGGCGTCGATGTCGATACTGGAGCCGTGCGGCAGGTCTGTTCGTTCAACGCTTGGCATCCGATGGTCAGCCGGGATGGCGCGCGGATGGTGGCGGATACGACGTTTCCCGATAGCGGGTTGCAGGTGTTCGATCCCAACGACGGGGTCGGCGCGCCGCAACTGCTCTGCCGGTCGCAGTCGAGCAACGAGGGCAAACACTGGAATATTGACCACTGCCCGTACGACGACGGCCCGGTCGAGGTCTATGCGCCGCAGCACACGCATCCGCATCCGAATTTTTCGCCGGATGGGCGCTACGTGGTCTTTGCGTCGGATCAAAGTGGCCATGCCCAAGTGTACGAGTGTCGAGTTGAGATTTAACCACTAAACAGAGGAAAGATCATGCTACCCATTGTCGATACGCACCAACACATGTGGGATTTGGCTCAGTTCGCGCTGCCGTGGTTGGAGAGCGAGGGAATGGACCCGCTGCGGAAAAATTACTTGATGAGCGATTACTTGGTCGCGGGTGCTGGGGCTGGTATCGCCCGCACCATTTACATGGAAGTGGATGTCGCCGCTGCGCAGCACATTGCGGAAGCGGAGTTTGTTGCTGGCTTGTGCAGGGCCGATGACAATCCAATGGCCGGGGCGGTTATCGGGGGCAGCCCGGGAGGGGAGGGTTTCCGCGCTTATATCGACCGCTTTAAGGACGAGGATGCTATTAAGGGCGTGCGGCAGGTGTTGCACGTGCCCGACGCCGAGCCGGGCCATTGTCTGCAGGAGCGTTTCGTCCGGGACGTGCAGTACCTAGGAGAGATCGGCATGAGCTTCGATCTGTGTCTGCGGCCGAGCGAGTTAGGAGACGCGGTCGGCCTGGTGGATCAGTGTCCAGGTACGCTTTTCATCGTCGATCACTGCGGCAATGCCGACCCGCAGATCGTCAACGGCGCGGCGGAGCACGATCCGGCCAACCCGTTCAGCCATACCAAAGAGCAGTGGCAGCGCGACATGGCGACTTTGGCCGAGCGCGATCACGCAGTGTGCAAAATATCTGGGATTATCGCCCGGGCACCCGCAGGGTGGAGCGCCGACACGCTGGCACCGACGGTCAATCACTGTTTGGACAGCTTTGGGCCGGACCGGGTGGTGTTTGGCGGCGACTGGCCGGTGTGCAACTTCGGGGCGAGTTTGAGCGCATGGGTGGCTGCGCTGCGGGAGATCGTCTCCGGGCGCCCAGAGGAAGAGCAGGCCAAATTGTTCGCCGGCAATGCCGAGCGGCTCTATGGACTGGAGTGAGTATGGACCCTTTTGAAAAAGTAGCGATTGGCAATACGGGCGTGGAGGTTACGCGGCTGGGGTTGGGTGGCGCGCCGTTGGGCGGGATGATCTTAGCCGATGGGATTTTTGAGGGGAGCGGCTACGACGAGGCATTGGCCATCATCCGCCGGGCCTATGAAATAGGCGTGCGCTATTTTGATACCGCGCCGATGTACGGCGATGGGCGCAGCGAGGTGCGCTATGGGCGGGTGCTGGGCGAGTTTCCGCGCGAGTCATTTGCTATCTCGACCAAAGGATCGCGGGTGTTGCGGCCTGAAAATCCGGACGACTTGGAGCCTTACAGCGAGGATGGGATTCCGCCCTACACCTACGATTTTGACTTCAGCGCTGCGGGCCTGCGGGCCTCGCTCGATTCGAGCTTGGAACGGCTGGGGTTGGCGGCGGTGGATATTTTCTTTGTCCACGATAGCGATTTCAAAGGGCAGCATACCGACGAAGACTTTATCGAAGCGCTAGAGGCCGCAGTCGAATTGCGGGCAAAGGGCACGGTCAAGGCCATTGGCATGGGCATGAACGAGTGGGAGCGCACCGGACGGATGGTCGAGCGCTTTGATCTGGATTACATCCTGTTGGCCGGGCGTTACACGCTGCTGGACCAATCGGCGCTGCCCGAGTTTTTGCCGCTGTGCGTAGAGCGCGGGGTAAAGCTGACCATGGGCGGGCCGTACAACAGCGGCATCCTCGCCCGCGATTTGAACCAGCCGGTGTCTTTTGATTACCTGCCCGCGCCTGAGCATCTGGTGCAACAGGCCAAGGCGCTCAAGGCCGTCTGCGACCGGCACGGCGTTGAGTTACGGGCCGCGGCATTGCAATTTCCCTTTGGGCACGAGGCGGTGATTTCGGCGGTGCCCGGTGCGGCGTCGGTGGCCGAGTTGGAGGACAACGCGCGCGTGATGCAGGTGGAGATTCCGTCGGCTCTGTGGGCGGAGTTGAAGGCGGAAGGGCTGCTGCCGGCGGGGGCACCGACGCCGTGAGATTCACCGCGCCGACGGCAAGGTGAACTCTATTCGCCGCCCAATCTGAGTCCGATTATCGCAGGGATCGCTGAATAAGTGTGTAAGTGCTAAGCATTTGTTAAAATTGTAGTTACAATTTCTTGCAGTTAGATCAATCCCCCATCACCGCAAGGTGAACCCCCCGTTGTTGCCATTATTTTCTCGCCCAATATAACCTCTAACGCCTTTGCCCCGTCTTAGGAGACAGAAAGGCGTAAAGTGCGATGCGAGAATATCAGCTAATCCATGGCCAGACAGTAGATGACGCCTATTTGGTGGCCGCCGCACAGGAAGGCCACGAATGGGCCTTTGCGCGGCTTTTCGAGCGGCATTCGGCACGGCTGTGGCCCTATGCCTGTGCCTTGAGCGGCGGCGAGATCGATGAGGCGCAGGATTTGTTGCAGGAGACCTTTGTCCGCGCTTGGAGTCGGCTTGGCGAGTTGCAGTCGGGGGCCGCTTTTCACGCTTGGCTGCGCACCCTGGTGTATCGCTTGGCACTCGATCGGTGCGATAAGCAGCAGCACCGGGATCAGTTGCTCGCCCGGTACGCGATGGTCAAGGAGGGGGAACGCACGCCGGAGCAGCGGTTGCTATCGAGTGAAATAGGGGCAGCCATCGCAGAAGCGGCCCAGAATCTGTCGGAGTCTTCGCGCCGCATTTTCACTGCCTTTCACATAGAGGACAAATCTATCATGGAGATCTCCGAGGAGATGGGGCTTTCGGTGGGGGCGGTGAAGGCCCGACTCTTCCAAGGGCGCAAAAGATTGAGAAAGGAGTTGGAGAACATGGCACCCGAGACGACGATGCCAATGGAAATACCTGAAACGCTTGACATCGAGGTCCTAGGCGAGTGCGCAAACCAGCACGACCCACTGCATCCGCTGCGGCAGACGGACAACTTACTGGCCAAGCGCTTGCTCTACTTCTGCCGCAAGGGTGCAAAAAGCGTAGAGGAACTGGCCCGTCTGTTGCACGCCGACAGGGCCTATGTGCAAGACATCGTGCCGGGCTTAGTGGAAGGAGAAATGCTGGAGGAGCCCTTCCCCGGTCGTTATCAGACTGCCTTTCTTTTTATGGCGCGCCAAGAGTGCTTGCCGCTCTTCGAGAGCGTGCATTCTGTACGGAAGGGCATAGCTATCCTCAAGCGCCGCCTGCCGCAGTTCAGAGAGGCTCTAGGCCATACTTCGCTGTGCGGCTGGCAGGGATTTACTTGGGAGGAACTAGCTTGGATCGCGTTGCCGCAGTGGATTGTCTTGCGTGGTCTGGGGCGGCAAGTGTCATCACTGCCCAATTGGGGCAAACATCGCATTCTGACCTATCCACTCAGGCCGGTGGACTTTTGGTATCTGGTAGGCAATTGCGGTGCCGAAAAGGAGCCTTCTCTCTGGTTTGCCGGAATGATGACGGAAGGGGACGATATGGGCATGGGTAATGTAGCGGAATCTCGCCTTATGGTCGGAGGCGATTATAGGAAGATTCTGCGCTTCGAAGACCTAGATCGATTTGTCGGCCGCTTGTGCGAGGGACCTATAAGTGAGGAGGATTTGCTCGGCGACGCGGACGAGGAGGATTTGCTTGATGACGTGGACGAGGGAGCGAGATCGAGACTGGCGGAATACAGCGAAGAAGGCTATTTAGTCCAGGTAGAAGACGGGCGCTGGCGGTTGGGCATGCCGGTTGTGACTGGAGCAGACGAGGAGAGGCTGATCGGAACGATCGATGAGATCTGCGCTGAACTCGCCTGCAACGTGCTTGACGGTGCGATAACGGCTTTTGCCGAGAAGGTAGATGAGTTGGAGTTTTCACACTTGCTGGGACAGCCTCACTATCTGGGATTTTTGGGCCTCATAGCGGCGTGTAAGGAACTGACGGTTGCCTGCCGCGAAGAAGGGCTGATACCCGATCCGGTCGATCCGCCCAAGGGTTTCGGCTGCCATGCGTGGTACGGGGCACCGCGGATCATGCGAGCGTGGAGCAAGGGGCGGTAACGGGGTATTGAGGTCGGCTCCAGCGAAAAGCGCTGTCTCCGGCGCGGCCATTTAATATTCAAATTTCAAATTATACCAGATCGTTTTAGGCCAGATAGTCTTTGACCTTTCGGGCAAGGGCTATCTGGCCTTTCTTTACGGCTGGAGGGTGGTAGCGGATTGACCGCTCATATCACAGGGAGGCAGCTATGGCCAAACGACTGGTTTATTTCAACGGCGAGTTCGTCCCCGAGCCGGAGGCGCGGATCTCGATTTTCGACTGCGCCCTGATGTATGGGGACATGGTTTTTGAGATGACGCGGAGCTTTGGGCAAAAGCCCTTCCGACTGCGCGAGCATCTGGAGCGGCTCTACGGCTCGCTCAAATACGCGCAGATCGACTGCGGGATGGACATCGACGCGATGGAAGAGGCGACCCACGAGACCATTGCCCGCAACCTGCCCGCAATCGGCGCGCTGGACTTCCAGATCATGCACGACGTCACGCGCGGTGCCCTGCCGCTGTACAATACCATCGTCAAGGAGGGCACGGCCCCCATTGTCACCATCAACGTCTTCCCACTGGTGCGGCACATCGGCGGGATGGCGCATCTCTATCAGGAGGGGGCGCACTTCGTCGTCCCGCCCCAACAGTCGGTGCCTTCGCGCTACATCGATCCCAAGGCCAAAAACCGCAGCCGCATCTTCTACAAGATCGCCGAGTTGCAGGCCGCGCAGATGGAAGCTGGTGCCCAGGCGCTGCTGACTGACGAGCACGGCTTTATCACCGAGGGAACGGGCAACAACTTCTTCATGGTCCGCGACGGCCAAGTAATAACGCCCAAAGGACACAATGTCCTGCGCGGCGTGTCGCGCGGCGCGTGTATGGAGCTGGCCTGTAAACTCGGCCTTCCCCTGTGCGAAGCCGACATCGAGCCTTACGATGTACGCGAAGCCGATGAGGCGTGGTTTACCAGCACCACGATCTGCATGGTGCCAATCACGCGCTTTAATTTTCAGGCGGTGGGCGATGGCCAAGTGGGGCCGGTGTATAGCCAGTTGCTCGCGGCGTGGTCTGAAGAAGTCGGCGTGGATATCTCCGATCAAGCGCGCCAGTACGCCGAGATGATGGAAGAGTGGACTCCCTAGGAAGGATTTGATTATGACCGACCATCCCACAGACGCCGAGCGTTTCTTCTTCGACAACAACGGCTACTTGGTGCTGGAAGATTTCCTCGTGCCGGATCGGGTTGCGGACCTCTATGCGGCACTGGAGCGCACCATTGAGCGTCGGCGTGACTCCCAGTTCAAGCGCGCGCACGAGCCAGCTTTTGCCGATCGGCTCGACGCGGCCAACGTGCGAGTCATGCACCTGCTAGCCGAGGATCCCCTCTTTTTGGAAATGCTCGACTACGAGCCGATGATGGCCTACGTCCACGGTCTGTTTAACGAGATGCCGCACCTGCACTCGACGGACGCCTTCTACGAGGTCGAACCCGCCGACTACCACGGTCAGGGCTGGCACATCGATGGCATTCAGGATGGTTTCCGCAACCTCAAGCCGCACATCCCGCTGTTGCAGTTCAAGGTCGGGTACTACCTGAGCGACATGAGCGCGCCCGATCAAGGCAACCTGACCTTGGTGCCCGGCAGCCACAAGGCGCTGCTAGAGCCTGACACGGGGAATGGTATGCCCGGAGCCGTGCAGATATGTGGCGGCCCGGGGACGGCGGTGCTCTTCCACAACGCGATGTGGCATACGGCTGGTCCCTTTACGCGCAGCGGGGGCAAGCGGGTGATGCTGTACTATGGGTACGAACATCCGTGGATGCTGGCGTGTGCCGAGCAGTGGCGCTACGACCAGGCCTTTTTGCAGGAGCTTTCGCCGGCGCAGCGGCGCTTTTTCCACGGATTCGTCTTCGACCCGCCTGAGTATCGCTGGGGATGAGCTGGAACTCACCCGATCTGCGGGGGCGTCGCCAGTTGGGCTTGGCCCTGTTTTTGATCTCGCTGGGCATGCTCTTTGGGGCCAGCATTGCGGCTTTTGCCTACCTGCGGCTGACCAGCCCAGCGCTGCAGGGGAGCGAGCGCATTGAACTGCCGCTGGCGCTTGGCGTTTCGACGGCAGTGCTGTTGGGCGCTGGGGTGGCGATGTACAAGGCGACGCAGAACGCCAAGCGCGGGCACTTCCCGCTTCTGCGGCGGTGGTTGGCGTGGGCATGGGTGACGAGCGCGTTGTTTATCGCCGTGCAAGTGCCGGCGCTAGTGCAGCTACTCGATCGCCATAGGGCGCTGGAGGTGAGTGTCTATGGCATTGCGTTCGCGCTGGTTGTGGTTCACGCATTGCACGTGGTGGGCGGGATGGTGCCGTTGTCGATGCTGGCGTGGAAGGCGCGCGTGGATCGGCTCGACAGCGAGCATTTGTTCTCCGTGCGGGCCTGCGCCGCGTACTGGCATTTCCTCGAAGCGGTGTGGATTGCGCTGTTGGCTGCGTTCTTGGTGTGGGGGTGAGCCGTTGACTTTGCGCACTCCTCGACAAAAAGCATAACCATCAAGGGATATCAGCCGCACGGACCTAGGCTCGCCTTCTCGACGCCATTGGCAACATAGGGATATAGCAGTCCTAAATCATTTTAGTAGGCCACGGCCACGATGCGTCGTGCGCTGCGGTCGCCGGCGTCGCCAGCGACGTGCAACTCGACTATGTAGAGGCCGGGCGGCACGCGCTGGCCGCGTTGGTCGCGGCCGTCCCAGTGCCATGCGATGTGGCCGGCTTGGCCGTCCTGCTCTTGGGCAAAAAGCAGCCGGCCGGACAGATCATAGAGCCGCAGGTGCAAGGGGCGGGCGGAGAGTACGTTGATGAGGTCGAAGGAGATGAGGAGTTGATCGTTGATCCCGTCGCCGTTGGGCGTAATGAGCGCGGGGCTGAACGAGAGGCCGGCAAAGAGCTGATCGGCTACGGGCAGGCGCACGACGTTGGAACTGCTCTCGACTTGCGGCGCGGCGTCGCCTGGGTCAACAAGCTGCCGCACCTGCGCCTTTTGGCTGTCTTCGAGGAAGGCATCAAAGCGGGTTGCTTGTACATAGACCGGCGCAGTGAAGCGCAGTTCGACGAGTTGGCGACTGCGGATGCGGCGCGGGAAGGTGGCGCGGAAGCCCTGAGCGAGAGACTCGGTGGTGACTTCGACGGACTCGCCATCGATAAAGGCGGCGTCAAAGCGGGGGGCTGTGGTGGCTTCAATTGCGATCTGGTCGAAGCCGTCTTGGGTTATCGCGGGTCGCAGGAAGTAGGAAAACAGGGTCTCTTGGCCAGGCGCAACTTGGAGGGGAAACACTTCGCCGACGACCTCAGAAGCCAGCGGGTCGCTGAAGTTGACGGCCAGCCAGTCGAAGTGGGGAGCTTGCGTCGGGCTGTCGGACACCAAGCGCACATCGAGTTCCATAAAGCGGCGCGGCGAGGGCGACTGGAAGGCCGCGCCCGAAGCGCTGTAGATATTGCTCCAGGGGCTCCAGTCCGCCCCGGGAATGCGCGTGGTGTCGATTTTGCCCTTAAAACTGGGGATCAGTTTGTCGTAGCGCCTCTGAGTTACTTTTTTGCCGTTTTTATCGTGAAAAGTGTATTGCTCTACTACTTCGTTGCCCGTGCGCGAGCGGATTTCGATGTGAGTGCCCAAGGGGGTCTGGGCCTGCCACTCAATCGAGTTGAGATTCTTGCCGTTGCCTAAGTCGATGAGCGGCGAACGGAGACGGATCGCCAGGGGATAGCCTTCGCCGTACACTTGGATCTCTTCGGCCGAGCCAGATGCTCGGCAGCCCCAGCTCGCGGCGGCGTCGGGCACGGTTGTGGCACAGGCGGCGTCCCAAACTAGCCAAGCGATGCGGACGTAGCGGGCTGGCAAGGTGGGGAACTGGTGGTCGGCTAGTCCAGCCCTGTGGTTTTCGCTGTCGGGGAACCCGGCAAAGTGCCGCGTCCAGCGGCGGGTGCCGTCGGGGGCGATGGTGCCGTCCGAAGTGAGGATCTCGTAGTTTTTGTAGCTGAATGAACGCGGACCGCTGGCTCCGGCCCGGGTGCGCAGCAGGTGTTCGCCAAAGCCACCGCGGATGGCTATGCCAGTAATCAGGCGCACGAAGTCCACTGGATAGACGGCCCCTAAGTCGATGGTGATGTGGCTCCAAGTATCGTAGGTGTTGCGCGGCTCGCGCCCGTTGCGCCAGCGATTAAAGATCGAGCCATCGACTAGGTTGAGCGCGTTGCCCAAGGTGACTTCTTCGGCGCGGACAAAGGGGTCGATGACTATGTCGATAGCCCCGCCGCGCTCGATGAGGTTGAGGGTGAGATTGTCACCAATGCTCTCGACCTCGACGGCGACGAGCTGGGCGTTGGGGATGTGCTTGAGGTTGCGGATTTGCAGGTAGCGGATCGGCGTTAGGTAGAGCGCAGCGCCCGGGGCGAATGTGACGCGGTGGCGCGCGTTTTCTTTGAAGCGTTCCTTAATGCGGTAGATCAGGGAGCCTTCGATCGGACTGGCGACTTGGTCGAGCTGCGGCTCGCCGGAGGAGAGCAAAAGGTCGAATAGCTCAAAAGGGGGCGCGTCGTCGGCAAAGATGAGCGCGATGCTGTGCGCCGAGACGCTGCGGCCGAGGTCGATTTCCACGAACCAGTCGTCCGGGTCGTCGTCCGGGCTAGGTGCCCAGCCGGTCGCTGGATCGCCGTCGAGGAGCGCGGTCGCGGCTCTGGGATTGGAGCCGGCCCGGCGGATGCCTCCCCCTAAAGCTGTGGCATCGAGTACGGCATCTACACCCTTTTGGATGCGCACCGGTTGGATCGAGCCATTGGGTGCAACCTCGACTGCGCCGAGGGGCAGTTGCCAATCGCTCCACTGGCGCGCCGAACTAAAGCGCAATTGGTCGGCGTCAGCAGCGGCGGCCAAGCAGAGCAACAAAAGGACGATGAACATGGGTTTAGACGCTCAGCGCAACAAGAGCAACTTGCGCACCTGGACCTGCTCACCAGCGCGCAGGCGATAAATGTAAGCACCAGTAGCCAAGCGCATCCCAGCGTCGTTGCGCCCGTCCCAGTGGGCCGTGTAGTGCCCGGCTGCGTGCCAGCCGCGTGCGAGGCGGGCGACCTTTTGGCCAGCGAGGTTGTAAATGGCTAATTCGATGTTGGCTGCCTGCGGCAGTGCGAAGCGGAAGGTGGTGCTGCTGTTGAAGGGGTTGGGGACGTTTTGGGCGAGGACGAAGGCGGCAGGTTGGTCCGTGCCGGATACTTCTGAGATGGCCGTCGGCACGCGCGGCGCGGCCGGAATGCGCGTCACCAGGCGCACATCGTCTAAGTAGAAGGTGCCCGTCATATTGCCCCCGAAGCGGAGGGCGTCAATCGAGTCCACTTGATCGAGAAGACCGGGGCCGTAGTAGTTGGGCTGATCGAAAGTCGTGAAGGGGATTTCTATGACCTGCCATTCGCGGCGTGCAAAGTCGAGGTAGAACTGTTCGGGGTCGCGCGCCAAATCCACGCCGAGACCGTCGATGAAGAGGGCGAATATGGGAAAGTTGGGCAGTTCGATGTCGCCGGGGTGGAAGGCGAAGCGCACACCAGCAAAACCGAGGGGATCGACAGGAGCAGTCGGACGGAATTCAATGGTCCACGGGGTATAGAAGTTTTTGGGCTCCGCTGCGACAGCGACGGCGCGGGTGCCGTAGAAGATGGGACCATCGCCTGTGACCTGCATTTGGGCACCGCTGTTGCCGACCAATTGCCAGTCGGCAGCTACGCTCTCGTCGAAGACGGACAAGTCCGGCGGCAGGAGGGTGATTGGGTGGATAAAGTCGATGCCTTGGAAGACGCCATCGACCTCCTGTTCGAGGCGCACGACTACTTTGTAGAAGCCCTTGGGCAGGTCGGCGGTCTCCAAGCGGGTGTCGAGTTGGTAGGTCTGGTCGTCGAGGGCGACTAGCGGCAGAGCTGCCGGGCCGCCCAAGGAAGTTAGGTCTGCGATTAGGCGAGGTGGCCCGCCGTCGGGGATGAGCCGTTCGACGCGCACTGTGGCGTGGACTTGGAGCGCGTCGCCGATGGACAGGGTGTCGGGTATCTGGTGTTCCCACGAGCCGCCGATGGGGCTATAGGTGATCTTAATGACGAGATGATTGCGGTTGTCGCTGGTGACGTATAGACTGCCCTCGGCGTCGCTGGCAAGTCCGACGGGAAAGCCCCAGACATCGCCTTGCGTCTGTCCGGCTTGAAAGCCGGTGATGAAGCTGCCCATGCGGGCGTCGCTACCATCGGGTTGACTAAAGAGGGCGGCCACTAGGTAGCCGGGGTGCGACGAGAGCTTGGCTTTGCCGGCGCGGAAGGCGACGAAGGCGGCATTGTGGTAGCGGGGGGGAAACAGGTCGCCGGTATAGAAGTGAAGGCCCATCGGCGCGTAGTGAGCTGGTACCAAGGCCACTGGGCGTTTTTGGGTGGCGGCGAGGAGGCTGTCTTGGCGGGTGATGGGCAGTACTTTTTCGTAGCCATCAATGGTAAAGTCGCTCCAGACTTGGTGGCTGTGGACCAAAGGATAGCCCATAAAGTCTTGGTCGCCGATGATGTCAATCCACTCAGGCGGACGAGTGCGGCCTTCGAGGTCGTGGCCGTTGTGATTGGCCCACAGCGCATTGGTCTGCGGGTGGAAGTCCATGCCGATGACGTGGCGGATGCCAGTGGCAAATATGCGGCGACCGCTGCCGTCGGGATTAAATTGCAAGATGGTGCCGCGCTCGGGGTGGTGAGGCACGGAGCTGTTGGTGTTGCCGACAGCCTGAAAGCCCTCGTCCATGCGGCATAGGTCGCAGGGCGAGCCGACCGACAGATACATTTTGTCGTTGAGGCGATCGACGACGAGGGTGCGGGTATCGTGCCAACCCTCCCAAGGAACGTCGGGCAGGACGACTTCTTCTTGTTCATATACTAGGTCGCCATCGGTGTCGCGCACGCGGATGACTTGGTGTTCCTCGGCGACATAGAGCGCGCCTTTGTAGAACAATAGGCTGTGGGCTTCTGCGAGGCCGCGCAGAGAGACGATGCGCTCGTCAGCGACGCCATCGCGATTGCGGTCGGGTAGGGCGACGATCTGGCTAGCGCCCATGTTGGCCACGTGCAACACGCCGTTGGGGTCAAAGGTCATAAAGCGGGGTTTGCGCAGGCCCTCGTGGGCGAAGACGTGGGCCGAGAAGCCAGGAGGGAGATTGAGCACCAAGTCTTGGGGTATGGCACCGCGGAAGGGCTCGGGCACAATCAGTGAAGTCGGCTGCAAGCCCAGATCGACTTCGGGGACCAGCGTCCCGTCGGGGTAGCCTTCGTCTTGGGCGAGGGCAGCAGTGGCAAAACCAAGGGTGAGGGCAAATGAGATGCCGATAGGCATGGGGATCTTTCGGGGTGGGATAGGTACTTAGGTTCTAAATTAGCATTTTTTGTCTTAGGTATGTCAATAATTCTAATTATAGCATGAATCGCCAGTGGCGAGTGTCCCATTGGGAGCGGACGGGCACTTTTCACTTTCTACTTAGTCGGAGGACCTGATACTGATGTCCTTTATACCACTCATTGGTTGTAGCATAGGACGCCTTGCGCTGGGAATTGTGCTGCTGGTTGGGGTGCTCTACGTCTTGGCTGGGATTGCGCTCTACATCTTCCAGAGCAAGCTGGTCTACGTGCCCGGGGCCGCAATCGAGACCACGCCGGCCGCGGTTGGAATGCACTACGAAGAAGTCGCGCTAGTCGCCAGCGACGGAGTGCGGCTGACCGGGTGGTACTTGCCGCTAGCCGATGCGCGAGGCACGGTGCTTTTTTGCCACGGCAATGCAGGCAACATCTCGCATCTGCTCGGAGTGGCCGAGGACGCGCACCGGTTGGGCTTGGGGATTCTGCTGTTTGATTATCGCGGCTATGGCCAAAGCGAAGGCACGCCCTCTGAGGAAGGTACGCACCGCGATGCCGAGGCGGCTTGGAACTACTTGGTGCAAGAAGCCGGGCTAGCCCCAGATCAAATTGCGATTATCGGTCGATCGCTGGGTGGGCCAATCGCTGCGCGGCTGGCACGGGACAAGACGCCGGCGGCTCTGTTCTTGGAGGAGACCTTTACTTCCATACCCGAGTTGGGCCGAGATTTGTATCCGATCTTTCCGGTCGGCTTGCTCGCCCGCTATAAGTATCCCACGCTGGAGTACCTAAAGCAGGTACAATGCCCGGTGCTAGTAAGCCACAGCCGCGACGACATGTTTATTGTATTTAAACACGGCCAGCGGCTGTACGAGGCTGCTAGTCACCCCAAGGCGTTTACCAAGCTGCGGGGCGGCCACAGCTCGGCCTTTAGCGAGGATGCAGCCACGTATGAGGCTGGGGTGGAGGCGTTTTTGACGGAGGTGCTGGGGTGGTGATTGAGTGACTTATTCCTTTGCGATATAATAGGGCTACATACAACCTGTGGAGGTAGAAATGGGCAAAACTAAGAAGGGCGAGGTCGTCCGATTGGCGATGGTGGGTTGCGGCGGCATGGCCGGAGCGCACTTGCGGGGATACGAAGAGCTGTTGGAAAAAGGCGAGACGCGGTTCCGCATTGTCGCGGCGGTAGATGCGGTGCTAGCGCGCGCCGAGGATTTTGCTGCGCGCATCAATGGGTTCGCTGGCTGGGAGGTAAATGCTTATGCGAGCGTGGCCGAATTGCTCGCCGGGGAAGACGCGCTCGATGGGGCCGATATATGCAGCCCACACGGCTTGCATCACGTGCTGGCCTGTGAACTGCTAGAAGGCGGGGTTAACGTGCTGGTCGAAAAGCCAATTGGCGTCACGGTGCGGGCCTCGAAGAAGATCGCGCAGACGGCGCAGCGCTGTGGGCGAGTCGCCGCCACGGCCGAGCAGTGCCGCCGCGCCCTGGGGCAGCGCACGATTCACTGGGCTTTCAACGACGGTTTGTTGGGTGCGCCGAAGATGTGGTGGGCCGTGCAGGCGGGGTGGAACGATCCGGCCCAAGTGCCCAATTGGCACTGGCGCATCGATCGCAAGTTAGGCGGCTGCGGCATGGTCATGGACAGCGGGGCGCACTGGGTTGACACCATGCGCTATTGGTTTGGCGAGATCGAGAGCGTGTACGCCCGAGTTGAACAGATCTACCCGCGCCCCCATCGCCAAGGCGAGGAAATCGTCAATAGCGCGTCCGAGGACTTTTGGACCAGCATATTCAACTTCAAGAGCGGCTTAATCGGCACGTGGTCGTGGACCATCAGCGCGCCGGGCAAGGGCTTTACCCAACTGACGCTGAGCGGCGAGAAGGGGTCGATCATCGACACGGACATCTTCCATCCGGCCGCCTTTCAGGCCAATGGCGAGTGCCAGCTAGCCGACGGTACCACGCACAGCATGTCCGAGCTGCAAGAGATGTATTTGGCGACCCTGAGCGAGGAGGAAAAGGACGCGCTCTTCCCGTATGGGATCACCGGCGGGGTGACGCTGGAGTTGTGGGATTTTATCGACGCGTTGAGCGAGGGGCGGCCGGTGGAAATCGACGCGGCGGAGGGCTTGAGCAGCAAGGCCGTCAGCGAGGCCATCTATGAATCCGGTCAGTCTGGTCAGGTGGTACAGGTTGCCGATGTACTGGAAGGCAAAATCGACGCGTACCAGCGCGATGTCGATCTGGCGTGGGGGCTTTAGAATTGGGAATTAGGAATGGGGAGTAGCTGGGGTCTAGTTACTTTAATCGCTATCGGCTGATCCTAGCCATTGGTTGTGCAGTCAACGCGCCAGCAGAAAAATAGCAAAAGGATGATGGCATGTGCGGGCGCGGAGGCGGCATCCTTCGCGCCCGCTTCTGTTTGGTCAATCGTCCACATAGACTGGCGCGGGCAGTCCCTCAAACGAGCATAAGGGCACCGCGTCGGCGACGGGTTTTGCGAATCCGTATGCGCCTGTGTGGAGCTCGTAGGGATCGGCCGCGGAAAAATCAACTGTGTAGCCCAGATCACTCAGCGCTCCAAGCGTTATGGCTGAAAGTTGACGAAATCCATTAGAGGTTGTTGACATAAGCTCACCGGACAAAACGCCACCGTGCCAATGCCTTCCTAGTTCTGTTGGGATTTTCGCACCTTGGTAATTGGTGCCCCCGGCTCGATCAAAAGCCGCAATCGCTTGCGGACCGGCAAAATGAGGATGAATAACGGTACCTAGATCAGGAAGCATCCCACTGTCGAACCAGATGCTGCCAATTCCCAAAACGTGTCCTATTTCATGGCGTCCTGTATGCCAAGCATCAGTGAGTCGAGTAGCTCTCTCTTGGTTAATTCCAACATGACCAATAATCGGCAAAGAGCTTGAGCGCAATAGCAGGGGACTCGCAATGCCATTTGGTCTTCGCCCATATGCTAGCTCATACTCGTCTGGGTCAAACTTCGTTACATAAATTCGTAGGTCGTCTATGTATTCGCCGGCAGGTACTTTAACCTGGCGTCCAGCAAACGAGGCAAAAAACTCACGAGAAAGCTCGTAATCGGGAAGTTCCATCTGTATCACCGCTTCCCAACGCTTCGCAATCAGGTGCCACAGCTCCCGCTCTAACTCTGTGAAATCATCGAGAAAGACTAACTCAATATCGAAGGGACTTTCCACATTTGGAATTGTATATACAGGGGAAAAATCTACATCGACCCCACGGCCTTGAAGAGCTGGGATGTATTCTTGGACGGAGACTTCATTTAAGACATTCATCCAAAGAGATAAAGTTTCCAAGTCAAGCAACTCGGTTAGCGGCGATATATCTAGAAAATCATTCATGCCAATACTTAAGAATATCAGCTTGTCTAAGTTCACTAATGGTATCAGATCCGAAATCCGATTGTCAGAAAGCTCTAAGCGGGTCAGTTGGTTTAAGTTGGCCAAGGGCGTCAGATCCGAAATCTGATTGGAACCAAGATCTAAGGTGGTCAGTTGGTTTAAGTTGGCCAAGGGTGTCAGATCCGAAATCTGATTGGAACCAAGATCTAATGATCGCAGATTCTTCGCTGTTTCTAAACCTCGAAGGTCTTTAATCCTTCTACTGTGTCCCCTCAAGTACTCTATCGTAAGCATCTCCTCTTGCGTGATCGGCTCTCCGGGCCTCTTCGTGATCGGCTCTCCGGGTCTCTTATTTAACACCTGTTCTATAAGCGTCCTCAGATTTGCATCCGGGATGAACACCCCATCGGACGGCGATGAGGAAGAGGGAATCCAAAAATCTACATTGACCCCACGGCCTTGAATGGCTGGGATATGTTCTTGGATAGAAGCTGCACTTAAAGGGTTATCACCAATCACTAATGTTTTCAAGCGAGGCAACGCGATCAATGGCGATATATCTGAAATATTATTCTGGTTAAGAAATAAGTTTTGCAGCTTGTCCAAGTTGGCCAAGGGCGTCAGATCCGAAATCTGATTGTTAGAAAGATATACGTATCGCAGATTCTTCGCTGTTTCTAAACCTCTAAGGTCTTTAATCCCTAAACCGATTCCTCCCATAAAGTACTGTATCGTAAGCATCTCCGCTTGCGTGATCGGCTCCCCGGGATTCTTATTTAGCAACTGCTCGATATACGTCCTCAGATTTGCATCCGGGATGAACACCCCATCGGACGGCGACGAAGCCGAGGAACTGTCAGGCGACGAAACCGAGGAACTGTCAGGCGACGAAATCGAGGAACTGTCAGGCGGCGAAATCGAGGAACTGTCAGGCGACGAAACCGAGGAACTATCGGACGCAGTATCCCCGTCCGATTGATCTTGAAAGGAGCCGAAAAAGTCGCACAATTCGCAGGTTCTTTTTGCAGCCGGCGCGGTCGGCGGCGACTCCTTGGAGCAGGAAAGACTAACGAATAGGGCGAGGAGGAAGATCAAGCGTAGCATGGGGGAGCCTCGATAACTCTATCAAAAAAAAGAGGCAAGTTGAGAAAAATATACTTAGCCTAAGGGAGGCAGGCAATTGAAAGCTCTGGGTGTCGTCCCTTGGGTGCTAGAGCAAGGGCGGCTCGTCCGCGAAAGGTCTCTCGACCCTGCTTAACACGGCTCGCCGAGAATTTTCAGGATCGCTTCTTAGATACCAGTTAGGCGGTGCCAGAGCCGCGTAAGGGATTGATCGGTGCGCAGGGCATTGAACGGATTGCCGATACGCTGGAGATCGGCGATGCGCTCAGGATGGGATGGATCCGGCAACAGGTGGAACGCGAAGAAGTAGGTCCCGGTGGAGTCGAGATAGAAGTCAGAGCGGCCAAAGCGCAAGTCGTAGAAGTAGAGCGCGTCGGCGCGGCGCTCCACCCGATAGTACCCGCGAGAAAACCAGAACAGGCGCTGGACTGGCGGGTCGTCGCGCTGGGGGGCGATGAGATGGGTGTTGCGCTCGATGCGGCGGAAGCGGATCGCCGAGTCGTCGAGCAGGGAATATAGTCCGGTCCACAGGTGATCGTCCTCGCCAGCCAAGCCTGACCACAGCACGGCGTTGAACGGGGTCGGCACGACGTGCAGGCGCTCGTAGGCAATGCCTTGGTCCGCAAGGGCGTGGGCAAAGGTGCTGCGCACGTGCAGGCAGATTGCGGCGGTGGCGAGCAAGTACGCCGTGCTCAAGCACAGTCCCAGCGCGTTGAGCCGCCGCCTCCAGTGCTGTTGCCGTTGGCACAGGGCGGCGATGAGGCCAATGGCTAAGGGCAGGGTATAGAGCGGGTCTATGACGAAGATGGAACCGAAGGCGACTGGGTAATTGCTGAACGGGCTGAACAATTGGGTGCCGTACCCGGTGAAGCAGTCGAGGAGGGCGTGCGTGAGAATCGCCCAGAACGCCAGTGTGGCCCACTCGCGCCAGCTCGCGTCGCGGTGTAGCTTAGACAATGCCCAGCCTATCCCGAGGCCGCCGCCTACCGCAAAGAGCAGGGAGTGCGACATCCAGCGGTGAAAGCCCAATTGGTCGGTCCCCGACAGAAAGGCCGCGCCCAATACGTCGAGGTCTGGGAGGATACCGAGAGCCGCGCCCCACAGGGGGGCCTTGTTGCCAACCTTTTTGCCTAAAACTTTTTCGCCGACGGCTGCGCCGAGTGCGATTTGCGTAACGCTATCCATAGGAGTCTTAGATTTGCAGAGAACAACGTACGAAGAAAACGCCGCGAGTGCATTGTGGCGGCCCGTGGGGCCGGACGAGTGCGCCGATCCGCTTCGCGCCTTGGCGCGGGCGGATATACCGGCGATCCTGTTGCCCCAGGTCTGCATGCCAACCGACTGTCAGCGGCTGATGGAGCGCTTTGCCGAGCGCGGATTGCTGCGCGCTCCAGGCGACGTGCGCTCGCGCATCGACATCGGTACTAGTCTCGGTAACTTGGGCGGAGACCAAGAGGCATTCTTGGCGGATGCGGAGGAGACGCACGCGCTTTTTGCTACCCTTTTTGAGGGTTTGATCGACCCGGTGCAACTGCTCTATCAGCACTTGCAGGCGTTGACTTCCAACAAGGAGGTTAAGACGGCGCGTGAGCGCGACGGGCGCTTGTACGGCCCGGCGATTTTTCGCATCCACTACGAGAGGCACTCCTATAGTCCGCACATCGACCACGTAGTCCTGCGCGAAAAGCGGTTCAATTACGAGGTGGCGCGCTTTACCCACCAATTTGCCGGCGTGCTGTGCGTGCAGAACGCGGATTCTGCGGGTCCCGGAGTACAGGCTGTGTTGCACCGTTGCCTGTGGACTGACGAGATACAGCCGTATATCGCCGAGGGCCGTTTTCACGAGTACGCGGCTGCGCACGGCGTGGAGCACTGCGAGGTCGCGCTTGAGCCGGGCGATTTGTATTTCTTCAATACTCGCTGCATCCACGAGGTCCCGGCAGTACAGGGGGACGATCCGCGGGTGGTGCTCGCCGTCTTCATTGGCTATGCCGAAGACGACGACGAAATCTACGTGTGGTCTTAACTCGTGCTGCCGTTTACGCACATCGTCCGCGCTTTGCCAGCGACCGTTCCCTTTGTGCCACCCGAGGCGCTGGAGAGGGAGCAGGGACAGCCGCTTGCCCTGCGGGTTGGGGCTAACGAGAGCAATTTTGGGATTTCGCCGAAGGCGCGGCAGGCCATGGTGGAGGCGGTGGATCAAGTGCATTGGTACAACGATCCAGAGGGATACGAGCTGCGCTCGGCGCTGGCGGTGCGGCATGGGGTGGCGCGGGAAGAGGTCGCCTTGGGCGCGGGGATTGATGAACTGTTGGGGCTACTAGTGCGTCTCTTCGCCGAGCCGGGCGATGCGGTGGTGACGTCGCTGGGGGCCTATCCGACGTTTAACTACCATGTCGAGGGGCACGGGGCGGTATTGCACAAGGTGCCCTATCGCGCGGACCGGGAGGATTTGCCGGCCCTGTTGGACAAGGCGCGGCAAGTGCGTCCCAAGCTGATTTACGTGGCCAATCCCGACAATCCCATGGGCACCTATCAGCGGGTTGACGAGTTGCGGGATTTTATCGCGGGGTTGCCGCCGGATTGTGTGTTGCTGCTCGACGAGGCGTATATCGACTTCGCGCCGGAGGATGCTCTGTTGCCGCTGGATACAGAACGGGCACAGGTGGTGCGGCTGCGGACGTTTTCCAAGGCGCACGGCATGGCCGGAGCTAGGGTCGGCTACGCGCTGGCGCACCGCGACATGGTGGCCGCGCTCGACAAGGTGCGCAATCACTTTGGCGTCAATCGCATTGCCCAAGCTGGGGCGCTGGCTTCGCTGGGCGACGATGAGTTTGTGCACTCGGTGGTGCGGCAAGTGGAGGAAGGACGGCGGGATTACGAGGCGCTGGCAGTGGAATTGGGACTGAAAACGGTGCCCTCGGCGACTAACTTCGTGGCGCTTGACGTGGTCAGTGGCGAGCGTGCGCGGAGCCTGATGCAGGTGCTCTTGCAGCACGGAGTTTTCGTGCGGATGCCGGGCGTGGCCCCGCTCGACCGCTGCATCCGTCTGACTGTGGGGCCGGCAGCCGAGCGGCAAGCCTTTGCGAAGGTGTTGCGCGAGGTGTTGCCAAAATTAGATGAGGATGGATAAAGATGACCACCACCGACCCAGCGCTTCTCCACCGCGACCCACACTACACTTACCCGGTCCTCGTCAAGGGCGAGGGGATTTACTTATACGACGAAGCGGGCAATCGCTATATCGACGGCACGGCCGGGGCTGGCAACGTCACCTTGGGCCACGGTCGTCACGCCATCGTCGAGGCCATGGCCGACCAGGGACGGGAGTTGGCCTATTGCTTTTCGACGTTTTTTACCAACCAGCCAGCCCTCGAGTACGCCCACCGCTTGGCCGAATTGGCCCCCGGCGATTTGAACCACGCGTACTTTGTCTCGGGCGGCTCTGAAGGCGTGGAGACGGCTATTAAACTGGCCCGCCTGTACCATGTGCAGCGGGGCCAGGCGCAAAAGCACCAGATCATTGGTCGCTGGCGCGGCTATCACGGTGCTACCTTGGGTGCTTTGGCTGCTACCGGGATGCCGGGGCTGCGAGCACCCTTTGAGCCATATCTGCCGACTTTTCCGCACATAGCCTCGTGCTATCCCTACCGCTGTGCTTTTGCCGGTTGCGAAGATCACTGCAATTTGACATGTGCCCGTCAGTTAGAAGAGACCATCCGCGAGGTAGGAGCGGATAATATCGCCGCTTTTATCGCCGAGCCGGTGGTCATGGCCGGGATTGCCGCCGGGGTTCCGCCGTCCGACTACTACCCTCTCATCCGTCAGATATGCGACGAGCACGACGTCCTCTTTATCGCCGACGAGATCATCACTGGCTTTGGCCGCACCGGCAAACTCTTTGCCATTGAGCACTGGGATGTGGTGCCCGATATGATCGTTTTCGGCAAAGGGGCCAGCAGCGGGTACGCTCCCTTAGGAGGGGTGTTACTGAGCGGACAGATGCGGCAGGACCTCACCCGCAGCGGCCAAGCTCTGCCGCACGTTTTTACCTATGTCAATAATCCGGTGTCTATGCGCGCTGGCTTGGCCGTACTGGAGTTGCTAAAAGAAGAAGGCATCGTAGAACACGCCGCTCAAGTCGGGGACTATTTGCAGGAAAAGGCCCAGGGCTTAACGCGCCATGCTTGCGTCGGCCAAGTGCGCGGTAAGGGCCTAATGTTGGGCATTGAACTGGTCCAGGATCGCCGCAGCCGCAAGCCCTTTCCCCCCGAGTGGGGTGTGTCGCGGCGCGTGCCTCAACTGACCTTGGAACGGGGCTTGGCTATTTCGGGCGCTAGCGGGGGAGCCGATTGGGTCGAGGGCGACGATTTGCGCTTTTATCCGCCGTTGATCATTACGCAAGAACAACTCGACGCGTCTCTGGCCATTATCGACGAGTGTTTGGGCCTGTTGGAAGAGGAACTGCGGCAAAAGGGCTGGGAGCCGACCTAGTTCAGCGTTCCACAGCTAAAACCGCGAAACGGCCCTATTCAATATGCCAGACCGCCCCCATCTGCCACACGTCTAGCGATCGCACGGTCGCCTTGCCGCCTCGGGCAAATAGCTGTACGCCGAGGCTATCTGGGCGGGCGGGATAGATGCGCTTGGCCAGATAGTGGCGGTCATTGGCAAAAACCTCTACCACGCTCCGATCCACGAATACCCGCAATTCTAGCGGCTCGCCGTAAGGGAGATCAAACGCACACCGTTGGGATTCGCGGTTGCTCACCTCTGGACTGATGCTGGACCGACTTACGTCCAAAATCAACTCCCTGAGCGGGCGAATCTCTTGCGGCGCGCGGTTGGCTGACCATGGATTGAGGTTGAAGCGAATGAGGGTTTGCTCTGCGCCGTCTGGAGAACAGCAAACCTTTAGGCCGAATTCTTCGGCGCTCTCCCATTCAAACACCGCGCGAATTTCCAGCCGGTTCCCTTTGATTGCATCGAGGTGACAATCTTCGTCCGCGGTCAATTGGATGTCGGAAGAGTGCGCGTGCTCGCCGCGCAACGCCTCTAGCTCTGGAACGGGTTCCACGAGCAAATCTCCGCCCTCGGACAACGACAGCACCATCGGCAGGGCAAACATCCCCGCCCAGCCCGAGGCGCGTTGGACGTAACTATAGCGTCCTTCGTGGAGGCGGCCGAATAGAATGCGTCGGCCCTTGTCGTCCAGCAGCGTCAAGCCCTCGTTGTACACACCGGGACGACCTGTTTCGCCGAGTGCTAATCGCTTGTGGCGTTCCGGGGTGAACCTGTGGTTGGCGTACGTGCCGATGTAGAATTGCGCCCCGCGCGGGTGACTGGTGAAGGACAGGATATGTTTGTCCCCCAAACGAAAAAAATCGGGACAGCCGCAGTCCTCGCCCCACTCGGTGAAACGGCCGCCCTCGTAGAAGGGATGCAAATACTCCCAATGTGCGAGGTCTGTGGAGGTGAATAGATACGCCGCGTCTGGCGGGGCAGCACCGCTGTTGCCGGTCAGTGCGTAGTAGGTATCTCCTTCGACCCAAGCGCACGGGGCACCAGCAATCCGATATTCATCGCCTGACTGCGGATTGGGTATAATCGGGTTCGCCGGGTGCTTTTCCCAATGGATGAGCATATCATCGTCGCTGGTGGCGAGACAGATGCCATCCGGCAAGCCGTGATAGATGAATGTGGGTACCCCTTCTTTGTTGATAAACGCCGCGCCGCTGTAGCACTGGTCCCGGTCGGCTCCCTCTGGGCCGGGCGGCAGCGCAATGGGATGGTCCGTCCAGTGAACCAAATCCGCACTGGAGGCGTGGCCCCAATGGATCGTGCCGTGGAAAGCGCCATTGGGATTGTACTGGTAAAAGATGTGGTATCGGCCCTTCCAGAAAATGGTCCCGTTTGGGTCGTTCATCCAGTTGATCGGGGCTAGAAAGTGGTATGCTGGACGGTACGGATCCGACGCCAGTTGCAGACGGCGCGGGTCAAAGTCGCGTTGCGTCGATTCTGTCATTTATATGTCCCCCATGGGTTTATTCCAATTCCTTACCGGCCCTCGGGATAGCAATTCCGAGAGCGTGAGGCAGGCTAGGTCGCGGCCGTCCTCCAGTGCCTTGTCGATAGCGCGGCGACCGCCTTTGATCTTCTTTTGCCCGTGCACGATGGCCGAACGGACTTCGTAGAAGGACTTTACTCTAGCGGATATCCAGCCGCGTTGGTCGGTGCCTTGGCCGAGTAGGCGTTTCGCCCGGGTCGCCAGTTGGTAGGTCAGTTTATGTTTGATCGGACCGTACATGATCTCCAAGGCGATGGAGACATCGAGGATGCGGTCCTCCGCGCTAAAGGGGCCGCCGCCCCGAGCGAAAGAGGCGGCGAGGCGGCGGATCGCCAGGTCGATAACATCGCGCTTGCCGCGATAGGTACACCAGCGGCTGGCCAATGCAGCGAAAGTAGCTGCATCGTGCTGGCAGAATTGGTGTTCCTTGGGCCATGCATCGGACAAGTAGGCAGAGGAGCTGCGAAAACCGCAAGCAAAGTTGGGATCAATCTCCTCGACCCACTTGGCGACGCGGACGAAGCTCGTGTGGGAGATCAGCGGACTTCTCGTGGCGATCGACAGCAGATCAATTAGGACTTTGCTGTCGTCTGGAAAGCGGTTTGCAAGGTCGAGCTCGTAGTCACCGGGGAAGCGGTACTTCACTTTCGGGGCGCACGCGCGGCAGGACTTATTGGAAAAATTGCCGTCGTCTGGAGGAGGTGCGACGCCTGGCCCCCACCTTAGACTGCGCACGAGCGCGGCCGTGCTAACGGGACGGGGATTCCGGCCAGCGCCGTTGAGCCACTTCTCGGGTTCGTCGGGCAGGCCATAGGTTGCCTTGGCGTCCTCGTAGGGAGCCAGATAGGCTTCGCTGCCAAGATCGAAGCGCCGGTCGAGTTTCAAGCCGTGCAAGAGCGTGATCTCGTATGCCGGGAGATTGGCTTCCTCTCCGGCCGTCAGATAGCGGTGCAGCAATTGCGCCGCCTGCTCCCCGCTATCCTTCATAGCGCGTTTGGCCAGATGGGACACGAGGGATTTCAGGTCGACGTGGAACCAATCGTGCGTGGGCAGAATGAAGCCGACCCCTTCGCGCTTGCTCAAACCTATCAGTCCCGGTCGCAGCAAGGGATGCTCCCGCAGGATTGCTCTTGCTTCTGCAGGATCGGACTTGAGCCAGAGGTGGGATTCTGCGAAGAGCTTCGCGGCGTCGGGATCGTGCTTTGTGCGAGCGGCGAGATCTCGGTATTGCTGGTGTATGCTCGGCCAGTATTCGTCTAGCGGGCCGTAGTGTGGGGTCTCTGGTGAAAAGGGGAAAGCAGGTCGCGCCTGCGCGGCAACGTCTTCAAGTGCTGCTGCTAGCCGGCCGATCCAATCTGCTGCGTTAAAGGCTGTGCCATTAGCTTGTTTGCCATGTCGGGTAGAAACGCGTCCCGTGGAGTTGCCCCAAGTTGCAGTAGTGCTTCCATAATCGTCAGGCATGATGCATCCTTGCTGTGAAAGTGGGGCCGATGTTGGTCCGGCAAATGGGACAGCCTGCTTGTTTCTATAAGAGAAAAACAAGGGGAACAGACCGGGTCAAGCGCACGAGTGTGGAGCCGCTACCTGCCCCAAGGCCAGCCTTGTGTCGAATGCGAGAATGCGTTTTAGTAGCAACTAATTCTTCGATTTTCCCAAGGAGATCGGCTGGTGAAAATATTGGTAGCGGGCAGTAGCGGCTTGATCGGTACGGCGCTCTGTAGCCGGTTGGAGCGCGAAGGGCACGAGATAGTGCGCTTGGTGCGGCGGGAGCCGGCGCAAGGGGAGTTGCGCTGGGATCCAGAAGCCGGCGAGTTAGAGCAAGAGACCCTAGAGGGAATAGAGGCGGCAGTGCATTTAGGGGGCCGGAACATAGCTGCCGGGCGCTGGACTGCCGCCGTCAAGGAGCAGTTGCGCCAGAGTAGGGTGCAGACGACGCAGCTACTCGCTACGCGCTTGGCGGGATTGGCTGCGCTGCCGAGGGTGCTGGTCTGTGCGTCGGCCATCGGCATTTACGGCCATCGGCGCGACGAGGAGTTAGACGAGGAAAGCGACACTGGCGAGGGGTTTTTGGCCGAGTTGGGCCGAGCGTGGGAGGGGGCGAGTACTGTGGCATCTGAGGCTGGTATCCGCGTCGTGCAGGCCCGCTTGGGTATTGTCCTCAGTCGCCGAGGCGGAGCGCTGGCCAAGATGCTGTTGCCCTTCCGCTTGGGGGTGGGTGGCAAGATCGGCGACGGGCGGCAGTACGTTGGTTGGATTAGCTTGGAAGACGCGATAGCAGCGCTGGTTTATGCGGTGGAAAACGACGCCTTGCGCGGGCCGGTGAACCTGACCGCACCGCAGCAGGTGACTAACGCCGAATTGACGCGGACGTTGGGGCGCGTGCTACGGCGGCCGACGCTGTTGCCGCTGCCGGCGTTTGCCGCCAAGCTGCTCTTGGGCGAGTTGGCCGAGGAGGGATTGCTGGCTAGCCAGCGAGTGCTACCAACGCGGCTATTGGAAGCGGGTTTCGAGTTTGCGTATCCCGAATTGGAGGGTGCGTTGCGCCGCGCGCTGTCGTCGTGAAGCGCCACGGCAGATTGTAAACACAAGGAGCAGATTTTCTATGAACATCATCGTATTGGTCAGCGACACCTTTCGCTACGACTATTTGGGATGCAACGGCAATGCGTGGATCGGCACGGCGGCGCTCGACCGCTTTGCCGAGCGGGCGGTGTGCTTCGACCGGCACTATTTGTCGAGCTTTCCGACCATTCCCAACCGCACTGATCTCTTTACTGGCCGCTACAGTTTTCCCTTCCACGGCTGGAAACCTCTCGACGCAGACATCCCGGTGCTGAGCACGATTTTCGGCGCGGTTGGCTACCACAGCCAGCTTATCTGCGACACGCCGCATCTGATGAAGGGCGTCCACCATTTTGACCGGGGGTTTGACGGGGCATATTGGATTCGGGGGCAGGAAGGAGACAAGCCGCTGTTGAAGGGCAATCTGCCGCCGCGCATGGAGGTTGACGGGGCGAAGACGCGCGTCGATCCGCATTTGGCTCAGTCGCGCTTTGGCAATTTGGCGACTTTGCACGCGTGGACCAACCGCGACTGGGCTTGGGAAGAAGACCGCTTCTGCGTGCGCACGGCGCAGACGGCGAGCCGCTGGCTGGAGGAAAATCGCGGCTGCGAGCCGTTTTTGCTGTGGGTGGATTTTTTCGACGCGCACGAGCCGTGGGATCCGCCGGAACATCTCGTGGGCCGCTATGACTCATCAGGGTACGACGGCTCGCCGATGATCCATCCCAACTACGGCCCAGCGACCGCCTATACCAAAGAGGAACTGGCCAATCTCCAAGCGCACTACGCGGCTGAGGTTTACTTGGTCAATAAGTGGATCGGCTATGTGTTGGACAAAATTGAAGAGCTCGGGCTATTCGACAACAGCGTGGTGATCTTTACCTCGGATCACGGCATGTTCGTCGGCGAGCACAATCGTACGGGCAAGTCCAACATCCACCCCGACGACGACCGCGTCTGGCCCCTGTACGAAGAGATCAGCCACATCCCGCTGATGATCGCCGCCCCCGAGGTTGTGGGCGGACGGCGGGTGAGCGCATTGACGCAATCGGTGGATTTGCTGCCGACGCTGCTGGCTTTAGCTGGCGTGGAAAAGAGCGACCTCGCGGTGCACGGGTACTCGCTCGCGCCGCTGCTGGCCGGGTTGGCCGCGTGGCCGCGGCAGTACGCTTTCAGTTCAACCTTTATTCGCAATGGCGGGCCGACGGTGACTGACGAGCGCTGGACTTACTTGGCGTATGGCGAGCACGGCGGTGCGCCCGAGCTGTACGACATGCAGGCCGACCCTCAGCAGCAGACGAATGTGATCGGCGAGCATCCAGAGATAGCTCGGCGGATGCAGCAATCCTTGGCGGACTTTCTCGACGAAATGGAGACGCCCGAGGAAAATCGCGCGTTGCTGGGGCCGGTCGGTGGACCGGATTACAATTGACCGCTGCCGCTATCCCGTGAAGAGGTCGAAGATGTGGCCGAGGCGCGAGCTGTCGGCTGCGTAGAATTCGGTGTAGCGGCACTGCTCACAAGTTACGGTTGTCAGCTTGCGGTTTTGCACGTCGAATATCTTGGACCAAAAACCGCCAGAGGCGCGGATTTCGCCGGTCTCGCAGGAGGTGTGATGGCATTTGGGGCACTCAAAGCGCAACTCAGGTGAACTCATGGGGCCTCATGCGTTGGATGTGGATATCCTGCAGGGCAATATATTACAAACGTAGATTGCCGTCCTACTTATAATAACGTAGATGGCTAGGGGTGGACTGAATTTTTGCCGTAGAGAAGGAGAGGTCGGGGGGAGGGACTAACAGGTGTTTTTTGCTAAGTGACGCGCTAGGGCGAGCAGCGCGTCATCCCTCTACGTCGGCGAGTATTTCTTCGAGAGTCCACAAACGCTCGGAGTCAGCGATTAGGGCCTCGATGATGAGGGGATGGGCCTTGATGGTACGCGAGTCGATAAATTCGAAACTAGGCTGGTCCTGCCCGAGCATTCCCGGATCCTCAATCACGAGGATATCGTCTGGGCCTCCCGAAGCTTCTACGTGGCGATAGAGTGGCATGTTGTCCCTCCTTGGCAAAAGGTTTTCTGTAGCTTAGACGCCGGTACTAGATAATAGTTGCCGGCATATTTATGGGAAGGGAAAAAATGGGAGGGCAAATTTTTATTTCTTCAAATATAGGTACTTATGCAATATCGCGCTCTTTTATCCACCGTTTTATGCAGTCGGCTGTCTCGTCGGGGTATTCGAGGTGGGGCGCGTGTCCGCAATTGGGGAAGACGTGTAGATCGGCGCGGGGCAGCGCAGCGGCGAAGAGCTGGGCCGAGCGCACGGGTAGGATGCGGTCCTGCTGGCCCCACAAGACCAAGGTCGGGCAGGTGATGTCGCCAAAGCGCTGGTGGAACGTTGCTATGTCGGGGGGGATGAGGTTCCGCGCGGAGTAGTGGTAGGCATACGTGGCGTTGGGCGTCTCAAGTGCGGCGCGGGCGACCGTTGCGAGTTCGGGGGGGATTTTGCCTCGGTCGTAGAAGCAGCGCCGGAAGGTGCGCCAAGCGGCTAAGCGCAACAGGCCGCAGGTTCGCGCTAGGGTGTGGACCGAAGCGTAGGTCAACAGCTTGCCCGGATAGCTGCCGAGGGTGCGCACGTGCACGGGGAGTTTGTGCGGGTAGCCGGCTGCGTCGATGAGCACCAGCCCGCGCACTTTGGTCGCGAGCGCAGGGAAGTCGAGGTACAGGCGCAGGGCTAGGCCTCCGCCGAGCGAGTTGCCCACGAGGATTGCGTCGTCCGAATCCAGCGCGGCGATGAAGGCTGCGAGGTAGCCGACCTGCATGTCCGGCGAGTAGCGCTCGTGCGCTGGGCGTGCGGCAAAGGTCGGCTTGCTGCTGTGCCCGTGGCCGATCAAGTCGGGTGCGATGATGCGGTGGCCGGGCAGGCGTGCGGCCAAGCGGAACCACGTGGCCTTGTTGTCAAAGATGCCGTGCAGCAGAACTAAGGGGGGTTGGTCGCCGCTACCGCCATTGTCGATATACGCCATTTCGACTTGGTCGGCGAGAGAGAGGCGGTGTTTGGTAAACCCGGGGAAGAGGGGCGAGGATGGAGAAGAAGTGGACTGCATGGGATAATAAAGAAGCATATTCGTCCGGTGAAATTCAACTTGAGGCAACCTCAGCCTAGGATCAGGTTTAGGATGTCGTATGTATTAAAAACCTCCCAATCGTCGGAAAGGCGAGTATGAGCGACCTATCCTTTGAGCACGTGTTGAGCAATCAGTACACTGTTTTTGATGGGCTGGCTGGGATGCACGTGGAAGACATCTACCAAGATCGCCAGGGTTTTCTCTGGGTCGCCACGGCCGACGGGGGCGTCAGCCGGTTCGACAGTGCCCGGTTCGATACGTTTAGCCTCAAGGACGGTCTGCCCAATCTGACGGTCATGGCCATTGCCGAAGACGCGGACGGTCGGCTTTTGTTCGGCACGTTCGGCGGTGGGATTGCCGCCTATGACGGGCGCGATTTTCAGGTGTACACCACTGAGCACGGCCTACCTTCCAATGAGATTGTGGGCCTGCAAGCTCAGCCGGACGGCTCGATTTTGGCGTTGACGGGCGCGGGCGTGGCTTGGTTTGCCGAGGGCCGCTGCATAAGGAGTATAACCGATGTTGGCGGCCAACCGTTGGGGCGCGTGTACGACATGGCTACTGACGCGAGTGGTACTACTTGGCTGGCGACGGTGGGTCAAGGCGTCCTCAGCTTGGATGGGCGGTATATGGGTATGGGTATCGGCGAGGAGGCGGGCCAATGGCCTTGGAAATTTGCCCAAGACTCCTCCGGCCATCTGTGGATCGCCTTCGGTTACTCAAGTAGCGAAGTCTTGATCGGCCGCTATGATCCACGGGACCAACAGGTTGCGTGCATTAATGCGGGCAAGGGCGACGAAGGAGTGGCGCAGAGCGGGACGCGGCACGTGCGGACTGACGAGAGGGGCTGGCTCTGGCTGACCCACCGAGGCGTGATGGTACACGACGGGCAGGAGTGGCAGTCCTTTTCTGCTTCTTTGCCAGATATTGACTTTTCGCTTACGCGTCTGACGTACGAAGACCGCGAGGGCAATATCTGGATTGGACTTTGGGGTGGTGGACTGATTTTTTGTGACCCGACTAGCATCCGTCGCTACACGGAAGCCGATGGCCTGCCCGACCGCGAGATTCGCCACTTGGGAGAAGACCATGAGGGTCGGATGTGGATTGGCACGATGGGGGGCATGGCCTATATGGAAGAAGGGCAAGTCCGTCCGGTCAAGACGGGGGAAACCGTCTGGGCGATGGTGGTGGATGGCCAGGGACAGGTCTGGAGTAGCGGGGATACGGGCAAGGTGTACAAGTGGGAGGGCCAAACGCCACAAGCGATCTCCGTGGCCGAAGAGACCCATCCAGAAACAATCACTGGGCTATGCGGAGATGGACAAGGGCGTATCTGGGTCGGTACGTCCACCGGTCGCTTCGGCTGGATAGGGGAAAATCACTTTATTCCCCTTGATGAATGTGGCACCTTGCTGCAAGATCAAGACAGGGTATTCTGGGTCGGATCGTTGTTGCAAGACCGAGACGGTGTACTCTGGATGGGTTTATACGGAGAAGTCCCGGCACTCTACTGTTACGAGGATGATCGCTTGCGCCCAGCGGATATGGCCGAAGCGGAGTCCATCGCCTATGTCAACATCTTATGGGAGCACCAAAACACCCTGTGGGTGGGTACGGCTAAGGGATTGTTCGCCCTTGATCTCTCATCGCGGAAGGTGCGCCACTTTACCGCCGAACAGTTTGGGCTGTCAGCCAATGGCATCTTGGCGCTGACGGCCGACTCGGAGGGCCATATTTGGATGGGCACCAGCGGCGGCGGCGTCCTTCGCTACGATGGCGAGACCTTCCAAAGCATCCGCTTGGGGCCGTCTGCCCTCGACAACATGGTCGAAGCCGTCCTGTGCGACCGGCGCGGTCGGCTGTGGTTTGGCACGCGGGCGGGGCTGGTTGCCTACCAGCCGGGACACACGCCGCCGCGCTTGGTCATCCGCGAGGTCATGGCCGGCACCCTCTTGACCGCGCCCGAAGCTGTATCCTGCCCAGAAAGCACCCCGGAAATCCGCATTCACTTCCAAGGCATCAGTTTCCGCACCGGCGCGGGACAGATGCGCTACAGCCACCGGCTGTTAGGGCACGATCCGACGGAACAGTGGAGTGCGTTTACGGTCGCCGATGAGGTCGTGTATAGCTCCCTGCCGGTGGGCGAGTACCACTTTGAGGTGAGGACGATGGACCGCGATGGTTTGCTGTCGGAGGTCGCCAGCCTGGAGATTCAGATCCTCCCCGACGCTAAAACCGAACGCATCCACGCTTTTGAAAACTTTCTGCGTGCGGCCGACCACGTCGTACATAGCGAGAGTTGGGCGATGCGCCAAGTGATGGAGCAGACCGTGCTCGTCGCTGAGACGGCGATGACTGTGCTGGTGCTGGGCGAGACCGGCACGGGCAAGGGCTTATTGGCGCAGACCATCCACGAGACAAGCACTCGCCGCAAGCGGCCTTTCATCCAAGTCAATTGCGGGGCACTGCCGGCTGGGTTGATCGAAAGCGAGTTATTCGGCCACGAGAAGGGGGCTTTTACCGGGGCGGCGAGCCGTCAACTCGGCCGCTTTGAACTGGCCGATGGCGGCACCCTCTTTCTGGACGAGATCGGCGATTTGCCGTTGGAGTCTCAGCGGGTGCTGCTGCACATCTTAGAGGAGAATGCCTTGACCCGCGTCGGCGGCGAGCAGCCTGTGCGCGTGGATGTGCGGGTCATCGCGGCGACGAACCGCGACTTGCGACAGGCCATCCAAGAGGGCACGTTCCGCGAAGACCTGTTCTACCGTCTGAGTGTCTTCACGCTAGAGCTTCCACCTCTGCGTCAGCGGCAAGAGGATATCCCGGCTTTGGCGGCACATTTTGCCGAGCGGTATGCCCAGCATCTGCGACGTCCGGCACCGACCTTAGACGAGGGGGTGGTCGCGCACTTGCAGGGGTATGCTTGGCCGGGGAATGTGCGCGAGTTGGAGCACCTGATCCATCGGGCGGTGTTGCTGTGCGAGGGTGGGGTGATACGCGTTGGTGATTTGCTGCTGCCGTCGGTTGCGCGGCGGTCTGGAGATGCAGGGCCACCCGCGCCAGCGGCTGGCGAAGGCTTGGATGAAAAGCAGCAGCTTGTGGAGGCTCTGCAAGCGACTAACTGGATGATATACGGCGAGCGGGGTGCGGCGCATTTGTTGGGGATGAGCCCAGAGAAGCTGCGCTATCGCATGAGGAAGTACGGGTTGCGCCGACCGAAGAAGTCGTAGGCGGCCAACACGGAAAGTCGTTCAGATTGCACGGAAAGTCGTTCAGATTGCACGAAAAAACGTGGAAAGGCTTATGCCGAGGGCTGAGGCCGCGCATCGTAAAAAGACTCGTTTCATATTTTAAGTATTATGTTTTTCAATCCTTTAGGGTATTCCTAAAGAACTTTTTTGTCGGCGGCCGAATTTTTGGCACGGAATGTGCCTATATGTACCCTATTCACAACCTTATACAAGGAGCCACATTATGAGCTATCGATCCCTACTAATCGTCTGCTTGGCAACGCTGGGGCTGGCTGTCGCTGGCTGGGGGCAAGCCGACGGTAAAATAGCATTTACTTCGTGGCGCGAGGGGGCCGGTGACGTGTGGATTATGAATGCGGATGGGAGCGCCCCCGTCAACTTAACCCAAGGTCGGCATGCCCATTGCATTAGACAGTCTTGGTCTCCAGATGGCACGAAGATCGCCTATTTCGCCTTTAGTGCCGATCCCGATTCCGCCTGGGCCGATTATTCCGTTGCCGATATCTGGGTGATGGACGCCGATGGCGGCAATCCGCAACAAGTGGCATCTCTACCAGAGACCAGTATAGGAGAGACCATGTCTAAGGAGCTTTTTTGGGCTGAAGACGGAAGTAACATTTACTACTACGTGCAGCATCCCCGCTATGAACTGTTCGTTGTGCCGCTGGACGGCAGTGGCTCCTCACTTATGGACTGGAGGGATGCGGCTGGGATAGTCCGTCGTTCCCTCGATCGCTCTCCAGACGGAACCAAACGAGCAACCGTCGTGTTGCAGGACGGAGAGGGCAATGCCTACCTACGCCTAGTTGTCTTCGCTCCCACTGAGGGGCCGTATCCTTCCAACCAGATAGAGGATTTCTCGGAGATTCTCCTTCCTGATCTACCCTATCAACAAGCTGAACTTGAACCCGGCTACGAGAGAATGGATCGCGACCCTACTTGGTCGCCTGACAGCATGAGAATCGCCTTCACTGCCAATGACGAGCAAGGGTACCGGGGAGTTTGGGTTGTTAATATAGACGGGAGTAACTTGGTCAATCTGACCAACGGCTTGGACGGAGCTAGTCCCGCTTGGCAACCAGTTTCTCCTTCTGCTACTGCCACGAGCGTCGAAGTCCAGTCATGGGGACGGATCAAAGCGCTGCTTTCAACGGGTACCCGTTAGGTTGGGAGGTGATGTCATGTTGAAATTCTCCGTTGTTGTATGCGCGATGCTATGGAGCGGTCCTGCCGTGGCGATCACGTGGGAGTTCGACGATGGGACGGCGCAGGGGTGGTCTGCCAAAGAGGCTTTTTTGTGGGGTGGTAAGCGTGAATTGCACCTGTTTCCAGGGGAGGTCGAAGATGGCGTGTGGAGGATTGCGGTCGCGCCCTCCGTCACCAAGAGTTACTACTCTTGGACGACTGTCGAGTTGGTTTCTCCTACCATTGGGTACGATTCGGGTCTGTTCGACCAAGTCCGCATCCGGTTCCGCACCGACCGCCCTACGGTTGGTAGTGGTGGTTTTACGATGGAGTGGGCCAACGAGCACAACATGCGGGATTTCGAACAGCTATCTAGATACCCGTTTAGAATCGTCTCTCGAGAAGCACCAGTCTATACCACTGAGTGGAAGGAAGTAGTGTTCTCGTTAGCAGGTCAAGACGATTGGGAGGGCTGGTTAAAAGATATTCAGCTCAGTTTTTCACTGGATGATGGGGACCCGTCGGCAGAGACGGTCGAATGGTTGGAGATTGACTGGATTGAGTTGACCGGTGAGGAAGAGCTCGCACAGGGAGACCTGCCTCCTCCACCCGTGGAGTACTTTCGCTTTGATGAGGTCGGACTTTTTGCCCCGCCGGTTTTCTATCCGATTGCGCGGGGCATAGGGGGAGAAAAGGCGAGTGATGTGGCTGGTGTCTTGACGGATTTGGATGGCGATGGGGCACTAGACCTTTTCGCCTTCTTTTATTTTAAAGATTACAACGGAGGGTGGCCTGAGGATAAAGCTGGATGGCTGATGGCACTCAATGACGGACAAGGTGCGTTGGAACTGGGACCTATAGAGGTAGAGGCCACAGGTGATTACTCAACGGTGGTCGCTAGGTCATACTTAGGTGTGGTAGGTGCTGACTTGACCGGCGATGGTCAAGACGAAATCGTGATATATCCCCGCTGGAATGGGGAAGAAGAGCAGATGATAGAAGTTTGGTCTATCGGGCCGGCACTCCAAGTCGAGGTGCTGGTACAGATCGAGGATAGATGGCTCGTGGCTGTGGTTGATTGGAATGACGACGGACGGGGTGAATTATATGTAAAAGATATTGCTTTTGAAGAAGGCGAGATATGGTATATAGAACAGGGCGTGCGGACTTACGAGGAGGTGGAGACCGACGACCTTATCGGCGATGGGTCATTACTAGACATATTGTGGCCGAACACGCTGATTGTGGGGGGCGAAGAAATGGTAGATTTTGACGGCGATGGGCAGATGGATTTCGTCACAGAGTTCACACACGATCAATTTGAAGGTCGTAAGGGGCTGGTCTTGAAGAGTAAGAGCGCCGGAGGCGGCCTAGAAGTCGCAGAGGTATTATATGATGATCGGCTGTTCCTCCGCTCGTCGGTGATGGTACGCGATCTAAACGCCGATGGGGTTGAGGACTGGGTGTTTATCGGTGGAGACCGCGCGTCGGGCTTTGGGGTGTTTGTCGAATGGAGTGGGGGGGGCCATCCTACCCAAGCAGGGGAGCGGCATCGTCTGCAGGGAAGTGGTACCCACGTGCTCTCCGGGGATATAGATAGCGACGGCGATCTCGATTTGGTGGTGTTAGATCCGATACTGGGCGGGGTGCATGTGCTCAAGAATTCGCTGAGCGGGCAGCCGACGGCCGTGCAGACGCCGACGATGGTTCGACCGACGCAGTATCGGCTCGGCGACAGCTATCCCAATCCGTTCAATCCGGCTGTCGTGATCCCCCTTGATTTGGCAACAGACGCGGCGCAGATGTCGTTGACGGTGTACGATGTGTTGGGTCGTCGGGTGCGGCAGTTGTGGCAGGGGCCGCTTGGGGCGGGTAGCCATCGTCTTGCTTGGAATGGCCGCGATGAGGCGGGGAAGGCAGTAGCCGCTGGGGTGTATATCTATCGGGTCGAGGTGGACGGACAGGTGGAAGCGAAAAAGACGACCAAGCTCCCATAAGGAGGGAGGTTTTTTAGCATTATTAAAAAGGAAAGACCGATGAATCCATATTGTGAAAGGAGCTACGTTATGAGCTATCGATCCCTACTGCTCGTCTGCTTGGCAATGCTGGGGCTGGCCGTCGCTGGCTGGGGGCAAGCCGACAGTAAAATAGCATTTATCTCCGACCGCGAGGGGCACGGTGACGTGTGGATTATGAATGCGGATGGGAGCGATCCCGTAAATCTAACCCAAGGACGGGATTGCATTAGCCCGGCTTGGTCCCCGGATGGCGCGAAGATCGCCTATATCAGCGATGTTTTTGACGATGATCAGTATGGTGGAGAGATTTGGTTGATGGATGCCGATGGCGGCAATCCACAGCAGCTAACAGACGATTCAGTCGATAGAATACGTCTTTCGTGGTCTGCAGATGGAAGTAGCATTTACTATACCGAGTGGACTACTAGTACTAGTACGTTTGTCATGGCGCTAGACGGCAGTGGCTCCTCGCCCGTGGACTGGAGAGAGGCGCCCTACAACGGCCACAATCGTTCCCCGGACGGGACTAAAGAAGCCGTTGTCGTGCTGCGGGAAAAAGGAGACGAAGTGAACCTCGCCCGCTTCTACGTCAGCGATGTTAGAGAAAATGAGCCCTCGGTTTTCTCTATTTTTCATGAGCCTACCAGCAGAGGAGTCGATGCCTCGGTTTTTCTTCAGCGTATCAGAGCCGAGCTTTCGGTTATCCCTCTACCGGACCTAGACCAGAGTGGTCTGTGCGTGCGCGAGTCCCCAGACTCGTTTCGCACTTGGTATGGCCAGGACGGTGTGTGCGTGTCCGACGACACATGGCTGTTTTTCCATACTTGGGCACCCAACAGCATGAGAATAGCCTTCTCTGATTTCACCGATTTCATTTGGGCCGTTGATATAGACGGGAGCAACCTAGTCGAATTGACTAACGGTTTAGGTGGACATTCTCCCGCTTGGCAACCTGTCGTTCCTTCCTCTACGAGCGTCGAGTCCCAGTCGTGGGGCCGGATCAAATCGCTGCTTTCAACGGGTTCCCCGTCAATCTCGCCTCGTCCGTAGGGGCGGTTCGCACTAGTCCTTAAGGATTTTTTGTCGGTGCTCGAATTTTTGGCACGGAATGTGCAGGCATATAGATTTACTGTTAGTAGTACATTCTATTCATACACCTTATGCAAGGAGGCACGTTATGAACTATCGCTCCCTAATGATCGTCTGCTTGGCAACACTGGGGCTAGCCGTCGCTGGCTGGGGGCAAGCCGACGGTAAAATAGCATTTCTCTCCAGACACGAGGGGCGTTCTGACGTGTGGATTATGAATGCGGATGGGAGCGTCCCCGTCAACTTAACCCCAGGACGACATCTGCAGTGCGTTAGCCCGGCTTGGTCTCCAGATGGCACGAAGATCGCCTATCTCGCCTTTGACGATCTTTTCGATTCCGATGGGGTCCTCTATGTCGATTATTCCCAAGGTGCCATCTGGGTGATGGACGCCGATGGCGGCAATCCGCAACAAGTGGGATATCTAGTAGATCCCGGATCCGAATCCGGATTTGAAGAGATCTTTTGGGCTGAAGACGGGAGTCGCATTTACTACTATAGGAGGGGGTCCCCCAATGAACTGTTCGCGGTGGAGTTGGACGGCAGTGGCTCCTCACCCGTGGATTGGAAGGAGGGAGCTGGGATAGCCCGCCGTTTCCGCGATAATCGTTCTCCAGACGGAACCAAACAAGCAGAAGTCGTGTTGCAGGACGACGAGGGCAATGCCTACCTACGCCTAGTTAGCTACGCTCCCAGTGAGGGGCCGCAGCCTTCTAAACAGATAGAAGATTTCTCGGAGATCCTCCTTCCCGATCTACCCTATCAACAAGCTGAACTTGAACCCGGCTGGGAGAGAATGTCTGACCCAACTACTTGGTCGCCTGATAGCATGAGAATCGCCTTCTCTGCTGCTAGCGAGCAAGGGGGCGATGAGATTTGGGTTGTTGATATAGACGGGAGCAACTTGGTCAATTTGACCAACGGTTTAGGTGGACGCAAACCCTCTTGGCAGCCGACGACCCCGGCTGCGACGAGCGTCGAAGTCCAGTCGTGGGGACAGATCAAAGCGCTGCTTGCAGTCCCATGACATACATCTAACCGTCTTATTCATAACCTTATGAAAGGAGCTACGTTATGAGCTATCGATCCCTACTGCTCGCCTGCTTGGCAACGCTGGGGCTGGCCGTCGCTGGATGGGGACAAGCCGATGGCAAAATCGCATTTCTCTCCTACCGCGAGAACTACGAGAATCCCCGAGATATATGGGTCCGGGATGTGTGGATTGTGAATGCGGATGGGAGCGACCCGGTGAACCTAACCCAAGGACAGTATTGCGCTAGTCCGATTTGGTCCCCAGATGGCACGAAGATCGCCTATATGGCCACTGGAGACGATTATTCCGGTAGGTACATTTGGGTAGTAGATGCCGACGGCGGCAATCGAAAGCAGCTAACAGACGATATTGAGAAAGTAGGCCCTAACAGTGCAGATGACCTGTTTTGGTCTGAAGACGGAAGTAGTATTTACTACCATGTGTGGGACCGCTCTGAGCTGTTCGCCGTGGCACTGGATGGCAGCGGCTCCTCAATTATGGAATGGACAGAGGCGGCTTTGCTACTCCGCCGCTTCCGGGATAGCCGTGATTTTTCTCCGGACGGAACCAAACGAGCTTCCACCGTCTTGCTACGTGGTGACGAATATGAACAAGCTCTCCTCGTTATGAACAGCGAAGACTGGAAAAGGACCAGTAAAGACAGGGTCCCGGCCCTTCTCCTGTCTAGTCAACCTGTCGATCTCTTTTTTCGGGATTACGGCGATTCTTGGATCCTTACTAGTTTTCCCCTCACTTGGGCACCCAACGGCACGAGGGTAGCCTTCACTTCATACACCATTCTCAGCAGCACTGACACTTCTTATTCCTTCACCGGCGATGGAGAGATTTGGGTTGTGGATATAGACGGGAGCAACTTGGTCAATCTGACCAATGGTTTGGGCGGAGAATATCCCATTTGGCAACCTGTCGTCCCTTCCGCTACCGCGACAAGCGTCGAAGTCCAGTCGTGGGGACGGATCAAATCGCTGCTTTCAACGGGTATTCATTAATCTCGCCTCATCCGTAGGGGGCGGATTGTGCTCCGCACCGCCCCCTACGCGCCCTTCCGCACTAATCCTTCCTTATCGGTCCACAAGCTCAGAATCCAAAAGTAATCCTACCCGAAAAAGTCGTAGGCGGCCAACACAGCACAGTCGTGGGAATCCTTGCGCTGACGGCTGAAGCTGCGCATCCTTCCGTCCTCTCGTGCGCTGCTGGTGAAATTCAACTTGAGGCAATCCTAGCCTAGAATCAGATTTAGGATGTCGGCAGTCGTACCTCAGGGGTGGGTCCTGTATTAAAGACTGGGACCTCCCTATCGCCGGAAGGACGATTATGAGCGACATATCCTTTGAGCACGTGTTGAGCAGCCAATACACCGTCTTTGATGGGCTAGCCGGGATGCACGTGGAAGACATCTACCAAGACCGCCAGGGCTTTCTCTGGATTGCCACGGCCGATGGCGGCGTCAGCCGGTTCGACAGCGCCCGGTTTGATACGTTTGGCCTCAAGGACGGTTTGCCCAATCTGACGGTCATGGCCATTGCCGAGGATGCGGATGGGCGGCTTTTGTTCGGCACGTTCGGCGGGGGACTTGCCGCGTATGACGGGCGCGGCTTTCAGGTGTACACCACTGAGCACGGTTTGCCTTCCAATGAGATTGTGGGCCTGCAAGCTCAGCCGGATGGATCGATTTTGGTGCTGACTAGCGCGGGCGTGGCGTGGTTTGCCGAGGGCCGCTGTATAAAGTGCATAACCCATATTGACGGCCAACCATTGGGGCGCGTGTACGACATGGCTACCGACGCGAGCGGCACTACTTGGCTGGCAGCGTGGGGAGGCGTCATCAGCTTGGCTGGGCGGCGCATGGGTTTCGGTGACCGGGTGAGCCAATGGCCCTGGAAATTCGCCCAAGATCCCTCCGGCCACCTGTGGATTAGTTTCCATTACACGGGTACCGAAGTCTTAATCGGCCGCTACGATCCACGGGACCAACAGATTGCGTGCATTAACGTGGGCAAGGGCGACGAGGGGGTGGTGAATCACGGGACGCGGCACGTGCGGGCTGACGAGAGGGGCTGGCTCTGGCTGACTCACCGGGGCGTGGTGGTACACGACGGGCAGGCGTGGCATCCCTTTTCTGCTTCCTTGCCGGATATTGACTTTTCGGCTACGCGGCTGACGTACGAGGACCGCGAGGGCAATATCTGGATCGGGCTTTGGGGCGGCGGATTGATTTTTTGCGATCCAATCAGCATCCGGTGCTACACGGAAGCCGATGGCCTACCAGACCGCGAGATTCGCCACTTAGGAGAGGACCATGAGGGTCGGATGTGGATTGGCACGATGGCGGGCATGGCCTGCATGGAAGAAGGCCAAGTTCACCTGGTCGAGACAGGGGAAATTGTCGAAGCGATGGTGGTAGATGGCCAAGGTCAGGTCTGGAGTGGTGGGGGGGCGGGCAAGGTGTACAAGTGGGAGGGCCAAACGCCACAAGCGATCCCGGTGGCCGAAGAGACCCATCCCGAAGAAATCGCTGGGCTATGTGAAGATGGGCAAGGGCGTATCTGGGTCGGCACGTCCGAGGGCCGCTTCGGTTGGATTGAGAAAAATCGCTTTATCTATCTTGGTGAATGCAGTGCCGTGATACAAGACAAAGACGGGGTATTCTGTGCCGGAGTGCTGCTGCGAGACCGAGACGGTGTACTATGGATCGGTTCAGTTGGACTAATACCATCACTCTACTGCTACGAGGATGGGCACTTGCGCCCGGCAGATATAGCCGTAGCGGAGTCCATCGCCTATGTCAACGTCTTGTGGGAGCACCAAAACACCCTGTGGATAGGCACGGCTAAGGGGCTTTTCACCCTTGATCTCTCGTCTCGGCAGATCCGCCACTTTACCGCCGAACAGTTCGGGTTGTCGGCCAATGGCATCTTGGCGCTGACAGCCGATTCGCAAGGCCATATCTGGATGGGCACCAGCGGCGGCGGCGTCCTCCGCTACGACGGCCAGACCTTCCAAAGCATCCGCTTGGGGCCATCTGCCCTTGAAAACATGGTCGAAGCCGTCCTGTGCGACCGTCGCGGCCGGCTGTGGTTTGGCACGCGGGCAGGGCTAGTCGCCTACGAGCCGGGACACACGCCGCCGTGTTTGGTCATCCGCGAGGTGATGGCCGGTACGCCCTTGGCCGCGCCCGAAGCCGTATCCTGCCCAGAGAGCACGCCTGAGATCCGCATTCACTTCCAGGGCATCAGTTTTCGCACTGGTGCTGGACAAATGCGCTATAGTCATCGCTTGGTAGGCCACGATCCGACGGAACAATGGAGCGCGTTTACGGCTGCCGATGCGGTCGCGTATAGTACCCTGTCGGTGGGCGAGTACCACTTTGAGGTGAGGACGATGGACCGCGATGGTTTGCTGTCGGAGGTCGCCAGCCTAGAGATTCAAATTCTCCCCGACGCCAAAACCGAACGCATCCACGCTCTTGAAAGCGTATTGCGCGCGACCGACCACGTGGTGCACAGTCAGAGTTGGGCTATGCGGCAAGTGATGGAGCAGACCGTGCGCGTCGCCGAGACGGCAATGACGGTGTTGGTACTGGGCGAGACGGGCACGGGCAAGGGCTTATTGGCGCAGACCATCCACGAGACAAGCACTCGCCGCAAGCGGCCCTTTATCCAAGTCAATTGCGGGGCGTTGCCAGCCGGATTGGTCGAAAGCGAGTTATTCGGCCACGAGAAGGGGGCCTTTACCGGGGCGGCGAGCCGTCAGCTTGGCCGCTTTGAACTGGCCAATGGCGGCACCCTCTTTCTGGACGAGATCGGCGATTTGCCGTTGGAGTCTCAGCGGGTGCTGCTGCACATCTTGGAGGAGAATGCCCTGACCCGCGTCGGTGGCGAGCAGCCTGTGCGCGTGGACGTGCGGGTCATTGCGGCGACGAACCGCGACTTGCGACAGGCGATCCAGGAAGGCACGTTCCGCGAAGACCTGTTCTACCGCCTGAGCGTTTTTACGCTAGAGCTTCCGCCGTTGCGGCAGCGGCAAGAGGATATCCCGGCTTTGGCGGCACATTTTGCCGAGCGGTATGCCCAGCATCTGCGGCGTCCAGCGCCAACGCTAGACGAGGGAGTGATCGGGCACTTGCAGGGGTATGCTTGGCCGGGGAATGTGCGCGAGTTGGAGCACTTGATCAACAGGGCGGTCTTGCTATGCGAGGACGGGGTGATCCGCGTTGGTGATTTACTGCTGCCGTCGGTTGGTCGGCGGTCTGGAGATGCAGTGCCACCCGCGCCAGCGGCTAGCGAAGGCTTGGACGAGAAGCAGCAGCTTGTGGAGGCGCTGCAAGCGACTAACTGGATGATCTATGGGGAGCGGGGTGCGGCGCGTTTGTTGGGCATGAATCCGGAGAAGCTGCGCTATCGCCTGCGGAAGTATGGGTTGCGTCGCCCGAAGAAGTAATCCGCAGGATACTCTGAGTCTTAAGAACTGACCGGAGAAGTCGTAGGCGGTCAACACGAAAAGTCGTGGAAAAACACGAAAAGTCGTGCGCGGTCCACGGAAAGTCGTGGGAAGTTTTGGGCTGACGGCTGAGGCTGCGCACCGGGAAAGCTCTCCCAACATTATTTTAAGTGTCTTTTTTATAACCCTTTAGGTTGATCCTAAAGGGTTTTTTTGTTCGAGGCGTAGTATCTGGCACGGAATGTGCATATGTCTTCTCAAACCGTGCACCGCACGGTCCTTCCCAAACCCCAACGGGATGATGAGGTTGTGGCCAAAATCGAGGAGAATCTGTGAGGAAGTCGTCCTGCGGAGTTCGGTATGGAGGTGCTGTCATGCTGAAGCTGGCCGTTGTTGTGTGGATTGCGCTGTGGCCTAGCCTCGCCGAGGCGATCGTTTGGGAGTTCGACGATGGGATGACGCAAGGATGGGTCGCTAAAGAAACTCTTACATTGGGTGGGCCGCGTGAATTTGACGTTTTTCCCGGTATAGTCGCAGACGGCGTGTGGAAGATCGATGTCTCGTCCTCAGTCACCGGGCATTGGTCTAAGCCGAATGTCAAATTGATTTCTCCCACCATAGGGCACGATTCGCATCTGTTCGACCAGATCTGGATCCGATTCCGCACCGTACATCACAGCTCTACGGTCGGTTCCTTTTGGCTCACCTGGACCAATGAGCACAACCTTATATCTCCGGGTGAGGACCCAGATAATCGGTTCAAAAGTCGATTTGAGCTTTCAGGACAAACAGATTTCGTTTACACCACTGAGTGGCAGGAAATAGAGTTTTCATTTATCGGCCAAGACGAGGTCATGTGGGAGGGTCTATTAAGGGATATTCGGCTGAATTTTATCCTAGATCGGAACGAGGACGATGTGGTTGGGGAGATTGAGATTGACTGGATTGAGTTGAGCGGCGTTGAAGAATTCCTACAGGGTGAACTCCCCCCGCCGCACGTAGAGTACTTTCGCTTTGATGGGACTGGATTTTTTGCCCCGCCGGTTTTCTATCCGATTACGCCGGGAGTAGGAGCTTATGGAGAGAGGGCCGGCATCTTGACGGACTTGGATGGCGATGGCGACGCAGACCTTTTTGCCTCTTGGGATAGTGTTTGGGATAGTGTTACAGAAGAAAGCGGCTGGACCATGGCCCTCAATAACGGCGAGGGTACCTTTGAGGCCGTGCTCACAGAGGAGGTCGGCCATCCTGGGACGATAGAGATGCTTGCCGGCGATTTGACCGGCGATGGCAAGGACGAAATAGTGATGTATCGACTCGCCAAGGTGACGCAGGATGAACATGGGAATAGGCGTATCATTGCCGTGATCGAGGTTTGGTCCATTGAGTCGGACCTCCAACTGGAAGTGCTCACCGAGATAGATGATCGTTGGTTGAGGGATATGGCGGATTGGGATGGCGATGGCGATGTCGAGTTGTTTGTAGGGCATGCTACGTTAGAAGGAAGCACGTTAGATGTCTGGGATATAGAGAACGGGATGTGGACCGCTTCCGAGGTGGCTACCGCTGAAAACCATGTGGTCGCTCAGATCGGCGACTTTACGGGTGATGGAATGCTGGAAGTGCTGTGGCTACCGATCCACGGGCAGGCGAACACGCGGATCGTGGGGGCCTTGGGCGACGAGCTTCAAAGAGGTGAGATATTTGAATTCGATGCGGAGAAGGAGGTGTTAGGAGTAGGCGATTTCGATGGCGATGGGCAAGTAGATATGCTCACGCCGCTCGTCCGCGTCCAATACGAAGGCCTCAAGGGCTTGGTCGTACAGCTAGGAGGAGCCGGGGGCGTAGTAGAAGAGGAAGTACTATACGACGAGCGGCTATTTCTGCGCTCGCCGGTGATGGTGCGCGACTTGGACGCCGACGGGGTAGAGGATTGGGTGTTTGTCGGTGGGGACCGCGCCTCGGGCTTTGGGGTATTTGTCGAATGGGGCGGAGGCGTGAATCCAACGCGAGCCGTGGAAAGGCATCGCCTAGAGGGCCATGGGGTAGAAGTGCTCTCCGGGGATGTCGATAGCGACGGCGATCTCGACTTGGTCGTGTTAGATCCGCTGTTGGGTGGGGTGCATGTGCTCAAAAGTTCGCTGGGCGGGCAGCCGACAGCAGTGCAGACGCCGACGATAGTTCGACCGGCGGAATATCAGCTCGGCGACAGCTATCCCAATCCGTTCAATCCGGCTGTAGTGATCCCCCTTGATTTGGCGATGGACGCGGCGGGGGTGTCGTTGACCGTGTACGATGTGTTGGGACGGCGGGTGCGGCAGTTGTGGCAAGGGGCACTCGGAGCGGGTGCGCATCGTTTTACTTGGGATGGCCGCGACGAGGTGGGCAAGGGGGTAGCCGCCGGGGTGTATATCTACAAGGTCGAAGTGGACGGACAGATAGAAGCCAAGAAGACGACCAGACTCCCATGAGGGAGGAGGTCTTTCACAGACCATTAGAAAGGAAAAGACCAATGAATCGATACCTTCGCATCCTCGTCGCCCTGCTCAGTACAGCGAGTGTAGGGCTAGCCCAATCATCACGCGCCGCAATCGTCACCGGCGAAGTCCACAACCCTCCGTCGCGGGATGTCGCGTTCCACCACGAACCCCTACTCGCTCCCGGACCGTCCGAACACCACATCGTCTTGGACGAGCAAAACCGCTTTGCCCTGCACTTGAACATTGCCAAAGGAACTTTCGTCACCGGGTATTACAGAGGTGAGCGATACTTCCGCATCCCCTTCTTTGTCGAACCCGGCGACAGCCTACACGCGGTCGTAGCCTTCGCCGAGGTGACGGAGACCGATTCTGCGGCGGCAGTGGAATCTGACAGTTTGGACACGGCCGAAGAGGAGGCCCCGCCCGCCTATACCCTGGCTTTTAGCGGCCGGGGAGCGGATAACAATCGCTTTTTAGCGGAGTTCTGGCCGCAACACAATGCCTTCGACCCAGACAATGGGCTGGAGCCCGAGGCGTTTACGCGCCAAGTCAAACAGCGGCGGCAGGATGAATTTGCCTTGCTAGCCGAGGGGCGCGAGCAATACGCGCTTTCTCCGGGATTCATCGACTATATGACGGCCTTTTTCAACTACAAGTGGGCCGATCTGATGATTTCCTATCCGATGTTTGCGTTTAGAGACGGCCATTGGATGCGCCGATTCCACGTCAAACCCTCCGAGAGAAGAGAAGTTCCTCCGGACTACTACGATTTCCTGCAAGAAATCCCCTTGATAAATGAAAAGGCTATTGGCGTGCAGGAGTATCGCTGGTTTGTGGTGAACGCGCTAGACTTGGAGGTGGATAACGCGGAGGAGGACAGGCCATCTAGGCTTGCCGATAGGTACAAGCTGTCGGGGTTGGGTTTGTCGCCCGCTGTCCACGTCCGCCTCGACTCCATGTACAACGCGGACATCCAACCCCACGCCCACCCTAAACTATCGCAGATGATTGATCTGGCGGGGCTGGGATTAGCGGAGAGTGCCTACGCCCGCCTCGACTCCATGTACGAAAACCACAAAGAGATCAGTGCGTCCGAAAAGGCCGCTTGGTTGGGTTTGGAGTTATCGCCAGCCGCCTTAGCCGAACTCGACTCTTATGAGGATCATCACATGACCTTCGGCATGGAAGATACCACGAGGATCGATACGACGGACGGGAAGTTGACCTTCCATTTGCCACTGGCAAAAAATAGAGAGTGGTACGAATACGTAAATAATCGCCCGCTGTCGGCATGGATTGACTTGTCGGATTTGGAGTTATCGGAGGCCGTCCAAGCCCAACTCGACTCCATGTACTTCGCGTACCAAAACAGTCCACCGCCCAAACTGTCCGAGAGGATTGATTTAGCGGCCTTGGGTCTATCGGAGGCCGTCCAAGCCCAACTCGACTCCATCTTTGCCGGACCGAGTTTTCCAATTTTTCGCAGGACTCCAGAACGATACGACCTAGCCCAGCAAAGACTGCAAGGGCGAGTGCTCTATTGGTCTCTGGCCAGAGACTTGATGCTTGGAATTAGCTTCGACAACGAAGCCTTTGTGGATGCCCGCTGGCGGTCCTTTGTAGAGAGCAACCCCTTCCCCGAATACACCGAGGCTCTCCAAGCGGAACTGAACAAGCTCTCGATGCTGAAACCGGGGCAACCCGCGCCCGATTTCACCCTCCATGACCTCGATGGCCAATCTGTATCGCTGAGCCAGTTCAAAGGCAAAGTGGTCTTGCTGGACTTCTGGGCGAGTTGGTGCGGACCGTGCATCGCCGATTTGGGGACTCTCCGCAAGATCAAAGAGCAAGTGGCCGCTCAGCCGGTCGTCTTCCTCAATATCTCGTTAGACGCGAATGAAGCAGCCTGGAAACAGGCCATTGCCAAACACGAGATCAAAGGCGTCCATGTGCGCTCGGAGCAAGTCGCGCAAGCCTATAATGTGAGCGGCATTCCTCGGTATTATCTGGTGGATTCCCAAGGGCTGATTGTGGAGGATCGTTTGAGAGTATTTGACGTTGATGAGGTTGTGGCGAAAATCGAGGAAAACCTGTGAGGGAGTCGTCCAAGCTCTCACAATCACCACACGCCGCGACTATCGCGGGGAATATGGAGGTAATGTCATGTTGAGGTTCGCTAGCATTGCATGCGTTGTGCTGTGGAGCAGTTTCGCCGAGGCGATGACGTGGGATTTCGAGGATGGGACGACGCAAGGATGGGCCGCCAAAACAGGCAATGGATGGGGCGGCACGTTTGAATTTAACCTGTTTCCGGGGGTAGTCGAAGACGGCGTATGGACGATTGATGTATCGCCCTCGATGGCCGGAGATGCGCTTCCTAGCCCGAGTGTCGAAGTAATTTCGCCTATCATAGGCCATGATTCGGGCCTGTTCGACCGGGTCCGGGCTCGGGTCCGCACGGTCCATCATGGTCCTACGGTCGGTTCCTTTTCTCTGGCTTGGACCAATGAGCACAACCTCACGAAGCCGGGTCATGATCCAGAGTATTGGGGTTTAGGGGGCCGGTTTAGGATTTTAGGACAAAGAGGCTTCGTCTATACCACCGAATGGCAGGAAGTGGAGTTCACACTGCCCGAATCGGACGGGGAGATCGCACCGGACGACAGGGAGGTTTGGGAGGGGCTTTTACAAGATATTCGGCTGAATTTTCGCTTGGAGTGGGGCGAGATGGGGGCGTCCCGGCCGGTGGACGAGCTAGTCGGGTGGTTTGAGATCGACTGGATCGAGTTGACCGGCGAGGAAGAGCTGTTAGCGGGGGAATTAGTCCCGCCGTCGGTAGCGTATTTCCGCTTTGAGGGAGCCGGACTTTTCGCCCCCCCAGTCTTCTCTCCCCTGATATCGGAACTAGACGCCTTCTTAAAAGGAAGGAGCGCTGCCGCCTTGACGGACTTAGATGGGGACGGCGATCTCGACCTGTTCTCCACTTGGGAGAATTATCACTCGCCTCCGTTTGTAAACATCTGGGTCATGGCCCTCAATGATGGGAGGGGGACCTTTGAAACGGTGCACACCGAGAAGAGGATCGGAGAAGGGATCGATTATCTGCACGTCGGCGATTTGACCGGCGATGGCCAAGACGAGATCGCGACAAGAAAAGATTGGGAAATAACGGTCTGGTCTATTGGGCCGGAGCTGCAAATGGAGGTGCTCACGCAGATTAATGATCGCGGGCTGGTGGATATGGTGGATTGGGATGGCGATGGCCGGGTCGAACTGTTTACAACCGACTTTACGGTGGAGGAAGAAAGAGCGTTAGAGGTCTGGGAGGTCGAGCAGGAGGGGTGGACGGCCACCCAGTTGGCGGTCACCGAAAACTATTTTCCCTCGCGGATGGGCGACTTTACCGGCGATGGGCAGTTGGACGTGCTGTGGTCACCGAGAGGCCGGGTGGGCAGGTGGGTGGTAGGGCGCTTGGGCGACGCGCCGGAGGTGGGCGAGGTAGTCTTTGATTTCGCAGCCGATATGGCGGGCATTCTTTTTTCTCTTTTACAAGTGGGTGATTTTGATGGCGACGGGCAGGTGGACCTACTCACGCCGCTCGAACGCAACAGGTGGGAAGGGTCCAAGGGCCTTGCCGTCCAGAGCAGCCGATTAGGGGGCGGTGTAGAGGAGAAGGTGCTGTATGATGGGCTGTTTATGCGCTCACCGGTGGTAGTGCGCGACCTGAACGCCGATGGAGTAGAGGATTGGGCATTTATCGGCGGGGACCGCGCCTCGGGCTTTGGAGTGTTCGTAGAATGGGGTGGGGGTGCGAATCCGACTAAGGAGGTGGAGCAGCATCGTTTGGTCGGCGAGGGGGTACAGGTGCTACCGGGGGATGTGGATGGCGACGGCGATGTGGACTTGGTGGTGTTAAATAGCGTCTTGGGCGGCGTGCAGGTGCTCAAGAGTTCGGTGGGAGCGCCAGCGACCGCGGTGATGACGTCGACGGCAGCGCGGCCGGTCCAGTATCGGCTGGGCGACAGCTATCCCAATCCGTTCAATCCGGCAGTCGTGCTCCCCCTTGATTTGGCGACAGACGCGGCGCAGATGTCGTTGACGGTGTATGATGTGTTGGGTCGTCGGGTGCGGCAGTTGTGGCAGGGGCCGCTTGGGGCGGGCAGCCATCGTTTTTCTTGGGATGGCCGCGACGAGGCGGGCAAGGCCGTGGCCGCCGGGGTGTATCTCTATCGGGTCGAGGTGGACGGACAGGTAGAAGCCAAGAAGACGACTAAGCTCCCATGAAGAACCGCTGCGGGCTGAGATTAGAGGCATCAGCATGGTGCGTATTAACACATTGAATCGCTGCGGTCGAACCTTAACCATCGAACTCATGGGGTATATCAATAAGACGGAGTTCGATATCCTGCACGACTGCATGGAATCGTATGTCGGGGAGGGGGTAAGGGAGGTCTGTATAGTGGCTAACGAAGTGCGGAGCATCAGTCCATTGCTTGAACGCGACGTAATCGGTTTGGGGCAACTGGGCCTGACTTTGCGCTTCCAGCAACTCGCTCCTTCTATACAGAGGTCGTTGGAAAGCTGGGGCTTACAGGCGTGGATAGATGATGAGTAGTCAGAGGTTTTTCTATATATTAAAAAGGAAAAAACCGATTAATCCATGAAAGGAGTTACGTTATGACCTATCGATCCCTACTGCTCGTCTGCTTGGCAACGCTGGGGCTGGCCGTCGCTGGCTGGGGGCAAGCCGACGGTAAAATCGCATTTGCTTCGTGGCGCGAGGGGGCCGGTGACGTGTGGATTATGAATGCGGATGGTAGCGATCCCGTCAATTTAACCCAAGGTCGGCATGGGCGTTGCGTTAACCCTGCTTGGTCTCCAGATGGCACGAAGATCGCCTATCTCGCCTTTAGTAAAGATCCCGTTTCCGTCGGGGTCGATTATTCCATTGGTGACGTCTGGGTGATGGACGCCGACGGCGGCAATCCGCAACAGATGGGATCTCTAACAAATCCCGGATATGGAAATGCGGAGGATTTTGTTTGGGCTGAAGACGGAAGTCTCATTTACTTCATAAAGCACCGCATAGGGAACCCTGAAGTGTTCGTTGTGGCGCTGGACGGCAGTGGATCCTCACTTATGGATTGGAGGGAAGCGGCTTGGATAGTCAAAGGTTCCCTCGATAATCGCGGTCTTTCTCCAGACGGAACCAAACTAGCAGATGTCGTATTGCAGGACTCTGAGGGCGATGCCTACCTATATCTAGCTATCTTCGCTCCCGGTGAGGTCCCGCAGCCTTCTGAGCCGATAGAAGATCTCCTGAACCGGATAGATTTCCGGGTGATTCCTCTTCCTGATCTACCCTATCAACAAGCTGAACTTGAACCCGGCCAGTTTATACCGGCCACCCCTGAGCCTACTTGGTCGCCCGACAGCATGAGAATTGCCTTCTCTGGCGCTAACGAGCAGGGGGACCAGGAGGTTTGGGTTGTTGATATAGACGGGAGCAACTTGGTCAATCTGACCGACGGCTTGGGCGGAGATTATCCTGCTTGGCAACCGGTTTCCCCTTCTGCTGCTTCGACGAGCGTCGAGTCCCAGTCGTGGGGCCGGATCAAAGCGCTGCTTTCAACAGGTGCCCGTTAATGGCAGCGACGAGGAGGGCATGGCGAAACTTTGGCAGTCAGCGGACTTTGCCGCGACCGGCGATCTCCCAAATCGCCTCCAGTCGATTGGCGCGCAGCGCGTAGAGGTGGTCGTGGAGGTTGACAGTGGTGCAGCCGTGGCCGGGGATAAATTCGAGCAGGTCGCCGGGATGGAGGTCGGTGCAGGAGCCGGCTACGGTCTTGAGGCGGCCGTGCTCTTCGGAGAGGGCATGGCATTCCAAGTCGGGGCGATCTTTGACGAGGGGGAAGCCGTGCTCGGGCGTCAGGCTCTTGAGGCCGGCATCGGTGATGACCTGCTCGGGCGCAGGGCGGCTGGTAACGGTGGTCAGCACGCTGAGGGCGTTTTTGAAGCCCAAGCTTAGCTTGGCGTACGCCGCGTCCATCAGCGCGTACGAGCCAGCTTGGACCTCGGTGATGCCGTCGAAGGAAGTGCTGATGTAGTAATCGCCCGTGCCCGAGGCGCTGCAAATTAGACAGTCGAGGCCGGCGCGCTCTACGTCGTCGCGAGCATCGACGAGGCGCTGTAGGCAGGTGCGGGCACCGTCGTCGCGGGCGTCTTTATCTTCGAGGTCGATGATGTGGCCTTCGTAGCCCATCAGACCGCAGAAGCGCAGGTGCGGTGCTTGGGCTGCTGAGCGGGCGAGACCGACGACGGTGGCGGGCGCGACGCCGCAGCGGTTGTGGCCGATGTTGACCTCCACTAGTACGCGGGGGCTGACCTTGTAGGCTTGGGCGGCCTCGTTGAGGTCGGCGAGGTTTTGCGGGTCATCGACCGCGACCATGATGTCGCAACGAGCGGCCAGCGCCATGAGGCGCTCGATTTTGCGGCGGCCGACGACTTCGTTGGCAATGAGAACGTCTTGGATGCCGGCGTCGGCCATGACCTCGGCCTCTCCGACCTTGGCGCAGGTGATCCCCTGCGCGCCAGCCGTGAGTTGGAGGTGGGCGATGGCCGGGGTTTTGTGCGACTTAGTGTGCGGCCGGAGATTTTTGCCCGCGGCTTGGAAGTGCTCGGCGAGTAGGTCAATGTTGTATTCGAGCGCGTCGAGATCGACCAAGAGGACAGGGGTGTCGATGGCGTCGCGGGTCATGCCGATGTGTTCGGTAGTCATGATCAGGGCTTTGTGGGTTAGGTGGACATTGCTTGCGAATTAAAGAAACCGGGCTGTCTGCTTCTTGTCCAGTGCTTGCGCTTCGCGTGGACGACTACGCGGCAAAATCGTTATTATCGACACAGCGCAGCGTCGATTTGCCGGAGGCAAGTGTATGGGCTTGTGGCGCCGCTTGGCCATAATAGGATTGCTGGGATCATCCGTTGAAGTCGCGGCCGAAGTGTCCACATTGCACTTTGGCGGCACCGGCGGCGCGCCGTGGTCGGAATGGACGTTGTTGGATCTGATGGTGGAGGATGCGACCCCAGCGCTGCAGCCGCTGGAATTAAGGCCCGACGAGAATGTAATCACCCAATTGCCCTACTGGGAGCGCTCGCTCTATCGGCGGCCCGTTGATCCGCTCTGGCGTTCCGACATGCCCCGGATATGGCAGGGCACGGGCACATCATCGCGGGGGTTGCAGTTTCAAAACTTCATGAAGTTCATAGACGGCGACATTAGTACCGCTTTTGTCGCTGTCATCATGCCGGCTGGAGAGGTCTTTTTTACGCTCGATATGGGACTCCAGATACCAGCGGAGCGCTTTGTGGTCGTACCGCCGGAGGGGGTGGATCCGGGAACTCAGATACCCTATCGTCCCTTCTGGGCCTTTGAAGGCTATGCGCTGACGGCCAGCAACGATGAGCAACTGGTCAATACGCAAGAGCCGAAATTCCTCTCTTCGTACACCTATCTCGGTCAGGTGTTCCCCATCGCCGGATTTGCCAAATCGGTCGCGCCGCTGGATATCGTCTTGGCCGATGAGGAGCAAAATTTCGATCCGATTATTGAGGTGGAATTTCCGCTGAGCTATCTGCGCTTTTTTCGCTTCCGGCCCTTCCCTGACGGCGAGGCCGACATGACACTCGGTTCGTCCCCGCAGGCCGGGCCGCCGCTCGGCTCTGGTTTCTACTCTCGCTTTGCCATCGCGGAAATGGAGGTTTACGGTCGCGGTTTTGTCCCTCGGGCGCGCTGGGAATCGCGGGTCATAGACTTAGAGCAGGTGGCCAATGTGGGCCGGGTGTCGTTTAGGACGAGTACTTGGCGGCGCGAAGCGGGCGAACTGGTGCCAGCCCCGCAGGCACCGGCTGCGGTCAAGGTCGCGATCAAGAGTGGCCGAGACGACACGCCCACGATCTATTACACCTTCGACGATTTGGGGCAGGCGATAGAAGTGCCGCTTTCTGAGTACGAGTTTCTGAAGGTGCGCCGATTCACTAGTGACCCACTAGCCCTCGGCTGGCAGGGGCCGATCATAGACGATACGGACAACTGGAGTTTTTGGACGGCTCCGCTGCGCGAGGGTGGAGACCGTCCACGGGTACCACCGGGGCGCTTCGTCCAAGTCCAAGTGCGCTTTGAGACCGAGCGTTTGTGGGAATTTACCCGTCTCGACTCGCTGGCGTTGGAGTTTGCGCCGCTGTTGGCCGAACGCGTGCTAGGCGAAGTGGCCGCAGTCGGAGATCTGCACCCCGAGGGAACTGTTGCCGAGGTACACGCTGGAGATCTCGTCGATCTGGTCTGCGACATTGGGGCGCGTTTTACCGAGGATGCGCAGGCAGGCTTTGATGCCGTGCGGGTTCTTACGCCGGCCGAGGGGATGTTGCGTGGATTGGAGATGGGTGCGCCTTGGGAAGCTGTCACGCCCGATAGCGTCGTGGACGAGGCCGGAGGTTTTGTGGTGTACTTGCCGCAACCGATCCAGGGGGACGGTGTCAAGCGGCTGCGGTTGCGGCTGGAGACGGCACTCTACAACGCGGCCGGAGAAATTGCCGCCGAGGTCTTTGCGCGCGGCCAAGCGGGTTTTCCCCAGTTGGTAGTGGCCGGGGATGTGAGCGAGGAAATGGGAACTAATCAGTTGCGGATCGTGGCCACAGCGCAGGGGTCGGTATTGGCCGCAATGGAAGTAGAGCCGAATGCTTTTACGCCGCAGGGAGACGCGGTGAACGACGAGGTGCGGATCGGCTATACGCTGCTGAAGGTGTTGGATGCGTCCGAAGTGTCAGTGGAGGTGTTCGATCTGCGCGGTCGTTGTTTATGGCGCACCGGTCCAAGTGGACAGGAGGCGGGTCGCCATGCGGTGCTATGGGATGGCCGCGATCGATCGGGCCGGTTGGTGGGGCCGGGTTTGTATTTGGTCCGGGTGGCGGTGGAGACGGATCGGCAGCGCGAGGAGCGGATGGCGTGTGTAGCGGTGGTTTACTAATTGGCAGCTTGCACGCTACGCGGATGGAGGTCGCCGCGGTGCATTGGGCACAATAATGGCCCGTCTTTCTGGAGTCAAACGTTGTAACAGTTCTTCTGAAATTTGATAGTTGAGTCGCTCGCGCACGTATTTTGGGGAATAGCGGTAAACAATCGTTCGCCGATAGCCGGGATTGGTGCGTTCCGCCGAGCCGTGTGTTATCGCATCGGTGAATAACAAAACGTCTCCCGCCTTTAGATACATTTCTTGCATGGCGATGGCTGTTCCGGCGGGTTTGCCGCTCACGTCGTCGTAAATCAGGCCTCGGCCATCTACCTCTAGCCGAGGGTGGATTTCGGTGCACTTGTGGCTGCCCGGAATTAGGACGGGTGGGCCATCGCCCTCGCCGATGTCGTTGAGGGCCATCAATACGTTAATCTGTCCGACCAGCCATTCTCCAGTGTTGTTCTGGCGAAATGTCAGATAACTGAGCGGAACATGGCCACCGCAGTGGATGTGGAGGTAACCACCCGGACCGCGGACGTTGAGAAAGTTCTCGTGGATGGAAAGGCCGTTTACTGAGGAGTGAATGTACTTTTTGACCAAGTCAATCCAAGCGGGATGATCTATTAGTTTCTCGAAAACGGGGCCGCCCTCGATGATGCTTTGGAAGTTGACGCCATTTTCTTCATTGTAGGTGTGCGTTTCTATGTGGCCGATCCAGCGGCCTTTTTTCTTTGGATCACCATCGGTTGACCACGGCTCTTGTACATACGATTCGTGATCGTCTATCCACTGGTTCATCTCGCGCAAATCTGCCGCCGAGATTGCGTTTTTTAAGACCAGATAACCTTGGAGGTCGAATAGATAGTCTTGGACGTCGTTGTCCATTTTTTCTCTTGACTTGCAGTCACGCAACTTTTAGAACGCAAGCGGCAAATCGCCGTTTTCGTCGAAGGGCATTCCCTCGGCCTCGGCGATGATTTCCAAGTCCTCGCGCTGTTCGACTTCGGCTCGATAGGCTTCCGAGACGAGGAGCTCGCCTAGCTCTAGGGTGTTGTGGATGCGCAGGACCTTGGCGTTTTCAGGCGCGACTAGGCCGACGGTCTCCAGGGCCTTTTCAATGCAGATGCGGTCCGTGTCGAAGTAGAGCGGGATGTGTGCGCCCGAGGGGTGGTTGCCGGTCATGCAGTTGATGTAGGTGATCTCGCGGTCCATCTCCTCGATGGCGCGCCTGTGGGCGTACTCGGCGATGCCGATACCCGAGGCGTTGCCGTGGGTTTCTTCGGTCAGGTTGCGGACTAGGATGCGGGTGACCTTGGGGTATTCCTTGTCGGCGGCGTGGTTGTCGTGGAACTTGCGGCCGACGACGTTGGTGTCCATGCCGGCGCCGGAGATGTTTTTGCCGATCGCATCGACGATGAGCAGATCGACTTCGTCGAAAGGCAGGCGCGGCATCCATTCCTTGGCGAGGACTAGCAGTTCCTTTTCGCGTTCCACGAACTCGTCGGCTCCTACACCCTTGATGAGCGCGGTTTGGTCGTACTGGTTTTCGACTAAGCCCAGCCCCATGAGCACGCCGCACTGGTCAATGACGGCTTGGCCGACCGAGCGGATGATGCGGTCGAAGCTGTAGTGGACAATGGCTTGGTGGTACAGGGCCGCGCCTTTGTGCTTGCCCAAGCCGATGAGCATCATCTTGTGCAGGCCGCTTTCGATCTCGCCGACAAAGTTAGTGTGCGGCTTGACGCGGCCGACGACGGCTACGTGATCGGCTTCAAAGGCGTATTTGTCGAAAAAGACGGGAACGCCGTCTTCGGTTGCACCTACCTGTACGGTTTCCATAGATGACTTTATGGGCACGCCGGTGTACTCTTCGGTGACGCCGTAGCCTTCAATGATTTCCTGCTGGGCCTCGGCGATGCCGCCGCCGTGGCTGCCCATGGCGGGAACGAGGAAGGGCTGGAGACCGAGGTCCTTGAACTCGTCCACGAGGCTTTTGATCACGAGCGCGATGTTGGCAATGCCGCGGCTGCCGACCGAGATGGCGATGGTCTCACCGGGATTGATTTTGGGGCCTAAGTCGAGGCGCTGGACTTCGGCTCGCACGGCCGCGGGAATGTCTTCGACGGTGGGCGCGGAAAAAATCTGGCGGACGCGGAGCATGCGGGGCAGAGACATGGTGGACCTCCTAAATGGCTTGTTGGAATAGAACTTCAAGGTCGCGCTGGCTGGTCTTGCGCGGGTTGACGGAGATGTTGCCGCTCTGCATGGCGGTTTGTGCCATAGTGCGGATGCGGGCCGTATCGACGCCGACATCCCCTAGCTTGACGGGGATGCCTAAGTCGGCGTTGATGTGTCGCACTGCGGAGATGGCGGCGTGCGCGGCTTGGCGTTGGTCTAATCCGGCAGTGTGCGCGCCGAGTGCTTCGGCAATGGCGGCGAATTTGCCGGGGCAGGCGAACCAATTGAACTCCATGACGTAGGGCAGCAAGATGGCGTTGAGCAGCCCGTGATGCACGTGGTAGTGGGCACCGACCGGGTGGGACATGGCGTGGACATTGCCGAGGCGCGTTTGCGAAAAGGCGACGCCGGCCAGCATGCTGGCGATGAGCATGTTTTCGGTGGCGGCTAGCGCGTGGTCGTTGGCGCAGGCCAGGCGCAGGTTGTCGCCGATGAGGCGGATGGCGTGCAGCGCGATGCCTTCGGTGAGGGGCGTGGCCGCTAAGTTGATATAGGATTCGAGCGCGTGGGTTAGGGCGTCCATGCCGGTAGCTGCGCCGACGAGGGCGGGCAGGGCGACCGACAGATCGGGATCGAGGACTCCGAGTTGGGGCGCAATCTTCCAGCTAATGACTGGGTCTTTGTTGCCGCTGGCGGGATTGTCCAGTACGGCGAAGGGCGTGACTTCGCTGGCGGTGCCGTAGGTCGTGGGAACGCAGGCGAGATAGGGTAGATCGTTTGCGACTTTGTCACTGCCCAGATACTGGGTGATGCGTCCGTTATTGGATGCGAGGACGCCGATCATCTTGGCCACGTCCATGGGCGAGCCACCGCCGAGGCCGATGATGGCGGTACAGCGTTCTTGTCGGTAAGCTTGGACTCCATCTTCGACGGCTTCTTGGGTCGGCTCGCTCGAACCGTCTTTGAGATAGACGGCATGGGGGATGTTGCCGAGAGCGGCGGTGACGGCTTCCACGGTGCCGATTTCTCCTAAGACCTGATCGGAGACGATCAGTACCTTGTCGGCCGGTGAGAAACAATCCGCCAAGCAGGCGATAGACCCGGGGCCGTGGACGATACGGGTGGGATGGCGGAAGTCGAAGTGGGTTTGGAAGGGCATGGACGATCCTCTATGTACAAGAGGGAAAGTAGCTAGCGCTTGTCGTCGATGTCAAGGTAACTGGCGGGGCGCTATCTGCATAAGGTTAGGATGACCCGCCGACCAAACTCTGAACCGATGTTTCAAGTTCATGGGTTATCTGTTCTACTGTTTCTCTTTTTTGAGTTCTGTAGGTGTCGTAACGTTCCCGAAGATCTTTCGGTTCGCCGACGCGGACGGATGCCACTCGCGGCCCGCGCATTTCTGACCTACCAAAGACTTCTCTTTCAAGACGGAGAATCACATCGAGAAATCGCTCTGGCGACGGTTCTTCAGCAACATACCCGTCAGAGATTGATATAAAATTGATCAACCGCTCCAGATCGGGATAGAATTGTTGAAATTTCTGGAGCTGCTCTCCGTGTATTTTCTGCTCGTACTCCGTCATCTGCTCAATGTCCTTATAAATTTCGGCATCGACTATGTTTTTCAACGCACGCGTCCTTGTGAGTATGTCGGATTCAGTTTGGATGCCCATAATCCCTTCGGCATGGGACAGGATCGCATCTTTCAGCCTTTCGATATGGACATCAAGGGACACGGTTTCGTCCATCTTATACTGATATTCCGCTGCGAGTGTCCTGACTATCGCGACACCGATGCGGCGCAATCGATCGTAGCGCTCTACTGGCATCTGTTCGGCAGGCGGGAGGATATACCGTTCTAACCTCGTGAGAGCAACATCAATAGAATTCCACATGTCGCGTGGATAGTGATATTTGATGCCGACGGGCACAGCGTAGAGCGATTTGCCGACTTGCGCTTTTTCCATATCGTCCAAAGCCCAGAAGCACATCTGGACAATGCCTCTCTCAAAGCGCATGACGGTATCATTTTGGCGCGAAATTTCCCCTTCGCCGAAGATGACAATCGGCCAATCGCCCTTAAACAAAAGCGCCCGCGTCATGCGAAAGGCATCTCTATCTACAGTGCCGCGCACAACCGAGTACACACCGCACCGCTGCATCAGATAGCATCGGATAGTCCCGAATCTACCCCTGTCGAAGGCTTCCCGAGCTGCCATGTAGTAGAACGGTTGCGATAACCGCTTTGACAAGAGGAACATAACCATAGGATCTTCGTGCGCCGGATGGTTAGGGGCTAAGACCGTAGAATGCCCGCGTATGGCCTCCAACCGAGCAATGGACTCTGCATCGACATCCAGCGTTAGCCCTTTCAAATACAAGCGATTCACAAGCGGTATCAGGGCTTGTATAGTTTGAATCGTCGTCACACTCGGTTTCGGTGGTTTGAAAGCTAACATCGCGTCTCATGTTTGGAAGGGCATGGACAATCCTGTGTACAGCAGAGAAAGTAGTTAGTGCTCGTCGCCGACGTCAAGGTAATCGGCGAGGGCTGGGTTGGCAGTCCACGCCTTCATTGATAGAACTACGGGAATCCCGTATATTAGTCTCATGGAATTCGAATGGGATGAGGACAAAGCGGCGATGAATCTGGCCAAGCATGGGATTCCGTTTGAATACGCCGCGCGAGTGTTCCTTGATCCCTACTGATTAGAAGAAGAGGAGCTGATAGAATACGAGGGGGAAGTGCGCCGTCGCGTCATTGGCATGGTCGATGATCGCGTGTTGCTCGTAGTCTATTACAGAACGTTTTTCACGAACTCGAATCATCTCTGCCCGGAGAGCAACGCGTCATGAGCGAAGAAAATACCACGAAATTTAGGCTGGATGAAAAGAACCTACCGCGTCTGAGCAAGGCCCAGGCGCAACGTCTCGATGCCATGAGCGACGAGGATATTGAGAAGGCCGCGTTGTCCGATCCCGACAATACACCTTTGACGGATGAGGAGCTCGAAGCATTTGAGCGCGTTCCCGACACTAAGGCGATCCGCAAGGCCCTGCGTTTAACTCAGCGCGAATTCGCCACTACGTTTCAGCTTTCTTTGGCGACGGTGCGAGACTGGGAACAGGGGCGCTATCAACCGGATCAGGCGGCCCGCACGCTCCTGCGCCTAATCGCCCGTGACCCCAGATCGGTCAAACGCGCCCTAGAGATGTCTTAAATTCGCTTTGGTTATATGGTTATAGGACGAGTATTATCAATTTTTTTAAAGGATCTATGGAATGTCCGAACAAGAATCCGTTAAGACAAGAAAAGAGGTGCCTTGCGATGAGTTGTCTCGTGCTTTGAGTGATGAGTTATCCCGTATTTTGAGTAAGCAAGTAATACCAGGTGAGGGAAGTGTATTAGAAGGGTATGTTCGATGGAGTTTAGCAAGTGGTAGTAATAATGAAAGAGGTTGGGATGTTGTAGTTCTCCATATAAAAAATCTTGATATTGAAATCACTGATAGTCGCGACGAAAGTTGTTCTAATCATGAGGTTGAGATAAGATATGGAGTTTCGAATATGTCAGCGAGTTTACATTTCGATAGTTGTCGTTTTTTTAAGAGTAATATTGGGGAGACTGGTATAAAATTTATTCCTGAATTTGATGATCCTTATATTGGAGAATCATTGAGTTTTGCAAGAAGCACAGGAAATTGTTCGTTTTCTTTTCCAGGTCGCAGCAGTGTAGTTTTTGAAAAAAATAATTTTTCGCATGTTACTATTAAGAGTAATGATATTGACAAAAGAAAGTGGATATCTTTGGAATTTAAAGAAAATAGATTTATGGAGTTGAATTTAGATTTTCCTTTTCCGTTTAGGTATCCAATAAGCTGTCGTTTTATTGGTGGTAATGAAGTGAATGTTTTGAAGTGGGATCAGATGGTTAATCGTAGAAAATTTGATCATCACGGTGATGTTGTGAAATATGATGATGTTCAGGAGTATACTTTGTTAAGTATATCTTTTGATCGCAATGAGAAAATAGGATGGAGATTACTGGATACTTGTTATGTAAGAACATATGTTGGAGAATTTTATTATATGAAGGATCTGTTTGTTAGGTTGAAAAATTTAGCACATATGAGAAATGATATAGATCAAGAGAATACTATTGCTAGCTATATTTCATTGGTTGAATATGCAGAAGTGAAAAACAGCAAATGGTACAAGAGTTGGCGAGGGTTACAAAATTGGCTTTTATTGGGATGGCGTTGGACATCGTCTCGTTTTTATATGTCTTGGATTCGGCCTATTAGCTTGTTGCTTTTGGGATATTTCATTATTAATTCTATACCACTTATTTGGGCTAGGTTTGGTGGAATGAGAGAGGTATCTTGGGAGACGTATTTGAATTTCTGTACATATACACCTGCTAAGATATTTTTTTATGCAGATAGCTTAAAGGATGTTCTTGACAATTGTACGTATACGATCATTGAGAGAGAATTTTTGTTGGGTGAAGTTGGATTAAACATAATAGGTATTTTTCGATTAGTTTGGATATGGCTTTGTGGTGCTGCTTTCCGAAATGCGATTAAAACGTACTCGTCAAAATAAGGAGGATAAAGAGGTATTGGCTGACGAGCCAACTCTCCCCTTCCTATACTGCCACCGCGTTCCCGCTTTCGGCGACAACCGCCGCGCTGTCACACTCGGTTTAGGTAGTTTGAAAGCTAACATCGTGTCCTCCGTCGTTTTGACGGGAGACCGAAACCGAACTATTCTTGCATGGTGGCCTCTTCCATTGCTTGTTGGTCGGCTTGGGCCCACTGACGCCAGCGCGCTTCGTCGGGTTGCTGGAAACCGCTGTTGGCGCGGCTCTGCAAGTGCTCGTCTTGACCCAGCAAGCGTAGGGCCCGGTGGTCCTGTCGGCTCCGGGCCCAATTGATGAGTTGTTGGCAGTTGGGTCCGGTGAACGTATCCGTGTGTTTGAGCCAGGAGATATTGTAGTACACACTGAAGAAGTAGCGCTTGCGTCCCGAGGTATTGGGCGTCCCCGAGTGCAGCAGGCCATTGTGGGTCAAAACCACATCGCCGGCTTTCATGTAGATCAACAGTTCGTCTTGGTGCGGCTTGCGGATTTCTTCTTCGGCTAAGGCGATGGGTTCGACGTGAGAACCGGGCAGCACTCTGAGTGGGCCGTACTCGTCGTCCAGGTCCTGCAGATAGCAGATAGCATTAAAGGCCAGCGGGCGTTCGTACGCGCCGTTGGGCATGCGAGCCCAGCGATCTCGGTGCCAAGCACTGACCTTGCCAGCGGCTTCTTCCGGATCCATGGAGGGAAAGGCGGCTAAGGTGAGGTTGTCGAGTTGCACGAAAGGTCCCACCACTTGCTCGGCAAAGTCGAGAATGGCCGGATGAGCCACTGCTGGCCACATCAATTGCGGCGCTCGTTCGAGCATATTGCCGAACCAAGTGGTCGGTTCTTGCACGCCGGGTCCCTTCGTGGAGATGGTTTGTAGCCGATCCTGCTCGGCGCGCCAGGCCTGCATGGTGGCTTCGTCGTACAGCCCCTCGAATACGGTATAACCCTGAGCGCGGTATTCTTCCATTCTGCGGTCCATAAGACACCTATTTCCTGCGCGTAAGCCTCCAAGCATCTGGCTCCATATTATTCCCCGCCACCATCCACAGCGACCCGTCGTACACGAACACGCTCCCGGCATGGCGAGGTGCCCAAGGGGTATCGGGCAATTCGGTCCAGTTTACGCCATCGGGTGAATACCACACATCGCGACGATTACCGCTCTCTGCCGCGTAGCCTTCTAACACCCACAGATGGTCATCGAACGCGGCCACCTCGTGGTATTGTCTGGGCGTCCACGGGGCGTGCGCTGTGTGCTGTTTCCAGTTAATCCCGTCGTCCGAACTCCACACATCATTGTAGAAATTGCGCATGGGAGTTGCAGGCGTATCGTATGTGCCTCCACCCAGAATCCACATCCTGTTGTCGTGCACAGCGGCTCCGCCGATCATCCCTCTGGGCACCCACGGAGCACTCTCGGTAACTCGGGTCCAGTTTACCCCATCTTCCGAACTCCACACGTCGTTGTGGAAGACCTCGTCAGCGTCGGCAAAATTGGGAATGGTTTGCCCACCCATAACCCAGATTCTGCCGTCGAAGGCCAGGGTATAATGAAGCACTCGGGGAGCCCACGGCACGTGATCATTAGCTAGAGCCCAATGAATACCGTCCGCACTGCTCCAGACATCGTTCTGATAATGGCCTTGATTGCAATCGCCGCCCACGATCCACATCCGGTCGTTGTGCACCACATATCCGGCTGTATGCCTTCCTTCCCAGGGCGCTTGGGGATTCTCAAGCGTCCAGGAGGTGCCATCGACCGACGACCAGACCTCGCTGTTGCAGATCAGCGGGAAGTGGACTTTATCGCCGGGATTCCAGCCGCCCAGTAGCCACATTTTATCTTGGAACACCAGTGCGCCAGCACCATCGCGCGCCGCGAAGGCCGCGCTCTCAGTGACGCAGATCCATTCGTATTTTGCACTCATTGCCGTCTATCTCCGTTTCACCGTGCAAAATAATAATACTAAAATGCCGAAGCCTCTTAGAAGCCGTCTGAAGACTCCCCTCGGGCTGCTTTTCGGGCTGTCGACCGGCCCTGGTGCCAAGCGTTTTTCATAGGGCGAAACGCCCTCGGTCCTAGATACTTTGAGCCGAGTGAGAGACCGAAACCCTAGTTTTCAGACAGCTTCTTATGCCATCACAGTATCGCATATCACTACTGCATCGGGTTTGCAAACAAAATCTGCCGCATCAATTTTTATAGCGTGTAGGTAAAATAAGGAGCTTTTGGGGGCTTCTCTCAAGGTGCTGAACGCACCCGAAGGGCAGGGTAGGCTCCCTGTTTTTCGATAGGGCTCGCAGCAGCCGAGCCAAGCGCTGATCAACATCTGCCGGTACAACTAGGCAGGGCGAGTAAGCCAACATTCAACCGAATTAGGAAAGGAAGCAACAATGATGGATAAGGACTCCAGTGAGCAGACTGACGCGCCGAGGCCCCTCGGACCGATAAAGATCGAATGGAACTGGGACTTGGATGATATGTGGATGAATTTAGGGAGTTTTAGGCCTGGAAACGAAAGGAGAGCTAGGTTGAAGGGGCGGTGCAAGCGCTGCTGGGGAGGGCTAATCGGTAGGAAAGATGATGAGCACTTACTGACGGGAATTCGGTGTCGCGTATGCGGTTTGCTCCTGGAAGGGGACGACGCCAAGGACGAATATGAGCGAATGTCAAAAGAGAGTGGATTAAATATGTTGAATATGGGCTGGGGACACGCCCCTAAGTACAGCGATGACTCAACGTTCGTCCAAAAGGTCTTCCATCACATGGATCGTCAAACACGTGAGGAGTTTCTTCAACGTGTCGAGGTACAGGCGTCCGAGGGAAACAAGGACGGATGGCTGACTCGAAGTGACTTTCCAGCCGGGTCGGCGGGATTCTTCTTTCTGCAGGCTAGAGTCTTGATGTCGGGAGTAGAGCGGCTACCGAGAGAGATGTCCGTAGCCCGTTTCTCGGACTTTGATGTGAACGACGATGGTAGTGCAACGATTTACCTGTCTGAGAAAGAGCTAGGCGAACATTCCAAGACCCACGAATACGAACTGATGAAGAGGATGGGTTCCACGATGACGGTTGCAATGATGGCCGCCTTTGCGTGCGAGTTGGCGATGAAAGCCATACGCTTGACCCGGAAGGATGAAGCTAGGAAGAGCCACGACCTATTCCGATTGTACCGCGACTTACCCTTAGACAGTAGAGTGCGGATCGAAGCCGACTTCACCGAAGTTAAAGAAGTGCTCAGGAATGGACGTCACACCTTCAACAAGTGGAGATACTTCGAGGCGAACGTTGGCGGACGCGGCATGAGCGCGATGATCGACACGGAAAGAGCATTTGCGTTGGCGAAGGCGGCGAGAGTGATTCTCGATGAAGCTGAGATGGTGGGGTTGGGTTACTCAGTTAACGTTGACGCAACGCAAAGTATCAGGAAGACCGACAACCAGAGAGACGTTCATATCAAACACCATTTGAAAGCCAAAGGAACGGAAGCGCCGCCACAGGAGGGGCCTACATAGAACCAAATCCCGAACTCATCGCGGACGAAGCAAGACCTGGTTGGACGATCAAGCTATGGCTACAGGTCGAACATGGAGGGCGGGTCTGCCTCGGGATAGTTGTCGAGGTAGCTCTGTATGTACTGCCGCGTAATGGGGGGCATTTGCTCTAGATGCCCCTGTTGGGTCAGTTGTTCGCGCTGTCCGTACTCGTGCGTCATCACCTTCGTCCCAGCGCTCCAGAAGGCGCAGTGCATGGTCCAGCGCTTGCGTCCCTCTGGGTTCCAGCCTCGGTGCCAGAGGTTGGCGTTGTAGTAGGCGATGTCGCCCGGTTCCAGTTCGACGACGTGGGCGTTGGGCATGTCTCCCGATTCGTTGCGGGACGCTTCGATTTCCGCGGCAGTCGACGCTCGCAGGTGACTCCCGGGGACGATATTGAGGAAGCGGTCTCCGGAAACGAGCGGGGCGTTGAACTGTACGAAGGTGCCCTCGTGTCGGCGCAGGTACGCGGTTTCTTCCTCGTCGCCCGGTTTGCAGAGGTCGCGGTGCCAATTCTGGGTGTAGGGCTTCTCGCCGCCGCTGGCGAGCATGCCGAACAGGCTGTGACGCACTCTCGGGCCGGAGACGAGGGCTTCGAGATGGGGTGCGAGATCCGCGTCGATCCAATCGGCGAAGGCAGGGTGGTACTTATCGGGGTTGAGCAGGTGGCCAGTGCGGGACGGCAGACGGCGCTCGCGGTCAATCCAGCCTATCTCGCACTCTCCCGCAAGCCCCTTGTCGATCAGGCGTTCGATCCCTTCGAGCAGTGTCGCGATGCGAGTTTGAGTAAAGGCTTGACGCAGAACGAGAAACCCTTGCTCGGCGTACGTCTCTTTGTCTTTTTCCGAGATCATCATTACCGGCGGATCGACCTCCGTAGAAGGTTGGTTTTGCGCTGCGTTCGATGCACCCGTGAAGTCTTCCCGTAAGGTAACGCCCCCCGAACACTCGTCAACAGGAACCAGCCAAACATTGACAACAAGGCACGAAGGGTGTTAGGCTACGCCAAGCGGAAACCACAAATCTTATTTCGAGGTGCGAAAATGAAGATCAAGCGGATTATAGGAACCAGCGTCACAATCCCATACGCTTCTCCCGTTGGCCCTTACGTCGGGCGCGGTGGTGGTAGCGGCACTTTGGGCGCAGCGGGACTCATTGTGAAAATAGAAACAGACGCGGATGTAGTGGGTTGGGGCGAAGGAACGGGCAGGTTCGAAACGGACCCAAACGCAATTCTGGCGGGCAAAGATGTGGCCAATATCGAAGGGGCCATCGCAGCGCTGGAAGCAGGGGGCATCAGCAAAGGCCCGATGTCTGGTATTGAGATGGCACTTTGGGATGCCATGGGCAAGGGAGCGGATTTGCCGGTCTGTAAACTGCTCGGCGGTGTGGTGCGGGAGGAAGTGGACTTCTGCGCCTGCATGGGACTCAAGGCCCCATCGGAGTCCGCGGCAACCGCCCGCGAGTACATGGAGCGGTGGGGGTTTCGCTTCTTAAAAACAAAAGCGGGGGACGACTCCGAACAGGACCTGCAGATAGCCGAGGCGATACAAGCCGCTGTTGGCGACCAAGCCATACTCCGCCCAGATGCAAACAGCGGGTATTCCCCCGAAGAGGCAGAAGTTACAATGCGAAAAATGAAAGACCTTGGGATTCGCTATTTTGAAGACCCGTGCTCGCCCGAGTACCCCGACGCGCTAATCCGGTGCCGGACGGAAATCGGCATGGGAATCTTGGTGAACACGGGCGTTAGCACTGCGGACGCCGTTGTGAACCTGCTCGCCAACGAGGTCGCTGATATGCTGATGCCAGACACCCCAGCGGCGGGTGGAGTGCTACCTGTCAAGAAAGTCGCTACTGTCGCAGGGGCGTATGACGTGCCATGCCTGATGCACTGTTCGCACGACCTTGGACTCAAGACCGCCGCTATTACGCATATCGCGGCAGCAACCCCCAATTTTTCTGGACCAAACGACACCTGCTACCACGGCCTGACGGATGATGTGCTGGCCAAACCGTTGCAGTTTGAAAATGGACGCATCCGCGTGCCGTTGGGACCGGGATTGGGCGTTGAAGTGGACGAAGCAAAGATTGAGCAATACAGTGCGTAGTCGCAGGTCAGGCCTCGTCCAAACCCAAGCCCGTCAAATCTGCAATATGCCCTGCTTGCTCGGCTTCGTATAGCCGCCAGATCACGCGCAGGCCCTGCAAGCTGCTTTTGCCATCGGTCAGCGGCGTTTGACCGGTTTCAATGCAATCGAGGAAATGGGCCATCTCGTTTTCCGTGTGTTTGCCCGGCTCTGCTTCGAACAAAACTTCCTCTTGACCGCGTAGGATATGCACGAGTTTGCCGCCGGAGATATCGGCGTCGAGCATACCTTCGGTGCAATGCGCGTGGATTGAGTAGCGCAATCGGGTGCCCCGCGCGCCCCAAGTGCCGAAGTGATACCCTAGGCGGCCATCGGCAAATTCCATCGTCACATTGCTCGTGCCTTCGCGCTCCATCCACGGCGTGCCAAAATTGGTACCCATGTGCATGCCCTGCACGGGTCGGCCCAAAAACCAGAGCAGCAAATCGATGTAATGACAGCCGTGACTAAACAACTGCCCGCCGCCCAAGCGCTCTTGGCTCGAAGCCCAGTGATCGGGGGGGTAGCGAGTGAGTTGCTCGGTCCAGATCGACACTTGAAATACATCGCCGTACGCGCCTTCATCTAATAGTGCTTGCAAACGCTGGACAATGGGATGAAAGCGCATGCAATACGCAATCATCAGCACCTTGCCCGAGGTTGCAGATGCTTCCATCAGTTCTTGGCAGGCGGCTTCACTATTGGCCATGGGTTTTTCGAGCAAGACATGGACGCCCGCATTGAGACACGCCTGTCCTACGGAAGCGTGCAAATGGTGGGGTAGCGCGAGCAATACGGCATCTACCGAGTCTAAAATCTCGCGATAATCTGTCGCCACACAGGCTCCCGGAAATTGCTGCGCGACGGCCTCTGCACGCTCGGGAACAACATCGACCACCGCGGTCAATGCGACCCGATCGCTCAGAGTGTGAAACCGCCGCATGTGAGCACCCCCCATGCCGCCACAGCCGATCATACCCAGTTTAATCATGTTACCTATCTCCCTTATGGATAGGGATTATAAAGGACCTTTGAGAGGTCAGGTCAAGCAGTGTAGGTGTCTTTGAGACGGCCTCGCTTGTGTTGGGGCGCTAGGGAATCACACCGCTGGACACACATCTAAAGGCCTTTTATAATCCCACCTATTCTTAACAATCCGTACCAAGGTCGTAGAGGTCATTCCTCTTCACCCAGGATAACAATCAAAAGCTAGACCAAGACGAGGATAGGCATGCAGATTACTGCAAAGGTGAACTTCGGGGAAGATCTAGGGCAGAACCTAGGTACCGTGTTTGAAGCCCGAGACAGCGACGGTCGGGTGCTGTTTGGTGCGGGGTTCATGGGGCTTTTCAATACGCACTTCCGCATGGACCGTTGGACGCTGCAGTTCTTCGTGCGTCACGACAGCGGAGAGGTGACGTACGAGAAGCTGCCGTTTCCATCCGACGACGGTGGCAACTATCTGTTCGACCTCGACGGCAAGGTTTACCAGTTTAGCGGTCAGCTCGATCGCACTGCGCGATGGTACGATGACGAATCCAAGGCTTGGGTTGTCGATGAAAGGTTTGGCATTAAGGAGACGACAAGCGGCGAAGGGATGATGCGTCTGGCCGGAAAACTGCTCCAGTTCAAGGGCGGCGAGGCATGGTGCGACGGCGCGAAGATCCTGATGCAGCCCGACGAGGGCCATTACCACCATTTCTATTACTCCCACGGCCACCTCGTTTTCTATCAGAACAACGACCCCGCATGGAGCAAGCTGCATGCGGTTCCGTGGCGGCCGGGCGACGGTCCGCTCGATCTGGACAAGGCGATTACGCTGGATCTGCGCTATGCGGGCGAAACCTCGTTCGCCGCCGGGCAGTTGGGCGACGAGATCATTCAGTCCTCGAATGTTGGAGGAGTCTACGCCTTTGACGGCGCGGCATGGAGGATCATTCGCCAGTCTCAGACGGGCGTCAGCCACCAACTCTATTCGATGCTGAACTGGTATGATCGGATGCTGATCGGCCACTATCCGACTGGGAACCTGCTGGAATACGTGAAAAAGGGGACGGCGCTGCGTCACTTGGAGGATTGGCCGCCGGTGATGCCCGGTGTTTCGACTGCCGTACGCGAGGCGCAGACAACCTGCCTGTTCGGGGGAGATGTGTACGTAGGGGTCTGGCCGTGGGCTGAGTTATGGCGCTACGACCACCCCGGCGACGAATGGCACTTTGTTCGCAGGATGTTCGAGCATCCCGCAATCACGGACGAGATGAACCACCCTTGGGAAGATCGGGTTACTGGCTACAACGAGATGCACGGCGCAGAGCTCGTCTGGAACGGCTGGGGCAATCGAACCACGGGCCTGGCCCCGATGGGTGATTCGCTCTTCATCTCGACAAGTGCGAAGGGTTGTCCGGAACGGGACATGAGAATGGAGTTTTTGCACGACGAGGTCTGGAACGAGTATCGGACGGTGCACCGGATACGCAAGCTGGGATGCGCCGCGGGTCCAGTGGCCTGGCGAGCAGGGGAAACCACACTGGAATTCATCGCTGATGGTGACCGGATTGCGATCGCCCAAGATGGTGCAGAGATCGCATCAGCGCCGGCCGACCCCAAAGTCGTCGCAAAGGTGGAAACGGCTCGGATCGAATGGGGGAAGGGCATGTACGGACCCTTTGCGGGAAACGCGACGCCGCAGTGATTCTCCTGTGGCCTTAGGTATTCAATTCAGGGACAGAAGTAGGAGGACAGAGCTTGAGATCGCATCGGGAACCGGCCCAGGATGTTCCCATCGTTGAGGAAACAGACGTGGTCGTCTGTGGTGGGGGACCTGCGGGTGTAGCCGCGGCGCTTGCTGCTGCCCGCCAAGGGGTAAAGACGCGGCTGATCGAGTTGCACGGCTGCTTGGGCGGTGTTTGGACCACGGGAGCGCTTAGCTGGATTATCGACTCGGCGAATAAGCCGGGGATCATGGCTGAGATCACGGCGCGGTTGGATCAGCGCGATGCCAGGCGACTGCGGCACGACGGCGGCAAGAACTACGCTTATGATGTGGAGGAGATGAAGCGGCTGCTCGACGATATGTGTCTGGAGGCCGACGTCGATGTTCGGCTGCTGACGCGGGTCGTGGCAGCGGGACGCGATTCGGATAATCGGCTTTCAGTCGTCATCACGGAGTCGAAGGCAGGGCGAGAAGCCTGGCATGCCAAAGCCTTTATCGATGCGACCGGCGACGGCGATCTGGGCGCGCAAGCCGGCTGTGGGTTCGACATGGGCCATCCGGAAACAGGTGCAGTTCAACCCATGAGTCTGATGGCCCTGATCGGGGGCATTCGCTTTAACGAGGTGGAGCCCTATGTGGGCGGGTCTCTGCGCGAGCCCAAAGAGCGCTTGGGGGCGCTGATGAGCGAAATTGGCGTGGCACCGTCGTATGGCCACCCGACGCTGTTCCGCATCCGCGACGACCTGTTCGCGTTGATGTCGAACCATCAATACGGTGTGGCCTGCGACGATCCGGACCGAATTACACAGGCGACCATCAGCGGCCGACGCGAAGTCCACCAGCAGGTGGCCGCGCTGCGGCAGCTAGGCGGGGTCTGGTCCGGTATCCGCATTGTATCCACTGCGGCGCAGATCGGCGTGCGGGAAGGGCGTCGCATACACGGTCGCTATGAAGTGACGGGAAAGGATCTGCTTGAGGGCGCGCGTTTCGACGACGCTGTCTGCCGCGTGACCATGGGGATCGATGTGCATTCGACCGATCCGGCAAAGACCAAGGCGGTCGAAGCCAAGCCGCATCGGTCACAGCCCTACGACATTCCCCTGAGGTCACTGATCGCCCGAGACGTGGACGGGCTCCTCATGGCCGGGCGCTGCATCAGCGGGGATTTCATCGCTCATTCGAGCTATCGGGTCACCGGCAATGCCGTGGCTATGGGCCAAGCGGCGGGCATCTGTGCGGCCCGAGCAGCTCTGACCGGTGTGCTTCCTCATCAGGTTGCGTGGAGTGATGTCAAGCAACCACTCGACGCGCTCAACCGGTACGTGCCCACCGAAGAATCGGTTCAGGTGCCGTGAATATTGGCTCAATCCCTACACCAGCATGCGCTGATCGCTGAGATCCTTGCTGCCTATGGTCTTGCTGATGGTGCCGCCGCGGAATTCCTTGATCTCTAGGTTGTGGAACGCGTTGACGATCATGTACTGGGTCGGCATGTCCTCCCAGCGCGCGGGGTGAAACTCGACCGTCCCGTCGCCCTGCCACAACTCAGTCAGGCGGCTGTTGCTGCCCTCCTCAGGGGTCAGGCAGGCGTAGGCCGCGTCCGCTTCGCCCCAGTGGCCGGTGCGGGGGATGTACTTGTAATGGAGTAGCCCGGTCAGCACGCCGTCGGTGCGCGGCGCTGCCGGTGCCGGATAGTCGTCGGGTGCCACTTCGCGCATGTTGGTCAGCTTCATGTCTAGGAAGCGAAATCCCTGCCAGTGCGCTGTGACGTGGGTCTCGCCCCGGCACACGGCCGGATCCGGCATCTCACAGTAGATCTTCGCGAACCCGAGTTGTTCCCGGCCGGTGAGGATCGGCTCGGTCATGTTCTCCCACAGGACGGTCAGAAACGGTCCCATTGCGCGGTCGCGCTTGCCGGTGTAGGTCGCCGGAAAGGTCACGCCCATAATGTTGTAGCCGCGCCCGGCCAACCACTCGATCTCCTTCATGTGGATCTGGTACACCGTCACCACTGGCTCGCCGTGCAGCGCGAATTCCTCCGGCAACAGCTCCTCGAGCTGTTCGGCGTTGGTCAGGAAGCTGACTGAGTAGCTGGTGGACTTGGGGGTGTCGATGCAGGCATACCCCTTGCCGTCGGGGGCGCGCCGCGGTCCCGTCATTGGTCCGAAGTGAGTGGGCATGAGGTACATCACGCCCGGCTGAAATTGGTACGTCATTAATGGTCTCCTCTCGTAAGTCTCCCGGTGCGCAACCGGCTGTTGGCGGTCGAATAGGGCAGCTCACCTGTTTGGCGCGATACGCCGCCGGTCCACTTCTACTGTTTCAAACCACGTTTCCAATTCGCGTTTCATGCGCTGGACGCGGTCTGGTTGTTGTTGTGCGAGGTCGATGTTTTCGTGCGGATCGTTTTCAATATTGTAAAGTTCTGGGTTGCTGGGCGGTGACAGGGTCCGTTCCACAGGTGGATTTTCCACATCCAGCAGAAAATGCGGTCCTTCGAGATTTTTCTCGTATGACAGATTATCCGAGTTCAATTTTTGCATTGCCTCTTCAATGGGGGGGCAGTAGAGTTTCCATTCTCCGTCTCTCATCGCGGCATTACATGTGCCGATGGGGTCATAGCGGTTGAATTGCCAGAATCGTTTGGTGGGAAGCGTTCCATTGTTTCCCTGTAATGCGGATAGGACATCCATCCCGTCTGTGGGCGTTTGCATGTCGATTCCACACGCCTTTAATAGGGTGGGCATCCAGTCTGTAAAATGCAGCATTCCGTCATAGGTCTGGCCCTGCGGCAGGCCCGTCGGCCAGCGGATCAGGCCCGGCACGCGGATTCCGCCTTCGAGTACATCGTATTTCACGCCTCGAAATGGCCCGTTGTAGCGCGTCTGGTCTCTTTCACCCTTGCCGAAGTGGACAGGCCCATTGTCGCTGGTGTAAAGTACTATTGTATCTTCCGCCAGGCCCTGTTGTTCCAGTGTATCCAGGATCTGTCCGACTCCGGTGTCCATCCGCCGGATCATTCCGTAGGTCAGACACACGGCCTGGGTGAATTTTTCCATTTCTGCAAAGGGTCGGACATCTTCTTCTGGTGCTTCGAGTGGACCGTGCGGTGCGTTGTAGGCCACATAGAGAAAAAACGGCTCTGTTTTGTGCCGTTTGATAAATTCGATGGCGTCCTGCGTAAATACATCGGTCAGATAGCGCCCGTCTGACCATTTTGGCTGCCCGTTGTATTCGATGATCCAGTTCCAGTAATTCATTCCTCCGTTTAAAAATCCCGCAAATTCATCGAATCCCCGATTATTCGGATGATAGCGCATGTCGTGTAGTCCGTTGTGCCACTTTCCTATCATTCCCGTTGTATAGCCGTTTGCTTTGAATAAATCCGCGATGGTGGATTCTCCGAGTGCGATTCGGTCCAGTCCGCGGTTTGACTCTACGCTCAATGCGCCTACGCGGTGATTGTAGCGGCCGGTTAAAAAAGCTGCCCGGGCCGGTGCACAGATCGGCGATGCGGAATAATGCTGATTCAGACACAACCCCTCTCGCCCGATGCGGTCGATGTGGGGCGTGTTCAGGTCCGGGTTTCCATAGATTCCCAGATCGCCATAGCCTTGGTCGTCGGTCAAAAACACGACTACATTTGGTCGCTTACCGGTCATTTTTACGCCTAATGTTGCGTGGCGGCTTATCCATAGGCCATTTCGGGGTGTTTGCCAAGGACGCGCAGGAGGCGTTCGTCGGCGCCTTCGAGGACGTAATCGGGCATGTGATAGTTGAGATAGGGCCAGAATCGCTGGGCGACGAAGCGCTGACCATAGACTTGGTGAAAGAGGTAGCGGACGCGATCCGATGTATTGGGGGCACCGCGATGCCAGGTTTGGCTGCTGAGGAGGTAGAGGTCTCCCGCTTGCATGAGCAGGGACGTGGGGCCTTGGCCGTCGAAGGTTGGATTTTCTGGATCGTCGGGGTGTCTGCCCGCATAGTGGCTGCCCGGCACGAATTGGCTGGGGCCATATTGGTCTTCGTCTTGGTCTGTCAGGGCGATCTGGAACGACATGCGAAAAACGGGCATCTGCAGACGCCGGTCGTGACTGCTGATATTGTCGTCCGCAATTGGAAATTCCAGGCTGTCATCTAGGTGAAAGCGGTTAATGCCCATATCCCTGCGGTTCAAGATGCATCCCTGCGCCATGCAATGGCACTGTGGGCCGAGGACTGTTTCGGCAATAGATATGATAGGCTCGCGCACGAGCAGGTCGCGGAACATCCGGTCGCATTCAAATAGCCGATGGACAACGATGGGCGCTTTGCCATCGAGCTCTGGCCTTATTTTTACATTCCGCATTTCGGTGAAATAAGGTTCGGCGAAGATCTGGTCGACGCGGCTGCATATTTGCTCGCATTCTTCTCGGGATAAGACGTTGCGGATGATGGTCGCGCCGTTTTTGTAAAAATCTTCGAGAATTGGCGCTAGTTCTTCTTCTGTAAAGGGTTTGTGCAGTGACATGGGATATTCCTCGCTATAGCTAGTTTGCTTCTCAACAACCAATGAGCACGAAGCTCGTCAGGTGCCGCTTCCAATTCAGAGACTTTCATTTGGATTACTTGCCGATTAATCACTCGCATACCATACCATGCGGACTTCCCTAAAGCACTTCAAATCGTACATCGCTTTTTAAGGCACGATCAAAACTGAGCGTTTTTTCGCACCCAGACTTTTCGCCCACGCGCCCAATCACATAGTCGGCAAAGTCGCCCCTACCCTTTTTGTAATCGCCCAGCCCCTGCCAGAGCAGGTCTTTGTCCACAAAATGAAATGAGCGCGTCTGCAAAATGCCCTCCAGCGCGTCGCCAATCTGCGCCCGGCTGTATCCATAGGCCCGATCGAGCACCCATACTAGCTCGCAGACGACGACATCGGCAATAAAATAGATCTCGCCCGCATCCGATCCCGCTTCGATCTCTTTTGCCGCGCGCCGCGCCTGTGCCGCATCGTCCTGCACTAGATAGCGCACCAGCACATTGGTATCCAGCCCCCTCACAGCGCTTTTGCCGCACCCTCGCGCACCGCGCGATCCATTTTCTCTAGCGATACGGCCTTCTTGGGTTTCGGCAGGATATTCTTTAGGGCTCGCACATCCCGGGTGGCCGGTTTGACGACCACTTCGCCATTGTCTTGGATGATAAAATCCACGCTGTCGCCCTGCTGTAGGTGCAGGTGCTGGCGTATGGCTTGGGGAATGACCAGTTGTCCTTTGGAGGTTAGTTTGGCGACGGCCATCGCGTGCTCCTTTCGTTGGTTCCTACTTTTTTTGAAGACTCCAACTTTATAGTAAGAATCTAGCGAACTCTTCATACTTTGCCAATATGTACTTGGCCATGAACGAGCTTATTCGATGCTAGAGACTGAATGCGGTATCAGCGATAGTCGATCGCCAACCGCACCTCGGTCAGGGTCACCGGTGCAAAATGTGGTCCGGCACCCTTGATGAGCCGCACGAGCAATTCGTTGTTCCCCGTCTTGATCGGCAGATCGGTCACATCAAACTGTATCAGAGTACCCTCGACGCGCTCCGTTGCCATGGTCGTGTGATAGACTACGCCGTCGAAGACGGTATAGCCCCAGCCGTCTTGGGAAACCTGGCGTTTGTCCCAAGGTACGGGCGCGCCATTGATGTGGACGTCTAATTCGTCATCGTCATTGATGTGGTCGAACCCGAGGCTCAGGGTGCAGCCGCCTAAGGCCCCTGCGGAACGCGCACCGTCCACATCGTCGGCGATGTCCATAAAAAGCGCGGAGCCACCGCCGCGCTGCGTTTCTTCCATGAACACCGGCAAGGAAGCCCAGGGCACGGCGTATCTGAATGCGCCGATATGGTGTTCCTTGCTGTTGATGCGGTCTGAATGATCGAGTTCGTAGCGCTTGGGCAGACGCGGCAGCCGGTCCCGGTCGACCATATTGCCGAGTACGCGCTTCTTCCACTCATTGGGCGTATTGAAATAGTTGAACAGGTAGAGGCCGTCGACGCCAGCGTCCCAGAACCGCGCTGCCAGGGCGTACAGCACCTCTTCGTCGAGGGTCCAGCGCAGCGCCTCGAAGCTGCCGTAGATCTGGCAGCCGGTGCCCGCGGCTGCGGCGACAAATTCGCCAATGGGTTGCTCGAAGGGCATAAAGCCGCCGCCCGCCGCGACAATGTCCACCAGCCCTTCGCCGATCCAGGCCTCGACGTCTAGGCCGATGCGCCGCGAGTCGTAGAGCGTCGGCGGGACGCGGACCAGCAGGTCGAGGTGTTTGCCGCGCTGCGCGCCGACCTCGTCCAAGCGCTGGCGAATGCGCCGGATAAAGTCGGTCATAAGATAGCGATTGGTATAGGCTTCTTCGATCCGGAAGAATGCCGGGTGGCGGAAATAGTCGAGTTCGACCCCGTCCACGGCGAATTTTTCGCAGAGTTCAAAGATGATTTTTTCCATGTGCGCGCGGACGCCGGGATACTTGTAGTCAAGGCCCCTGGCGATGGCGTGTTCGAGGGTGGGATGGGGGATGTACTCGTGGGGGCGGCCGATGAGCCAGTCGGGGTGGTCGCGGCGGAACTGGCCGTGGGATGGCGAGTCATAGGGAATATCGTAGTGGCTGTTCATACGCACCGAAGGCAGTACGTCGATCTTGGCCGCGTGGAACTGGCGCGCGATTTCGGTCAAGGGGCCGCCGCACGAGGCGATTAGACTGTGGAGGTTTCGCTGCAGCCAGGCGTGGCGCTCGTCGGCAAAATGGGTGTAGCCGTCCCCCGTGCGCTCGCCTACTTCTGTTTCGTATTCGTAGGTCTCGCTATTGCCGACGCACCACGAGACCGCGCCAATGGGCGCACCGGCATAGGTGTCGATCATGCGCTCCTTGATGGTCTGCGGCGTTACGGGACCGGTCATGTTGCTCATGATCCAGCCGTCGTCGTTGCTGATGATTTTTCTATCTTTGCGTACCAGAGGTCACCTCGTGCACTGGCTGGGCGCGGAACATTGCCGTCTAAGCGGTTTCTAAAAAGTAGTCGGATCCTAATTCGAGAAAGCTTGCAACAGATCTCGGAATTGTATAGGAATTATAAAGGGCCTTTCAGGGAACAGGTCAAGCGGTGTCGGCGTCTTTGGAGCGGCTTGGCTGTGCGTTGCGGCGCTCTTGGTTCAGGCGTTGGTCCTGCTAGAGGGCGGCCCACTGGCGGCCAGGGCTTGTTTTCGTCGAGATTCATAGGAGGAAAAGTAATGCCACCGATAGCTAAAGCAATCGGCTTTACCCTCTCCGGCCCTACCGCCGCGACCCGGCCTGGGACGAACCGGAAGAGTATACGAGACCCATTACAACCGCACTGGCTGCTTGGCGTAGAGACCGTCGCCGTCTCTACTGGCCTCCTCCCCATCCTGCCGCAGCACCGTCTGGCATTGGGGATGGGTACTGCTCGGCGAACGCCAGGAGCGGTAGAGGCAACAGACGTTGCGTACCACCCGCCCCGAAGGTTGAGCCGAGCAGGCGCTGAAGGTCGGGTGCTCAACCTGCCAAAAGGGATACCGTCCTCATGGAACCGCGTCAAGTTTGAACCTACTCAGCAAGCCAAAACGCCTTGTGCGTTTCGGCTTCATCGCCGTTTCAATCCCTATCCCTCTGCCGACTCAAGTCGGCCGTCTCACGGGAGGTATCTATGAAAAGGTGTAATTATTGGTCTTTAACGATCGGCACATTGCTGATTTTAGCCCTCACTGCTTGTGATGTGAATATTGCTTCGGAGGTGTTATCATCCTCAGCAACGGACAGAACTATCCATGTGACCGGGAGTGGTTCAGTTACTGGTGAACCAGATATTGCATTGCTCAATGTAGGTGTGTCTGTTGAGAAGGAGACTGTCGTAGAGGCACGTGAAGAAGCCGCGAGTGCGATGACCGCGTTAATAGCTTCGCTAAAAGAGAACAACATTGCTGAAAAAGATATTAAAACTGAGAATTTCAGTATCTATCCCCAGTACGACTATTCAGGAAACAACCGCATACTTCGTGGTTACATGGTAAGCAACACCGTTCGGGTGAAGGTTCGAGAATTGGAAACCCTCAGTGATGTCATAGATGATGCCGCCGCAGCGGGAGGAAACAGCATCGTCATTAACACCATTCAATTTATGATTGATGATACTGCACCATTGCAAACCCAGGCGCGTAGTTTGGCGGTAGAAGATGCTGAAGCGAAAGCACAAACCTTAGCGAAAGCGAGCGGTGTAAGGCTAGGAGAACCTATTAACATCACTGAGAGTACCTATTTCGAAGGTCCTCCAATTCCGTTTGCGAGGACGGCGGAAGCCGCCTTCGATAATGCCGCGCGTACTTCCACTCCCATTGCCCCAGGTGAGCTCGCTGTCACCGTGAATGTCACGGTGGTATATGAAATTGAGTGAGGGATTGCCGGGAAGTGGTCAATCGCTTACCGGGGTTGCTAGGTGGGCGACGCAGTCTCCGGCTTCCACCCTGCCTGGGTGCCGTTTGCAGACTACCGTACCCTCGCCGCGGAAAGTAACGGGCACGGGGGGGCGCACAGGATTCTCCGGAAACAGAACCTGACCGCACAGATCGCCGACACTCACCTCATCGCCCAGATCGGTAGCCGGGTCGAACAGGCCTGGCTCCGGTGCATAAGCGTACGCGTCGGGGCCGAAGATGTATAGAACCTGAGGCGTATCGAGGTCATCCGGCAGCGCGCCCTTAATTCCCAGAGCTGCCAGCAATCGATCAACCGCCTGTTGCACCAGCTTTACCCCGGACCGCGATACGCTACCCGTTCCACCGTATTCCCCGCCTAGAGAGATCACGCCCTGCCGAATGGCGGCATCGGGTAGTCCTCCCTTATCAGTATGATTCTCGAAAACCATTACGTGTGGCACACCCAACTTGGAAACCAAATCCAGGCTTAGGTGCTTGTGCTCAGAGGATGTGTCGGGACCGAAGTGGGTGCTGGCGTGTGGTCGGTATTCTAGGGAGGCCCCGCCGCCGTGGAAGTCGGCCACTACTTCAACTCTCGGCAGTAGATGCTGTTCGACGTAGTCTGCAATTTTCCACGTCGGTCCGCCCTCGGGGTCGCCTGGGAAGACTCTGTTCAGATTCCCTGCGTCCAGCGGACTGACCCGCGCTGCCGCTAGCACGGCTGGTTGATTCAGCGCTGGTATGATGATGAGGCTGCCTCGGATTTGTTCGGGCTGCAACTCTTGGATCAAGCGCGTCAGGACCACCTGGCCCTCGTACTCGTCGCCGTGATTGCCGGCTGTCAGCAGGACCTGCGGCCCGGGACCATTGCGAATGACGGCGATGGGGATGGGCAGTACCCCGTAGGCGCTGCGAGTGACCGAATGCGGCACATGCAGCCAGCCGATTTGCTTGCCATCGCGGTCAAGGTCGACAGTGGAGATTACTTGTGTCATGGGATTTATTGGATATTTCGATTATTTGAAGAAATCCTTGTCCTCTTCTCGGAGGTATTCGGACGCCTTGTTCACGTTGAACTCGACGCCAAAGCCGGGCTTATCCCATACGGTTACGTGGCCGTCCCGCAGCAGCGGATCGGGCAGACCATCTACGATGTCGTACCACCAATCGGGATGGGCGGCCGGGTACTCGTAGGCGATGAAGTTTTGCGGCATTGTGGAGCATACGTGAGTGAGCGCTGCCATGCCGAACACGCCGTCGATCGTGCCGTGCGGTGCCATGAGGATTCCGTGCAAATCCGCGTATTCGGCAATCCACTTCAGTTCCGCGATGCCACCTACGTCGGCCGGATCCGGCCCAATCACGTTCACTGCTCGGTTTTCGATCAGTTCGCGGAAGTTCTGGCGCAGGTAGATCTGCTCTCCGGTGTGGATGGGAGTGGTCGTATTGATTGTAATATCCCGATAGACGTGTGCCAGCGTAAACGGTGTATAGTCACCCGCGATCGTGTCCTCCAGCCACACGATGTTGAACGGCTCGAGCGCTTTGGCGAGCTTCAGGGCATCCACTGCAGTCATGCCCGGTCCGCAGTCTAAGGCGAGGCCTACCCGGTTCTTCACCACGCTCTTTATCCTAGCGACATGGTCGATGTACGCGTCGAGTGCCTCTTCTGTGAGCAAGCTCCCGTTGTCTAACATCCAAGAGGCCTCTGGCACCTGCGGATAGGTGTTGTACGCGGGTTCGTCGAGGCCGACCGATTGGAAAAAACTCGAGCCGTGGAACACGCCGGCGTTTTTGACAATCGTAAAGCCCTCGGGCAGCTCGCGCAGGGCGAGAATGTTCTCACCCTGTTTTTCCGGTGTATCGGCCACGGGGTGGGGGGGATTCGGATTGCCAAAGCTCCCGTTGTACACTCGGACCCTGTTGCGCACCTTCCCACCGAGCAGCTTGTACACCGGAATGCCCGCGTCTTTGCCCGCGATGTCCCAAAGGGCCATTTCAATCGTGCTGACGATTTTTCCCCACGGCTTGAACGCGCCTGCTCGCCGGATGCGGCGCATGACGAATTCCACGTTTGTCGGATCGCAGCCAAGGATCAGATCTTTGTAATAGGAAACCAAGGGCTGTACAAAATCTTTACCTTCCTCCACTTCGCCGTATCCATCGATTCCCTTATCGGTCACTACGCGGATTACGATGTTACTGCCGATGATTGCACTCTTTACATCGGTAATTTTCATGTCGGCTCCTCCTTCGACGCATACATTAACGGCATCTTGCTCATGGCCCTTCAACTTGGAGTCTTTTTCCTAACACAGGTGATGTGCCTAAGTATAAGGTCAAAAGCAAAAGAATAAATTTCATCATCATGCTCCGTGACCTAGAAGAGTCTATTCATCCGAAAAAAAACGTCTCCCGACCCATCACCGCAAACCTACCACCGCGTTCCCGCCCTCGTCGCCGGATGTCAAGATAACCGGCGAGACCGCGGCTTTAGGTAAAGAGGCGTGCGATCTCGTCCACCGGGAAAGTGGGCAATGGCATCAGGTGACCGTCGCGGCGTAGCTGAAGCCCGAAAGAAGGAGGGCGCACCGTGCCGATGCAGGCTGCGGCTATGTTGGCGTCGTGCAGGGCCGCGAGTATGGTGTCGGCGGAATCGGCTGTGCAACCGATTAGCAACGCACCCGAGGAAATCACGCCGAGGGGATCGAGTTCAAAGGCTGTGCAGAGGCGCGTTGTGGCTGGATCGATGGGCAGCGCATGGTAGTCGATTTCTGCACCCACAGCGGATGCGGTGACCAATTCCCACAGCCCCGTGGCGACCCCGCCTTCGGTCGGGTCGTGCATGGCGGTGACTCGTCCGGCCTGGACGGCGACTTGGGCATCGCGCACGACGCTGATGCCGGGCGTGTGGAGGAAGTTGGCGCAGGTGTCCAAAAAGGCGGGCGTACAGCCGAGCTCGCGCAGTTGCGCGCGTTTTTCGCGGGCGATGATGGCGGTGGCTTCAATGCCCAAGCCCTTGGTCAGAAGCAGGGCGTGGCCGGGCTGCAAGCCCGAGGAGCGCACCAAGTGATCGCGCGTGGTTTCCCCGAGCATTTGGCCTATGACTAAGGGGCGGTCGAGTCCGTAGGTCACCTCTGTGTGGCCGCCGCAGACGGCGATGTCCAAATCCTCGGCTGCTTGGTGGATGGAGCGAAAAATGGATTCCGCCAACTCGGGCGTGGCGCGTTCTTCGGGGAGGAGGATGGTGCTGAGGAAGAAGCGGGGCGTCGCTCCCATGGCGGCAATGTCGTTGGCATTGACGTGAACTGCGTACCAACCAATCTCGTCGCTGGCGAAAGTGATCGGGTCGGTCTTGGCCACTAGCAAGCGGTCGCCGCAGTCGATGACCGCTGCGTCCTCGCCCACGGTCGGCGGCACGAGTAGGCGTTCGTGGCTGTGGGTATAGGCCGCGAGCAAACGGCTTAGTTCAGTGGGAGGCAGCTTGCCAGCGGGGTAGGTCTTCACGGGGCGTAGAAGGAGATGATGGCTTGGACGAGGGCGGGAATACTGCTTTCGCTGGGCTGTACGTGAACGGCAAACCCGAGTTGGCGCACGGCCTCGGCTGTGGTGGGGCCAATGCAGGAGATGTGGGTGCGGGCGAATACGGCCTCCGCGCGTTTGGGCCCTAGTACCTGATGAAAATTGTGGACGCTGGAGGGGCTGGCGAAGACGATGAGGTCGAGTTTGTTCTCGGCTAATGCGGCGGGGAGCTCAATCTGGTCCGGTAGGCGATTCACATACGTCGTTAGATGGTGAACTTGGGCACCGCGTGCGGCGAGCGTATCGGCGAGTTCGGTGCGTCCAATGGAAGAGGCTGGCAAGAGGATTTCTTGGCCAGTCACATCGAATGCAGCAAAGGCACTCGCTAGCGAGGCCTGCGATTGGCTCGGAGGCACGAGGTCGGGGACTAAACCCTGTTGGTGCAGCGCCGCGGCTGTAGCCAAGCCGACGGCCGCTATGCGCGTGTGGGCAAAGGCCCGGGCGTCGAGGCCGCGCTGGTAGAGCCGATCGCAGAAAAAGGTCACGCTGTTCGGGCTGGTGAAGACGACCCAAGCAACGTTTCCGAGCCGGTCTTGGGCCGCATCTACAGCCGTCCAATCGTCGGGTGGACCGATGTGCAAAAGGGGTAGCGTCGATACGGCCGCTCCTTCGGTTTCGAGGCGCTGCTGGAGAGGGCCGGCCTGTTCGCGGCTGCGGGTGACGAGCAGGCGGCGGCCAAAGAGCGGTTTGCTCTCAAACCAGTTGAGTTCTTGGCGCAGCGCGACGACTGGGCCGACCACAATGAGGGCTGGCGGGCGGATTTGCTCGACAGTGGCGCGGTCCGGCAGGTGTTGGAGATCGGCGACGACCGTGCGCTGGTCGGGCCAAGTGCCCCATTCGATGGCTGCGGCCGGAGTCGAAGCTGGCCGGCCCCGAGCGACGAGATGCTGGCATATGCTGGCGAGCTTGCGGACGGCCATGAAGATGACGAGGGTGCCGTCAAAGGCTGCTAGCTGATCCCAGTCGATAGTCGCGTCGGGTTTAGCTGGATCCTCGTTGCCGGTGACTAGCAGCGCGGCCGAGGCGGTGCCGCGATGGGTCAGGGGAATGCCTGCGTAGGCCAAGACGCCAGAGGCCGCAGAGACGCCAGAGACGATTTCAAAGGGGATGCCGGCTTGGTGCAGGTGCAGGGCCTCTTCGCCACCGCGACCGAAGATGAAAGGATCACCGCCTTTGAGGCGGACGACTACATGGCCTTGACGAGCGCGATCGACGAGGAGCGCATGGATCGCGTCTTGAGAGGGATTTTTGCGGCCACCGCGTTTGCCGACCGCGATTTGCTCACACGTGCTGGGCACTAGGTCGAGCAAACGGCTGTCGAGGAGGTCGTCATAGAGGACGACGTCGGCCTCGCGGAGATAGCGCAGACCCTTGAGGGTCAGCAGGCCGGGATCGCCGGGGCCGGCTCCGACGATGTACACGGTGCCTAGAGTGGTGTATTCAGCGGACATCAGGAGACCTGCAAGAGATCGTCGGCACCTTGGGCGCGTAGGTCGTCTGCAAGGGATTCGGCTAGGGATTCCCCACGAGCGCGGGGAGCACGCAGTTTGGCGCGCAGCAACTGGGTGCCTTCGGGATGGCCGACCAAGCCGTCGAGTACGAGGAGGTCTCTCTCGATGCGGCCCCAAGCGCCGACCGGCGCGTGACACCCAGCACTCAGGGTGTATAGCAGGTGACGCTCGGCTTGCACCGAGATTAGGGTTGGGGCGTGGTTGAGGGCTGCGACGGAGGCACGCGCAGGGTGATCAGCACGCATTTGCAGCCCTAAAGCGCCTTGGCCGGGTGCGGGCAGAACCTGATCTAGAGACAGGTAGTAGCCGATGTGCTCCTGCCAGCCGAGGCGGTTGAGTCCGGCAACGGCCAAGACGACGGCATCGCACTCACCGCGCGTGGTCTTGTCGATGCGGGTGTCTAGGTTGCCACGGATATCTACAATGTTCAGGTCGGCCCGCAGGGCTTTGAGTTGGGCGCAGCGGCGCAGGCTCCCCGTTCCCACCCGCGCGCCGTCCGGCAAGTCGGCCAGCGAGGATATGCCGGAGCCGACGAGGGCGTCGCGCACATCTTCGCGTTCGGGCGTGGCAACGAGGGCGAGGTCGGGGTGCATCTGGGTAGGTAGGTCTTTTAGGCTGTGGACCGCTAGGTCAATGTCATCGACTAGCAGGGCGCGTTCGAGGGCTTGGGTAAAAACGCCCGTGCCTCCCAAGCTGCGCAGTGAACCCGTCGTCGCGTCGCCGGTGGTGCGGATGGTCGAGATCTCAACGTCCAGCCCGTCGTGCAGCGCTAGCAGGCGGTTGCGGACCTCGTGGGCTTGGACGAGGGCGAGTTGGCTGCCGCGGCTGCCGATGACGAGTTTCACGAGGGGTGGCCGTTAGGGTATATATAGGCAAGGGAAGATTCCCCCAGTGGAAATCTTCCCTTGCCCCGAGTACCCCGTAGTTATAGTTGTCTACACGTCGTAGTAGAGTGCGAACTCATAGGGATGAGGCCGCAAGCGGATGGCATCGACTTCCTCGGTGCGCTTGTAGTCAATCCACGCGTCGATCAGATCGTCAGAAAACACATCCCCCTGCAACAGAAAGTCCCGGTCCTGCTCCAAGTTGTCCAACGACGCCTCCAACGAACCGGCCGTCTGCGGAACACCCGCCCGCTCCTCCGCCGACAGATCATACAGATTCTTGTCCAAAGGTTCACCCGGATCCAACTGACGCTCGATCCCGTCCAACCCCGCCATCAGCATCGCCGACAGCGCCAAGTAGATGTTGCACGACGGATCCGGACAACGGAACTCCACCCGCTTGCTCTTGGGTGAAGGTGAATACATCGGAATGCGCACCGACGCACTGCGGTTGCGCTGCGAATAGGCCAAGTTCACCGGCGCCTCGTAGCCGGGCACCAGCCGCTTGTAGGAGTTGGTCGTCGGATTGGTAAACGCCAACAGCGCCGGCGCGTGGTGCAACAGTCCGCCGATGTAGTGCAACGCCATCTGGCTCAGCCCGGCGTAGCCACTACCGGCAAACAACGGCGTATCGCCCTGCCACAGACTCTGGTGGGTGTGCATGCCCGTGCCGTTGTCCTCAAACAGCGGCTTGGGCATGAACGTGGCCGTCTTGCCGTGCCGATGCGCCACATTCTTGACGATGTATTTGTACAGCATCATCCGATCGCCGCAGATAAGCAGCGGACAAAAGCGAATGTCGATCTCGCCTTGGCCGGCGGTGCCCACCTCGTGGTGGTGGATCTCCGTGTCAATGCCGCAGTCGAGCATCGTCTGCACCATCTCGGTGCGAATGTCTTGCAGCGAATCCGTCGGCGGCACGGGGAAGTAGCCGCCCTTGTAGTCGGGCTTGTAGCCTAAGTTGGGGCCGTCGGCGGAGCCGGAGTTCCAGCGGCCTTCCTGCGAGTCGATCTCGTAGAATCCCAGATGGGCTTGCTGGTCGAAGCGGATGTTGTCAAAGATGAAAAACTCCGCTTCCGGTCCAAAGAATGCCGTGTCGGCTAGCTGGGTGCGTTGCAGATAGGCTTGGGCGCGCTGGGCGACGCCGCGGGGATCGCGGGCATAGGGCTGGCGGGTGATGGGGTCTTCAATCGAGCAGATCAGCGACAGAGTCGGCACCTGGGTGAACGGATCCATCACCGCGGTGGTCGGATCGGGTACGACGAGCATGTCGGATTCGTTGATTTCCTGCCAGCCGCGAATGGAGGAGCCGTCGAAGCCGAGGCCTTCTTCGAACACGTCGGGTTCCAAATCGGCGATGGGCATGGTGAAGTGCTGCCAAATGCCGGGCAGATCGACGAACTTGAAATCGACCATCTGCGCGTTGTGCTGGCGTGCTAAGGCCAGCGCCGACGAGACCGCGCTGGACCCGGATGACTTCGTTTTGGCTTTGGCTTTCGTTTTGGCTTTAGCTTTGGCTTTGGCTTTGGCCATGAGAGATCCTTTCTCGCGTCGAATAATGCTTTAGGGTGGTTAGAAAAAAACAAAGATGCAATAGTACGATCCTGCAAATCGGCTGTCAAGCAAGCTGGTAAGCGAGCCTTGACAAGCAATCGGCGGCTTTTATTATATCTCAGAACCTCTATTTATCTGGCGTTTATGCCGCTGGAGATGCTTTCCGGCCATGCCCACTAGCCCGCTATCCAAACGCGAAATCCAAGTTCTTCTCGCCTTGGTCAAAGTCCACGTTGCCCTCGGTGTTCCGGTTGGCTCACAGACGTTGAACCAGCGCGAGAATCTGGGCGTTAGTCCGGCTACCATACGCAACACCTTGGCCTCTTTAGAGGAAAAGGGCTACATCTCCCAGCCCCATGTCTCGGCAGGTCGCATTCCCTCTGAAAAGGGATACAGATTCTACGTGCAGCGCTGCATGGCGACGACAGACGCAGGCTTGGACGAGGCTGAGATCACCCTGCGGCAGCAGCTAGAGGCCGCACAGCAGGAAGGTGATTACGAAGAGATCCTGCATCAACTGGCTAAGACCATTGGCGATCTGTCGAACCAACTCGGATTGGTTTTGGCTCCGCGCTTTAATCAGGGCATCTTTCACAAACTGGAGCTTTGGCGCTTGGGGGGGCGTCGCCTGTTGCTCATCGTCACGATCCGCGGAGGCCTGACAAAGAGCTTGGTGGTCGAAGTAAATTGTGCAGTGTTGCAGCGCGATTTAGAGGCGTTGAGTCGGCTTTTTAACGAGCGCTTGCACGGGTTGACGATGGCTGAGATCCAACATGCGGTCGAGGTGCGAATGGTCGAGTTGGGGACAGTCCCGCGGCCGGTTGTGGAAGCCGTCGTGCGGCAGATCGAGGGTTTAGCTACCACGCGCGGTGCCGATCTCCACGTCTCGGGGACCCGCAATCTCTGCCTGAAGCCCGAGTTTGACGATCCGAGCGAAGTGGCCGGTTTAATCGATCTGGTGGAGAAAAAGGACACCCTCGCCCAGCTTATGAGCGAGCGTCGCGGCGTGGTCATCACCATTGGTTCCGAACACCGGCCGCAGGCGATGGGGCGGTGCAGCATGGTGACGGCCAGCTACGAGGTCGCAGGGGCCAAAGGCGTGGTCGGCGTACTCGGCGTGATCGGCCCGACGCGCATGCCCTATAGGCCCTTAGTGAACTTGGTCAATTGTGCGGCCTCCCGAGCGGCAAATCTGATCTGCTAACGAGTCTTTGTACCAATCTAATTCACAGTAAGAGTAAGGAGCGTCGATGAGCGAGCGCGAAACCCAGGACCGCGTCGCAATGGACGACGAGGCGAGCACGGAGGGTGCTGTCGAGTCGCAGGCGGAAGTAGCGGAGTCACAGGAAGAACAAGCGGCAGAGTCGCAGAAAGAAGAAGTAGTAGCGGAACCGCAGGAAGAAGAAGTAGCGGAGTCGCAAGAAGAAGCGGAGCCAGAGGCCGATGGGCTAGCCGAGCTCGAAGCGGCTCGCGCTGAGGCGGCGGTTAATTACGATCGCTATGTGCGGGCGGTCGCCGAGTTGGATAACTATCGCAAGCGCACGGTGCGGATGCGCGCAGAAACGCGAGATGAGACCTTGCGCGATGTCTTGTTGCAAGTCGCACCCATCTTGGACAATTTGCGCCGCGCCCTCCGTCAGGAAACCCAAGAGGCCGAGTTGCTCAAACAGGGCGTCGAGTTGATATGCGGCCAATTTAACGACGTTCTCAAAGGCTATGGGCTAGCTGAGATCGAGGCGGTGGGACAGCCTTTTGACCCCGAAGTCCACGAGGCCCTAGCCGAAGTCCCGGACGACGAACACGTCCCCGGCACGGTCATCGAGGAGATGGAGAAGGGCTACAAACTCAACGACAAGGTAGTCCGTTACGCGCGCGTCGTCGTCAGCAAGGCGACCGAGGCGAGTGAGGAGAGCTGAGGAACCAAAATGTCCAAAAGGGACTACTATGAGGTATTGGGTGTCGAGCGGGACGCCAGCGAAAGCGCGATCAAAGGGGCCTACCGCAAGAAGGCGCTGAAGTACCATCCCGATCGCAATCCTGGAGACGCAGCAGCCGAGGAGCAATTCAAGGAGGCATCCGAAGCATACGAGGTGCTTTCGGATCCAGAGAAGAAGGCCACGTACGATCGCTATGGTCACGCCGGTATTGAGGGCAATTTCGGCAGCGGTGGCTTTCAGTGGTCGGATTTTACGCACGCTGGCGATTTTCAAGACATTTTCGGCGATATTTTTGAGAGTTTCTTCGGTGGGGGGCGGCGATCGCGAGGGTCGGTGAAGCCAAAAGGCCGCGATTTGAAGATCAAGGTGGCTTTGACCCTAGAGGAGATCGCCATGGGCGTGGAAAAGAACATCGCGCTGACGCGCTTGCAGCGCTGCAAAAGCTGCGAGGGGACCGGCGCGGCCCGTGGAGCGGACCGCAAGGCCTGCAGCACTTGCGGCGGGCGGGGTCAAGTGCAACAGATGGCACGCACCCTCTTCGGGCCGTCGATGACCATAGTGACGTGTCCGACCTGCGAAGGGGAGGGCCACATTGTGTCCAATCCCTGTCCAGAATGCCGAGGCGAGGGCCGCGAGCGCGGCCGGACGACCCTGACGGTGCGGATTCCCGCTGGCGTCCAAGAGGGCAACTACATTCCATTGCGCGGCCAAGGCGAAGTCGGACCGCGCGGTGGGCCAGCCGGAGATTGCTTGGTCTTTATAGAGGAAAAAGAGCACGACTATTTTATCCGCGATGGCAATCACGTGATCTACCAGTTGCCCTTGGGTTTTGGCCAAGCTGCACTAGGCACGGAGGTAGAAGTTCCGACCTTATCTGGCAAGGCTATGTTGAAGATTCCCCCCGGCACCCAATCCGGGCGCGTCTTCCGCATGGGGGGGCGGGGCATCCCGGACGTCAATGGCCGCGGTGTCGGCGACCAGCTAATCGAGATCGTCTTGTGGACTCCCGAGGGCCTGAGCCGCCGAGAGCGCGAACTATTCACCGAGCTAGCTGAGCTCGAAAAAGAGCGCGTCGCCGAAGAGGGCGAAAGCTTCTTCGCCAAAGTGCGCAACGCCTTCCGCTCCTAAGAGCAGGTACAATTGTCCGTTCCCCGAACCGGCCCCTTAGCCCAAGTGCGCCATACCGTCGCCATTGCCAGCGCCAAGGGCGGCGTGGGCAAATCGACTGTAAGTATCAACTTGGCCGTGAGTCTGGCGGCCCAAGGGGCTCGCGTTGGCCTGCTCGACGCCGACATCTACGGCCCGAGTATTCCCTTGATGATGGGTATCAGGCAGCAGCCTGCAACCGGGATGCAAGGTACTATGCGTCCGGTCTACAAGGCCGGGGTTGCCCTGATGTCGATTGGTTTTATTGCCGGCGAGGACGCGCCCGTGGTCTGGCGTGGGCCGCTGTTGGCCCGGGCGTTGCAGCAGTTTTTGAACCAAGTAGAGTGGGGCCCGCTCGACTATTTGTTGATCGATCTGCCGCCCGGCACCGGAGATGTGCCGCTTACCTTGAGCCAAGCCGTGGCGCTGTCCGGTGCCTTGATCGTGACCACTCCGCAGAGCGTGGCGCTAGAGGATGTGGAACGGGGTATCGCCATGTTTTCCAAGGTCGAGGTGGATATCCTCGGAGTCGTCGAAAACATGAGCTATTACCTGTGCAGCCAATGCGATCAACGCCACGAAATCTTCGGATGTGGCGGAGGACGCGAGGCTGCGGAGCGGTTGGGGTTGCCTTTCTTGGGGGCGCTGCCCCTCTCGGCTGCAATTCGCCAGAGCGGGGATGAAGGACGGGCCGATCCCGATCCCCTTTTCGCCGCAATTGGCGATGGGTTAGTTGCCGAGTTGCGGCGCTTAGAGGCTAGTGAATAAGCGGGCTTGGCACTGCTTGCGGCTAGAGGTGCCTGCGGCTTGCGCAGAGGATGTGAGCGCGTGGGCATACGAGCTAGGTAGCTGCGGCCTTCAGGCCGAGGAAGCAGGAGAGCGAACTCGGTTGAGCGCGTACTTTGCGGCTGAGCCGACGTGCGATTTAGCTGAAGTCCAGCGCGAGCTAGCGCATAGACTCGCCGCGCTCGGTTTGGCGTCGCTGATAGGTACCGAATGTGTAGAGGAACGGGATTGGGAGGCCGAGTGGCGGCGGTTCTTTGCGCCGGTGTGGGCCACTGAGCGGATCGTCGTTCACCCTTCGTGGATTCCGGTCGAGATAGCCGAGGGCCAAATCGCCGTGTGCATAGATCCCAAAATGGCCTTTGGCACGGGTGCGCACGAATCGACTCAGCTCTGCTTGCAGGCTCTAGAAAGCTATTTGCGTCCTGGAGTTCGCTGTCTAGACCTGGGGACGGGCAGCGGCATTCTCAGCATTGCCGCCGCATTGCTAGGGGCGGGGTCGGTGCTCGCCGTGGATATCGACGAGAAGGCTGTGGCCAATGCGCAGGAAAACTTGGCGCACAACCGCATCGGATCTGAGCAGGTCGAGGTGCGGCTGGGAGGGATAGAGGCAGTCGTGGAAAGCCCCTTTGACATGGTCTTGGCCAACATCCAAAGCCACGTGTTACGGCCCTTGTTGATCCCTTTGCGCGGCTTATTGGCAGCGGGTGGACGAGTCGCGTTTTCGGGTTTGCTGGCGCGGGAAGAAGCGGTTTTTTGCCGCTGGGTCACAGAAGCTAAATTAGAGGTCGATACAATCTTGGCAAAAGAGGCGTGGATCTGCGTGGTCGCGCGAAACTGTGGAGGTCAACTTGACTAGCATCTTAGTCCTACACGGACCCAATCTCAACCTGCTGGGAACGCGCGAGCCCGAGGTATATGGTCGGGAGACCTTGGCCGCAATCGACGCGTTGATCGCCGATCACGCGCAGCGGCTCGGGGTGCAGGTGCGCAGCCACCAATCCAATTGCGAGGGCGCGCTAATCGACGCTCTGCACCAATCCCAAGAGCAGGGCTTGTTGTTCAATCCGGGGGCCTTTACCCACTATAGCCTTGCCCTGCGCGACGCCGTGACGGCCAAGGGATTGCCTGCCGTCGAGGTGCATCTGTCCAATGTCCACGCCCGGGAAGCGTTTCGCCAGCACTCGGTTATCGCGCCCGTCTGTCTCGGGCAAATTGCCGGGTTTGGCAGTTTCAGCTACGTGCTCGGGCTAGAGGCTTTGGTACATCACCTGCGGGGTGCGGAAGGCGCTCAGAACGAATAGACGTAGGACACGCCGACGCGCGGCTCGCCGTCGCGGAAACTGAGTTCGGGAAAGATGCGGCGGGTGCTTTTGCGCGGGATCAGGGCCACTCCGAAGCTACTGACAGCGAGAGCGGCTGTGGACCAACCGTAGAGGCGGGCGCGGTCGGCTTTGTCGTCGAGCTTTTGGGCGCGAGCGTCCTGCCCGTGTTCGCGGTTGAGCTTCGCTTCGGCTTCGTTGTCGGAAGCCCGGTCGAATTGCAGCCAAGAGAGCAGACCGAAGGCAAGGGCTCCCCCGAGAAAACTGATGTAGGGGAACTCGGTCACCGTGATCGTGTGGGCGCCCCCGCCCAGCGATTCGAGGGTGATAATTTTGTCGATTTCGGTCTTGTCGAAAGTGAAGATCTTGTCGTTGACGCGCATGATGATCAGATCTTGGGCCTTTTCGATCAGATGGCCTTCCACCAAGCTGCCATCGGCCAGATAGAGTCGGGTGTCTGCCCCGGTGATAGGTGCCGATTCCGTCTCGGCGAGGGCCATGACGGGCTGCAAAACGAGGCACAAGCAAGCAACTAACGCCGTGTAGCGCTTCATGTTAAGGCTCCTCTTGGTAGCTTTTCGCAAATATACTAGGTCGATACCTAATGTCAATAGATGAGACGCCTGCCAGCATGAATCGTTCCTGCGAACGGGATGCCGCAACCGAACTCGCCGGAATGACGATTGCCCAGATACGCGCACAGGTGGCGGAGTGGGAAAGCGGCGATCCGGGCTGGGCCTTGCTCGAAAAAGATCGCCGCGTTGGCGTCCGGCGTTTGGTAGTCGAACGGCGGCGGCGCGATGCGCGGGAGCAGGCGGAGCTCCAGCGGCGCGAGCGGCTCCTGCACTTTGAACGGCACCTTTGGGAACAAGGGGTGCGCCGAGTGGCCGGCGTTGATGAGGCTGGGCGCGGCTGCTTGGCGGGGCCTGTGGTGGCCGCCGCCGTCGTCTTGTCGCCAGACTGTGTCATCGCCAAGATAGACGATTCTAAAAAGCTGTCGCGGACCCAGCGCGAAGCCCTGTACGAGGAGATAGCGGACAAGGCCCTAGCGGTGGGAATAGGGCAGGTCGAGGCCGCGGAGATCGACAAGTTGAACATCCTACAGGCCTCGCTCAAGGCTATGCGCTTGGCGCTGGAGAATTTGCACTCCCCGCCCGACCGGGTGCTGATCGACGGGCACCTACCGGCGCGCAGTCCCTATCCCGAACAAGCCATCATTGACGGAGACGCCCGCTCGCTGTCGATTGCCGCGGCCTCAATCGTGGCCAAAGTACACCGGGACCGCCTGATGTGCGAATGCGATGCCCGCTATCCCGAATACGGGTTTGCCGCGCACAAGGGCTACGGCAGTGCCGCACACTTAGCCGCGCTCGACGCCCATGGCCCTTGCCCGTTGCACCGCCGCAGTTTCGGCCCGGTGGCTGCGCGAATCGCCGAGCCGCACTCGGAGCTTTTCCTCTCTTTTGCAGAGGGCATATACGACTGCGCCAACTTCGCCGAACTAGAGAGGTTGGGACAGTTAGTCAAAGAGGCCGCCGACGAGTTAACGGCTGACGAACTAGCGGCCCTGAGAGGGGCCTATCGGGAGCAGCGCGACAAGTTAGGGAACATCGGACGGCAGGGCGAAGCGGCGGCCGCAGCCTATCTGGAAGAACGGGGCTACCGAATCCGGGCGCGCCGCTATCGCGCTGCTGGAGGAGAGATAGACTTGGTGGCTGAAGAGCGGGGCGAGTTGGTCTTTGTCGAAGTAAAGGCCAGCCAGCGCGCGTCTCGCCCCGAACAAAGGGTAAATCGCGCCAAGCGGCAGCGTCTAGCGCGGGCCGCCCAGCACTATATCCAATACGGTGCCGCGGCCGATGCGATCTGTCGCTTCGATGTGATCGCCGTGTGGCTGCGCGCGACTGACGCAGAGATTGAGCATTGGCCGGACGCGTTCAAGATCCCTGATTAAGCGGCCAATTCGCTATAGACGATCTGTCCACCGACTATGGTGGCCACGGCCTTGCCCTTTAGGTGGTAACCGGCAAAGGGGGTATTCCGCGATTTGGAGTGGAAGTGCTCGGGGACTACTTCCCATTCGCGCGTTAGATCGAGGATGGTTAGATCCCCAGGCATCCCTGGGGTGAGCATGCCTCCGGGTAGGCGCAAGATGCGCGCTGGGTGGCAGGTCCAGCAAGCGATGACCTCGTGTAGGGGCAAAACGCGATCCATCAAATAGGTCAAGGTTAGACCGACGGCCGTCTCTAGGCCGACAATGCCCATGGGAGCTTGGGTTAGGGGCTGGGATTTTTCCGCGGCCGTATGTGGCGCATGGTCGGTCGCAATGACCTCTATGGTGCCATCGGCTAGCCCTGTGAGCATGGCTTCGACATCGGCGGCTTCGCGCAGCGGCGGGCTCATCTTGGCGGCCGTGCCTTGGCGCTCGACCTCGCGGTCGGTAAGTACGAAGTGATGGGGTAGCACTTCGCAGGTCACGGGCAGGCCATCGGCTTTGGCGCGCCGGACCAATTGCGCGGTGCCGGCCGTGCTGATATGGGCGATGTGCAAGGGGCCGCCGGTCTGGCGGACGAGTTCTATATCGCGGGCGACCATTTCCTCCTCACCTGCGGCTGGCATCCCCTTGACACCGAGGCGCGCGGCTACTTCTCCTGCGTGCATACAGCCGCCCGCTGTAAGCGACTTGACCTCTTCGTGCGGAAAGATGGGCCGGTCGAGGTCGCGGGCAATTTCGAGGGCGCGGCGCATCAAGGCCTCGTCTTCGACGGGGTCTCCGTCGTCGGAAAAGGCCACCGCGCCTAATTCAGCCAGTTCCGCGAGGGGAGCGAGTGCACCGCGTCCTTGACGGCCCACGGTCACGCAGGCGATTGGATAGTAGCGCACACTGGCCGTCTGCGCTCGCTCCAGCGCTAGTTGCAAATGGTCACTGCTGTCTGGGGGAGGGTTGGTATTGGGCATGGCGGCTACCGCGCAGATGCCACCGGCCGCCGCTGCTGCGGTGCCGCTCTGAATCGTTTCCTTGTGTTCGTAGCCCGGTTCGCGGAGGTGAGTGTGAATGTCGATAAAACCCGGCGCGACGACCAAGCCGGTGGCCGTCAGAACGGGCACGTCTGGAGGTGCCGAGAGATTGGGGGCCGACTGAACTATTTTACCTTGGTGGATGAGGATATCTCCTATGACATCGGTGCCATTGGCCGGGTCGATGAGGCGTCCTTGGCGGACGAGCAAGTCGGCAGAAAATTTAGACATGGGAGAGGGCGACGAGTGGGGCGAGCCAGTCGATAGTCTCTTCTAGAGTCAACGGGTCTCCGGCTAGGGCTAGGCCTCGTTGTCTCAGGCGGAGGGCTAACTGCATAGATATCGGGGGCACAAGCCCACTGATAGACTCGAATTCGGGATGGGCGAGCACGGCGCGGGCTGGCCCTTGTAGTTCGATGCGGCCTTGGTGCAGAACTACTACGTGGGTGGCTAGGCGGCCGACTAGCTCCATATCGTGGCTGATTGGCACGAGGGTGCGGCCTTGATTGCTTAGCTCGGAGAAGAGCTGGCACAAGCTGACTGTAGTTTGGGGATCGAGGCCGGCGGTCGGTTCGTCGAGCACTAAGACCTCTGGGTCCATGGCGAGGACGCCGGCGAGTGCGACGCGACGTCTTTCGCCCCCGCTCAACGAGAGGGGCTGGCGCGATCCGAATTCTTCCAACGGCATGTCCACCATAGCGAGTGCGCGAGCCACGAGGCTAGCGACGCGCCCGGCAGCAAAGCCGAGGTTGCGCGGCCCAAAAGCCACATCCTCGGCCACGGTTTCGGCGAAGAGTTGGAGTTCGGGAAACTGAAAGGCCAAGCCAACGCGCTGGCGCAAGCGAACCGGGGGTAGGGAGCCGATGTCGCAGCCGTCGAGGAGCACGCGACCGCGAGAGGGTTTGAGCAGGGCGTTGAAGTGCTGGGCGAGGGTGGTCTTGCCCGCGCCGTTGGTGCCCACGAGGGCTAGTATGGAGCCGGTGGGGACATCTATATTAATATCGCGAATGCCGCAACGCTGGGTGAGCAGATGCTCGTCGTAGAGGTGCGTCAGTTCTTCGGCTGCTAGTTTGCTCGGGGTTGGCGACGGCGGAGAAGGCGGAGTCCAAGGCGATAGGGGCGTCTGGGGTTTTAGCACAGCTAACGCGTCGGACAGGGTGTCTAGCTCCAAGTGGGTCTCGGCCAGTGACAAGTGAGTGGCAAGGGCACTTGCAAAAGGGAGGCCGAGGCCGAGGCCGCGAAGCTTGAGCGGGTCGGCAAAGAGAACAGCTGGGGGGCCGTCTGCATGGACCCGACCCGCGTGAAGGACGATGACGCGGTCGGCGCGAGCGGCTTCTTCTGGAGACTGGGTGATGAGTATCGTCGCGATGCCGTATGCGGTGCGCAGCCGCTGGAGCAACTCGGCCACTTGCTGTCTTTCGCCGGGGTCGAGCAGGGCCGTCGATTCGTCCAAAACGAGATAGCGCGGTCGCATCGCCACTACGGCGGCAATGGCCACGCGTTGTTTCTCGCCGCCGGAGAGCTTGTGCGGCGGATAGCGGCGATAGGCTCCGAGGTCGAAAGCGGCGAGTGTTTCTTCGACGCGACAGTGAATTTCATCGCTGGCTAGGGCTAGGTTTTCCAAGCCAAACGCCAATTCGTCGGCGACCGTGGTGCCAACTAGCTGATCGTCCGGGTTTTGCCAGACCATGCCAACTAGCTGACGGATGGAGTGGAGTTGGGCCGAATCGCTGGCGTCCATACCATCGACGAGGACTCGGCCCTCTTGGGGTTGTTGCAGTCCGTTTAAGCAGCGGGCGAGGGTGGTTTTGCCCGAACCATTAGCGCCGATGAGGGCGATGTTTTCTCCGGGGCTGATTTGGAGGTCGATGGAGTGCAACGCGGGTGGCCCCCCGCGATAGCTAAGGCTGAGTTTTTCGACGCGGATCATAGGGCGGCAGCATACGGCAAAAGAATTTTGTCGTCAAGGCGTCAAGTTGACAGCTAGAGGGTGAGATTGTTTATTCAAACTCAAGGAGTTACGAAAATTAGGAGCGTTGCCAATTGAGCGCGCTCGCAACGCGCTTTTTGGCGAGGATATGATCTTATGAGCAAGATATTGTGCAGGTGGGTTTGGGTATTCGCCGTTGGGATCATGGGATGCAGCGACTCAGAAGAAGAGCTACAGATCCTCGGCCCCGATCTGCCCGAGGGGCAGGGCCGCGTCTATCCCATCTCAGCCGTTAGATTCCCGTCCAACGACGGCGTCGAGGTGAGCGCGCTTTTTGGCACGCCGGAGGCCGACAGTCTGCCGGTGGTGATCCTACTGCACGATCTAGGCGGGAGCAAAAACGATTGGTTGAGCGCCACCGACACGTACACGGCCTTACTCGAACGCGGCTATGCCGTCTTAGCCATCGACATGCGCGGGCACGGCGAAACCCCACTGCCTGATGACCGCCAGATCTTGGAATTGATTGATCTAGAATTGAGCGTTCTCGATGTCCATGCCGCGCTGGTCTGGCTGCAGAGCCAGTCCAAGATTGATGCCAGCCGTATCGCGGTCGTGGGCAGTGGCTCGGGGGGAAATGTGGCCTACGTGAGTTTGGGCAGTTTTCCCGAGCTAATAAAAACCGGTATCTCCCTCTCGCCGGGGCTGTGGGGGGCCACTTCACTGGAGCCGTTAGTCATCGGGACCGGCCTCGAACCGTTTGGCCCGCGGTCCATGCTCTTTATGGTGGGTGATCAAGACCAAGTTCAGGCCGGAGATGTCATTCTCAGCTATGTCGACTTCGCCCGCAGCTTAGAGGAACAGACGGCCGAGCCAAAGGAGCTGCGCGTTTTTACAGACTCGGCTGACCACGGCTTTGCATTGCTCAACAATGTGCCCGAGGCGCAGGATCGGTTCTTCCTCTGGTTGGAGGAAAACCTCTAGACAAACCCCATTTGCGGTGCCCAGCGCATGGACTCGCCTCCGGCCATTGCCGTCGTCATTCCCGCTTGTGACGAAGAAGACGCCATCGGCAAGGTGCTGCAAGACATACCGGATATCGCACAGCAGGTTATCGTCGTCGATAATGGCTCCGGCGACGGCACCGCCGAGGTGGCTCGCCGCTTGGGTGCCTGCGTCGTCGGCGAGCCGCGCCGCGGCTACGGTCAAGCCTGTCTGGCGGGTATGGCCCATCTCGATAGGCCGGATATCGTCGTCTTCCTCGACGGCGACTACAGCGATTACCCCGAGGATATGTCGGCTTTAATAAGTCCGATCGTCGCAGATCGCGCCGATGTGGTTATTGGCTCGCGGGTTTTGGGCCAGCGGGAAAAGGGTGCTCTCTTGCCCCAAGCTCGTTTTGGCAACTGGTTGGCCACCTTCTTAATTCGCCTGTTGTTCGGTGTCACTTTTACGGATTTGGGGCCTTTCCGCGCATTGCGCTACGACGCGCTCATGCGGCTAGAGATGCAGGATTGCAACTTTGGCTGGACCGCAGAGATGCAGGTCAAAGCCGCTCGGCTGGGCCTGCGCACAGCCGAAGTGCCCGTGCGCTATCGCTGCCGCATTGGCACCTCCAAGATCACCGGCACACTCAGTGGCACGCTGCGGGCCGGATACAAAATTCTCTGGACCATTTTCCGCTATGCGCGGTGGCGTCCTACGCGGTCTCGGGAATAGGTTGGCATCGCGCAATGCAACTGGTAGACTACGATTTTGACCTGCCCGATGCCCTGATCGCCCAACGCCCGCCGCCTGAGAGAGACCAAGCGCGTCTTTTGGTCTTGAACCGGGCGGATGGCTCATTGCGGCACCTGCACTTTGGTGCCATCGTCGATCAGCTTGCGCCCGGCGACACCCTAGTATTGAATCAGACACAGGTCGTGCCGGCTCGGCTCCGGGGCCGTAAAGTCGCTACCGGAGGGCAGATTGAACTGCTGCTGCTCAGACCGCTAACTGCGAGCGATTGGCTAGCTATGGGGCGGCCTGGGCGGGGCCTAAAACCCAAGACGCGATTGGAGTTTGACGATGGAGCGGTGGAAGCGCACATCGTCGAGCAGGTTGCGCCGGGGCGGTTCCGCGTGCGCTTTGCCGTCGAGGACGTGCTGGCGCGGCTGGAAGAGATCGGGGAAATACCGCTGCCTCCCTATATTCGGCGGCCACCCGAGGCTACGGACCGAGAGCGCTATCAGACTGTTTATGCGGCGCGCCCAGGAGCCGTTGCCGCGCCCACGGCTGGCCTGCACTTTACCCCTCAGTTAATCGCTGAGATTGCTGCCAAGGGTGTGGCTGTCTTGAAGGTACTCTTGCACGTGGGGCCGGGCACGTTCGAGCCGGTGCGCTGCGCTGACCCGCGCCAACATGTACTCGAGTCTGAATACTGCGAAATCGACGAGCCAGTGGCGGCCGCGCTCAGGCGTTGCCACGCGGCCGGTGGACGCATCGTCGCCGTCGGTACTACCGTGGTGCGGACCTTGGAGTCGAGCGTCGATGCCGAGGGCAATGTGTGTGCCCGTGGGGGCCTTGCGGATGCGTTTATCTATCCGCCCTACGCATTCAAAGCGGTCGATATGTTGGTAACGAACTTTCACTTACCGCGCTCGAGTCTGTTGTTGCTCGTAGCGGCCTTCGTCGGCCGGGAACGACTTTTGGCCGCCTACCGCGAGGCTATAGAGCGGGGCTATCGCTTTTATAGCTATGGCGATGCCATGATGATCGTGTGACGCCGTGGAACGCATAACCGCCATTGTCCCGGCCGCTGGCCGGGGACAGCGCATGGGATCAGATCGGCCCAAGCAGTATCTCCCTTTAGGAGGTCGGCCCGTGCTCTGGCACGTACTCGCGCGTTTCGAAGCGAGCCCGCTGGTGACCGATATCGTCTTGGTCGTGCGGCGCGAGGACATGGACTATTGCCGCCGCCGCTTGAGCGAGGGCGGGGACTTTGGCAAAGCCACTGCCCTCGTCTCTGGGGGAGCTGAACGCAGTGCATCCGTATATCGAGGCTTGCAGGAGACCCGCGCCGATATGGTCTTAGTACACGACGCCGTGCGACCGTTTATTTCAGAGAGGCTGCTGGAGCGGGTGGTCGCCGCCACCCGCGAGCACGGAGCGGCACTACCTGCTTTGCCGGTGGTAGAGACGATCAAGGAAGTGGCTGACGGTTGGATAGTCAGCACGATGCGCCGCGAGCGGCTATGGCAGGCGCAGACCCCACAGGGCTTTGACCGCGAACTGCTCCTGAGGGCATATCACGCGGCTGGGACCGACGTGGCGGCCACTGACGACGCCGCGCTGGTCGAGCGATTGGGCCACGCGGTCTGCGTCGTGCCCGGCGAGGCCGACAACCGCAAGCTCACCACGCCCGAAGATCTGGCTTGGGCCGAGTGGCGAGTACGCGAAAGGGAAGAGGTGCCTACTATGGGCTTGCGCATAGGACAGGGCTACGACGTGCATCGCTTGGAGGAAGGACGGCCTCTAATTTTGGGTGGGGTCGTCGTGCCCTTTGCTCGGGGATTGGCGGGCCATTCGGACGCAGATGTGTTGACACACGCCATAATCGACGCGCTTTTGGGCGCTCTGTCGGCCGGGGATATCGGCCAGCTCTTTCCCGACTCAGACGAGCAGTACAAGGATATATCGAGCTTGGTGTTGCTCGAGCAGGTCGGCACCCTGATAGCGGAGCGAGGGGCGCGGGTCCTACACATCGACGCCGTCGTCGCGGCTCAGCAGCCCAAGCTAGCGCCGCACATAGCAGCGATGCGCCAAATGCTATCCGCGACCTTGGGCCTAGAAGTAGGGCAGGTTTCGCTCAAGGCCACGACGACCGAGCGGTTGGGATTCGTCGGGCGCGAGGAGGGTATGGAGGCTCAAGCCGTGGCTCTTTTGGCGCTCTAAAGCATGGCGGCCTATTTGGATTCCCTGCTCGCGGCCCTGTCGGGTGTCGATCCGCTGTGGGCGTATGGCATCTTATTGCTTAGTGCCTTTTTGGAAAATATCGTGCCACCCATACCAGGCGATACGGTGGTGGTGTTTAGCGCCTATCTGGTGGGGCGCGGCCTCTTGGATATATGGCCGGTTTTTCTTGCTACTTGTGTTGGAGGTACGGCTGGCTTCTTAGCCATGTACTATTTGGGCTATAGTCGGGGTCGCGCCTTTTTCGCCGGCCGTCGGGGTACGGCGAAGCTGGCCCAAGCCGAGCGGTGGCTCAGTCGCTACGGCGTCGCGCTTATTCTCGGCAACCGATTTTTGAGTGGCATCCGGTCGGTCATTGCCATCGGTGCTGGTATAGGCCGCATGCCTTGGCCTACCGTCGCGCTATGCGGCTCGATCGGCATGGCGGTTTGGAACGGATTGCTGCTCTACGCCGGGGTTTTGGTGGGGGAAAACTGGGAGCAGGTCACCGAGCTACTCGCGCAATACAATAGGTTGTTGGTGGGGATATTGTGCTTGGTGGGGGCGGTGCTACTCTGGCGCTGGTGGCGCAAGCGGCGGGTAGCCTAACCTTGACAAGCACGTATAGAGAGCTTAAGTTAAACAATTTCTATATTAATCTGAAGAAAAGACGATGAACGACATTACCTATGCCCCTAAAGCGGGCGAAATCAAGCGGCAGTGGTTCGTGGTCGATGCCACTGACAAGGTGCTAGGGCGGCTGGCTTCGGAAATCGCCCAAGTGCTGCGCGGCAAGGGCAAACCCGAATACGCTCCGCAGGCCGATGTGGGCGACCACGTCATCGTGATTAATGCCGACAAGGTGCGAGTCACGGGCGACAAGGCCGAAAAGAAGGTCTACTATCACCACACCGGCTATCCAGGTGGCTTGCGGACCACTCCTTATAGCCGCATGGCCGAGCGGCATCCCGATCGGATCATCCGCAAAGCCGTGCGGGGGATGCTGCCTCACACCAAGCTGGGGCGGATGCAGCTAAAGAAGCTCCGCGTCTATGCAGGTGGCGAACACCGACATCAAGCGCAAAACCCCCAGCCTCTCGAACTTTAACCAAAGGCAACGCGCCAATGCCCGCAGAAAGCTACGAAGCGACCGGCCGCAGAAAGACCTCGATAGCCCGAGTGCGCATGCAACTCGGCAATGGCAGCATCTATATGAACGGTCGCGCTGTCGGCGAGTACCTGCGCCGGGATTCTTTGGAGATGATCCTCGTGCAGCCGCTAGATCTGACTGAGACTCGGAACACTTTCGACATCCACATTTCCACCCGTGGCGGCGGCTTGCGCGGTCAGGCCGGTGCCGCGAGTTTGGGCATTGCCCGCGCCTTGGTGCAGTACGACCCGCAGAAGCGGGAAGTGTTGAAAAAAGGCGGTTTTCTGACGCGCGATGCCCGCGAGAAAGAGCGCAAAAAGTACGGATTGGCCGGCGCGCGCAAGCGCTTCCAATTCTCCAAGCGCTAGTCCCATTCCAATACACACGCTTCCCGATGCACAGCAGAGAGTGTCCCGTGGACATCCGATGTCCGCGGGGCTTCTGTGTGTAAATGAAGGAGGCGGAGGCCCAACTAACATTTAGGAGCGATCATGGCTGACTTCACCATCCGCGATTTGCTGGAAGCTGGGACCCACTTCGGGCACCAGACCCGACGTTGGAACCCCAAAATGCAGCCCTATATCTTCACCGAGCGCAACGGCATCCACATCATCGACCTGCAAAAGACGGTCGGCAAAGTAGAAGCTGCTTGCGAGGCCGTGCGCCAGACGGTGCGCGCCGGCCGCGCCGTGTTCTTTGTCGGTACGAAGAAGCAGGCCGCTGATCTCGTGCGGCAGGAAGCCGAGCGCTGCGGTATGTTTCACGTCACCGAGCGCTGGCTCGGCGGGATGTTGACTAATTGGCAAACCATCCGCCAGAGCATCCGTCACCTAGAGCATCTCGACCGCATCTCAACCGATGGCACCTACGAGAATCTCAAGAAAAAGGAAGTCCTGCTGCTCGAAAAAGAGCGCGCCCGGCTCCAGCGGACCTTGGCTGGCATCCGCAATATGGGTGGCCTGCCGGGCTTGGTCTTTATCATAGACATCAAGAAGGAGCACATTGCAGTGCGCGAGGCGGCCAAGCTAGGCATTCCCTCCGTGGCCATCGTCGATACTAACTGCGACCCCGACTTGGTGACCTATCCCATTCCCGGCAACGACGACGCCATTCGCTCAATCGCCCTCATCACGCGCCTCGTCGCCGACGCGGTGGTTGAGGGCAAGGCCGAGGCCGAAGCCGAGAAGGCGGCCCGCGACGACAAGCAAGAGGCCGAAGCAACCGAAGCAACCGAAGAGGTCCCGGCGGATGTAGCCGAGACCACCGCATAGCCAGATCACTACTTTTGAAAGCAAACCACGATGACTCAGATTACCGCACAAAGCGTTCGAATGCTCCGGCAGAAGACGGGCTTGGGCATGATGGATTGCAAGAAGGCCCTACAAGAGACCGGTGGCGACAGCGAGAAGGCTATTGAGTACTTGCGCAAGCAGGGGCTGTCCGCCGTGGAGAAGCGAGCTGGCCGCGACGCCAGCGAGGGGCTGATCCAAGCGTATATTCACCAGGGCAGCCGCCTCGGCGTGTTGCTAGAGGTCAACTGCGAAACCGACTTCGTCGCCCGCACCGACGACTTCCAAGAGTTCGCCAAGGATGTGGCCATGCACATTGCCGCCTCCCAGCCTTTAGCGGTTGATCGGGAGGGCGTTCCCGCCGACGCGGCGGAAAGGGAGCGAGCCATCTTCCTCGAACAGGCCAAAAACGAGGGCAAGCCCGAACACATTGCCGAGAAAATCGTCGAGGGCCGGATGGAGAAGTTCTATCAGGAAAACTGCCTAATGGAACAGGTCTTCGTCAAAAATCCCGATCAGACCATTGGCGAATTAGTCACCGAGATAACTGCCAAAATCGGCGAAAAAATTACCGTGCGTCGCTTTGAGCGGTTCGTCTTGGGAGAAGACGTCTGAGCATTGAGGCCGCCATGTTGGAAGAGATCATTGAAACAGTACAAGAGGCTATGGATAAGGCCATCGAGTCCCTGCGCCGCGACTTAGCCTCTATCCGCACGGGGCGGGCCTCGGTGGCCATGCTCGACAACGTGCGGGTGGATTACTACGGTCAACAAACACCGCTCAACCAAGTGGCGACGATCAGTGTCCCCGAGTCGCGTTTGTTGGCGATCAAGCCTTGGGAGGCGTCCCTGATTCCCGTGATTGAAAAAGCCATTCTCGCCGACAAGAGCTTGGGGCTTAACCCAGCCAACGACGGCACTATCATCCGACTGCCCATTCCCGAACTGACTGAGGAGCGTCGGGTGGAAATCACCAAAGTCGCCCGGCACCGCGCCGAGGAGGGGCGGGTCGCAGTGCGACACGCGCGACGCGACGGGATAGACTTGCTCCAGGAAGCGCAAAAGGACGGGGACATCTCTGAGGACGAGTCGCGCAGCGCGCAGAAAAGGGTGCAGGAGTTGACTGCTGAATACGTAGCCTCTATCGACGGGATCATCGAGAACAAGGAAAAGGAGATCATGGAGGTCTGAACGGCCTCTGCTCTCCGGTTGTGCAGAAGCATAGCCCTGTTTTGTCGCTCTACTACATCCTGTGGTCCATGCGCCCCCGGCAGTGGATCAAGAATATTTTCGTCTTTCCCGCCCTCGTATTTTCCGAACACCTTTTTGAACTTTCCTATTTAGTACACAGCTTAGGGGCGGCCCTCTGCTTCGTCTTGTTGAGCGGGGGCGTCTATTTGTTCAACGACATCTTCGACCGCCAGTACGACCGCCTGCATCCCGAAAAATGTCACCGGCCGATTGCCGCCGGACACCTATCCGTCGCGTTGGCTTGGGGGGCGGCTTTGGTCGCGTTGGCCCTTGCGTTGGCGTGCGCGTTTTGGCTGCACCCCCATTTGGGGTGGGTAGCCGTGCTCTACGCGGTGCTCAACGCGGCGTACTCGCTCCGGCTCAAACACGTGGTGTTGGTGGATGTGCTGATCGTGGCCGCGTGTTACCTGCTGCGAGCCGTCGGCGGCGGCGTGGTTATTGAGGTGTCCATCTCCACGTGGTTTATCGTCTGTATCTTCGCGCTGGTGCTCTTCATTGCGGCGGTCAAGCGCCGGCAGGAAATCGTGCAACTGGCGGATGGTGCCGCGAATCACCGCGCTATCCTCGCAGAATACAGCGTGCCCTTTCTAGACCAGATGATCGCCGTCCTCACGGCGGTGACCATAGTCTGCTACGCGCTGTACGCGATGGGAGTAGGGGCAGAGGGCACACAAATGCAGTGGACGATTCCCTTTGTGCTCTACGGCGTGTTGCGTTATCTCTATCTAGTGTACCACCGAGGACAGGGGGATGATCCTACGACAGTCGTTTGGAGTGATCGGCCTTTGCAGGTCAACACCCTGCTCTGGTTGGCGGCTAGCATATTCGGACTATACGCCTAATCGAGGCATTGGCACTCTCTTAAAGGAGACGCGAGCATGGCAGCGAATGTGAAGCAGAAGATCAAGCAGGACGAACAGGTGGTGGGGTTTGGCATTCGCGGCGATATCGAGCGCGATGCCTTCAAGCGCATCGCCGAATTGGGCGCGTGCGATTTTGTCTTTGTCGATAGCCAGCACTCGCCCTATAGCGAAGACCGCTTGGTCGCGTTGGCGGGCATGATTGGGGAGTTCGACTTGCCGCTGCACTTTCGCATCAAGCACACTCGCCACACCTACCTGATCGGCAACTGCTTGGACTTAGGGCCTTCGGGGATCGAGGTCCCCCAAGTGGAGACCGTGGCGACCGCTGAAGAGGCCGTGGCCAATTTCTATTACTTGCCGCAAGGGGTACGCAGCCACGGCGGTGGTGCCCGCGTCGGCGACACGAGCGGCGGCCCCCAGGCGTATGCAGATTGGTGGAACCAGTACGGGGTGTTGTGGCTGCAAGTCGAATCGGTGGCGGCCGCGACCAGTGCATTCAACTTGGCGCGGCCCGGGGTCGATTGCCTCTCTTTTGGCCCTACTGACCTGCAAATGGATCTAAACCACCGGGGACATCCTCATCTCAAAAGCGTTGACGATTGCGTGCGCCACGTGGTCGAGGCCTTGCAGGGCACGGATACCGCAGTCTGTTTCCGCAATGGCACGGCCGAGAGCCGGTCGCGCTACGCCGATATGGGGGTGCGCGTCTTTCTGGAAGCGCCGCCGGTCTAAGTGATCTCTATCGGGCCTGTCCCAGCCCAGCATACGTCCGGCCTAGCGGCAGGACGAAGGGCTCTTCGCAAGGTCGGAAGGGCACCATGGCGGCGATTTCGTCGAGTCGGGCCAGTACTTCGCTGCTCAAGGGGCCGTTGGCGACCGCAGCGGCGTTCTCTTCGACCTCCGCCTGCGAGCGAGCTCCCATCAGGGCGCAGGAGACGCGCGGGTCGGAGAGCACGAAGCGCAGGCTTAGTTCGGGCAGGGAAATACCAACTTCGCGGGCAAAGTCGTAGAGAGCGCAAAACTGTTGCTGGCGCGGCCGGCCCAGCCACAGTACTCCTCGCCGTATTTCTTCCTCGTGGGCCGGGGATAGCGCGCCCATTTGCAGCGGCGAGCCGATGACGATGCCCATGTTGTGTTCGTGCGCCGCTGGCAAGGCGCAGTGTGCGGCCTCGCGCCAAAGCAGGCTGTAGTTGAGGGCGGTGAGCAGGATGTCGAAGCGGCCCGTGCGGATAATGGGCTCGATGTGGTAGGCCGTGGTTGATCCTAGGCCGATGTAATCGACGAGACCTTCCTGCTTGAGTTCGTCTAGAACCTCTAACACTGGGCCGTTGTATTCCTCGTCGGCCCACCAATCGTACATCCTTGGCCGGTCTGGCTCGTGGACCATCAGGATATCGACGCGATCGCGCTTGAGGCGCGCTAGGCTTTCCTCCACCGAGCGCCGCAAGCAGGCAGGATCCTGCGGCAGGAAGGGGGTAAGGCGTCCCCCGATCTTGGTCGAAAGGTAAAAGGGCGTTTCCACGCCTTCCAATGCCTTGCCCAAGACCTCTTCGCTGTCGAAATAGGTCGGTGCGGTGTCGATGTAATTGACCCCTAATTCGAGAGCTCGCAGCACGGCCTGCTTGCTCTGCTCGAAGGCCGCGCCATGGGACGAGACAAAAAGCCCGCCGAGCGACAGCTCGCTCACGGCTAGCCCCGTGCGGCCGAGGATTCGCTTTTTCATAATCAATTCCCAGTGGCGTGCATCACCACGCCGTCCAGCCGCCGTCCACTGGTACGATGGTTCCGTTGACGTAGCCACTGGCCTTTGAGCACAAGAAGAGTAGGGCGGTGGCCAGCTCTGCAGGTTGGCCAAAGCGTCCCTGCGGCGTAAAGGTGCGCAGCCGAGTGCTCATCTTCTCGTTGTCGAGGGCGGTCTCGGTCATTTCGGTGGGGAAATAACTGGGGGCGATGGCGTTTGCAGTGATGCTGTGTCTGCTCCATTCCACCGCCTGCGAGCGCGTCAGCCCCACGAGTCCGTGCTTGCTGATTGTGTAGGCACTCAGGCCGTTGATTACCGAGGCTCTCAATCCGTAGATTGAGGCGATGTTGACAATGCGGCCGGCTTCAGATTGGCGGAGCAAGGGGAAGCAGGCTTTGGCGAGCAGCCATTGGGCTTTGAGATTGAGATCGACGACCGCGGCAAAGTCTTGCTCGGCCATATCTTCGAGGCGGACGCGGGTGGCTGTGCCGGCATTGGCGACCAAGATATCGCAGCCGCCGAGTTGCTCGCGCGCTTGCTCGGGCAGGGCGGCGATGGCGGCGTTGTCGCTGAGGTCAGCCGCGTGTGCGTGGATGGTTCCGGCGCGGTCTTGCAATTCGTTGGCCAGTGCTTCAAGGCGCTCTTGGCGGCGGGCGACGGCGAGGACATCAGCTCCTGCCGAGACGAGGACGCGGGTCATTTCGGCTCCTAAGCCGCTGGAGGCTCCCGTGACGATGGCTTTGCGACCCTGACAGCCGAAGAGGGCGTGTAGGTAGTCTTTACTATTCATGGGATTTTAAGGTAACGGATGTGTCTGGAGCGGCCAAGCGGATGAAACGGCCGCTTGCCCGCGCGTGTACCGCCGCCTAGAATTACGTCCGACCTTTTCTCGCACAGGAGGCAGTAGGCGATGGCAGCAAATAGTATGATCAAGATCGAGGCGACCGAGGTCGCGGCTCCGCCGGCGTGGGCCTTGATGGAGCGAAATTTGATCGCGCTGATGGAGGAGTCGGGTCGCTTGTTCGCCCGGCAGTACTTTGAGCGCGGTGGCGGCACCTTGTTGGCTGAGGATGTGGATGACCTCTACGAACAGGTGTACAACTTCGGCCTGTTCTACGCGATTGGCGCGGCCGATGATTTGCTCGACCTCCACTTCCGCAACTGGAACGCCGTCACCCGCATCAGCGACGATCGCATCAATCACCGTACGCGCTACAACGACCACAAGAAGGTCTTCCGTCCGTCCGTCCACAACGAGTTCTGGAATCTCGAACAAGCCATGGAGTGGCACCACTTGGGCGAGGGCAATATGGCCTTTTACGACTTTGGGGTGGCCGACCCCACGGTATCGGAAAACATGCGGCGGGCGCGGAGCTTTGCGGCCATGTTCATCGGCGAGGACCCCCAAGCCCCCAACTGGGACCCCGAATACCGCATCCTGCGCTCGCCCTTCCATTCGAGTCAAGGACCTAAGCTCCACGCGGACGCGGAATACGCCAACACCATGCTGCTGGCCGGGCGCGGCTTGGGCGGACAGGCCAACTACTACGGAGTGCGCGCCAGTCTGTATCCCATCGTCAAAAACTTGGAGACCCGCTGGTTTGAAAATCCAGCGCGGCGCAAGCAGATCGTCGATCTGTTCGACCGGCTCGTCTTGCAGTGCGACACGCCCAACAGTTTGGCGGCTACTGCGCTGGTGGCCAATGCCTATTTGTACACCGGCGACGACAAGTACAAACAGTGGGTTCTCGACTACACTGAGGCGTGGATGGAGCGCACGGAGAAAAACGGCGGTATTTGCCCAGACAACGTCGATGCTAAAGGCGTCATCGGTGGGGGACGCGAAGGCGTGTGGTGGGGTGGCCAGTACGGCTGGAACCACTACCAGGGCTACAACATCATGTACCACGGCATCAATATCGCAGTCGAATGCGCCCAACTGCTCACCGGCGATAGCGGATACCTCGACTTTTTGCGCTCGCAAATCAAGCTGCAAGTCGATAACGGCAGGAAGCGGGAGGGCGGGCAATTCCTCGTGCCGGTGCGCTACGGGCCGGATGGCTGGGACTGGAATCCAGCGCCGGGGCTGCACGTAAGCGACGGCATTGAGATGCGGGGCTACTGGCTGGAACCCACTCCGCTGCGGGGTCAGGACATCATGCATCTGTACCACGCCTCTATGGCCCGGGAGGACTACGAACTCATTACCTTGGTGCGCGACGGCGACGTGGAGCGCGACTGGAACGACGTGGGGACAGCCCTAGGAGAGAAAAACTGGGGCAATACTGAATTCGCCCGCTTCCAGTACTACGATGGCAAGAATCCGGGCTGGCCGGAGCAGATTTTGCGGGCGGAGTACCAGCAGGCTCTGGAGACCTACGAGACCATGCGCGCCGACGCGCGCAGTCCCATAGAAATCATCGCCACCAACCGACTCCCATCGCAGCCGGTATTGACCAAGGGGCTGACCCAAGTGACGCTGGGGGCGCCGCAGTCGGTCTATAACGGCGGCCTGCTACGCGCTACGGTGCGCTACTTCGACGCCGACCGCCTGCGGCCGGGGCTACCTTTAGACGTGGCCGCCTTGGTGGATGAACTGGGGCCGGACGTGGTCGGTGTCCAACTCGTCAACACGTCGCGGCACGATACGCGCCGCCTCATTGTACAGGCCGGTGCCTTTGGCGAGCATCGCTTTACGCAGCTCAAATACCGCGCCGCAGGGAAGGATGGCGAGGTGGCGGCTACTGTAGAAGGGAAGTACTTCTCGGTGGAACTGCCACCTTCTACTGCGATTCGCGTCGGAGCTGGACTGGACCGCTTCTGCAATACGCCAAGCTACGCTTTCCCGTGGCATGGTGATGGGATTCCCGTGCCGTTTCCGTCGTGACAACCCCCAACCCATGGAAAGGATACTCAGATGGACACAGGCCTATTTATCTTCCTCATCATGCTGATCTCTGCCTTGCCGCTCTATGTCATCGCCTATCTGATCGGGGTTAAGAAGCGCGTCGGCCTGATCTCCGGTCTAAAGTCGGACCAGGTCGCCGACAAGGACGGGTTGGCCCGTTGGGTGGGGCTTTATCTATTTCTTATAGGAGTGGTGACTATCCTGATGGGCTTGGGAATCTACCTGTTTATGGGAAAGATTCTGACCATCGTGCTAGTTGGTGTCGCGCTGATCACGGCCCTGAGCATCGCGCTCATCGTCGGCATCCAGAAATACGTTGCCTGAAGGGACGCATCATGCAGGAGCAAAGACTAAGCGACGAAGTATTCGAAGCGCTTGCCACGCGCGGCTACGTGATCGTCCACAACTACTTCCCCGAAGCCCAACGCTCTGCCATGGCCGCCGCCCTGCGCCGCATCCTCAAACCTTGGGACGAAATCGCGGACAACCCACCCGACGATCGCATCGGCTCCTGCTATTTTCCCTATCCCGAACAATGCCTCAACCGCGCCATTGTCGATCGCGAGGCCATCGCCTTTGCCCGCCGCTGGCTCGGCACCGACCAAATCCACTATCGGCCCGGACTGGGTCTGGTCTCCTATCCGGGCCGCAAGGGTGGGCCGTTCCACATCGACAATGGCAACAACTCGCTGCTGCCACCCACTGAATCCGACCATCGCCACAGCCAGCTCAACTTCTGGTTCTGTCTCGAAGATGTCGAAGAGGATCAGGCCCCGACTCTCTTCGTCGCCGATGGCGATGGCCAGCACCAGGACGCGGCCAGAGCTGAACCAATGGTCGCTCCTGGCGGCTCGGTAGCCATCTTCCACAACTACTCCTGGCACGCCGCTAGCGACTACCGGCGCGCCGACGGGCAGCGCTATATCTGGAAATTCGCCTATGGTCGCGCCGACCACTATTGGGAAGGCGTCGAGCACTACACCCACGTGGGTCGCAACCCGCACTTTTGCGAGTTTATCGCCGGCCTCACTGCCGCTGATCGCCAACTCTTCCGCTTCCCACCGCCCGACCATCCATACTACACCCGTCAGACGCTCGACGCCTTGGAAGCGCAGTATCCCGGCTGGAACGCCCGCGGCGAATACCGGCCTCGCGACGGGGAATAACGCTCAGACTTTGCGTGGCGCGGCGAGGGATTTACGCGCTGTTTATGCGTGAAGCGTAGGGGGTACGCCTTTAGACGCGGTGAATCAGGCGTGTAAAATGCAGTTGGTGGTGCCGAAGGGATTGGGACGGCGCTCTTCGCACTGCGGATCATCGCGCCATTCGCCATCGACCACAAAGCGGTATTCGTGCTTGCCCAGAGGCAAAGTGACCGAAGTTTTCCACAGGCCCTGGGCGTCTTTTTTTAGCGGGCGGGCTTGTGGATCCCAATCGTTGAAGGAGGCGGCTAAGTAAACGCTTTCCGCCTGCGGGGCTAAGAGTTTGAAAAGTTTGCGTTTTTTAGTTTTGGGCGTCGTCATAGTAGGATCTTTTCCTGTTGGTAAAGGGGAACAAAATCAAAGAACGTGGATGCTTGGAAAAAGTCAATAAGCCGGCGGTGGCGGGGTTATTTTTGGAGGCAGGACACCGGATTAGGGCAGCCCTACTTCGCGGCAGAAGGTAGATGTTTGCAATACATCGCAGATTGTAATATGTACTTACATATCAAGCTACGACCGTAGAGGATTATTCATAGACGTGCTTTGTGCAAACGCCTTATTCCCTTAGCGGAGATGTAAACTATGAGACCTTTGTTTGGTTGGCACCGCAACCATACAGGATACAGCCATTTGATCTTCCTCTTCGCTGTTACATTTTGGTGTCTGTACAGTTGCGCCGTTAGTGGCGGCGGTAAAGTGTCCAAGAATCTGAACGAAAGGAATATAGCAGTTCTGGTTCTAGCAAGAGATTCCAATCCGTACTCATGGCGTGGGGCCAAGAGGGCTTTTACCCCACTCACGAATCGGGAGGCCAATGGTTTGGAGTGGAAACTGTTGCAGGAAGTGGAGGGTTCAGGGCTATTTGAACACGTCACGCGCTACGAAGACCCCCTAACCTACAACCTAAAGCCGGCATACGAGTTGAGTATGTACGGAGCTTGGTTTGCGCGCCATGAGAAGGAGAGCGCAATGGCCAAAGACTTTGTCGATGTGCCGATTCCCGCATGGGTGGCGGAAACGAGTGAGCGGGAGATCCTCTCCCAGCGCGGTCTTATGGCACGCTACGAGCTAAAGGACCGCAGAAGCGGCGAGATCGTAGCGAAATGGTATTCGTTTAGCGCAGCGTCGTTCCCCGGGGAGAAGATGAAGATGCCCGTTCTAGCGCAGACCTTATTGGAGGATGAACACCGGGCGATCTTGCACTCGGTTGCTGCCGCCGATGCGACTACGGTGCCCCATCATGAGAAGGGCGGCCGTATGCCACTGATGTTTGCGGCGGGAGAACGCGAATTTGTCGCGCAAGTGCCGGCGGAGTCGGGGCTGCTTATTGCCGGGCGCAGTACTCATCAATTCGAGCAAGGACTGGAGCAGTATATCGCCGGCGGAGAGAATCTGGCAGGCAGCCCCTTTTACGCTTATTTCGGCACTGTTGATGTATCATACATAAAAGAGCAGACGGTCGATCTCCATCAGTCGCTGGTGGCCGCCTTGGTCGAGCAGATTGGCGAGTCGCCCATGCAGTATTTTCCTTGGAAGGGCGACTACAAGTTGGCTTTCGATATTATGAGGCTCAATTTCTGGCAGGATTCCGAAAGACGCGCCTCCGGCGTCGCCGAAATCGGAGTGCAGTTGATTCTCCTATCGGAAAGAAGAGTTCTTTTTGAACAGAACCCGCCTTTGGCTGTGTCGGTGCGGAAATCTACTCCGGGCGGCAAGGAGCCTATGGCCCCGCTGTGCCAAGATGCGGCAGCAAGAATCGCGCAACTGCTGAAAGACTACTTGGCTCAGGGGCACGGCGGAACGCCTTGATCAGGGAGGACCTCTTAACGGATCGCGATTGGATAAATGGATCGTCGAATACCCCAAAATCGCTGGCGGATGGTTCCGTTTTTCGTTCTGTCCGCGGCATTGCACTTATTGTTGCTCTGGATCGTCCCGTCTGGGCGCGACACAGCGGAGCTCAAGGTGCGGGTGTTGCGGCTGCCGCCGCCGGCCCTGATGATGCCCAAGCCCGCTTTCATAGCAGATAGTCCGCGCTTGTTGCAGCACCTCCTAGAACGCCTAGAATTGCCGGCCGGCCCCGAGAACCCCAATCCGCCCGAATCAATTCCCGAGGTCGTCGGCGTCGGGAAACTGCCCGTCATCACGCCCTTTGCCGAGTTGGCGATAGATACTATCGAAGTGGCAGCCAAGGCACGCAAGTTCCAAGCGCCGCCCGTAGAGATGCCGGATCTCAACGAACTGGCGTTGCGCGCCGTGCGCGAGCGAGCGAAACAGGCGGAACAACACGTGCGCTTTTACCTAGAGGCCGTAACGCCGGGAACTGCCGCGTACAAGAGCCGCCAGCGCGCAGAAGAGATCGTAGAACGGGCCATCGCCGCGATGGGGGGGCGTCGCGCTTTGGCTTCCATTAAGGGGGTTCGGGTTAAAACGTCGATCGAGGCCTGGGACCACCGGACGGGTCGGGTGGTCATGCAGGTAAGCCCTTATTTGTATCCCGTCTCCAATCGGCACTACAAAGGATGGGGCGAAGTTACCGACATTCCCTTAAAAGAAAAAAGAGGGCAGGCCGCTAATAGGGATGGCGCGATGCGCAACCCAGCCGAGTCGCTGAGCCGCTATTACCGCCTGTTCAGTCTGCGGTGGGACTTCCTAACACCCGCAAGACGACAATCGCGCCAAATGGGCGAGATGCACCGCTGGCATTTTTTCGACCGTTTTTTCGGCGAAGGGGTCGTTTTGCGATACATACAGACGGAAAGATTCCGCGATAGATTGACTGACGTCATCCGGGTGGACGATACCTTGTACGGCAACTATTACGAGGCGCTCTTTTCGCGCAACACTGGACTATTGATAGGTACGCGGGACGGGTTGACTGCTGCCGAACAAAGAGACTATCGCCAGAATTATCACCAGAGACCCCCTGTTTGGACGACGACATACGAGGACTACGAGGCTGTCCAAGGAATACTGACGCCGCATCGGATCGAGCGCACGGGGCCGAACTGTCCTAGCTGTCGTGTCGTCGATGAGCGTACGGGGCGGAGGGTGACGATCATCACCTATACGGAAACGACCTACGATATAAAGGACACAGACGATTCGGTGTCTGAGGGGGTGGAGACTATGCGTTGAGGCCGCGGATTATCGCGCCACTCGTCATGGATCATCAATCGGCGATGCCGCAGGCTGCGTCCGTCAATTTGTCGTAGTAGTGCACGTAGGTCACGCCGTCGATGACTATGCGGTTGGTGTGGGGTAGGTCTTCTTCCCAAGTCATCTGCTCGCCCCAATTGTGCGGCGGGGCGTCTCTTTTAGCCCAGCGGTTGCCGTTGTAGCGGCGGTCCAGCACTGTGCGTCCGGCGCGGGTGATATAGGCTTCGATCATGACATCGCGCTCGGTGGCTTCCTTCTCGACTTCAAAGACGCGCAGGCAGGTAAAATGCTGCTCGCCGATCTGCACGTCGAACACTCCGGCCCCGGTGATTTGGGCGGCGTCGGCCTGTTTTGCGAACGAGCCGTCGGTCTGGGGGCGCAGGTAGCCACAATCCTCGATTAGGCGCGGTGAACGGTCCCAATCGTCGTGGAATCCTTCGTCGAGAAAAGTCGTCAGTTCCCGCGTGCCGTCGGGCCGCAGCGATTCTATCGCGATCCACTCCACCGCGTTCTCGGCCAGATGGCCCCATACTTTGACATGGCGATCCTCTTCGCGTTCGTGGATCTTACCGTCTTGGTCAAAATACTGGTTCTCCACCTCCACTTCGACGCAAGAACGGCCGTGGATGACCGCAGGGCGGCGGGCTGCTAGCGAGACGGTTTCGGACAGTCTCCAGGGCGCGTCGTCTTCTTTTGGGGGATCGTACGAGGCCCAGCGAACGCGGTCGCCTACTTCCGGCACGATGAACCACCAAGCCATCTCCTTGAAATCAATGCGGAAGGGGGTCTCTTGGCTCGCCTTAATGCGTATTTCGGGCCGGTACTGGGGGAAGGGCCGTTGTTGGCTAGCACTCATGGTCATGGTTTTGCTCCTCGTCTTGGGGGTGACGCCCAACACCGTGCGGATTCGGTCGCGCCCGTGCGACAGGCGGCGCTTGACTGTGCCGTCGGGACAACGGTGGCGGGTGGCTATTTCGGCAATGCTCAGGCCGTCCAAGTAAAAGGCCTGCAGGGCAGCCCGCTCGCGGTCGGGCACTTCCTCCATGGCCTCGACGATGGCTGCGGCGGCTTCTCGCTGCCGGGCTTGAGCCACTCCGAAGCGATTGACCATGGGCGTCAAAACCTCCGTCTCGACGAACAGCTCACGGCGCTGGGTCGAGCGGAAGTAATCTCGGCAGCGGTTGCGGGCCACTTGTAGCAACCAAGCTCGCACGTCGCGGGGGGTATCTCGGCACAGGCCGCTCCAGACGTGTACTAGGGTTTCTTGCAGTACGTCCTGCAATTGGTCGCCGGAGCCGACCCGGTGGCGGATCAACCCTACTAGGGTGCGTTCGTAGCGCCGAATTAGGCGGACGAAAGCTTGCTCGTTGCCCTGCCGCACCTGTTCGGCCAATAGCTGATCGCTTGGACTGGTCATACGTCATCTGCCTTTTACCTTACAAGGCGGACGGCAGCGGGCAAAGGTTCACCGACAGCGCCCACGCCCCGAGCGCGTGGTCTCTTTCTTGGATTTCAGTAAATTTAACCATCGTCAATCTGATAAAATCAGAATCCATCCACACCTTTAAAAAAGAATCTGCCATGAAATTGTTCTACGTCGCCTGTATTGCAGGTATCGCGTTCGCCGCTTGTGAGGATAAGGCTTCTCTGTCTCCTACTGCGGACGGCGAGGGCACCCCCGTTAAAATTGGGTTCCTCGTCTCAGGCGACCGCATTACCTATCCGAATGGAGCTAAGATCGCGGTGGACGAAGTCAACGAGCGCGGGGGGCTGTTGGGCCGAGCCGTTGAATTGGTCACCCAGATAAACATACAGGAAGCAGCGGTCGCGGTGCAGGCCGCGGAGACTATGATTCTTACAGACGAAGTCGTCGCTCTCGTTGGCCCTAATCGCTCCTCGCACGCCATTGAGGTCGGGCCTGTAGCTCAGCGCCACGGTGTGCCGATGATTACTACGGCGGCCACCAATCCAGCCGTGACTACGGCTGGCGAGTTTGTCTTCATGGCTGCTTTCACCGACCAGTTTCAAGGACGCGTCATGGCGCAGTTTGCCAAAGAGACGCTCGGGGTGAATACAGCCGCTGTTTTGACGCAGCGCGGGGAGGTCTATACCGAGGGGATCGCCGAGTTTTTTATTGCCCATTTTAGCGGCTTTGGGGGGGAGATCGTCTCCGAAGAGTTCTACGAGAGCGGTGCGACGGATTTCGCCGCGCAATTGACCCCCATCGCGGCGGCGGCTCCCGAGGCGGTCTTTCTATCGGGACTGCCGCCAGAAGTTGCGCTTGTGACCAAGCAGGCGCGTGCCCTGCCGCTGCAAAACGCGGCTGGGGAACCGACGCTTTTTCTCGGGGCCGATGCTTGGGACAATCCAACGCTGTTAGACAATGAGGAAGCCGCTGTGGATGGTAGCTTTTTCAGCAGCCACTTTTCGCCGGACACGGACGAGCCGAGTGCGCGCGCATTCATCGACACATACCGAGCCCTGTACGGGATTGATCCCACCGGCGGCGATGCAGTGAGCTACGATGCGGTCCGCTTGCTCTTGGAAGCCGCAGAGCGCGCGGGCAGCCTCGACGCAGATGCGATACGGCGACAACTGTTGGCTATCGAACAGTACGCTGGGGCGACGCGCATTGCCGGCTACAACGAAAACCGCCACCCGACCAAGAGCGCGGTCATTATGACCATTGAGAACGGCGCGAAGAAGTTCTATCAGCAGGTGGATCCGTAGGGGATAGGTGCATATCTGGATCGGGAATTTCCCAACGCGATCCACGGCAATTCGCCGGGGAAGCACCCTGAACCCGGCCGCAGAATGGGCTGTCAGCCCTGACCTTTAAAGTAGATCTCTAGAGCGTTCTTCCCCAAAATCCACGTCTTGTCTTCAGCGCTGAAAAAGGGGATCAGCTCCTGCATAATGAGCAATTCGTAAAAATTAGCCCATACCATCCGCCGAGGGCCAAAGCGGTCGTACACCCGCTCCAAAAAGGGCCATACATCGCGGAAGGGTGGTCGTTCCTTAGAAGGATTGTGCAGCGAGGTGCGGATGTACACATTGGGCCAGCGGGCTAGATCGAGCAGCGGCCCAAAGCCCTCGCTATCGGGGGCGTTAATGTCGATCATCGCCAGATGGTCGATGACCACTTTGACCCCGGGGAAGCGCTCGGCCATGGCCGCCACCTGCCCCACTTGATGCGGCGCTAGGAAGATGTTGAACACCGCGCCCAACTTCTCGGCCCGGTGCCACAGCGGATAGCTGACTTCATCACTGAGCCAGACCACGTCGCGGTCGTAGATGGGACTCAAGCGCAGCCCTGCCAAGCCCTCCTCTCGCACGGCCCGTTCCAAGCGCGCCGGATTCTCCGGATCGGCCGGATGGTGCAGCCGGTACCCCACTAAAAGGCCGATGGCGGCAAAGCGGTCGGGATAGCGCTGTACGCAGTGGCTGGCATAGCGGTTGTCGCGGCCGTAGTAGCACACGTGGCTGATGACGACCTTGTCGACTCCATAGGTCCGCATGTGTTCGATGAGGTCTTCGGCCGACTGCTCATAGTTGGGCTTGGCGTTGGGGCAGTTAGACAGACGCGGGTCGGGCTTAAAGCGGGGGTCGTGGAGCACCCAGGCGTGCTCGGCACCGTTGACAATGGGGTAAGAGGCGGCCACGGCTCACGAAGCAGCGGCGCTGAGCGTGGACGCGTGCAATGTACTCATCGAAAACCTCTTGGTTGCGGAGCGAGTACGATCCAAATCAGATCAGATCACAGGGATGCCAGCCGCTCGAAGGTATCCGGGTATTTCTGGGCCATGAGGATGAGTGCCGCCGCCGCATCCGGTGGACTGGACCTGCCCTGCTCCCAGCCCTCAACGGTGCGCACCGGTACGCGCAGCAGGTGGGCGAATACCGCCCTTGAAACGTCGAGCTCTTCGCGAATCTTCTTAATCATATCGGGCGTGAGTCCGGGCAGGGGCTTCGCCTCAACCCGGGTGGTCCGCAGCGTGCGCTTGCCGGCTCGGTGCTCTCGAACTTCGTGCAGACCCGCAAGAACTTCGGCGGCGATGTTCCGTTCAGCCATTTTTGATCTCCTCTACGACCTTGCGCCACGCGGCCCGCTCGGCAGGCGTCAGATCGTCCTTCACGCCCTTGCCGTATAGAGTGAGTAGATAAATATGGTCCTCGGCGACATGCCAGTAGTAGATAACCCGGCTACCACCCCGTTTGCCGCGCCCCTTCGCTCTCCAGCGGATTTTCCGAATACCGCCCGATCCGCGAATGATGTCGCCGGCGTCTGGGTACGCACTGAGAAACACCTGAAGCGCGGCGTAACTGTCGTCATCGAGATGCGACCGCAGATGCTTGGTGAATTCCGATGTCTCGATGAACAGCATATGACCAACTATACGTAGTTTGCGTTGTCATGTAAAGATCAAGGCAATGGAGGCGGCTCCCTCTTGCTTTAGAAGCATATCGCAGTCCTTGCTCATTCTCCTGTATCCCGCAATTTCGCTTATCCCTCGCCGTACCACTGCGCCTGCAAAGCCCATAAGCGGGCGTATTCTCCTTCTTGAGACAGCAATTCGCCGTGCGTCCCATTTTCGAGCAGGCGTCCTTCTTTTAGCACCAAGATCCGGTCGCATAGTCGGGCGGAGCCCAAGCGGTGGGAGACCACGATGGTAGTCCGCTCGCCGGACATGGCGAGGAAGCGCCGGAATACGTCGGCCTCGGCTTGGGGGTCGAGCGACGCGGTCGGCTCGTCAAGCACGATCAGGGCGGCGTTGCGCATGAATCCCCTTGAGATGGCGACGCGCTGCCACTCGCCGCCGGACAGTTCGGTGCCGCCGGCAAATTCCTTAGTGAGAAGGGTGTTGTAGTGCTCCGGCAGTTGCTCGGCGATGGGGGCGGCTCCGCCTTGGTAAGCGGCGTGCTCGACAGCCGCTTGGTCGCCCATGCGCTCGGTGCGTCCCAAGCCGATGTTTTCGCCCAGAGAAAAGGCGAAACGGGTGTAGTCTTGGAACACTGCGGCCGATTGGTTCCAAAGGCCGTTCCGATCCACCTGGTTCAGATCGACATCGCCGTAGAGCACCTTCCCCTGCGTGGGATGGAACAAGCCCAACAGCACCTTGACGAGCGTAGTCTTGCCCGAGCCGTTGGCACCGACGAGAGCCACGCGCTCGCCGGGCTGGATGGTGAACGAGATGTTGTCGATTGCCGGGCGTTCTGCCTGTGGATAGCGGAAAGAGAGAGCGGTGGCCGCAATCGGGACCTCGCCGACGCGGTCGATTGATTCGCCTTCTTTCAATTCTTCCGGGCCTAGGTCGAGGTAGGTGAAGAGATCGGCGATGTAGAGGAGGCGATTGGCGAGATAGCCAAAGCGAAAGAATACCTGATCGACGTGCGTCCTGACTTCTTGTAATGCCACCATCATGGCGGCGAACTGTCCGGGGGAGAGACCGCCGTTGGCCACGGCCCAAGCCGACCAGCCGATACCGGCGGCCAGACCGGTGAGACTGAAAATCGATAGCAAGATATTGACCAGAGACTGCGAGCGTTTCTGCTGAAAGAGCAGGTCGGCCACCTGCCAATAGAGATGTTCCCACCAACCGAGCAGAGCCGGTCCTAGGTTGAAGACTCGCACCTCCTTAGCGGCGGCGCGCTCAGTGAGAATACGCTCCAAGTAGGTCCGCAGACGTTCGCGCTGGGTCTGCTCGCGCTTGAGGTAAAAGGTGTTCTTCTCTTGGAGCGCCCGCGCCAGCGGCGGCGGCACCGAAACCAAGGCAATGGCGATCAGGAGCAGCGGATTCCATAGCCCGACGATCAAGGCGACGGAGATGACCGTCAGCATTCCGGTGATTATCGTGTGGATCTCACCGATTAGGTTGAGAAAGAAGCCGGGCGAGGCTGCCTCCTGTGCCCGGCGCAGCACGTCGTGAAAATCGGCGCGCTCGAAGGTCTCGAGCCGCAGGACGCTTGCTTTGCGCTGGAGTTGGGTGAGTAGCCGATCCTCCATCTCCTGTTTCAGCCGCTCGCTGAGCAAGTAGAAAAGCTCCCAGCTGAGTACCACTTGCGCCAGTGCCAGCACGGCCCACAGAGCGACCCACATCAGCATGTCTGCCACAGGCAGGTGTCCCTCGTACACCGCGAGGCTGCGGTCGAAGAGCACCCGCACGACCCACACCGACGCGGCTGGTAGCAGACCAGTGGCGAACTGGAGCGCTAGTAAGACGATGGAGTAGCGAGGGGCTGTCTGGATCATCCACCATAGAAAGCGCAGGAGTGTGCTCATGGTGGACGGGCGGGTCACTTTTGGATCCTGTAGGACTACCGGTACCACGAGGCTTGTTCCTCCCACATGGCAGCGTACACGCCGCCCTGTGCAATTAGGTCGTCGTGGTGTCCTTGCTCGACGATGCGACCGTCTTTGAGGACGAGAATGCGGTCGGCCATGCGAGCCGAGCCCAGCCGGTGACTAATCAACAGCGCGGTGCGGCCAGCGAGCAACTCGCCAAACTGCCGGTACACCTCGGCCTCGGCCATGGGATCCAGCGCAGCCGTCGGCTCGTCGAGGATCAGCAACTCGGGCTGGCGGATGAATGCGCGGGCAATAGCGAAGCGTTGCCACTCGCCCCCGGAAAGTCCTTGCCCGCCATCGAGGATGTGTCCCACCGGGGTGTCGTAGCCTTGGGGCAGGCGCACGGCAATGGCATCAACTCCGGCTCGCCGCGCTGCGTTTTCTACCACTGCTGGATCGGGTGGCAGCCACGCTGGCCACAAGTCGGCTTCTTGGTCGCTACCGCCGCTGCCGAGGGCACCGATTCCGATTGACTGGGAAGCGGTGAGTTCAAAGTTGAAGAAGTCTTGAAACGCGGCACTTACTGCGTTCGCAAGGCTCGTTCGGTCGATCTCGTCGTAGTGGACTCCATCGACGGTGATCTCGCCCGATGCTGGTTGGTACAGGCCGAGCAAGAGCTTGGCGAGGGTCGATTTTCCCGCGCCGTTTGCGCCGACGAGGGCTACTCGTTCTCCTGGCTCAAGGTGCAGGCTTACGCCTCGCAGGACGGGACGGGGGTTCTCGCCCTCGGCGGCATCCGCGGCCGGATAGGTGAACCAGACGTCTTCGAGGGCAAATCCCTCGCGCAGTGGTTTAGGGAAGGGCTGGGTTGGTTCGTGGTCGGCTGGTGGTTGTTGTATCCAAGCGCCGGCGTCCTCGGGCAGGTCGAGAAACTCGCGCACATAGCTGATTTCAGCGCTTTGGTTTTGCAGTTCCCGCGAAGAATGGCCGAGGCTGGAACCGGCCCTTAGCATGTCGTCCACTCCCCGAAACAGGGCGACAAAGCGTCCGGGCGTGAGGAGCCGGTCGCCGAGAAAATAGGCCAGCGCAACGGCGACACCGGCCGAGACGCCGAAACGCAAACAGGTGATGGGAAGGCCCCCGCGAACCTGTTGCTGCTGTTGTCGCCAGAGTTGCTTCCGCAATGCTTGGCGCATGACCTGCCACCGCTGGCTCAGCGTCTGGCGGAGGGCAAAGAGGCGCATCTCTTTTTGTTCACCCCGCCCGGTTAGGACCCGATCGACATAGCCGGCCCGGCGCATTTCCTCGGTCTGGCCGTAGGTGAAGCTCATAAACCGCCGGCTTTGTTCAATCGCCAGCCGGATCTGCGGTACCAGTACAATTAGAAGAGTTAGTGAGATCCACAGAGAGACCGGGACGAACATGGCCGTAATGGAGAGAACTCGGATGCCGGCTTGGAACAGGTGCATGGCCGCGAAGAAGAACCGATTGAGCTTCAAGCCCGGATTTTTGGCGCGTTCCAAGCGATCATAAGACGCGCTCACCTCAAAGAAGACGAGCGGCAGCCGCGACGCCTTGGCCAGAAAGCGGCGGCCGAGCGCGTGTTCGAGATTCTGTTCAAGCCGTAGGTGGAGCGCGTCCCGAATCTGCCACAGCACATCACTTGTGAGCAGGAGCACGAGCCCGAATGCTATAAGCCACGGCAGGGTCTGTTCAAAGCCAGCGCCTCCCTCACCGGCGGAGGTGACAACAGTGTCAATGAGATGCTGGGTGATGTAGATGAGCAGCGCGGGCTGGATGCCCAAGAGTACTTGCACGGCGACGATGCCCAAGGCTGGCCCTCGGCCGTGCGCCCAAACGTGGGCGAGGGCCCAGCGCAGGTTGGTCCATAGAGCCGCTGCACTCGCGCGCCGGTTCCAGAACTCGGGATCGCTCCTCGACAAGGTTCCTCCTTAGTTAAAGAGCGAGAGTTATTGCGGGAGCACAGTCACTTCTAGTTCGTCGATGACGACAGCCCCTTCGGGAAGGCCGGAAAACAGCAAGCGGACGCCGAGGGCATTGTCGCCGTCGCGTATGGGTGGCGACGACAGATCGATAATGCAGGTTGTATGCGCGGGAAGCTGTCGCCCTTGATTCGGGTGCCGACCGGCGCTGTGCCAGATGTGGCGCACTCTGTCGGCGGGGATGGCCGTGCCGTTGATATCGACCTCAATCTGGTCGTACGGTCCCAAACCGGTAGCGCGGAAGAACAGTTTTGCGAAGACGATCTCGTCGAAGTTTTCGTACAGGCGGAAATGATACTGCCCGTAAGGTTGCTGCTCCGTCCGCTCAAGGAGGATCTTAGCGTCTCTGACAATCCCACCCGCGGTCTTGCCCGGGGATCCAAAGGCCGTAGAGCCGCCCCACATGGGATGAAAGAGATAGTGCCGAGCACCGGCGGCAATTTTGGCCGGATCCCGCAGGTCTCGTAAGTAGCTAAGGGCCAGGGGATACATGGCCTCTGGCCCTGGATCGCGGCTCGCTTTCCAGAAGGCGTCCCAGTGCATCTGAAAGTTGTACATGGAGACCCCATCGGCACCTTGGCAGGCAAACGAGTGGGCCAAGGCACGGTAGTTTTCAAGCGTCAACGGCGGACCCGTGCGGTCGAGGTTGGCGCAATAGGGAAGGAGGCCGGGGATGAGTTCGCACTTGGTGTCCTTGGTGAGTTGGCTGAATTCTTGGTGTGGAGCGTTGCAATCCGAATACATGGCGTCTTGGGGAGCGACGTAGTCGATGAGCGCTTCCGCTATCCAGGTGGGCACGTCGAGACCGCAGTTGTGGCACTCCTCCAACGTCTCTGGGACGCGGACCCCCAACTGCAGGTCGCGGCCCCGGCTGCTTCCGGCTTGATCGAGCATGGCCCGCACGCGCTGGATCAATTCAGTCATAAGCGGTTGGCGCTCGCGCGCCAGGCTTCTATCGCCTTGGGGAGCTGGAAAGTAAAGACCTTCGCGAAACACCAACTCAAGCCCATCTACGTCGAATTGATCGACGACTTCCGCCATTACCGAAAAGAGATAATCGCGCACCTCGGCAAAGGTGAAATCCATCCTGTTGCCGGGAACGAAGGCCGCGCCCTGCGGCATCTCCGCAATTTTCCACTGCGGGTTCTTGTGGAGAAACATCCCCCCTTGGTCGGGTGCGCCGTGGCTGTCGTTCATGCGAAAACCAGCGAGGAAGTTCATCCCGTGTTTGCGGGCTTGGTCGAGCATCACCTGCAGCGGCATGATCCCGTCGTCCATCATGGGAATAAAGCGCCGGTGCTGGGGACGGGCATCGTACTCGAAGCGCGGGGAGCGAAAGTATAAGGTCCAGCCGGAGTTATAGACCTCTTGGATAAAGGTATCGGGCCTGTTGGCGGCGACGTTGTCGATTATGCGCTGCAGTTCCTCTGGCTTGGCGGGGTGTGAGGTTATGAGGGGGCGCGCCATGCCCGGGTCAAAATCGTAGTTGGCATTGCCCGAGGGGTCGCTGACGTAGATGAGTCTCCATTTGTCGTGCGGCATCTTGTCCTCCATGTAGAGTCTTTGAAATGAGCGGCGGGCAGGCGAAAAAAACAGAAGCGAATCTCAGACACAAGCTATGTGCTTGTTCTAGATCCGCTTCTCTGTTACACTTGAATGGTGGAGCTGATCGGGATCGAACCGACGACCTCAGGCTTGCAAAGCCCGCGCTCTCCCAGCTGAGCTACAGCCCCATATTTTTAGCCCACTCCCCCTTTTAGAGCCACAAACAAAGAAACCGTGATTCCGATGATGACGAGGAAGCCGGTCACCTGAATGCCGACCATCCAACGAAAATCTCGGCGAAGCTCTATGAGGAGTTGACTTAGTTGTTCGGAAATCCCTTCTAGTCTGGCGATGCGTTCGGCGTGGGTGATGACGCGCTCGGTAGGTTCGGTCATAACGGCAGCGTCCTTTCTGTAAACTCGGTTCCGAGCTTACGTTATGAGGTTAAAAAAATACGCAGCACAGCTAGCTGCGTCAACGAAATAGAGGTTAAATCATGGCAGATCCAGTTGTAGTCAGTGCCCGGCGCACGGCTACGGGCCGCTTTGGCGGTGCGCTGCAAGACGTGACGGCGGTGGAGTTGGGTGGCAAGGTGCTCGTCGCGGCATTGGCGGAGTGCCAAGTGGAAGCGAGCGAAGTAGATGAAGTGCTGATGGGCATGGTCTATCAGGGCGGGGCCGGGGCCAATCCGGCGCGGCAGGCGGCCATCGCCGCCGGACTGCCGTACGAGGTGCCGTCAATGACGGTCAACAAACTCTGCGGTTCGGGGCTGAAGGCGATTGCGCTGGCCGCTCAGAGCCTGCGGGTCGGCGAGGCCGAGGTAGTGCTGGCGGGGGGCATGGAGAATATGAGTCAGGCACCCTACGTCTTGCACGGGGGGCGATGGGGGCAGCGACTGGGACACGGCCAAGTTGAGGACATGCTGCTGCTCGATGGGCTGTGGGATTGTTTTTACGACTGCCACATGGGGGTTACAGCCGAAAACTTGGCCGCAGAATACGAGATTACCCGCGCCGAGCAGGACCAATTCGCCGCACGGAGTCAACAGCGGTGGACCAGCGCCCAAGAGCAAGAGGCATTTGCAGGCCAGATTGTGCCCATATCCATCGCGCAAAAAGGTGGGGAGACCGTCTTTGCAACAGATGAGCATCCGCGTCCCGGTACCACCGTCGAGCAACTAAGTCAGCTCAAGCCGGCGTTCAAAAAAGAAGGGACCGTGACCGCGGGCAATGCTTCGGGAATCAACGATGGTGCTGCCGCGCTGCTGTTGATGACTGAAGAAGGGGCCAAGGCGCGCGGGTTGGTGCCGCTGGCCTATCTCCGGGGCACAGCCAGTGCTGGCGTCGATCCCCGCATTATGGGCATCGGACCGGCCCCAGCGATCCGCAAACTGTTGGCCCAGACCGGTATCCGGCTCGCAGACGTGGATCGGATCGAACTCAACGAAGCGTTTGCTGCCCAGAGCCTTGCTGTGGGCCGGGAGCTGGATTGGGACTGGGACAAGGTCAATGTCCAAGGCGGGGCCATTGCCATCGGCCACGCCGTCGGTGCCAGCGGCGCGCGCATCGCCACCACGCTTTTGCACCAGATGCAACAGCACAGCGTCCGGTTGGGTATAGCCGCGCTGTGCATTGGCGGAGGGATGGGCATTGCCGCGCTCTTTGAGCGAATGGAATAAGCGCGGGCTGGGCGCGGCGCGTCTCGTTCGTCCGCCGACTGCACCCGCCTGCCCGCGCGCATTCCTTGCTCAAGCCACTCGGAGGGCGGTTTCTTCCTGCACGCCTTCCTCCTGCATGTCTTCCTCATCTTTTTCTAGAACTTGCAGATTCCGCACTTGCACTTGGACGCGGAAGCGGGGCTGGTCGTCGTCGCCGCGCCAAGAGTGGCTTTGCAGGCGGCCGGTGATGAAGACCGGCGTGCCCTTGTGCAGGCGTTTGGCCAAGGTCTCAGCGGCTTTCTGCCAGAGGACGATGTCGAAGAAGGAGGTCTCCTCTTGCCATTCTTGATTGCGATCGCGATAGGAGCGGTTGACGGCGATCCGCCCCCGCAAGCGGGCAGCGCCGCTGTCCATGAAGCGGAAGTCGGGATCTTGCACCAAGCGACCGCTGAGGGCGACTTGGTTGATGTTGGGCATCCTTAAGGTCGGCATGAGGTTCCTCCTGATAGAAGAGCGTGAATGAATGAGTGAGGCGTCCGTTGGCGGACCGCGTGGATATGGTACTAGCAGAAAGTGTGCCAGCGAGCCGACTAAGTATCCAATGGTTTGTTCGGCAATTTGTTATAGAGGCTGTTTGACAGGCCGCAATAAGCGGCCACTGCCCCCAATAGGATACACCAATGAGTAACGCGGGAAACGCGAATACACTAGCGCAGCACTTTACACCTATAGCGGTAGCACAACTGGCTTGGAACGCGGTGTGCACGCTCGCGGGAAAAGATCTAGGTGCTGGCGCACGCGTGGTTGATCCAGCGGCGGGCGAAGGGGCATTGTTGGCCGTCGTTGGGCGAGCTTATCAGACCATGGGCATTGAGATTGACGAGGGCCTAGCCGAGCGAGGGAGCAGTCAGGCAGATTGCTTTTACACCGGCGACGGCTTGCTCGGCACCTTTCCCGAGGTGGAGGACGAGTCGTTCGATTGCGTGTTGGCCAACCCGCCTTTTGGCAAATTGGGGCCGATGCTGCCCTTGTTCGGGGCGGATGGACCTTGTCGGCTCGTCCGGCGCTTTAGGCTGCTCGATGGACAAAAGCAGATGCGCGCCTTCCCAGTGGAGTCGCTTTTTGTCGAGCGCGCACTGCAACTGACTCGGCCCGCTGGTTGGATGGCCCTGATATTGCCCGAGGGATTCTTCGCCAATGCCCGACGGCAAGACATGCGCGACTGGCTATTAGCACGCGCTGAAGTGCGGGCCGTCGTCGCTTTGCCTGGAGCCTTCGACAAGGTGCAGACGGCCTTGGTAGTCTTGCGCCGCAGCAAGCCGCTGGCTCGGACCAAGGCGCGACTGATCGCACCAGTCGGGAAGAGGCCGAGCGTAGAGCAGTACGCACAGCGCACCCAGCTCTTGCTTGGCACTCCGGCCCGCCGAGGTCCAGAGGCCTCGCTCTTGAGCGTAGGGCAGCGCGCGCTGCACACCCGGCGTTGGGACCCGCGCTTCTGGCAAGGGCGCGCGGCCGTGCGCCGCTTGGCGGGCCGTTTGCGACTGGTCCCGTTGGGAGAATACATCTGCCATTTGACGTACGGGCCGATTGTCACGGGCGGCCGCCCTCAGCACGTAGAAGCTGGAGTGCCGGTTATCCGGCAGGGCGACATCGCCGAAACCGGACTCGACGAGCGCGCGCTTTTGTGCGTCGCACCCGCAGGTGTGCACGATCCCCCGCGCAGCCGCGTGCGCCCCGGGGACTTGCTGTTATCGCGGTCCGGTGCCGGTGCCTTGGGGCGGAACCGCCTCGCGGTGTATTTGGGGAGCAGGCCGGCCAATGTAGGTTGTTTTGTCGATCTGATTCGCTTGGAAGGGCTCAATCCATTTTACGCTTGGTTCTTTTTCAAAACGCGGCTGGGCCGCGAGCAGATCGCCGCCTACGCCAACGGAGTGGGCACGCCGAATATCAGCTTTGGCGAAATTCGCGCGTTGCAGATTGCGGCCTTGCCCTCGGCCTATCAGGATGCCCTCGAAAGGCGCTATCGGGAGCAAGTCTGGCCCCTGCACTGCCGCCGCGAGAGGGCGGAATTTCGCACGGAGGCAGAGCGGCACTTCCGCGCTATCGTCGGCGATCTAGAAGACTATCTGCAGACGCGACGGAAATAGGTCGTAGCCCTATCGCCAACGCCCAGCGAATCGTATTATTAATACTATGTCTACCCCCAAGCACACCAACCGCCTCGCCGACGAATCCAGCCCGTACTTGCGCCAGCACGCCCACAATCCCGTCGATTGGTATCCCTGGGGTGAGGAGGCGCTAGCGGCGGCCCGGGCCGCAGATCGGCCCATCTTGCTCTCAGTGGGATATTCCGCCTGTCATTGGTGCCACGTCATGGAGCGCGAATCCTTTGAGGATGAGCAGATCGCCCAGCGCATGAACGAGCACTTTATCAACATCAAGGTCGATCGCGAAGAAAGACCCGATGTCGATGAGATTTACATGACGGCCGTACAGGCCATGACCGGCCAAGGTGGCTGGCCGATGACGGTGTTTTTAACGCCGGATTTGCAGCCTTTTTACGGAGGGACGTACTTTCCCCCCGAAGACCGTCATGGGCGGCCGGGTTTTCCCAGGGTGCTCCAGGCGATAGCGGATTACTACCGGGAAAATCGCGCTGGCGTCGCTGAAAAAACCGCTGAACTCATGCGCGCGCTCCAGCAACACGCCGAGTTTTTGATGCCGGGCGGCGTCCCTGGAGAAGAGGTCCTCGACGGGGCTTGTGCGCAGCTCAAATCTACATACGACTCTAGGTTTGGAGGATTTGGCGGCGCGCCCAAATTTCCGCCGAGTATGAGCTTGTCCCTGTTGTTGCGGCGCTATGCCAGACGAGGTGACCAGCGCGCGCTAGAAATTGCTGAGCACACGCTCAAGCGCATGGCTAGGGGAGGGATGTACGACCAGCTTGGCGGGGGTTTTCACCGCTACTCAGTGGACGAGCGCTGGTTAGTTCCGCACTTTGAGAAAATGCTCTACGACAATGCTTTGCTGGTGTGGACCTACCTCGAAGCCTATCAGGCGACCCAAGACGAATTCTACCGCGAGGTCGTCGAGCACACCCTCGGCTATGTGCTGCGCGAGATGACGCAGCCCGAAGGCGGCTTCTACGCGGCGCAGGACGCGGACAGCGAGGGCGAAGAAGGCCTGTTTTTTACTTGGCTTTTAGAGGAGATTGAGGATCTGTTGGGCGAAGAAGATGCCGCGCTTTTTGCCCGCTATTACGGCGTTGTCCCCGAGGGCAACTTCGAGCACGGGCGCAGTATCTTGCACGTGGAAAACGAGCTGGAAGAGGTTGCGCGCTTTCTCAAGGTAGAGCCGGAGCGGCTGGCACAAGTCGTAGAGCGCGGGTGCGAGGTCCTGCTTGCGGCGCGGCAACAGCGCGTTGCTCCCGGGCGCGACGACAAAATTTTGACGGCTTGGAATGGGCTGATGATCAGCGCGATGGCCCGCGCCTATCAGGTTATCGGGGAGGATCGCTACCTGCGAGCGGCTGTCGAGGCGGCTGACTTTATTTTAGACCGCATGGTCTGCGACGGCTGTCTCCTGCATACCTACAAGGATGGTCAGGCGCGGATTCCGGCCTATCAGGACGATCACGCCTGTTTGATCAACGGCCTGCTCGACCTATATGAGGCGAGTTTCGAATTGCGTTTCTTTGCCGCAGCCGATCACTGGGCTGCCGAGATGATCGCGCGGTTTTGGGATGGGGAACACGGGGGATTTTTCTATGCAGGAGCTGAGGCGACCGACTTGATCGTGCGCACTAAGAATCCATTTGACAACGCCACGCCCTCGGGCAACTCGCTGGGTGCGTTAGCCCTTTTGCGCTTGGGGGCGATGAAGGGCGATCAGGCGTTGTGGCAGCAGGGCGAGCAGACGCTCGTCCTCTTTGAGCAGCTATTGCGCCGCGCTCCTTCTGCTGGAGCGCAGATGCTCTGTGCCCTCGACTTTTACTTGGCTAAGCCCACGGAGGTCGCCTTGGTAGGGGACCAAGCCGAATGTCGTGTTTTTGCAGCCGCGCTGCACCGGTGCTTGGTGCCCAATAAAGTCGTGTTAGCTGCTGGCGTTGGGGCGGATGAAGCCGAGGCTGCGTTGCCGCTGCTGGAGGGTAAGCTGGCGGTCGGCGGTCGGGCGTACGTGTGCCGCGACGCGACCTGCTCGCGGCCACTAGCTACGACCGCAGACTTGGTGGAGCAGCTGAAGGCCGAGGGATGAGCAAGCGCAAGATCGCAGACGACTTGTTGCAGTTAGTGGGGGACACGCCCCTCGTGCACCTCTACCGCGTCGCGCCCGCCAACGGCAGCCGACTCTACGGCAAACTCGAAGCATGCAACCCAACCGGCAGCGTCAAAGACCGCATCGGCGTCAGCATGATCCGCGCCGCCGAGGCAGCCGGCCAGCTCAAAAAGGGCATGACCATCGTCGAGCCTACCAGCGGCAATACCGGGATCGCGCTGGCTCTCGTCGCGGCCGTCCTGGGCTACCGACTAGTGCTAACCATGCCCGAGAGCATGAGCTTGGAGCGGCGGCAGGTCATGGCCAGTTACGGCGCGGAGATCGCGTTGACGCCCGCAGCCGAAGACATGCCGGGGGCCATACGCAAGGCTGAAGAACTCAAGGCCTCCGATCTCGAGGGCGTGTTTATTCCCCAGCAATTTTCTAACCCGGCCAACCCGGAGGCCCATCGCCGGGCCACGGCCGAGGAGATTCTCGCGGCCACCGGAGGTGAGTTAGACGCCTTTGTCGCCGGGGTGGGGACTGGTGGCACCATAACTGGCGTTGGGGAGGTGCTCAAGCAGGCCGTGCCGGAAGTGCGCCTAGTAGCGGTCGAGCCTAAGCGCTCGCCCGTACTTTCAGGGGGCGCGGCCGATTTGCACGGCATTCAGGGGATTGGCGCGGGTTTTGTCCCTGAAGTCCTCGACCGGGAGCTGATTGACCAGATCGTGCAGATAGACGACGACGAGGCCTTTTACTACACCCGCCGCTTGGCCCGCGAGGAAGGATTGCTGTTGGGGCCGTCGTCCGGGGCCAATGTGGCGGCTAGCTTGCAGGTGGCCAGTGCCCTAGGCCCAGAAGCCCGGCTGGTGACCATGCTCTGCGATACTGGATTTCGCTATTTTAGCGTCGATGGGTTTATCGAGCCAGTAGAATCAGCGCAGGAGTAGCATCTTCGTTGCTTGGCGGACCGGGCCCGCGCGCATGATGAGCAAGTAGGTGCCGCTGGCCAGCGCTCGTCCTTGATCATCCTTTCCATCCCAATGAATCTGATGCGTCCCCGCTTCCCGATACTGGTGCAAAAGGGTGCGCACAGTTTGGCCGAGGGCGTTGTACACGCGCAGTTCTACCAAGATGTCGGTAGCGAGTGTATAGGTGATTTGCGTCGAGCCGTTGAAGGGGTTGGGGAACGTCGGCGCAAAGGCGAAGCGAGTCGGTTGGGCTATGGCCACGGGCCAAACTGGCTGCGCCAGTGCAATGCCGCGTGGATTCTGACCGGTTGCGTAGTGGCCGACAACGGTGTCGCGCACGGCATCGACGATGTGGATCTCATTGGAGAAGGAACTGGTGACGTACACCTGCGTGCCGTCGGGCGAGAAAGCAATGGCCCGTGGGTTGCGGCCGATGGCGAGCTTTTTGCGCAGTGTTCCGCTGGCCGCATCGACGACTAGGAGGGAGCCTTCGCTATACGCGGTCAAATAGAGCTTGCGACCGTCGGGGCTGGGCGCGATGGCAAAGGTGCCGCTGACTCCTAAGTCGATGGAGCGCGAGATGGTTGCGCCGTCGGCGTCGATGGCGGTCAAGCGGCCCGTGTCCATACTAGTTACGTACAGCGTCTTGCCGTCGGGTGCAAGAGCGAGCGAGCGTGGTTTCGGTGGCACTGGTATGCGGCCGGTTATGCGGCCTTGCAGCGAGAGGGCGAGGACTTGGCTACCAGCGATATCGGTGGTGAATATCTTGTCGGCGGTGGCGGCAATGCCGTATAGTCCTTCACTCGCATCGGCGATCTCAACGGTGCGCGCTTGACCCGACTCAACATCGACAATAGTCAGCGCATTCGTGCCCGAGTTGGTCGCGTAGAGCGTTTTGCCGTCGGGTGAGAGGGCTAAGTCGAGGGGCTGGACCGCAGTCTCGATATGCGCTTGGACCTGGAAGGTCGCGGTGTCGATGATGCGGAGGTCGTTCGACGAGAGGTTGGACACGAAGAGTTGATCGCCGGCTAGCAGTACTTGGATCGGCTCGTCGCCGACTGGAATGCGCGCTAGCTCGCGATGGGTGTCCGTATCGACGACACCGATGGCATCGTCGCCGCGCAAGGCGGTAAAGGCCAGCGGGCCCCCAGTCAGTTCGACGACCGTGAAATCGAGCCAAGCGTCCGCGTAGGGAAAGTACGAGATCTTGCCGTCGTCGCCGTGGGCCTCGATCTGATAGGCGATACGCGTGCCGACATGCTGTCCGGGAATTTGAGCGACGAAGAGGCTATCTTGTTGCAGCATCTGCAGGTGCTGTATGCTCCCTTCGTCAATCTGATAGAGGAGCCATAAACTGGCGGCATCGCGGGCTTTGATGCGCACTGTATAAGGGCCTTGGGTATCGGGAGTGTTGGTGATCAGCGCTATGGGAAGGACGAAGGGGTAGCCGGGCACGGCAAAATCGCTGATGAAATCGACATCGTCGATGTGCTGGGCAGCGGCCAAATCGAGAACGCGGGCGTAGGCGTCGTCGCGGGCGTTGTCGTAGAACTCTGCGGGGAATCCAGTGACAAAATCAGTGAAAACACCGCCGAAGTTTTCTTCGTTAATCGCTCCTGCAATGGGCGCGAGGCTCAGGCGGTAGCGGCCCGGCGTCAAGCCGTGCAGCCGGTAGTGCCCGGCCGTGGCGGCACTTGGGTCGGCACCCGAGACAGTGCTGAACAGCTCACCGGTGTCGAGGTTTTCTGCCTTGATATGCGTGCCGAAGAGTGGCTGTTGGTCGAAGTCGCGGACTTGGCCAGCGATGCTGCCGACGCTGTCTTGGTAGCCAACGGCTGGATAGAGGAAGCTGACACCGGCGATGTCGTCGGGTTCGAGGCTTTGCGCATCGCCGGAGTCGTCGCCGTGGTTGAAGGGGTTCATGGTCGGGCGGATGTGTGGAGGGCCGTCGAGGGGGGTGTGTTCAAGCCCGAGCAGGTGACCGATTTCGTGGATGGCTACGTCTTTGAGATTTATCAAGCGGTCTCCGTCGTCGTCGCTAGCGGAAAAGCGGAAGTCGCGCCCGTTAAAGATGATGTCCGCGTCCGTGATATGGCCGGTCTCGAAATGAGACCGGATGCGGGTTATGGCGATGACGCCGGTTTCGGGTGGGGCGTCTAGGTAGCGTCCTGTCTCGTCGAAGTAGATCAGGTTGCGCCCATCTCTTTGCCTTGGGACGCTGCGGGTTGTGTCCTGATCGACAAAGTCCACTCGCGCCGTAGGTACGTCACTCCAGACCTGAAAGCTTTCGCGGATCAACGCATGGGTCAGCGTGGGGGATAGGTCGTCGGAACCGGCGGCGTGGAGCACGAAGGGAATGTGACCGGGGTGGCGCCAGGTCTGCTGGACTTGGTGCCCAAATCGGGATTCAACGGTCTGAATGAGAAAGCCGTGGCTGGGGATGGCGACGAGCAGGCCGCCAAGTAGCAGGCCGCTAATGCGCATCGCGCGTCTCCGGGCTTTGGTCTTCGGTTAAGGCTCGCACCCGCGCCAAAAAATGGTCGAGCGGCATGCCTTGGACCGGTTCGTCGGGCGGCGTCTTTTTGGGCGCACTTTGCGGCTCGGGGTGCAGCGTGAGGCCGTCTAGCTCTTGGAAGACGCGTGGTTTGTTGGCGGTGCTGCGCTTGATGGCGAAGTGTCCTTGGGCCAGTCCGACCGGCCAGGCATGTCCCAATGCGTTCGCCGCGGTGAGAAAGAGCACGGCCTCGTCACCGGGGGCAAAGATGGGCATGCCAATGATACGGGTAACAGTGCCTTGTAGATAGCCGCCGGGCAGGTGCAATTCCAGTTGCGAAATCGCTGGTCCTTTAATGGCTTGGGAAACGGAGAACACATAGCGGGTATAGATCTGTCCGCGCACCCATTGGGACTGGGCTTGGCTACAGACTCCGACGACAATGCGTTCGGCATTAGCGGTCAGAGCCGCCAAATCGAAACGCTGGACTGTAGTAGCCGCAAGTGGAGTGGCTAGCCAGACTAGGCAGAATGCAATGCGAGCGACCATTGTGCGTTATCTCCTCAGGGATACTCACTCTTTGTGCAGTAGAGTCAATGTCCACTCAGACGCTAGGGAACGGTTAAAGTTGCCTAGGAGACTTGGGATACTCGCTCTTTCGGAGATGTTGGTTTAAAATATCAGAGAAATAAGGTCTGTTGTCGATTCGTTGACACTTACGTTCACGTCAAGTACATTGCTACATTGCTTGCCAGAACTTCGCAGCGAAGGATGCCTCCATGCAAATAGGGGATTTGGCCGCCAAGGCCGGGGTCACGCCGCGCACGATTCGCTATTATGAAGAATTGGGAATCGTCGAGCCAGAGGAGCGCACTGCAGGCGGGTTTCGCCTGTATTCAGAAGCGCAATTGCGCCGCTTGCAAATCGTCCAAAGCCTCAAGGATTTGGGGTTCGGGCTAGAGCACATCAGCGCGTTCTTCAACCTGAAACGCGGTAACGGATCGGGGGGCAGCTTGGCGCGCGTGCTCGTCGAGCACCTAACCGAGCAAGAGCGCCGGATCGACGAGCGCATTCGCCAGTATTCGCTGATGAAGGAGCGAAACCGGCGAGCCATTGAAATTCTCAGTGGTTGTTTTTGTTGTAAGGTCAAGGTCATCGAACGGGATTGCCACCACTGCGAGGTCTATCGGCGGCACGACGAGGTTCCCGACCTCATCGAATGCGCCATTTACGAATCTTGAGGGAATGAGGGAATATAATATGGTAACCATAACGGAAATCGCGGCCGAGAAGATCAAGGACCTGCTCAGCGAACAGGGCAACGAGGGGCACGGGCTGCGCATGGGTGTGATGGGTGGAGGGTGTTCGGGGTTCCAGTACAAGCTGGATTTCGAGGAAAGCGCCGGTGACATGGACCACGTCTTGGAGATCGACGGCGTCAAGGTCTTCATCGACATGAAGAGCAGCCTCTATCTCAACGGCGTGACGCTCGACTACCACGACGGATTGATGGGGGCGGGTTTTAAGATCGAAAATCCCAACGCCCGCACCACCTGCGGATGCGGTGAGTCCTTCAGCGCCTGAGCGACGGGCTGTGCAAATTCCAGTTTATATGGACAACATGGCCACCACGCCGGTTGACCCGCGCGTCTTGGCGGACATGTTGCCGTACTTCGACACGCATTTCGGCAATGCGTCCAGCAAGACCCACGCCTTTGGTTTGGCCGCCGCCGACGCGGTCGAAAAGGCGCGGGAAGAAGTGGCTGGGTTAATCGGCGCGCGCGCTCAGGAGATCGTCTTTACGGCCGGGGCTACAGAGGCCAACAATTTGGCCATCAAAGGCGCGATTCAGAGGGTACCCCCTGGACCGCACATCGTCACCTGTGCCACTGAGCACAAGGCCGTCTTAGAGTGTTGCCACACCTTGGAAAAGCAAGGGGTGGAGATAACTTATTTGCCTGTGAACCGCTACGGTCAGATTGACCTCGACCAGCTCGCGGCGGCCATCACGCCGCGGACGGTCCTCATTTCGCTCATGGCTGCCAACAACGAGATTGGGGCCTTGCAGCCGCTGGCGGCGATCGGACGGCTGGCCCGCGAGCGCGGCGTCTTGTGGCACTGCGACGCAGCCCAAGCCGTCGGCAAGGTACCGCTCGATGTGGAAGCGCTCGGCATCGACCTGCTCTCGGCTTCTGGCCACAAACTCTACGCTCCCAAGGGCGTCGGCTTCCTCTACGTGCGTTCGCGCAAGCCGCGCGTGCGCTTGCAGACCCAAGTCGAGGGCGGTGGGCAAGAGCGCGGCCTGCGTGGCGGCACTCTCAATGTGCCGGGCATTGTCGGTTTAGGGCGTGCCTGTCAGTTGGGGCGCGAGGAGATGACCGAGGAAGCGGCGCGATTGATTCAAATGCGGCGACGGCTGTGTGCCGGGCTGGAGGCTGCGCTTGGCCCCTTAGTCGTCAATGGCCATGCGGAAGAGCGCCTGCCGGGCAATCTCAACGTGAGTTTTCCCGGGGTGGACGGAACCGAATTACTCTTGGGATTGCGCGAGATCGCGTTGTCTTCGGGCGCGGCCTGTTCATCGCGGACTGCCGCGCCCTCACACGTCCTCAGAGCCATCGGCTCCAGCGACGATTTGGCGCGAGCTTCTCTGCGCTTTGGGTTGGGACGTTTTAATACTATGGCAGAAGTAGAATTTGCCATTGACCGCACCGTTGCTCAGGTCGAGCGCTTGCGCGACGGTACATTAGCAATCGAGGAGAGAATATGACTGTTACATCCAACCAACTACTAGAGAGCGTAAAGGCCGAAATCGCCGAAGTAACTCCGATTGAGGTCCAAGCGGCCCTCCAGGCTGGCCGGCCGGTTCACCTCATAGACGTGCGCGAGCGGGAAGAGGTCATGGACGGCTATATCCCCGGGGCTGAGTTGATCCCACGCGGTTTTTTAGAGCTCAACGTAGAAGAAGACGTGACCGTAGATCGCGACGCAGAAATCGTGCTCTATTGCGCCGGGGGCAACCGCTCGGCCTTGGCAGCGCGCGATTTGACCTTTATGGGCTACGCCAATGCCAAGTCCATGATCGGTGGCATCAAAGGCTGGAAGGACGCCGGCTACGAAATCGAGCAGGGCGGCCTGCTCTCCGAAGAAGACTCGCAGCGCTACGCCCGGCATCTCATCCTGCCCGAAGTAGGGGAGAAGGGCCAGCAACAGTTGCTCAAGGGCCGGGTATTGCTGGTGGGGGCGGGTGGATTGGGTTGCCCGACGGCCCTGTATCTGGCCGCGGCCGGCGTCGGCAAGATCGGCTTGGTAGATGCCGATGTCGTCGATAAGAGCAACTTGCAGCGGCAAGTGCTTTTCGGCGAGTCCGATCTCGGTCGGCCCAAGGTCGAGGCCGCCCGCGACCGGTTGCTCGACATCAACCCCGGCATCGAGATACACCCGCACTACGAGTTGCTGACGTCGCACAATATTTTCGAGATCATGGACGGCTACGACATCGTGGTCAATGGCTGCGACAACTTCCCAACCCGCTATTTGGTCAACGATGCGGCTGTTATGCAGAAAAAGCCCGTGGTTGACGGCAGTATCTTTCGCTTTGAGGGCCAAGCCACCGTGTACGTGCCCGGGGACGGCCCGTGCTATCGCTGCCTCTATCCCGAACCGCCGCCACCCGGGGAGGTGCCGAGTTGCGCCGAGGGTGGGGTCTTAGGAGTCTTGCCTGGCATCATCGGGCTGATGCAGGCCACCGAGGTCGTCAAGCTACTATTGGGACAGGGTACCTCCTTGGTGGGGAGAGTGATGCTCTACGACGCGCTGGAGATGAAATTCCGCGAACTCAAGCTCAGGCACGACAGCGAGTGCCCGGTGTGCGGCGACAACCCGACCGTTACCGAGTTGATTGACTACGAGCAGTTTTGCGGCCTACCCTCGCATAGCGAAGCCGCCGGTTGATCTCGATTCGCAGTATTGTTTGTACGGCGCTCCCTCTCTCCTAGGGAGCGCCTTTTCTTTTGGGAGCATTTGATGGAGCAGACCGGGGACGGTTTTTTGGCGTTACCAGATAACCCAGACCAAGATCCGATGTTGGATTGGCGGGAGGTTTTCGACAACGACCAGCCGGTGGAGATCGAAATCGGTATTGGCAAGGGGCGCTTTATCATCGACGCGGCCAGCCGCCAGCCCGCAGTGAATTTTGTCGGGGTCGAATGGGCAGCCAAATACTTGCGCATTGCCTGCCAGCGCGCTGCGCGCCGCAACCTCGACAACGTGCGGTTCGCGCACTTGGATGCGCGGGAATTCGTCGAGTTCTTCGTGGCTGCTGCATCGGTGCGGGCTTATCACATCTACTTTCCCGATCCTTGGCCCAAGAAGCGGCATCACAAGCGGCGACTCTTTAACGAGGAATTTCTGCGCGAAGTCGAGCGCACTTTGTGCGTGGGAGGTCGGTTGTGGCTAGCCACGGATTACGCCGACTATTTCGACGTCATGCTCGCCGCGTTGGAAACCAGTTCGTGTTTAGTGGAGACGGATGTTGAGTGGCTGGGGGTGCGGACCAATTACGAAGACAAGTTCCTCGCACAGGGTAAGCCGATTTACCGCCGGGTTATGGAGAAGATGCCGACGTAAATTATCCGCCGAGTACAAAGCAAAAAGGGTTGGACCACGCGGTGGCCAACCCTTTTTCTATGTCAATATGACAGTAGAGGTGATAATTAAAGAGAGCAGACGGTAATTGAGAAGCACACAAATAAGTGTGATATATACACAAATAAGTGTATAAAGAGGCTTGAAATGGCCGTATCTATTTGAAAAATAGTAGGAAAATTATGCTTGCCGTCTCGTTGGTATAGGTGTATTATTGGGATGTGGTGGAAAGTGGTGGAAAGTGGTGGAACGGGAATTTTGACTTGATATGAGCATCAAATGGCACAGTTTTTCACAGGTAGACACGAGGTTCCCGTCGACGACAAGGGGCGGATTTTTGTGCCGGCGGAGTTCCGCAAGAAGCTGCCTCCAGAAGCCGACGACACGCTCGTGGTACTGCGTGGGTTCGACAACTGCTTGGTGGCCTACTCCCGGCCCGAGTGGGAAGCGAAAGCCGAACAGCTCTTGCGCTTGCCGACGACTAAACGCGAGGCGCGGACCTTCATCCGCTCCATGGTTTCGCATGCGGCAGAAGTGAAACTAGACCGACAGGGGCGGACCGGCATCCCACGCAAGCTGCTGGCTAAGGCCGGCATCACGAACCAGATGGTCATCATTGGTGCGTTGGACAAATTGGAGTTTTGGAGCCCAGAAAACAGCGATGATTTTCCGCCGATGGAAGATCTTGCCGATAGCTTGGAAGACTTTGCGATAGACCTTTAAACCTTATGAACTATGGAGTACCACATCCCGGTCATGGTCGAGGAAGTGGTCGCGGGGCTGGTCGCCGACCCGGACGGAGCGTACGTGGATGCGACGGTCGGCGGTGGCGGCCACAGTTGGGCATTGCTTCAGGCTCTCGGCCCCAAGGGGAGGTTACTTGCAGTAGATCGGGACCGGGAGGCCGTAGCGGCAGCGCGAGCGAGGTTGGCAGCAGATACAGATACGCGGGTCGTCGTGAGACAAGGCCGCTTTGCCGAATTGAGCGAGTTGCTGGCGCAGGAGGGGATCGGGCCGTTGAGCGGAGCCCTGTTCGACTTAGGGGTTTCGTCGCACCAGATCAACGCACCAGATCGGGGATTCAGCTATCAGGTCGACGGACCGCTCGATATGCGGATGGATGCGGAAGTAGGTCTTACAGCCGCCGAATTGATCGCAGCATGCAGCGAGGCCGAGTTAGCCGAGCTGATTGCACGCTACGGGGAAGATCGCGCGGCGCGGCAGATTGCGCGCGCAATCTGCCGGCAGCAGCGACTCGCGCCCTTAGTTACTACACGCGCTTTGCGGGAAGCCGTAGCGACCACGCGGCCTCGGATGCTCAACAAGACGCTGGCGCGCGTATTCCAAGCACTGCGCATTGCCGTCAACGACGAGTTGGGGCAGTTACAAGCGGGGTTGGTAGCTATGGAGACAGAACTGAAGCCCGGTGGCCGGTTGATCGTCATGGCCTATCACTCTTTGGAAGATCGCTTGGTCAAGCAACATCTCGCGGCGCTGATGCGCGGCTGCATTTGTCCTCCACGCGTGCCCATCTGTACCTGCGGACGCAAGCCGTCGTTCAAGCGAGTGGGGTACAAATTGCAGCGGGCGAGCAAGGCCGAAGTCGAGCAAAATTCTCGGGCTCGCAGTGCCATTTTGAGAATTTACGAAAAAACCGAGGCAGGCTAATATGACCAGAAGCGGAATTTCCTGTGCGAAGTACGTGCTCCTTATAGGGATGCTAGCCGGGGCGGCCCTCTTCCACGTCTGGCAAAAAGTCGAAATGGCCCGAGTGGCCGGCGGCATTATTACGGCTGAGACGCAAATAGTTGAGCTCGATAGAGCGCGCACCAGGTTATTAGCTGCCATCTTGGTACAAAAAAACTCCGGCTTTGTCGAGAAAGTGGCCTTCGGCCAACTCGGCATGGTCTATCCCTCGCAAGCTGTGGATGACATGGGAGGCGCATTGGCGCATTGGGAAGGCGATTGATGGGGCCACGGGTACAACATACGGGTATTAATCGGCTGCGTTTGGTCGTGGTTATAGGCGCAATAGCGTGGTTGGGTTTGTCTGTACGACTTGTTCAAATCCAGATCTTCAGGCACGAGGCGTACAGCGCCGAGGCTCTCGAGCAGTACCAGCGACGCGTTGAATTGAAAGCGAATCGGGGCCGAATCGTAGACCGGCGCGGCAACAACTTGGCCGTAGATGTCCCAGCCACATCTTTTTACGCTCATCCCAATCAGATCGAGGACCCCAAGCGCGTAGCTGCCTACTTTGCGTCCTTGAGCGGTAAACGGGCCGAGTTTATTGAGCGCCAACTGCGCGGGGACAAGCCGTTTGTCTATTTGGCGCGCCAAGTAGTTGACGCGGATGTGGGCGCGGTGTCGTACGCCGGAGTATTCCAAGAACCGGAGACCCGTCGCCACTACCCCTTGGGGCCGCTGGCCGGTCAACTCATTGGACACACTAATATCGACAACAGCGGCCGCGAGGGGATTGAGCGGGCCTTTGACGACATTCTGCGCGAAAAGAACGGTTCCATATTGGGATACGTCGATGCGCGAGGCAAGCAATTGCCCGGCCGACAGCAGCGACGCGAGGAGCCGGAACACGGTCGCGACTTGGTGCTGACCCTCGACGCGGTCTATCAGGGTATTCTTGAGGAAGAGTTGCAACGAGCCATCGACGGCTCAAAGGCCCAAGGAGCTTTGGGCGTCATCATCGCCCCGCGCAGCGGTGAGGTGCTGGCTGTGGCCAACTTGCCGCTTTTCGATCCCAATAGGGCTTCCCACTCGTCGCCGGAACTCAGGCGCAACCGCGCGATAACCGACGTGTACGAACCTGGTTCGACCTTCAAAGTTATAACGGCCGCCGCCGTCCTTGAAGACGGGCTGACTAGCCTACAGGATCGCATCTTTTGCGGGTGGGGGACGTTTAGGTTGGCCAATCGGGACACCATCCGCGATATCCAGCCCCACGGCGATTTGCTCTTTACTCAGGTCTTAGAAAAATCGAGCAACATCGGTACTATCAAGTTGGCACAGCGGCTGTCGAGGCACCGCTTTTACGAACATATCCGCAACTTTGGCTTTGCCATTCGCACCGGCATTGACTTGCCGGCGGAAACGTCTGGTCTATTACAGGAGGTCAATCTGTGGTCCAAGCGGTCGCTGCCAACCATCGCCATTGGGCAGGAAATCGGCGTGACGGCCCTACAACTCGCCATGGCGTACGGAGCTATTGCCAACGGCGGTGTGTTGATGGCACCGCGGATCATCGCCGGGACGATTGGCTCGAACGGTCAGCTCGAAGCTCGCGGCGGTCCTCAGCCGATCCGCCGGGTCGTAAGCCGACAGACGGCGATGACACTGAGTGAGGTGCTGACCAGAGTCGTGGAAAACGGCACTGGGCAAAAGGCCCACATCAAGGGCGTGGCTGTGGCTGGAAAAACGGGGACGGCTCAGCGCGCCTTAGCCGATGGCAGCGGGTACGACCCCAACGCCAGCATTGCCTCATTCGTCGGCTTCCTGCCGGCTGATAATCCTCAGTACGTGTGCGTAATTATGGTCGAAAACCCCCGTGTGAACGGGTGGGGAGGATACGTGGCAGCCCCGGCCTTTCGGCAGGTGATGAAGCGGATCATCAGCCTGCCCGGCGGTCTGTTGGTAGAGCCAGCGGCCAAACATCCGCAGAAAGAGGAGCCAGCCGTGCCAGACCTGCGCGGCATGCCTCAAGCTGTAGCCCGTTTCCAAGCGCAGATGCGGGGATTGCCAGTCGTCTTTTCTGGCTCAGGCACCGTGGTCCTGAGTCAATCGCCCTTGCCGGGTCGAGCCGGTCACGTCGAGCGGATTAACTGTACGCTGGGCGATAGGGTTACCCGCAGCCCGTGGAAAATGCAGCAGGCGCGCCTTGTCGGAAACATTCCAGCCCAAGATCCGAGGGGTACTTAGATGGAACTGAGGTACCTGCTCGAAGATCTACCCGATGCCTGCGTGGAGGGTGACCTAGATATTGATCTAGGGCAGATTCGCTGTGATTCTCGCTGCGTGGAGGAAGGCGACTTTTTCGTGGCCGTGCGCGGAGGACAGGAGCAGGACCGTCACCGCTTTGTCGACCATGCCATAGCCCGCGGTGCCCGCGCCGTGATGGTGGAGGAGCAGGTCGATTGCACTGGAGTAACGCGGGTGCAGGTGGCGGACTGCCGGGCTGCGCTGGCCCGAATGGCGGCGCGCTTTTACGCCTTTCCCGGACAGGCGCTGCTCAACGTCGGCGTCACCGGCACCAACGGCAAGACCACTACTGCTTTCTTACTCAGGAGTGCCCTCGAAGCCGCCGGCCTGCCGTGCGGGTACTTGGGAACTTTGGGGTTTTGGTGCGATGGCGAATTGGAGAAGATGGACAATACTACGCCCGAGGCCATCCAGTTACACGGCTTACTGCGTCGGCTCGTCGATGCTGGCAAGCGAGCGGCCGTGCTAGAGGTATCTTCCCATGGGTTGGCGTTGAAGAGGGTAGAAGGCATTCCCTTCCGGGCAGCGGTCTTTACCAATTTGACGCGCGATCACTTGGATTTTCACGGGACTTGGGAAGCGTATTTTGCAGCCAAGGCCCGGCTTTTCGAATGCCTGCAAGAAGGCGCGATTGCGGTGATTAACGCCGACGACACCCACGCGGACGAATTGGCCCGCAGGACCCAGGCGCGCGTCGTGACGTACGGCTGCGGCCCAGAGGCCGAGGTGCGGTTGCAACGTGCAGACGCTAGCCCGCAGGGAACGCGCCTGTGCTTGGACACCCCAGCCGGCTCCATTGAGGTGCAGACGCATTTGATTGGTCGTTTCAACTACTACAATACTATGGCCGTCGTGGCTACCGGATTGGCCTTGGATTTGGATGCTGTAGCTCTGTGCCACGGATTGGCTGCCTTAGACAGCGTCCCAGGCCGCTGCGAGCGAATTGCCGAGGGGCAGGACTTCGCGGTCGTCGTGGATTACGCTCACACCCCGGACGCGCTGGAAAGGGTTTTGCACGCCGCCCGCGACTTGGGGAGCGGCCACTTGATTTGCGTCTGCGGCTGCGGTGGGGATCGAGATCGCGGCAAGCGACCACTGATGGCTCGCGTCGCCGGCGAGTTGGCCGATTGGACGGTCTTGACTTCGGACAACCCACGCAGCGAGGACCCGCAGCGCATCATCGACGAGATGGCCGCTGGCATGCCCGACAGCAGCGAGGTTCACAGCGAGGCAGACCGCGCACAAGCGATTGCTATGGCCCTCGCCGCTGCACACAGCGGGGATGTCGTGGTCATTGCCGGCAAGGGGCACGAACAGGAGCAGGAACTGGCCGACCGCGTCGTGGCCTTTGACGACCGCGAAGTTGCGCGGCGCGTGCTGCGGGGTTTGCGCGCTGGGGAAGGACAGCCGCTATGCGCGCCGTGACCCTGAGCGAGATGGTGCAGTGGACGGCTGCCGATCCGGTAGGCAGTCTCCAGCCGGATTGCGCCCTGCAAGCGGTGGCGACCGATAGCCGGTCCATCGACGAGGGCGAGCTGTTCGTCGCGCTAAGGGGTGAGCGTTTCGACGGGCACGACTTCGTCGAGGCCGCCTTTGCCCGCGGCGCGTGTGCGGCCTTAGTGGAACGCCGTTGGCCAGGGTTGGACCGGGCGGCTCCCGGCCCGCTATTGGCCGTTGACTCGACGCTACAAGCACTAGGCGATATAGCGCGAGCGTATCGGCGGCGCTGGGAGGTCCCGGTGGTGGCCGTCGTGGGCAGCGCGGGCAAGACGACGACCAAGGAAATGATCGCCGCTGTCTTGGGGCAGCGGTACCGCGTTTTGAAAACCATCGGCAGCGAGAACAACGAGATAGGGGTGCCCCGCACATTGCTGCAACTGTCACCGAGTCACGAGGCGGTGGTCTTGGAACTGGCAGCGCGGCGGATAGGGGACATTCGCTACCTATGTTCGGTTGCCGAACCTACCATTGGGGTTTTGCTCAACATCGGGACTGCACATATAGAATTTTTTGGGTCTGTAGAAGGAGTGGCCAAGGCCAAAGGGGAGCTTCTGGATTATATGGACGAGTCTTTAACGGCTCTCGTCAACGCCGATGACCGTGTCGTGGCTCAGGAGGTAAAAAGGACAAAGGGGAGACTCCTGACCTTCGGTTTTGCGCGTGAGAGCGAGTTTCGTGGGGAGAGGCTCGTACTCGACCAGAAGGGCTGCGGCCACTTCCTTCTACACCATGTTCCCATTGATCTCAATATCCCGGGGCGGCATAACGCATACAACGCCTTGGCTGCGGCTGCCGTCGGTCGCATCCTCAGCGTGCCTTGGGAAGGGATCCAGCGTGCCCTCGTCGAGTTCCAGGCGGTGAGTCAGCGCGGCGAGATCGCGCGCAAAAATGGGATCGCAGTAATCGACGATTGCTACAATGCCAGCCCTGGCTCGATGTCGGCCGCACTCGACCTCCTCGGCGACGTGCCCGGTACGCGGAAAATCGCCGTGCTCGGCGATATGCTGGAACTCGGAGCGGAGAGCAGCTCATTGCACGCGGCTGTCGGCGAGCAGGCTGCCGCATGCGCCGATGTCCTACTGGCTGCTGGTCGCGAAAGTGCGCACTTAGTGGCTGCAGCTCGCGCGGCTGGCATGGCCCAAGACGCGGCCCGCCACTTCGAGCAACCCGAGCAACTTGGCGAATTCGCCGCGGCGCAATTGCGCCACGGCGATGTGGTCTTAGTCAAGGCCTCTCGGGCCATGGCCTTTGACCGAGTCGTCGAGCGCGTTCTGCAGCAGTTGGGATAGCTCGCTCCCACCGGGCGTATTCTCAATCCCCTAGCAACCTAAGAGTTCCTTGCGGATGATAGCTGTTCAGCGCGACAGCATGTTCGTGTTGCTGATCTGCCTGATGCTGGTAGGTCTGGGGCTGGTCATGGTCTATAGCTCTAGTTCCGTCTTGGCGAGCGTGAGTTTTGGCGACTCGGGCCTCTTTCTAAAGAAGCAATCCATCCGCGTCCTCATCGGCTTGGTGCTCATGTTCGCGTTTTCGCGGCTGCCTTTGCATTGGTGGGCACGGCTTTCGCGCCCCATCATGTTGTTAGCCCTCTTGTCGCTCTTGCTGGTCTTGGCATGGGGCCACGGCGCAGCCCAGCGCTGGTTGAGCATTCCGGCCTTGGGCGGTGGCGTGGCCTTTCAGCCGGCTGAATTCGCCAAACTGGCGCTGGTGCTCTACTTGGCGGATGTCCTGGTGCGCAAGCGCGACGAGCTACACGACTTTGGTCGCGGATTTGTCCCCCGTTTGTTGGTCGTCGGCGTCGCTCTCGTGCTCATCCTATTACAGCCCGACTTGGGGACGGCTATTGCGCTGGGGCTGATTGCCTTGATCATGCTATGGGTCGGCGGAATGCGCTTGCACCACTTGGCCGGGGCCGGCTTGCTCGCGCTGTTGGGCATTGGGCTTTCCCTGATGCATTCGAGTTATCAGATGCGCCGCTTGAGCAACTTTATTGATCCAGAACGCGATCCGGATGGCTTCTATCAACTCAAGCAGTCGCTCTGGGGCATGGGCAACGGCGGTCTTATGGGGGTGGGTTTGGGCAACAGCATGCAAAAAGAGCACTACCTACCCGAGCCACACACGGATTTTGTCTTCTCGGTCATTGGCGAGGAAATGGGGCTTGTGGGTACACTGGCCGTACTAGGGCTTTTCGCCGCTTTCTCGTTTTACGGGCTACGCATCGGAGCCCACGCTGGTGATGCGTATGGCTTTTTGGTCGCCGTCGGCATTACGGCAATGATTTCGGTGTACGCTCTGCTGAATATCGGCGTAGTTGTCGGGGTATTACCTACCACCGGCTTGCCGCTGCCCTTTGTCAGCTACGGAGGCTCGTCACTGATAGGGAACATGGCGGGAGTGGGCATCTTATTGGGGGTTGCTCGCATGGCCCCTAAACACCAAGAGGGCTTAGTGCATTGGCAGCGATGAAGACGCTCTTGGACCAATATCGCCGCGTCCACCTAGTCGGCATCGGCGGAGCGGGCATGGAGGGCTTGGCCCGGCTCCTAGCAGCCAAGGGCTGCGTGGTAAGCGGATCGGATCAGGCTGACTCGCGCAGCGTTGCACTACTGCGCCAAGAGGGATTCACCGTCGCGGTCGGACACGATGGCCAGTTCGTACAAGGCGTGGATCTAGTGGTATATTCGGCCGCCGTGCCGGCTGACAATCCCGAACGGCGGGCCGCCGCGCAAGAGGGCATTCCCACGGCGAGCCGGGCCGAGGTGCTCGGGGAGCTGTCCCGCGCGCCGTTGACCCTCGCCGTAGCTGGTACCCATGGCAAGACGACGACTGCTTCGATGGCGGCGGCGATCTTGCGTCGCGCTGGCCTCGATCCCCAGGTCTTGGTTGGGGGCTGGATCAACGGGCGGCCGCAGACCGAGTTGGGAAGCGGCGAGGTTTTCGTGGTGGAGGCCGACGAGTTTGCCGGCGGCTTCTTGCATCTGTATCCGAGCTTGGCCCTCGTGACAAGTGTAGATGCTGAACACCTCGATTACTATGGGAGCTTGGAGGCCCTCGAGCAGGCCTTCGGCCAATTTCTCGCGCGTCTGCCCTTTTGTGGCCGCAGCGTACTAGCTGGGGATGGATTAGTCGGAGAGCGAGTGCTGGCCGGCTTGCAGCGCCCCCATCAGACCTATGGCATGGATGGCGACAACGACTATCGGATCGCCGAGCTTGAAGAACGGGCTTGGGGCAGCCGGTTTGCCCTGTGTTTCGACGGGCAAAAGTTGGGCGAAATCGAGTTACAGGTCCACGGAGTACACAATGTCCGCAATGCTGCTGGGGCCGCCGCATTGACCTGCGCGCTACAGGTGGAGTTTGCGGCGATCGCCGACGCCTTGGAGCAGTTCGGCGGAGCGGACCGACGCTTTCAGTGCAAGGGAGAATTCGCTGGCGTGCTAGTCGTGGATGACTATGCCCATCACCCAACTGAATTGGCCGCGGCCTTGACTGCTGCGCGACAGAGCGGCCGCCGGGTTATTGCCGTCTTTCAACCCCATCTGTACTCGCGCACCCGCGACTTGGCCACGGCCTTTGCCCGCGTGCTAGCCACGGCCGATTGCGTGGTGCTGGCCGCAGTCTATGCCGCGCGGGAGCATCCCCTGCCGGGCGTGGACTCCGAGCTAATCGCAAAAGCCTTGCGCGCCCGCGGGTACAAAGCCGTGGAGTACCTGCCCGACAAAGCGCAACTCGTCGCCCACTTGGTGGATATCTGCCGCCGGGGAGACTTAGTGTTGGCGATGGGAGCTGGCGATATCGGCGAGGCGGCTGCGGAACTAATTGCGGCCTTGGCGGACGGAGAGCGCTCGTGAACCACAAGAAGACCAAGACGAGCAAGAAGCGGCCAACTGCGGCGGAGCAAGGCCGACCCAAGACTCGTTGGCCTTGGATTGCACTCTCGATCTTGGCCACGGGCAGCACCTTGGCGGCCTATCAGGCAGCCACCTACTTCGGCCAGGTCTCCATATTTGGCCTCAAGGCCATTGAGGTGGATGGGTTGCGGCGGCTCAATGGGGAGGACGTGCGCGCCGCTAGCGGCCTTATGGCCGGTAGCAACGTCTTCGCCATCGACTTAGACGAGATTGTGCAGCGGCTAGAGGCCATGTATTGGGTCAAACAGGCCTTCGTGGTGCGCAAGCCGCCCGATCGCATTGCCGTCGATATCGTCGAGCACCGTCAAGTGGCTTGGGTCGATTTGGGCCAAACCTATGGGGTTAGTCCCGATGGCGTCCTGCTTCCCGTAGGCAGTACGGGCGACCGGCCGGTCGCCCCTCCACGCAATTTGCCCGTTATATCCGGGCTATCCGTCGTCGCCAACTCGCTGCAGCTGGGCGTGGCAGTGCCGGATTCCGCGCTGCTGGCCATACTGCGCTGGTGGGAGGAGGCCGTAGCTGCGGATGCGGAATTCTGTCTCAATGTGGCCAGTATCCAGCCGATGGCTGCGACGGGCATTCGCTTGCAGTTGGCGGGGGACGGACTCGAGGTGCGCTTGCCCGCAAATGGAGTCGCCCGTCAGCTTCGCACCATTCGCAAGCTGATGCCGCGCGTCCATCAGAACCATTCCGATCCGGCCTATATCGACTTGCGCTATGCCGGCCAGATGGTCGTTGGCAAAAAGAAGGTCAAATCGGGATGAACTGGGGCGAGGAGCACAATACCATCATTGCTGGGCTAGACTTGGGTACGACCAAGGTCTGCGTCGTCATTGCCGAGCAGGTCGACGAGCGGCCGCTGCGGATTATAGGCCTAGGCCAGCAACCCTCAGAGGGGTTACAGCGCGGGGCAATAGTAGATGCGGAGAAGACCATGTACGCCATTGGTGAGGCCATGCGCCAAGCCGAGTTAATGGCTGGGGTCGAAATCGACTCGGTGTACGCCGGTATTGCTGGCGAATACATCTCCAGCCTCAACAGCACGGGCATGGTGGCCGTCGGTGGCGAAGGCGGATGGATCGGAACACTGGACCGCACCCGAGTTCTCGCTGCGGCTGGCGTGGTTAAGGTGCCGTTCGACCGCGAGGTGCTACACGTTTTGCCCCAAGAATTTGCCGTTAATGGCCAGCGAGGCATTCTCGATCCCGTGGGCATGTACGGGGTGCGCTTAGAGGCCAGTGTACATGTGGTCACTAGTTCGGTCACCGCAGTGCGGAACATCTGCCACAGCATCCTTCGCGCTGGCGTTGATGTGCGCAGTGTCGTCCTCGGCCCGCTTGCTTCGAGCTACGCCGTCCTCAATGAAGACGAACAGCAGATGGGGGTCTGTCTGATCGACATTGGCGGCGGCACGACCGATGTGGTGGTCTTCGTTCGCAAAGGGTTACGCCACTCGGGCGTCATCGGGTTGGGGGGACAGAACGTGACCAATGATATAGGCGTTGGATTGCGCACCACGCGGACCGAGGCCGAGCGGGTCAAGTGCGCGGCCGCGTCTAGCGAGGTTGTTGGTCACATCGTTGCGGCGCGGATGGAGGAGATATTGGCACTAGCCCGCAAGCAGGTCTATACCGCGTTGCCCGATGTCGAGCTAGGGGCAGGCATCGTCCTCACGGGGGGAGGCGCGCAAACCGCCGGAGTCGATGCCTTGGCCGAACGGGTCTTTGGCATTCCTGTGCGCATCGGCGTCCCGGTCGGATTTGAGGGAGCCGCAGAGTGGACCAGCCCGCCATATGCTACGGCGCTGGGCTTGCTCCTCTACGGAGCGGAGGAACAACAGGGGAAAAACCAAAAAGAAGCGCCGGTACTGGTCGAAGATTCCTTCGATTCAGTATTCGGGCGCGTAAAAAGGTGGTTACAACCAGGGGACTAGCGGCGGTGCTAGCCCCGAAAATCAAGGAGGAATACCCATGGCAATTAGGTTAATCGACAACGAACATCGGGCGCGAATCAAGGTCGTCGGCGTTGGTGGCAGCGGCGGCAATGCCATCAACCGCATGATCGAGTCCGGGATGCACGGCGTCGAATTCGTCGCCGTCAACACGGATGCGCAGGCACTGGAGGCCTCGCGGGCCGACTTCCCCATTTGCATTGGCGGCAGCGTCACGCGGGGCTTGGGTGCCGGTGCTGACCCGGAAGTGGGCCGGCAAGCCATCGAAGAAGACCGCGACAAGGTCTCCAAACAGCTACAGGATTCGGATCTGATCTTCATCACGGCTGGCATGGGTGGCGGCACGGGCACGGGGGCTGCGCCCATAGTTGCGGAAGTCGCCCGCGATCAAGCGGCTCTGACAGTCGGTATCGTCACCGAGCCTTTCCTAATGGAAGGCGGCCCGCGGATGAAGAATGCCAAAAGCGGGATTGCCGAGCTAAAAGACCAAGTTGACACCCTGATCACCATCAAGAACCAGCGTCTGCTGACCGTCTGCGGCCGCGACACTAGGCTCGAGGATGCGTTTCTTAAGGCCGACGAAGTGCTGATGCAAGCCACGCGTGGCATCTCCGACCTGATTACGATCCCAGGCATGGTCAATCTCGACTTCAACGATGTGCGCACTGTGATTTCCAAGGGCGGGGATGCGATTATGGGTCTCGGGGAGCACAGCGGCGAAGAGCGGGCCGTGGAGGCCGCTCGCAAGGCGATCAACAGCCCACTTTTGGAGGATGTGTCGATCGCCGGTGCCAAGGGCGTGTTGATCAATATCGCCGCTGATTCCAATCTCACACTCTACGAGGTCAACGAGGTCATGTCGTTGATCAACGAGGAAACCGGCTCGGATGCCGAGATCATCTTTGGCACCGTAATCGACGACAGCTTGACCGAGAACATCCGCGTGACAGTCATAGCCACGGGCTTCAGCCTAAACAAGGGCAGCGAAGCCGAGGCACCAGCCCGCGCACAAGAGGAGCCGGCGCAGGATGCGGAGTCGGATCCGCTGAACATTGGCAGCCCGGTCCTCGTCGGCAATGGGGGCACCTCCTTGGACGTGCCCACGTATCTGCGCAACGGCCAGGACATCCCCCAGGAGCATCAGGAGGATCCAGCGCGCCCCGCAGTTGGCGACTTGGATATTCCCACCTTCCTGCGCCGCAAGATGAACGCCTCTTAGGGCGGTTGTCGCGCGCGGGCGATTTGGCTTATCTTAACGCTTGATCGTTACTGTGCGCGATAAAATTCGCAGGGAGGGCGTTTTTACATGGCAGACATTCGCGTTGGCGTAATCATGGGCAGTACCTCGGATGAGGACATCATGCGCAAGGGAGCGGCGGTGCTCGAAGAGCTGGGCCTTGGCTACGAGATGGTCGTATCTTCGGCCCACCGCAACCCCGAGCGCACCGCTGCTTGGGCCAGCGAGGCGGCTGGCCGCGGCCTCAAGGTGATCATCGCCGGTGCCGGCTTAGCTGCGGCCCTGCCCGGAGTGGTGGCGGCGCATACGACTCTGCCGGTCATCGGGGTTCCCATTGCCTCGGGCGCGCTCCGTGGAGTCGATTCTCTCTACTCCATCGTGCAGATGCCTCCGGGGATCCCGGTGGCGACTGTCGGCATTGACAATGCCCGCAATGCAGCCATGCTGGCGGCTCAAATCATCGCTCTATCCGACGAGGCGGTTGCCCAAGCCATTGAAGCTTATCGCGCACAGTGGAACCCCTAAGACCGCGCCGGCCTCTGGGTCGGCGCGCTAATGCTGAAAGGACGCGATGAGCAGTGGCCAATACAAGTCGCATTTCCAAATTGCTTTCGCTGATGCTCAGGCATCGGCCCGACGAATTTGGACTGGAGATTGATGCTTACGGCTACGCGCCGTTGGATCAGGTGGTACAAGGAGTACAAGAACGCTACTCAGAGGTGGCCGAAACCGAAATCGTCGACCTTGTCAATGACCCGGATCAGTATCGCTTTGAGTTGAATGAGTTCGGCATCCGCGCGCTGTACGGACACAGTTTTTTCGTCGATATGGACGGCGAACCCATGGACCCGCCACCCGAGCGGCTCTACATGGGCACGACCCGCAGCGCGGCCCAGCGCTTTGCCAGCGAGGGCATTTCCCCGGGCGATCGCTACTACGTGCATCTGTCGCTGACGCGCGAGGCGGCCGAGTCGCACAGCCACCAACGCGACACCCCCTGCGTAGTGGAAATTCTCGCGGCCAAGGCCCACGAGGAGGGCTGTCGCTTTTTTGCTCGCGGCACGGTCGTGCTAACCGAAGAAATCCCGGCCAGTTGCATCGGCCCCATTCACGGCAGCCAACAACAGCCCCTCGGCGTCGCCCAGATGCCGACATCCGGCGGTATAAGCTACGGCCGCAAGCCCCGCTTTTCGCCTCGTTGAGAGGGATGCCGTGAAAAACATCGTGGCCTTTATCAAGCCCTTCAAACTCGACGAGGTCAAAAGTTCCTTGGCCGCGATTGGCCTCGTCGGGATGTCCGTCAGCGAGGTGCGCGGCTGCGGCCGCCAGCGCGGCCACAGCGAAATCTACCGCGGTGCCGAGTACCAACTCGACTTTATGCCCAAAATTCGCATTGAATTGGCCGTTGGTGATGGTCAACTCGACGAAGCAGTGGAAGCCATCATAGAGTCGGCTGCTACCGGCGAGGTCGGCGACGGCAAGATCTTCGTTTCCGAACTGGTCGAGGCTATCCGCATCCGCACCGGCGAAACCGGCGAAAACGCCCTCTGAAGCTCCGGCAGTGCCTACCGCGTTGGAACTGGCCCGTTGCGCCCTCACCGCCGATGCGGCTAAAGCCCTAAATTCACTAGAGCAATTGGGTTTTGCCGATCCGGTCCAAACCCTAGAGATCTTGGACCGGATCGGCAGCCCGCCGCAATCTGCGCCGCTGCCAGCCCTCGCGTTGGCCGAACTGGCCACAACGGGCTGGCCGGACGAGGGACTGCGGCAGTTGACGCGCTTGGCCATAGCGTACGGCACCCCTCGGGGGCTTTTCTCCCACTTGGAAGCCGACCCCATTCTGTGCCGGCGCTTGGTGCAGATCGTGAGTTACAGCACCTTCCTCGCCGACATCTTGGTGCGCAATTCCGAGTTTCTGCTGTGGCTGTTGGTCGAGACACCGCACTTAGTCGAGCCACTGGAGCGGAGTGTTCTGCGGCAGATTTTACGCACCGATCTCAATCATACTTCCGAGTACGAGGAGCGTCTGGAGGTATTGCGGCGGGTGCATAGGCGCGAATTTTTGCGCATTGGTGCCGCCGAAGTCCTCGGTACCAAGCCGGTCGCGCAAATAGGGAGAGAACTGGCCGATTTAGCCGACGTGGTGGTCGAGTTGGCCCTTGAAACATGCGAGCACGCCTTGTGGCAGGAACACGGTCGTCCGCTAGACGAGCGCGACCGTCCGGCGCGCTTTCTCGTCGTCGGCTTGGGCAAATACGGAGGACAAGAGTTAAACTACAGTTCGGACATCGACCTAATTTTCGTGTGGGATGGCGAAGGCGAGACCCAGCCTGAAGGGGAGGGGATGCCGCTGGAGAACAGCGAGTTTTTTCGCCGTTTAGGCCAGCGCTTAGTCCAAGTACTGACCGAGTCGACCAAGGAGGGGTTTTTCTACCGAGTCGATATGCGACTCCGCCCCGAGGGCGCAAGCGGCACCTTGACGCACTCGTTGCGCGCAAGTTGGACTTATTACGAGACACGCGGAGAATTGTGGGAGCGGCAGATGCTCATCAAGGCTCGGCGCGTGGCGGGATCGCAGACGCTGGGTACGCAATACGAGGCCATGCTCCGGCCCTTTATCTACCCAGCTCACTTTCACTCAGCACCGCACGAGGAAATCCGCCGCATCAAGGAGCGGATTGAGGCGAGCATCCGCGAGCGCCCGCGCGGCGAGAACAACATCAAGCTGCAAGCGGGGGGGATCCGCGACATTGAATTCATCGTGCAGTGCTTACAGTTGCTCTACGGGGGATTCCGGCCGCAAGCGCGCGTCCACAACACCCTGGCCGCCATCGACCGCTTGGCCGAGGTGTCGGCCTTGACTGCGGCCGAGGCCAGCGCGCTAAAGAACGCGTACGAGTTTTTTCGCCGCGTTGAAAATCTGTTGCAAATCGCCTCTGGCCGGCCCGACTACGCCATCCCAGAAGATGCGCGCGCCGCGCGGGCCTTGGCCCTGAGCATGGGCTATGAAGATGCACGGGCCTTTACCGGCGCGCTAGCCGAGCACCGGCTGCGGGTGCGCCGGCTATTTGCTGCATTGTTTTACAGCGACGCGGCGGTTCCGCGTGCGCCGACGTGGCTTTTGGAAGTCGAAAACGGCAGCGAGGCAGCGCAAGCCAATTTGGCGGCGCGGGGCTTTGTCGATGGGGCCGCCGCACACCGTCGCTTGCAGCAGTTGGCAGCCATGGGCCTGTTGTTGAGCGGGAGCGGTGCACACTTTGAGGCCCTGTTGCCGGAATTGCTAAATTCGCTGGCCGCGGCCCCCGACCCGGACCAAGGGCTTTTGCGCTTCACGCAGCTAGTCGAGGCGTATGGTGCGCCGGGTGCTTTGTACTCCTTGTTGCAAGAGCACACAGGCTTTCGCACCTTGCTCATTTCCATCTGTGGCTCGAGCCGCTTCCTCGCCGATCTTTTGCGCCGCGATCCGGCTCTGCTCGACAGTTTAGTTAGCCAAGCTAGCCAAGGACTGGAGCCTCGTCAGGTGCGTGGCGATTTGAGCGCCATCGCGCGGATGCAGAACCAAGCCCTCCTGCGGATTGGGGCCGACGATCTGATGGGGTTGGCGACTGAGGAGGAGACCTTCCTGCGGTTGACGGAGTTGGGTGAAGACGTGTTGCAAGCAGTTTATCGGCTGGCTTGGCGTCCGTTAGTGCGGCGGTGGGGCAAGCCGCGCAACCGGCAGGGCCGCGACGTGCGGTTCGCTGTATTGGCCGCCGGCAAGTTTGGGGGCCGCGAGGTGGATTTTGGTTCGGATTTGGATTTGTTTTTCGTGTACGAAAGCGACGGCAAGACGCGCCGCGGCGTGCCTAATAGTGTATTTTTCATTGAGTTCAGCCAGCATCTGATCGCCCTGTTGGCCGAGGAGGGGCTGTACTCGGTGGATGCGCGGTTGCGACCCGAAGGGGCCAGCGCCCCTATGGCTATCTCGTTGGTCGGCTACCGCCGCTACTTAGCGCAGCGGGCGGCTACTTGGGAGCGGATGGCGCTGAGTCGCGCGCGCCAAGTGGCCGGCGATGCCGAGTTCGGCGCGCGGGTCTTGCGGGCGATTGAGCGCTTCGTTTACAGTCGGGAAGTGGACGCGGCCTTGGTCGCGCAGATGCAGGAGATGCGCCAGCGGATGGAGCCGCAGGGCAAGCGCCAAACGCGCATCAACATCAAGCGCGGTCCGGGCGGCATTGTCGATATTGAGTTTGTGGCGCAGGTACTAGTGCTGAAGTGGGGCTATCGAGACCGGGGCTTGCGCGTAGGCAGCACGAGACACGCGCTGCAGCTACTCGTCGAGCAGGACTATTTAGACCCGGAGCGAGGCCACTTTCTCCTCGACGCGTACGAGTATCTGCGGGCCGTGGAAAAGGGCATGCGGCTCGCCAGCGAAAGGGCCAGCGACGCCCTGCCGACCGGCCGGGAGTTGGAGATATTGAGCCGCGCTCTCGGCACTGAAGACGTAGCGGCCTTCCAGGACGAGGTGGAGGCATGCATGGAACAGACGCGGCGCGTATTCTCTGCCGTATTCGCCGAATTGACCAACTGAGGAGCACTTAATTATGGATGGTATAAGCAAGGCCGCACGCGTCGGCCAAATGATTGTTGGAGTCGTGTATATAGTCGCTGGAGCGAGTAAGACATGGGAGCCGGTGCTTTCTTATTGGGAGGCCATTCCCCATGTGCAGATGCTCGGGATAGTGGAATGGGAGTCCGCGTCGGCAGCCGCCAAGGCGGCCATCGCATTGGGGCCGATTGAATTCGTCCTCGGCTGGGCGCTGCTGCTCAACTGGCAGCCGCGGCTGTGCTTGCCGGTGGCGACGGTGCTGATGGCCGCGTTTACCGCGCTGACGGCCAAGGCTTGGCACATGGGGGCCTCGATAGACTGCGGCTGCTTTGGTGCCCTCCTCGAGCGCAGCCCGGGGGAAGCGGCCATAGAAGATGGCGCGATGCTGGCAGTGCTGCTGTTTGCTTGGTGGAGAATGCGCCGCAGTGCAAACACCGCGCCCGCGGCTGGTCGTCCCAATTGGTGGGGAGCAGGCGGCGCGCCCGTCTGGCCGCTGGCGAGTCGGATGGTGTTAAGCGCACTCGTCGTCGGACTAGCAATGGGTAGCGTGCGGTTTTTTCCCGAGCTAGAGCGCATCCAGCAGTCGGACCTCAAAAGCGGGGTGCGGCTCTCCGGCTTGGCGCTTAAAGGCGTGGATGTGGATCTGATGCAGGGCGAATACCTGATCGAATTGTTCAGCCCCACGTGCAGCCACTGCCAAAACGCCGTCCCCAAGATGAACGTCCTCGCGCAAGACCCCCAGTTGCCGCGGCTCATCGCCCTGACCAAGCACGGCCTCGACTCACCAGATATGGTCGATTTCAAAAAGCGGCTGCAACCTCGCTTTGACATTGCCAATATATCGCAGACGGACTTCCTCCGCCTGACCTTTGGCCACGGCTATCCGCGCTTGGCCTATATCGCCGACGGGGTAGTGCAGCAGGTGTGGGAGAGCAACTACATGCCGACGCAAGCGCGGCTGCGCAAAATTACGGGTTCTTAGCACGCGGAAGGAGCGGACTTAATATGGCGATGAGCAAGTTGGCCTTTTTCGGCGGCCCCAAGGCCGTCACTGCCGACGAGGGCGATATTTTTCGCTGGCCGATCATCACCGCCGAAGACGAGGCAGCCGTGCTGGACGTGCTGCGTCGCGGGGCGATGTCGGGTTGGGACCTAACCTTGGACTTTGAAGAGGACCTGAAGTCCTACTTTGGCTTGCAGCACGCCCTCTGCCACAACACGGGCACGTCGGCGATCCAGGCCGCGCTGTGGGCCTGCGGCGTCGGCGTTGGCGACGAGATCATCTCGCAGAGCATGACCTTTTGGGGCACGTCACTCCAGGTATTCTCGCTAGGGGGGACGGTGGTGTTTTCCGAAATCGACCCCGACACCCTGACGATGGACCCCGACGATATCGAGCATCGCATTACCGAGCGGACGAGGGCCATTGTCCCCGTGCATTACTGCGCCTATCCAGCCGATATGGATCCGATTATGGAGATTGCCGAGCGGCATGGGCTGAAGGTGATTGAAGATGTCTCGCATGCTCAAGGAGGACTCTACAAAGGGCGGCTGCTAGGCACAATCGGCCACATCGGTGCCATGTCGATTATGTCGGGCAAGTCGCTGGCCTGCGGCGAAGGTGGCTTTATGGTCACCGACGACCAAGCTCTGTACGAGCGCGCTGCGGCCTTCGGACACTATGAGCGTACCCGTTCCCTAGAAGATCCTACGCTAAAGCCTTTTGCCGGGATGCCGCTGGGCGGGTACAAGTACCGGATGCATCAGTTGTCTTCAGCCGTAGGTCGCATCCAGCTAAAGTACTACGACGAGCGGATGCAGGAGATCCAGCGGGCGATGAATTACTTCTGGGACCTGCTCGAAGGCGTCCCGGGGATCAAGGCGCATCGGCCGCCGGCCGACAGTGGTTCGACGATGGGCGGATGGTACGCGGCTAAGGGATTGTACGCGCCCGAGGAATTAGCCGGCCTGCCGGTCGGGCGCTTCTGCGCGGCGGTTACGGCCGAGACCGGGGCGTACAGGATCATGCCAGGTGCCAATGAGTTGATGCATTTGCACCCGGTGCTCAACGAGGCCGATATCTACGGACACGGCCAACCCACGCGCATCGCCCACTCCAACCGCGACCTGCGACAGGCGTCGGGCAGCCTGCCGGTGACTGAGCACATGACCGGCCGCATCTATTCGATTCCGTGGTTTAAGCACTACGATGCCACAATCATCGGGCAATACGCTACGGCCTTCCGCAAGGTGGCCGAGTGCGCCGAGGAACTGCTAGAGGATGGACGAGATGGGTGATCCGTTGAGGGCGCGGCTGTTTGGGTACGGAGTGCCTTATCGGGTGGAAGTGGATGCAGCGGGGGCGGTCGTGCCGAAGCCTACGGATGCGGCGGGCGAGGCCGAGCGCCTTTGCCGCGCCTTGTGCCAATTGCGCGTCAAAGGCCAGGGCGCGACTGAGAGCGACTGGGTGTATTCGCTTCCTTTTGGGCGCTGCGGGATACAAGGGCGACCCCGCGAGCATATTATCGCCCACTTTTGCGCCGAGGCGTATCTAGACGTGCTCTCCATGGACGGGGTAGAAACGCAGCCACTCGCTGCTGGCGAGATCGCCGATATTGAGCCGGGGAGCGTTGTCCGGTTCCGCGCTCGGTCCTTGGAGCATCATTGCGTACTCGTGGCTTTCCAGACCGAGGACCGCACGCCGCTTTTGGGTCACGCCGCGCCCTTCACGCTCGACGGCGAGGTGCCCGACGACTGGCGCGAGCGCTTGGTGAAATGCCATGCCGCCTTTGACGCGGCGGCTGCAAAGGCGGCCGACGGCGGACATCGGCCATTGCTGGAACGCTTCTTGGGAACTATGGCGGAAAAACTGGCTGGCGATCCTGAAATTGCCGCTGCGCAAGAGCAGGCGCGGTGCGAGGGTTCGTACGCGGTCGCAGAGGAGCAAGCCCTTTTCGACCGCCAGCGCGCCTTGCTCGACGAGGCAGTCCTCGACCGCATCCGCGATCAAGACGAGGCAGTCTTTCGCTTTCCGGGGATGTTCGGTGGGGTCGCGCCGCTTTTTAACCTAGTAGATTGAGACGCCGAGGCGGAGCCACCCCGTAGATCTATGTAAATTGCACAGTCGCACCGCAGGAGATTCTCTGCGGAGAAAAGCACATTTCAGGAGAGCGACTACATGCACCATCTAAGAAACTACAAGGGATTTGCCGACGCCCAGATTGACCTGCTCAAACCGTTCAGCTTGCTAATAGGCCCTAACGGATCCGGAAAGAGTAACGTCATTGAGGCGATTGAACTGCTGTCCTTCGTCGCTCGTGGGCAGCCGCTATACGAGATCGGCGACATTGGGAGGGGAAGTAGTGGCCTTGAAGTACGGGGCGGATTGCAGGCTTGTGGACGGGAGGGGAAAGATCGGTTCCAACTCGGTTTCTCAGCAAATGTCATGTTTAAAGGCGAGCCACGCCCGTTTCGATATGACGTTAAAATCTGCACACGCCCGTCTCCGCAGATTATAGACGAGGGGCTCAAGGTTGGAAACCGGACGCTTTATAAGACCGTACCTAAACAGCCGGATTCTACATCCCGTGATCTCACGGTCCAGTACGACAATTTCGCACGAGGCGGCAGAAAGCCGCAAGTACAGGTGTCCTCGGACCGATCCGTGCTATCACAATATCGAGAATTCGCCGCCTCGAATAATCTATCGTACAAGAATTGGCTTCAGGCCGTACAGGGCATCATGTTGCACCTGCAAGCGTCTTTTGTCTTTGATCCCGACCCTAAGCTGATCCACAGCTATGAACGCGTTGGAGACACCATTCTGAAGAGGAATGGCTCCAATCTGTCGGCCGTTTTGTATGGACTCAGCAAGGGAGATGAAGATCAGCGAGCGACCTTACAACGGCTTCTTAAGAAAATTCGTCAGTTGCCTGACGAGCCTTATGTGGGGTTCGACTTCACACTGACAGATTTGGGAGACGTGGTTTTTGGCTTTCAAGAGAGTTCAGGATACAAAGTTGATGCGCGTGTTTTATCGGATGGAACCCTGCGAACACTGGCGATTCTCACTGCGTTTGAGACGGTCTCCGAAGGCTCTCGTATCGTTGTTGAGGAGTTTGATAACGGACTGCACCCTAGTCGAGTTGGGGTTCTCACTGAAGCCATTACCGAAGTCGCCAAAAATCGCCGTTTGCGGGTTTTGGTAACCACGCACAATCCAGCCACTATGAACTTTCTCACGCGAGAACAGCTAGATGGAGTGGTCTTATGTACTTGGGACGACGAGAATGAGAGCGCCAGCCTAGTTCGGCTCGACGAACTGCCTCGATACGACGAGTTCCTAGAGCGCGGTCGCCTTGGCGATCTGGTGACGCGACGGGTTGTTGATCAGTATCTGGCTCCAGAATTTGAGGAACAGCAAAAGAAGAAGACGCTGGCTTGGCTAGAGGACTTGTCGTGACGGTCACCCCGGTTTACGTGGTAGATACAAGCTATCTCTGCGAGCTTTTTGCTGTGCCCCACTATTCCACAGCAGAGGCGATCTCTGAGGTAAGAAAGCGTTTTGCAGTCGCGGTAGAGGCTGAGACGAGATTGTACGTTAGCCTGCCGGCAATCTTTGAACTGGCAGGCCACATCGCCGATGTACCAGATGGTAGGTCACGAAGAAAGCTATCGATGAAGCTCAGGGATACCGTAGTCTCCAGCATCCGTGAAGGTCTTCCTTGGAATCTTTTGCCACCAATTGACAGGAGCGCAGTAGAGAGACTTATAAACGGCTTTGTTGAACACTCTGGTGAAGAAGGGATGAGCCTTGTTGATACCTCTCTCATTGACGAGGCAGATCGTCTTCGTCAGACCACTTATAGGGGCCAAGCATGGCGAGTACATATCTGGACAAAGGATCAAAGGCTCAAAGCGCGAGAGCCAGATAATGAACCTAATGCTTTCCTCGGCTGAGATTCTTATTCTCCGCTTGGGAAGGCCCCTACTACAACCTAGTAGATTAAGAGGACGCAATGGCAAAAAGGAAAATTCGCGTCGGCCTAATCGGCTGTGGCGGCAACATGCGCGGTGCGCACATTCCCCGGCTAAAAGTCGATGGCCGCGTAGAGCTGGTGGCGGTTGCCGACCCTGAGGAGGCATCGGCGCGGCAATTGCTGGAAGCGTGGGGAGCTGAGGCTGCATATTACGCCGACTACCGGCAGATGATTGTCGCAGAAGCGCTTGACGGGGTGTTGATTTCTTCGCCGCACTCGACTCACTACTCGCAGGCACGCTATGCGCTAGAGCGCGATCTGCACGTTTTGGTCGAGAAACCTCTGACGACAAAGGCGCGCCACGCCCAGGCGCTAATCGATCTGGCTGCTGAGCGGGAGCGCGTGTTGGTCGTTAGCTATCAACGAAATTTTTACCCGGCGTATGCCTATGCGCGGGAGCTGGTGCAGAAGGGGGCGCTCGGCGAGCTCAAGGGAGTCGTCGCGTACGTGACGCAAAATTGGGGTGGCAGGGGATGGCGGACGGTACCCGAGTTGGCAGGAGGTGGGATGTTCATGGACACCGGCAGTCACTTGGTAGCCGCGGTTCTGTGGATTACTGGTTTGACGCCGGTAAAGGTCTCGGCCTTCATGGACAAGCGGGGCAAGCGGGTGGATATGGATGCCGTAGTCAATGCGCGGTTTCGCGGCGGCGCGCTGGGGTCGCTGAGCTTTGTCGGCAGCGCGAGCCGGCACGACGAGCGGCTGTCCATCCACGGCGACAAGGGAACCTTGGTTTTTCATTTACACCAGTGGGAGGTGCGGGAAGTGTTGCTGAATGGGAAGCCATTGGAAGTGCCCAAGCGGGTGCGGGAAGATACGCCGGACGCGGCCTTTTTGCGCTGGATTCGCAACGGCGGCAAGGGCTATGAACGGCCGGATTTTGCCGTGGCAGTAGCCAAATTCACCGAAGCGGCGTATCGGTCGGTGGAGCAGAAGCGGCGGTGATAGCGTACGCGCCGCTCGTCGGCGAGCTAGACCAGCAGGTCGAGGGCGTGCTGACGCGCCAAGTGCTGGACGCTGAAAGCCCCTATTGCGGCGGCTTTATGGACGGCGACCGGTTGGTGGGTTCGCAAAGCATCAGCGCGGTCGCGTCGCTTGGCTACGCCTATCTCCTACCTGAGTCGCGCCATTACCGAAACAAAGAGCTTTTGCAGCGGATCCTCCTCGCCGCTGAGTTTGCCTGCTGGCATCGAAATCCGTCGGGTTGTTTCGACTTACTGACCACCAACTTTGACTCGGCCCCGGACACAGGCTTTGTGGTGCAGGCGGTCGCGCCGGTCGTGTTTGCGGCGCGGGAACAGGCTACAGACGACGAGGGAGCCGCCGAGATTGCGGACGCCTTGGGCGAGTTGATACAGACCGCAGCCCCGGGCATGGTCGCCGGCGGCTTCCACACGCCCAATCACCGCTGGGTGCTAGTCGCCGCATTGGCCCAAGCCCAAGTCCTCTATCCAGAACTTGAAGTGAGCACGACCGTGGATGCGTACCTCGGCGAAGGTATTGACATCAACGCCGATGGCGAGTACAGCGAGCGGAGCACGGGTGTGTACAATGCGGTGGTCAACCGCGCTTTAATCCGTGCGGCACACGTGCTTGCACGGCCCGACCTGCTGGAGCCTGTACGGCGCAATTTGGATTTGTCCTACCACCTCCTCCACGCCGACGCCACCGCAGTGACGAGCATTTCCAAGCGGCAAGACCGCGATACGCGGGCCGTGCCAACCGGTTTGGCCGACGGCTATCACGCCTTGGCTCATTTAGACGGCAATGGCTTTTACGCAGCCGTGGCCGACCTGTTGGTCGCACGCGGCGGCAGCGGTTTGATCTGCCTACCGAATTACGTCCTGCACCCCGAGTGGCGAGCGACGTGTATAGAGCGGATGCCTTTGCCCGAGCGCTATAGCCGCGTCTATCCCGCGTCCGGTCTGTGGCGAGTGCGCCAGGGCGCGGTGAGTGCTACGACTGCGTCTGGCCTAACCGCGCCTTTTAGCGTGGTTTGCGGGCAGGCCGAATTGGCGGCAGTGAAGATATCATCGACCTATTTTGCTACTGGACAATTTATCGGTGAGGAATTTGCTGCGGCGGGCAAGGGGGTGCGGATGCAGCACAAGGGCCGCAACCGCATCTACCTAGAAAAGGATTACGTAGGGGGAATTTACTGGCTGCCGATTGCCGAGCGAGTCGATGCCGACAATTGGCAAGAGGTGCGAGGTCGGCGGGCGACGTATGAGTTGCCGCCGCTGGAAGTCGAACTGCACATTGAGGAGGTGCCCGGCGGTTTTGATCTTCACATCCGCACCTCAGGGGGCGTCGATGGGGTGCCCTTTCAGATTGAGGGGGTTTTCGCGCCGGGTGGCACCTTGGAGATGGACAGCGCGCTTGTCGAGGGCCGCGCCGGACACACGGTCTTTCTCAAAGCGGGCTACGCGCTCTACCGGGTGGGCGACGACGCCATCCGCCTTGGCCCGGGAGCCATGGATCACACCATGTGGCGGATGCGCAATAGCGAGATCGACAAGGAGCGTTTGCGGGTGCTCATCGCCCTGCGGACGCCGGTGGCGCAGACCTTGGAAATCCGCTGTGGGCAGTGGTCGGACGCGCAGGGTGGGTTTTTATAGGCTCCCCCCGGCCCACCGCACTCCTTGCGCCATCATCTGCTGCATGCCTAGGCGCGCAAATGTTCCCGGGCCGTGCCCCAAAGCCGTGTAAAACACCCGTCCTGCGCCATAGGGTTTGACCCACGCTAGGGGATGCTGCTTGCCGCTCCACTCGGCGGTGGCCAAGATGCGGATAGCTGGGTCCCACGCCGACATGTAGATCTCGTCTTCCACGTCAAAATCGGGCACGTCCTGCGTAACGGGGTGGTCGCCGTCAATGATAGAGACGGTGAAGGCCGATCCCGGCGGGTGCCAGTTGGCGTGACCGCCAAGCAGATCGACGGCTTTGCCGCCAATACACCACGCAGTGCCGTGGATGCCGACCAACCCTTTGCCACTGGCGACAAAGTCGAATACCCCTTCTTCTTGCGCGGGCGTCAGCTCGGGTACTTGCTGCACGGTGCCGTCTTCCTGCCGCTCGCCTCGCGTAAAGCCCGAGCCGTGGATCAGCACATCAAAGTCGCGCAAACCGTCTGACGCCAACACGTCCTTGTTGTCGTCAAGCGCGACGGACAGATCGTCGTGCGTGCTCAAAAACTCGTGGATGACCGGGGCACTGGCCGCAAACCCATGGTTTGAGCCGGATAAAATTAGGACGTTCATGTGGCCTCCTGTGTTAGGGTAGTGGTTGTCGGCATGTTTCTACTTGGCTGAAGAGGTCAGTCGGCGGCTTTTCTCATACGGCATAGGATACCGAGCCGTCGACGCGCAGTGGGGTAGAGGCGTTGTTGATGGGTTTGTAGGGCGTTTGCTCGATTAATGCATCGTCTAGCTCCACGCCGAGGCCCGGAGCTTGGGGAATCGGGATGTACCCGCCTTCGCGCTCATATGCGCACCGGTAGATCGCGTTGTGCGGGGCTTCGTCGCCTTTGGTGTACTCTTGGGTAATAAAGTTGGGAATCGAGGCGTCGAGGTGCAGGGAGGCGGCGGTAGTCAGCGGTCCTAGGAAGTTGTGGGTCACTACTGCGCAGTGGTAGGCTTCGCCGATGGCGGCGATTTTTTTGCAGTGCGAGATGCCGCCGGCCAAGGCCACATCCGGCCGCAAATACTGGGGGCCGCCCTGCTCCAACAACTCGCGGAACTCCCATATAGACACAAAGCGCTCGCCATTGCCAAAGGGCACGGTGGATTTTTGCGCGATATGGGCTTGGGCTGAGATGCTGTCGATCTGGATCGGGTCTTCAAGGAAGAAGACGTGGAAGGGTTTGAGGGCCTCGGCGAGGGCTAGGGAGACCATAGGCGTCAGCTTGCGGTGCAGTTCGATGATTAGGTCCAAATCCGGGCCGCCGGCTTCGCGCGCAGCCGCGGTCAGCTCGACGGCGGTTTGAATCATCCGCGCTTGCCCCTTGTCGTGGCAGTCCGTTGTGATGGGGTCGAACTTGATGGCGGTAAATCCCTCGGCGACAGCGGCTTGCGCGGCATTGAAGTTGTCTTCTGGGGTGCTGCCCCCAGAGAGCAGGTGCAGGCGAATTTTGTCGCGGACGTTGCCGCCCAATAGCTCCCACACCGGCACCTCAAAGTGCTTGCCCTTGATGTCCCACAGCGCGATATCCACGGCTGAGACAGCCCCCATGATGGCCGTGCCCCGGAAGGGTGCCATGCGGTAGAGGTGCTGCCAGTGGTGCTCGATGCGGAGGGGATTTTGGCCGATGAGGTATTCTTTGAAGACATCGACGATGCTCTGCACGGCGGTGGGGTAGCCCCAGCAGGCGGTTTGGCCAATGCCGGTCAGGCCGGTGTCGGTGGTGATGCGGACGACGTAGCCGTTGCCGATGAGGAAGGATTCGATCTGTTCGATTTTCATTTTGTATGCTCCATATATATCGTAAAGGGGCAGGGTTGGTTATTAGTGGCGCTAGGCTGCTTATTTTTATAAAAACCGCGCGACCGCGCAAGCAAGGGGAGGGTAATATGGCACATTTGCGATTTGCAGCACCTGTGGAGCAGCGGGTGGCCCTGATTACGGGGGGCGCGCGCGGCATCGGGGGTGCGACCGCACTGCGCTTGGCCGAGGCCGGGCGGCACATTGTCATTGTCGATGTGCTGGCGGAACCGGCACAAGAGCGGGTGAGGGAGATCGAGGCGATGGGACAGCAGGCGCTCTTTGTCGAGGCGGACGTGACCGACGAGGGGCAGGTGCACGAGGCAGTAGCCCAAGCGGTGGAGACCTTTGGGCGGCTGGATATTCTGGTGTGCAGCGCCGGTATCTTGGGGTGGGAGAAGCCGTTTTTCGAGCAGACGGCCGCGCAGTTTGCCAAGGTTATGCAGATCAATGTCCACGGGGTGTACCACGCGCATCAGGCGGCGGTCCCGCACATGTTGGAGCGGGGGTGGGGGCGCTGCGTGACGATTTCTTCGGGTGGGCGCCACGGCAGTCCCTATCAGGTGCCGTACTCGGTGTCCAAGGGGGCGGTATGGTCGTTTATTCAGGCACTGGGCGACGCTTGGCCACGGCAGGGAGTGTTCGTCAACGGCGTCGAGCCAGGCCGGGCGCTGACCGACATGGTGGTGCCGCGCTTTGACGAGGAGCACCTGCGCGATCCGGGCAACCCGATCGGACGCTACTCAGACGCGGAGGAGGTGGCCGAGGTGATTGAGTTTTTGTGTTCGGAACGGAATACGTACACTACGGGGTCGGTGTGGAGTGTGAAGGGAGGAAAAGGGTAAGATAATAGCAAGGGAGAGAAGAAGTTATGACCGTTATTGAAGCAGCTATACCACTAGTACAGGCTCCGGCTTGGGCCGTATTGGAGCGGCAGTTAATCAAGACGATGGAGGACGCCGTCCATCCATTCCTAGAAAAGTACGCCCATCCCGACGGCCGCTTGATTTGGCGCGACGGCTTGCGGCACTCCCGCGACGGGGCCGACGACTTCTACGAGAGCTTCTACAACTGGCCGCTGCTGTACTTGCTCGGCGGCGGCGACCATTTGCTCGCCCTGGGTCAGCGGCAATGGGAAGCTACTACCGAGCTGATGGTAGAATACGGCCACGTGGACAAAGAATACGAGATCGGCTACGACCAGTTCCACCAGAGCGAGAGCTACATCTACTTCTACCTGCTGTGCATGGCCGACCCAACCCACGCCGAGAATGTGGCGCGGGCGCGGCGCTTTGCTGGTTTCTATCTCAACGAAGACCCAGAGGCCCTCAACTACGACCCAGAGCACAAGATCATCAAGTGCGCCCACAACGGCAGCAAGGGGCCGCGCTGGCTATACGAAGAGAACGAGGAGCCGTCGTATGGGTACAGCCCGGGGATGGCGTGCTACGGCCTGCCCTACGAGGACTTAGAGGGGATTGACACGCCTGAGGACCTCAAAGACCCGGCGAAGGCGCGGCGCATGGGGCAGGCGATGAAGGAGCGCATGACCCGGGGCGATTGCGCCACCAACCTGCACGTCACCTCGCTGATCGCCAACGCCTTCTACCTGACCGGCGACGATAAATACCGAGCTTGGCTGCTCGAATACGTGGATGCGTGGATCGAACGGGCCGCGGCCAATGGGGGCCTGTTGCCCGACAATGTGGGGCTGAGCGGACAGGTTGGCGAATACATGGAAGGACGCTGGTATGGGAGCATGTACGGCTGGACGTGGCCGCACGGGTTATATAACATCGCCATGGCGGCCATTTTGGCTGGAACCCATTGCTATCTGCTGACCGGCGAGGAAAAGTACCTTGAACTGCCCCGCACCCAGCTCAGAAAGGTTATAGAGCAGGGGAAAATGGCTGACTTGGGCCAAATCGAGATGAGCTTGGGCGTGCACTGGATCGGCCAGCTAACCGCGCTCGGCGACGACAAGGTCAGCTTTGTGGTGCCCTATTGCTACGGGGCCAAGGGGTGGTCGGACTTCCAGCCGCTGGCGGCCATGTATCCGGCCGCGCTGTGGAACGCGAGCGGGGCAGCGGTCGATTGGGAAATGCTCGAAATGCTCCGCGCCAAAGAGCGCTACGACTGGCGCATGGTGGTGCCGTTCCACAACAAAGAGGACGGGTACCACGAGCCGCCGTGGTTTTGCTACCTCAAGGGCGAAAATCCCGACTACCCGGTGCAGATCCTTCAAGCGGCTCTCTCGCAGGTCTATCGGCGGATGGAGCTCATCCGCCGCGACGAGAGCGACCCCCGCGACAACCACATCCACTGGTGGCAACAGCTAAATCCGGTGACGACCGAGGCGCTCATCCAACTGACCTTGGGCGCGCCGCAGCTCCTGTACAACGGCGGCATCTTAATGGCCCCGCTGCGCTACTTTGACGCCGAGCGCAAGCGACCGGGCCTGCCAGAGGATGTGGCCGCACTCGTCGAGACTGTGGAGCGGGACCGCCTCGTGGTCCACTTGGTGAACCTCAGTGCGCTAGATAGTCGCAAGGTGTTACTGCAAGCTGGCACCTTGGCCGAGCATCGGTTTGGGGAGGTCGAGTACAACACTTTGCAAAGCGCGTACCCGGGCGCGGTGGGAGGCTATGCTGCGCCGCCTGTAGAGCAGGAGACCAAGCGGGTTGCCGTCCACGACGCGCACTTTGCGGTATCCCTGCCGCCGGGGACTGAAATTCGCCTCGAAATCGGCTTGCAGCGGCACGCGAACGAGCCGACGTACGATTTGCCAACCAACATTTAGATTAGGAGAAAACATGGATTACGTGCGATTGGGCCGGGCTGGGGTCAAGGTCTCGCGGCTGTGTTTGGGCACGGCCTTTCGGGGATACTGGCATGGGCACACGGACGAGGCGACCGCTGTGCGCACGGTCGAGACGGCGCTCGATTTGGGGTGCAATTTCCTCGATTGCGCCAACTACTACTTTCAGGGGCGCTGCGAGGAATTGTTGGGCAAGGCCATCAAGGGCAAGCGCGACGATTTGGTGATTACGACCAAGGTCTGGAGCCAAATAGGCGACGGCCCCAACGACCGCGGCCTGTCGCGGTTTGCCATCATGCGCGAGATCGAGCGGTCGCTGAAGCGCTTGAACACGGATTACGTGGATATCTACTTGCTGCACAACTGGGATCCAGACACCGAACTCGACGAGACGCTGCGGGCGTTTGACGATTTGGTGCGACAGGGCAAGGTGCGCTACGTGGGTGCCTGCAATTTTACTGCCGCCCAAGTGGTGAAGGCGCTGTGGACGGCCGATCGCGGGGGATTGGACCCACTATTTACCTTACAAAATCAGTATAACTTGTTGCACCGCTGGCAAATAGAGCCGGAGCTATTGCCTATGTGCCGGAAGTACGGCCTCGGCATGATGACCTACAGTCCGCTGGCCGTCGGCCTGTTGAGCGGCCGCTTTAAGCGCGGGCAAAAGCCGCCGACCGATAGCGCTTGGCAAGACGACGACCGCTTTGCCGCAGCCATGGGCGAGCAAGCCGAGCGCATCGTGCAGAAGCTGACCGAGATTGGTCGGGCGCAGGGCAAGACTCCGGCGCAAGTTGCCGTTGCTTGGATCTTGGCCAACAAGGATGTTACCGCTCCCATTATCGGCCCAGACCGCCCCGAGCACATGGAGGAGGTCTTTGGGGCGTTGGAGGTGGAGTTGGGAGATGAGGAACGAGCGGAGTTGGACGCGCTCTCTCAGTGGACGCCGCTGGCGCGGACGCATTAGCTGCTGCAACCGGCTCAGCACCTAAAAACGCAAAAAGGGGTGTAGCGCAACGACCCGAAGCCGTCGCGCCGCACCCCTTCGACCCAAAGACGGTGCTGTGCAGCGCAGCGCTACAGTTTGCGCAGGCGGATGGACCCGCCCGACGTGCGTAGGGTCATGAGGGGACCACCGCCGTTGATCGAGGCCTTGAGGCTGTTTTTATCCAGCGTGCCCTGCGTTACTACCGGGAAGTCGGTGGAGACGCGCCCACCCGATGTGCGGGCGTCCACCTGCAAACCGATATCCGCAGCAAGGGAGACCTCTACATTGCCGCCCGAAGTCTTGAGGAGGCAGGGACCGTGAGGCTGCTGCGAGAGTTGGGCGCGAATGGAGCCACCCGACGTCTGAGCCTCGATAGGCCCCAGCACTTCATCCACTTTGATAGAGCCGCCCGAGGTCTTGGCCTGCACCGGGCCTTGGGCCCGGCTGATGTGGATGGAGCCGCCCGAGGTCTTTGCTCGCACCTCTCCGTCCACCTCGCCAATGCGGATGGAGCCCCCCGAAGTGGACACCGACGCCGTACCGGAGCAGCCTTTTAAAGAGATGGACCCACCCGAAGTTTTGCCCTCGATCGGTCCTTCGATGTGGCCAAAGCTCAGACTGCCGCCCGAAGTCCGGGCCGAGACGCGGCCCAGAAGGTCGTCTACCTCAATGCCGCCGCCGGAGGTGTTCAGTTCCAAATCGTGCTGGTGCGGCACCGTGAGGCGGAACAAGGGGGGGCGTCCCCTCACAAGGCCGAAGAAGTCGAATAGGCCGGCACCTTTTTTGCGGCCCCGGATGGTCGTGGTACCCGCCTCTTGGTCGTATGCTAGATCGAGTTTATCGGCTCGTTCCACGACCAGCTCTACCTCGGAGCGATCCCAAGTATGGACCTCAATGGCACCCCATTCGGTGTCCACTATTAGGTGGTCGCCCGGTTCCACGTCAAAGGACTGGTGCGCGGTGTCGGCTTGGGCGGTTCCCGTGGCGAAAAGCGCCAAAGAAATGGCGGCGAGCGCCGACGATAAGAGCAACTCTTTCATTGTGAGCCTCCTCATAGAAGAAAGGATGTTGGGGTATTAAATACCTTCGCTCGGTCCTACGCAAATTGCGTACCAGCGAATTTGTTGCTTCTATATTTTAAATGGAATATCGCTCGACAAATTTGACCCAATCTCACCGGAAGGCTTTTTCATGTCCGCAGTGCAAGATATTCTAGTATTTTTTCAGACCACACCCGCGCTCGACGCCCAAGTCGTCGCTTGGGCGCGCTACGAAGCCTCCAAGGGCACGGGCCTAGGCGACTTGGTCGAGGAGAGCGATCCTCCTTACCACAACGCCATGGCGGCCATGCGCGACGGCTGGCAAGTCATCCAGATGTCGGAACTCAAACATCGCTCGCCCCAAGAGGGCTATGAACTGGGGCCGCTGCCCTACCAGATCGTGCTGTCGAAATTCAACGAGCTGCAAAAAGAGGAAGGAGCCACGTCGTGAAAGAGCATCTTTTGAACTCGAAGCAGATGGCGCAATTCGTCGCCTCGGGGTATTTGAAGTTCGAAGAAATGGTGCCCAAAGATCTGTGCCGAGCCTGCCTTGAGGAAATGCACCACAACCGGGGCTATCTCGCCGTGGGGACCCCCTTTGAGGAGACTTGGCCCAAAGGCACGGCTTTGGGCGATGCGTTCCGCCTGCCGCAGGTGCAGGGACTCATCCACTCCTTGGTCGGCCCCGATCCCCTGTACGACCACCACGCCGCGCACTTGACCAAGGCCGAACAAACCAAGGGCCCCAATATGCACCAAGACTCGGTCATCGACTTCCGCGACCATTACTTCGATATCCAGCTCTCGCTGTTCCCCGCGGATACAACAGACGAGATGGGCGGTACTTTCTTGGTGCCGGGAACGCAATTCCGCAACGTGCGCACCGGGGAGATCTCCATTTACCACCACATGCGCGGCAAGATCTGGGCGACCTGCCCGGCGGGGACCATGTACGTGTGGAACACCCGCGTCTGGCACGGGGCGCGCAGCAACTACACGGATCGGGATCGCTTCATGTACAAGTTGAGACTCAACCCGACGCGGCCGCAGGTCTGCAACTTTGACACCGCGGATCTGGACGACCCTGAGATTGGTCGCATCCTGTCGACCAACCACGGCTGGGAGGGCAACGAGCAGCGCTACGAACTGATGCAGCGCGTGCGCTTGTGGCGCTTTGTCTCCGACCAGCCAAACTACGATGTGGGCGAGCGCTTCATGCGGCGCATTGAGTACCAGCCCGGCGAGGCGGCAGGATAGATGCCGAGGATTCGAGTGATCCTCCTTTTTCTTTTTTGACAATCCAGTGCTGCTGTCGTCTTATGCCCGTTGCGGGCAGGAGCGCTCCTTTGCGTTTGCTCATCCGGTGGACGAGGTGGTAGCCGCAGCCGCGGACGAGGTGCGCCCGGCCCTCAGCGCGGTGGAGCGGGCGGTGGCCCAAGGGCTGCACGCTGCGGGTTTTGTCTGCTACGAGGCTGCGGCTGGTCTGGACCCAGCTTTTACCACCCGTCCTGCTGGTGCGCTTCCCTTGGTTTACTTTGGCCTCTTTGAGGAGAGGACGCTGGTGGCCGCGCCTAGCGCTGGCTTGGGCACCTACGAGTTGGACGAGTGGCGACCGTCGGTGTCGCGGGAGGAGTACGAGGCCGCCATTGAGCGCATCCGCGCCTATATTGCAGCCGGCGACACGTACCAGGTCAACTACACCTTGCGCTTGCACAGCCGTTTCCGGGGCAATCCGCTGGCGCTATACCGCGATATGGGGCAGGTGCAGGAATCCGCGTTGTGCGCGTATTTCGACCTGGGGCGTCACGTTCTGATCTCGGCGTCGCCCGAGTTGTTCTTCCGCCTACAAGACGGGCGTTGCACAGTGCGCCCCATGAAGGGAACCCGGCCGCGGGGCCGTTTTGCAGCCGAGGATCAGCAGCGGGCCGAGGACCTGCAAAATTCCGCTAAGGACCGCGCTGAGAACCTGATGGTTACCGATATGTTGCGCAACGATTTAGGACGTATCTCGCAAGTCGGCAGCGTGGCGGTCCCGGCCCTGTGGTCGGTCGAGCGCTATCCCACGGTGTGGCAGCTAACTTCTACTGTGGAAAGCCAACTCAAAGCCGGCGTGAGCCTGCCCGACATCTTTGCCGCGCTTTTTCCCTGCGGCTCGGTGACCGGCGCGCCCAAGGTGCGGACCATGGAAATCATCGCCGAACTGGAGCGCGCCCCGCGCGGCATTTACACTGGCTGCATGGGCTATGTGTCGCCGGGGCCGGAGGCGTGCTTCAACGTGGCGATTCGCACGGCGCATCTCGACCGGGAGAGCGGACAACTCGAATTTGGCGTGGGCGGCGGGATCGTCTGGGAATCGTCGGCCGCGGGAGAATACGCCGAATGCCTCACCAAGGCCGAGGTCTTGCGCACCCGGCCGCAGTCTGGCGCGGGCCGACACCCTTTATCTTATTAATTCAGTTCGGCGCTGGGTCGAGCTGGAACTCGTGTAAAGGAGCGCATCATGTATCGCATTGGCCAAGCAGAAATCAAGCAACTACAGCAGCTATTCGACAGCGGCGCGATTTTCCGCTATGGATCGGGTGGGGAGTGTGACCGCTTTGAGAGGAATTGGGCGCGCTACGTGGGCGTGGGGCACTGTCGAATGACGCGCTCGGGGACCTCGGCGCTGTACGCGGCGCTGGTGGGATTGGGCGTAGGGCCAGGGGATCAGGTGATTGTGCCCGCCTATACCTACATGGCGACCGCTTTGGCGGTGCTGGGGGCCGGAGCCATTCCGGTAATCGCCGATGTAGATGATTCCTTAACACTGTGCCCCAAGGATTTAAAGCGGCGAATTACCAAACACACTAGGGCGATTATTCCGGTCCACATGGTCGGCCTGCCCTGCGATATGAAGCGCATTACCAAGATCGCCCGCAAGCGCGGCTTGCTCGTTCTCGAAGACGCCTGTCAGGCGGTGGGCGGCGGGTACGAGGGCCGGATGCTGGGCAGTTGGGGCCACGCCGGCGCGTTTAGTTTTAACTTCTTCAAGAACATGACCTGCGGCGAGGGCGGGGCGTTTGTCACCAATGCCGAGGCGGTACATCAGCGCGGCTCGGTGGCGGTGGACTGCTGCTCCTTTTACTGGAATCCCGACGAAGAGCGCGAAGAGCTGCAATTTGCCGGCCCCAACTTCAGGGCCTCAGAGGTCGAAGGGGCCATACTCAACGTGCAATTGCGGCGCATTCGGGGAATGCTCAAGACCATGCGTGCCCACAAGCAGGAGTTGCTACAGGTCGGGCTGGAGGCGGGGTTGGAGTCTATAAAGAACAACAGCTTGGACCACGAGTGCGGCACACACCTAGGATTTTTGTTTACCGCTGAGGACGAGGCGCGCTCCTTCTGCAACCGATTGGCGGCAAAAGACGTGAGCTCCTTTTTGCCCATGGATACCGGTCGCCATGTCTATACGCGCTGGGAGCCTATTCTGCGCTACCAAGGCGCGCACCATCCGGCGCTCAATCCTTATAAACTACCGGCCAACCGCAAGGCGCGGGTCAAATACAAGCTGGATACGTGCCAGGATTCGCTCGACGTTTTGGCGCGAGCCGTCTTGGTGCCCATGCACCCGAACAACACCAAGGTCAAACTGCGGAAGATGGCCGAAGCGATTCGGGCGGTCGCGGGCTGAGATTGACGTGCCTGCACACGCCGTCTATATTGCAGGCATGACCGAGAAATCGACTCAATACACCATCCGCAAAGTGCCTCCGCAGCTAGATAGGGAACTGAGGAGGAGGGCTCGCCAAGAGCACAAGAGCCTGAATGAAATGGCCCTATGGGCACTCGAGCGCGGCTTGGGCTTGTCGGAACAGGCCGTGCGTCATCACGACCTAGACGACTTGGCGGGCACTTGGGTGGACGATCCGGCCTTTGACCAAGCCGTCGACGCCATGGATCAAGTAGATCCAGAGTTGTGGCGGTGAAGATTGCCCTAGACACCAACCGCTACCGCGACTTTTGCCTCGGCGATCCAGTGGTCTTGGATCGCCTTCAGCTAGCCGAACAGATCTTCCTGCCCTTCGTCACGCTAGCTGAATTGCGCGCTGGTTTCCAATGTGGCACCAGAGCCGGCAAAAATGAGCGCATTCTGTTGCGCTTTCTCAGTCGGCCTCGGACGTCCGTTCTCTATGCCGGCGAAGCCACCACGCGGCACTATGCCCAGCTTTTTTACCAATTACGTCAGCAGGGCACGCCTATTCCGACCAACGATATCTGGATTGCCGCTTTGGTGGTTGAGCACGGCCTGCATCTTTTTTCTCGCGATCAGCACTTCGACCACCTGCCGCATCTGCCGCGCATCGATTAATTGGTTGCGTTGGATCAGCGATAGACGGCCTGGATCATGGCGCGGATGAAGCCGGTGGCGAAGGCGTGGCCCTGGCGCCCGCCTGCGTCGTCGGGGATGGACGGGGTGTGATCCATCATAAACGGCCCGTTAAAACCCACCTCCTTGTAGGTCTGCATCGCCCGGTACATATCGACGTCGCCCTCGTCGACGAAGACCTCCCTGAAATCCTTGGGCGTCCCGCGCACATTGCGGAAGTGGACATAGGCGATTTTGCCTTGGCGGCCCATGCGGCGGATGGCCTCGTACACGTCAATGCCCATTTCGGTGACGCAGCCCTGGCAAAACAGCATGGCGTTTTGGGGGCTGGGGTTGAGAGCGAAGATGCGCTCGTATTGGTCCAAGGTGGAGACAATCCGCGCGGCACCGCCCATCGGCTCGGGTAGCGGGGGGTCGTCCGGGTGCAGGGCCAAGGTAACGCCGGCCTCTTCGGCGACGGGGACGATGCGCTGGTGGAAGTAGGATATATTGGCCCACATCCCGTCCTCGTCGATGTGCTTTGCTGGATAGTCGTGGTTCTCTTCTTCGTATTCTGAGTAGACAAAGGTGCTATAGTGGGCACCGCCGCGGCCGGTGTCCGAGGGGGTGCGGAAGTTGCCCACGGGTTTGAAATTGTAGCCGAGGGTTGGGACGCCGACGGTGCCCATGGCCCGGATCCAGTTGCACCACTCCTCGATTTTGGTATCTCGATCTTGTTGCGCGAGAGTGATTTCGTCCGGGCCGGTTAAGGCGGCGTTGTACAAGCGGAGGCCGTTTTTTTCGGCGCGGGCGCGGACTTCTCGTAGGTACTCGACCATCTCGGGGTAGGAGTGCAGGTCGAGGGGGAGGGAGTTGACGGTTAGGTAATCGACGCCAATGGCTTTGTAGTAGCTCAGGTTGTCGTCGGTGACGCGGTCGTGAGGGAGTTGGTCTTGGATGTACATGGCGTCTCCTTTGGGTTAGGTGGCTACCGCACTAAGAGTAGTTTTCGCGTGTGCGTCCCGTCATCGAGGACCAGTCGCGCAAAGTAGATCCCGCTCCTGACACCAGCAGGATGCCAGTACGCGCTCTGAAGGCCGCTGGTCTGATACGCATCGACCAGCGTATCGACTCGTTGGCCGAGGGCATTGTAGATATGTAGGCGTACGCGTTGGTCTCGTTCGAGTGTATAGCGCAGGATGGTGCCGGCGTTGAAAGGGTTGGGAGCGTTGTGCAGGGTAAGGGGGCTGGCTGAAGGCACTTCGTACTGGGTGACTAGAGTTGGAATTCGTTGCTCGTAGAAGGCCAAAGCCGCGGCTAGATCAACCTGCCCATAGCCCCACAGATTATTGGGCACAGGCCGGTCGTCAATGGGACGCGCCGATTGGGCGAAGGCGCGATACACCTCATCCCGTGTCGCCTCGGGGAACCGTTCGAGAAAGGCCGCTATTACACCCGCTGTATAGGGGGCCGCAATACTGGTGCCTACGTCATAGACATAGTCCTCCTCGCCCCCAATGCCAGGAAACCAAGACATGCCCGGCGCAACAAAATCCGGTTTTATAGCACCGCTCAGGGAAGGTCCTCGGCCCGAGTCTGGAAGCAGCCGGCCGTGTTCGGCAAATATCACAAGCAGGTCCTCGCGTAGCGTTACAGGGTCCTCACCTAGTGCTACGGCCAACGCCTCCCATCCCGTCGTGTCGGCAAGTGCCCCTACAGCCATGACGTGTGGCAAGTTGGCTGGATAGGGCACTGTGGACCACAAGTCTGTCGAGCGATAGTCAGGATGGGTGGCGAGTTGGGCATCTTCTTGGCCGAACCCTTCCAGGACCCAAGCGTGCAACACGCCTTCTCCCCGCGCAGCGAACAGATAGCGATTGTCGTCGGTCCATTCTCCATAAGGGGCCTCTAGATATACATGGATGTAGGTATTGTCGTCATCGTCGGCGGAGGGCACGTAATAATGAAAAGATGACAGACGGCGCCATCGTATGGTAGTTGCGTCTTGTAGGGTGTCCGACGTCGCTTGGGCGCTTTTGATAGTATCTAACGGTCGCCAGTGCAATTCGTCGAGGGATTTGCCGATGCCCAATTCCACGGCGGCCTCTTCCCTGACTAGCACTGTCAATTCTACCCTCGGTGGATCGCCAAAAAAGAGATTAGGCGCAAGAGTAGTAAACGTGGGAGACGCTCCCAAGGCGATTGGCCCCCAGTGGATGCCTATACCAGCATCAAGGATGCTAGTAGGAGCAAGGATGTTGCCGGCCGCAGCGACGATGATGCGCCGATCATCTTCCGACAACAGATTGCTCAACGCTTGGCGGGCACCCCTCGGTTCGGGAATGGAGAAGCTGAGGCAGACCACAGCCCGGCGTCCCAGCGCATCTGCCTTGCGGAAAATGTAGGCCGCCGCATCGGCTATCGAGGAAGCACTGGACACCATGATGATGTCTGCCTCGGGCGCAGTGCCCTGCATTTGCCCTCCCATAGAACCGGCTGCGACACCAGCTACGGCTGTGCCGTGTCCGTCCGCATCGGTTGGGGGAGCCGGGGCCTGTGGGTCGCCGAGGGCGGTTTCGATGGCCGTCCGATCCCACTCGCGGCCTGTCGCCAAATACAGTACGCGACTGCGCTGGGGATCGTGCGGGTCGCGAAAGGCTCTATGCCGCCAGTTTAGTCCCGTACCCGGATCGATAATGCCGACAATTACATCTCGACCTGTGGGCAGGTCTGCGTAGGCGGCGGCACACCATAGGCATAGAAACCCGATGCTCAGAATCTTCATGTACCTGTTCATTTCAGATCCCCGGATGAGTCGGAACGCGCTCTGTTGGAATACCATGATCGGCACTTCTCATCGTTGCTGAGGATACGGTTGTGACCTAGATATAGGAAGCTGAAGGCTTCTTGGCCTTTATACTTCAAGTCCTACGGCACGTGGCTCAATCGCCTCTAGTTCCCGAGCTTCAGACCGGGTGGCGTGATACAGATCCCAGCGCAGTTGGAGATTCAGCCAAAACGCGGGCGACACATCGAAATACTTTGCTAGGCGTAGGGCTGTACTCGGAGTAATGCCACGTCGCCCATTCACCAATTCGTTGACTCGCTGATAAGGAACGTGAATGGCAGCTGCCAATTCGCGCTGCGTTAAACCTAAAGGATTTAGGAACTCCTCCAGTAGCATCTCACCCGGATGAGTCGGAACGCGATCTGTTGGAATACGTACCATGATCGACTCCTCTTGTTTAGTGATTAGTGATAGTCGACGATTTCGACATTCTGGGGTCCAGCATCCGACCATGCAAAACAAATACGGTATTGGTCATTGACCCGGACACTGCATTGTCCAGACCGAATGCCCCGCAATACCTTGAAATGATTGCCAGGAGGACTGCGCAAGTCGCGCAGTTCATCGGCTGAGTCCAGTTGTTCAAGCTTTCGTATAGCTACAGTCCACAATGAAGATGGACAAGCACCGCGTGCAGCACGTGTGTCTCGTCCATTGAAGATGTCTTCGGTGCCAGCATGTCGGAACGATTGAATCATGAATAGCATTGTAACACGGAACCCATGCTACGTCAATGTGCCAGACAGCGAGTCTTGTGTCGGCAGTCGGGTTGCGTTTGATTGCTCTCCGAGGACGATTCCATCAAGAAGGCAGGGCAATCATGCGAAAAAAACAGCCTCTCGCCGGGGTCCAACAATCCACCGAACAGATCGCCCAATGGATCGAGAGATTTCATCGCGATGGGTACCTGCTCGTTAAAAACGTTCTCCCGCCGGATTGGTGTGCGCAATTGCGGGCCGATTTGGACCGGGCGCTGGCGGACAATCCGAATGGACTGAACAACTACAGCGAGTACACGAAGCTCGCGCATCGGCTATTCGAGACGAGCGCAGCCAACCTGCGCCTGTTCGATCTCGAGCCGATTGTGAGCTTTGCGGAGGCATTGGTAGCACCGAATTGCCACGTGATTCACAACAACTCGTTCCAGACGCTTCCGGGCGGAGGCCTCTCGACGTGGCATCAGGACGATGCCCCACACTACGTCGTCACAGACGGCAAGCCGCCGCCGAACGTCCACCTCCCGGTGCTGTTCTTTACGGCCAACTACTATCTGACCGATGTGGATACGCCGGCGCACGGCGGGACGGAAGTGATTCCGAAAACGCACCTGCTCGGCAAACCGCCGGTCGAGATCGAGGGCTCCGAGTGGGAAGAGAAAATCGTCCACAACAGCGCCCCGGCGGGGAGCGTCGTCATGTTCAACAATCAGGTGTGGCATCGCGGGGGGCCGAACCGCAGCGACCGCACGCGGTACATCACCCAGGTGACGTATGCGCGCCGGATCGTCGGGCACAAGTACTACCCGTTTATGAACTACCAAATGCCGCCGCATGTGTATGAAAATGCGAATCCCCGGCTGAAACGGCTGCTCGGCTTCCTCGATCACGGCGCATACGGCTAGCTGACTAGAGCAAGGCTCATGAGGAATACATACGGTAGCCTCCTCATTGCCATACTCATGGCGTCGAGTGCTTGTCTCGCTGTCGAAAGCGCGCAGAGTCCGCCATCGATTGCAACCATCACTGGCGAAATCCGGGACCCAACTTCGCGGGAAATCACATTTGGCTACGAATCGCCGTCGGCACTGGAAAGCTCCGAACTGCGCATCGTTCTCGATAGTCTAGACCGCTTCGCCTTTGAGTTGCCTGTCGTCCGAGGAATCCCCGTCTGGGGGCATTACGAGAGAAGGCGATCAATCTTCTTCGTCGAACCCGGCGACAGTCTGCACATCGTCGTGGAGGAGGGCGTTTGCTCGTTTAGCGGTCCCAATGCGGACAACAGCCGCTTCATGGCTGAGTTGGGGCTACGCTTCCGCTCCTTCCGACTCGACTACGAGGATCTGAAGGTGGAGGATTTTAAGCGCCAGATGGAGCAGTGGCGGAGGGAGCGGTTCGAGTTTCTAGCCGAGGGGCGCGAGAAATACATCCTGTCTCCAAGGTACATTGACTATGCGACGGCCAGCTTCAATTACGAGAGGGCCGAACTCATGATGTCCTACCCGACGAATTACCGAGTTGTCAATGGCCACGAAAACAGAGATATCACCCCGGAGTACTACGACTTCCTACAGGAAATCCCCTTGGTGACCGAAAAGGCCATGGGCACAGGCAGTTATCGCTGGTTTCTGGGACTTTTCTTAGACTGGGAAAACCGGAATCTGTCGGAGGCCATCCAGACCCAGGTTGACTCGATATATACTACTCCAGTAGGTCGGACGTGGAATTTGGCAAAGAGATACGATCTGGCCAAGCAAAAACTAGAAGGGAGAGTGCTCTACTGGTTTCTGGCCGGAGAGCTGATCGATGGGTTCAAGCGCGGCGGCAGCGAAGCTTTTGCAGTGGCCCATAGCAAGTGGGAGGATTTCCAGCAGATCAATCCGCACCCGGAATACAACGAACCTGTCCAGGCCGCTCTGGATGAGGCGCTCAAGCTACAACCTGGGCAACCCGCGCCCGCTTTCACGCTCGACGACCTCGATGGCCAGCCCGTATCGCTGGGGCAGTTCAAGGGGCAGGTGGTTTTGCTCGATTTCTGGTCAAGTTGGTGCAAGCCGTGTATTAGCGACCTGCCCAATCTCCGCAAAATCAAGGAAAAAACGGCCGGCCGGCCGGTCGTCTTCCTCAACATATCACTGGACGTGGATGAGGCTGCTTGGCGAGAAGCGATTGATAAACACGAGATCGAAGGCGTCCATGTGCGTGCCGAGGGTTGGAGTACGGAGGTAACCACAAGCTACCAAGTGAGTGTCATCCCTGCGTATTACTTGGTGGACTCCCGAGGATTGATCTTAGATCGTCTGTATAGCGTAGGGGATACAGACGAGATTGTCGCGATGATCGAGCAGGGCTTGTGAACAAGCTGAGCCGAACCTGAATGGAGCAAGCCGCATGACGAACGCATATTGTAGCCTCCTCATGGCCATACTCTTGGCGTCGAGTGCTTGTCTAGCTGTCGAAAGTGCCCAGCGCCAGCCGTCGGTTGCGATCATCACCGGCGAGGTTCAGAATCCTCGCTCGCGAGAGATCGTATTCTACGAGTCGCCGTTGCTGCCCGACCGCCGTGTCACGCTTGATGGCCAGAACCGCTTTACGCTCGCGCTACCTGTCAGCCGAGGAACCCGCATAATGGGGGGTTACGAAGAGGGTCAGCAGTGGGTGAAGTTGTTAAGAGCTTTCATCTTCGGTTACAATCCCTTGATCTTCTTCGTCGAACCCGGCGATAGTCTGCACGTGGTTATTGAGGAGGGCTTTTTCAGTTCGTCCTATACGTTCAGCGGCCCTAACGCGGACAACAGCCGCTTCATGGCCGAGTGGTTGGTGCCATTCGACTCCTTTGACCTCGACTTTGAGGATCTGCAGGTGGAGGACTTTTCTCGCCAGATGGACCAGTGGCGGCGGGAGCAGCTCGAATTCTTGGCCGAGGGTCGCGAGCAATACGCGCTGTCTCCAGGGTGCATCGACTATGTGACTGCCTCCGTCAATTACGATTGGGCCAATAGGATGATTGTCTATCCGAGGGTGTATCGCATCATCAACGGCCACGAGAACAAAAATATCCCTCCAGACTACTACGACTTTCTCGAGGAAATTCCCCTGATGGACGAAAGAGCCATTGGTGTGGAACGGTATCGCGCCTTTCTAATGAATTCCCTGCGGAAGTTGAAAGAGGAATCCGCAGCTTTCAGGCGGGCCAAGTTATCCGAAAGATACGACCTGTCGAGTCTGGAACTATCAGAGGAGACCGTGGTCCGCCTCGACTCGATGTACGAACGCCGTCAATCGCTCAGGTCGGCCGAGAAGATCGATCTATCGGGTCTGGGGCTGTCGGAGACAGTGCAGGCCCAGTTCGATTCGATACGCACAGAGCCCCGTGCTCGAAAGAGGTGGAGTTTTGCGGAAAGGTACGATTTCACCAAGCAGCAGTTGGAGGGGAGAGTTCTCTATTGGTTTCTGACCGAGAGTCTGATCTCTGCATTCAAGCACGGAAGCAGCAAAACCTTTGCGGCGGCCCAGCGCAAGTGGGAAGATTTCCAAGCGAGCAATCCGTACCCGGAATACACGGAGGCCGTCCAGGAGGCTCTGGATGAGGCTCTGAAGCTGCAATTTGGGCAACCTGCACCCGAATTCACCCTCCAAGATCTCGATGGTCAGCCCATATCGCTGAGCCAGTTCAAGGGCCAAGTGGTGCTGCTCGACTTCTGGGCGAGTTGGTGTGGGCCGTGTATTGAAAATCTGCCCGATCTCCGCAAAATCAAGGAAAGGACGGCGGGGCAGCCGGTCGTCTTCCTCAATCTGTCGCTAGATGACGATGAGGCCGCTTGGCGCAAGGCGGTTGATAAACACGGGATCAAAGGCGTCCACGTGCGCGCTGTCGGCTTGGGCTCAGACGTGGCCAAGTCCTACCAAGTGAGTTCCTTGCCTTCGTATTACTTGGTGGACTCGCAAGGGCTGCTCGTGGAGCGTCTTTTTAGCGTAAAGAACACAGACGCGATTGTAACGACGATTGGGAAGAGCTTGTGAAAACTCTGCGCTCTGTATAGGCGTCCCTTGAGCAGACCTTAAATGGAGAACCGTATGACGAACGCATATTGTAGCTTCCTAATTGCCATACTTATAACGTCGAGTGCTTGTCTAGCCAGCGCTCAGAGCCAGCCATCGGTTGCGATCATCACCGGCGAAATCCAGTCCCCAACTTCGCGGGAAATTACATTTGGCTACGAGTCGCCGTCGGCGCTGGAAGACTTCGAGGAACGCGTCGTTCTCGACAGCCTGAACCACTTCTTCTTCGAACTGCCTGTCGTTCGAGGGACTCTCGTCAGGGCCTATTACAATGAAGTGCGGTCGATGTTCTTCGTCGAACCCGGCGACAGTCTGCACGTGGTCGTGGAGGAGGGCTTTTCCGATTCCTCCTACTCGTTTAGTGGTATAGGAGCCGACAATAACCGCTTCGTGACCGAGTGGATGGCCGAATTTGGTCGTCCTCGTCTGGATTACGAGGGGCTGGAGGCCGAGGATTTCAAGCGCCAAGTAGATCAGCGGCGTCGAGACCAGTTCGAGTTTCTGGCCGCAAGGAGTAAAGAATACGCGCTGTCGCCAGGGTTTGTCGATTATGCGATAGCCCACTTCAATTACGAGTGGGCCAATCTCATGATCTCCTATCCGACGGAGTACCGCTTTGCCAACGACCACGAGAACAGGGACCTCCCCCCAGACTACTACGATTTTCTGCAGGGAATTCCCCTAGTCGATGAGAAGGCTATTGGCACGATGGACTATCACACGTTTCTGGAGCGGACCTTGGACTGGGAGCGACGGGAACAGATAGAGCAAGCCTTACTATTCAGAAGTGGATCTATTGGTCGGCCGCCCACAGGTCCTAGGGAATTAGACAAGATGTCCAACCTATTTAGGCGGCCCAATTTGTCCGAGATGTACGATCTATCGGATCTGGAGCTGTCGGAGGAGACTTTGGCCCAACTCGATGCCCTGTACGAAAAGGAGGGACCGCTCAAGTTGTCGCAGATGGTCGATTTGTCGGCGGTTGGTTTGTTGTCGGCTGCTCAGGCCCGGCTCGACTCAGTGTACAAAAAGAAGAGACGTCCCAAGCTATCCCAGAGTTTTGATTTATCGGTGTTTGGTCTTTCAGAGAAAGCCCAAGCCCGAATCGACTCCTTACATGAAAAGTCCAAATCCTATGGCTTCTTCACTTCAAGTGATATAGAGGAGGCTAGCGTAGATACGACGGATGGAGCGTTGACGTTCTACTTGCCGCTCGAAATAAAGCAGGATTCTCTGAAAAAAGAGCCACCCAAACTATCAGAGAAACTCGATCTATCGTGGCTGTCAGAACCAGCCCGTGCCCAACTTGATTCGATGTACGAACACCCCCAGCGGCCCAAGTTGTCCGAGAGGATCGATCTATCAAGCCTTGGTCTGTCGGGGGCGGTGCAGGCCCAACTTGATTCGATGACTACAACTACAGGGCCCGTTACTCTGGAGAAGTGGAGTAGTAATTCGGCAAGATACGGTCAGGCCAAAGAAAAACTGGAGGGGCGAGTGCTCTACTGGTTTTTGGCTGGAGAGGTGATTCGTGGCTTCAAGCGCGACAGCGACGCCTTTGAGTTGGCCCAGCGCATGTGGGAAGAGTTCCAAGAGATCAACCCGCACCCGGAATACACCGAGGTCGTCCAAGCGGCTCTATATAAGGCCCTGAAACTCCAGCCCGGGCAACCCGCGCCCGAATTCACGCTCCACGACCTCGACGGTCAGCCTGTATCACTGAGTCAGTTCAAGGGGCAGGTGGTTCTGCTCGACTTCTGGGCGAGTTGGTGCGCGCCGTGTATCGGCGACCTGCCCGATCTCCGCAGAATCAAGAAAAAGGCGGCGGATAAACCCTTGGTCTTCCTCAATCTGTCGCTAGACACGGACGAGACCGCTTGGCGAGAGGCGGTTGAGAAACACGGAATCGAAGGCGTCCACGTACGCGCGGACGGCTGGGGTGCGGACGTGGCCAAGTCCTATCAAGTGAACTCCTTGCCCTCGTATTACTTGGTGGATTCGCAAGGCTTGATCGTGGAGCGTCTTAGGATACTACGCAATACAGACGAGATTGTGGCGACGATCGAGAAGAGTTTGTGAGCAAGCTGAGTAGGCGTCCCTTGTAAGCCCCGGCAAATTCCTCACGGCCTTTCTTGGCTACCATATATTTTTGCAATTAATGGGTCAGCATTAAAACGCTGGCCCATTTTTTTACCTGCTAGGGAAAAAATACTTGCCTAAGCATACGGGATGTTTTATTATGTCGGTGTATCGGTATTGCGACACACCGATACTGCAAAAAATCTCGACGAGGAGGCACTATGAAACGCGACAGCCGACGCACAATTACCGCAAGGCAGAGGCAGGACAGCTAAGGAGAGTCTCCATTGCGCATAGATCCATCTAGCGGGGTTCCCATCTACCTGCAGATCATTGAGCAGGTGAAGTACCAGATCGCCACCAAAGTGCTCAAGCCGCACGACGAATTGCCCTCGGTGCGGGTCCTGTCTGGGCAGTACTTGATCAATCCCAACACCGTGGTACGAGCCTATTTGGAACTGGAGCGAGACGGGGTGATCTACAAAAAGCGGGGTATGGGCACCTATGTGGCCGAAAAGGAGGTGAGCATGAGTCAGGAGGAAAAATTCGAGATTGTGCGGCAAATGCTCGACAAAGCCCTAGTCCAGGCGACTGAACTGGGGCTGAGTCCAGCGGAGATGCAGCAGATTTTTCAGAAGCGTCTAGACCAGTTCGGCAAAGGGGAAAGCGAATCGACATGACTGATACGGCAATCGCCATCGCGGGTTTGACCCACCGCTTTGGCCAGCGCACGGCTGTGGACGATCTCCAGATAGAGGTGCACGCCGGCGCAGTCTGCGGCTTTTTGGGACGAAACGGAGCCGGCAAGACCACGACCATCAACATACTGATGAACCTGCTCCAACCCACAGCCGGGCAGGTGGAGGTGCTAGGGCTAAATCCGGGACGGGACTCGCTGGCGCTGTGGCGACAGGTAGGGTACGTAGCGGAGAATCCGATCCTGTACGGGTGGATGAAGGTGCGGGAGTTGGTCTGGTTTACTGGCCAGTTCTACGAGACTTGGAATCAAAGCAAAGTCGAGGGCCTCATCGACCGTTTTGGCTTAGACCCGGAACAGAAGGTCAAGCATCTCTCCCGCGGCATGAACGCCCAACTGGCCCTGGCCTTGGCCCTAGGGCACGAGCCGCGGCTGCTGATCCTCGACGAGCCGGCCTCGGGGCTGGACGTGGTGGTACGGCGCGACTTTCTCGAGAGCATCATCGGGCTGATCCAAGAGGAGGGGCGCACGGTCTTTCTGTCGTCGCATCTGGTGCACGAAGTGGAACGGGTGGCTGATAGGGTGGCCATTATCGAGGCTGGTCGGCTACAAGTGGAAGGAACGGTGGATGAAGTGAAACAGTCGGCTAAGCGAGTGGTGGTGCGCTTGGCGGAAGATGCGGGCGAATTGACTGACATCTCCGGCTTGCGGGAGGTGCGGGGCGAGGGGGCGCAGCGGCTGTTGACGGTGGTGGGATACGGCCCAGAACAGGCCGCCCAGATAGAGGCGCAGGGCGGTCGGATCGCGGACGTGATGGATCTGAGTCTGGAGGATGCTTTCGTAGCCCACGTCCGCGCCACGGAAGGAGGCCAATCGTGAATCTGCTACGGGCGCTGATCTGGAAAGAAGGGCGCGAGGCGAGCTACAAAATCGCCGTTGGTGCCTGCTTGGGGCTATTCGTCGGGCTGAACCATGACGACTCGGACGTTTTATCCCATCTGGTAGGCGTACTCGGCGCTGTGCTGATGGGCATGGACGCGGTGGCCGGTGAGCGGAGCCGGGGGACGTTGCCCTTCCTGTTTATCCGACCATTGGACCGAGTCCGGTTGCTGGGGGTGAAGTTTGTGCTGGGGGCCGTCGGGTTGCTGATTGTACTAGCAGCATACTGGGCCGGAGTGTACATCGGGCTGTCGGAAGGGGACAATGCCCAGTTCTTGTGGGGCTTTTTCTGGGACCCGATTGACCTGGATCTGGAGGCGATCTTGGTAGATGTCGGGTACGGCCGCATCCTACTGTTGTGGTTTTTCTTCTACCTGATCCTGTACACTGCGGTGTTTCTGGCGTCGATCTTTAGCGACTCGTCCCTCAAAGCAGCAATGCTCGGCCCGATGGTGGTTTGGATCGGCTGCTTCTTTGGGGGACACATAGTATTAAACACATGGGGACCCATATCTTGGTATTATACCGAGTTGGTCTTCCAGACTAATTTCGAATCGGAGGCCGGGATATTGCGGCCGGCCTTCGAACCATCTCTGCTGCTGGCTAGGGTTGCGGTAGCCACCCTGCTGGCAGCCAGTGTGCTGCTATGGGCCTGCCGGGCGTTCAGAGCGCTGGCAAGCAGATATTTCCAGTGGACTGTGGGCGCGCTTTTTTTGGTGAGCTTTGGGGTCACCACGATCGGGTCAACAGAAATAAAGGCCCGTCCTGAGCGCGCCTTGGTCGGGTCGGTGGGCCATCTTCCCTATGAGGTACCCGTCGTAGATTTGGCGCTGCAAGATCGGTTGGCGGTGGTGCTGCTGGAGCGGGGGGTGAGCGTAGTGGATGTAGCGGACTGGCGGGTACCAAAGGAAAGGGGCCGGGCGGAAATAGAAGGTTGGCGGCTCTGGCGGCTGGCTCTGTCCGGCTCGACTGCCTATGTCTGGGGATCGGCTGAGGCGCAAGACAGCGTGGGGGTGGCCGTATTCGATCTCAGTCAGCCCGAGCGCCCCCAACTGCGGGCACAGCGCTTCCTCTATCCCATTGAGGCGGGCTCCACCCCCTTGTTGATGCACACTCCTAGGCTGGTGGGGTGGGCCGCATGGGAGGGCCATCTGTACGCTGGTCTGCTTGGGAGCGAATCGCTCGAACTGCACAGTTTCGACGTGCGGGAAGGCGGTCTGCCTCAATCGGTCCACGTGCTGCCGATCGCAGAGCAGGCTAAACACGTCTGGCCCAAGAACTGGGAGATGCGCTGGGCTGGACCACATGCCTTTCTGACTTTGGGCCACGATTTCGTCGTCCTCGATCTAACTGATCCTCGTCGCCCTGCAGAGCTGAGCCGGACGCCCCTGCGCCGCTTTGGACCTTCCAAACAGTATGAGGAATCCATCGAAAAACTCCATCACCAGCTAGCTTCTGGAGCGTTGTCGGACTCTATATCGTTCCGAATGGAGATGAAAAAGTCCAGCCGGGGGTGGAGGTTGCCGGAGTCACTGGAGATGCGCTACGGCGAGAATATCTACCAGATTGCCGTGCCGCCGGGTCTGGGCCCCATCTCGCTGAACGGTGACAAGGCGTATGTCCAGCGGCACTGGCCCGAGGAGCTAGCCGTGCTGGACATGGGCGATCTGCGTCAACCGGTGGAGGTCGAATACGTTCCCGATAAATATTTCCCTCTTGGACTGATCATCCACGGCGATATTGCCTACGTCCAGAGATGGTCCAAGCTCGATGCCTATTCCGTGACCGATTACGGTGCCCTGCCCTGGCGGGCGATACTATACTTTGAGGATTCACGCACTCACAAGCATTACGATCCTACTCCCCCCCCCTATTTATTCGCCCCCGAATCCAATAACCTCGTCTTGGCGGACGATCATGTCTGCGCGATTCTGAAAAACAACCTCGTCTTCTTCGAGGTACTGCAGGACGACTGAACGGCACTGATGTTCGGCAGACAGGCGGGCGCATACAGGAGGCATCAGGGCCGACAGGGGTATGACATGCGGGAAAGGAAAATAAAGCGACGGAGTTGTCTACAAGACCTCGTCAATGCACAGACCTTGAAAGGAACAAGCCTCATAATGAATACATACTGTAACCTGCTAATGGCCATACTGATAGCGTCGAGCGCTTGTCTAGCCAGCGTCCAAGGCCAGCCATCGGTTGCGATCATCACCGGCGAAATTCGGAATCCAACTTCGCGGGAAATCACGTTTGACTACGAATTGCCATCGGCGCTGGAAAGCTCCGAGCAGCGCGTCGTTCTCGACAGCCTAGACCACTTCGCCTTCAAACTGCCTGTCGTCCGAGGGACCCGTGTCAGGGCCTATTGCGATGGGGAACGGTTGACCTTTTTCGTTGAACCCGGCGACAGTCTGCACGTCGTCGTGGAGGAGGGCGCTTACTCGTTCAGCGGCCCCAACGCGGACAACAACCGCTTCATGGCCGAGCTGCTTCCGCGCTTTTGGAGCCCTCGCTTGGACTACGAGGAGCTGCAGGTGGAGGACTTTTCTCGCCAAGCGGATCAGTGGTTGCAGGATCAATTGGAGTTCCTAGCTGAAGGGCGCGAAAAATACGCGTTCTCTCCGGGGTTCATCGACTATGCGACGGCCTACTTCAACTACGAGTGGGCCAGCCTCATGATTTCCTATCCAACTAAGTACCGCCGTGCCAATGGCCACGACAACGGAGAGATCACTCCGGAGTATTACAACTTTTTTGAGAAAATTCCCTTAGTCAACGAAAAGGCCATAGGTGTGGGAGATTATCGCTCCTTTCTGAAGCGCACCTTGGACTGGGAGTTGCGCAAGTTGAGAGAAGAGTCCGGCCTATTCTGGACGCCTAAATTCTCCGAAATATATGATCTGTCGAGTTTGGAGTTGTCGGAGGAGACTTTGGCCCGCCTCGACTTGATGTACGAAGCGAACAGACGACCCAGCCTGTCGCAAATCGAGAAACTCGACCTATCGGAGCTATCGGAGGTCGCCCGAGCCCAACTCGATTCGCTGTACGAACACTACCAGCCGCTCAAGCTGTTCGAGAGGATTGATCTATCGAGCCTTGGCCTGTCGGGGGCGGTGCGGGCCCAGCTTGATTCGATAACTACAGGGCCCCCTACTCGGAAGAGGTTTACTAGTTTTTCGGCAAGATACGATTTGGCCAAGGAAAAACTGGAGGGGAGAGTGCTCTACTGGTTTCTGGCCGAAGAACTGATCCGTAGCTTCGAGCGCGGAATCGACGCCTTTGCGTCGGTCCAGCGCAAGTGGGAAGATTTCCAAGAGATCAATCCTTACCCGGAATACAATGAGGCCGTCCAAGCAATTATGTATAAGGCCCTAAAGCTACAACCTGGGCAACCCGCACCCGAATTCACCCTTCACGACCTCGACGGTCAGCCCGTATCGCTGAGCCAATTCAAGGGGAAGGTAATTCTGCTCGATTTCTGGGCGAGTTGGTGCGGGCCGTGTATCGGCGACCTGCCCGATCTCCGCAGAATCAAGGAAAAGACGGCCGACTGGCCCGTGGTTTTCCTCAACCTGTCGATAGACACGGACGATGCTGCTTGGCGAGAGGCGATTGATAAACACGAGATCAAAGGCGTCCACGTGCGTGCTAACGGCCGAGGCTTAGACGTGGCCAAGTCCTACCAAGTAAATGGCATTCCTTCGTATTACTTGGTGGACTCACAAGGGCTGATCGTGGAGCGTCTTATGATAACGAGTAATACAGACGAGATTGTAGCGATGATCGAGAAGAGCTTGTGAGAAGTTGAGCAGAGCCCCTTGAACTGAACTAGTACGTTCTAAATTCAAAAGCCCATTCTCCCGCGTGTTGCAGGGCCAGACCGGCGTGGTTAGCTTGCGGATGTAGTATATCCCAAGGAGAAAAGGCCATGAAAGCGCTCGTCGTGCTCGTCGCGTTGGTATGGACGGGGACGTCTTGTTCCGGTCCGACCACGAGTACAGATATGGTATTCGACTCTGCCGCCGAAGGGCCGGCGACCTTTGCGCAGGTGCAAGAGACGGTATTCGATGTTTCCTGTGCTTTGAGCGGCTGCCACAGCGACAGCGCCTGGCCCAACCTATCCGCGGGTCAAGCATACGACAACATCGTCAATGTGGAGAGCAGCCGTGGCATAGCGCTGATCGAGCCGGGCGATCCCGACAACAGCTACCTGTATCTCAAACTTTTGGCAGACGCCGATATCGATGGATCCCGCATGCCCCCCGGCGGGCCGTACCTGACGCCGGACGCGCTCGAAACGGTGCGCGCTTGGATAGAAAATGGGGCTCCCAACGACTAATTCGCCTCTAAACTGCAAGCTCTGTCTCATGCGCTGGTTCATCTGCTTGCTGATCTGCTCGCCGCTAGCCGTCCACGGCGGCGAATGGCACGTCGATAAAAAGGCCGAGGGCAACCAAATCGCGTTCACTTCCAAAGTGGTGGCCCTTGCTTTTACCGGCACGACCGATAAAATCGACGGCTTTATCTATTGGGAAGGCGAGCCGATTTTTGCGGCAAAGGACCAACTGCATTTTGAAGTGGACCTAGCCAGCTTTGATACGGGCATCGGCAAGCGGGACCGCGATATGCGCCAAGTGCTGGACACGGACCAGTGGCCCAAGGCCGTGTACAAAGGGAAGATCGCCGAACACGCCGCGGTCGATTCTACGGTGGTCGCCTACCGCGTCAAAACCAAGGGGATCTTGTCTTTGCACGGGGTGGACCGTGTCGTAGAAGTGCCCGGTACCGTAGTAGTGGAAGAGGGGCGCTCCAAGGTCGAGGCGGCTTTCACCATTAAACTGGCCGACTACAACATAGAGGCACCTTCCCTAGCGGCCTTTGTCAAGGTGAGTCAGGAAATTGCCGTCGAGGTCTCGTTCTACTTAAAACACGTACAATAGGGCAGGAGGGACTGACCGTGAACATTCGCGTCTTGTGCTTGGGAATGCTGTTGCCGGCTTTGGCCGGTGCCCAGCCGTCGTGGCAGGCGAGTGTGCCGACCGAGACTCGGCTGGAGTTGTTCAGCGCTATCAGGACGGCCAATTACCCCACCGCGGAAACGCTGTCCCAAGGCGATTTCCACTACGAGATCTCGCACCGCTTTCTCCCGGCCATTGACGAGGGGTACAAGGCCAATTTCGGTTTTGATGGGCCAGCCAATATCCGCACCTCGCTTAGTTACGGCCTCAGCGACCGGCTGATGGCGACTTTGGGGCGGAGTAATATGCTGGACAATTTGGATCTGCAGTTGCAGTACCATTGGCTGCAATTCCCCCACGAGCGCTTGCCAGCGGTTTTGGGCCTAAACGTCGGCCTAGCTTGGAATACGGATATGCCGGCTATTGTCAAGCGCAAGGCGGCTGCGGCTGACAATTTTCAGTACTATGGGCAGTTGATTTTCAACGCGCTGCTGGATGAAAAGTTGGGCATAGGGATAGTGCCTTCGTATCTGTACAACAGCGCCGTTTTCAGCGTCGATACGCAGTACACCTTTACGCTGGGAACCTACGTCCAGTATTACTTTGACGATATGTGGGGCGTGTGGTTGGAGTACAGTCCGACCCTGACCGGATACCAAGGCATTTTATTGCCGGGCGAAACGGGCCGCTCGCACAATTCGCTAGCTTGGGGCCTGTCCATAGATACGGGAGGGCATACCTTTTACATATTCGCCACCAATAATACGCGCCTTAGTCCGGCCCAGTACTTGGTGGGGGCACCCGACGACGCGGGCCCTGACAACTGGCGCTTGGGCTTTGGGATTACGCGCTTTTTGTAAAGCTCGCGCATCGTGCTCGACGACCGCTTCATCCGCCCCCGCTATAACGGCCACTGTTTTGCCGACCTGCCGGCCACCATCAAATGGATCCTGACCGGCCAAGGATCGCCCAGCCTCGACCCGGCGCTGCTGACGGCTGTAGAGCCTTGCGACACGGTGGTGCTCTTTTTTATCGACTCCTTTGGCTGGCGCTTCTTTGAGCGCTACCAGGACCGCTATCCCTTCCTCGGCGATATTGGCCGCGAAGGATCGGTGAATCGTCTTACCGCGCAGTTTCCTTCTACTACCGCCGCCCACATCACCTGTATTCACACGGGACTGCCGCCCGGGCGTAGCGGCGTTTTTGAATGGCAGTACTACGAGCCGAGCCTCGACGCTATTATCACCCCGCTGCCTTTTGCCCGAGCCGACAGCAAACATCCTAATTCGCTGCCTCGGGAAGCGGCCCAGACCGTCTTTCCCCAAGGCACATTATACCAAGAGTTGGCGCAGTTAGGGGTCGAGAGTTTCGTTTTTCAAAGCCGGGCTTTTACTCCTTCGACCTGCTCTGACACCTACTTGCAGGGAGCCCAAGTCCATCCCTGCTACACCTTTTCCGAGGCGCTGACCAATCTGGCCACGCTACTGCAAAAGCCGCGTTCAGGGCCGGCTTATTTCCTGTTCTACTTCGACCAGATCGACCTTATAGGCCACTGCTACGGCCCGGATTCGCCGCAGTTTCAGGTCGAAATCGACACCTTTCTGACCGCGGTCGAGCGGCTCTTTTGGCGTCCGCTGGCTGGTCGTTTGCAGCGCACTCTGTTCGCCCTCATCGCCGATCACGGTCAGGCTTCGGTCTATCCGGAAACCACCGTGTATCTCAATGACGAGATTCGTTTTCCCGGTTTGGTGCCGATGCTGCGCACCGACCGCGCTGGCCGTCCCTTAGTGCCAGCCGGCGCGTGCCGCGATTTCTTTCTCTATGTCGAGGACGACCGGCTCGACGAAGCCCACGCCCTGTTGACCCGTCAACTCGAAGGCTGTGCCCAAGTTTGTCGTACTGCGGATCTGATCGAAGCCGGCCTCTTTGGCCCTCTGCCGCTATCTCAGCGCTTTCTCGACCGAGTGGGCAACTTGGTCGTCCTGCCCTTTGCCGGCGAGTCGGTCTGGTGGTACGAAAAAGACAAATTCGAGATGACAAAGCACGGTGCCCACGGGGGGCTGACCCCGGACGAGGTAGAAATCCCGCTGCTGCTGTTCTATTTTTGACCTTGGTCAGAAAAACCGTTCGCCCGAGTGCCCCGTGAATTTCATCCGCCAGTTCTATCGCCTCGTCCGTCCCCAACGCACCCTCCTGGCCCTGACCATCGGCTGCGGATTCCTCTTTGTCGCTGCGAACTTGCTGCCGCCCTTGGTCATCCGCCGCCTCATCCAATGGCTCACCGAAGGAGGCGGTTCCTCGGCTGGTCTGCTGAAGCTATCGCTCTTGTTGCTGGGCTCTTACCTGATCCGGGGCTTGGTGCGCTATGGGTACGGTCTGTACTCGCACGTGGCTGCCTATCAAGTCATGCACCGGCTCATGAATCGGGTGTACCGCCATTTGCAACGGATGCCGCACCGCTTTTTCCACCAGCGCCGCACTGGCGAACTCATGTCCCGCTCCATCAACGACGTGGAGACCGTGGAGGACTTTATCGCCCACGGCATTCCCGAGACCTTCATCGCCTTGGTCATTCCCGGTGCCATGTTGACCGTGCTGTTCGTCCTCGACGCCCGCCTCGCCCTCATCGCGCTGCTGCCCATCCCCCTGACCGCCTTCCTCGTCTTCCGCTACGTCTCGCGGGTGCGGAGCATGTGGGCTGGAGTGCGGGGCGGCTTGGGCGAGTTGGTGGCCCAAGTGCAGGACTACCTGTCCGGCGTCTCGGTCATCAAGTCGTTTGTCCAGGAAGAGCGCTGCGCCCGCAGCATTGAGGCCCGCAGCCGGACGTACCGCGACCGGATGATCGACGCCAACAAGATCTCGATTATTCCTTCCGGCCTAATCGAAGGAGCCGGTGGGGTAGGGGTGGTGCTAGTGATCTGGGCGGGGGGCACTGATGCACTGCAAGGCGGCATTTCCGTGGCTGATCTGTTTGTCTTCGTCGCCTATATGGCGCATATCTACGAGCCTTTTCTGCGCTTGGCCTCCATTAACGATGTGCTGCAGAAAGCAGCCTCCAGCACCGAGCGGATTTTCGCCCTGTTGGCGCAAAAACCCACTATTGTCGACGCGCCCAATGCCGTGGCTCCAGCCCATCTGGACTGGTCTGTGCGCTTTGATAGTCTCACCTTTGGCTACGAGCCAGATCAGCCCGTGCTGCGCGATATTGATTTCCAGGTAGAAGCCGGACAGGTGGTGGCCTTGGTTGGCCCCACGGGCGCTGGCAAGAGTACCATTGCTGCCTTGGTGCCGCGCTACTACGACCCGCAGAAGGGCCAAGTCCAACTGGGAGGACGCGATGTGCGGATCCTGCCCTTGGATTATCTGCGCGGCCACATCGCCTCCGTTCCCCAAGACGTATTTCTCTTCCACGGCACCGTGCGCGACAATATCCTCTTTGGCCGCCCCGAAGCCAGCCAAGCCGACATGGAGGAAGCGGCCCGAGCGGCCAATGCCGAGGAATTCATCTGCGATCTGCCCGAAGGCTACAACACCTTGATCGGCGAGCGCGGCGTGCGCCTGTCGGGCGGACAAAAGCAGCGTCTCTCCATTGCCCGCGCCTTGCTCAAAAATGCCCCGGTGCTGTTACTCGACGAAGCCACTTCCTCAGTGGACACGGCAACTGAGGTCCTCATCCAAGAAGCTGTCCAGCGGCTCATATACAATCGCACGACCTTGGTCATTGCCCACCGCTTGTCCACTGTGCGCCGGGCCGATCTGATCTTAGTGCTGGACCAAGGCCGAATCGTCGAGCGCGGCACCCACCAAGATTTGCTGGCCCGAGATGGTTGCTACGCCCGCATGGTCCAGGCCCAAGAGCTAGCCGACGCGCTGGTTTAAGATTGGCCGCTCAAACTTTACTCGACGGATCTAGAGAAGGCTAGGCGGTTCTACTGCGATGTTTTAGGCGGTGGTTGCTTGCGACTCCGACGAGAACGTTAGCCAGAGTCTGCTTCACCATGATCATCGCGATGCCTAAAACAGAGCCAAAAAATCGCTGCGCCAGAGGCAGTTAAGCAACCTGCCATAAGAAATAGAGCGCGATATCCCACCGCTTCAATCATATATCCCCCGCCTAGAGATATGCCGGCATAACCAAAGCCGGTCATGGTGGCCGCTGCCCCGGCCATCGCTGTCCGCCAGCGCAGTGGCATCATTTCTTGTTGGAAAACGGTGAAGGCTGGTCGGCGGATCCCCGCTAGGCACATCGTGCCCATAAGGCATAAACCGGCAATGGCCCAATGGGGAATTAAAGCGAGGGGGACCAATATCAGAGCCGAGCACAAAACCGCTCCATTGAACGTGCGGGTGCGACCAAAACGCTGCACTAGAAAGGGCATCATGAGGGCGGCGGGAGTGGCGAGTAATTGTCCCGAGGCAGCCAGCGTGCCAATTAGAGCGGTACTCGCATTTAATGCGTCATCTAGATAGACATTTAAAAAAGTGCGGACTGCACCTTCACTGGCAGTATAAAGAAACGCAATAAAAGAGATTACCAGGATGAGCTTCAGCGGCAAGGGGGCAGCTTCCGTTGGAGTGTCCTCTTGGTGTTCGCGAGTCTCTTGACTCGTCGCCACAAGGGCAAATACGCCTGGGGTGAGTAGCAGGGAGGCGCAGAGCAATGTATGCCGATAGGGGGCAGGATGGTCGAGGGAAAGTTGTAAGAGGCTGGCAAAGCCGCCCGGCAGGAACCCTCCGACCAAACTGCCCGCGAAACCCGCAAGGGGAAAGAGGGCGGCTTGGAGCGAGAATACGTGGTGGCGCTGTGCGGCGCTGGAGACCCTCATCAAGTAGGGGTAGCCATTGACGATATACAGCGAGATGCCGAGTAATCCGAGGGAGTTCATGCCGAGAATGAAGCTTTGCTGGTGGATAGTAGGGACGAATTCAGCTTGCGACAGCAGCGCATGGCCGACGACGGCCAAGCCAAGGCCGAGGATCATGGTGCGGCGATTGCCCCAACGGCTGCCGAGGAAACTGCTCGGTAGGCTGGATAGGGCAAAGGCTAAGCCACCGACGGCGTTGACTTGGCCGACGAATGCAGGACCGTAGCCCAGCCGCAGCAGATATAAATTGAACAATAGCGAGTAAATGCCGCTGAATAGGCAAAATCCAATTAGCCCAGAAGCAAACAGATACAAACGGATGTCGCGATTGAAATGGCGAATTGTTCGCAGATATTGGGCTGGCATACTGCGGCTTATGGATCGGGGGTGATGGGTGAACTAGAGATGCGGAACTGGTGCTTTCAGTTTTCAACTTAATCGAAAAAGCGTACGGAGTTTTTCGGCTACTTCATTTTGTACTGAATTGGGCAATCGGCCCAACTCACGTTGAATCAGTGAAGTAAAGATCGTCAGCAAACGGTGCAAGCGTATTGTAGAAGAAAGACGCAGACCGGTCGCGGGGAAATCAGAGGTCTGGTCGCTCAGCAGCACATCTGAATCGAGTAATTGGTCGGGAGCTTGGCTGGTAATAAAGGCGAGCACAACATGGCGCTGCGGACCCGTTGGCTCGGTCAGACAAACGGCGGGTCTTACTTTGGAAGTTGATAGATCATCGAAAGGGAAGGGAACGAGGACGATTTTACCTCTGGTCATTGAATGGCTGTCCATCATCCAGCGTATAAATGTCTTCGGCTGGATCTTTTAGGAAGTCAAAAGCAGGATTACTAGCCGCAGCTTTTAGCCACTCCTTTTCCCCGATTTCAGCTTCTTCCGGGAGTAGAATAACGCGAACTCGCCCTTGGCCAATTGCGGAGATTGGCGCGTCCAAATGCAGTTGCCCCTTTTCGTCAATTGTGCCGATCAGTTCTATTGCTCGCAGCGGAGTTTCCATGATGTTGCCCTGATTAGGTTTCAACTTCTGTTATTTTATACATGCTCAGAATAACATAGTCAAGCCAGCCAGCTCAATAGGCGACGGCAACGGTGCGCAGGGTGGTGTCTACACCCGCGTCGGCACCTAGGTCTATGCGACAGAGATAGGCACCCGGCCGCACAAGGTTCCCAGCCGCATCGCGACCCGTCCAGCTAAAGACGTAAGCTGCGCCTTGTACAGTCGGTGGTGGGAGTTCTGATACTGGGCGTCCGGCTAGATCGTATATAAACACCCGGGGCGTCTGCCCCGTCACCTTAAAGGCGACAAAGCGGATCTGGATTTCATCGTTGGCACCGTCGCCGTTGGGGGTTAGCACGGGAGAGGAGAGCGAGAGTTCGTCGATGAGCTGGGTGGCATCTGCTAGGGCGGGTAACATGACTATATTGGCGCGGCGCGTTTCCGCCTCGACCGATTGCCACAAGTCGGGCCGTTCACTCGAACCTAGATCTAGGCCGAAGAGCGTGGCGTTGTGTACTACGCGGGTAGTGAAACTGATCTGGACTGAGTCGGACTTTACGGTGAAGGGCAGGCCGATGAGCAAGGAATCGACTCCAATGTCGACAAAGGTCGGTTCGACAACCGCGCCGCCTATCCACACGTCGATATCGGACGCCGCCCAGGAAAAAGCGAAGCGCATCAGGTCGAAACCGGGGTCCTCGGCGTTGCCGGCAGGCGCAAGCGTATAGGTGAAGCGGGTGTCCTCGTTGGGCCGGGCGTTGCGGGGCTCGACGCGGCCCAACGCCCCCTGCAAGAGCGCGGCCTCGTATTCGACGGAGAGCGAAGAGACCTCGGGTGCTACGTCCGGATCGTCGGTCGAGAGGATCATCTCCAACTGCACGAAGCGGCGCGGGCTTTGCGATTTGAAGGCTTCGCCGGAAAAAGTGTATTCCTCACTCCACTCGTCCCAGTCCTCGCTTACTACAACGGTTGTATCGACCGGCCCTCTGAGCACTTTCGGTGAACTGAGCCATTTTTCTTCTGTAATAACCTCACCGATCTTATTGTGAAAAGTATAGACAGCGCCTTGGGTATTGCCCGAGCGCGAACGCAGTTCGATGCGCGTTCCGGGGGGAAGATCAGCATCCCATGAAAGGTTGCTGATGACTTTCGGACGTCCGTCGCCGGCGGTTTCTCCAAGGTTGATAAAGGGGGAGCGCAATACCACTTGGGCGGGATGGCCTGGGGAGAACAGCATCATCTCGTACCAGCGCGAGGCCCAACCTTGGGTCGTATGGGGGTGCCAGAACAGATAGCGGATGCGGCGCGGCGCGAAGGCGTAGCGCAGGTAGCGAATACCACGACCACTGTAGTATTGACCGATGGCGAGGTCGGGCTGGTCGATGAGGGTGGTAAAGTCGAAGGCCTCGGGAGTGGGCAGCTCGGAGCTAGTTAGACGCGTGCCGTCCGAGTGTAGGAACTTAAATCCCCGAGGCGGGCCAGCCAAACTTCCGACAGTACCCTCGCGGGGGCTGACCACGTAGATGAAGAGTTCGTCGAGCCAGAAGGTGGCGCCAAGGTCGACGTAAAACCAGGTGCCTTGTTCCTGCCAGGAGCGCACGCGCCCCTCATAGGCGGTGGGAATGATGGCGTTGCCGGTATTCATGTCGGCGTCGAGGATGCCTTCGTTGCCGCGGGCAGTGAGCCCGTCGAGGACAATGCCACGGTTGAGCGTGCCGAGGCTGACATTGTCGCCGACAGCGACGACTTCGATCTCGGCCAGCGCGCCCTCGGGATCGAAGTCCTCGACAGTGAAGTTGATGTACTGGACGAGGCGAAAATTGGCGATGTCAGCGGGCTCGATGTCGAGGTTGCGGTCGACGACTTGCGCGGTATCCAGGAGGTCGAAGGCCAGGGGGACCGCGATGGAAGTAGCCTCGTTGGGACGGGTGGTAAAATAGACCGGCCGGTAGATGAAGACGTCGTTGAGAGGGTCGGAAGTGATGCCGGTGGCGGTGAAGACGGTGAACTGGCGGAAGGGGCGGGCGCCCTCCTTGTCGGGGAAGGTGAGGCGGATTTCCTTGGCCAGCACCGCGCGGCCTAGATCGACCTGCACGAACCAGTCGTCAAGGGCGTCGTTGGGTGCTGCTTGCCAGAAGGTGGCCGGGTCGCCGTCGATGGTCCGTTCGGCAGCGTCGGGATTGCTGCCGGCCTTCCAGATGCCGCCCGCTACTGCCTCGCCCCGCGACCGGGTGCCGTGGGTAAAGAGCGGAGCGTTGGCCACGGCGTTGATGTCTTTGCGGTATTTGACCAGTTGCAGTTGGCCCGCGTCGCCGAACTCGACCAGCCCATAGGGCATGTCCCACGTCGACCACGCGTCGACATCGGCGAAGCGGAGAGCATCGGCACCGAGGGCCGTCGCGGAGCAGAGGACCAAAATTAGCAGGGGTCGCATAGTGCGCTTCCTGTTAATAGGCTATGCCCAGCGGCAGCAATTGCCTAGCTTGGACGAATTCGGTCTGCAGTGCGACGGAGAGCAGGTAGAGGCCCGGCGGCAGCAGGCGGCCTGCTGCGTCGCGGCCGTCCCAGGCGAGTTGGCGGGGGCCGGCACCCTGGAGCCCTTGGTCGAGACGGGCGACGCGGCGGCCGTCGAGGGCGTAGACTTCCAGCACCACGGGTACGGAATCGGTGAGGCGGAATAGGGCATAACTGATATCGAGCCTGTCGTGGACTCCGTCCCCGTTGGGGGTCAGCACCGGCGTGGAGAGGGCCAGCGCTTGGATGAAATCGGGCGACTCGCCCGCCGCGCCCAAGACCCGCAGGCTGCTGGTTGAAATGGTCTCGCTGGCATCGCCGGGTGCGATAAGTTGCGGCAGGCTCTGGCTGCTGGTGTCGAGAAGCTCGCCCGTAAAGGTATCGGCCAATTCGAACACTTTGCTGGCGAAGACGACGCGGATGGGCGCGTTGTTGGCGCGGGTTATTTTTTCGCTCAGATGAATGGTCAGGCCGTCTTCCTCCTCCAGCACTAGAGCGGGGACGACGGCTGAGAGCGGAGTGCCCATTTCTAGGCTGCGGAAGGCGGGGCGACTGCCGGTGCTGATGTGCAGCGCGTCGAACCCGGCTGCGGCCCCGTCCGCGAATTTGGCTCTGATCTGGTAGGCGAATTCGGTCCATTGGCCCAATTCCACCTCGACGATGCCCCGGACCGGTTGCAGATCATCCAGGCGCGCCACCTCGGCGACGACTTCTTCGGCTAGGAGCGGAGCGATCTCGATCCACAGCGAATCGAGGCGGATCCACGCGTCAAAGTCCCGGCTTTCCAGCGAGAGATTGAGCTGCAGGTGCGAGCCGTTTCTGAGTCTGAGGTGCTCCCCGGATTTGGTAACGGGCACCGACCAGAAGGACCAGTTGTCGCTGTCGTAGCCTATCGGGGCGCGCAACCCAGGTTGGGGATCGCGAGTGAACTGCGGCGTGAGTGACTCGTAATGCTCGCGCGAAACTTCCTTTTCGCGTCCGAGGTCAGTGAACTCGTTGTACGTCGCGGGATCGCCGTCGCGTCCGATGCGAACTTCGGCCTTGAGCCAGACCTGGGCGTCGGGCACTTCGACGACTGCGCCGTTTTCCAGTCGCAGCGGCGTTGCCGACCAATACAGGCGGCCAAAGTTGACGGCCTGGCCGAGATCGACGATCCGGCTGAGGTAGACGGCGCGCTGCGGCACGCCCCAAGCGAAGATCTCGAAGCCGCCGATGGAACCCTTGAGCGCATGGGCCTGGACGCCCGCGCCGCCACAGGTCAACTGCCTCTTCGTCGAGGAGCGACAGTTGCCGCCGCCAGCGGAAGTAGCGCACGTACTGACGGGGGAAATCGACGTGGACGGTGGGATCGAGGTTTTCGGCCACGCTGGCCACCACTTGTTGGAAGGGTGCATAGCCGGCGGATCGCCAAGATTCAGGGCAGTTTTCCAGTAGCCAGACCCCTATGTTGCTGGTGCAGAAATCCTCACCGCCGGCTTTGCTAGCGGGGCCGGTTACGACGGGCTCGGATTCGTCGCCGATGGAGACGTCGAAAGCCGGGGTGGCATCAGTGTTCAGCGGGGTGCCGTCGGAGCGAAATCCTTGAGGAGGCGTATAGAACCCGAACTGTTGGGCGGGTACCGGCACGGCGGTGTCGATGGTATAGAACTGGTCCTGTATGCCTTCCGAGCGAGGTGCGTTGTAGGTGGTGGAGTCTGCGTCGACTAGGAAGACGCCACTCTGAGTCGGGTCGCCGCCTCTGCCATTCCACCGCTTCCAAACGCGTGGCATATAGCCATCGACATAGCTGAGATTTCTCACGCCGGGAACTCGCCAGAATTGCCAATTTTCCAGCAGAGGAAGGAGGTTTTGGTCCGGCTGTAGATAGAGTGGTTGGATCGAACCGGGGACGTTGGCAAAATCGACCAAAATCTGCAGGGAGTCGCCTTGGTCCCAAGCCAGACCGCTGCCGCCGATCTGCCACTTTGCAATCTGGGCGTGGCTAACCGTGGCTGCGAGGACCAGGACCAAGAGCCAAGCATCGCGCATTGGATAGTATCTTCGCTAGGAGTAATAACGGGGGAATATAACGAATGAGATGACGTGATAGTAGGACTCAGTCGGGCATCAAACTTCACTGGAGAGGATGCGGTCAATCACGGCTTTGGCGTTGCCGCACCAGCGCAGGACGATGACTAGTTCGCGCTCCGGCTCGACGAAGACGATGTTGCCGCCGGCTCCGCGCGCCGCAAAGCTGTCAAGACAGGCCAAATCGGACATGTCGTGCTGGTAGTTGAGCCACCACAGGAAGCCGTATTCGGGCTTGATGGGACAAGGGGTGAGAGAGTGCTCAAGCCACTGTTCGGATAGGAGTTGACGGCCGTTCCAGCGCCCTCGCCGCTGGAAGAGCAGGCCAAAGCGGGCGTGGTCGTAGGAAGTGATCCACAGGCCGCCGCCCCAGTGCGTGCCGCCGGAGACGGATTGGACCGTTTGGCCGCTTTCTTCGACCCAAGAGGTTTCGTATCCGTGCCATTCCCAAGTGGAAGAGGCCCCAATGGGGTCCATGATGGTCTCTTTGAGTACAGGGGGTAAGGGGCCACGGAAAAGGCGCAATAGGCTGAGAGCTGTGCGGTTGACGCGCACGTCGTTGTACTCCCAAAAGGTGCCGGGCGATTCGAGAGAGCGGTAATTGTCGGCGCTAGAGGCCGTGCCGCCCACTGTAGCTTCGGCCGCACCTTGGCCTAGTTCTCGGCCGCGGTCAATCCAGTCGGGGATGCCGAAGAGTTCGCCTTCCCATTCGCTGGTTTGTTGCAGCAAATGACGCCAGGTGATTGACTGATTCTGCGGCGCGTCAAAGCCACCGTCCGCGACCGTGCGGCCGACGGGTTCGTCTAGATCGCGGATTAACCCTTGGTCAAAGGCCACTCCGGCCACTGCCGAGATATAGCTCTTGGCGCAACTGAAGGTAACTTCGACGCTATCGACTGGGCCGAAGGTGGCGACTAGATACCCTTGTCGCACAATCAGGCCGGCTGTGGTACCGCGTTTTTTGAGCGGGCCTAGAGGGCGGTCGTTGGGATGGCGGTCGCCCTTGGGCAGCATGTCGGCCAAATTGGTGGAGGCTTGGATCTCTTGGGTCTGGGCGAAGGCCAATGCCGCGGCTAGTTTGTCGGCGTCGAAGCCTGCTTGGGTGGGGCTGTGGCGTTGCCAGTCGCGGGAGGTGGGGCAGTAGTTGGGCATGGTTCTTATTCTCCGAAGAGTACGCCGCGCCGCTCGATCTCGCTGTAGAACTCGGCGAATTCGCTGCTGCCGTCGTCGGCGATGACCTCGAGCGTCGAGCCGGCCTCGAAAAGGGGCAGTCCAGCTTGCCGGTAGCGCCCGTGGAAAGCGCTCCTGTTGCCGGCGATGTGCGCGCTCTCGCCGCCGGAGCGGACATAGCGATAAAAGTGGCGAACTTCGCGTACTGTCGAGTAATCCACCGCGTATTTCTGCACCGCCGCCTCATCGATCTCGATACCCAGACCGGGCCCTGCGGGAACCGGGTAGTAGCCGCCCTGCACCTCGATGGGTCTCTGCAGCAGCTGACTCTGGTAGATGTTCATGCAGGTGATGGCCGGCCACCGGGCCTCGGGGCAGACCGCCCCCACGTGAGCCGCCCAGGCTGTGGTGATGCCGGTGCCGACCAGTTGCAGCCAGAACGGCTTGTTGGCGGCCGCGACTACGGCCTGCTGTTGCATTAGCTGCGAGGCACCGCCCCCGACAATTAGGCCGTCCGCGATGTCGTCGCGCAGCACTGTCATGATCGGAGGCCTGTCCACGTGCATGGCGATGGGCCGGTTGATTCGCGACCGGACTTGGAGGTTGCCAGCGATATCTTCCTGCGGTATCGGAGTTTCGATCATCGCCAGTTGCTCGTACTGCTCGAGCGATTTTAGCAGCGGGACTGCATTGGCGGCATTCACTAGGTGGCCGTTGAAATCGAGGTCGAGTCTAAATTGCGGCGGAATTACGCGCAGCACCGCCTGCAAGCAGGCGTGCAAATCCTGCCACGGCCTCGTCTTGAGCTTGGCCGACATGTATCCCCGCGCAACGGCCATCTCGCACTGTCGAGCCCAATCTTCCGGGCCCATGTCGCAGGTCCACCAGGAGATCGGACACCCGTTGCGTACCTGCGGCCCAAGCAGGTCGCAGATCGGGACGTTCTCGTTTTTCGCTACGGCATCGAATAGGGCGATCTGCACGCCAGCGCCGAGCTCGTCTCTCCATAATAGAGCCGCTGCCTCTTCACCGACGATTCGTTCTGCGATGTCGTCAGGTACCCGGGCATGGGTGGCGTTCGGGATGGTCTCACCCCAACCGACAACGCCGTTGTCCAGCGTCAGCTTGCATACCTGAACGATCCGCCACGGCGCAATCCAGTACTGCAGGTGCTGACCAGCATACTGCTCGAATGGCACGTCGAGGTTCGTGAGTTCGACACTAGCCACCTTCACGTCGGATCTCCTTGGTGGCTGGCAAGCCCGGTGCGACGGCGGCCCCGGCGTAAGATGGGGTGTTGCCGGGAATCAGGATGACTCGACCTCATGCGGACGATTTGCGGCTGATGTAGTCTTTGGCGCAAATGACGCCAGCCCATCGAGAGCCTGGAGCAACGCCTTTGTATAACCCACGGCAAAGGCGGTGGCCGCGCGCTGTTCGCCGTCGTCGTCGTAGTGCGGCAGGTGATCCATTTGCAAGCCGCCGTTGAAACCTACCTCGCGCAGCGTTTCGAGCACGGCAAACATATTCATGTCGCCGTCGTCTAGTCCGACTTCGGCGTACCCGCCGCCGGGCACTGTCCCCTGGACGTTGCGGAAGTGGGTGTGGAAGATTTTTCCCTGCCGACCCCAGTGGCGGATGTCGTCGAGAACGCCGTCCCCGAGGGCTTCGTAGCGGGTGCCGATGCAGTAGAGCAGACCACTGTGGTCGCTGGGCACTGCATCTAAGATGTCTGTCCAGCGCCGGGGGGAGAGTTCGCTATCGGGCAGGGGTGGGTCGGAGGGATGGATGATGAGCCGCACGTCGCAGGCCTCGGCCACGGGTACGAGCCGTTCGTACATGTGCACGCAGCGTTGCCAGTGCTCCTCTGGGTCGAAAGGCTCAATGGGATCGGCGGCGAGGCTTTGCCGCAGGCGCTCGGCATCGAAAGCACCCATGCGGTAGCCACCCCGATGGACCTTGGTGTAGCCGCCGCGGTAGCCCGGATTGTGGTGCCGGTACGCCGGCGTCTGCGCCAGATGGACGGGCATCGACATGAATGGAATGCCCACGCGCCCGATGATCTCGATCGCCGTGCACAGGGCGTCGAGCTGCGCCTCGCCACCGGGCTCGCCGCTCAGGAAGCGGATTGGTTCGGCCGGGGTGACGCGGTAGATGTGTAGTCCGGCTGCCTCGACTCGGGCTTTCAGTATGCGCAATTCCTCTAAGTGCGGGTAGCCCTGCTCGGCAAACCCAGGTAGGCTTTCCGCGTTGTGGATATCGATGCCGTCCGCTCCGATCTGCACGGCGAAGCGCAGGTAGTCGTCGGAGAGATCGCGCTGGCGTACGAGGACTTTCATTGGAGAAGCTCCGGCATTGGGGGTCGCGTCAGCAGCCAAAGTATTGAAAAATGCCATAGTGAACAATCCGCTCACTGCTCCGGGAGACGACTCCAGTCTGCAACTGATCTTCAGTGCAGCTGGACTGGCACCGAAATTTTGGAGGTTGAAGCGCCGGGATCCGCGGTGTTCATTTTCACGGATTCTCGTTTCCACGGGAAATAGAGTGACAAATCCATCGGCGAAGAGTCGAGTAGATCAGTAAGAACACATCAGATCGTCGAGCAGTAGGTGTCGGCTCTGCGCCGGTACCATCTCGTCGACGTACACCAGCTTTTCGCGCAACTGCACGAAGAAACCTTTGAGCCGCAGCGGGTAATCGACCAGCCCATTGCCGCCGGTGGCGCGCCAATTGCACTTGCGCGGCCACTGGTAGCGCTCAAACGGGTATTCGCCCGGCAGGTCGATACCCATGTAGCGCCAGCCGTCAAAATTGACAAAGGACGTGCTCTCGCTGTCGTTGGTGTTCCAGTCGGCGCGGCCGTTGAGTTCGGCGCCCAGGTGGACCCACTCTTCGCCCTCGGCGTCCTCTAGGGCAAAGACGATGCGGCTCCAGCTCGAATTGCCGTAGATCCACAGGCCGATTTGGCGCGGAGCCCCCGGTAGGACGACGGCTTCACTCATCTCACAGAAGTTGTAATAGGCCGCCACGTCCGGTCCCCCTTGCGGACCGGCCAACGCCACCCGTGCGACCGCACCGCGCTCGCTGTCCTGCACCGCGCTCCAGGAAAAACGCCCCGGACGCCGCACCACGTCCCAAGTGTAATTCTCGAAGGTCGTGTCTTGGCGCGCGCTCACCCGCCAAGTACCGGGGTCGTCGAGTTCGTGCAGGAGGACGGCATCTGGGCCGGGCGCTGCCGCATAACGCCCAGTGCCGGCGCGCACGGCCATGACTTCGACGCCGCTGAGGTAGCGCGGTGAATTATCCACAACCACCACGACCTCGCCGGCCTTGCTCGCCACGGGCGCAGCGTTGCCCATGGCATCCGTCACCGCGGCGACCTCCGTTTCGCGCACGGACAGGATGATTTCTCTCTCGCCGCGAATGGTCCACAGGGCATATACCTTCTGCCCGTCTGCCCGGGCGAATTCCAGCGCAAAGACGCTCGTCGAGCCCGTAGCCAATTTGCGCGAGAAGCGCGCTTGGTCGAGCTGCGCCGTCAGGGTAGCGTAGGCCACGTACCCGGGTTTGGGGTTGAGCTCGGGCGGGCGGTGGCACAGGCCGGAAGCGCCCCAGTTGGAGAAGTAATAGGCGTTGGCCACGTCGTAGGCCAGCGCTGGGTTGACGTGAGGCACGCCGTAGGCGAGTGCCAGCAGGCAGTCGCGCACATTGTAGGCGGCGGCCGTGCGCTGGTCGAGATTGCCGGGGTTGGTCGAGTGGTACATCCACTCGTACGAGACAGCCAGACCGACATCGCCGTACCCGTAGTGCCGTGCCATCTCCTTCATCCACCACAGGCTGGAGAAGCCGGCCACTTCGGGCTGGCGTTCGGGCATGCGCATGAAGCCGGGCGACTCTTCGCCCAAGCGATCGATGTACTGGCGCGGATAACCGCGCGCCAAGTATTGCTCGATCGCTGGCTGCACCATATTGCCGAAGACCAGTTCCATGTCTGGGTCGAGGCGGCGCACCGCGGCGCTGGCCGTAGTCGCTGCTACCCAGCGTCGCTCGAGCTCGGCTTGGGTCGCCGAATCCAGTGGGGCGGGCTGGGTGCCTATGATAAAACCTGGATGGGTCTTCAGCGGGCCGATATTGCTCTCGTGGAAAACCAGGGCTTGGCGCGTGTCGGGCCACTGGGCGAAGGTCCGGCGCAGACCTTCCAGATCGCTTTCACCGACTTTATGCGTGCCGACGATGCTGCTGTGCTGGCCGCGCGTCAGGCCGTATTTCTTGAGGGCCTCATAACCGTACGCGCCCAAGGTGCGCCTTATCCCCGCCTTGTACATCAGTGGTCCGGCCCGGTCTACGGTGGTGCCCCGGTGCCCCGTGCCAAAACACCAGGTGCCAAAGGGCGAGTCCGCATAGGTCGCCTGGCGTCGGTCCTCGGGTAGGAGTGCAAAGGTCGTATGGCGTTGCAGCAACGCGTCTGAGGCGCTGTCGAAGAGGTGGAAGACCGCCGCGAAATAACCGCGCTTTTCCTGCGGCAATTCGAGGCGCAGGGTGTCGGCAGCCAGAGGTGCTAGGCGCAGATTTTCCCGCGTCCGGCTCTCCGCTCCGTAATAATCGGTCACCACGGCCTCGACTCGAGTTTGTCGCACCTCGGCCGTGGCGTTGCGCAGGGCGATAGTGAAGGCCGGCACCTGTGGCGCGACAAATATATTGCCCACTTCGTCGGATTCCACCCGCATCTGCACCGGTGCTACAGCAAGCGTGAGGCCTAGTACGCGCACGGCGCTGGGACGGCCCAGCGCCCGCTTGCGGAAGCGAGCTGGGTCGGGATTGCGCACGGCCACGTGCAATTCCTTGGTCAGTTCCAGATCCAGATGCGCTCCCTCGGCAACGATGTCTTGGGTGTCGCCTGAGCGCAGCGGTGCCTTGACTACAAAGAGGTGGCCTTGCTCTTCGCCGGTTGCCCCGATCAGGCGCAGCGGCACCTGTGTCACGACCCACTCGTTGCCTGGTCCATTCCACCGGGGTACCTCTATGGCGCTGTCGAAGAGGATGCCGTTGCCGTCGTGTAATCCCAGTCTGAACGACACCACGGGCGTCTTTGCCGTGTCGGCGTCGGCAAAGCACAGGAGGTACAATCCAGAATAATTTTGCCGGGGGATGTGCACCACTGGGCATTCGGGATCTCCGTCATAGGCCGGCTTGTAGTGCGAATAGAATCCCACCGGATCCCGTTCCACGTCGGGCCAGCGCGCCAAGCCCACGTCCAAGTGGTCCCCGCGCTCCCGGTCGCCGATGTGAAAGGGAATGCCCCCGACCTCGATGTGCGCGTTCGCCTCGGGCAATTCCCCCTCGGCAATCCCGTACCCGTCTCCCATATCCGTGCCGATGAATCTGCCGTGGTAGTACGCGCTCAGATCCACCGTTACAAAAGCACTGTCTACCTCTGCTGCTGTCCACTCTCTGGTCTCGGTGCCGACTTCTCCTGCACCGCAGATCGAGAATACGGCCACTGCGACACGGACCAAACGCCATTTTTTTTCCATAGGATTTCTCTTCAGCGACACCGCTCTCCTACCGACCCCACCAATTCGATCCGATATTGCGGATGGCGGTCCATCTCTAGGGCGGCGTGGGCGAAAAAGGGATACACACTCCACTCGACGCAGGCCAAGAGATCGGGCTTGCCGTCGCCGTTGAGATCGCCGGCCCAGGCGCTGGGGCCGTGGATGGTACAGGCAATGGGGGTGCCGTAGCACTTGAATTGCCGGGGGGCCGCAAAGACGGGCTCTTGCGGTGAGCCGACATTGCGCAAGAGGTAGATCTCGCCCGTGCCGGCGAGATTGTAGATGAGATCGATCAAGCCATCGCCGTCCCAGTCGCAGGCGCGGAAGGATTCGGTCCAGTGTTTTTGCCTCCCGACAAGGCTATCGTCAATGGGGCGGCCGTCCTCCAATAGCACTGGGCCCGCCGCTCTGACCCTCGGCTGACCATCGTCGTGCATGTACTGAACAAAAAGCGTGGCTTGGCGCTGATAGCTGTGAGTGATAAAATCCATTAGGCCGTCGCCGTTCCAGTCGGCAAAAGCAGCGCCAGTGCGCCAGAAGAAAGGCGAGCGGGGATCGGTTGGGTAGGGGTGATTGGGCAAGTTGGGGTCGGCGCTCAAAAGGCCCGATTCGGCTCGGGTCTGGGGCGAGTCGGGGAAGCCTTCCACTTCGATGAATTGGCGCGGCCCAAAATAAGGGACTTTGTCAGTACCTATATTTCGATGCCAGATAATGCGGTTGGTCTCATTGGGCAGCATCAGGTCGAGCAGGCCGTCGCCGTCCCAATCGACCAGCACGGGATAGGGGTAGCCCATATTGTGCCAGTGATCGCCGCCCAGCAAATCGCCGCGCAGCACCCGGATGGGGCCCTCGGAGGAGGGGATCAATTGCGGTTCGTCAAAGGCGGGACGCTGGTTGTCGCCCCGGTTGTGCACTAGACGCGGCCAGCCATAGCCACCGCCAATGACCAGATCCCAAACGCCGTCACTGTCCCAGTCCGCCGCGCAGGGCCAGGCCTGATCGCTCCAAGAGACCGGGGGCGATGGGGCTTGGAGAGGGCCGCGCCTCACTAGCTGGCCGGGACCGGTCAATTCGTAAAAGACTAGATGCTGATAGGTGTTGCACTGCAACAGGAGGCCGGGGTGTGGCTCCTGGCTGGCGGCCAGTTGGGTGCAGTCCGCGACGTCGGGTATGTTGGGCAGGGCTTGGGGCGGGCCGTACTGAATGGGGTTGGTGCCAGTGAGACCGCGCCAGTGGAGCGCGTGCGGCTGGTCTGGGGGTGGGTAGGCGTCTAGGCCGATCAGTTCCAAACGGCCGTCGCCATCTAGGTCGAGAAAGGCAATGTGCGGGCCGCTGCCCAAGTCTTGGGGTGGGCTGGGTCGGAAGGGAGCGCCGGGGGCCGCGAGATTGGCAATGAGGTGGCCGTTGACCACTAAATCGACCGCGCCGTTGCCGGTGATATCTTGCAGAAGCAAGTGCTCAATGGTCGCAAAAGGGGTCTCAATAGAGCCGTAGGGGGCAAAAAGCGGCAGGTTGCCCTCGTCGCGTTGCCCCGTGTTGCGAAAGAAGGCGACCTGACTGCAACTGCGGTCGGCAAAGGCCAAGTCGACCAGCCCGTTGCCATCCATATCGGCAAAGGCGACCCGCACGTACACTCCGGGAAAGTGCTTTAATTCGCCGTCCTCGACATAGCGCAGGCGCGCCATATCGCCAAAGAGCAAGTCCTCTGCGGTGCCAATGCGCGGACAGCAGACCAAGCCGCTTACGGGCGCGCCGGGACGGTGGTAGTAATTCCAGCAGCCCACTAAGTCGGCCAAGCCGTCGCCGCTCAGGTCGATTAGATGCAGGGAATTGCTCAGGACCAAGGGGCGCGGGTCAGGGGCGTTGTAGCAGAGCAGGTCGCCGTTGCCCACCAAGGGGACGTAGGACTGCGGCACTAGTGCTGGCCGGCAATCGGCCGTGGCAAAGCGGATTTCATATTCAATATGGTCGGGCTCGTCTATGGTCCACTCAATGCGGCCCCGATCGCCGTAGGCTAGGTCCTCGCTGCGGGCAAAAGCGACGGGTGTACCGCTAGCGAGATCGACTACGACAATGGAATTGGGGTCGAGTACGCCTTGGACGCCGGCCTGGGCAATGAGACGGTCAAAGTCGACGACGGGTGAAAAGGGAATGCGGCCCCAATCGCCGGGCAGGGGCGAAGTAATTGTGAGTCGGCAGCGGATCATGCCTAGCTAGACTCGCACCTTTGCAGGGCCTGACCCATAGCGCGCTGCACCGCGGCCACGTACTGATCCGTGGTACAGCCCCGCACGCGGGTCTCGAAGCCGTGGGTGCCAAAACCGGGGACAATCTCTTCGCGGATGCGCTTCTCTGGGTCGTTGAAGTAATAAGGCTGGGTGCGGCGCATGAACTCGGGCAGGTCCGTTCCTTCGATGCGATACAGAGCGGGATTGGCCAAAATGACCTGGGGCTCGTCGCCGGGTGTGGCCGGCCGCCGGGGGACGGCCAGATCACCCATGAGTACTTCCTCTTTCAGTTCGGGAGCCCAGTGACTGATGGCGTAGGTCGGACCGGGTTCGATCCACGGGCCAATGCGCCGCCGCACGACGACAAACTCGTACCATTTTTCCAACTCGTCGAGCAAGTGATGAGGTAGGCCGCTCTGATCCTGGTACTGGCTGCGGTCGCCCTGGGCGCGGAGGTGGTTGAAGACCATGAACCAATTGACCAGATCGCGGATGCCTCGGGGGACTTTGGTATAGCGCTCAGTGCCCCGGGGACTGCACACGTCTACCAGCACCACGTGGGGCATGTGGGCGCTCAAGTGGCGCATGAACTCGGGAGCAAAGCCATTGCGCTGAAAGCGCTCGGTATAGTGGGGCACGGTCAGGCGCATAGAGAGGTGTGAGGGGGTGCGCTCGTAGCGCACGGCAAAGTCGTCGGCCAAATGCGGCTCTAGGGGCTCGACGACAAAGAGGCGGCCGTAGCGCTCGTTGCCGACCACGACGATGGGCCTTTGGGTATGGGCGCGGAAATGGCGCAAGAAATCGAGTAGGCCGCGCGCCTCCCAGGCCGCCCGCTGGACTTCGAGGCAGTCCTGGTCGGTCAGGCGGCAATCCTCCTCCTGCTGGGGCGGAAGGAACTCCAAAGCGTCAAAGGCGCGCCGTTGTTCGACTTCGTCCTGAGGCCAGGTCGGCTGGCGTCTTGCCTCGGAGGCGTAGCGCCGGTACTCCAGTTCCCGCTGTAAAAGGTCGTCCGGGTCAAATTGGCCCAGATTGGTCGCCCGGCGCCGCTGGTCCAAATCGGCGATGCGGGCGTGGATATCGCCGCTGGACAGATGTTCCACCAAGGCCGGGGTCAAGGTCACGCCGTCGTGGTTTTGGGTATTTATCTTGGCCATCCAGGCGGCCAGGATTTCGAGTCGTTCTAGGGCTTGGGCACAGGGGCGGTCAGCGAAGAAAGGGGTCAAGTCCTGGGGGGGTAGTCCCAGGACTTGGGCTGTGGTCGGAGGAATGGATGGGTGGGACAAAGCGGCTAGCTCCTATGGCCTAGGCACTTGGGGAGGCGAGTGCCCTTGTTGGTGCAACTACGGAATTCCCGTACGTTACTCTATCACATCTGACCGGAGAGCGACACGCCATGAGCGAAGGAAATATGGCGAAATTCAAGTTGTATAAAAAGAACTAGGAGTGCGTCATGATCTATAAAGTCGAGAAGGACCAGAGAAATTTAGCCGCTTTTGACGTGCCCGGTGCCACGGTGCAGGTTTCCGATCCCATTGTTGGCGTCGGCAACAAACTGTCGGCCGGTTTTACCGAGTATCTAGAGGCCAGCCGGTTGGTGTGGACCTTTGATTACGACGAGGTCTTTTTCATGTTGGAGGGGCACTTGGAGATCCAAGTCGCGGATCAGGAGCCGGTGCAGTACGAGGTAGGTGACTTGGGTTATATTGAGAAGGGTACGCAGACGATTATCACCGTGCCGAAACGGGCCTATTTGCTGCATGTTACCCATCCGGCGTGGCGAGCCTAGGAGGGCAAGAGAGCGAATGGAAACAACACTGCGCCAAGCATACGACGAGCAGGGCTTTTGCATTGCCCGCAAGGCCATTGATGCGGAGCTAGCCGCTGAGACCGTGGAGCACGTACACTGGTTAGTTAAAAAGAATCCGGGCACGCGCCCCGAGCAATTGCACCACGAACTAATGGTGAATGATCCCTTTATGCACCGCCTAGTCACCGACGACCGGTTGGTCGATATTGCCGCGCAATTCCTCGGGCCCAATGTGGCCATGTTTGCGGCGCATTATATCGCCAAAAAACCCAGTACCGGCCAAGCCGTGCAGTGGCATCAGGACGGCTCGTACTGGCCTTTGGAGCCGATGGAAGTCACCACGTTATGGGTGGCCGGCACGGACTCGACGGTGGCCAATGGCTGTATGCGGGTTTTGCCGGGGACGCATACCAAGCGCCTGCTCAAGCGCAGCGAGATGGTCGATCTCGATAGGGATAAGTACGTCCTTGGCGTCGGCATCCATCCCGACCAGATCGACGACGCTGATGCCGTTGATCTAGAACTGGAGGCGGGGGATATTTCCATCCACCACCCCAGTATCATTCACGGGTCCAATACCAACACTTCGGATCAATGGCGGGTCGGGCTTACCCTGCGCTACATTCCGACCAGCACCAGAGTCACTGTGGATCGCAGTCCGTGCATTATGTGCCGGGGTGACGTGATGCCCGATGTAGGGAATAAGTACGCGCCGCGGCCGCAGTACGTCGAGGGGGAGCACATGCCTTTTGCCGGGTGCGAGCAGTGGAGTTTGCAGACGGTTTCTTAATGGGCGCTACTCAGGGCTGTACTGGCCCATGTACCCGGTCCGCGCCCCCAGAATCTCCTTTAGTTCCCCTTCGCAAGCCTCAATAGCCTCTGGGGTAGGCGAGCATCCCGGCCAGCACTGCATCCAAGGCGGCGTAAACCCGTAGAACATGGTGTAGCGAGTGCGCTCCGACAGGATGGGCACTCCGGTGTGGACGAGCGCTTCCGTGAAGTGCAACACATCCCCAGCGTCAGCCGCAATCTGCACTACTGAGGATGGATCAAAAATCTGACGCCAATCCTGCGCCTCGATCTGATGTGAACCGTCCAAGATCATAGTCCCACCATCGTCCGGACCTACATCCGTCAGAAACGTGATATTGTTGAGGAAGGTAGTGTTGATGTAGGGGTGGTTGTTCGCCGGGACAATGCCGTATTTGGGACGGATACCCCGATGCCACGACATTTGCGCAGGATCGCTCAAAGAGCTGCATTCGCTCTGGCGTGCGGGATGGGGCAACTTGATCATGGCGTGGCAGCACTCAAAGCGCGGAGGCGTGCCCAAGAGCTGTTTCAAAACCGGCAAAATCTTCGGGTGAACAATCCACTCGCGGAAGATGGCCTCGTGGTTGACCATATTGTCGATGTTTTTGATGTCGTCGGTGTCCTTATGCACCATGGTCGAGACGTCGGTCGCGTAAAGCCGGTCTAGCGCTGCCTTAAAAGCCTCGCATTCTTCTGGACTGAACACGGCTTTCTGTAGCACCCAGCCGTGCACGGCAAAATGGTAGATCTGTGCGTCAGTGAGCATAATCGCCTCTGCTGAGAAATTTACTTGACGAGCACAACGTTGCCGTCGGCCTCCACCTGCAAATGTAGCTTCTGGGAGATACTGGAACAGGGGCCGTACATGACGGCGCGTTGCTCGGGTGTCATACCCTCTACGATAGCCTCGTCCCAATAGACTTCCGGTTCGGCTAACTCGATGGAGACGCCAGAGCGGGTGGCCGTGCGGCTCGCGTACTTGTAGAGTGCAGAGCGGCGCGGCGCTTCGCCTTTCCAGGGTAGGGTGCCGTGGGTCTGGGCCCCGTCCATAAAGAAGATGACATCGCCGGCTTTGAGCGCGGGCTGGTGGACCACGTCCAGTGGCTCGTCGCAGGAGCGCACGCCGGCAGGCATGGGGAATTTGGCTTTGTGGCTGCCCGGCACGCAGGCAAAACCACCATCGCCGGCCTTGCAGTCGGCTAACTGCCAGGTCACGGTGACGCCAGCGCAGTAGAACTGGCCGTTCTGGTGGTGGTAGGCCACGTAGGGTCTGTGGGGTTCGCCCGCCCCGTGCAGGATGAGGCCCTCGGTTCCCTTGGGACTGTAGGAGACCCAGGGTCCGTGGTCGTGGCGGAAGCCTTTGCCGCACATTGCGTTGAGGCGGCAGACGACTTGGGGATGCACCAGCAGGCGGCGGAAGGGTTCACAGTGGGGATGGGGCAATTCGAGCAGGTTGGGGAGGGTCTGTTGGCCAGTGCCTTGAAGCGCGTTAGACTCTCCTCGGGCACCGCCATTGTCGGGGCTTTGCTGCATCTGGTCCATGCAGTGATCGATAGCGGCATTGCATTCGCTTAATTCCTCGGCGGTGAGGACATTGCGGACGATCAGATAGCCGGTGAGATCCCAGAAATAGCATTCGCGCGCATCCATTTTAGCCCTCCGCAATCCAAGTTTTTTGGCCGTCGGATTCCAGCAGGGGCAGGTCCTTGTGGTGGACGCCTGGTCCGTACAGGACGGCTTGTTGTTCGGGCGTGAGTTCGTCGATCCAAGCGCCGTAGCGCGCCTGTGGAGTGAAGTATTTGCCCGTAGCTCGGGCCGCGCCCCGGGAGGCGTATTTGTAGAGCACGGAGCGCCGCTGCGTCTTGCCCTTCCACGGCAGCGTGCCGTGGGTGGCGGTCTCGGCGAAGAAGAGGACGTCGCCGGCGCGCATGGCGGGTTGGACGACCAATTCTCCGTACTCTGCGAGCGAGCGGATCTCGGGCGGGGTCGGCTCGCAGGTTTTGTGGCTTCCGGGGATCACGGCAAAGCCGCCGTCGCCGGGGTTGCAGTCGGTCAGTTGCCAAGCCACGGTGATGCCCCGGCAGTAGATTTTGCCGTTTTGCTGGTGATACCAAGTGGCGGGGCTAAAGGGCTCGCCTGCGCCGTGTAGGTAGTGCCCTTCGGTGCCCTCAGTGGCGCTGATGAGTAGGGGGCCGTGATCGAGACGAAAGCCCGGGCCGCTGAATTCGTTGAGGCGAGAGACGATGGTGGGATGGACCAGCAGGCGGCGAAAGGGTTCGCGGTAGGGGGACGGCCAACCGAGCATGCCGGTGAGCTGCTGGCGGCTGGTCGTGCCTTGCAGCGCGCTTGAGCCGCGGGCGAGGGTGCCGGGATAAGCAGAGATCTGGTCGGCGAAGTGGTCGATGGCGGCGTTGCACTCGCTTACTTCCTCGGCGGTGAGGGCGTTGCGGACGACTAGGTAGCCGCGCAGGTCGAAGTAGTATTTTTCTTCTTCTGAGACCGTATAGAGGTATTTGTCCACGTCTTTGCTCCTTTGGGTTGGCCGAGTTGGTGGTGCCTAGTGCTCTGTCCACGTGCCGATTTTTGGACGACTAAAGATCAAGATAGGACGACAGTTATTTGGCCCAAGCCTTGGAAAAACTCCTAAATCGCCGCTCGTATAGAATCCAACGACCACCGTGCCCATCACAGATACAGCGTGCTCGGATGTCCGTGTCGAAGAATCTACTTCTCTCGTGCCAACATGGCGTTGGTCGCATCGAGTGGCAGGGTGACTTCGATGAGGTCTTTAAAAACGCATACTTACGTGGTATTATCTGGGCAAGTCTACTGGTCGTCGTACCTAGGAATAACTCCGAAGACAGGTGCCTGACCACGTTTCCCCCGAAAAATTAGTGGCGTCGTATTTGGTGTGGTACGATAAAAGACAACATTGGTTGCCAAACCACTAAAACCGAGGGCGATTTTCTCATTCCAATACTTGTGGGACAACATCAAAAGTCTTTTGCGCTGTTTTGGCTTTAGAAAGGCACAATTATCAAGAAACGGACGTTCGGATTTTTTATGAATAAACCCACTCAGCGGTTTTATGCCGGCAGCTTCGATTTTTGACTGTGCCTCTTCACAGATACATGGGAGCAAGAAGAACTCCGAGAATACACCGACAACGTATTCTGCTACGTCTCGACGTGATCGAATGAACTGCTTTCCCGTTCCCGCGAAGTCATCGACATACACGATTGCACCACGTTTGAGTTTCCTAGTATATCGCTGAATCTTCATTGCTTCACCATAGTGCAGCAACGTTGCTCCTCGTTGTTCGAGATTTGCATGATCGCGCAGTAGGCTTAACATAACACTACTGCTACTTCCCGCTGTGCTGGTTGAAACATATATGACGTTACGGATATCTATACCATCTTTTTGTAAGGCACAAAGAACCTTCTGATTTAAATCAACAAGGTACCCTATAGTCTCTTTTTCTGAGATAAACCTTAGGTTCGCAACTAGTCGAATTAAATCAGTTCGATAGTCTTTTGGAAACTGTCGAGTCCATTCGATCAAGCTCCTTAAGGTAACCTTTTTAGGTTCGTATCTCCGAAGTCGCCAAGCTGCTCGGACATAAGAGACTGCTCTAAGTAGAATCAAGCATCCTCCTCTTGTGGTGCATCTTCACCTTCAAGCTTAGCTAAGAGATCATCAACAAATTGACGTACATTCATAAGTTTTTGAATTAGCTCATCTTTATAATCTATTGCATGATCGATCTTCGCCTTTTGTAGATCATTAAGGAACCTGTCTGCAGCCTGAGTAGCTTTCTGGACTCGTCTTGAGTCGAGAATGAATCCATCGAATGTATCCCGCGTCTCCATCTCCGGGCTCAAAATATACTCTCTCAATTTGTCTGCTACGACCTCTACACCCTCCTTATTTTCTTGCACATCATATGCCTCTAGTATACGCCTGAAATGAATGACACTCTTGATTCGCTTATCACGATATTTATCGATCAGACGGTCGGTAACTCCGTCACGCCCTTCCTCTTTTATTAGACCAGGTAATAGATTCTCCACAAGTTCCAATACAGGATAAAGCTCGACCCAGAAATTAGATGGTATTCTTGCCTGTGGATCATGCTCCATTGACAGCTCTTGATATCGATCAGGAAACGAAAGAATAATTTTGCAGCGCTCGACTTGAGGATCGCTAAGTCCAGTTAGTTCGGTCAATTCCTGCTGGTCATCTATTTCCAATTCTTCTATAACAGCTTTCAGAGCAAGTGCAGTCGGCATCAGTTCCCATTGTTGCCGGAACTGGTGGATATTAAACATATATATTAGGGATGCCATCGGATCGGGAGGAGCGACAACATTTGCTGGAATTCTTATATCGACTCCTTCCTTGCAGAGGTCGGAGCAACATTTGTAACGGCGCTCTCCGTCTACAATCGCGTATATATCCTGACCAGGCTGAGAATAGACAGTCAGTGGGACAAGTACTCCATGCTCTTGGATACTTTTTTTGAGTGCTGCAAGCGGTTCAGGATCAAAGAGCTTACGCGGATTGTGCGGACTTGGGCGGAGTTCATCAACACCGAGGTAAATCAGTTCTCCTTTCGGAATCACTGAGACACCTTCATGATTGCTTCTCTCTTCGCTCATTGAAACTCCCTCACTTAGATAGCGGCATTCGTCGCGATGAGTTCAGTCACCGATCTTCGGCTGCTAGGAAATCCGGCAATATTTCTTTTGATTTCTACTCGATAAGTCGGAAAACCTTTGGCAAGCCGTTTTCCCTCATCACAGTCAGCATAACTCAAAAGAAATACAGCACCAAGTTTGTCGAGATAGTGAATTGTCTCTCGTAGCCGAATCAAGTCTTTTTCTCTAAAGGATTCAGGTGCATATTCGGTAAAAGATCTCCTGTCTACCATAGAAAATGGCGGATCTAAATATATAAAATCATTTTTTTTTGCATCTCTTAAAATTTCTTCAAAGTCTCCAGAAATCAATCGAGAATTAGCCAAAACTCTACTTGCTTCATTTAATACTTCTATTGAAGGAATTGATCCGGACTTGCCTCCTCCATAAGGCACATTGAAGTGGCCACTTCCATTGGTTCGATATAAACCATTGAAACAAAATCTGTTGAGATATATGAAACGAGCTGCTCGATCGACATTGTTTAGTATCGAGGATTTCATGCTTCGTACACGATAGTACTCGTTTTGATCGTTATTCCAACGACTCAAAGACTCGTGAAGATCGTAGGGACGTTCTCGGACTACCTCGTACATCTCGATCAGTTCAGAGTTAATATCTCCGATAAGGGCAGAGCGAGGTTCCAACTCGAAGAAGAGACACGCGGAACCCGCGAACGGCTCGATATACCGCGTGTTTCCTCCGGGCCAATACTCGGATAGCCTCTTTACTATCTGACGCTTGCTGCCTGCCCAACGAAGGAACGGCTTCGCCATGATTTCTCCTTTTCTTGCTCTACAGCCTGTCCGCTAGACTTCCGAATTGAATATAGTCCTCGCTTACTCGCCAAGGTTGTGCTTGTCCGCGCTGCTCATGCTGTCGGTTGATTCATGATATGTTCCTGCACCGTCACGGTTTCGCCGTAAGCCTCTCCCAAGCACTGTAGTGCAGAGACTAGCCGTTATCGAGGTGTTGGCGAATCTCGCTATATATGCGCCATCAATTCATCCGACCGGTCTCCCCCTCGGCTCAGATGCAAGCCCTCGTAATCGGCACCCGTAAAAAAATAGCGAAAATTGATCTCCCGCGATAGCTTGTCTTGGCCTTTGCCGCCTCCGCAGCTAGCGATCTTGCGTATACTATTCTATCCTTTTTTATCTTCGAAAGACCAAGATAGCGCGCTAGTCATCCTTGTCCAAGCCTTGGACCATGATTGATAAAGAGCAAACCAGCCAGTTGTTGAGTATCTTTTTTGCACAGGACGACAA